>CAVPAT010000004.1:0-526100 GCA_963701625.1 uncultured Acidimicrobiia bacterium | reverse complement strand
GGCGGGTGTCAGCGTTGTCCATGATGTCGTCGTGGACCAGCGCGAACGTGTGGAGCAACTCGAGCGCGGCGCCGACATCGACAATGCGCGGATCGGACCGGTCGCCGCCGGCACCGACGAAAGCCCAGTAGCAGAAGGCCGGCCGGAGCCGTTTGCCCCCTGCTCCAACGAGGGACTGGAGCGCTCGGAGCGGGTCCGAGAGGCTGGCGTCGATCTTGGACCAACGTGCGACTTCGGCATCGAGGAGCGTATGCACGCGCCCTTCGACGGCCGCGCCGACAGAGGCGAGGCTCGGCGGCGGAGCGGGGGCAACGACGCGGTCGGGCATCGCCGGGCACCTTAGAGGGCAGGGGTCGCTACGATCCGCCCCGCCGACAAGGAGGCCCGATGACCGAGATCACCCTGGAGCAGTTTCTCGCCGACGCCGGTGGGTTCCTGGATGCGAACGCCGAGCGCCGCAGCGAGTCCAAGTTCGTATGGGGCGAGGGTTCCGACCGCGTCGGGGTCCTCGACGAGAAGACAGTCGAAGAAGAGCAGGCCGAGATCCTCGAGGCCAAGGCCTGGAAAGCCAAGGAGTTCGACGCCGGCTTCGGTTGGATCAGTGGACCAGAGCAGTACGGCGGTCGGGCGCTGCCGGCCGCCTATGACCGTGCCTACCGGGAGCAGGCGGCGCACTACAGCATTCCGTCGCAGAGTCCGTTCGGCATCGGTCTCGGCATGGTGGCCCCGACCATCCTGGCGCACGCGATCCCCGAAGTAAGTGAGCGGTACCTGCGGTCGTTGTGGCGTGGCGACATCATCGGCTGTCAGCTGTTCTCGGAGCCCGTCGCCGGCTCGGATCTGGCCGGAATCCAGACCCGGGCCGAGCGCGACGGCGATGAGTGGATCATCAGCGGCCAGAAGGTGTGGACGTCGGGCGCGCAGTACTCCGATATCGGTGAGATCATCACCCGCACGTCGCCGGACAAGCCCAAGCACAAGGGCATGACGATGTTCCTCGTGGACATGCACGCGCCGGGTGTCGAGGTGCGCCCACTCCGACAGATGACGGGTGGCGCATCGTTCAACGAGGTGTTCTTCGAAGAAGTTCGAGTGCACGACTCTCACCGACTCGGCGACGTTGACGAGGGGTGGACCGTGGCGCTGACCACCCTGATGAACGAGCGGGCCTCGATCGGCGGCGGTGGACCCGCCGGCGGTTCCATGAGCCTGACCCGGGTGATCGAGATGGCCCGCCACTTCGGGGTGACCGAGGACCCGCTCGTGCGGCAAGGGCTCGCCGACGCGTACATCCACGGGATGGCGGCGCGTTATACGAATCAACGGGCGTTGGCCAAGATCCGTGCCGGCCAGTTGCCAGGTCCGGAGATGTCGATCGCCAAGCTGGCGCTGACGCTCAACATGATGAGGACCGGAACGTTGGTTTCCGAGATCCTCGGGCCGCGTCTCGTTGCCGACACCGGTGAATGGGGAACGTTCGCGTTCTCCGAGATGGTGCTCGGAACTCCGGGGATGCGGGTCGCCGGCGGGACTGACGAGGTCATGCGCAACATCATCGGTGAGCGGGTGCTGGGCTTGCCGAAGGAGCCGAAGCCGGCTTGAGGCCGTTCGAGCGGCTGCGCTATCTCGCCCGGATGACCGGGGAGGAGGATGCCGTCCTCCTCGAGGAGGCCGCGGATTGCCTGGCCGGGTTCGCGGACGACCCGATGGGGGTCGTCGTCGCGTGTCGCCGACTCCTGGCGTATCACCCGGCGAGCGCGCCGCTGTGGTGGTTGTCGTCGCGCGTGTTGGCGGCGGCGGATCCAGCCGACGGGGCGTGGGACGCGTGGCGGGAATGGCGGCGCGATTCGACTGCCGCCGCGTTGTCCGTCGCACTCCCCTTCCCCGCCGACGCCCCGGTGGCGACCGCGGGTTGGCCCGACGCGGTGCGGGATGGTCTCGCCGAGCGCGTCGACCTCGAGATCCTTGCTGTCCGGACGCGTGACGACGACGGCCTCTCCCGTCGGTTGCGGGTCTCGGTGCAACCCGTTCGCGTGGTGGACACCATCGAGTTGATGGTGCTGGAAGCGTCGCATCTGCTGGTGGGTGCTCTCGCGGTGGGAGCAGGTCGCTGTCCTCGTCGCGCCGGGAACGGAGTCGCTGGCGGTGGACGCACGGGAGTCGGGCGCCGAGATCTGGCTGGTCGTGCCTCGCGGCCATGCGTTGCCCGCGCCGCTGTTCGAGGGGTTGGTCCGGGCGAGCTTCGCCGAGTACGGCGACGACGCACCCTTCGAGGAATGGTCCGAGCCGGAAATCGACGCCGTCGTCGGCCCGGACGGACGCGACCCGTTTGCCGCGCTCTCCCGTCGGGCTGACTGTGGGGTCGCACCGGAACTCCTGCGGCTCGGCTGAGCCTTCGCCGAGGGTCCGCGCGCGTGACCGGCGCCGTCGGTACGGTCGCGCGCATGCCGGTGACACCCCCGCGACCTCCGAGTTCGAGGTGCCGTCCCGCCCCTGACCTCTCGACGATCTGCCTCGCGTGTGGTTCGCCGATGCGCCCCGAACATGCGCACTACCGGTGTCCGGCGTGCGGTTGGCGGGACTCGTGTTGTGACGGCCCCTACTGATGCCGTGATCTGGTGATCAGCGTGGCGCCGGCGGGTCGATCATCGGTGGGTCCTCCGGCGACGGTTCCGGTCCGCCGGTGCCACGTACATCGATGACCCGGCCGTACACCACGTTGCCGGTGCGGACCGCGGCATGGCGCCGAGCCCACCGGCGCGGGAAGTAGCGCATCGCGGGTAGGAGCAGCAGCGCACCCAGCGCATCGGTCACGAAGCCGGGGGTGAGCAGCATGACGCCGGCGACGACGATCAACGCGCCATCGATGAGTTCGCCGGCTGGAAGTTCGCCGGCCCGGAGTTGGGCCTGGGCCCGACGCCAGGTGTTCAGCCCTTCCCGCTTGACGAGGAACGCACCGACGATCGAGATGATGATCAGGAGGGCGAAGGTCGGAAAGAACCCGATCCAGTCTCCGACCTGGATGATCACGTACAGCTCGACGAGCGGCACGACCAGCAGGGCGACGATCAGGACGGCGAGAACCACCTACCCAGCGTAGGCCGGGCTCTCCAGCGAGAGGACCGCGCCGGCCTCGGCCGGCTCGTGGCGGCGCAGGTCATCGATACGATCGAGTTGACGCACGAGCTGACGCGTGCGTACCCCCGCGAGGTCGTCGAACGCGCGGCTTGCCGTCGCCAGATGCCGGCCCAGGGCGTCCATCTTTTCGCTGAACGCGTCCCACTGTTTGGTGAAGCCGCCGAGCACTTCGAGGATCTCGGAGGCGGTCCGCTCCATCCGGAAGCTCTCGACCGCTTGCCGCACCACCGCGAGTACCGCGAAGAGTGTCATCGGCGAACACATCACGATCTGCTGCTGGAGCGCCTCGTCGAACAACCCACCGGCATGTTCCTGTACGAATCCGTAGAGCTGCTCGTTGGGTATGAAGAGCAGGACGCAGTCGAGGCTGTTGGCCGAGCCCCCCTGGTAGCCGCGCGGGCCAACTCCTTGACCTTGGCGCGCACGTCCTTGAGGAATGCGTCCCGGAAGCGGATCTGGTCGAGGTCCGCATCGGCGTCGAGGTATCGGAGGTAGTTGTCCAACGGGAACTTCACATCCATGTACAGGACCGCGTCCTGGGGCATGAGGAACGTGAAGTCCGGGATGCCGCTGCCCTGGTCCACCGCCTTCTGCTTCCGGTATTGGATGCCTTCGACGAAACCGGCGATCCGCAGCACGTCCTCGGCCATGCGTTCGCCCCACTGACCCCGCGCTTTGGAACTGGCCAGGGCTTCGCGGAGTCCATGTGCCGTTTCGGCGAGTTCGGCAATCCCGGCTCGCTGCTGCGCCAAGGCTCCCGAGAGTTGGTCGATCTTCGCGCCGCGTCCCGTTTCGAACTCGTGGACCAGTTCGGTGACCCGCGCCAGTTTCTCCTGCATCGCCGCGAACTGCTGTTCCATCGCGGACCGTTCGTGGGCGAGGGCCTCACCCGAGCGGGTGCGCTCACCGTCGAGCATTGCGCGGTTCGTCTCGAGCAGGTTGCCGAGCGCGGCCTGCTGCTGCTGACCGGCACGCTGCGCGATTCGGTCGGCGAGCAGGTCGGGGTCGGGCCCTGCGTCGACAACGGGCAGGGAGCGGCGCACGACCAGTGCGGCACCTCCGGCGGCGGCCGCCGCGACGACGAGGATCAGTGCGGTGAGGATGATCACGTTGAGCATGCGCGCAGCGTGTCATGGGGGTGTGACACCGCTGCCGGCTGAGTGGAATGACCGGTTCGGACGGGTGGCGGCGGCCGGATTGCCCGATCTCTTCCTTCTAGGGTGTCGGCATGGGATGGGATCCCGAGTCGGAACTGCCGATCAAGTTGGGGCCGTGCTCCAACGGTGAGGACCGTCCGGTGCCGCTCGGGCCGGTGGCGCAGGAGGCGATTCGCCGGACCCGAGCCGAGGCCGAGTCAGTGGCTCGTCGGATCGGGGTGGATCGGCGAAGCTTCCTTCGCAGCCTCGGCGGTGCCGCACTCATGCTCGGCACCCTCGCCGCGTGTCACGACGACGCGAACCGTTCGCGGGGGAAGCGGTCCGGCGGCAGCTTCCGCGTGCCGAACGACGCCGCGGATCGCGACGCTTCGCGGGCCGCGCTCAGCGGCGACGAGGTGATCTTCGACGTCCAGACCCACTATCTCGACTACGACCTCGCGGCGCCCGGAACCGGGATTGCGGGGATCGACGGCTTGGTGAACTCGTTTCCGCAAGGTGCGTGTGGGGAGGAGGACGCTCGGGTCTGTTACTCCGTCGAGCAGTATCTCGACCTGCTGTTCAATCAATCCGATACGTCCATGATGATCCTCACCGCGCTCCCCATCCCCGAGCAGGTCAATCCGCTCGACATCGGCGCGATGGAAAAGGCGCGTCGGATTGCCGAGCAGGTGTGCGGCGACGGTCGGGTGCTGCTGCACGGCGGCGTCCAACCGACGAACGGTCCGGCGGGTTCGCAGCTCGACGGGATGGCGGCACTTCGTCGCGACCATGGCGTGGTCGGCTGGAAGGTGTACACCCACGCGCCCGGCGACGGCTGGTGGCTCGACGACCACGATGCCGCGGCGCCGAAGGTCGGCGAGGACTTTCTGGCACGCGTCGAGGAGGTCGGGCCGAGCATCGTCTGCGTGCACAAAGGCTTCTCGGGCGGCAGCAGGTTCGCGTCGCCGGTGGATGTGGGGCCTGCGGCCAAGGCACACCCGGACATCCGCTTCGTCGTCTACCACTCGGGCTTCGAGGGCGGAGTGCCGGAGGGGCCGTATCTCGAGGACGGCCGAGGCGTCGACCGCCTCATCACGAGTCTGCGTGGCGCCGGAGTCGGGCCGGGCCGGAACGTCTACGCCGAGTTGGGGTCGACCTGGTGGAACCTCATGCGGGATCCGACCGCGGCCGCCCATGTGCTGGGGAAACTCATCGGCGCGGTCGGGCCCGACAACGTCGTGTGGGGCACCGACTCACTCTGGTACGGATCGCCCCAGGACCAGATCCAGGCGTTCCGGACCTTCGAGATCTCGACCGAGTTCCAGGAGCGGTACGGATACCCCGCGCTGACCAAGGAGCTGAAGGGCAAGGTGCTCGGCGCCAACGCACTCGCGTTGTACGACGTCGAGTCACCGACCGTTCGGTGTGAGTTCTCCCGCGATGAACTCGCCGCGCTCCGGGAGACCAATGGTGTCGCCTGGCGCACCTACGGCCCCGAGACCGACACCGAACTCCGGACCCTCCTCGCCTCCCACGCCGTCATCTGAAGCAGCGTCGATCGCCGCCCCCGAGCGGCACCGCTCGCGACTATCGAGGAGCCCCTCAGGCCGGTCTTCCGGCTCGACTCGCGAAGGATCCGGGCCGCTCGGGAATCAGAACGTGCCGCCGTCGACGGTGATCTTCACTCCGGTGACGTAGCCACCGGTCGGGCCGACGAGGGCCCGGACAACCTCGGCGACCTCCTCGGGCGCACACACGTGGCCGAAGGGTGCTCCGGCGTCGAGCGTGTGGATGTCCTCGACGCCCATCGCACCCTTGACGAGGCGCCGGCCCATCTCGGTTTCCACCAGACCCGGCGCGACGACGTTGACATGGATCCCGTTGCGGCGTTCTTCCTTGGCCAGGGTCATGGCGAGTGCCTCGAGTCCGGACTTGGCCATCGTGTACGGCGCACCGTTCGCCTGCATGTGGGTTGTGGCCACCGACGAGATCATGATCACATCGCCGCGCTCGGCGTCGCGCATTCCGGGAACGAACGCCTGCGCCAGGATGAACCCGGCGAGCGTATGGGTCCGCCAGTTGCGCTCGACTTCCGCGATCTCGGTGCTGACCACGCTCCGGCCGCGTGAGGCGATCCCCGCGTTGTGCACGAGGAGATCGACAGGCCCGAAGTCGTCGAGGACCACAGCGGCCAGAGCCGTACACGCGTCAGCGTCGTCGACCGATGCGCCGTACGCGGCCGAGCGACGCCCGAGCGCCTCGATGTCGGCGACGGTGGCCAACGCGGAGGCCTCGTCGCGGCGGTAGTTGATCGCCACGTCCGCGCCGTCGGCGGCCAGCGCGAGCGCGATGGCCCGGCCGATCCCGCGTGATCCTCCACTGATGAACGCCTGTCGTCCGTCCAGTGCTCCCATGGTGATCCTCTCGTTTGGTCAGTCGGCGAAGTTCGGGGGGCGCTTCTCGAGGAAGGCGGCCATGGCCTCTTCGAGATCGCCGGCGAACGTGGACAGGACCTGGGTGCGGTTCTCGAGGTCGATCCCGGCCTGCATGCTGCCGATCTCGAGTTGGCTCCACATCACTTCCTTGGTCATGCGGACGCCGAACGGTCCGTTGGCCAGGATCAGATCGGCCTCCGCGAGGACCGCGTCGAGGAGCGCATCGTCGGGGACGACCGATGTCACGAGTCCGATCCGCAGTGCTTCCTCGGCGTCGACGAACCGGCCGGTCAACATGAGCTCGTAGGCACGCGATGCCCCGATGAGGCGCGGCAGTATCCAGCTGGTTCCGATGTCGCACGCGGAGAGGCCGACCCTGATGAACGCGACATTGAACCGAGCCGACGCGGCCGCGATGCGAATGTCGGATCCGAGGGTCAGCGCCAGTCCCCCGCCGGACGCGGCGCCGTTGACCGCACTGATGATCGGTTGCGGCTGCGACCTCATCAGCGGGATCAGATTCGCGATGTACTGCTGGATGCGCATCCCGGCCTTGGCCGGCCCGAGCCCCGAGAGGTCGTCGAGTTTGACGCCTTCGACGAGGTCGAGGCCCGCGCAGTAGCCGGCGCCGGCGCCGGTCAGGACGATGACCCGACACGTACGGTCCTCGCGCAGGGCGCCCAGCGCCTCGTACAGCCCGCGGAGCAGCGGTGCGTTCATGGCATTGCGCTGATCGGGTCGGTTCAGCGTGATGCGCGCGACCTGGTCGTGGGGATGATCCACGACCACCGTGCCGTCGCCATACTCGTGCTCGGTCATTCGAGCATCCTGGCGCTCAGGCGCGGGCCGCCGCCAGACGCTCCGCGCGTCCGAGCATCCCCGGCGCTCCCAGGCGCTGTGTCCAAGCGGCGAACGCGGGGCTCGGTCCGGTCCAGCGCCACTCCTCCACCGAACCGACCGGATGGTCGATGCGCAGCGTCGCGAGGAGGCGGAAGAGTTCGGCGTCCTCGCGCTGGGCGGCCAGGGTCGTGGCGAGCTTCACCGCGCCGCGCACCTCGACGTCCCAGTCCTTGGCCAGGGTCGGAATCGCGTCGAGGTGCTCGTAGCGCGCGAGCACGGTGGCACTGCTCTTGGCTCCCCAGCCGGGGAGACCGGGGAACCCGTCGGCGGTATCGCCGACCAGCGCGAGGTAGTCCGGGATCGACGCCGGGTCGACGCCGAACTTCTCGCGCACGCCCGCTGCGTCGCGCACCTCGCCCTTCCGACGATCGAACTGCACGACCTTGCCCCCGACGCACTGGCCAAGGTCCTTGTCCGGTGTGCAGACGAAGACCTTCTCCACTGCCGGGTCCGTCGCGGCGACGAACGCGCCGGCAGCGAGGCCATCGTCGGCTTCCTGGTCGACCATGGCCCACACGACGACACCGAGCGCCCGGAGCGCGTCCTCGAGCAGCGGGAACTGGGTCAGCAACTCGGGTTCCATCCCCTCGCCGGTCTTGTAGCCGTCGTAGAGGTCATTGCGGAAGGACTCGACGATGTGGTCGGTCGCGACTGCGACGTGCGTGGCGCCGTCTTCGAGGAGTTGGAGCATGGAGCCGACGACGCCGCGCGTCGCGGCAACTTCGACACCATCGGGATCGCGGTGCTCCGGCACCGCGAAGTGATGGCGGAAGAGTTCGTACGTACCGTCGATGAGGTGAACGTTCATTCCACTCGTCCGATGCCGATATGGGCGCGGGCCGAGACGCGGTTCCCTTCCGGTTCGGACGCGTCGACCAGGGTTGCGAAGGTGGCGGCGGCGGCGTCGACGCGGTCGCGGTCGAGTTGCTCGAAGAGCGGCCGCAGCGGCATGGCCCAGTACGGCAGGGCTCGGAAGTACGCGATGGGATCCGGGATCTCGAGCACGGCGTCGAACGTGTGGACTTCTGGGTCGTCCCAGCCGGCTGCCTCCATCTCTGCGGCGACTCCCTCCGCGCTGCCCAGCAAGGGTCCCTGATCCGGCTCGGGGATCCGGGGGTCGGTCTCGGTGATCGCCTGGACGACCAGCCCGTGAAAATCGGAACGTTGCGCGTCCCAGCAGGAGAACGCGGTGCGTCCCCCCGGCCCGGTGACCCTCGCCAACTCGCGGAGTGCAGCTTCGAGATCGGGGCAGAAGACCACGCCGAACATCGAGGCGACGACGGTGAACGCCCCGTCGTCCAGGTCGAGCGAGGTCGCGTTCATCACCGCGGTCGTGATGCTGTCGGTACCGGCGGCCGTGGCTCGGGCCTGCAAGACCGAGAGCATGTCCGCCGCGAAGTCGGTGGCGAGTACCTCGGCGCCGCGTGCGGCCGCGCCGAGCGCGAACGTGCCGGTGCCCGCGGCGACGTCGAGGACCCGGTCCGCCGCGGTCACCTCGAGGAGGTCGAGGGCGTGCTCGGCAAAGATCCGGGTCAGTGGCGCGAAGACCTCCTCGTAGATGCGCGCCCCCGCGCTCCATTCGTCGGCGTCCGGAGCGGCGGGGTCATCGGTCATCCCGCCAGCCTGTCACGGAATGGTCAACGCGGGCGGACGCCCCACTGGAACGTGGTTCGCCACGCCGGCGCGATCTTCACCACATCGCCGGTCTGCGGGGCGTGGATCATCATCCCGTTGCCGATGTAGAGGCCCACGTGGTGGAGGTCGGCGTAGAAGGCCACGATGTCGCCGGGTTGCAGCTGCTCCCAGGAGACCCGGGTGAACATCGTCGCCTGCGATCCGGAGTAGTGCGGCATACGCACACCGGCTGCCGCCCACGCGGCCTTGGTCAAGCCGGAGCAGTCGAAGGCGTCCGGGCCCGCGGCGGCGAAGACGTAGGGCTTGCCGAGCTGGGCCCGGGCGAACGCCACGGCGATCGCGGCGCCGTTGCTGGGGGGTGGGCTCGGCGTGGGCGGTGGCGTGGGCGGTGGCGTCGGCGTCGGTGGGCTCGACGGCGGCGGGTTGGTCGCGGGATTGGTCGGCGGTGAGGTCGGGGCCGTCGGTGCCGCGGTGGGGCTCGCGCTCACGGGGGCCGCGGCTTGCGCGATCGGTCCGGCCCCGTCATGGGTGGTAGCCGCAGCTGCGTTCGCCGCGATGGCTTCGGCCGCGAGTCGGGTCAGCCGCTTCCGAAGGGCGCGGGCTTCGACCATCCGCTCGGTGAGCAGAACCTTCGCGGCCGCCTGTTCCTCTCGCTCGCTGGCCAGTCTGCGTAGTTGGGTGCGCAGATGGTCGATCAGGTCGTCGTCGGGGCGTTGGGCCGACTCCAGATACTTCTGTTGGCGGGCGATGTCCGCGAGTCCCGTGCTGCGTTGGAGCGGGATGGTCGACGCGTCACCCGCGCGCCGGTAGATGGCGGCGATACGGGATCGCGTCCGGTTCCGAGCGGAGGCCGCCTCGTTCTCCAACGCGACGATCCGTACCTGCGTCTGTTCGAGCACTGCAGTGGCTCGATCCACCTGCACCCGCGCCAGGTTGTACTGCTCCGCGACGACCTCGAGGCCGTGCGCTTCCGGGGCAGGTTCGGGGGCGGCTCCGGCCGGGACCGAGCCGAACGCGAGCGCGGCGGCGAGCGCACATCCGGCAAGCCGGACACTGGTTCGGATCGTGACGGGGCACGTCAGCGCTTCCCGGTGTGGCGACGGCATCACCGTCTTTTCGGCATTGGTCCGCTCGAGATTGACCACACTCCGTGAGAAATCCCGAAGATCAGGTCACGGAGCGCCCTAGACCTCCTACAAAAGCTGACGAAACACCCAGGCTGGAGAAGTGAGCCGGGGCGCCGGGCACCTCAGGCCGGCAGTGGCTCGGCTGGACGCGACGGGGCGAGGGCGCGGTCCGGGGTGCGGCATCCGAGTAGCACCCCCACGGCGGCCGCGAACACCGCCGTCGCCCCGGCCACATGCAGCCCCACGAGCCCGCGCGGGACGTCGTTGAAGTACTGGATGTAGCCGATGCCGGCCTGGGCGACCAGCAGGCCGAGCAGCAACGTCGCCCGGCGGGCGAGGAGCCGGGAGGCTCCGGTGCGCGCGAGCACCGCCACGAGTCCGAGCACGAGCGCAAGGAACAGGATCACCGCGATCCCGTGGATACGGGCGACAGTGCTGACCGAGACGTCGAGGCGGGTTGCCGCGTGGTCGAGGTCCGCGGCGGTTCCCGCATCGCCGGAGTGCGGCCCCGCGCCGGTCACCACGGTGCCGGTGATCAGGACCACGCCGGCGGCGACGACGATCGCCGCAGCCAGTTGGTGTACACGATCGGGTACGCAGATCGGCGTCGGCTCCCCGTCCGGCACCCCGGCTCGCCACACGAGGGTCAGTGCGTTGGCCAGCAGTACGGCCGAGACCAGGAAATGGCCCATCACGAACGGCGGCGACAGCAACTGCTTGACCACGAGCGCACCGAGGAGTGCCTGCGCGAAGACACCGATCACGAGACCGATCGCGAGCCAGGTGAGATCGCGGCGACGCGGTACCCGTACCAGCGCGCCGAGGACGGCGACGATGACCGCGACCGAGACGAGTCCGGTCACCATCCGGTTCACGAACTCGATCCAGCCGTGGATACCGACTTCGTCCGTCGGCTTGAAGCTCCCACTCGTGCAGTTCGGCCATTCCGGACACCCGAGGCCGGAGCCGGTCAGCCGGACGGCGGCGCCGGTGACGATGATGGCCGCCAGCAGCAGCGCGGCGAACACCGTGATGCGCCGATACTGCGCCGGGCTGAGGCGGAGTCTCGTCATGGGCGCGTCATGGTACGAGCGGCTGCGGTCTCTACGCTGATCGGCCGTGCGCTCCCGTTGGCTCCTGGTGCTCGTCGGCCTCACGGTCGTCGGCGCGCTCGTCATCGCGCTCGACGGTGGCAGCGAGCCGCACTCCCCCGACACCGGGCGCGCGGCCGCTCGTCCCAGCACGACGACCGCGGCGCCGACCACGACCACGCGGCCCCGCCGGGGTTCCGGAGCGCCCGTCCGGCTGCTCTTCGCGGGCGACGTGCATTTCGAGGGCGGGCTCCGGAGCCGTCTCGACGCGGGGCCCGCGGCGATGCTCTCGTCCATCGCTCCGGTCCTCGGCGATGCGGACGTGACCATGGTCAACCTCGAGACTGCGATCGCCACCGGCGGGAGCCCGGAATCCAAGGAGTACAACTTCCGAGCGCCGCCGACTGCGCTCGAGGCGCTCCGGGTCGCAGGCGTGGACGCGGTCTCGATGGCCAACAACCACGGGCGGGACTTCGGCGTCGAGGGTCTGGCCGAGAGCCTGGCGGCCAAGGCCGCGACCCCGTTGGTCGTGCTCGGCATCGGCGCGGACGCCGCCGAGGCCTACCGGCCCTGGCGGACCGAGGTCTCGGGTCAGCGGCTGGCGTTCTTCGCGGCGAGTGACGTCCTCGACGACTGGCTCATCGACTCCTGGAGTGCGACCGAGACCAATCCGGGCCTGGCGATGACCAAACCGGGTGGGGTCGATCGCCTGCTCGCGGCCATTCGAGCCGAGCGACCGCGGGCCGACACCATCGTCGTCTACCTCCACTGGGGCGCCGAGGGCGACACGTGCCCGACCTCGCGGCAACAGGAGCTCGCGCGGCAGCTCGTCGACGCGGGTGCGGACATCATCGTCGGATCGCATTCGCACCGTGTGATGACGGCCGGTCGCCTCGGCGACGCGTTCGTGGACTACGGGCTCGGCAACTTCATCTTCTACAACGAAGCCGGCGAGAGCGGCGTCACCGGTGTCCTGCGGGTCACCGCGACGGGCCGGGAGGTCGACAGCTACGAGTGGTTGCCAGGTCGGATCCGCAGCGGCATCCCGCAGTGGCTCGCAGGAGAGGAGGCTGCAGTCGACCTCGCGGGATTCGCGGCCCGGCAGGCGTGCGCGGGTCTCACGCCGTAATCGACGAGCCGCGACCATGCGACGGGTGGTCCCGGATGCGTCGGGGACCGGGGTGCCAGTCGGTCAGCCTTCGGACTTTGGGACCCGGGCACGCTGGCGTGCGTGCCACGGGCCGCGGATCTCGTAGGTGATCCCGGGTCCGGTCGCACGATCCGCGCCCCGCTGCGAGGACACATACATGCGGTCGCCGCTGCGGTTGAATGCGAGGCCAGTGAGTTCGCTCCCCGGCTGATCGGTCAGCCGGACGACCGCCTGTGCCCGCCGGCCACGGCGGTCGATGAGAACGATCTCCTGGTCGGATTCCTGGTCCTCGCTGACGTACACATCGCCCCGGTCGGTCACGGTCACGTTGTCGGGCTCGCCGAGGACGCCTTTGGTCGAGGCCATGCCGTCGTAGAGGATCCGCAGTCGTTGGGTCCGGGTGTTGAGGCGCCAAACTCGGTGATCGCGTTTGGTGATGAACGTGAGTCCGTCGTCCACCCACCAGATGCCCTCACCGCCGGCGAACGGGGTCGACTCGGGTACCTGCAGTCGGGTCGGCGTCGACGCGGCGAGCGGATCCGGCACCTTCAGCCAATCCACCCGGCCGTCTCGGACGCGGGCGACTTCCAGCGAACCGGCACCGAGGTCGCGACGACGATCCAGGCGAGTGCGGTAGAGGCGCCCGTCGGGTGCATCCTCGGTGAGATACACGAAGCGCTGCGTACCGTCGACGGCGGCGGCCTCATGGATGAAACGTCCGAGCGCGGGCCGCTCGATGCCATTGCCGCCTCGATACGGATCGCACTCGAAGACCCGCCCGCCCTCGGCCTCCTCGCAGGAGAGCCAAGTGCCCCACGGTGTGCGTCCGCCCGCGCAGTTGCGGGTCGATCCAGTCAGGATCGAGCGCGCTCCGAGGATCTTCCCGCGCCGGTCGAACTCGATCGCGCCGACGCCACCGTCGGTCGCACCGAAGGTCTCGCTGTTCGAGACGTAGATCCATCCCCCGCCGCGGGTCGGGAAGCACGCGCCGCCGTCCGGAAAGATGTGCCAGACGTGGTCGGTCCCAGCCACCGGTTCGCCGGACCGGGCGACGACGCGCGAACGGAACCCGGCGGGGAGTTGGAGGCCGTTGGCGTCCGGCTTCCCGAGCGGTCCGAAGCGTCGGCGGGGTTGGTCGCGCCCGGCCGCGCCGGCGGCAGTCGGTTTGGCGCCCACTGCCACCGCGACGGCCGCGCTCGTGGTCAGGAACTGGCGTCTGGTGATGGTCATCGGTCATGAACCTCCATGCCGTCGCGCTCCCCCGCCGGTGACGGGATCGGCACCTCCGAGTCGTCGATGCCGTCGTCGCGCGCCACGCCGCACGCATTCAGTGCGAACGCCACCAGATGGTACTGGCCGATGAGGAACACCAGATCGAGGACCTGGTGGGTGTCGAACTGGACCGCCAAATGGTCCCAGGTCTCGGCGCTGACAGTGTTCGTCGCGTGAAGGTCGTCGGCGGCCTGGAGTGCCGCGCGTTCGCGGTCGGTCCAGCCCGGCGCGTCCGGTCCTGAGGCGACCCGGGTGATCTCCGCATCGGTGATCTCGACCGTGCGGGCGATGACGACGTGTTGTCCCCACTCGTACGGTGAGCCGGTCAGCCAACCCGTCCGCAGGATCACGAGTTCCCGGAGTCGTGGGTCGAGGCTGGAGCGGGTGAGGACGTGGGTCGCGAACCCGAGCCACTCGCGGAGCAGTTCCGGGTGGTGAGCGAGGGTGCCGAACACGTTGAGGACGCTTGCGTCGTCGCCGCGCAGGCGCGACAGACGTTCGAGGAGTGTTCGCGTCTCGGGGTCGGCGTCGGCCAGGGAAAGTGGAGGGATGCGCGGCTGCATCGAGCCAGCGTACGGTGCACCCATGTCGAGTGTCCCGTACGACGAGTTCGCCTACTTCGCCGACAACGCATCCGAAGTCGGGCTGGCCGTTGCGGGGCCGCCGATGGTCGAACGGGTCCGCCTGGAGGTGGCGCCGGGCCAGACGATCAGTGGGCTGCGGTGGGGAGCGGGCGAACCGGAACTGGTCCTGTTGCATGGTGGAGCACAGAACGCCCATACCTGGGACACCGTCGCCCTGGCCCTCGGTCGTCCGCTCCTGGCGCTGGATCTCCCCGGCCACGGACATTCCGATTGGCGCGAGGATCGGGCATACTGGCCGGCCGAGAACGCGTCGGTCGTCGAAGTTGCGATCCGTGCACTGGCACCGGACGCTGCCGCGGTGGCCGGCATGTCGCTGGGCGGGCTGACCGCACTCGCACTCTCCCACCGGGCCCCGGACCTCGTGCGCCGACTCGTGTTGGTCGACGTCACGCCTGGGGTCAACCGGGACAAGGCCTCGGCGATTACGTCGTTCGTCGCGGGTCCGGAGTCGTTCGCGTCGTTCGAAGAGATCCTCGAACGCACCATGGCATTCAACCCGACGCGTTCGGAGTCTTCGTTGCGACGTGGAATCCTGCACAACGCCGCGGCTCGCCCGGACGGTTCGTGGTCGTGGCGCTACGACCGGTTCCTCCCGGAGGGCGACGCCGCCGTGCCGGACTTCGGGGACCTCTGGGACGCGGTCGGCGCAGTTGCGGTGCCGTTCCTGCTGTTACGGGGCGCCGATTCACCGGTAGTCGACGACGACGATGTCGCCGAACTCCGTCGCCGGGCGCCCGAGGCCCAGGTCGAGGTCGTGGAGCAGGCCGGTCACAGCATCCAAGGTGATCAGCCGCTCGAGTTGGCGGCGCGCCTCGTTGCGTTTCTCGAGGATTGAATGGACCCCGCCGCCGACGCCCTCGTCGCCCGCTACCGAGGGCGCAGCCTCTGGCTGGACACGGTGCCCGACGACCTGCATCCGAGGCCGCCGCTCGCGAGCGACGCCCAAGCGGACGTCGTCATCGTCGGCGCCGGGCTGACCGGACTGTGGAGCGCCCATTCCCTGCTGGCGCGCGATCCGGACTGCCGCGTCGTGCTGCTGGAGTCGGAGATCGCCGGTTTCGGCGCCTCGGGTCGCAACGGCGGCTGGTGTTCGGCGTTGTTCGCGGGGAGTCGCGCGGCCACGGCCGCTCGCCACGGCCGCGAGGCGGCGATTGCCCTCCAGCGCGCGATGTTTGCGACGGTCGACGAGGTCGGCCGAGTGTGCCGGGAAGAAGGTATCGACGCGCACTACCACCGTGGCGGAACGCTCGATCTGGCCACCCGGCCGCCCCATGTCGAGCGGTTGCGCCGTCACGTCGACGAGGAACGTTCCTGGGGCTTCGGACCCGAGGATGTGCAGTGGCTCGATGCTGACCACGCCCGGTCCCGGATCGCCACGCGAGGCGTCCTCGGCGGTGTGTTCACCCCCCACTGCGCGCGGATTCAACCGGCCCGGCTCGTCCGAGGTCTCGCACGAACCGTCGAAACGCGCGGGGCACAGATCTACGAACGCAGTCCCGTGGTCGAGATCGAACCCGGCCGCGTGCGCACCGCCGGTGGAACCGTGCGCGCCGACGCGGTGATCCTGGCCACTGAGGGCTACACGGGCACTCTCCCCGACCGGCGCCGGAAGTTGGCTCCCGTCTATTCGCTCATGATCGCCACCGAACCGCTGCCGGAGACGACGTGGGACGAAATCGGTTGGGCGGGCCGCGAGACGCTCTCGGACGGACGCCACCTCATCATCTATGCGCAGCGGACCGCAGACGACCGGATCGCGTTCGGTGGCCGCGGCTCGCCGTATCACTTCGGCAGCCGGATCCGGGACGAGTTCGACCGGGATCCCGCGGTCTTCGCGTCGCTGCGCTCGACGCTGACCGAGCTCCTACCCGCGACCGCCGCCGCGCGCATCACTCATGAATGGGGCGGACCCCTGGGCGTCCCGCGCGACTGGTACTCGTCGGTGGGCTTCGATCGCACGACCGGCATCGGCTGGGCCGGTGGGTACGTCGGCGATGGGGTCAGCACGACCAACCTGGCCGGCCGCACGCTCGCCGATCTCGTCGCCGGCGTCCAGACCGAGCTGACGGCGTTGCCGTGGGTCGGGCATCGGTCCCGGAACTGGGAGCCGGAGCCGCTGCGATGGCTCGGGATCAACGCCGGACTCCGGCTGCCGCTCGGTGCCGACCGGGTCGAGGAACGCACCGGCCGGTCGTCGCGATGGCGCGAACGCCTGCTGGCCCGTCTGGTGGGATGACCGCGGACGACCGGGTCCGGATCATCCGCCTCGGGTAGGGTCCTGCCCGTCACGGATCGGGGGAAGACCGGTGCGATTCCGGCGCTGACCCGCAACTGTGAGCATCCGCGAGGGATGCGAGCCAGATCACCCGCCGTGGCCACCGGTGCTTGCCGGTGTTCGACATCCGTACCGCCGGCCCGCCGGCACTACCTCGGGCTCTCGAGGACCTTAGGAGCCCACGGAAGGAATCCCATGGCCAGGAATCACTCCCGCGCGTGGTTTGCCGCGCTCGCAGTCGTCGTCGTCGCGACCGGCTGCAAGTACACGGGATGGGGTCACGTGCCGTCGCAGAACACTGCCGCGACCGCACGCAACTGGATTGTCTCCCAACAGCAGGCTGACGGCGGCTTCGAAGTGGCCGGCTTCGCCGGGTTCGAAACTCCCGACGCCGTCCTGGCGATCGCCGAAGCCGCACAACAGCAGTACCTGTGGGACAAGGGACAGGCCCGTGCGGCCGTCGAAGCCGTGACGAAGAACGGAAACTCGGGCCTCGATGCGCTCGACGACTTCGCCGCGGGTCCGATCAATGCGGGCCAGGCGGCCAAGTTGATCGTGCTCGTTGCCGCGCCGCTGGGCCTTGATCCGAATGCCTTCGATCCCGGCGCGGATGGCGCCCCGGTGAATCTGGTCGGCGCGGTCAACGCGGTGCCGCCGCGGACGGCTCCTACGGTGCATTCAACGCCACGCTCTACGCCGCGATCGCGAAGCGCCTCACGCAGGACTCGGTACCCGCGAACACCGTGTCGGTGATTCGCGCCGGCCAGGAGAGCACGGGCGGGTGGGGCTACACCGGTGACCCGACCGCGGCCGATGCCGATGCCGACACCACGAGTCTCGCGATCCAAGCGCTGGTTGCGGCACGGGTCTCCCCGACCGACGTGGACCTCACGGAGGGGCTCGCATATCTCGCGACGACCCAGGCGGCATCCGGTGCGTGGACGGCGTACGGCGCTGCCGACCCGAACTCCACCGCGGTCGGGATCGTCGCGGTCACGGCAGCCGGTGAGGACCCGACGAAGGCCTGCTGGCGGAATCGAGTCGCTCCGGGACGGTCGGGCCAGCCCTATACGTCGCCGGTGGGCTGGTTGGTCGCTCAGGCCGCGCCGGATGGCCACATCGCGAGTCCCAACGATGCGTTCCCGCCGGTGAACACCTTCGCCACGAGCCAGTCGGTGCAGGCGCTGCGCCGAGGCTGGCTCCCCGTCGTGGCTCAGGAGCTCCGCCCCTGCTGACGGGTCACACAGGACGACGGCTACGGCACCACCACCGGCCGGCCGCTGCTCAGGTCGATGCGACCGATGAAGAGCAGCCGGCTGGCCGGGTAGCCGACGTCGGGTGCGACGTACCCGTGGTAGGCCAGGCGGACATCGCCCGGACCCGCGCGGAACGCGGATGCACCCCCTGGGCCCATGACCGGAGTTTTCGAGGCGAGCAGTGGTCCGGCGGCCGCGTCGTCGCATGGACCGAGGATGGAACGGCACCGCACGACGCCGGTCACGTACTTGGCGCCGTTCCAGTCATTGGCGGCATAGAAGAGCCACGCGCCGGTGGTGTCGACGATCATCGAGGGTGCCTCGACGTTGCCACCCTGCCAGCGCTTCGATGCCCCCATGAGCGCGACCGGTTCACCGGCGAAGTCCAGGCCGTCGGCGCGCAAGGGTCGAGCCATGAGGGTCGCGGGGCGCTCACGCTTCCAGAGCAATACGAGGGTGCCGTCCGGGGCGAGAGCCGGCTCCGGGTCGATCGCGCCGGACTCGCCGCACTCGAGTGGCTCCGTCGACGCATCGATGAAAGGCCCGGTTGGTGTCGATGCCCAGGCCCGGGAAATGCACTGCACGCCGGTGAACGCGAAGCGCGCGGTGTAGTACATGACGTACCCGCCCGGACGAGCAATGACCGCAGGTGCCCAGGTCGCGCCGGCCTTCGCCCACTTCGGTAGCGCGGCGAGGCCGTTGCCCGCCGTCTGCCACGGTTCGTTGCCCGAGCGACGCAGCACCTGGACCGCGCCCGCACTCGCGTTGGTCGCGTACGTGTACCAAGTGTTGCCCTCGACCAGTACGAACGGATCCGGGAAGTCGAACGTGTACTGCGCGTCGGCACCGTTCTGGGTGGCCAGCGTGGCGCGACACACGGCATCGACGAAACGCAGTGCGTCGCCGGCCGCTTTCGACTGACCGGCGCCGATGGCGTCGAGGGCGGTGCCGGCGCCCGCGAGGCACTGGCGCACGATCGTGGCCTCGGCGCCGAGTCGTTCGCGGAGACCCGAGATCTGGTCGCGGGCGGCGCCGATCGCGGCGAGCTCCGCCTGCCGCTGGTCGACGGAGAGCGCCGCGCCGTCCAAGGAAGCGGTCGTCCGGCGCTGCTCCCGTTCGCCCTGGGCGAACCGCTCGCGCTCGGCCTGGAGCTCGGAACGAACTCGGAGCAAGCTGGCCCGGGTCGCCTCGCGTCGCTCGATCGTGACGCGGCGCATGGTCCAGGCGTCGTCGATGTTCCACGCGAGCGTGCCCAGTCCCAGGATCGCACCGACGGCCGCGGCAGCCCACCAACGGTTCATGCGCCGGCCGCTTCGCACGCGCTGCGAACGGCCGTGAGGCTCGCCGTGGCCCGGGTGTCGCCGACACTGGTCTGGTTGAGTGCCCGGTTGACGCCGTTCAGACATTCGCGCAAGGCGTTGATCTGGGTCGCGGTGAGCCAGGCGTTGAGCGCGGCGTCGGCGCGCGCTCGTCGCACCGTTTGGATCTGGGCGATCAGATTGTCGGCGGCCCGGCGCAATCCGGCCAACTCACGGTCGAGCGCCCGGTTGTCGGCCTCGATCGTCTCGGCTGCGTTGCTGACCGCGCCGGCCGTGTCCCGCGCTTGTCGGATGCGGGACCGGAGTTCCGCGCGTCGGACCGGGCGGCCGCGGCCTCGTCGGTGAGGCCCGCGTACCGCGCCAGACCCGCGCCGGCCAGGAGGATCACTGCGGCGAGGACGAGACCGAATCGGAGCCGCCCGCCCGCGTGCATCCGGTCATTGTGCCCGTGATCGTGGGTCTGGTCGCGTCGGGCTCAGTCCGGCGGCACGTGCCGCCGATACTCGGAGATGGCGCCGGGGATTCGCGATTGGGACGATCGGTCCTTCTCGGTCATGGGCACGCACGCGCGGGTGGTGCTCCGGGGACCGGATGGATTGACCGCGATGGCCGAGGCCCGACTGCGTGAACTCGAGCGTCGGTGGTCTCGCTTTCTGCCCGACAGTGAGATCAGCCGGCTCAACCGGGCGGCGGGTCGCCGAGTGCGGGTCGCACCCGACACGTTCGCGGTGATCGCCCGGGCGATCGACGCCTGGCGGCGCACCGACGGACGGTTCGACCCGACCGGACACGACGCGATCGTGCGCCTGGGCTACGACCGGGACTTCGCGGCCATGCAACCGGGCTCCGAGGCGGGCGACGTCACACACCCGTCCCTCCCCCTCCCTGGCTGTGCCGATATCGAACTCGATCGCATCGTCGGAGCCGTCCGACTGCCTCCCGGGGTGGCGCTCGACCTCGGCGGTATCGGCAAAGGTGCGGCCGCGGATCTGGTCGTCGCAGAACTGCTGGCGGCCGGCTCGATGGCGGTGTGTGTGGACCTCGGTGGTGATGTACGGGTCGCCGGTCCCGGACCGGTCGACGGTGCGTGGGAGGTGGGCTTCGAAGACCTCGGGTTGGCCGAGCGGTACGGGCGGATCCGTCTACGCGACGGCGCGGTGGCCACGAGCACGACCCGAAAGCGGCGTTGGTCGCGCGGCGCGACGACCATGCATCACCTCCTTGACCCCGCGACGGGTGGACCCGCGGCGACCGGCGTCGACTCGGTCACGGTGATCGCGGGCGAGGCCTGGTGGGCCGAGGTGTTGGCGAAGGCCGCGTTGGTCGACGGCGCCGACGCGGGCCACGACCGACTCCGTCGCGAAGGGGTCGAAGGTGTGCTCTGCCTCAACGCTCCTGACGTCATGGCGACCGAAGGGTTCTGCGACTGGTGCTCAGGTTCGGAGCAAGTACTCGCTGGTGGTGAAGCTGCGCAGGTCGGCCAGGTCCAGGAAGGCAGTCACGCTGTCCAGCATCGCTGAAAGGTTGCGGTTCATGAGTTCGGTGTCGTCACCGGCGCAGTAGAACAGCAGCGGGTCGGTGATGTGTTCCGCCGACGGCCAAGCTTCCTCGACGATGCCGTCCAAGGGTGGCGCATCCGGTGTGATTGCGCGGGCGACGGCATTGCGTACGTAGCGAGTCCGGGGCTGCATCGACTCGGAGACCGGTGATTGCACGGTGTGCCAATGGTCGTACCAGTCCTCCGGCGTCATGCGGTCCGGTCGGCGCAACAGCGTCACCATCACCACTCCTGGCGATCGCGACCCGTCGGCCCAGTTCCGCGGTGCCGAGTGACGGTTTCCTCCGTACTCGGTGTACATCGATTCCGTGACGAGGTACCCCGCGATGCGCGACGCGTTGGCCGCAAGTACCGCCTCGTACGGTCCGCGGTCGTCGTAGCGGTCGAGCCAGATCGACACCAGCAGGAACGGCTGCACCTCGTCGGCCGGTGGCGGGAGCGGCACGGGGACATCCGACGCGTCGTCGTCGACCTGCATCGAGAGCGCGCGCGGTTCGAGGGCAAGCAGCGCGGGCGCGATGACCTCGCGGACGAGGCGACCGTGCTCGGCGCGGTCCGTCCCCGCCTCCGGCCAGCAGAGGTACTGCAGCTTCTCCATGGGCCGACTCTGACACACGGAGCGTCGAGTGGTCCGGCCGGCGCACCCGGGGCAGGCCGGACCACTCGAGCAATGGGCTACGCGTCTTCGGCGTGGACGAGACCGCGCCAGACGAGCGCACCGAGGAGTCCGCCGACGATCGGGAACACGATGAACACCCAAAGTTGCTCGAGGGCCCAGCCGCCCTGGAACACCGCGGTGGCGAGGCTACGCGCCGGGTTCACCGATGCGTTGTCGATCGGGATCGTGATGAGGTGGACGAGTGTGAGCATCAGGCCGACGGTGAGACCGGTGAAGCCCGCCGACATCGACTTGCGGCTCGTACTCGCGATGACGAAGACGAACAGCGCCGTGAACACGACCTCGACCAGGATGACCGGACCGAGACCGAACCCGCCGATCACGTTCCCGCCGTTGGCAACTGCCGACGGCGAGTGACTGCCATAGCCGTTCGAGGCGAATCCGGAGGCCTTCGCGCTGAATCCGCCGACACTGTCGGCGATGATCCAGATGACGAGCGCCCCGACGAGACCGCCGGCGATCTGACCGATGAGGTAGAACGGCACGACTTTGCTCTCGGTCTTCTTGATCGCCCAGAGGCCGATGGTCACGGCTGGGTTGATGTGGCAGCCGGAGATCGAGCCGATCGCGTACGCCGCGCAGAGCAGGCTCAGTCCGAAGGCCAGCGCGACACCCAGCGACCCGACCGTCGACGGCGGCCCTGCGAACGTTCCGGTGGCGAGGATCGCGGTGCCCGGGCCGCCGACGATCAGGATCATCGTTCCCAGCGCTTCGGCCAGCGCAATACGCATTGGTTGGTTCATGGAGTCTCCCAAGAGGTTCGACTCCGCCCGCGCCCGAACTGTAGGGACCTTCCGGAGCGATGACGCGGACCAGCGCCCGCATCCTCAGCCCGCGAGCTGGCGGGCGAGGTCCTCGGCGTCCCGGGTGATCCCCTCGAACCCTCGCGGATCCCGGGCATCGCCGACGACCGTCACCGGCAGACCGAGCGATTCGGCTGCGGCCACGAGATCGCCGGTGGCGCTCCGAGTTCGGTCGGTGGCGATGACCGTTGCCGCGGGAATTGCGATGGTCCCGGCCGGGCCCTCGCAACAGACGTCCGATTCCGAAATGGCCGTGAGTCTCGTCTCGGTGTGCAGTGCGACGCCCGCGGCCTGAGCGTCCGCGACCAGGCGGAACCGCCCGGGCACCCCCAACTCCGGGGCGAGGACCCGGGCGTCGGTGACCAGGGCAACGGTTCGGGCTTCCCCGCACAGCGCGACTGCCAGCGTGAGAGCCGGCTTGCCGCCCCCGAGCACGACGACCGTCGGTCCGACGGCCGATGCTGTTCGCGCCGGGGTCCTCGAGTTCGGGTGGGGTGAGGACCCGACCGGCGCCGTCGACCTCGGGCCGGACCCATTCGGGACCGGTGGCCAGGACGAGCGCATCGGGGGCGGCGGCCGCGAGCGACGCGGAATCCAGGGTCGTGCGGAGTCGAACCACGACGCTGCGCCGTTCGACCTCCACGATGAGCCAGCGTCGTTGGCGGTCGAGGGTCTCGTCGACGCCCGCGATCGCGTCGAGTACGCCGCCGAGACGGCCGGACCGCTCGACCAACTCCACCGCGTGGCCCTGGTCGGCGAGTACCCGCGCGACTTCGAGTCCCGCCGCGCCGCCACCGACGACGAGCACGCGCCGACGAGCACGCGCGGTCGGGATCTCCGCTTCGTGCTCGCGCCCGGTCGCGGCGTTCGCCACGCACGCAAGTGAGCCGTTCACGAAGATGTTGCCGATGCAGCGGTACTGGTAGAGGCACGGCCGAATCCGCTCCGGCGTCCCCGCCGCCAGCAGCGTCGGTAGCTCGGGGTCGGCCAGCAGCTTGCGCCCCATCGCGATGAAGTCGGCCTGCCCGGCGGCGAGGACGGCTTCGGCTTCGTCAGGTTCGAACCGACCGAAGGTGACGACCGGGACGGGTACTCGTGCGCGGACCCGGCCGGCGTAGTCGGCCAGATCGCCGACCCGATGCGGGGCGTAGGAGTCCGTCGGCCCGGTCGCGACGTCGAGGCTCGAGTACGCGGTCACGTGGACTGCGTCGAGCCCGGCATCCACCGCGCGTTCGATGATGTCGAGCTGGTCGACGAAACGCTCGCCGTTCGCTTTGTGGTGCTCGAGTGCGTTGATGCGCATCCAGAGCGGATAGTCGCGGCCGACCCGCTCGCGGATCGCCCGGATGATCTCGATGAGCAGCCGCGACCGGCCCTCGCTGTTGCCGCCCCAGGCGTCGGTGCGGGTGTTGACGGCGGGTGAGAGGAACTCGTCGATGAGGTACCCGTGGCCGGCGTGCAATTCGACGCCGTCGATCCCGGCACGCCGACACCGATCGGTGGCAGCGACGAATGCCGTCACGACCTGGGCAATGTCCGTATCGTCGGCGATCTTGTAGTCGGCGCGGGCGCCGGGCACCGCGTACGGCGCCATGAATGCGGCCATTTCGTCGTCGGTCACCATCATCGACAACGCGTCCGGCCGGGGTCGTGGCGGAATTCCCGGGACGAGCATGGGTCGCCCGCGTGCGATGTCGAGCCGGGCCAATGCACCGTTGTAGGTCAACTGGGCGGCCACCGTGGCGCCGTGGGTCGTGGACGCGATCAGCCAGGGCCCGCAGGCCGGCGTCGTGCTCGGGCAGTGATGCGGCGACCTGGCGTTCGTCCACACACCCGTCGGGGTAGGCCACCGCGACCGATCCGACGAGCAGGAGCGCCGCCCCGCCGCGGGCGCGAGCCTCGAAATACGCGAGTTGGGCCTCGGAGATCGTGCCGTCGGGATTGGCGAGGGAGTCGCCCATCGGCGCCATCAGGATCCGGTTGCGCAGCGCCAGGGAACCGATGTGTCCGGGCGCGAGGAGGTGCGGGAATTCGCGTCACGCGCGCAACCTATTGGATTCCGCACGCGGCCACGGGTTCGTTGCGTGACCGGAGACACGCTCGAAGATGTTGACAGTGTCTACAGACTTGTAGACACTGTCAACATGACGCTGACCGGCACCGCCGTCACCCGAGGGCGCGCCACCCACGACCGGCTCTTGGTGGCTGCTCGCCAGCACCTCGACGCCGAGGGACTGGAAGGACTGAGCCTCCGGGAGATCGCCCGGCAGGCCGGGGTGTCCCACGGCGCCCCACTGCGTCACTTCCCCACCCTGGCGGCGCTGCTTGGCGGCCGTCGCCGCGGAGGGGTTTCGGCGATCTCCACGCCTCGGTGGACGCCGCCGCGGCCTCGGCGGGCCCAGTCGGCCGGCGGGAGACGTCGGCTCGCGGCCGCGGCCCAGGGGTACGTCTCGTTCGCCCGGACCCACCCTGGCGTCTTCAGCCTCATGTTCCGGCGTGATCTCTGCGATACCGAGTCACCCGATTACCTCACGACCGGTGGCATCGCGTTCGGCCAGCTCGTCGCGCTCGTGACCGCGGCGCAGACCGACGGCTGGCGCCCGACCGTTCCCGCGACCGAACTCGCCGGTGTGCTCTGGGCCGCCGCCCACGGGCTCGCTGCCCTGGAGTTGCATGGCGTCTTGGGCCCGACGACCGGCGTCGCCGACCCTGATCACCTTGTCCGCCTCATGACCGACCTCGTCCTCGAACAACCGTGAACGCCTTTCCCCGATCATCCCAGGAGCCGACATGACTGCCACCGACACCATCACGAGCCACTACCTGAGCGGCAACTTCGCCCCCGTCCGCGAGGAGGTGGACGCCGCCGATCTCCCGGTCACCGGAACGATCCCCGAAGAGCTCGAAGGCCGGCTCCTGCGCATCGGACCGAACCCGGTCGTGGACCCGGATCCGGCGACCTACCACTGGTTCACCGGCAGCGGCATGGTGCACGGGCTCTGGCTGCGCGGCGGCCGCGCGGTGACGTATCGCAACCGCTACGTGCGGTCCGACTCCGTGGTCGAGGCGCTCGGCGGTGCCGCCACCCCGGGCCCCGTCACGGCATGGGCGACAACACCGCGAATACCAACGTCATCGCGCACGCGGGCTCGACGTTCGCCATCGTCGAAGCCGGCGGTGTCGCCGATCCAGCTCACCGACGACCTCGAGACCGTCGCCGCGTTCGGACTTCGGTGGCACGCTGCCCGGGGTCCTTCACCGCGCACCCGAAGGTGGACCCGGTCACCGGCGAGCTGCATGCGGTCGCGTACTACTGGGAGTGGAACTACATCCAGTACATCGTCGTGGGTACCGACGGGCGCGTCCGAAAGACCGTGAACGTGCCGGTCCCCGGCGGCCCGATGGTCCACGACTGCGGGCTCACCGAATCACGGGTCGTGCTCTTCGACCTGCCGTGCGTGTTCGATCTGGAGCTGGCGATGACCGGCACCGGTCTCCCCTACCGCTGGCAACCCGAATACGGCGCCCGGGTCGGGCTGCTGCCCCGCGAGGGTGAAGCGAACGACGTGGTCTGGTGCGAGCTGGACGACCTTTGCTACGTGTTCCACCCGCTCAACGCCTACGACGACGGTGACCGCGTCGTCATCGACCTCGCGGTCCACCCGCGGATGTTCGCCCGGGATCAGCTCGGGCCGAACGAGGGCAACCCCAAGTTCGAGCGGTGGACGATCGATCCGGTCGGCCGTCGCGTCGCCCGGGAGGTCATCGACGAGCGGCCGCAGGAGTTCCCGCGGCTCAACGAGTCACTTGCTCGGGCGCAAGCACCGATACGGCTACGGCGCGACCTTCGCGAGTGACACCGGCGCACTGGAACTCGGCGATCTCATCAAGCACGACCTCCAGGCGGGGACCAGCTCGGTGCATTCGCTCGGCGACAAGCGATCGCAGGAGCCGGTGTTCGTCGCCCGGCACGACGGCGCGGCCGAGGACGACGGCTGGGTCATGGCGTACGTCCACGACCCGGAGCGCAACGCTGCGGACGTCGTGATCATCGACGCGCAGGACTTCACCGCCCCGCCCGTCGCGACGATCCACCTGCCGGTCCGGGTTCCTTACGGCTTCCACGGCAACTGGGTGCCGGCCTGATCGGCGACTGCCGGATCGCCCGCGTGGCCACCGGGACGGATGGGTTCGTCCGGTGGATGCGCGTCTCCGTTTTCCGCCAGACTCGCCCGATGACCTCCACCGGGCCCATCCAGTTCTCGCCGCGCATGTCGCTCGCGCCGTATCCGGTCCACCCCGTGACCGACGATGTCGTCTGCGGCCGCAAAGCGCCACCCGCACAAGGTCGCGATGGTCGACGGGATGACGAACGCCGAGCACACCTACGCGGAGATCGTCACCGCGTCGCGTCGGCTCGGGCGGGCACTGCAGGATGTGGGGGTCGGGCGTCGGCGACCGTGTCGCCATCGTCGGCACCAACTCCCCGGAATGGGCGGTCGCCTTCCTGGGCACGCTCTTCGCCGGCGGCACCGTCACGACCCTGAACCCGCTCTACACCGATCGCGAGATCCGCGAGCAGTTCTCCGACTCGCAACCCAAGGTCGTGTTCGCGGTCGAGGCGACCGCGAGCCGCGGTGCGAGCGGTGTGGGGTGACGCTCCGAACTTTCATCTTCTCCCCGACGTGTGGACGCTGGCGGGCGGCGCCGCGGGGGAGCCCGACCCCGGTGCTGTTCGATCCGATGACGCACCTCGCGGTGTTGCCCTACTCGTCGGGAACCACCGGCGCGCCCAAGGGCGTGATGCTCACCCACCACAACCTCACGAGCAACGTGCGCCAGACCCTCGGGAGCGGCCTGATCGACGACTACTCGGTGCTGGTCAACTTCCTGCCGTTCTTTCACATCTACGGCATGGCCGTGCTGCTGCTGCCCGGGCTCATCGCCGGGGCGACCCAGATCACGCATGCCGGGCTTCGACCCGAAGCGGTTCCTCGAGATCGTCGCCGAGCGTCGAGCGACCAACCTCTTCATGGTGCCGCCCGCGTTGCTCGCGCTCGCCGAATCTTCCCGAGGGTGCGGCCGATCTGTCGAGTGTGCGCTACGTGATGTCCGGCGCCGCGCCGCTGCCGATCGACGTCGCCCGGCGGGTCAGCGAGCGGTACGGCGTGACGGTCGTGCAGGGCTACGGCATGACCGAGGCGAGCCCGGTCACGCACATCTCCCTCCTCGGGCGGGACAAGGAGGGAACGGTCGGTCCCCCGGTCGCCGATACGCGGCAGAAGGTCGTGGATCTCGACACCGGCGACACGCTGCCCGTCGGCGAGGTGGGCGAACTGCTGGTCGCCGGTCCCCAGGTGATGGCGGGCTACTTCGGTCGGGACGATGCCACCGCGGAGTCGATCGTCGAGGACGCCGACGGTCGGTGGCTGCGGACCGGCGACATCGTGACCGTGGACGACGACGGCTACGTCACGATCCACGACCGGGCCAAGGAGATGATCAAGTACAAGGGGTACCAGATCGCGCCGGCGGAGCTGGAGGCCCTGATCATGGAGCATCCGGACGTCGCCGATGTCGCCGTGATCCCGAAGGATTCCGGTACTGCGGACGGCGAGTTCCCGAAGGCGTTCGTCGTCCCCGTCCTGACGTGACCCTGACGGCCGAGTCCGTGATGGCCTTCGTCGCCGATCGGGCCGCTCCGTACAAGAAGGTGCGCGAGGTCGAGTTCGTCGAGACGATCCCGAAGAACCCGAGCGGCAAGATCCTGCGACGGGAGCTGAAGGCCCGAGAGCGCGCCGCGGGTTGAGTGACCGGGCCGTTCGTCGGCCACGAACCCAGCATCGAGCCGCGGATGCGCATAGATTCCCACCGTCCCCAATCACTCGAGAGGTAGACGAATGCCCGCACCCACCCCCGCACAACTCGGACCCCTGGCCGGACTCGCCGGCACCTGGGAAGGCACCAAGGGCCTGGACGTCTCGTTCCACAACGACGACGGCGAGATCGGCGACACGCCGTACCGCGAGCAGGTGACGCTGTCACCCGTTCGGTCCGGTCGACAACGGCTCCCAGCAGCTCTTCGGTCTCGACTATCGCATGGCCTCCTGGCGCGGCGACGAGGACGACCCGTTCCACACCGAGGTCGGCTACTGGCTCTGGGACGCGGCACGCGGCGAGATCTACCGCTGTGTCATGGTCCCGCGGGCGACGGTCGTCCTGTCGAGCGGAGCGGCCACGGCCGACAGCACCAGCTTCACGCTGACGTCCGAGCTCGGTTCGGTGACCAACGGCGTGCTCGAGAATCCGTATCTCGCCGAGAACGCCAGCACCACGAAGTTCGAGATCACCATCACCGTCGGCAAGGACTCCTGGTCCTACGACGAGACGACCACGCTCAAGATGGCGAAGCTCGGTGGTAAGGAGATGGCCCACACCGACCGCAACGAGCTGACGCGCGTCACGAGCTGACCGCTCAGGCGCAGCACCGTGATGAAGGCCCGCCCTACGTGGCGGGCCTTCTCGCGTCAGCTGTCGAGAGCGAAGGGCTCCCGCCCCATCTGGTCGCGCACGCTCGTGACTGGTGGGTTCGTCAACGCTCGACGTTGCCAGTTCGCGCCGTCGACCACGAGCGTGTGGCCGGAGATGAACCGCGCGTAGGGCGACGCGAGGAAGGTGGCCGCCCAGCCCAACTCCTGGACCTGGCCGACGCGCAACGCCGGCTGGCAGGGGTCCTTGTCGTGGGTCCGGCTCAGGTTCGCCTGGATGTCGGCGGTCATGTCCGTGTGTGGGAACAGGCCCGGCACGAGACCGTTGACCTGGATCCCGTACGGGCCCCACTCCACCGCGAGGGTCTCGACCAGGTTCTTCACCCCGGCCTTGGCTGCCGCCGAATGGGCGAAGCCCGGTCCACCCGTCCAGGCGTACGACGCGCCGACGTTGATGATGGATCCCGGTGAGCCCGCGTCGAGATGGCGGCGGGCGAACTCTCGGCTGCACAGGAAGGTGCCGGTGAGCGTGATGTCCACCACCGTGCGCCAGGCGTTCGGTGACATGTCCTCCGCGGGCACGGGGAAGTTCGCCGCGGCGTTGTTCACCAGCACGCTCGGGAGTCCGAACTCGGCGGTCGCCGCGTCGAAGGCTGCGCCGATGGCATCGGCGTCGCGAATATCGCACTGGACGGTCAGGACTCGGGCACCGATCTCCTCGATCGCTTCGCGCCCGGCGGCGAGGTGCTCGGGCTGGCGCGAGGCGATCACGATGTCCGCATCCAGCCGGGCGAACTCGGACGCGATGGCCTTCCCCAGGCCGGTGCCGGCGCCGGTGACGAACACCGCCTGACCGGCGAAGGTGCCGGACGGGAGCGCGTGAGCCCCCACGGCCGGCGGCGCCGGGAGCCCAGGATGGGTTTCGGACTCGGTCATCGGGTCAACTCCCCGTGTAGTGAGGTGGGCGTTCTTCGGCACGCGCGGCGCGGAGTTCGGCCATGTCGTCGCTGCGGCTGATGAACGTCTGACCGATCATTTCTTCGGCCATAGAGCTCCGCAGCTCCGGCACGGCGAGGTTGCGGATCACTGAGCGTGCCATCTTCACCGAGACGGCCGGTGCGGCGGCGATGTGCTCGGCGATGGCTCGAGCCGTCGCGTCGAGCTCGTCGGCCGGAACCACGCGTGACACGATCCCGTGCCGCAGCGCCTCCTCCGCGTCGAGCACGCGCCCGGTGAGCACGAGGTCGCTGACGAGTCCGTGCCCTGCGATCTGGAAGAGGACACCCATGCCACCGGTGTCGGGGATGACGCCGTGGGTGAGCTCAGGGAGTCGGAATCGTGCCCCTTCCGCGGCGATCCGAATGTCGCAGAGCATCGCCCGCTGGAACGAGCCGCCCATCGTCCAACCCTTGTGCGCCACGATGATGGGTGCATCGAGATCCCAGACTTGCTGGATTCCGCGGTGGCCTCGCCGCATCAGTTCGTGATGGCTCATGTCCACCTGGAGATTGCCGATCGCCCGCACGTCACGCCCGGACGAGAACGACTTGCCCTCGCCTCGCCAGATGACCGCACGCACCTCGGGGTGGGCGCGTAGATCCGCGAGCGCGTCGAAGAGCTGCGCGTCCATGTCGTCGTCGAAGGCGTTGTGGGCCTCGGGGTTGTCGTTGGTCAACGTCGCGATGGCGCCGTCGTAGGAGAGGTGCAGCTGACCGGTCATGCGCGGAGTCTGGCAGGGCCGGCAGCGACGGACCAACGGTGTGCGCGCGAGCCGCTCAGAGTGTCGGGCGGGGGCGCACCGGCGGGTCGCCGAGGAGGTACCGGGCGCCGCTGCCGAACCGTGCTGCGCGGTCCTCGGGGTTGTACAGCGCGCACGACCGTAGGGAGAGGCACCCGCACCCGATGCATTCGCTCAGCTGGTCCCGAAGTCCCGTCAACGTCGCGATCCGCTCATCCAGTCTCGGACGCCAGGACCGCGCGATCCGGTCCCAGTCGGCCTTCGTCGGCGTGCGTTCCTCCGGCAGGCTGGCGAGGGACTCACGAATTTCCGGCAGGCTGATGCCGACGCTCTGGGCGACTTTGACGAACGCGACCCGCCGCAACACGTCCCGGTGGAATCGTCGTTGATCGCCCTCGGTCCGAACGGCGTCGATGAGCCCTTCGCGTTCGTAGAACCGCAGTGCGGAGGTGGCGACTCCCGTACGCGTCGCAACCTCGCCGATGCTCAACCACTCAGCGTCCATGCCGGCCCCCGACGATCATGTTGGAATCGCTTGACATAAACTTAACTTTAACTTCTATTCTTGGTCCATGAGCGACATTCCAACGTCGAAGCCCACCGCGTCGTCGGTCGATCAGGCCGTCATCGAACGCCGAGCCGCCGAGCTGGGCGCCGAGGAATGGTCCGACGCCCGGCTGATCGAAGAGGTGGGCCGGCGGCTCGCGCTCCCTCGTCGTGATCCTGCTGACTCCTTCGTGCTCCACGCTCCGTTGGAGCTCCTGGCTCGAGCCGCGCTGCTTGGACGCGTCCGGCCCTCGGACCGGGCCCGAGCCCGCGCCCAAGTGGTGTCGTTGCTCGTGCGCTTCGAGGCGGTTCCGGCCGCTGAGTTCGGCGCCTCGAAGCCCGTCGACGAACGCGACGACATCCAGGAACTGGTCGGTCGTCTGTTCGACGCCATCCGCGCCGAGGACCTCGACGCCGCGGACCGGGTTGTGGTCGCCTTGACGCAGCGAGCGTCGACCGGTGAGCTGGTCCGGCACCTCGGGGCGCCGGTCCTCCCGCTGCTGGCGGCCGCGGGCCACGCGCCGATCTACCTCTTTTTGGCGCCTCGGGTCGCGCCCCGTGGTGAGGTGACGGGCGGTCTGTTGCGTCCCCTGGTACGCGAACTCGCTCGAGTGCCGTCCCTGCGCATCGAATGGATCGACGACGATCTGCGGGCATCCGCAGGATCGGCGGCGATGCTGGGCGCCGCTCTCCGTGACGCGCCGGCACTGGGCGAGCCGGGCAGCAACTTCATTTTCCCGCTCATGCATCAGGTTGACGTGTCGGGACTGGCGGCGGAGCTGATCGGCCCGGCGATCGCCGGACTCGATGCTCGCACCGCCGCTCCTGTCCTGACCCGTCACGCGGCCCGGGCGATGATCCTGGCCGACTCGCAGCATGCACCGTACGGCTGGTCCCACTGCCTGACCATGAGTCAGGCCGCGCTCGGCATCGCGGCGACGTCCGGTGACCCGCAGCGGGCCGTGGCCGTGGCTGCGACCTATGTGCTCGGTTTCCTGGCCGGTGAGGCATCTACCCCAGTGCCGCCTGAGGTCGTGCTCGCGGATCCGGGAGGCGCCTTCGTCGATGCGGTGGCCGCGGGTCCCCGGCGGCCGCCGCTCACGTGGTGCATCGGCCCGCTTCGCTTCCGTGGGAGGCAATCGTGTCGAGAGCGTCAGGGCGTCAGGACGCACATCTCGTCAAGTACGTCCTCGCGTCCTTGGACGCGGCGGCGATCGATCACAACGCGGCCGTGCTTCACTGCGCGGCGGCGGCATCGCTGCTGGCCTGGTGGGAGCAGGCCGGCGAGCCGTCCGATCCCCTGGGTTCGCCGCCGGCGCTGGTCTGACGCGGGTCGGGTGTCATCGGCAAAGATGCCGGGCCCGTGCGTCGATGAGGAGCCGAGCATGACGACCGCCGACCGCAAACCCGCATCGCTGACCACGCAGACCCGGAACCACGCCGCGCGGCGGGCCGTACCGAACGATCCGATCGACTTCGAGGAAGCGACTCGGGGCCGGATCGCGCCACTCCCCGGTCCGGCGATGCACCCGGAATTCGGGTTCCCGGTTTGGGATCCGGCGGACTGGGAGTTCGTGAGTGAGGACGCCCCGCCGTCGGTGCATCCGAGTCTGTGGCGCCAGGCCCAGCTCAACGCGATTCACGGGCTCTTCGAGGTGGCGGACGGGATCTACCAGGTCCGCGGCGTGGATCTCTCCAACGTCACCTTCATCGCGGGCGAGACGGGGTGGATCGTGATCGATCCCCTCACGGCCACCGAGACCGCGGCGTTCGCGCTCGAGCTGCTGCACGCCCATTTCCCGAGCCGTCCGGTCGTCGCCGTCATGTACACCCATAGTCACGTCGATCACTTCGGCGGGGTACGCGGGGTCACCACCGACGAGGCGGTGGCCGCGGGTGACGTCGAGATCATCGCGCCGGTGGGCTTCCTCGAGGCTGCCATCGCCGAGAATGTCGTGGCAGGACCGGCTATGCGTCGGCGCGCTTCCTACATGTACGGGCGATTGCTCCCGGGTGACGAGCTGGGCCACGTGGACTGCGGGCTCGGCAAGGCGATCCCGCTCCTGGGAACGTCGGGCCTGATCGCGCCGACGGTGGACATCACCTTCACCGGCGAGGAACGCGTCGTCGACGGGGTGCGGTTCGAGTTCCAGTACACCCCGGACACCGAAGCCCCCGCCGAAATGAACATCAACCTCCCTGACCGGCGGATTCTCTGCATGGCCGAAAACTGTGCCGCGACGCTCCATAACGTCTACACACCGCGGGGCGTGCAGATCCGTGACGCGTTGGCGTGGAGCAAATATCTCCACGAGTCCATCCAGCTGTTCGGCGACCGCACCGACATCGTGTTCATGAGCCATCACTGGCCGCGTTGGGGGACCGAGCACGCGTGTACGTTCATGGAGGAGCAGCGCGACACCTATCGCTGGATCCACGACGAGACGATGCGCCGCGCGAACCAGGGCGCGACCGCCATCGAGATCGCGGAGACGCTCGAAGCGCCCCCGGGGCTCGAAGGCCGAGCGCACGTGCGCGGCTACTACGGGACCATCAACCACAACGCCAAGGCCGTCTACCAGCGGTATCTCGGTTGGTTCGATGCGAACCCCGCGCATCTCCACCCGCTGCCGCCCACCGACGCCGGGACGCGCTACGTGGAGTACATGGGTGGCGTCGACGCCGTCCTGGAAAAGGTCCAGGGCTCCATCGACGCCGGTGACTATCGGTGGGCGGCTCAGGTCCTCGACCACGTGATCTTCGCCGCGCCCCACCGGTCCGATGCGTTGCTGCTCCAGGCCGACGTGTTCGAGCAGCTCGGCTACACCGCGGAGTCCGGGCCCTGGCGCGACTTCTACCTGACCGGCGCGCAGGAACTGCGTCACGGCGTCCCTGACTTGCGTGGTGCGACAGCGGCCGGCCTCGACATGCTGCGGGCCATGACCACCGAGATGCTGGTGGACCTCATGGCGGTCCGCCTCGACGGCACTCGGGCTGAGGCGCTGACGCTCGATCTCACCGTCGCCGACCGGGACGAGATCGGCGCCCTCGGCATCGACCACGGGGTCGTCCACTACTCCCCCGGCGTTCACCACGCGTCCGCGGACGTCGGCATGTCGCTTGACCATCTCGACTTCGCGCGGCTGGCGAGCGGCAGAGCATCGTTGGCCGAAGTCGGCGCGGGCGTGACGATCACGGGCGACCGCGACCGGCTCGATGCCTTCCTCGGGTGGCTCGACTACTTCGATGCGAGTTTCGCCATCGCGAGTCCATGACGTTCTCCACGCTGGAGGTCCGTGGCGACGGTCCGGTGGGGTGGCTGATCTTTGATCGCCCTGAGGTCGGCAACGCGATGGACGCGGCGCATGTTGGACGAACTCGAACGGGCCTGGGCAACGCTGGAGGCCGACCCGGCGGTCCGGGTGATCGTCAACACCGGGAACGGCGCAGCGTTCCAGACCGGTCTCGACGTCGCCCAGCTCGCAGGCGAGCCGGCTGCCCTGCGGGAACAGTCCCGCCGAACCCGCGACGCCACTCTCCGGTTCACCGCGTGGCACAACGGGGTCACGAAGCCGGTCGTCGCCGCCGTCAACGGGGTCTGCGCCGGCGGTGGTCTCCACTTCGTCGCGGACGCCGACATCGTCCTCGCGGCCACGACCGCGACCTTCGTCGACCCCCACGTCTCGGTCGGCCAGGTCAGCGCGTACGAAGCGATCGGTCTGGCTCGGAAGAGCCCGATGGAGAGCGTGAGCCGGCTGGCCCTGGTCGGGCGCTTCGAACGGATGGATGCCGAGCGGGCACGCACGTTGGGCATCCTCAGCGAGGTCGTCGAGCCGGAGGCGCTCCGCACCCGAGCTGTCGACATCGCCGAGGCGATCGCGCAGACGTCCTCGCGCCAACTCGCCGCTATGAAGCGTGCCCTCTGGGATGCGTTGGAGGTGCCGGGCTCGCCCCGACCGGACACACCCGGCGCGGGTTCGGACTGATCGGCCAGACTGCACGAATGACCGAAGCTGCATCGTCGCAATCCCCGCAACGAGCTCCCGAGGGAGCGCTCGACACGTTCACTCGATTCTCTTTCGAACACGGGGGTTTCACTCACGAGGTGTATCGGAAGGGCTCCGGGCCCGTCGTCCTCGTCATCACCGAGATGCCGGGAATGTCACCGATGGTGCTCGGGTTCGCCGACCGGGTCGCGGCCCTCGGTTGCACGGTGGTGTTGCCGGACCTCTTCGGGGAAGCCGGACGCGACCCGATGGCAGGGTCGAAGCTCCACCAGGCCGGGTACATGATGCGGTCGTTCGGCAGCGTCTGTGTCAGCCGGGAGTTCACGACGCTGGCGGCGGGTCGCTCGTCCCCCGTCATCGACTGGCTTCGGGCCCTGGCGCATCAGGAGCACGCCACGGCCGGCGGTCCGGGGGTCGGCGTCGTCGGGATGTGTTTCACCGGTGGATTCGCCCTGGCAATGGCCGTGGACCCGCTTGTCGTGGCGCCCGTCCTGAGCCAACCGTCGCTGCCGTTCCCGATTGGTGCCACGCGCAAGGGCTCGATCGACTGTAGCGACGCGGACCTCGCGACGGTGCGCGGCCGGTGTGCGGCCGAGGGACTGGAGGTGCTGGGGCTCCGCTTCGATGGTGACCCGTTCGTCCCTGCCGAACGGTTCGCGTTCCTGCGGGACAAACTCGGCGACGGTTTCGTCGGTGTCGAGCTCCGCCAGGAAGACGGCCACCCGGACGGGCCGCTCGGCAAACACCATTCGGTGCTGACCGGGGATCTCGTCGATGAGCCGGGGACCCCGACCCGGGAGGCGTTGGATCGGGTCCTGGCGTTGTTCGAGCATCGGCTGTTGGGAACGGACACGGCAACGTGAGCGAGCGCTGGACCGAGTCCGACGTCGGGGACCAGACGGGCCGCGTCGCCCTGGTCACCGGGGCCAACAGCGGCATCGGCTTCGAGACGGCGCGCGTCCTCGCCGAGCACGGTGCCCAAGTCGTGCTCGCATGTCGGAATCGTGAGAAGGCCGCCCAGGCCCGGCAACGCATCCGTCAGACCGCGCCGGACGCGCTCGTCGAGATCCTCGACGTGGATCTCGCGGACCTCGACGCTGTCGCTCGGGCGGCCGGACAGTTTGCCGGTGCGCACGATCGTTTGGACCTTCTCATCAACAACGCGGGACTGATGGCGATCCCGAGTGGAAAGACGGCGCAGGGCTACGAGATGCAGTTCGGCGTGAACCACCTGGCGGCCTTCGCGCTCACCGGGCGCCTCGTGGACCGTTTGATCGCGACCCAGGGGTCGCGGGTCGTTGCGGTGTCGAGTCAAGGGCATCGGCCCGGGCGCATCGACTTCGACAATCTGGCATCGCCCGATCACTACAGCCCGTGGCGCGCGTACTTCCAGAGCAAGCTCGCCAACCTGCTCTTCACCCGTGAACTCGACCGGCGCTTCCGTCGGGCCGACGTATCCGTCGCGCGGTGGCGGCCCACCCCGGTGGAACTCGGACCAACCTCGGTCATGAGAATCCGGGTGGCATCGTCAACACCGTTGCGCACACGGCGCGCCCGCTCATCGAGCGGGTCTTTCTCCAGTCCGCGCCGATGGGTGCCCTGCCGACGTTGCGGGCCGCGACGGACCCCGAGGTCAATGGCAGCGACTACTTCGGTCCCGACGGGTTCATGGAGCAACGCGGCCACCCGAAGCGGGTCGGTTGCAGTCGTCGCGCGCGCGACGAGGAAACGGCCGCCCGGCTCTGGACGGTCTCGGCGGAACTGACCGGTGTTCGGTACGACGCGTTGACCCGATGAGCAGCGCGGACGGCGTGGACCTTGCCCGACTCTGCACCTGGATGGACCACCAGGGCCTGGGCACCGGACCGCTCACTGATGTCACGCCGATCGCAGGTGGGACCCAGAACGTCCTCCTTCGGTTCCGTCGGGCGAATCGCGAGTACGTGTTTCGAGGCCCACCGCCACACAAGCGTTCCAACAGCGACGAAGCGATGCGACGCGAGGCCCGCATCCTCGGCGCCCTCGCGGGATCCGATGTCCCGCACCCGGGATTGATCGCCGCATGCGCCGATCTCGAACCCCTGGGCGCCGCGTTCTATCTCATGGAACCGGTCGACGGTTTCAACCCGACGCTCGGGTTGCCCGAGCCGCATCGGTCCGATCCCATGCTCCAGCGAGCGATGGGGTTCGGCATGGTCGAGGGACTCCTCGCGCTGGCGCGGATCGATCCGGACGCATGCGGGTTGGGTGACCTGGGTCGCTGGGAGGGCTGGGCCGAGCGTCAGGTCGGGCGCTGGCGGAAGCAACTGGACAGCTACTCCGATCTGGAGGGCTATCCGGGCCCCGACATCCCCGGGGTCGACGACGTCGGAGCCTGGTTGGACACACACCGCCCGGCGACGGCGCGCAAGGGATTGATGCACGGCGACTACCACTTCGCGAACGTGCTCGTCTCGCCGGATTCCGGCGCGTTGGCCGCGATCGTCGACTGGGAGTTGTCGACCATCGGGGATCCCCTCTTGGACCTCGGACACCTCCTGGCGACCTGGCCGGTCCGCGAAGGAGCCGGGAGTCCCATCGGTGTGGATGCGCCGGGCCTCCCCGACGACGCCGCGATCATCGACTACTACGCCGATCGCACGGACCGAGACCTCACCGACCTCACGTGGTACCGAGTGCTCGCGTGCTACCGCCTGGGTCTGATCCTCGAAGGTACCCACGCGTGGGCGTACGCAGGGCTCGCGCCACGTGAGGTCGGCGACAACCTCCACGCGGTCACCGTGTTCCTGTTCCGTCAGGCTCTCGACCTGCTCGCCTGACCGGTAGGGTCACTGCATGTCTCCGGGTCCAGTCGCCACCCGGGCCTGGCGCGAGGGCGTGCTGGTCGACGAAGGGTTCGGGCTCGAGGCGGTCTCGGACCATCTCGGCGACGGCGTCACCGTCGTCTGGGTGGACCTCCTGGCCCCGGACGAGCCGGAGGTGGTGCTGCTGGCGGGTGAACTCGGCCTGCACGAGCTGGCCGTCGAAGACTCGCTGAGCGAACATCAGCGGCCGAAGCTCGATCACTACGCGACGCATCTCTTCCTCGCCGCCCACGCGGTGCGCACGGACGATGTCGACGAGTTGCAGTGGTCGGAAGTGGACGCGTTCATCGGTCCTCGATGGCTGATCACGGTGCGAAAGCACGACGGGTTCTCCATCGACCGGCTCCTCCACCGTTGGGATCAGGGCTCTGACCTCCTTGCCCATGGCGTCCCGTTCCTGCTCTACGGACTCTTGGATCTCATCGTTGACGACTACTTCACTGCGATTAACGCCTTCGATGATTTCTACGACGAGGTGAGTGAGGCGCTCTTCAGCGATCATCCCCTCGAACCCCATGAGCAGCGGCAGTGGTTCGAACGCGCGGCGCAACCTGGTGCGGTTCCATCGGTTGGTGGTGCCGATCCGCGAGGTGGTCAGCGCGTTGATGCGCCGGGAACACTCGCTGGTGGACGAGGGGATCTACCCCTACTACCAGGATGTGTACGACCACATCCTCCGCGTCACCGAAGCCACCGATGGGCTCCGGGACCTCGTGGCGACGATCGTGGACACCAATCTGAGTCTGCGCGACTACCGCCAGAACCAGATCATGAAGAAGGTGACGAGCTGGGCCGCGATCATCGCGGTCCCGACCCTCGTCACCGGCTACTACGGCATGAACGTGCCCTTTCCCGGCTTCGCCCGCCACTGGGGCCTGGTCATGGCGATCGCGCTGATGTTCAGCGCGTCATTGGCGCTGTTCACGGTCTTCCGCAGCAAGGATTGGCTCTGAACCCAGTCCTCGAGGCTCGGGCGACTTGACCAGGTTCGTCCCTTGGTCCAACGTGTCAGCTCGGCGATCTGGGGGTCAGCATGAAGCAGCGGGTGCGCAAGGGACTGTTGGCGGTCCTCGTACTGGGTCTGGCGCTGACCACACTCCCGGCCACGACGACGGCCGCGGGCGCGCATCCGGACGGGCACTGGCGCGGTCGGCGGGCTGTCGCCCAGGTCAGCGGCCCGATCCTGCCGGCGGACGGCACGGTCGCGCTCCAGACCGATACCGCGAACCTCACGGCCGCGGGCTACGTCCAGCAGGAGTTCTTCGCCGAGGGCACTGCGAGCGCGTACGCGCCGACCGCGCCGCTGACCGAGGACGGCAAGTGGTCGGTCGCGCCGACGACGACCGCGGACTACCGGACCCGGATCGTGGTGCGGCGTCCGACGGACCCACATCGCTTCAACGGGATCGTGATCGTCGAATGGTTCAACGTGACGGCGGGTTTCGACACCTCACCGGACTGGAACTTCGCCGAGGCCGAGATGCTGCGCAAGGGGTACGCGTGGGTCGGGGTTTCGGCACAGTTCGTCGCCGTGGAGAGCCCACCCCTGAGTCTGAAGGTGCTGAGTCCCGATCGGTACGAGTCGCTCGTGCACCCCGGCGATGAGTACTCCTACGACATCTTCTCCCAGATCGGCCGGGCGGTGCAGAGTCGACACGGGTCGTCCGCACTCGGTGGCCTGCGGGGTCGGACGTTCATTGCGGACGGTGAGTCGCAGTCGGCGTCTCGCCTGACGACCTATGTCAACGCGATCGCACCCCGCGATCGGATCTTCGACGGCTACCTGATTCACAGCCGCTCGGCGGGCGCGTCGTCGCTGTCGACCGAGGCCATACCGCCGGTGCCGACGTTCATCCGGACGGATCTGCGGGAACCGGTCATGGTGGTCGAATCCGAGACGGACGTGCCGCGCTACCAGCCCGCCCGGCAGGCCGACTCGCGCGGGTTCCGCCAATGGGAGATCGCCGGGACCTCCCACGTGGACGAGAGCAGCTTCGGACCCACGATCCCGCCGGTCCTGGGCTGCGATCTCCCGGTGAACCGAGGGCCCCACCGGTACGTCTTCCCGCGCCGCGGTGCGCCATCTTGCGCAGTGGATCAAGCGGCCGTGGGCCGCGCCCCCGTCGAGCCCGCTGCTCGAACTCAACCCGGACGGCAGTGTGCGTCAAGACGCCGACGGCAACGCACTCGGTGGGATCCGCACGCCGCAGCTGGACGTGCCGATCGCTGCGTATTCCGGAATCGGGAGCGGCGGCACCGGCTTCTTCTGCACCCTGTTCGGACGAACCTTCCCCTTCACCGATCAGCAGGTGCTCGATCGCTACGGCTCCCGCGACAACTACGTGATCCAGTACCTCTTCGCCGAGGCCGACGCGCTGCAGCGGCGGTTCGTGCTCGATGACGACGGCTCCGAGATCCTTGCGGAGGCGTTGTTGTTCCCATTCCCGAGCTGAGTTACTCGGCCGTGACGCCGAACGCCTCGCAGTAGGGCGAGTACTGCTCCCGGAGCGCCACCGGATCGAGGCCGAAGTCCTCGGCCGCGTATCGGTGGGCGCCGTGGCGGCCGCGGGGTCGCCGGGCGAGGTAGTCGGTGATCCCGGTCGCCAGGCCGGGCGGAAACTCGCGGCCGGCACGCGCGTAGATCGCTTGAACGGTGGCGACCGGGTCCCGAATCAAGTCCGCGTACGCGACGTCGATGAACCGCTCGTTGGGCAGGGTGCCGTCCGCGCATCGCGCGGACCCAGCTCGAAGAGCATCGCGACCCCGTTCGCCATCGTCGGGGCGAGACGGGTGACGTCGACCGCGTCGGATCGCATCCATCGCAGGGTTGCCATGAGGCTGATCGTGGACGGCACCGTGCGGAGCGGGTCCCGGTGGGTCTGGATCACCCACGCGTCGGGGTACTCCGCGAAGAGCGCCGGCAACGTGCCCAGGTGGGACGGTGCCTTGAGGACCCACTGCTGTGGCCCCTGTCGCGACTGGAGGAAACCGAGGTGGCGACGATGCCACGCGTATGCCGCGCCGGCACCGGTCCGCGCAGTCCAGCGATGGTACGAGGGCACGTCGTGGACGCCGGACCAGTGCTCGCTGGAGAACTCGTGCGCCGTCACGAAGATGCACTCCGTGGGCAAGGCGGCTCCGTTCTCGTGCATCGTGAGGTACTCGGGCGCGATGTCGTTCCACCACTGCACCGCCCCTTCGATGCCGGCGACGCGGTCGTCGGCGGGGGCACCACCATCCGGCGCCGGGACCGAATCCAGGACCTCCCAGGTCGCCGGTGTGCGGGATCGTGGGTCGAGTGCCAGGAGTTCGTGCAGGATCGAGGTGCCGGACCGGGCGGTGCCGGTGACGAACCACGGTGTGGTCAGGGCCGGCTCGTCATCGGATTCGGCCGCGACGATTCGCAACCGGTTCGCGAGCGTGCGAAGGATCTCGCTTCGCGTGAGGATCGCGCCGACGGCGTGCAGGTGCGCTTCGGTCGCGAGTGCCCCGCACAGTGATTCGAGGCCGGTCTGCCAGGAGACACCACCCATGTCGTCGGCCCCGACCCTTCGACACGCGGTCGCGAACAGCTCATCGGGGTCGAGCGGCGCCAGCGCCAGCGGGTCGAGCTCGGCGCCTGCCACGACGAGGTCGGCGACCCACTGCGGGCGGGGCGGCGGGGTCCAGGTCACCGTCGGAAGCGGCGGGCGAGCCCGGCGCGCCGTATCCGGATCTGTTCGGCGCGGGCCTCGCGCGTCGAGGCGCGTGACGTCGGGCCAGAGTCGGTCGACCGTGGTGATCGAAGTGCGCGGCGCGTCAACGCCTTCGGCCGCGCCGATCAATCGGTAGCTGATCATCCCCGCGGCCCGCCCTTCGGTGTCCAGCCAGTTCGGAATTCCGGGATCCTGTGCACTCACGGCGAGCCGGATCATGCCGTCGGCCGATCGTTCCGCGTCTTCCCGCGTTGAGACTGACGGTGCGGTTGCGAAGGTCGAGGCTCTCGAACCAGGGGTCGGAGTACAGCTGGAACGACCAGTACTCACAGCCCGGGTCGGAGAACTCGATGGCCAACACGTCCTCGCGCTCGAGCTGCCACCACCCTGCGCCGTACCGAATGCGGTCCGATCCCCCGGCCGCGGCGCGCGGCGGCGTCAAGCGGTTGAGCATGGTGCGGACCGGTGAGTCGGCGAGGTATTGCGGCCAGTAGTCGAGGCTCGCGGTGATCCAGTCTCCGGCGTCGGTGAGCGCCGAAGCCGTCACCTCGTCGCCGATCGGCGCGGGCGCCGCCCTTGGCCGATCCAGTCGTTCGATGTCGAACCACGGCAGACCGTCCCGGGCCCAGTCCGCGACGTACACCCGAATCAGGATCACGCGGGCTGATGGGTGGAGCGGACACCAGTTTCCGCTCGCCGGCTCTGAGCCTCCGAGCTGGAGGACCAGGTTTCCTGCGGCATCACACTTCAGCTCGTCGAGCTGAAGTTCGGAGTAGACGCCATACTCGCCGAGCTGCATGTCGCCTTCGTTCGTCGAGACGATCAGGTCGCGTACGCCGCTGACGTTCCCCACGACGCGATAGGTGCCGGTCGGGTCGACTCGAGCGCGGAGGTACTGATTGTCGACGTTGGGTCCGCCCCATTTCACCGCGTCGTCGTCGTAGCGGTGGAACGCCGGGAAGTCGACGTCGCCGAACTCGAGGTAGGACTGCAGTGCCATGACGGCCAGTCGACTGAGATGGCGCAGACCCTCCGCCGCGTTCAGGGTCGGGTCGGTCGCCGCACGGGCGGAGACCTGGGTACCCGCGGCGGCGAGGCGACGGCACCACTCCTGCCAGGCGATCGTGGCTTCGCTCACGATCCGAACCTATCGGCCGCGCCGGGTCCGAGGGCGCGATCCGGTTCGGGTGGATTGACCGCGACCGCCCGACCCGGCAGTGTGTCGCCGATCGGAGGGGTGGTATGGGACGAGCGGGTTCGCGACGGTTGGACGGTCGCGGCGTCGCGCTGGTGATCGTCGTCGCGCTCCTGGCCAGCGGCTGCTGGTCCCAGTACCGCGGCGACTGGGGGCACAGCGGATTCCAGCCCCTCGAATCCGAAATCGGTCCCGGCAGTGTGTCGACCCTCGATCGAGCCTGGCTCGGCCGGACGGGAGCCCCGGTCGTCGGCGGCGCCACGCTCGCGGACGGCACCGCCTACGTCACGACGACGGCCGGTCAGCTCGTCGCTTTCGACGCCTCTGGCGCCGCAGGCTGCAACGCGACAACCGGCGTGTGCCAGCCCCGCTGGACTGCCGCGGTCGCCGACCTGCTCCAGAGTCCTGTCGCAGTCGCCAACGGTGTCGTCTACGCGCAAGGGCTGACCGCGGTCTACGCCTTCGATCCCCTGGCCTGCGCTGCGGGACCGGACTGTCGTCCGATCTGGAGGAGTTCGACGATCGGTTTTGCCCGATCCGCGCTCACGGTCGCGCGGGGGTCGGTCCTCGCGACCGGCGCCGACGGTCTGCACGCGTTCGATGCCGCCGGCGTGCTGGGCTGTGGCGGGGTGCCGCGTGTCTGTTCGCCGATCTGGAGCAGCGACTCCTTCTCCCCGCGTGGCGACGCGTCCCCGGCCGTCGCCGGCGATTCGGTCTACGTCAGCGACGGTTCCTGGATGTACGTCTACGACCTCAACGGGGTCACGGGCTGTACGCCGGCACGCCGCTGTGCCCCTCGGTGGCGGGCGCCCGACTCGGGAGCGTCGCCCGCAGTGGTCGGCGGCATCGCGTACCTGGCCGGGGGTCGACACGGATTGAGCGCCTATGACGCCGCCGGGCAGCGCAACTGTGGCGGAACCCCGGTGATCTGCGCGCCGCTCTGGAGCACCACGATCGTGACCGGCACGGGCGGCGATCGCGAGCCGCCCGCAGTGGCCCACGGCAACGTCTACGTCGTCGTCGACGGGGCGCTCTACGGATTCGATGCGGCTGGGAACGTGGGCTGCGCGGGCTCTCCTCGTCTCTGTGCGCCCCGGTGGCGCGGCGGCGGCGCGACCGGTCTGACCCAGGCCCCTACCGTCGCGAACGGGGTCGTGTTCTCGGGTTCCGCCAACCGGCTCGCCGGCTTCGATGCGGCAGGTCGGCGGAACTGCTCGGGGCAGCCGGCGTCGTGTGTGCCCCTCTGGACCGCGAGTCAGGCGGTGCCTGGTCTCACGGGTGCCGCCGTGGTCGGTGGCACGGTCTTTGTCGGGAGCAACGCCGGTCTCGTCGCATACGACCCGTCCCTGCGGGCGCCGGCGCCGAGCATCAGTGGACTCGGTCCCCGTCCGGTGCGAGGGGAGAACCGAGAGGTCACGATCACGGGGAAGGGTTTCCGTGACGGTCTCGGCGTGTCGACGACGATCCCCGGCGCGACGTTGACCGGCGTATCGGTGCGTTCGGCGAGCCAAGTGACTGTCGGCATCGGGGTCCCGGCCGAGTCGGCGCCCGGCACCTACGCAGTGCGCGTCACCAATCCGGATGGGGGCCTTGCGACGGTGAGCGTCTCGGTGGATCTGACGTCGTCCGCCGACCTTCGGGCGCGCAGCGGCGTATCCGGCGATCCGATCCTGTACTTCGAAACCCGGGCCGAGCAGCGGCGCGACATCGATGCCATCGCGGATCTCGGAGGCGAATGGATCAGCCTGGACGTCATCTGGAACTGGATCCAACGTGACGGACGAACCAGCTTCGACTGGAACACGCTCGATCAGGCGGTGCTCCGCTCCCGCGAACTCGGTCTGCGAGTGATCGGCGTGGTCAGTTACAGCCCGACCTGGGCCGCGGCCCCGTCGTGCCCGGCCGATCAGTGGGACGAGGGCCGCTGCCTGCCGGCGAACGTCGGGGACTACGCCGGCTTCATCGGCTTCGCAGCTGCCCGTTACGGCGGGGCTTCGAATGTCGTCGTGGACGGTCGACCGCTGCCGCGGTGGAATCGAGGCCTGGCAGATATGGAACGAACCGAACCACGCGTGGTTCGTCCAGCCCCGTCCCGACCCGGCGGGCTATACGGCCATGTTGCGGGCCAGCTACCTCACCATCAAAGCCGCGGATCCCGCGGGAATGGTCGTCACCGGTGCGACGGCGCCGACCGACACCACCGACATCGGTTCGGAGTTCGCACCCGAGGACTGGATGCGCCGGCTCTACCTCAACGGCGGACGCGGCTACTTCGATGCGGTGGGTCACCACCCGTACTCGTTCCCCGGCAACCCGCTCGATCCCACGCCGACCAACGGGTTCACCCGCACGATGTCGATCTACGGCGTCATGGTCGAGTTCGGTGACGCTGCCAAGAAGATCTGGGCGACGGAGATGGGATCGCCGACTGGTACCCACTTCTGGGCCATGTCCGAAGCGGACCAGGCGCAGTGGGTGCACGACTATCTCCTCGGCTGGAACACGAACTTCGCCGGGTTCACCGGTCCCATCACGATGAAATCGCTGCGCGACCTGTCACCCGATGCCGGCGACCTCTGGGCGAACACCGGCGTCCTGCGATGGGATTGGTCGCGCAAGCCGAGCTACGACGTCTTCAGGTGGATCATGGCCGCGGGGTTGCAGTAGTCGGGTGCGGTCCATGGTGCGTCGTGCCCGGTGCGGCGGCCGATACGCTCGACGTCCAGTGTCATGGCTGCCGACCAACGAGGTCACCCCCGCCGACCACGCGGCGGCTGGCGACTGCGAGCGGATCCACCCAGGATGGATCGGCCAGCCCGTGAACACCCTGACCAGCATCGCCTACATCATGGCGGCGCTGCTCGTCGCCGGTGGGTCCGGACCACGCCGACGGGTCTGGGCGTTCGTCCTCGTCTGGTTGGGCATTGGCAGCATCGGGTATCACGGGCCCGGCAACCGAGCCGGCAAGCTGCTACACGACAGTTCGCTGGTCGCGCTTGCGATCGCCGCGGTGACCGGATGGCGTCGCCGGAACCGGCATGCCGTCCTCGCATTGGCGTTGCTCGGACCGGCTGGAGTCGTACATGCGAACACTCGGAGCGGTGAACGGGGTTGTCGGCCGGACGATCTGTTGCAGGGGCACGGTCTCTGGCATGTACTCACAGCGGTAGCGGTCGGGTCGTACGCCAGCGGCGAAGGGGCGCGTCGGTGAGACGCATCATCGATCGTGCCATCGGCGTCCTTGCTCGCCTGCTGACCCGCGGGTTCTACCGGCGGGTCGAGTTCGAAGGGGTCGTGGCCCTTCGCCGCCACGGCCCCCGCCTCGTGGTGGCGAGTCACTTCAACGGATTCGTGGATGTCATCGTCGTGATCGCCGCGTTGGGCCGGCTGCCGCGGTTCGTCGGGAAGGCGACCCTGGGCGATGTTCGGATCGCGCGACCCTTCCTCCGACTCGCCGGGGTCGTCCTCGTGCACCGGCGAGTGGATGGGGCCGGCGCCGGTGAGAACGAGCAGGCATTCCGGGAATGCCACGACCGCCTCGAGGCTGGGGAATGCGTCGTGATCTTTCCCGAGGGGACGACGCACGATCGAGAGTCGCTGGCTCCGATCCGCACTGGCGCGGCTCGGATCGCGCTCGACGCGGTGTCGTCGGGGATCAAGGATCTACGGCTGATTCCGGTCGGTGTCACCTATGGCGACAAGACCCGACTTCGCAATGACGTGCTCGTTGCTGCAGCACCACCGGTGCGACTGCCGTCGGCATCGAGCGACGATCACGGTGCGGTCCGGTCGGTGACCGAGGACATCACCGACGCGCTCGGCGCAGTCGTTCCCGGCGTCGACGACCCGCTCGAGGCATGGGCGCACGAACGGGCGGCGGCGGTCTACGGACGCCGGCAGCGCCACGAACCGACGCTGGCCGATCGGCGACGGATCGCACGCGAGACCGTGCGGGCCGCGCCGGTCGAGCGGGCCGAGGTGGAGCGCTCGGTGGCCGACTACTCGCTGGCCCTGGATCTCGCCGCGGTCGATGACGCCGCGGTCGCCGGCACCGTCAGTCCGGGGTACGCCGCTATCGCGACGCGCGCGGTGGTGACGTGGCTCCTGCTTCCCCTCATTGTCTGGACGGCCCTCATCAACGGCCCGGCGGTCGCGCTCGTCGCGATCGTCGACCGATTCGTGAAGGTGCCGGTCACCAAAGGGACGGTCCGGCTGCTGGTGGCCGGCGTGGCCTTTCCTGCATCCTGGATCGTGGCCGGCGCGATGACCGTCGACGCCAGCTGGCGGATCGGACTGGTCGTGGTCGGTCAGGCCATCGCGCTGCCGGGCCTGCTGTGGCTGCTCGAGGGTGATGTCGACGCGATTCGGCGCTGGCGCGTGTCTCAGCGGGCTCGCGTCGCGGTCGCGCGGCTTCCAGAGTTGGCGATCCGACGGGCGCGGGTCGTCGAAGCGGTCGCGGCGGCGTCCGGTATGTGACGCCTTCACGGTCGTAGTGATGGCAAGCGGTCGTCGACTCAGCGTTCGTCGTCTTCCCCTGGGCGATGAAGCCGTTCACTGTTGACTGAGTAGCCGTTGGATCTCGGCCTCGGCGTGTTGATGCTGCTCGCCGGACAGGTCGACGACCACGCGATGCAGGGTGCCGCTGAAGCGGAACGGCGCCGCGTACAGGTCCGGAGCCACCGAGTCGAACGCGGCATAGCCACAACTGAACCCCACAGGCCCCATCCGGTTCGGTGCGGTGCGCGGCAGTTCGCCGACGCCGACCAGTTCGTCGTCGACCGCGAGCAACGCGTGTCCGGGTGGGCCGAAGCCGGGCGCGGTCGGCTGGAACGAGTAGCGAAGAACATGCTCGCCGGCGGTGAGCGCCGTCACGGATGTCACGACGAACCGCTCCAGGGCCAGATAGTTGTAGATGTGATGGAGGTGCCCGTCCAGCACGACGAGCGCGTATCCGCCGTGCCGGTTGCCGTGTGACGCGATGACGCCGGCTGCGCCTCCCTGCGGGACGGTGACCTCCGCGGTGATGGAGTACGGACGGTTGTACGGCTTCGGGGAGGCGCCGAAATACACCGGAGATGCGTCGGGATACCAGACCTGCCGGTCTCGCGACTCCGCGAGGGTCGGACGGGGCGTGAGGAGACGGGATACCCCGGCACTTGCCAACGGGAACACGCCATAGGTCTCGGCTTCGTGATACCAGCGCTCGATCATCTGTCGGAGCCGTTCGGGCTCGGCCCCGGCCAGGTTCGCCGTCTCCGTCGGGTCCGCGGTGAGGTGGTAGAGCTCCCAGCCGGTGCGGTCGAGGTCATCGAGTGTCTCGGCACTGAGGTCCATGCCGAAATACCGTCCCCGCTCGGCCGCCTCCGCGAAACTCGGCCCAGGAAACGGACAGTTCGCTTTCCAGCCGTCGTGATAGATCGAACGGCTCCCGAACATTTCGAAGTATTGCGTCGTGTGACGGCTGGCGGCGTCGGGCGTGGCGAACGTCTGGGCGAAGCTGGTGCCGTGGATCTCGCTCTGTGCGACACCGCCGATGGTGTCCGGGGAGTCGATGCCTATCGCCTCCAACAGTGTCGGGACGATGTCGGTGACGTGGGTGTACTGCTGGCGAACTTCGCCGCGTGCCGCGATCCCCGCCGGCCAGGACACGATGCAAGGATCCGTGATCCCGCCGCGGTAGGTCTCGCGCTTCCACCGACGGAACGGCGTATTCCCGGCGGAGGTCCAGCCCCAGGAGTAGTGCGGGTAGGTGTCGACCCCGCCCCACTCGGCGTAATGGGCGAGGTTGTCCTCCAACTCCTCGGCGATGCCGTTGAAGAACAGCACCTCGTTGAACGTGCCGTGTTCGCCGCCTTCGGCACTGGCGCCGTTGTCGGACATGACGACGACGATGGTGTTGTCCAGTTCCCCGAGCGCGTCGATGAAGTCGACGACCCGACCGAGATGATGATCGGTCTGCTCGATGAAGGCCGCGTACACCTCCATCTGGCGCGCGTACATCCGCTGCGCCTCCGGAGTGAGGCTGTCCCACGCCGGAACATCGGGATCGCGTTCGCACAACGTCGTTCCGGCGTCGACGATGCCGAGCCTCTGTTGGCGACCAAAGACCTCTTCGCGGTAGGCGTCCCAACCGGCATGGAACCGGCCGCGGTACTTCTCGATCCACTCGGCCTCGACCTGGTGTGGTGAGTGGCCGGCGCCCGGCGCGTAGTAGAGGAAGAACGGCTTGTCCGGTGCGTGGACGTGCGCGTCCTTGATGAACTGGATCGCGTGATCCGCGAGATCGATATTGAGGTGGTACCCGTCCTCGGGGCGGCTCGGCGGCGCGACCGAGTGGTTGTCGCAGGTCAGTTCCGGGTACCACTGGTCGGTCGAGCCGGGCATGAACCCGTAGAAGCGCTCGAACCCACGCCCGAGCGGCCAGCGATGGAAGGGGCCGGCCGGCGTCGACTCGGTCGGTGGCGTCAGATGCCACTTCCCCACCGCGAAGGTGTTGTACCCGTGGTCGAGCAACATCTCCGACAGGAAGCCGTGCTCGGGTCCGACGAAGCAGTTGTGCGCCGGATAACCGAGGGAGGTCTCGGTGATCGCGGACAAGCCGAGTGCGTGGTGGTTGCGCCCGGTGAGCAGTGAGCCGCGTGTCGGTGTGCACAGCGCGGTCGTGTGGAAGTTGGCGTAGCGAAGTCCCTGGTCGGCGAGGCGGTCGAGCGTCGGGGTATCGCAGAGGCCTCCGAAGGCAGAGAACTGGCCGAAGCCGACGTCGTCCCACAGCACCACGACGACGTTCGGTGTCCCCCGCGGCGCGCGCTGGGGCGCCGGCCACGCCGGCGAGGAATGGTCGAGCGTGCGGCCGATGACGCCGGTGAACTCGTCGCCCTGGTACTCGACCACGTTGGGGCGTTCCGTCATGGGTCGCAGTATCGCTCAGACGGAACTGCTCCGGGCTGAAGCGCGCGCGAGGTCGTCAGGCTCGAGGTGCGTGCAACGCGGCGCCGATGATGCCCGCGTCGTTGTGGAGCTTGGCCGGAACGATCTCGGTCTGGAGTTCGATGCGCGGCAGGAACTTCTCGGACTTCTTGCTGACTCCCCCGCCGACGATGATCAGTTCGGGCCAGAAGAGGCTTTCCACCAGCTCGAAGTAGTGCTGCAGTCGATGGGACCAGTGCTTCCACGACAAGTCTTCCTGCTCGCGGACGGACTCGGCGGCCCAGTCCTCCGCGTCGCCCGCCTTGAGCGGAAGATGTCCGAGTTCGGTGTTGGGCACGAGCACGCCGCCGCTGAACACTGCCGAGCCGATCCCGGTACCGAGCGTGACGACGACGACGACACCGTCGCGGCCGGCGCCCGCGCCGAATCGCATTTCCGCCAACCCTGCGGCGTCGGCATCGTTGACGACTCCGATAGGACGCCCGGTCGCGTCGGCGAACATTTCGGTGGCATTGATCCCGATCCACGCGTCGTCGATGTTCGCGGCGGTCTTCACGACGCCGGCGCGCACCACCGCAGGCAGCGTGAGACCCACGGGCCCGGGCACATCCAGTTCGGTCAGGACGTCGTTGACGGTCTCGGCAACCTGTTGGGGGGTGGCGGGACTCGGGGTTGGGATCCTGACTCGCGTCGCGGCGAAGGCGCCGGCGGCCATGTCGACGGGCGCGCCCTTGATTCCCGTGCCGCCGACGTCGATGCCGATCACCGGATCTCCGGTGCTCCCGGGTGCTGCCATGTCGATCTCCCTCCCGGCCGGCCCTGACCCCTCGTCGGCCGGAACCGAAGAAATGTGATTGCTCCTGGGTGACGACCCTACTGATCACCGACGGCCGCGCCGGGGAACTCGAACACCGATGGGTGACCTGCTCACCCAGATTCGGTCGCCGACGCGGTCAGAGCGCGGTCTGCGACGTCGAGGGCCTCGTCGATGGCGGCGAGGCCGGTCTCGAGGTCCGGCGCGCTCGTGGTCAACGGCGGCGTCACGTGGAGCCGGTTGAAGTGTGCGAACGGCCAGACTCCCCTTGCTCTGCACGCCGCGACCACTTCGTTCATGGGTTGCGCGCTCGGGGCCGTTGGCGTTGTAGGGCACGAACATCTCGCGGGTGTCGCGATCGCGCACAAGCTCGATGGCCCAGAAGGCGCCGAGTCCGCGGACCTCGCCGACGGCCGGGTGGCGGGCGGCGATCTGCTCCAGTGCCGGTCCGATGAGTGCACCGACCGCGCGGGCTTGGCCGATCACGTCTTCATCGTGAAAGATGTTGATCGAGGCCACGACCGATGCCGCGGCCAGCGGATGGCCGGAATAGGTCAGCCCACCCGGATAGACGCGATCGTCGAAGGTCGCGGCGATCTCGTCGGAGATGATGACGCCGCCGATCGGGACGTAGCCCGAGTTGACGCCCTTGGCGAAACAGATGAGATCGGGGATGACGTTCCACCGCTGGATCGAAAACCACTCGCCACAGCGACCGAATCCGGCCATGACCTCATCCGCGATCAGCATGATCCCGTGACGGTCGCACAACTCGCGCACGCCTTCGAGGTAGCCCGGCGGCGGTACGAGGATGCCGTTGGTGCCGACCACGGGTTCGAGGATGACCGCAGCGATCGTGTGGGGTCCCTCGAACATCATCATCTCGTCGAGGTGCGCCAACGCTCGATCGCACTCCTCGGCTTCTGTCGCCGCGTGGAACGAGGATCGGTACAGGTAGGGCCCCAAGAAGTGCACGACGCCCGGCATCGACGGCTCCGAGGGCCAGCGGCGTGGGTCACCCGTCGCCGCGATCGAGCCGGACGTGGACCCGTGGTAGCTGCGATACGCAGCCATGATCTTGTGGCGCCCGGTGTGGAGCCGCGCCATGCGCATCGCGTTCTCGTTCGCCTCGGCACCACCGTTGGTGAAAAAGATCCTGTTCATCCCGTCCGGCGCGACCTCCGCGATCAGGCGCGCGGCTTCGCTCCGATCCGCGTTGGCGTGGATCGGCGCGATCGTGCACAGGCGGCCGGCGGCCTCTTGGATCGCGGCAACCAACTTGGGGTGTTGATGGCCGAGGTTGACATTCATCAGCTGGGAGCTGAAGTCCAAGTAGCGGTTCCCGTCGAAGTCCCACATCCAGGAACCTTCGGCGCCGGCGATCGCGACGGGATTGATCTGGGCCTGGGCGGACCAGGAGTGGAACACATGCGCCCGGTCGTTGCGGAGCGTGGACTCGGCGTTTCGGTAGTCGTCGTTCACCTCCGCACTCTGACACGCGAGCCCGGGCGGGAAGCGCCCCGAGAAGAACTGGTCGATGAGGATGGCCTTCCCGTCGGAGTCAACGAGCGTGATGGAGGCCGCTCCCACGGACGTATCGGCGTCGGTCCGCTGGGTCAGCTCGACCGTGGCCACGATGGGCACGGACGCGTGGCCGACGTTGCAACCGCTTGTTTCGGCTGCTGGACTGAGTGATCCGCAGGGGTCGGCCGGAGGAGATCGAGCTCTGGCGCTCGAAGGCTGACGGACTGCTCGACCCGGAGAGACCAGGAGGAGGCGATGGCCGCCGACGTTGATGAGTACATCGCCGAGTCGCAGCAGTGGCCGCGTGAGGTCGCCGCGCTTCGGAAGGTCTTGATGCGTTGCGATCTCATTGAGGAGATCAAGTGGGCCAAACCCTGCTACAGCCACGACGGCGGCAAGGTGGTCATCATCCAGGAGATGAAAGACTTTCTCGCGCTGATGTTCTTCAAGGGCGCCTTGCTCTCGGACCCGGCGGGTGTCCTTCGCATGCAAGGTCCGAACTCGCGATCGGCGCTCCGGATGGAGTTCACCTCGGTTGCCGAGGTGAAGGCGTTGGCCGGCACCGTCGAGGCCTATGTCGCGGAGGCGATTGCGGCCGACGAAGCCGGCCTGGAACTGGGCCCACCCCCTGAGCTGGTACTCGCTGACGAGTTGCAGACGCGCATCGACGGCGACGCGACGTTCAGAACCGCGTTCGAAGCGCTGACCCCCGGGCGCCAGCGGGAGTACAACCTGCACATCAGCGGTGCGAAGCAGGCCAAGACCCGGCAGGCGCGGGTCGAGAAGTGCGCGCCGAAGATCTTGGCCGGCAAGGGATTCCGAGACCGGTGAGACCGCCGCTCGCCGAGGCTCTGGAACTCGCGCCGCACCCAGAGGGCGGCTGGTATCGGCGAACGTGGCAGGCCGACGAGTGGGTGCAAACGCGCGACGGTCGCGACCGGCCGACGGCATCGATGATCCTCTTCCTGCTGCCGACTGGGGAACGATCGGCCTGGCACCGCGTGCGGTCGGAGGAACTGTGGATCGTCCAGATCGGTACGGTGACGATCGAACTCGGTGGTACCGGTGCAACCCCGTCGCCGGCCGAGGTCATGACCCTCGGGACTGGTCCGACCGCCGGGCATCAGGCCCAGTGCGTCGTGCCCGCTGGCGTCTGGCAACGAACGGTTCCGGCCGCCGAGGACGCACTGGTGACGTGCGTCTGCTCTCCCGGGTTCGACTTCGACGACTTCGAGCTCTTCGCGTCGCCCGCTTGACCCGCGAGGCGCCGGACGCGGGCACGGGCGCGTCAGTGCGACGAGGAGCGGAGGACGAGGAGGAACTGACCGCCTCCCGACTCGACTTCTGTGGTGAGGTCCAGGTCGGGTGTGAGTCGGGTGAGGCGGTCGGCGAGCCAGGTGGCCGCCTGGTGTGCGTCCGTGTCAGTCGGGCAGCGGGCCATGATCTCTCGGCCCCCTTTCCTGGCCAACCGTTCGACGGTCGCGAGGATCGGTGCCGGATCGATCACGAACAGGTCTGTGGACCACGGTACGACTGCCGCGACCGCTCCCTTCCTGGTGTTGCACGCACGGTGGGCGAGCCGCTGGGTACCGGCGACGGATCCGACCCCCTTCGCCTTCGCCTTCGTCGTCACACTGTCGATGCTCGGACCGCGAGCGTCGTTCACCGACATCTCGGGGTTGACCGGCTCGTCGCACAACCAGCATCGCCAGGAATCCGTGAGTCCGACTTCGTTCAGCCGGCTCACGGCTGGTCCTCGAGGTCGTCCGCAGCGTGCATGCGGCACGGTACCCGCACCTCGGACCTAGCTACCGGTGGCGACGCAGCGCCGGCCTCGCCTCAAGGAATTCGTGCAACGCGGCGATCCGGCCCGCGGCCCTACGCTGCTCGGGTGGCTTCGGAACCGCGGGCGTTCAAGATGGGTCGTCTCGATCATGTCCATATTCGGGTGCCGGACCGCGCGGAGGCGGCGAGGTGGTACGCGGAACACCTGGGCTTCGAGCCGGTCGAGGCCTTCGCATTCTGGGCCAGGGGCTTCGAGGGCGGACCCTTGCAGGTATCGGCTGACGGTGGTCGGACCACGCTCGCGCTCTTCGAAGCCAGCGACGCGCACCCGATGGTGCCCCAGCAGACCGGCGTCGCGTTCAGTGTCGACGCGGACACGTTCATGTCCTTCGCGCGATCACTGCCGAACGATATCGACAACCCGCGCGGCGAGGTCCTCACCGTCGGCGACCTCGTGGACTTCGACCTCTGTTGGGCGTTCGATCTCGTCGACCCCTGGGGCAACCAGTACGAGCTGAACTGCTACGACTACGAGCGCGTCAGGTCCGAACTGGTAGAGGCCGACGCGGTCGACGTCGAGCGCTATTGGCCGCGCGAACTCTACGACGCGTATCGCGACGAGGCGACGTCCTGACCGCGACCGGACCGGCCGTCCGAGGAATCGGGCTTTCCGTGGACTCCCGGTTGTGAACCTCAGCCGGTTGCGTAGGTCGGGACGTTCCGCCCTGGCTCGCCGAGCCGTCGCCGCGCATCCTGGTTCATGAACACGGAGGCACAGCATGGACCAGTCGACCGAACACGCGGACATCGACGCGAATATCGGGCTGGTCATGCAAGCCGGAGCCCTCATCAGATCCGGCTTCGTCGATCGCGACAATCACCCGTTCGCTGAGGACTTCGTCTTCCACTTCTTCAACCCCCACCTCCCGGACCTGGCCGGCGACTACCACGGTTTCCAGGGCACCGCCGATCTCTTCGAACGCCTCGCAGAGGTCAGCGAGACCGGTTTCCGCAACGTGCCCCACTCACTCACCCCCTTCGGAGACGAGCTCCTGGTGGCGTTCGCAACCAACACGCTCGGCTTCGGCGGAACGATGATCGACGTCGACGCCGTCGTGGTGTGGCGAGTGTTCGGCGGCCAGATCCATGAAGCGTGGGACATCCCAGCAGTCAACACCGTGCGCCCACACCGGCCAGGCCCCGCGCGAACGGACCCCGGCCAAAGGAACCCAACCGACTGACGCGAGAGTGAGCAGCACACTGGCGGTTGGAGCCGTGGCCGATGGCGCCGCAAGCGACCTGTGGCGCTCGATTCCTGGGATACTGCTCCAGTGAGTCTTCAGCAGAAGGTGTTTGAACGCCTCTACCGACAGGCACCTAAAGGTCCAAACCACATGACGCGCGAAGGGTTGTCGAACTGTTCGCTCCGCTTCAACTGCAGGCCTACGAAGAGACGTACTTCGACGTCCCTTTTCCCATGGGCCGAGTGCGCGTCGGCGTCTACTGGTTCTGCCGCCCACTCGGCTGACTGTGCCGGCAGCGGGGCGGCGAACCCGACACTCGCACTCAAGGTCGGAGGAGAACGCCATGGCCACTACTCCACTCGCTCTCGCATCGGGCACGATCGACGTCTTCGACTCCGGCGGTGACGGCCGGCCGATTGTGTTCGGCCATGGCCTGGTGATGGATCACACGCAGTGGACCGGAGTGATCGATCGGCTCGTCCCGGAGTTCCGGTGTGTGGTGCCCGTCCTGCCACTGGGCGGTCACCGACGGCCCATGCCCGACGGCGTCGACCTCACGATGCGTGGCAGCGCGCTGCGCATCGCCGAGACCATCGAGAGACTCGATCTTCCGCCGGTGGTTCTCGTGGCGAACGACTGGGGCGGCCCGCAGATCACCGCGGTCGAACGGCCCGATCTGATCGCGGGCCTGGTGCTCACCTCGGAGGAGGCCTTCGGCAACTACCCGCCCGGCCTCCCGGGAGCGTTCGCTGCGTTGTCGTGCCGATTGCCGGGCGGACTCACCATCGCGGGCAGGTCGCTCCGAGTCCCGGGATTCCAGCGCCTGCCCATGACGTTCGGACGGATGACGGTCCGCCCGATTCCGATGGACATGATCAGGGGCTGGACCGAGGGCCTCATCAACGAACCGGGCGTCCGGCGCGATGTCCGACAGTACGTCGCGACCACGCCCAAGGGTTGTCTCATCGAGGCGGCCGAGGCGTTGCGGACCTTCGACAAACCGGCTCTGGTGATCTGGCCAACCGACGACCGCACCATGCCTCGCAGCCATGGCGCGCGCCTCGCCGAACTTCTGCCGCAGGGCCGACTCGTTGAATATGAGGACTGCTCGGTACTGATGCCCCTCGACCAACCCGTCCGACTCGCCGACGAGATCCGCACCTTCGCCGCCGGGCTCTGATCGCCGGGCCATTGCCTCACGGGTGTTCGTGTCGGAGGGAGCCTCCCCCGCCCAGTCCGCCTCACGCCGGTGTGACCGCCGTCGATGGACTCCATGACCGCGGCACTCTCGCCCGGAGCGTTCACCGGGCTCTCGCTCCCGGCGCACCCACGTCCTCGACGCCGTTCTCCCGGTCGACATTGGCGTCGGCGTACTCGGTGGACGTCATCAGGGACAGGACGCTGCCCGTACCCTGGGCGGATGACCGAGATCAATGATCGGGAAGTCCGCCAAACCTGGTTCCGCAAGACCGTGGTGGAGCTCCACGACCGCTATCGGGCGCTCGATGAGGGTTCCCCCGCGGACTACATCCCCGAACTGGCCCAGGTCGATCCTGACCAGTTCGCTATCGCGGCGGCGACCGTCGATGGCATCACGTTCGGCGCTGGGGACACCGAGGCCCACTTCACCATTCAGTCGATCTCCAAGTTGCTCCTCTACGGCCTGGCACTGGAAACCCACGGACGCGACCACGTCCTGCATCGGGTCGGGGTGGCCCCCACCGGCGACCCGTTCAACGCCATCGAGTTGAGCGAGGACGGACGGCGGGCTCCGAACCCCATGGTCAACGCCGGCGCCATCGCCATCACCGACATGGTGGTGGGCGACGATCTCGGCGAGCGGGTGGAGGCAGTGCGAAACATGTTCGCCCGCTACTTGGGACACCGCCCCGAGATCGACCAAGCGGTGTGGGCGTCGGAGCGGGCCACCGGGAACCACAACCGCGCCATTGCGTACCTGATGCTCGACCACGGCATCATCAGCGATCGGGTCGAGGAGACGCTCGACCTTTACTTCGGCCAATGCTCGGTCCTGGTCACCGCGTCTGATCTGGCCGTGATCGGCGCCACCATCGCCAACCACGGCGTGCACCCCATCACCCATGAACAGGTGGTCCCCAAGGAAGTCATCCGTGACCAACTCACGGTTGCGCTCACCTGTGGCATGTACGACTACGCCGGGGAGTGGGCCTTCTCCGTCGGGATCCCGTCCAAGAGCGGCGTGGGCGGCGGGATCCTTGGCATCCTGCCAGGGATCGGAGGCATCGCCACGTTCTCACCGCGGCTCGATAGTCACGGGAACAGTGTGCGAGGTCTGCGGGTTTTCGAGGCGCTGTCCGAGACGTTCAGCCTGCATCTCTTCGACCGCGACCGACCCTGGCAGCAACCGGGTCTGTCAGATTCTCCGACCATCAGAGCGTGAGATCGTTCATCGGAGGTGGGCGGCGACTCGTCGACCGCGATTCCCGGTTCGACGAGTGCTGCTCAAGAACCGTTGTACTCGGCGACGGGGAGGCGTACCGTGGACACCGCGCCTCGCGAGGCCTGGAGAAGCCACAAGTAGGTACACGCTCCGCCCGCGACCCGCCGCCAGCGACCCGGGCCCCCGCCCCGGTCGCTTGGCGCGCCACCATCGGCCGTCCCGTCGAGTGCCCACCCGAGTGCGATCAGCTTTCCGGCCGCCTCGGCCAAGAAGTCGCAACTCCTCCCCTGCGCGATTTTTCGCAAGAGATGCGTCTGTCGATTCCCCTGCTCGTCTTCGCACAGCATCGATCGCCGCGTGGTCATCTGGGCGGCGATACGGCCCTCGAACTCCTCTTCTCACCGATCGCCCCCGTCAGCACACGCGCGGTGCTGCCGGGGGAGCTCGCTCTTGGCCGTCGCGGATGACTCCGCGCGCTCGCGGTCGGACGAACTGATCGGTGGCGTCCCCAGGTACACGAGCCTTGCACTGTGCGGCCACCGCGGAGAGAGCAATGCGAGAGAAGCACCTGGCCGGTAGTCAGTCGGTGGAAGTCGCGACGGCGCTCCTGCAGCGCGTCTGCCGCGCCCACCTGCCTGCGGTCACACCTTGCGCCGCACGGCGGCGACCCGCGTCTCGCCGATGCCCTTGAGGTCGAACGTATGGTGTACGTCGCGGATCTCGAGGTCATCGCGTTCGGAGAGCTGCGCGACCGCCCCGCGGGTGATGACAATCGTCCCGGGCCGTGCGATCGTCGTCAGCCGGGACGCGAGGTTGGCAGGCGGGCCGAACACGTCACCACCGACCGCCACGGTCGGTCCGGACGCAATACCGGTGTGGATCGCGGGCAGGTCGCGAATGGTGTCGACGCGATCGGCGATGTCGAGACCGATATCGACGGCGATTGGCAGCGAATCGGCGACGAACATCACTTCGTCACCGATGAGCTTGATGGTCCGTCCGCCGTACGAGGAGACGACATCGAAGGCGATCTCCTCGAACTTGTCGACGAGGTTGGCAAGCTGGTGGGGCGACACTCGTTGGCTCAGTTTGGTGAATCCGCACAGGTCGGCAAACCCCACCGCGCACTCGGCCGCGGTGTCCTCGGTCTCGAGTCGTTGGCCGAGTGCGGCAAGGAGATGTCGTCGCCAGACGTAGATGAGTGAGCCCTCGAGCATGTCCAGGACCGACTCGTCGAGGGCGCCAGCGATCGCGTCGGCTCGTTCGCTGTCGGACATGTCTGTTGTCGCCAGCGCGGCGTCGGCGACGATCTGCTCGACCGCGACCATCTGGGCCTCCGCGATCCGTGAGAAGGAGGCGCCGAGAAGCCGGGCGAGGCGCAGAATGCTCTCGTCGTCCACCATTCCCGCGTCCGACACCGCCCCGAGGCGCCGCAGCATCTGGATGTCCACGTCGGCGAAGGCCGGAATGTCCTCCGGAACCTCGGGAAATCCCATGGCGCGCCACCACTTCACCGACCGCTCGTGGGCGATCCCCGTCAAGCGGGCGACGTCCTCGCGCCGGTACCCCGGGGGATCGAGACCGACAATCCGATACAGACTCGCGACGCGGTCCGTCGTGCTGTCCACGTGATCACTCTCCACCATGCGTTTCCGGCCACATCCCTGCAACGCTCGCGTCGATATGACGGTAGTGCCCGTGGCGGAAATCGTCACCGCTCCCCTGGTTGCAGCACCATGCACGCAAAACGAATCGGCGACATCGTTGTCACCGGCTCATGACAAGCCGGGCGATGGCCTCCCGCCGGTACTCACAACACGAACGCAAGGAGGCGCTCGACCTCTACCCCGTAGACGGGGCGGGATACGGAGCGACCGAAACCGGGATTCCCGAGGGTTCGATCCGGAGCTGGGCCAGCCGTGATGGTCCGAGCGAGCTACTACCCGGAGGAGCGGGAGGTTCGTTGACGCTTGAACCTTCCGCGCCTGTGCAGAAGGTGGTGTCGGAGGGGGGACTTGAACCCCCACGCCCGTTAGGGCACTAGCCCCTCAAGCTAGCGCGTCTGCCGATTCCGCCACTCCGACGTGGAAGGCGAGAGTGTAACGAACGGGTCCGACGTCGAGCGTCTTCGGCGAGTTACTGACTCACGAATCGCGACCCATGGGTCGCGATTCGGGCGCCGGAAACCGAGGGAGGGTCAGACGACGGTGGCTGGTTCGGCGAAGTGGCAGGCCACCGGGTGGCCCTGACCGCGGTCGATCAGCTCGGGCTCCTCGGCTGCACAGATGTCCTGGGCCTTCCAGCACCGGGTCCGGAATCGACAGCCCGACGGAGGGTTCGAGGGTGAGGGCACGTCGCCCTCCAGCACGATCCGGGTCCGCGCCCGTTCCTTGCGCGGGTCCGGTACCGGCACCGCGGACAGCAGCGCCTGGGTGTAGGGATGCGCCGCCTGCTCGTACAGGTCGTCCGCGTTGCCGGTCTCGACGATCTTGCCGAGGTACATCACCGCGACTCGGTCGCAGATGTGGCGGACCACCGAGAGGTCGTGGGCGATGAACACGTACGCGAGGCCGAGTTCCTCCTGGAGGTCCTCCAGCAGGTTCACCACCCCGGCCTGAATCGACACGTCCAGCGCGGAGACCGGTTCGTCGAGCACGATCACGTCCGGGTCGAGCGCCAATGCCCGGGCGATACCGATGCGCTGGCGCTGCCCGCCGGAGAACTCGTGCGGGAATCGGTTCACGTGCTCGGGGTTGAGCCCGACGCGCGTCATCAGCTGCTTGACGCGCTCGGGTCCGTCACGGCTCCACGAACCGTGGATCCGCATCGGCTCGCTGATGATCGCCTGCACCGTCATGCGTGGGTTGAGCGACACGTACGGGTCCTGGAACACGATTTGTACCCGTGAACGCAGCTGCCGCAGCTCTCGGGCGCCCAGCCCGACGATGTCGACCCCGTCGATCGCCACGACGCCCGAGTCGGCGTCGAGCAAGCGCAGCACGCAACGACCGGTGGTGGACTTCCCGCAGCCCGACTCCCCGACCAAGCCCAGCGTCTCACCGCGATCGACTGAAAACGAGACGCCCGACACGGCCTGAACCGACCCGACCACCTTGCGGAACAGTCCGGCGCGGATCGGGAACTCCTTGACGAGATCCTGCACCACGAGCAACGGCGCCACCTCGGGCGTCGCGACGGCGGCCGGGTCCGGGCCGGTCATGACTCCCCCTCGAGGGTGCCGATGCGCTCGGGGAAGAAGCACGCCGACCGGTGGCCCGGTGCGACGACCGCCAGCTCGGGCCGCTCCGAGGCGCAGCGACCCTCCAGGTCCGCGTACGAGCACCGAGGATGGAACGCACACCCGGGCGGAAGGTGGATCAGCGATGGCGGCTGCCCGGCGATCCGGTGGAGACGGCTCGTCTTGTCGGCCCGCCGATCCAGGCGCGGCAGCGACGCCAGCAGCCCTTCGGTGTAGGGGTGCTGCGGCCGGTAGAAGGTGTCTTCGACCGAACCGAACTCCACCTGGCGCCCGGCGTACATGACGATCACCCGATCGACGATGCCGGCAACGACACCGAGGTCGTGGGTGATCAGCATGATCGCGGAGTTCGTTCGCGTCTGGATGCGTTCGAGGACCTCGAGTACCTGGGCCTGGATCGTGACGTCGAGTGCCGTGGTGGGTTCGTCGGCAATCAGGAGGTCCGGCTCGTTGGCGATCGACATCGCGATCATCGCCCGCTGCCGCATCCCACCCGAGTACTCGTGCGGGAACTGATCCACCCGGTCCCCCGGCGTCGGGATCCCGACGATGTCGAGGAGTTCGACCGCTCGGTCCCGCAACGTGTCCTTGGAGACGTCGGCGTGGTGGACCCGGATGGCCTCTTCGATCTGTTGGCCGACGGTATGGACCGGGTTGAGCGCAGCCAACGCGTCCTGGAAGATCATCGCGATGCGGTCGCCCCGGATTCGTTGCATGGCCTTCTCGGAGAGATCCCCGAGTAGATCGCCGCGGAAGCGGATCTCGCCGGTGATCGTGGCGCTCGCCGGCAGGAGTCCGAGGATCGCCAACGAGGTGACGCTCTTGCCGGAGCCGGACTCCCCGACGATGCCGACGGTCTCGCCGTCGCGGACATCGAAGTTGGCGCGGTCGACCGCGTGGACCACGCCGTCGTCGGTGTTGAACTCGACGGTGAGGTCTCGCACTTCGAGCAGCGGGGTTCCGGATCCAGACGCGGGCCCGAGCGGATCGATGGGGGCGAGGTCGTCAGCCATGTCAGTGCTTGTCCTGAGGGTCGAACGCGTCGCGCAATCCGTCGCCGATGAAGTTCACGCACAGGACGGTGATGAGGATCGCGAGTCCCGGTGCGTAGATCAGGTACGCGCGGTCGGTCCCGACGGCGCCCTTGGCATCGCTCAGCATCTGGCCCCAGGAGGTGGACGGCGGATCCACACCGAAACCGAGGAAGGAGAGCGTCGACTCGGTCAGGATCGCCGCCGCGATGCCGAGTGTCGCATTGACCATGATCGGTCCGATGATGTTCGGGATGATGTGGCGCACCATCACCCGCCATGGCGATGCACCGGACGCTTTCGCCGCCTCGACGAACTCCTTTTCCCGGATGGACAGCACCTGACCGCGTACGACGCGGGCCACACTCATCCAGAAGATGAACGAGACGACCAGAATGATGATCGTGTCGGTACGACCGAGCCGGTTGAGTGCCAGGGCCAGGACCGCGAGTTGGGGAACCACGAGGAACAGGTCGGTCACCCACATCAGGATCTGGTCCGGCCAGGAGCGGAAGTAGCCCGCGATCGCGCCGATGGCGGTCCCCAACACGGTCGAGATGAGCGCGACGGAGAATCCGATCTTCAACGAGATCTGCCCGGCCTGGAGTAGGCGGCTCAGCTGGTCTCGCCCCAGCTCGTCGGTGCCGAACCAGTGCTTGGCGCCCGGTCCGACCGGCCCGAGCAGTAGGTCCTGTTGTTTCGGGTCGTAGGGCGCGAGCCAATGGGCGCTGAAACAGGCCACCGTCAGGAGGATCAGCACGACGGTGCTGATGACTGCGCCCTTGTGGCGGAGGAATCGGCGTCGGAACAACGACCACTGCGAACGAGCGACCGGATCGGCGTGGGTCGCAGCCTCGAGTTCACCGGCGGCGGTCACGGTGCGGGCCGCGGGCTCGACGCCGCCCCCCAGATACCTGCGCTGGGTCCGATCGAACTCGTCGGTCACTGGAGCCGAACCCGGGGGTCGAGCCAGCCGTACAAGACGTCGGCGAGGAGATTGAACATGATGACGAAGCCGGCGACGATCACGGTCCACGGAAGAATCACGTTGACGTCACCGTCGTTGAGCGAGTCGAGGAAGAGTCGGCCCATACCCGGGATGGAGAACAGACTCTCCGTGATGATCAAGCCGCCGAAGAGCGCACCCACGTCGATGGCGACGACGGTCACCAACGGGATCAGTGCGTTTCGGACGCCGTGGGACCAGATCACCTGTCGACGGGGAACCCCCTTGGCACGAGCGGTGCGGATGTAGTCGGCGGACAGCACGTCGAGCATCGAGGCGCGCTGAAAGCGGCTCCACGAAGCGACAATTTGCACGGTCAGTGTCAGCACCGGCAACGCGAGATGGCGCAGATAGTCGATGTTGAATCCGGAATCGCCGGGTGAATGCAGCCCGACGATGTAGAAGATCGGCTCCTGGAGATTGAACCGCTCGGTCAGGCCGACGGCCAACAATTGTTGCGCGAGGAGTCCGAACCAGAACACCGGCATGGCCAGGCCGATGAAGCTGAGCGCGGTGAAGCTGTAGTCGAGGAACGAATACCGGTGCACCGCCGAGTAGACGCCGACCGCGACCGCGAGGAAGAGCGACAACAGCACTCCGGGGACGATGAGCTGCAGGGTGTTCCACATCGCGGGTGGGATCAGATCGGAGGCCGGTTGGTGGGTCCTCGAACTGTCACCAAGGTCGCCCTGGAGTGCGTTGGACAACCACTTGCCGTATTGCACCGGGACCGGGTCGTTCAGGCCGAGGCGTTGTTCACACCGCTGGGCGGCGCCGGCATCTCGTGACGAGACGCGGGCTCGCAAACAGGGGTCGCCGATGTCGCGAACCGCGACGAAGATGAGAAAGCTCGCGATGAGCAGCAGCGGGACCGAATACAGGATGCGCCGGAACGTGTAGTTCAGCATCGATCACGCACGGAGCACCGACGACCGAAGGTCGGACCCGGGCAGTGCACCACGGGTCCGACCTTCCTGTCGTGACAGCTCGTGTTCAGCTGGCCAGGTCCCACTCGTAGAGGTTCCAGAAGATGGCCAGGAGCGGGTTGTCGCCCTTGACCCCGGTGATCCGGTCGCTCCACATGCCGATGTTCGGCAGCGGGTCGAGCGGCAGTGATGCCATGTTCTCGCCCAGGATCCGGTCAGCCTGCTTGCTGGCGTCGATGCGTTCCTGGCGATTCTCGGAAGTCTCGACGGTCTCGAGCAATGGATCGACGGCCGGGATGTTCGTCCGGGTCCAGTTCTGCCCGGACTGCTTGTTGGCCGCGCTCGGAATGGCACTCGAGCACATGATGGTGCAGAGACCCGGTTCGAGACTCGTCGCCACCTGCGCCCACAGGGTGAGCTGGAAGTTCCCCTTCGGTCCGGTCTCACCGAACAGCGTGGCTGCGTCCTGGTTCTTGATCTTCACCTCGAACCCGGCTTGGCCGGCCTGGTCCTGGATGATCTGTTCGGTGAGTTCACGACGCTGATTACCTGACGTCGTGTTGATCGTGACGGACGCCTTCTTGCCGTCCTTGGTCCAGACGCCACCCTGCTTCTCCCAACCGTCGCCGGTCATCAGATCATCGACCTGCTGGAGGTTCTGTGTGTACTTCGAGAACTCCGAACCGTCGGAGAACTCGGAGAGAATCGGAGGATTCAGACTCTGGACCGCTTCGGTCACGCCGAGGCCTCCGAAGAGGCGATTGACGATCGCGTTCCGGTCGAGCGAATACGCGAACGCCTGGCGCACGGCGAGCGAGTCGAACGGCTTCTTGGCCATGTTCATCCAGAGCGCTTCGATGTTGCCCGTGTCCGCGGTGTACGTGCTCTGGGTCCCCGGGATGCCCTTCTCGATGTTGTCCACCACGTCGAGCTGGGGCTGGGGGTAGATCGCGAGGACTTCACCGTTGCGGAATGCCTGGAACTCCGCCGAAGTGTCGGCGAGGAATCGGAAGATGACCTTCGCGAGCTTGGGCTTCGGGCCGTACCAGTTCGGGTTCGGCGTGAGGGTCACGCTGGTGCCCCGCTTCCAGTTCCCGATCCAGGGACCGCCCGAGAAGTCGTAGCCGTCGGACATGATCTTCGTGCGGTTCTTGCCCTCGAGCAGGTGCGAAGGAAGCACGCCGTACAGCGAACCGAACAGGGCCGTCCACGCGCCGTAGGTGTCCTTCATCGTCACGACGGCAGTCTTCGGGTCCGTGGTGTCGATGCTCTCGATGTCCTGATAACCGGTCTTGTCGTAGATGTCGTCGCCTTCGGCGATCTGCTCCCAGGTGTACTTGAAGTCCTCCGACGTGATCGGTTCACCGTCGGACCAGACCGCAGCTGGGCTGATCTTGTAGGTCAGGGTCTGTTTGCCGTTGACATCCGCGGAGGTCGGGGCCTCGGCCATCATCACGTTCGGGACGTTGGTCCAGATTCCCGCCGACCTTCTCGAAGTCCCAGACTCGAGGCATCGTGTGCTCCTGGAGCGTCCAGACGCCCCAGGAAGCCCCGGCGCAACTGGCGATCCAGTCGGCGCAGTCCATCTCCTGTTCTGCCCCGAGTACGAGAGTCCCGTTGCCACTCGCCGGGATATCCGCCGCCGGCGACGAGCCCCCGCTCGTGTCCGAACTCTCGCTCCCGGAGCCGCAGGCGGCGGCGACCACCGCCAGAACTGCGACCAATGCGATCAGTGAACGCCGAGTGCGCTTCACGTCAGACCTCCCCGTCTGGATTCTTGTGCTGGATATGTCGGTTGAATCAGGTCAACCGAAGGCCGAGCAAGATCGTGGTGAAGCCGAAGACGATCGAAGTGATGACCGTGATCCGGTCCAGGTTCCTTTCCACCGCGGTGGAGCCTGCCATGGAACCCCCGAGTGATCCGCCCCCGAACATATCCGACAATCCGCCGCCGCGCCCGGAGTGCAGGAGCACGAGCACGATGAGGACGCTGGACACGACGATGTGGAGCACCAAGATGGTGGTGTTCAGCACGATGCGTTGCCTTCCTTATTCAAGCCTTGGGAATCTAACCGGCCGGTTGGCCCGACGGTCTGCATTGCCGCGGATCAGTCGCGACTCTAGGCGTGAAACCGAACGATTCGGGCGAAGTCGTCCGGATCGAGGGAGGCACCGCCGACCAGCGCGCCGTCGATCTCCGGTCGTTCCATCAGGCTCGCGATGTTGCCGGGCTTGACGCTCCCGCCGTACTGGATCCGCATTTCCTCACCGGCTTCAGCGCCGGCCGTCTTGCCGAGAGCCGCTCGAATGACCCCGATCGTGTCGTTCGCGTCGTCCGGCGTGGCGACGTGTCCGGTCCCGATCGCCCAGATCGGCTCGTAGGCGACCACGCACTGCTCGGCCTGGGCGCGGCTTCACGCCCGCGAACGCGGCCCGGGCCTGGCGCGACGACCTTCTCGGCGGTCGTGCCGGCTTCACGCTCCTCCAGGGTCTCGCCGACGCACACGATCGGCGTCATGCCGTGCTTGAGGACCGCCTTGACCTTCTCGTTGACCATCTCGTCGGTCTCGCCGAAGAGCTGGCGGCGCTCGCTGTGGCCGACGATGACGTAGTCGACGTTGAGCTTCGCCAGCATCGGCGGGCTGACCTCGCCGGTGAACGCGCCGCTGTCCTCGAAGTGGCAGTTCTGGGCGCCGAGCCCGATCGAGCTTGTCGGCCTCGATCGTGGTCTGGAGCGACCGCAGGTCGGTGAACGGCGGGCAGATGACGACGTCGCCCGCCTCGAAGTCCTCCTTGTCGAGCAGATAGGAGAGCTTCTGGACGAACTGGATCGCCACGAGGTGGTCGTGGTGCATCTTCCAGTTGGCGGCGATGATCGGCCGGCGTTCGGTCATCGGCACATCCTCTCGGTCAGTGCTCGCCCGACGAGCGAGCCGCGGCGGCGTAGGGGCGGCCAGGCCGGGCAGGTCGCCCTGCTCGATCAGCTCGAGGGACGCGCCGCCCGCCGGTGCTCACGTGGTCGACCTGGTCGGTCGAGCCCGAACTGGCGGATCGCCGCGGCGCTGTCGCCGCCGCCGACGACGGTGAAGCCGGGGCAGTCCGCGACGGCCTCGCGACCGCCGGGTGCCGGCCGCGAACGGCGCCACCTCGAACACGCCCATCGGGCCGTTCCAGAGCACCGTGCTCGCGTCCGCGATCGCGTCCGAGAAGATCGCCGCCGATTCCGGCCCGACGTCGAGGCCCTTCCAGCCGTCGGGCATGCGCTCGGCGCGGACGATGCGGGTCGCCGCGGCGTCGGTCGATCTCCTGGGCGACCACGACGTCGGCGGGAATCTGCACCCGCCCGGTGCCGAGCAGTCGCCGGCACTCGTCGACCATGTCGGGCTCGACGAGCGAGTCGCCGACCGAGTGGCCCTGGGCCACGAAGAACGTGAACGCCATCGCGCCACCCACGAGCACCGTGTCGCACCGGTCGAGCAGCGCGTCGATGACGCCGAGCTTGTCGCTCACCTTGGCGCCGCCGAGCACCGCGACGAACGGTCGGTCGGCGAATCCGAGCATCGCCGAGAGCACCTCGACCTCGCGGGCGAGCAGACGGCCGGCAGCGGTCGGCAGCACTCGGCGGCGGACCGACGATGCGAGGCGTGGGCCCGGTGCGACGCGCCGAATGCGTCGTTCACGTAGGCGTCGTACCGCCACGAGAGGTTGGTCGCGAACGCGGGGTCGTTGGCCGTCTCCCCCGGCTCGAAGCGGAGGTTCTCCAGAGCATCACGCCACCGGCGGGCGAGGCTCCCCGCAATCGCCGCGGCCGTCGGTCCCGATCACCTCGGGGCGAGCGCGACTCGAGTCCGAGCAGCTCACCGAGGTGCGCGCGACCGGCGCCATGGAGAACTTCGGGTCCGGCGATCCCTTGGGGCGGCCGAGGTGGCTGCAAGCCACCACCGCCGCCCCCTGGGCTCGCAGCCACTCGATGGTGGGCAGCGCCGCGCGATCCGCAGGTCGTCGCTCGATGACGCCGTCGGACCGGGACGTTGAAGTCGACCGGACGCAGCACCCTGCTGCCCGCGAGCGGCGGCAGGTCCTCCAGGACGGGGACCGGCGGTCGTGGAGCCGGGCATCGGCGCTACTGCGCGCCGATGAAGCCGACGAGGTCGACCAGGCGGTTGGAGTAGCCCCACTCGTTGTCGTACCAGCCGAGCACCTTCACCGGGTTGCCGTTGGCCATGGTGTCCTGGCGGAGAAGATGCACGACGACGGGTTCCCGACGATGTCGGCCGACACGAGCGGCTCATCGCTGTACTCGAGGACGCCCCGGTACGACGGGTCGGCGCGGCCTCGGCGAACGCCGCGTTGAGCTCGTCGACCGACGCGTCGCGCGTCGAGGTCGGCGGTGAGGTCGGTGATCGAGCCGGTGGGCGTGGGCACCCGCAGCGACGTGCCGTCGAGCTTGCCCTTGAGCTCGGGGAGCACGAGCCCGATCGCCGTGGCGGCGCCGGTGCTGCTCGGGATGATCGACAGCGCCGCGGCCCGCATGCGGCGGAGGTCGGCGCCGGACCGGCTCGGCTTGGCCAGGTCCTGGAGCGGCTGGTCGCTCGTGTAGGCGTGCACCGTGGTGATGAGACCGCGCTCGATGCCGAAGCGGTCGTTGAGGACCTTGGCCATCGGCGCGAGGCAGTTCGTCGTGCACGAAGCGTTCGAAATGACCGTGTGGGCCGCCGGGTCGAACACCGAGTCGTTCACACCGAAGCAGATCATCGTGTCGGCGTCGCCGCTCGGGGCCGAGATGACGACGCGCTTCGCTCCGCCGTCGAGGTGCCGGCGGCCGTCGCCCGGGCGGTGAACAGGCCGGTCGACTCGATGACGACGTCGACGCCGTGGTCGCCCCACGGGATCTCGGCCGGGTCCATGCTCCTCGAGCTTGATGATCTCCTTGCCGTCGATCGTGAAGCCATCGGCGGTCTCCGAACCTCGTTGCGGCAGCACGCCGCCGACCGAGTCGTGCTTGAGCAGGAACGCCATGGTGTGGCTGTCGCCCATCGGGTCGTTGACCGCCACCAGCTCGACGCCGGCGTCCGCACCCCGGGCGAGGAGGGCCCGGGTGAACGAGCGGCCGATGCGGCCGAAGCCGTTGATCCCGACGCGGACCGTCATGTCCCCTCCTGCGGGCGTCGTTGCCCCTGTTGAATGGTTGTCCTCACCGCTTCTCGACTACAGCAGAGCCGGCGAGCACGAATGCCAATTTGGCCGGTGCGTGCTCGCTCGCGTCGGGTCGAGCGAGATCTGCGACCACGATTTCGATCCCGAGGTCGCGGGATTCGGCCTGGTCGACCTGGAGTTCCGCCCCTTCGGCGACGAGCGCGACGTCGACCCGAACGCCGTGGTCACGCAGCGCCCGGAGATGATCGGCAGCGTTCATCCCGGCGGTCTCGGCATCTGGGGTCCGAGGTTCAACACGACCGCGACCGGAGCCGGCGGACCGCTTGACGGCCCGGTGAATCTCGACGGCGGCACCGCCGGGAGCACGCTCGTGTACAGGGAACCGGGTGCGAGGACGACCTGGTCGGCCTCGGCGATCGCCTCGATCGCTGGGGCCGGTGACGGCGCGTCGGCGGCTCCACCTTGACCCGGTGGATCCGGCCGGGCGCGTTCGGCACCGCCACCTGGCCCTCCGACCGGTCGACCGTCGACGTCGGCGCTGCAGCACCACGGGCTCCGAGGTCGCCGGGAGCACCCGCCCGTGGGCGCCGAGGGCCTGTCCGGCCTCGTCGAGGGCCGCGACCCAGTCCCCGGTCACCTGCGCCAGCGCGACGAGCACGAGGTTCCCGAGGGCGTGGCCCGCGAGCTCGCCGTCGTCGAAGCGATGCTCGAACGCCTCGGGCCCAGACGGCTTCGTCCCGGTCGGCCATCGCGACCAGCGCCTTGCGGAGGTCGCCGACAGCGATGACGCCGAGATCGCGTCGTAGCCGGCCGGACGACCCGCCGTCGTCGGCGACCGTCACGACGGCGGTGACGCACTCGCAGCAGTGCCGAAGAGCTCGCAGGGCGTTGGCCAGACCGTGACCGCCGCCGATTGCGACGACGCGTCGGCGCGGACGGGCTACTCACGATCGACATCCCGGTGGCGAACCGTCGGCCGAGGCCCCGGACTCCCCCAGCACGTCGGCGAGCTCGTTGGCCATCACGACGCTGCGGTGACGGCCGCCGGTGCATCCGACGCCGATCGACAGGTACGCCTTGCCCTCGTGCTCGTACGCCGGCAGCAGGAGCGCGAACATCCGCTCGAGCTCGTCGAGGAACGCCTGACTCTCCGGCTGCCCGAGCACGTAGTCCCGAACTCCCGGGTCGCGGCCGTCGAGCGGGCGCAGTTCGTCGATCCAGTGCGGATTCGGGCAGGAACCGGCAGTCGAACACCAGGTCGACGTCGACCGGGATGCCGTGCTTGTAGCCGAACGACACGACGCTCGTCTGCAGCGTGGCCTCGGACGGCATCGTCCGCGAAGAGGTCGTGCAGTCGATCCCGCAGTCGTGGCACGTTGAGGTTCGACTGGTGTCGACCACGAGGTCGGCCTGCCCCTTCAACTCCTCGAGGAGCGCCCGCTCCTTCTGGATGCCGTCGAGCACCCGTTCGGCGTCGGCCAGAGGATGCGGTCGACGGGTCGCCTCGAAGCGTCGGACCAGCACGTCGTCCGAGGCGTCGAGGAACACCACCCGGGTCCGGGCGCCGAGCTCGCGCAGCTCGGCGAGTGCCTGCTCGAGGTCGTGCGACGAACGAGCCCGAGCGGACGTCGACCCCGAAGCCGTAGCGGTGTAGCGGCGTCCCGCCGCGCGCGAGCTCGACGACCTTGGGGATGAGCGCCGGCGGCAGGTTGTCGATGACGAAGAAGCCGAGGTCCTCGAGCACGTCGGCCGCGGTCGACCGGCCGGCACCGGACATGCCGGTGATGATCGTGACGTCGAGGCCGGTCGGGAACTCGTTGGTCGGTGGCGGGTCACTGCGCAGGTGATGGTAGGTCGCCCGCAGGGGGCTCCGGTGCCGTGCGACGGCTCGGCAGGGGCTCGCTGTGCAACGCGGCGTACAGGTCGCCGCGCACCGCGTCCGGCAGCCAGGACAGCGCCATGGAAATCCTCGACGGTCCGCTCCCGCAGCGCCTTCACCGAGCCGAACTCCTTGAGCAGCCGGGTGCGCCGACCGGACCGAGACCGGGGACGTCGTCGAGGACCGACGTGGTCGATCGCTTCTCCCGCAGCTGGCGGTGGTAGGTGATCGCGAACCGGTGGGCCTCGTCGCGTACCTGCTGGAGCAGGTAGAGCGCCTCGCGAGTCGCGGGGGATCCGCACCGGATCGGGCGCGCCGGGCCGGTACACCTCCTCGAACCGCTTGGCCAGCCGACGCACCGCGATGTCCTCCAGCCCCAGCTCCTCGAGCACCCGCACCGCCACCCCGAGCTGGCCCTTGCCGCCGTCGATCGAGCAGGAGGTTCGGCGGGTACGAGAACCGCTTTCCGGCCCGGGCCCCTTCGTCGCGCTCGTCGAGGTAGCGGCGGAAGCGACGGGTCAGCACCTCCTCCATCGAGGCGAAGTCGTCCTGGCCGTCCTGGTGGCGGACCTTGAACCGTCGATAGTCGGACCGCTTCGGCAGCCCGTCCTCCATCACCACCATCGAGCCGACGATCTCGGTGCCCTGGAGGTTGGAGATGTCGAAGCACTCGATGCGCAGCGGCGCCTCCGGGAGATCGAGCGCGTCCTGCAGCGCGGTGAGCGACTCGGGCGCGGGCGTTGTGGTCGGACGCCCGGCGCAGCTTGTGCTGGGTGAACGCCTCCGGTCGCGTTGTGCGTGACCATCGCGAGCAGCTCGCGCTTGTCGCCCCGCTGTGGGACCCGGACGCGGACCTTGACTCCCGCGGACCAGGGCTGAGGAACTCCTCGTAGAGGTCGTGATCCTCGGGGAGCGACGGGGACGAGGACCTCCCGCGGGACGTCGTCGGCCGCGGCGTCGCCGTAGAGCTGCTCGACGACCTTGCCGACGAGCGCGCCGGTGTCGACGTCCTCGACCTTGTCGACCACCAGGCCCTTGCGGCCGACGACGCGGCCCCGGCGGACGAAGAACACCTGCACCGACGCCTCGATCTCATCCTCGGCGAGTCCGATGACGTCGAGGTCCTCCTCGCGTTCGCTCACCATCTGCTGGCGCTCGACGGCCTTGCGTACGCTCGTGAGCTGGTCGCGCAGGCGGGCGGCCCGCTCGAACTCGAGCGCGTCGGCCGCCTCGTGCATCTGCTGCTCGAGCCGCTCGACCACGGCGCGGTCTCGCCGTCGAGGAAGGCGATCAGCTCGTCGACGAGCGCGCGAGTACTCCTCCGCGGTCACCGAGTCGACGCACGGAGCGGCGCACTTCTCGATGTGCGCGTACAGGCACGGACGGCCGAGACGTTGATGGCGTTCGAACTTTGCCGTTCGTGCACGTGCGGATCGGGAACGTCCGCAGCAGGAGGTCGAGGGTCTCGCGGATCGCGTACGCGTGCGCGTACGGGCCGAAGTACCGCACGCCCTTGCGCTTGCTGCCCGCGCATGACCATCGCCCGCGGCCACTCCTCGTCGAGGGTGACCGCGAGGAACGGATACGACTTGTCGTCCTTGTGGCGGATGTTGAACCGAGGCCGGTGCCGCTTGATGAGGTTGTACTCGAGGAAGAGCGCCTCGACCTCGTTGCGAACCTCGATCCACTCCACGGTCTCGGCGGCCGCGACCATCTGACGGGTCCGCGGCAGCAGTGTGTGGTCGGCGCCGAAGTAGTTGGACAGTCGACTGCGCAGGCTCTTGGCCTTGCCGACGTAGATCACCCGGCCATGGGCGTCCTTGAACTGATAGGACCCGGGCGTGTCGGGGATGGTCCCGGGAGGCGGACGCGTCACCATCGGGTCACCCGCGCCGGAGAACGTCGCCGACGATGCCGATGATCTCGTCCTGGTCGGCCGGGTCCAGGTGGGCCGAACACGGCAAGCACAGCACCCGGGCCGCCAGGTCAGGGGCAACGTCGCCACCGAGGACCGGCCGATCGACATACGGCGCCTGGATCCGCATCGGTGGCCATACCGGTCGGGCCTCGATGTCGACGGCGGAAAGTGCGTCACGGACCGCGGCCCGTTGGCTGGAGTCGTCGAACACCACACTCGAGAGCCACCCTGATCGACGCGCCCACGGTGCGTCCGGCCCGGTGCCCAGCCCGAGCGGCGTGAGCGCGCGTTCGTAACGTGTCGCGATCGCCCGGCGGCGTTCGATGAGCTCGGGCAGCCGCTTCATCTGTTGCACCCCGAGGGCCGCGGCGACGTTCGACAGTCGGTAGTTGAAGCCGACGGCATCATGGCGATAGTCCGACCCGGGGATCTTCGCCTGGCTGCCGAGGTGGCGGGCCCGGTCCCGCAGGACCGGATCCCGGGCGACGAGCATTCCGCCGCCACCCGTCGAGATGGGCTTGTTGAAGTTGAACGAGTAGATGCCGATGTCGCCGATCGCGCCGGGAACCCGTCGGTCGAGTTCGCCGCCGACCCACGACGAGCCGAGCGCCTCGGCCGCGTCTTCGATGAGCAGAATCCCGTGCTCGGCCAGGACCGGCAGGATTGGTTCCAGGTTGGCGGGGTGGCCGAGCATGTGGACCGCCACCAGGGCCTTGGGGAGCGCCAACCCCCGCGCGGCGCGGCGCTCGATCTCTGCCCCGATGACTTCGGGGTCGAGATTCCAGGACGTGGTTTCGGCGTCGACGAGGGTCAGTTGCGCGCCGCAGTAGCTCACTGCGTTGGCGGTCGCGATGAAGGTCAGATCCGAGATCCAGACCTCGTCGTCCGGCCCGATCCCGGCCGCGACCAGGGCGAGATGCAGCGCGGCGGTGCCGGTCGCGGTGGCCACGGCCTCCTCGGCACCCACGGCCGCCGCCAGCGCGGCCTCGAACGCCGGGAGATCGGGCCCGAAGACGAGGTGGCCGGCCCGTACCGCGGTGGCGGCAGCCTCCACTTCCTCGGGTCCGATCGTCGGCTCGGAGAGCCGCATGCGGGGATCCATCGAGGCATTGTCGCGCTCGTCCACGGACCACCGAGCCCGGGCAACGGTTCCCGAGGGGAAGAGTCGGCGTCCCGGGGGCGTTACAGTGCAATGAGGCCGGCCTGGATTCCCGGCCACATATTCGGTTCCGAGGCCGACAACCCCGCGGAGTGGCGACCAGGCTGTCCCCGCCGGCCGTGATCGGAGCCTTCCCCGAAGGGGATACCGACCATGCTGCGACTGCAGGCCCCGCTACCCGACCGATACACCACCGCCGATACCGACTCACTGCGTTCGATGATCCGCGCCGCCCGCGACGAACTGAGTTCGCGGCTGCTGATCCTCGGCCACCATTACCAGCGCGACGAGGTCATGGAGTGGGCCGACATGCGCGGCGACAGCTTCAACCTCGCTCGCTTTGCCGCTGACAGTGACGCGACCGACATCGTCTTCTGCGGCGTCCACTTCATGGCGGAGTCGGCCGACATCCTGACCAGCGACGACCAACGGGTGATCCTCCCGGACCTCAACGTGGGCTGTTCCATGGCGGACATGGCCGACCTGGACCAGGTCGAAGAGGCGTGGGAGCAGATCGCGTCGACGACCGACATCGCCCGGGTGGTGCCGATCACCTACATGAACTCCTCGGCCGCGATCAAAGCCTTCGTCGGCGAGCACGGCGGCGCGGTCTGTACCTCGTCAAATGCCCGGGCGGTGCTCGAGTGGGCGTTCGGTCGGGGCGACAAGGTGTTGTTCTTCCCCGATCAGCATCTCGGTCGCAACACCGGGTTCGCGATGGGCTACGACGAGTCCGCGATGCGGGTCTGGAATCCGCGACTCGAGAACGGCGGACTCGAAGAGCACGACGTGAAGGACACGACGTTCCTGCTCTGGCGGGGTTGGTGTTCGGTGCACCAGCGCTTCTCCCCCGATCACGTCGCCGACTTCCGCGCGGCCCACCCCGACGGCGTCGTCATCGTGCATCCGGAATGCTCCCATGAGGTGGTCGAGGTCGCAGACCGGGTGGGTTCGACCGAGCGCATCCTGGAGTGGACGGCCGCCGCCGCGCCGGGTTCGGTCATCGGCGTCGGCACCGAGATCCACATGGTGCAACGCCTGGCCCACGATCACCCGGACAAGACCGTGGTGTCGCTCGACCCGCTGGTCTGCCCCTGCTCAACCATGTTCCGCATCGACGCGCCGCACCTCGCCTGGTGCGTGGAATCGCTCGTCCGCGGCGACGTCGTCAATCAGATCACGGTCGATCCGCACACGGCCGAGCACGCCGCGTCGCTTTGCAACGGATGCTCGATATCGTCTGACGTGCCCAACCCACCGGCGACCGTCGTCATCGTCGCATACCGAACGCGCGATCTGGATCTGGCGTGGTTGCCTCCGGCCACACCCGTTGTCGTGGTGCACAACGATCGCGATCTCGAACGAACGGGCGTCGATCACTCACCCATCGTCCACCTCGAAGCGCCGACCAACATCGGATTCGGTGCCGCGGTCAACCGTGCGCTCTCCGAGGTCAGCACCGACCGGGTCATCCTGGTCAACCCGGATGTCCGACTGTCATCCCACCACTGGCTCCCGCTGGCGGACGCCGATCCGAACGACGTCGTCACGATTCCTCTGCTCGATGACGACGATCGTCCGACCATCGTCGTGAGTGCCTACCCCAATCCCGCCCAGCACCTCCTCGGCGGCCTGCGCTGCCGGCCGGCTCGCGCCGCGTGGGGGCTGGGGGCGACGCGCGCTGTCGCGATTGCCGGGTCTCGGTGACGGTGCAGCCGTCGAACCACACGCGGGGCCGTGGCCGCTGTGGCGCCGATGGGTATCTGGTGCCGTGATGTCACTGCCGGTAAACGAGTTTCGCGCCGTGGGTGGCTTCGATCCGCGCTACTTCCTCTACTACGAGGACCTGGATCTCTGCGCCCGCCTGGCAGTGGCGTTTCCGAACCTGCGGGCGACCCTCGCGGTGACCCCTCCCGGACGCCATCAGGTCGGAGCCGCCGGATCGCAGACGCCGACTGACGTGCGTGCGACCGCGAAGCTCCGGCTCGACTCGGCGATCACCTACGCGGCGCGACCGCCCGGGAACGGGCTGGCGCGCCACCCACGCCGTCCTGGCCGCGCGGCGAAGGCTGGCTCGGCCATGACCGACGTCGCCGTCGTCCACCTCGGCCGACCCCAGGCTCGCGGTGAGGTGCGCAGAGTCCGCTCCTGGTGCGATGTGCTCACCGCCGCCGGGCTGACGGTGACCGAGATCCCGCTGCATCCGCGTGCTCTCCCCGACCTCCTGGCCGCGCCGGCCGTGCTGGCCGGGCGCGCCGTTCCCGAAACCATGGCCTGGAGTGGCACGGAGCTGCGCAGTGCCCTCGCCCGTGTCGAACCCCGAGCCGTGATCGTCGTGTCGTTGCGAGCATTTCGAGCGGATCTGCTCACGGGTCGAACGGTCGTACTCGATCTGGTCGACCCGCTCGACCGGGCGTACCGAGACCGACGCGCGTTGACCGGCGGGCTCCGGGCCTTCGGCTATCGCACCCTGGCGGCTGCCCATCGCCGGGTGCAGAGCAAACTCGGGCGCTCCGCTCTTCGGGTGGTGGCGGCGGGCTGGCACGACGCGGCTGATCTCGGCGTCGGTTGGATACCGGTCACCGTGGATCCGGACACGCCCCAAGTCGAGCCGACCGGTGCCGACCACGACCTCGTCTTCACCGGCACGCTGTCGTACCCGCCCAACATCGAGTCACTGCAGCGACTGGCCCGAATCTGGCCGGCCCTCCAGTCCCGCCGACCCGGCACCACGATGCTCGTCGCCGGGGCCCGGCCCGGTCCCGCCGTGCGCGACCTGTGCCGGGCGACGAGTTGGACGCTGGTCGCCGACTTCGCGTCTCCGGCGGAAGTCCTTGCCCGCGCCCGCCTGGCCGTGGCGCCGCTCGATCACACCGCCGGCCTCCAGATCAAGGTGCTCGACGCGGCCGCGCACGGCGTTTCGCAGATCGCCACGCCGGCCGCACTACGTGGCTTTGCCCCCGAACTGGACGTTCCCACCGCAGAAACCGATGAGGCGTTCGTCGACGCGATGACGACCGCGCTCGACAACCTCGAGCAGTGGGCCGCCGCGGCGCGAGTACGTCGTGACCAGGTCCTCGCCGACTACGGCGTCGAGCGCTGGGCAACGCCGGTTCGCGAGCTGCTCGGGTTCTGAGGCAGGTTCCAGCGGGCACGGCGGCGTCGGTCGGCGGGTCCCAGTGCTGCGTGGAGCACTGGGCGCACCGCGCGCCGAGGCAACGCCGTGAGCGTGAGCGCACCGAGGTAGCGCGCACCGTGGGAGAGACGGGGGTTGGCCACCAACGCGCACCCGAGGGCCCGTTCGGGGCTGGACGGCGTGAAGCCGGCCACCGCGAGCAACGCATGAGCCACCCTTCGCATCGCCCAGCGGTCGATCGCATCCTCGACGACCGGGAGCGACGCCGGTGCCTCGGTCTCGGACCAGCGCCGGACCGCCTCCAGTACGAGCAGCTCCGCGGTGACGATGCGGTCGTCGCGCTCCAGTTCCGCGGTCACGTTGCCATCGTGAACCCGTTCGACCGCCACTACCTCAGGAACCGCGACGGGTGCCGCTCGGAGCGCAAGGCGGAGGAGCAGATCCCAGTCGCGATGGGTCGGCGCCACGTCGATGCGAAGTCCGTCCACCGAGTGGTACGCGGCCCGGCGAACAAGACATGCCGACAGGAACACCTGGTTCGAAGGGAGGAATGGTCCGGAAGCCGTGAGCGGCGTACGAGTCGGTGTGTCGACGAAGCGACGAGTGCCGATGACGTCGTCGTCGGCATTGCACAACTCGACGGACCCATAGGCGAACGACGCATCCGGGTGTTCGACCAATGCCATGGCCCGTCGGGTCAACGAGCCCGGGGGCAAGGCACAGTCGGCGGGCAACAGCGCGACGAAATCTCCGTCGCCGACCTCCAACGCCGCCTTGACGTTCTCGACGCGACCGATGTTCTCCGGGTGTCGGTGGAGTCGCAGCCGCGGGTCGTCAATGCGCGCGACAAGCCCGGCAGTGTCGTCGGTGGACGCGTCGTCAAGGACGACGACTTCCCCTCGGTCGCCGACCTCGGCGAGCGCGCTGCGAACACAGCGGTCGATGAAGGGCGCCGCGTTGTAGGCCGGGATCCCGACAGTGATACGAGCGTCGCTCATTGCGCCACCGCCTCGAACAGCACGTAACGGCCCGTGGCCTGGGGCTGCTGGAACTCACCGGCGTCCCACTCCCCGACCCGTTCGAGCGCGCCGACGTGCCGGGTGCGCCGGAGTACCGGACCGGCCAGGGTCACGGCCCAATCGGTCATGAAGGTCCGCCATCCGCCGTAGCGCTCCCATCGACCGATCCGGAACCCGGCGTGTTCCATGGCGGCGGCCAACTCCTCCGGATCGAAGGACCGCCACCGCCATCCCGTCCGGATCCGATGCAGGCGCGCATGCGTCGACCAGCGGACGGCGCACCGAGGCGAGCGCGACGGCGCGACCGCCCGGACGGAGCACCCGACGGACTTCGCGCAACGCATCGGTGAGCGCCGCGTCTTCGCGGAAGGCGCCGAGCGACGCGAGGAGCGCCACGCGATCGAAGCTCTCGGACGCGAACGGCAACCGGTCCGTGGAGGCAACCGCCCAGGGCACCGGCGGCGTGGCCGGCGCGAACACGTCGGTGGCGACCGCCCGCTCGGGCCAGCCATCGGCCAGCCAGGCGCTTCCAGCGCCCAGGTCCAGCAGCGAGCCGTCGACCCCGAGCAGTTCGACGGCTCGGGCGAGTTGGTGGTGGCGGTGGCCGCGTGGGACTTCGACGGTGGTCATACGACGCTCCCGGTCTCGGCGTCCAGATGTTCCAGGACGCGCGTCTGGGTCTCGACCCACACGCCGAGGCCAGCAAGGTCGTCCAGGTGAGAGCGCAGGGTTTCGGGCGTCACGGCCCAGGGATAGGAACTCTCGCGATCGACCAGGTGGAAGACCTCGATGAGCCACGCTCCCGTATCCACCGCGTGCTCCACCCACCTTCGGGCCGTCGCGAGGTCGGTGTCGTGCATCCAGGTCTGGGCGGCGAGCGCGAGCGGCGCCACCTTCCCCGGAACGTTCCAGCCCGGACGCGAGGTACGCGCCGAGGTGTGGCCCAGGTCGGAGACGGCGGACTGCATCCGGCTGGAGGCGCGGCCACTCGGGTACGCGAAGGCCGGTACCGGGCGGTCCAGCATCACCTCGAGTCGCTCCTTGCCCGCTCGGAAGTCGTCGATCGCGGCGTCGCGTGAGACGGGCGTGGCGATCGGGCTCGGTGGTTGATCTTCGAGGGTCGCTCTGCCGCAGAGAGCTCGGCCGATCGAACGGGGAACCGACGCCGGATCCGTCGCGATGCGGCGAACGATCTCGGCGCCGCTTCGGCGCACCAACGGGTGGGTCGCGGAGTGATTGCCGATCTCTACGAGCGCCGGATCCGAACTCCGCCAGACCTCGGCCGGCGCGACCTCTCGCGTTTCGAGTGTGCCGCCGATCGCGTCCGAAACCAGGAACCAGGTGCTCGGCAGCTCGTGCGCGGCGAGCATCGGCAACGCATGCTGCACGCTGGCGGCGTAGCCACCATCGAAGGTGATGGTCACTGCCGCTCGCCGATCCGTTGGCCAGCAATCAGACACTTGGCCCACCCCCTGCAGCAGTCCGAGCGCGGAAGGCATCGGTGACCACGTCCAGATCGGTGCGTCTGATCGCGCGTGTCGCGATCGCCGTCAGCATGAAGACCCCCGCGCCGAGCACTGCGGCCCCGACGCCGAGGAGGCTCCGGGTGCTGAGTGCGGCCAGCAGCGCCGTCGCCGTCGCGAACAGGGTGCCGGCACTCGGAGGGCGGAGACGAAGGCCGGCGCGACGGCGTGCGAACAGGGCGAACGCCAGCACCGCGACGACCTGCGTGCCCAGGACAGCGACGGCGGCACCGATGGCGCCATGGGTGGGGATCAACACCACGTCGAGGACGATGCCGACCCCGGCGACTGCGGCGGAGACGGGGATGACTGCTCGACCGAGCCCCGCCGCGATGATCGCGCTCCCCAGGAGCGAAACCAGGAGGAGCAACCAGAGTTGGGCGGCCAGGATCGCCAACGGTGCGGCGACGGCGGTGTATCGGTCGCCGTACAACAACCGCACGGCCGGGGTGGCGATCACCGTTACCAACGCCGAGAGTGGGAGACCGACGAGGTACGAGAAGCGTGTCGCCTGGTCCAACGCGCGCTGGGCACCCGCGTGGTCATGGCGAGTCAAGCGGCGAGTCAACAAGAAGATCGCCGGGCCCGCGACGACCGTCCCCAGATAGGTGAGCGCCTCGATCGAGCGGAGCGCCAGGTCGTAGTGCGCGGTCTCAGCACGGTTGGACACCACGGAGAGAAACACGAGATCGAAGCGGAGGGTCAGCGCCGCGATCCCGCCGAGTACGGCGTACGGCACCGCTTCCACGAGCAACCGGTGCACCGTCGCGCCGTCGAACCCCGCGCCTGATCGCCAAGCACCACTCCGTCGGAGCATCGAGCCCGCCACGATCCCCGCCAACAACGGCCCGGTCGGGATCATCGCGATCGTCCAGCGCATCGAGCCGGTCAGTGCGAGCACGGTGAGGCCGCCGAGCGCGACGACGCCGCTCTGCAGGAACGTCAACCATGCGCGCCGGTCGAGTCGGCCCAGGCCGTCGAGTGTTGCGAAGAGCGACGTGGCGACCGCCGACATGGGCAACGCCAGGCCGGCGATCAGGGCATCCAGCCGAGTCGAGTGCGGGTAGCCCGCGACGAACACGAAGGCCAGCATTGCCAGGTACACCGTGACACCGATGCCCAGCGAGACGAGGAGCGTGCCTCGCAGCACTCGGTCCGAGTCCGCGGGCGTCCGGCTGATCCACCGGGTGATGGCGATGCTGGTGCCGAAATCAGCGAAGAACCCACCGAAGAGCACGAGTCCGCTGACGGTCGAGTAGCGGCCGAACTCCGGGGCCGCGACGAGCAGGGTCATGCCCAGCGCGAAGGACAACCCAAAGGCGCGGCCGACCGTTTGGAGGACCGCGAGGCTCACCACACCCCGGGTCGCGGCGCGTACTTCGCCGTCGTCGCGGGTCAGCGTCGGAGTGTCGCTCATCGCCCGCCCCCGCGACAGACGTCACGCAGCGTTCGGGCAACGACGCGAACATCAAGGTTCAGGCTCTGACGCTCGAGGTAGAAGAAGTCACACTGGAGCTTCTCGAGGGTGTCGCCCGCGTCGCCGGCGTAGCCGAACTTGACCTGTGCCCAACCGGTCAGGCCCGGACGCACGATGTGGCGCAGGTCGTAGAACGGGATCTTGCCTCGTAGCTCTTCCACATAGTGCGGCTGCTCGGGTCGCGGGCCGACGATGCTGAGGTCGCCCCGCAACACGTTGACGACCTGCGGGAGTTCGTCGATGTGCGACCGCCGGAGGAACCGACCGAACGCGGTCACCCGGTCGTCGTCGATGTCGGTCCACCCGGGGCCCGCGTGGGCACCCATGGTACGGAACTTCCAGATCGTGAACTCGGCGCCGTCGCGACCGACGCGTCGCTGCCGGTACCAGAGTGGACCGCGATTGCCGAACAGGTTTCCGACTGCGACCATGGGAATCGCGAGGGCCAACGCGACGCATCCGGCCAGAGCGCCGAAGATGTCGAGGATTCGTTTCAGGCGCGCGTACCGACGTCCGTGGATCTCGCCGATGTCGAAGAGCATCGACGCGCGCTCGAGTTCCCCGATCGGCACCTTGCCGAGCCACTCCACGTAGAACCCGCGCAGCGTGCGAATCCGAACCCCGCGTCGATGCAGGGTCGCGGCCTGGTCGACGACGTATTCGAGCTCCGAAGCTCGCCGACTGAGCACCACGACGGAGGCATCGGCCCCCTCGCAGGCCTGGACCAGGGCCAGACCGATGCCCGAACCCGCGACCGCCTCGGTGTCCAACGCGCCGACGACGATCGCGGGCCGTTCGGGCTGGCCCGCCAGCTCCATACGGACGAGTTCGCCCTCGTTGGCATCGCCGACCACGATCACCCGGTCACGCGCCAGCGGCGCGACTGCGACCGCCATCGGCGACGGCTGCGCACAGGAGGTACCAGGGAATCAGGATGGTTGCGGCGCCGAGAATCACGAACCGCGGCAGGAGCTGACCACCGGTGAGGAGGGTGACCAGGGACATCAAGGTGGCTCCGAGCACGGCCGCGCCGCTCGAAACGAGCAAGTGGTTCCGGCTGCCGGGGCAGGCTCGGAAGTCCCGCCGAGTACGACGCGACGAGCAGCACCCCGATGTAGGCCACGGTCCAGCCCAGGCGGCCGGACTCGGTGATGTCGTATCCATGACCGGCGGCGTGTGCTTTGGCCACGCCGAGTACGGCACCGATGGTGCCGAACAGGATCAGGACGCGCGCGGACCTCCGCATGCTTCAAACATCGGCATTTCCGGGCTCAGAGCGAAGTACCAGTTCCGCCACGCTCTGCGCACAACACCAGCAAGCGAGGGATCGCCGCGGCCTCGGCGTACTCCGGCGCTCGACGCAGAAAGCCCGGGGGTGGTGGCGGTTCCAGCATCGTCTTCAGGGTCAGACCGACCGCGGCCATGGTGTTCACGTAGCGTGATATCGGCCGATGGACGAACGGCAGGTGAACCCCGGGCGCGATCTCCTCGACTTCGGTGCTCTCGGCGAGGTACGGACCGATCCGCCAGTACTGCTCTTCGAGGATGTGGTCGTCGATCCATCCGCTCCCCGGGGTCTGGATCAGCGGATGATTCAGCAGGAAGAGAAAACGGCCCCCCGGTGCCAGGACGCGGGCCACCTCCGCGATCGCAGCATCGACATCGAGAATGTGCTCGAACACCAAGCAGGCGAGCACACCGTCGAACCCGCCATCGACGAAGGGAAGCGAGGCCGCGGCGCCGCGGGCGTAGCCGACACCGCCCGAACGCTCCTGAGCCGCCGCAAGCTGCGCGACCGCGGGCTCGACCCCGACGACACTGGCAACGCCGGAGCGGCGCAAGAGCCGCGCCAGCTGTCCTTCACCGGTACCGACATCGAGCACACGCCGACAGTGAGCCAGATACTCGGTAACGATCGGTTCGATCTGTTCCGCGTACTCGGGGTCCGCACCATCGGTGAACCCGTCCTGCCACCACTGAGCATGCTCTTCCCATGGATTGGTCACCGGGCGAGCATGGGGGCGAGGTACTCGCCGGTGTAGCTGCCGGCGGTCTTGGCCACATGCTCGGGCGGGCCTTCGGCAATCACGCTGTCCCCCGCCGTCACCGCCCTCGGGTCCGAGGTCGACGACCCAGTCGGCCGACTTCACCACATCGAGGTTGTGCTCGATGACCAGCACGGTGTTGCCGACGTCGACCAGGCGTTGCAGCACTCCCAGCAGCCGGCGGACGTCCTCGAAGTGCAGACCCGTCGTGGGCTCGTCGAGGATGTAGATGGTCTTGCCGGTTGATCGCTTGCCCAACTCGGTGGCGAGTTTGACCCGCTGCGCCTCGCCTCCCGAGAGCGTCGGCGCAGGTTGGCCGAGGCGGACGTAGCCGAGGCCGACGTCGACCAACGTCTGCAGCCAGCGAGCGATCGCCGGTTGATTGGCGAAGAACTCGACCGCTTCCTCACAGGAGAGATCGAGGACTTCTGCGATGTTGCGCCCCTTGAAGGTGATGTCGAGGGTGTCCCGGTTGTAGCGGGCGCCCTTGCACACCTCGCACGGCACGTAGACGTCGGGCAGGAAGTGCATCTCGATCTTGATGGTCCCGTCGCCCGAACACGCTTCGCAGCGTCCCCCCTTCACGTTGAAGGAGAACCGGCCCTGCTGGTAGCCCCGGATCTTGGCCTCCGGCGTTGCCGCGAACAGGGCGCGGACCTTGTCGAAGACCCCGGTGTACGTGGCCGGATTCGAGCGCGGTGTCCGACCGATCGGCGACTGGTCGATGTTGATGACCTTGTCCAGCGCTTCGACGCCGTCGATGGCCTTGTGCTTGCCCGGCACGTTCTTGGACCGGTAGATGCGCTGCATCAGCGCGTGGAAGAGGATGTCGTTGACGAGGGTGCTCTTCCCGGTGCCGCTGACGCCGGTCACGGCGACGAAGCAGCCGAGTGGCAGCCGGACGTCGATGTCGGTGAGGTTGTGCTCGCGAGCGCCGCGTACCGTGAGCCAGTGGTCGCCCGGCTCGCGGCGTTGCTCCGGCACCGTGATCTCGCGAGCGCCAGAAAGGTACTGCCCGGTCATCGAGCGGTCTTCCGCCAGGATCGCGTCGAGATCACCCTGGGCGACGATCTCGCCGCCGTGCTCCCCCGCTCCCGGGCCGATGTCCACGATGTGGTCGGCGACCCGGATCGTCTCCTCGTCGTGCTCGACGACGAGCACCGTGTTGCCGAGATCGCGGAGCCGGACCATCGTGTCGATCAGGCGTTGGTTGTCGCGCTGGTGCAGTCCGATCGACGGCTCGTCGAGGACGTAGAGCACCCCGACCAGTCCGCTGCCGATCTGGCTCGCGAGGCGGATGCGCTGCGCCTCGCCGCCCGCGAGGGTTCCCGACGATCGATTGAGGCTCAGGTAGTCGAGTCCGACGTCGAGCAGGAACTGGAGGCGCTCGTTGACCTCCTTCAGCACCCGCTCGGCGATGATCCGCTCGCGCTCGTTGAGCTCGAGGCCGGCGAAGAACGCCGCGGTGTCTCGAATCGACAGCTTGCCGACGTCGGAGATGATCGGCCGTCGATGAGCACGCCGAGCGACGCAGGCTTGAGCCGTGCGCCTTCGCAGGTGCCGCACGGCACCTCGCGCATGTAGCCCTCGATCTGCTCGCGGGTCCGGTCGCTCTCGGCCTCGGTGTGCCGGCGCTCGAGCCACGGCATCACGCCCTCGTAACGGGTGTTGTACTAGCGCACACGCTTGTAGCGGTTCTTGTACCGGACGAGCAGTTGGGTCTTGCCGGTGCCGTAGAGCACGGACTTCTGCTGCGCTTTGGTCAGCTTGCTCCAAGGCGTCGTCGGTCGAGAAGCCGTACTCGTCGGCCAGCGCGTCGAGGACGCGATCGAAGTACTGGCCGCGGTACCCGGTCCACGGTGGATCGCCCCGTCGGTGATCGACAGGTCGTCGTCGGGGACCACGAGCTCGGGATCGACCTCGAAGCGGGTGCCGAGACCGTCGCAGCGTTCGCACGCGCCGTAGGGCGAGTTGAACGAGAAGTTGCGGGGCGCCAGCTCGTCGAAGCGATCCCGCAGTGTGCACAGGCGAGGTGCTCGGAGAAGGTGAGGACCTGCCGGTCGTCATCGGCGTCGCCGCCGGTTCCCGGCAGGCTGGGTGCAGGCTCGTCCTCGCGCCGGACGATCTCGACCTCGGCGACCCCCTCGGCGAGGCGCAGCGCCGTCTCGAGCGAGTCGGTGAGTCGCCGCTCGATGCCCGGCTCGCCGCACGAGCCGGTCGACCACGACCTCGATCGTGTGCTGCTCGTAGCGAGCCAGGCTCGTCCTTCGTCGCGGTCGGCGAGCTCGACGGTCTCGCCGTCGATGCGAGCCCGGGTGAAGCCCTGGCCGGGCAGCTCCTCGAGCAGGCCCTCGTACTCGCCCTTGCGACCGCGGACGACCGGTGCCAGCACCTGGAAGCGGGTGCCCTGCTCGGCAGCTCGAGCACCCGGTCGACGATCTGCTGGGGCGTCTGGCGGGTGATGACCCGACCGCAGGTCGGGCAGTGCGGGACGCCGATCCGGGCGTAGAGGAGCCGCAGGTAGTCGTAGATCTCGGTGATCGTGCCGACGGTCGACCGCGGGTTGCGCGACGCCGACTTCTGGTCGATCGAGATCGCCGGCGACAGCCCTTCGATGAAGTCGACGTCGGGCTTGTCCATCTGGCCGAGGAACTGGCGGGCGTAGCTCGACAGCGTCTCGACGTAGCGGCGCTGGCCCTCGGCGTAGATGGTGTCGAACGCGAGCGTGGACTTGCCGCTGCCCGAGATCCCGGTGAAGACGACGAGCGCGATCACGCGGCAGGTCGATGTCGACGTCGCGGAGGTTGTGCTCCCGAGCGCCGCGGACCGTGATCAGTCGGGCTCTCCGCCGGGCGTCGACCGGGTCACTTCTGCGGCCGGTGCCGCGCCGGCGCGGGCGGTGGACTTCGCGGCCGACGCGGTCTTCCGAGTGCGGCACGGCCTTCGCTCGGCGCGGCCTTCCGAGACGGTTTGGCGGCGGGCTTCGCAGCCGGCTTCGGACGCGGACCTCGACGCTTGCTTCTTGGCCGGTTTCGCCGCCCGTTTCGTCGTCTTTTTCGTGGCCTTCCTGGCCGGCCGCTCCGCCATCGCCGCACTGTACCCGCGAGCGACCGGGTCACGAACGGATGTTCGGCTCCGACGAGAACCGGGGATCAGCCGGCGGCCTTCAGCTCGCGCTTCAGCTCGTTGATCTCGTCGCGCAGCCGAGCGGCCTCCTCGAAGCGGAGGTCCTTGGCCGCCTCGTGCATCTCCTCCTGGAGGGTCTGGATCAGCCGGTCGAGCTCGTCGGGGGCGACGCCGGCGAGGTCGACACCGAAGATCGCGCTGCTCCGCTTGCTTCGCCCCGACCCCGGCCACCGATGTCGCGGCTGTCGCCGGTGTCTCGCAGCCGCACCATCTCCAGGATGTCGGTGACCTTCTTGCGGATCGTCTGCGGGTCGATGCCGTGCTCCTCGTTGTATTCGAGCTGCCGCTTGCGCCGGCGGTTCGTCTCGCTGATCGCGTGGCGCATCGAATCGGTGACCTGGTCGGCGTACATCACCACCTGACCGTCGACGTTGCGCGCCGCCCGTCCGATCGTCTGGATCAGCGACGTCGCGGACCGCAGGAAGCCTTCCTTGTCGGCGTCGAGGATCGCGACCAGCGCGACCTCCGGGCAGGTCCAGCCCCTCGCGCAACAGGTTGATGCCGACCAGCACGTCGAACTCGCCGAGGCGCAACGACCGCAGGATCTCGACCCGCTCGAGCGTGTCGACCTCGCTGTGCAGGTAGCGCACGCGGATGCCGAGCTCGAGCAGGTAGTCGGTGAGGTCCTCGGACATCTTCTTGGTGAGCGTGGTGACCAGGACCCGCTGGTCCTTCTCGGCTCGGGCGTTGATCTCCGCGACGAGGTCGTCGATCTGGCCCTTGGTGGGGCGCACGATCACCTCGGGGTCGACGAGGCCGGTCGGACGCACGATCTGCTCGACGACCCGGGTCGAGATCTCGAGCTCGTACGGGCTCGGCGTGGCCGACATGAAGACGACCTGGTTGACCTTCTCGTCGAACTCGTCGAAGCGCAGCGGCCGGTTGTCCATCGCCGAGCGGGAGGCGGAACCCGTGCTCGACCAGCGTCTCCTTGCGGGAACGGTCGCCCTCGTACTGCCCGTGCAGCTGCGGCACGGCGACGTGCCTCTCGTCGAGCACCACGAGGTAGTCGTCGGGGAAGTAGTCGAGGAGCGTGTACGGCATCTCGCCCGCGGTGCGCCCGTCGAGGTGGCGGGAGTAGTTCTCGATCCCGGAGCAGAAGCCGACCTCGCGCAGCATCTCGAGGTCGTAGGTGGTCCGCATGCGGAGTCGTTGGGCCTCGAGCAGCTTGCCGTGGCCCTCGAGCCAGGCCAGCCGCTCGATCAGCTCGACCTCGATGTCCTCCATCGACGCGCTTGAGCTGCTCGTCCGGGGTGACGTAGTGCGAGGCCGGGAACAGCACGAGCGTCTCGAGCTCCTCGACGACCTCGCCGGTGAGCGGATCGACCGACGTGATGCGCTCGACCTCGTCGCCGAAGAGCTGCACGCGGATCCCGCGCTCCTCGTACGCGGGATAGATCTCGATGGTGTCGCCGCGCACCCGGAACTTGTTGCGGACGAACGCCATGTCGTTGCGCTCGTACTGCAACTCGACGAGGCGACGGAGGATCTCGCGTTGGTCGTGTTCCTCGCCGACGTCGAGGATCAGACACTGGGTAGCGTACATCTCGGGCGAGCCGAGCCCGTAGATCGCACTGACACTGGCGACGACGATGACGTCGCGCCGACTCATGATCGCACTGGTCGCGGTGTGACGCAGCCGGTCGATCTCGTCGTTGATCGACGTGTCCTTCTCGATGTAGGTGTCGGTCGAGGGGAGGTACGCCTCGGGCTGGTAGTAGTCGTAGTAGGAGACGAAGTACTCGACCCGGTTCTTCGGGAAGAACTCTCGGAACTCGCTGCCAGCTGCGCCGCGAGGCTCTTGTTCGGGGCCAGGACCAGCGTCGGTCGTCCCGTCTCCGCGATCACCCCGGCGATCGTGAACGACTTCCCGGAACCGGTGATGCCGAGCAGCGTCTGGTAGCGCTCCCCCGCGTCGACGCCCTCGGTGAGTTGACGGATCGCCTCGGGCTGGTCGCCGGCCGCCTCGAACTCGGAAACGAGCTGGAACTCCGCCATGAACGCACCCTACCGGTGACCTGTGACCATCTCTTCGGCGTGCCCGCCCCTGCTGCTACTGCTGCTGTTCCTGCTCGAGATCGGGCATGGGGATCGGGGCGCGGGCGCCGAGCGAGCGCCGGACCGGGGTGTCGTGAGAAAACGACGCGTCGCGCAGCTCGGCGCGCCGGATCAACTCGTCATTTCCGAGCATCTCGATCGTTCGCACCAGGTGGTCGTAGTGCGGTCGCGGGACACCGGGAGCCTGGAAGGCTTCGTCGAAGAACCCCTCCGGTTCGTAGTCGGAGAAGACACTGCGTTCCACTCCGGGAGTCTGACATGTCGACGTTGCGTCTTCGTGACGCCGGCCCGCGTCGAGGCGCGGAAACTACACGGGCGGTGGCTTGGCGGCGTGGCGGGCCTCGAGGTCCGACCAGAGCTCGTCGACCTGTACGGCCAGCGCCGCGGGATCACCGGTGTTGTCCAGCACGTGAGTCGCGACCTCGCGTCGTTGGTCATCGCTGGCCTGCGTCTTCATCCGGGCTTGGGCATCGGATCGTTCCAGGCCTCGGCCGACGAGGCGATCGAGCCGCACCTGCTCCGGTGCCTCGACCACGATGACCGCCTCGTATCCCCGTTCCGCGGCGTTGCCGGATTCCACGAGGAGGGGTACGTCCATCACGACGATCGCGTCGGGCGGCGCTTCGGCCATCCGGCGACCGAACTCCGCATGGATCGGCGGATGGGTGATGGCATCGAGGGCGGCCTTCCCGTCGGGAGTCGCGAACGCCGCGGCGGCCAGCGCCGCCCGATCCAACGCACCATCTGAACCAACGATCCCCGCACCGAAGTGGGCGACCAACTCGTCGAAGGCCGGCTGGCCGGGTTCCACGACCGACCGGGCAACGGCGTCGGCATCGAGAACGACGGCGCCGCGTGCCTCCAACAGGGCCGCAACGGTCGATTTGCCCGCGCCGATGCCGCCGGTGAGTCCTACGAGAAGCACGGCCCGAATCGTACCGGGAGCTGCCGGAAGGTGAATGTCCGCAATCGGGCGGCCCCAGGCGCCAGAATCGCGCCATCACCTCTACGACACCGTCGACTTCAGGCAACGCCCCGCCGAGCCGCGCCGCCCGGCGCCGCGCCGAACGCGTGGCGCTGCGCCGCCGGTGGTCGGTCGCCCCGGCGGCGTGGGCGATGGAGCCGCCGAATCGGACCCCGCCTCAACGCCCGTACCGTCGAGGAACTGGGCCGGCTGGGCCCACTGACGATCTGGTTGCGTTGGCTGTGTCTGCTGGTCGGCGTCGGGCTGGCGGTCGGACTGGAATCGACCGATCACCAGACGCTGCTCGTGACCGGCGCCGTCTTGCTGGCCGACACCGTCTACCGAACGTTCCGACCGCTGCAGATCTACCCGGCGAGCTGGCGCGCCGAGGCGCTCGTCGTGCTGGACCTCCTCATCGCTGTTGGTGCGATCGCCGTCACCGGCAACTGGTCGAGTCCGTATCTCCTCATGCCGATCCCACTCGTCCTTCTGGCGGCCTACGGGTGGGGCTACCGGGAAGGCGCGTTCGCGGCGCTGTTCACCGGCGGCACGATCGTGATGGCCGACGTCGTGAGTGGCGCCTCGCATGAGTCAATTCGGACCGGCCTGCTCGCGTCGATCGTCGTCGTGGCCGCCGCTGTCGTCGGGGGCTACACCCGTCAACTCTGGCTCGACGCCGAAGAGCGTGAGCGCGAGACCGCGGACGAGGTGTCGCGGATGTCACTCGCCAACGACTTGTTCCACGCGCTGCACGACGTGGTGCGGACCCTCCCCGACTCACTGGACCTGGCGGAGGTCGTAGCGTCGGCGCGGGACACGATTCGCGACGTCTTCGCTCCCGACGTCCTCGTCGTGTTACTGGCCGACGAGACCAGCCGTACCTGGCGAACTCAGCTCGCCGAGGGCATCGAGCTTCCCGATCATCTGGAGCCCGACGACCTCCCACCGCGCGCCCGGGAGGCGCTCAGCAAGCCCGGCGTGGTGCGGATCCAACGAACGACTCGGCAGGACGAATTGTGGAACGGCGAGTTCGCGAGCAGCGGGATGCTGGTCGGACTGCGGACACCCGATCGGGTCGTGGGCCTGCTCGCCGTCGAGTACCGGTCGCCGGATCGCGCCGCGGTGACCGACGCGGAGCTGTTCGGCCAGATCGGGTCCTCACTCGCGCTCGCAGTGGACAACGCAAGGTGGTTCGGTCGGCTGCGGACGCTCGGGGCGGAAGCCGAGCGAGCTCGCATCGCCCGGGATCTCCACGACCGAACCGCGCAGTCCATGGCCTATATCGGCTTCGAGCTTGATCGCCTGTCCCGTCGCTACAGCGACCCGGCACTGCCGGCCCTTCACAAGGCGGTCCGCGGTGTCGTCGTGGAGCTCCGCGAAACGCTGTATCAGCTCCGGACCGCCGTCACCGACGAGGAGGGATTCGCGCCTCTCGCCGAGCCATACCTGAAACGGTGGTCGGATCGCACCGGCGTCGATGCGACCTTCGAGGCGATTCGTCCGGATCGGCGGCTTCCGCGCCAGGTAGAACAGGAGTTCTGGCGAATCTTCCAGGAAGCGCTTACGAACGTCGAGCGACATGCCGATGCGTCCTCCGTGCATGTCACCTGGGATTGTTCCTCTGCCCCGGCCCGTCTCGTCGTGCGCGACGACGGCACCGGCATGGACCCGGCCCGTCCGATCAAGGAGCGCTACGGCCTGGTCGGTATTCGTGAACGCGCCGATGCCATCGGCGCGCGGGTCAACTTCGCGAGCAGCCCCGGCGACGGCACCACCGTATTGATCGAGATGGAAGGTGCTCCGTGACCCGCGTACTCCTCGCCGACGACCACCAGATGCTGCGGGAGGCGGTACGGCGCGCCCTCGAGGACGCCGGCGTGACCGTCGTGGGTGAGGCCGCGGATGGTGGCGAGGCGGTCGCACTCGCCAGCGCGTTGGTTCCCGACGTGATCCTGATGGACGTCTCCATGCCGGTGTTCGACGGCATCGAGGCGACGCGGCGAATCGTCGCGGCGGGGAGTCGCGCCCGAGTCCTCGTCCTGACGATGCACGACGAGGATGCGTTGCGGGCCCGTGCTCTGCGTGCCGGCGCCGCAGGCTTCCTGACCAAGGACTGCGAACTCAGTGAGGTCGTTGCGGCGGTGGCGGCCGTCGCCACCGGGGAACCGTTGCTGTCCCCCGAGATCGCGACGTCCATCCTGGAGCAGTTCCCCGAGGAACCCGTCGACGCGGACGAGACCGAGAAGACCGGCCCACTCACCAAGCGCGAGAAGGAAGTCCTCCAGGCGGTTGCCGACGGTCGTTCCACGACCGAGATCGGCCGTGAGTTGTTCATCTCGGTCAAGACCGTCAAGAACCACCTCGCGTCGATCTACGCGAAGCTCGACGCACGGGACCGCACCCAGGCGGTGCTTTCGGGCGTGCGTATGGGGATCGTGCAGATCCGGTGATGCCCACCGGATCGACGAGGCCCTAGGCCGAATCCCCGCCCTCGGGCGCGGGGGCCTCGGCCACCGGCTCGGGAGCCGGGTCGACCGCTTGGACCTCGGCCTCGGCCACTGGCTCCGGCGCGGCGTCGCCAGTCACCGGCAACGCGGCCGCGGGAGCGCCATCTTCACCAGCAGCTTCGCCCTCGGCCGGCTCCTCGACGATCTCGGGGCCGATGTAGTTGCCCTCTTCGTCGTAGGCGTGCTCACCGAACTGGTCCTGGTACTCGGCGGCGACGACGCCACCCTCGGCGGCCTGCTTGATCGACAGCGAGATGCGCCGACGGTCCAGATCGATGTCGATGATCTTGACCCACAGCTCCTCGCCGGGGGTCACGACCTGCTCAGGGGCCTCGACATGGTGCAGTGCCATCTCCGAGATGTGCACAAGTCCTTCGATCCCGTCGCCCACCTGGACGAAGGCGCCGAACGGCACGAGCTTGGTGACCCGTCCGTAGACCAGCTCTCCGACCTGGTGACCAGTGGCGAACTCCTGCCACGGGTCCTGCTGGGTCGCCTTGAGCGAGAGCGAGATGCGCTCACGCGAGAGGTCGACGTCGAGCACCTGCACGGTGACCTCGTCGCCGACCTGCACGACGGAGCTGGGGTGATCCACGTGCTTCCAGGACAGCTCGGAGACGTGAACGAGTCCGTCCATGCCGCCGAGGTCCACGAAGGCACCGAAGTTCACGACCGAGGACACCACACCGGATCGGACTTCACCGGACTTCAGGTTGGTGAGGAACTCGTCGCGCTGTTCACGCTGGGTCTCTTCGAGGTACGCACGACGCGAGAGGACAACGTTGTTCCGGTTCTTGTCCAGCTCGATGATCTTGCACTCGATCTCCTTGCCGACGTACGGCTGGAGGTCGCGCACGCGGCGTAGGTCCACCAGCGATGCGGGCAGGAATCCACGCAAGCCGATGTCGAGGATGAGCCCACCCTTGACGACTTCGATGACCGGGCCCTTGACCGGCTCGTCCGCTTCCTTCTTCCGCTCGATGTCGCCCCACGCACGCTCGTACTGCGCGCGCTTCTTCGAGAGGATCAGCCGGCCGTCCTTGTCTTCCTTCTGGAGGACGAGTGCTTCCATCGCCTCGCCGAGGGTGACGATCTCGGAAGGGTTGACGTCGTTGCGGATCGACAACTCCTTGGCGGGGATCACCCCTTCGGACTTGAAGCCGATGTCGAGCAGCACCTCGTCCGCGTCGATCTTGACGACCGTGCCGGAAACGAGCCCCCCCTCGTCGAAGTTGACCAGGGTCGCGTCGACGGCATCGGAGAGCGACATGCTCCCGAGGTCGTTGAGCACGATCTCCGTGATCTCGCCCATGTCCTCGGATTCGCCGGTGGGCGTCTCCGAGGTGGGGTCGGTGGTCGGGGTGGTGTCGTCGGCCGCCGGGGCGGCCTGCTCGGTCTGGGACAAGGGGAAGATCTCCTGGGGACAGATGCGGTCGGGCGCGGCGAGATTCGCCACGCGAGTGGTATTGGGCTCCGCCCAAAAACGGAACGCCGCCAGGCTAGCGGTCGGCGGGTACCTGTGCGAGAAGCAACAACTCGGGACGGTCCAGGGTGACGGCGTGATCGCCGTAGTCGCCGGGCGTGACGCCGCTGACCGAGACGTTCACCAGTCCGGCGAATCGGGCCATGAGGTCCAGCTCTCGGACGGTGAAACAGGTGGTCCAGAGGTCAGCCTCGGCCGCTTCCCCGTCGGGGTTGCGCAGCGTCGCGACCTCGTGATTGACCCCGGTGGCCGGATCGAAACGATCACCCTCCTCGATCCAGCGGAGCGCGAAGTATGCCGAGAACGCGCTGATCGCCAGCCGACCGCCGGGGCGGAGAGTTCGCGCGAAGCGAGCCATCAGGACCTCGTTCTCCTGACCGCCGAGCAGCCCGAACCCGCCCTGGCAGAGGCAGATCAACGCATCGAACGGCTCGTCGACTGCGAGGTCTCGGACGTCACCGACTTCGAAGCTGACGGGCAGGTCACCAATCGAGGCCCAGGCGAGCGCGATGAAGTCCTCGGAGAGGTCCACGCCGTGCGCGGTGATTCCTCGGGCGCCGAGCGCCAACGAATGACGCCCCGGGCCGCAACCGACATCGAGCACCCGCATCCCCGGTTCGAGCCCCAGGACCTCCACCAGGAACGCGACCTCCTGCTCGGTCCCCTTCGTGAACGCATTTCGCAGGTACGCCGGCCCGAGGAACGCTGCAATGTCGTTGAACCAACCAGCTCGAGGCTCCTCGCGGCGCGGGATCATCCGGGTCGGCGGCCGAAGCCGAGCAGCGGCGTCATCGCGGCGCCGTCGACGTCAACTGAGAACGCGCGTCGGACTCCGACATCGACGAGACCACTCCCCTCGAGGGTTCGACGGACCTGCTCGCTCGTGAAACCGTGCGGCTCGTCGGTATCGGGATCCTGCACCCAATCCCACTGCACGAGGAGCCCGCCGCAGTTCATCCGGGACACCAGCTGCTCGACGGTCGCGGGATAGTCATCGACGAACCCGAGCACCGAGGAGCACACCACCAGGTCGTAGTGCTTCGTACCCGACGGCAGTGCCGCCAGCGCCCGCACGTTGCGCCACCCGAGACGCTCGCTCTTGCTGCGCAGCGCCTTGAGCATGCCGTCGGATTTGTCGATCGCGTCGACGTGGCCGCAAATCTCTGCCAGCTTCGCCGTCAGCAGCCCGGTACCCGCGCCGAAGTCGCATGCACGCGTTCCAGTCAGGCGAAGACCGAGCGACCCGACGAGCGTTTCGAGGGACTCGAACGCGGCGTCGGCGTACGCCGCGCACTGCGGCCGTCTGATCCCAACCGGCCGCCACTTCATCCCACTCCGACACGTGTCCCCTTCAGGCGTGCTCGAGCCTGATTTCCTGCTCAGTGGTCGTGACTGGTGCAGCTCCCGTGGGCCGAGCCGTCGATCCCGGCGAACGGTCCGCAATCGTGGGGCTGCATCCACACATGCAACATCGGCGGCGTCGCGATGAACACGCCCTGGGAGCAGGTGCCATCCGGCCGGGTGATGCCGACCACTCGCGGTGTCGCACCCCCACTCCAGCAGAGGTTCTGATGGTCATGCCAGATCGTGAGCTCGCCGGCGATGTCGGGAACGTCCGCAATCGTCTTGCCGGGGTTGAGGATGTACATCGCGGACGCGACGTGCTTGGTGCCGTCCGGCATGACCTGGAACACCACCGATTCGATCCGTTCCGGGTCCATCTCGATGCCGTCGTTGTAGAAGGTCCAGTTGACGAAGTGCTCCCAGCCGGTGCCCGCGTCGCCGATTGAGCGGTAGCCGGCCGCGACGACGGAGGCGACGTCGGTGAATTTCTCCATCCCGCTCGTCGACACCGCAATCAGTTCGAGGGCGGCGGCGCGTTGCGCAGGACTCAATCGCGGATCATCCAAGGTGACGATGGGACCGGTGGGATCCGGGTCGTGGTTGTCGTGTCCGCACGCCGAACCGTGGGTGCCTTCGATCCCCGCAAAGGGACCACACTCGTGGGGCTGCAGCCAGACATGAAGCATGGGAGGCGTCGGCATGAACTGGCCGCGGGTGCAGGTGCCGTCCGGGTTCGTGATACCGACGACCTGCAACACGGGCGTGAAGCTCCAACAGAGATTCTGGTGGTCGTGCCAGGTGGTGAGTTCACCGGCGATGTCGGGCACGTCGGCCATCGTTTTGCCGAGCGACAGGATGTACATCGCCGAGGCCAGGTGCTTCGTGCCGTCGGGGTTGACCTGGAAGACGATGGACTCGACCCGTGTCGGTTCCATCTCGTAGCGGTCCGAGAGGAACGCGCCGTTGACGAAGTGTTCCCAGCCGGTCCCGCCGTCGCCGATGGAGCGGTACCCGGCAGCTTCGACCGAGGCGGTGTCGGAGTAGCCCGCAAGCGCTTCCTTGGACGCTTCGATGAGCTGGGTGGCCGCTGCCTTCTGGGCCGGTGTCAACCGCGGGTCGTCCAGACTGATGATCGGGCCGGCAGGGTCCGTGGGCGGGTGGTGCGGATCCGTCGGGTCGTGGGGAACCGTCGGGTCGTGGGGAACCGTCGGGTCGTGGGGAACCGTCGGGTCGTGGGGAACCGTCGGGTCGTGGGGCGGGTGCGGAGCATCCGGAGCATGGGGTGCATGGGGTGCATGGGGTGCATGGGGTGCATTCGGAGCATGCGGCACGTCCGTGTGGGCCCCCGTGGAAGAGTCGTGATGCGACGTGGAGTCGTGCGCGTGACCGGTCGAGGTGCCGAGCACTTCCGTGTGGCCGTCGTGATCATCTCCATGGGAGTCCGAGTGTGAGCTCGCGTCATCGGTGTCGTGATCGGCGTGGCTCGCGTCGTCGGTGTCGTGATCCGCGTGATCACCGTCGTCGTGTCCAGCCGCACCGTGGTCACCGTGACCCTCGGCGTGGTCACCGTGCCCCTCGACGTGGCCCGCGGCGCCATGGGCGGAGTGGTCGTGCTCCGCGCCCGCGGCAAGTGCGGGCACGCTGAGAGTCAGTGCGGCGACGAGCATGACCGCGGTCCAGGCCGGTCCGAGGACCCGCTTGGATGCAGGACGCACGATGAAGGCAATCGCAGCGCAGACTGCAAAAACGGCGAACACCGCGCCGATGAGATCCGCGGTCCCCACCGCTTCGACGCCACGGAGCGCGGAGGGTGCCGGCAATCCGGTCGTGCGCGACAGGGCCCAGCTCGTGAACGCCGCGGCGTTGATCGCAGCCAGCGCTCCGAGCATGAGTCGCGTCGGGCGCAGGAGCACGAGGCCCGCAATTCCGACCTGGGCGATGGCACACAGCGCGAAGAGCCAGACCAACGTCTGCTCCTCCGCGTGGGTACCGACCGCGGCTGCATGGACCAGTCCGCCACCCGCCGATCCGATCGCCGCGGCCTGCACCGCGAACCGACGAGGTGGAGTCATTGCCTGCATCGCCGTTCCCCCAAGGCCCCCCAGCAGGGCTGCGGAAGGCTATCCCTTCGCGGCCACCAGCGAGGCCCACTGCGGGTTACCGGTGCCGATCCCCATAGCCTGCCGCTGCCCATGGATGACATCGCTCCACTCCCCGACGCACCCGAGTGGTTCCGCCGTTCGTTGGCGGTGCCCCGCCAGGACGCCACGGTCGAGGTCGCGGGCGGCCCGATCCACTACCTGGCGTGGGGCGATCCGGGCGCGCGGGGCCTGGTGTTCGTGCACGGCGGCGGCGCTCACGCCCATTGGTGGACGCACATCGCGGCGAGCTTCGCGCGCGAGTTCCGAGTGCTGGCGGTAGACCTCTCCGGCCATGGCGACAGCACCCACCGGAGTGAGTACGACCTCGAGCAGTGGACCGACGAGGTCGTGGCGGTTGCGGACGCCGGAGAGATCTCGGGTCGCCCGGTGATCGTCGGCCACAGCATGGGCGGCTTCGTGACGATCGCGACCGCGGCGCGCTATCCCAACAAGCTGAGTGGCGTCATCGTGTGTGACTCGCCCGTCACCGAGCCTGACCCCGAGATCGGCGCGTACCGACTCAAGGAAGCGTTCGGTCGACCGCGCACCTACGAGAGCGTCGAGGATGCGATCGCTCACTTTCGTACCGTGCCCGGACAGGCGCGCTACCTCGACTACGTCATCGATCACGTCGCTCGTCAGTCCCTGCGACCGGTCGACGGTGGCTGGCAGTGGAAGTTCGACCGACGAATCTTCGAACAGTTCGGGATGGGGCTGCGTTCGATCGCGCTCCCCTACCTCCAGGACGTCACCTGCCGACTCGCCTTGCTCGCTTCCGAGCAGGGCCTGGTGACCCCTGACATCGGCGAGTCCATGTACGACGCGCTCGGCCGGGTGACGCCGATCATCGAGATTCCCGAGGCCGGCCACCACGCGATGCTCGACGAGCCCCTGATCCTGCTCACTGCGATCCGCGCACTGCTCGGCGACTGGGACCACTCGGAAGCGCACCGACGCCGCGTCTGAGGCGGAGCTACTTCGCTTCGGCCCAACTGCTCCCGAAACCGACGTCCACCACGAGCGGCACCGCGAGTTCGATGGCGCCTTCCATGGCCTCACGCACGACCGGTTCCGTCGCGTCGCGCGTATCCAGTGGGACTTCGAGAACGAGTTCGTCGTGGACGGTCAGCACCATCCGCGCGCGCCCAGGGACTCGTGGTCGGTGAGCGCGTCACTCAGCCGGATCATCGCCAGCTTGAAGATGTCGGCGGCCGAGCCCTGCACCGGCGCGTTCTGCGCCATGCGCTCGCCCATCTGGCGGATGCGGAAGTTGTCCGACGCCAGTTCACTGATCTGGCGTCGCCGCCCGAGGATCGTGGTCGTGTACCCGCGGGACTTGGCTTCGACGACGGTGTTCTCCATGTAGGCGTGCACGTTCGGAAACCCCTCGAAGTAGTTGTCGAGGATCTCTTTCGCCTGGTCGGTCGGGATGTCGAGCCGCTGGGCGAGGCCGTACGCCTCCATCCCGTATGCGAGGCCGTAGTTGACGACCTTGGCGAATCGACGCTGGAAGTCGTCCACCTTGGCCTCGGGAACATCGAAGACCTTCGATGCCGTGGTGACGTGGACGTCCGCGCCGCGTGTCGAAGGCGTCGATCAGACCCGGGTCTTCGGCGAGATGCGCGAGGATCCGCAGCTCGATCTGTGAATAGTCCGCGGTGAGAAGTCCCGCCCCGTCCGGGGCCACGAACGCCTTGCGCATCTCCCGCCCCTCCGCGGTGCGCACCGGGATGTTCTGCAGGTTCGGGTTCTCACTCGAGATCCGCCCGGTGGTCGTTGCCAGCTGGTTGAACGTGGCATGGATCCGGCCGTCGGCCTGGATCAGCGGCGGCAACGCGTCGGCGTACGTGCTGCGGAGTTTTTCGAGTTCCCGGTACCGCAGGAGGTCCGCCAGGATCGGATGGGCGTCCGCGGCTGCCATCTTCTGCAACGAATCCGCATCGGTGGACGGACCGGTCTTCGTGCGTTTGACCGGCGTCAAGCCGAGAACTTCGAAGAGAATCCGGCGGAGCTGGGGCACGGAGTTGACGACGAACTGCTCGCCGGCGTGTGCGTGGATCTTGCCTTCCAGGTCCTTGCACTGGTCCTGGAGGTCGGACCGCATCCCTTCGAGGAACTCGCGGTCCATCGCGACGCCCGCCCGCTCCATCTCGGCGAGCACGGCAACCAGTGGCCGTTCGACGTCCTCGTAGAGGTGCCACAGCTCCCGTTGCTCGAGCGCGTCGACCAGCTCGGGAGCGAGCCGCATCGTCGCGGCTGCACGCCGGCCGGCGTCGTCGCCGGACCCCACGCCGTCGAGGTCCAATGTCCCCTCGGGTGCGGCATCCGGGGACACGAGTTCGATGCCACAGAACCGGGCGACCAGGTCGCCGAGTTCGTACTTCCCGTCGCCCGGATCGAGCAGGTACGCCATGACCGCCGTGTCGAGATGCAGTGTCTCGACCGTCACTTCGCACAGCCGTTCGAGACCGTGCATCAATTCCTTGGCGCGGTGCGTGACCAGCGGTGGACCATCCGGTCCGACCAGCGTGGCGAGCTCGGCGCGCACCTTCGCGTCCCCGAAGAGATCCTCCGGTGCGTACGCGGCCGTCCCGTCGCCGCGACCGAACGCCAGGCCCCGGAGCGGACTGGTCCCCGCGGCACCGTGCCAGTCGGCCTCCATGCAGAACTCGTCGCCGCCCTTGCCCAGCGCCGCAAGCGCCTGTGCCAACGCAGCGGCGGTCGTGATGCGTTCGACCTCGACGTCGAGTGCGCTGGCCTCGACGGCTCCGGTCTGATCGTCCACCCCGAGCGCGTCGAGGAGACGTGGGTACAGCGTCCGGAACTCGAGCTGGTGGAAGAGGGTGCGAACTTCTTCCTGATCCCAGCCGCCGATGCGAAGTTGGTCGACCGCCACTTCGAGCGGGACCTCGCGACGCAGCACCGACATCTCGCGGTTGTGGAACACCTGCTCGCGGAACTCACCGAGGTTCTCACGTTGCTTGGGCGGCAGGTCGTCGAGGTGTTCGAAGATGCCTTCGAGCGTGCCGTAGGTCGTGACCAGCTTGGCCGCGGTCTTCTCCCCGATGCCCGGGACGCCGGGGAGGTTGTCACTCTTGTCGCCGCGCAGCGCCGCATATTCGGTGTACTGCTCCGGCGTGACGCCGGTCCGCTCGACGATGCCGGCTTCGTCGTACAACGCGTAGTCGGACACGCCGCGTTTGTTGTAGAGGACCCGAATGTGCGGGTCCTCGACGAGTTGATACGAGTCGCGGTCGCCCGTGACGACGATGACGTCGATGCCGTCGGCCGCCGCCCGGGTCGCGAGCGTGGCGATGACGTCGTCCGCCTCGACCCCGTCGACCTCGAGGATCGGGACCGCGAGGGTCTCCAGCACCTGCTGGATCAGGGGCAACTGCGACCGGAACAGGTCGGGCGTCTCCTTGCGACCGGCCTTGTAGCTGGCGTCCTTCTCCTTGCGGAAGGTCGGCGCGGCCGTGTCGAACGCGACCGCCAGGTGCTCTGGCTTCTCGTCACCGACCACCTTGATCAGCATTGACGTGAACCCGTAGACGGCGTTCGTCACCAGTCCCGATGACGTCGCCAGGTCGGTGGGCAGTGCGTAGAACGCCCGATACGCCAGCGAGTGGCCGTCGAGCAGCAGCAGCGTGCTCATATGTCTCCGCCGGCCATCTCGCGCACTCTACGCGCCGGGCCCTCCGGCCGCCGTGGCCCGCGCGATCTCGGGGAGGAGCCACTCGAGCGCCCAGACTGAACCCTGCGGGGTGAAGTGGGCACCGTCGAAGCCGCGGGGCACGAGGCCGTCGACCATCCGCGGACAAGGCGCGCCGCCGGGGCAGACGTGCCCGGCCAGGTCCACGAGGGTCACCTGCTCGGGATGCTCGGCTGCCACCGCGAGGAGCAGGTCATTGAGCTGCCCGTAGCTCGCGTCGTCCGCGGTCGACGGCCGTTCCTGCAGGCCTCGGATCTCTCCTTCGGTCTTCGGCGGCATGGTCACGATGACGACATGGGCGCCGCCACGGGTCAGCTCGTCCAGCGTCGCGGTCATGCGTTTTGTGAGGAGATCCTTCCACCGGCTGGTCCCCGCCTCGGCGCGTTCACCGTCGTCGTCGAGGTCGGCGCGCTCCCAGCTCGACATCCAGAGCACGGCGTCGGTGTTCGGGGTGACTGCGCCGCGTCGTCGGTCGCGCGCGAGCAGGTTGCACGTGTCCGTCTCCGCCGGGGCCAAGGGGATGGTGGCGCTGGCGAGCACATGATCCGACACGACTCCGCAGGCGATCGTCGCCCCCATCTGGTAGCGAAGGCCGTCCGCATCCTGCACCGCGGCCAGCCCGGGCCAGAGGCTGCACCCAACCGAATCACCGACAACTGCGATGCGCGGAAGATCGCGCAGATCTGCCGCGTCCCGACGTGCCAGCGCCCGCTGCGCGGCGCGCCGCTCAGCGGCGTTGGGATAGAAACACGGTGACGGCTTTCCCCCGGTGAAGTAGCTCGGGGGCGCACTCGCACCGACCGTCGCCCCCAGGAGCACCACAACCATCACCGCAACCGCGACTGGTGTGGCCAACCGGGCACTGAGGCTCCCGCGTGGGAACCAGCGGCCGTGCCGAATCGGTTGCTCCACCAGGCTGTAGGAGGCGATGGCCGCAGCGAACGTGACGACGAGCCGAAGTGCCACCAGGGCGCTGCCTCCGAAGCCGACCCGCCAATGGACGAGCCACACGATGATCGGCCAATGCCACAGGTACAGGCCGTAGGAGATCTGTCCGATGCCGCGCCACGGCTGGGCACCCAGGATTCGAGCCGTGATCCCCGATTGCATGACCCCTGCGATCACCACGGCGACCGCGAGCGCGTATCCAACGGAGCCCAGTCCGTAGTAGCCCGCGCTCGTCGCATCGACGACGTGCCAACACCAAAAGATCGCGACCCCGGCGGCCAGGGTGCCCCCTTGCAGCATCCGACGAGTGACCGGGCGCGTCGGTCCACCTCGAAGCAACAGCAACGCCAGTAGGGCGCCGATCAGCAGGCCGTGGGCCCTCGTGTCGGTCCCGTAGTAGGCGCGCGACGGTTGTTCCGGGTCGTACAGCACGGCCATCGCGGTGGCTGAGGCCACCGCGCCGACGACGCACACTGCGGCCAGGAGATCCACCGCGCCGCGGCGGACCCGCAAGCATCCGAGCACCACCAGCGGCCACACGAGATAGAACTGCTCCTCGATCGCCAGCGACCAGAGATGCCGGAGCGGCGACGGCGTCGAGAAGAGATCGAAGTAGCTCTGACCGGACGCGATGAACCGCCAGTTGGTGACGTAGAAGACGCTCGCGACCGAATCCCACCGGAGTCGGCCGACTTCGTAGGGCCGCAGGGCGATCGAGCCGTAGATCGCAGCGAAACCCAGCACGAGGAGGAGCGCCGGGAGCAGGCGGCGCAGCCGCCGACCCCAGAACGCGACGAGCCCGACGGTCGCCACGCGGCGGTACTCCAGGACCAAGAGCGTCGTGATGAGAAAGCCCGAGAGCACGAAGAACGCGTCGACCCCGAGGAAGCCCCCGACCGCCCAGGAATACCCGTTGTGATAGGCGATGACGGCAAGGACCGACAGTGCCCGCACTCCGTCGAGCGCGGGGTGGTACGGAAGCGCCGCACGGTCCGGGGCCGTGGGGTCCGGAGCAAGGTCGGCGATCGACGCCGAACTCACCGAAGGCCGGTCAGTTCGACGCAGGCGGAACGAGATCGCGAGCGACCACCTTGGCTGCGATCTCGTGCACCTTCTGACGCGAGTTCATGGCTTCGGTCTGGAGGAACCGCCACGCCTGGGCTTCCCGCATCCCGTGGTCATCCATGAGCACACCCTTGGCGCGGTCGATGGCCTTGCGTGCCTCGAGGCGTTCCGCGAGGTCCGAGATGTCGTCTTCGAGACTCTGCACTTCGGCATGCCGACCGATGGCCAGTTCGATGGCCGGAATGAGATCGCTCTTCTGGAATGGCTTCACGATGTAACTCATCGCTCCGGCATCGCGTGCCTGCTCGACGAGATCGCGCTGCGAGAACGCCGTGAGGATCAGGACCGCCGACAATCGCTCGCTCGTGATCTGCCGAGCGGCTGACAGCCCGTCGAGTCCAGGCATCTTGATATCCAGGATCGCGAGGTCGGGACGGTGCTCGCGGACCAACTCCACGGCGTCGTCGCCACGGCCGGTCTCCGCGATCACGTCGAAGCCCTCCTCCTCGAGGAGTTCCTTGAGGTCGAGGCGGATGATCGCCTCATCCTCGGCCACGATGATGCGGGTTGCTTGGGTCGACACGGTCTTCCTCTCGTCGATCTCAGCGCGAAGCCGGTTCGGCGGTCAGGCGGTCCAGTAGGACATCTTGCTCGGCTCGGAGCTGGGCGAGGTCGCGGAGCAGGGAGTCCCGATGGCGTCGCAGCGCGTCGGCGTGACGACGGCTCTCGTTGGCGGTCGCGACCTCCATCGGCGTCTCGGCCACCAGTGCGCGCAGACGCGCGTCGTCGGCCTCCTCGTCGAGGAACCGCAACTGCTCTTCGGTCAACCCGAGCTCCGCGGCAACCTGCTTGACGCGTTCGCTGAGTTCGGTGAGCTTGCGTTCGATGGCTGATCGGGACACGGCGGCATTGTAGAGCGCCGGCGTTCGAGACCCGGCGGCCTCGCCGAGCCGCCGTCGAACCGTCACAATGGCCCGATGAGTCGCCACCCCATCTACTCCGAGGAACACGAGGCGTTGCGGACCTCGGTTCGCCGCTTCGTCGCAGCCGAGATCACGCCCTGCGTGAGCGAATGGGAGGAGACCGGGCACTTTCCCGATTCGGTGTTCACCCGGTGTGGCGAACTCGGTTTCCTCGGGCTCCATTACCCGGCGCGCTGGGGAGGGTCCGACGGTGATCTGGCAGGCAGCCTCCTGTTCATCGAGGAGCTGGCGCGCTGCGGCGGCGGTTCCGTGCCGATGGCGGTTGCAGTGCAGACCCACATGTGCACGCCGGCGATCGCGGAGTTCGGCACCGACGAGCTGCGGGCGCGTTACCTTGCGCCCGCGATCGCCGGGACCAGCATCGGCGCCATCGCGCTCACCGAGCCGGACACAGGTTCCGACGTCGCCGCGATCACCACCCGTGCCGAACGTGATGGCGACACCTGGGTCATCAACGGCCGCAAGATGTTCATCACGAACGGCACTCGCGCCCATTTCATGACGATGGCCGTCCAAACCGAGCCAGGTTCCCGACACCGTGGCGTGTCCCTGTTCATCGTGGACACCGACCTGCCGGGAGTCAGTGTGTCGCGCAAGCTCGACAAGCTCGGGATGCGAGCCTCCGATACCGCCGAGATCGCGCTCGACGATGTGCGCGTCCCCGCGGGGAACCTCCTCGGCGGCGAACCCGGAAACGGCTTCGCGCAGATGGCGTGGCAACTTCAGTACGAACGGCTCTCGGGCGCGGCGCAGAGCATCGGGCAAGGTCTCGACGTGCTGGAGCAGACCATCGCGTACGCGCGCGAGCGGCGCGCCTTCGGTCGCGCGCTCGCCGACAACCAGGTCATCGCCCACATGCTCGCCGACGCCGCGACCGAACTCGAGGCTGCGCGCTGCCTGACCGACGACACCATCTGGCGCGTGCAGCAGGGTGAGTACCCCGTCGCCGAGATCTCGATGGCGAAGAAGTACGCGGCGCAGGTCCAGAATCGTCTCGTCGACACCTGCCTCCAGGTGTACGGCGGCGCGGGCTACCTGAACGAGACCCCGATCTCGCGCCTCTGGCGCGACGCCCGGCTGCAGCGCATCGGTGCAGGGACGGACGAGATCATGAACGAGGTCATCGCGAAGCGCTTGGGCATCCGGGGATAGTCGCAAGGTGCGCGGTCTGCGGATGTCCGCAGTGCACCCCTCCGGAGGAGCGGTGCGCGTCCAGTCGTGTCCGGTTCGTCCGGTACCCTCGCCTGATGGGACGGGGAGTTCGCGCCGGCTCGATCGTGGTCGCCCTCGCCCTCGCGGCGTCGGGCTGCACGCTCGCGCAGGCGGGACAGGCACCCGACCCGCCGGTGCGCCTTGGACTCTTCGGTCAGGACTTCTCCCCCGCCAGCCGCGAGATCATCGCCCGGGAGGCCAACGTCATCGTCAACCACGGGTTCTCGTGGAACGTGATGGAACCCTCGCCCGAGAACTTCAACTTCGGTCCCGCCGACACAGTTGCGGACTTCGCAGCCGACCACGACATGGAACACATCGGTGTCCACTTCGCGTGGGACCAAGCACTGCTCGACGATCTGCCCGGGTGGGTGAACGCGATCACCGATCCGGTCGAGTTGCGGGCGGTGCTCACCCGGCGCGCCGAGGCGATCTTCGAGCGCTACCCCGATCTCGATCGGATCGACGTCATCAACGAACCGCTCGAAACCGCGGCCGGCGCCCTGTACCCGAACCACTTCGCCGCGGTCCTGGGATCGGACTACATCGCGGAGTTGTTCGCGATCGTGGACGCGGCAGCTCCGGACTCGACACAGCTCTTCGTGAACGAGAACTTCGTGGAGTACTTCCCCGCGAAGGCTGATGCCCTGGTGGCCCTCGTGGGCGACCTCGTCGACGCCGGCGTTCGGATCGACGGGGTCGGACTCCAGAGCCACTTCATCCTCGGCGCGCCGGATTTCGACCTGCTTGCGAGGACCGGGGACCGGCTCGAGGCACTGGGCGTCTCGGTGTTCCTGTCCGAACTCGACGTCCCGGTCGCGGCGGACGTACCCAACCGAGCCGGAGTACAGGCCGAGCGCTATCGGCAAGCGGTCGCCACGTGCCTCGGCTGGGCGAGCTGTGACCTGGTGAACGTCTGGGGCGTGGACGACGGTCACACGTGGCTGGACGGTCTGCTCGGTCCCGGTACGGACCCACTCCTGTTCCACCGGGATCTCACACCGAAGGCGGCCTACTTTGCCGTTCTCGGTCAACTCCTCGAGGGACGGCCCGACGTCGCGCCGTGAGTGCCCGGGGTGGGATTCGAACCCACACGATCTTGCGATCAGCGGATTTTGAGTCCGCCGTGTCTGCCATTCCACCACCCGGGCGGGCGAAGGCGTCACGGTAGCGCCCCCGGTTCGACGGCCTGGTCCTTCGTCGCCGGTGACGCCACCCCTGGCGTCCGATAAACTGGACCGCCGAACAGGGTGGAGGAAAGACCATGTGGATCGGATTGTTCATCGGCTTGGCAGTCGTCGGGCTCCTCGCCATTCTCTTGGTGCCCCGGAAGCGCAACGCCGCCGACGGTCCGCTCCCGACCGAGGTCGAGACGCTCCTGCTCCTCGGCGAAGACCCGGACGGAGTACTCGCGACGGACCCCGAGTCCGCGGAGTCCGCGTCGCCCTCCGACTGAGCGGCAGGGTTACCCCTCGAGCACCGCTCGGGTCTTGGGCACCGTGTCCTTGGGGCACGGCGACGGACAACCCGAGCCGACTGTACGAGAGGCCCGTCCATGTCGACGACGTAGCACGGTACCGAACCCCGGTCCCGCCCGTGAAGTGCCGCACCTCTGTAAGGCACCCGGACCGGAACGGCTGACGTCTAGCTCTTGCTCGACTTCCGGGCGATGGCAACGCCGCCGAGGATGACGCCGAGGGCGCCGAGGACGATGCCGATGATGCCGATCGTCTTGGCCGAGTCCACGTCACTGGTCGTCGCGACGTCCTTCGGGAGCGCCGCCTCGGTCGCGCTGGGTTCTTTGTCGCCGTCGCCAGTCCCGCCGCCGTGGGCGTCCCCGCCGGGCTCGAGGGTCAAGACCGGTGCCGGGTTCTCCGGCTCGGTGCCGTCATCGGTCGGCGTGTCAATCCAACGGACGACTTCGCCACCCTCGTAGGTCTGCACAGCCGGGAAGACGAGCTGGTCGACCTCGGGTAGCGGCCCCATCGAGACCGGGAACCGTTCGAACTGGCCGGCCAGGATCTGGCCACCCGACCACGTGATCTTCGAGACGGCCTCCGTGATCTCGCCCTCGTCGGTCTTGATCGGCTCGTCGAGTGTTGCCATCTCGACGTTGGCTTCCCACCCGGCGACAGGCTGCACACTCACATGCCGGATCGGGTGATCCGCGGGGAACGTGATCTCGACCTGCACGGTCGGCTCCTCCCGCTCGTTCGGGACCTGGAACCACTGCGTCGAGAACCCACCCTGGGATGCATCGCCCGGCTGGAGACTCACGTGGCCGAACGCTGGGCTTGCGACCACGGCAACCACGAGGCCGACCGCAAGCAGAATGATCACTGAACGACGAAGCATTGTGGAGTCCATTTTCGTAGCGGAACAGAACCCGAGGAGGCTGCCAGACCATACGGTGCAACTGCAAGACGACCGCCAGCCGGCCATCCGCGTGGTCGCACCCCCATGCGACGCTGCACCGATGCAGCGATGCCCGACCGACGACACGGACCTCCTCGCCGACCTCCCCGGCCGATGGCTCTGCCCGAACTGTGGGCGCGGGTGGCGACTCGATGCGACCGCGCGGGTCGTCGAGGACGAGAACTAGCCCGCTAAGAACTGCCAGCGGGTGAAGAACGTCCGCGCCACTGTCGCAAACCTACTGCGGTGTTCTCGATCGGTCAGGCGAGGTCGCTCAGCACATCTCTGACGCGGGGCACCGTGTCCTTGGGGCTCGCCAATGTCAGAGTCCCCAGTTGATGACCCAGCTCGCAGGTCGAGGGTGGCGACCAACGCGGCGTACGCCGCCCACTGGCCGTGATGGAGCGATTCATGTATGCACGTAGACCAACTCGAACGCCGAGCAGCAGGTCCAGGTCATTGCCGTACCAGGGAATTCGCACGGCCGGATTCGCCCGGTCGCCAAGTTCCTCGAGATAGCCGCGAAGCAGTTCGCGATCGCCGCTACGACGAGTGCCGCCGACGAATGTCCGCCGCGGCCATCGAGTGACGGCGGCCCGAACTCGCCCCGGCTTACCGCGGCCAGCAAGGATCGACGGGTTCGCCGCGGAGCGCCAACTGATAGATGCCCTGCACTTCGGCGAGATGACCAGCCTGTTCGCGAATGGTCGCGAAACCGTCCGCCGGCCGAAGGTCGAGGCATTGCCTCCGACATGCTGTGCCGACAAGCCAGGCGAACGACGGTGGTCATCGCCCGGACGAACGCCTGCGGTCGCCTCATCAACGTCTCCTCCCCATTGCAGGTGGCGAGTCAGCCTGCCTTTCAGCGACCATCTGCTCGACCGGTCAGGTGAGCTCGCTCAACACGTCCCTCACGCGAGGAAATGTGTCCTTCGGGCTGACCTTGTAGAAGGCGCCGGCGATCTTGCCCTTCTCGTCGATGACGAACGCCGACCGGATGATGCCCATGTACTTGCGTCCGTACATGGACTTCTCCCCCCAGGCGCCGTACTTCTCGGCGACCACGTGCTCCTCGTCCGCGAGCAGCGGGAACCCGAGCTTGTACTTCGTGTCGAACTTCGCCTGCTTGGCCGGAGGGTCCGGACTCACCCCCAGAACCTCGGCGCCGAGCTTCGTCAGGGCCTTTCGGTGGTCGCGCAGCTCACAACTCTGCGTCGTGCAGCCGGGGGTGTCGGCCTTCGGGTAGAAGTAGAGGATCACCTTCTTCCCCTTCAAGTCGGTGAGCTTCACCTTCTCACCGCGCTGGTCGAGCAGGGTGAACGCCGGAGCGCGATCTCCGACAGCAAGCCTGGTCATTGACATCTCCTGATCGGGACGGACGACGACAGGGCCGTAGCATGCCTCGCCGTGCGGAGATCGGTGCGGATCCAACTCCCGATCGCCCCCGACGCTGCGGACCAGGCGCTGCGCGAACACCTCGCCGTTGACGGCGCTGAGCCCGGCCCACTCCCCGGCGCGGCCCAGTCTCGACTCTCCGCCACGGTCGAGGCCGACGCCGCCGGTTCGGTCGTGACCCTCCACGCGACGAACTCCACGAACGTGCCCTTCTTCGGCTGGTTCTTCGTGCCGCTCTTCCGGTGGGAGCTCCGTCGCGGACTTCGCTGGTCGAGGACCGTCCTCGACGCCGCTGCAACCGGCGCCGAGCCACCGGCGCCACTGGGCTCGCATCCGCTGGCCACGCCCGGACTCTTCGATCAGTCCCAGGTCAACCTCATCGCCGCCGTCTCGTTCGCCGGGGTCGTCACCGCGTTCGTCGCCGCCCTCTTCGGTCAGTTCAGCGACCCCGTGGCGAAGACGTTCGGTGCCAGCGACGGCAGCCTCGGTCAGGCGCTCGCGATCACGCGGCTGGGTGCGCTCGTCGCGCTCCTGGCGGCATCGTTCGCCGACCGTGCCGGTCGTCGGCGGATCCTGCTGCTGTCGGTCGCGGGCGCCTGCATCTTCTCGGGTCTCAGTGCGATCGCACCGAGCTTCACGATGTTCACCGCGGCGCAGGCCTTGGTGCGCGCGTGCGTCAACAGCGCGGTCATCGTCGGGGGGATCGCCGTGGTGGAAGAGGCGCCCGACGGGGCCCGTGCGTTCGCCGTGTCCATGTTGGCCCTGGCCTCCGGCGCCGGCTACGCGACTTCGGTGGTGTTGCTCCCCATCGCCGACCTCAGCCCTGACGCCTGGCGGATCGCGTTCGGGGTCGGCGCGGCCGCGATCGTCGCCGTGCCGTTCATCAGCCGGCGACTCGTCGAGACGCAACGCTTCGAGGCTGTCGCCGAACGCTCCGAAGCGCACGGTCGGGTGTCGGAAGTCCTCGACCGCGCGCACCGGCGGCGGCTGATCCTCCTCGGCGCGATCGGCTTTCTCTCGAACGTGTTCAGTGCACCGAGCGCGCAGCTCAGTAATCGGTTCCTTCGCGACGAACGCGGCTTCTCCAATGCGGGGATCGCCCAGTTCAAGGGGGTGACGAACGGGATCCCCGGCCTGGTCGGGATCATCCTCGCCGGGCGCCTCGCCGAGACCCGCGGGCGGCGGCCGGTCGCGATCGTCGGCATGCTCCTCGGCACCATGCTGACCATGGCGTTCTTCCTCGGCAGCGGGCCAGTGATCTGGATCGCGTCGAGCCTTGCGATCATCGCGTCCGCCTCCGGGGCGCTATCCGTGGGGACGATGGACGCCGAGCTGTTCCCCACCGAGATCCGCGGCACGGCAAACGCGATGCTTCTGGTCTGTTACGTCACCGGGTCGGCCGTCGGGCTGCTCTTCGCCGGCTTCCTCGCCGACCGCATCGACGATCTCGGGATGGCCATCGCGATCTGCGGCATCGCGCCGCTCCTCGCGGCCCTCTTCCTCCTCCCCCGCCTGCCGGAGTCATCGGGGCGGACGCTGGAGGAGGTCAGCCCGTCGGAGGTCTGACCCGACCATTCAAGGCCGGGCCTCACCACGGTCGATACCTCCCAAGCGAGATCGATCGAGGAGCCCACCCTGCCCACCCCACCCGCCGACGTCGCCCACCTGCTCCGGCGTACCGGATTCGAAGGGACCCCCGCGGAGATCGCGACGTACGCCGCGCTCCCGCTGTCCGAGATCGTCGACCACGTCCTCGACTTCACACCGAACCCTCCGGACACTCCGCCGGCGGCTTTCGCGGACCCGAGCCTCGGGGACTGGCAGAAGATGGTGGCGCTCGTGCAGTGGTGGCTCGACCGGATGGCGACGGTCCCCCGCCCCCTCCAGGAGAAGTTGGCGCTGTTCTGGCACGGTCATTTCGCGACCCAGTACAGCAAGGTTGCCAACATCCACGACATGTACGAGCAGAACCGGCTGTTCCGAAGTGCCGCGACGGGCACGTTCGAGCCGCTCGTGCAGCAGATGGCGGTGCAGGTCGCGATGCTCGTGTACCTGGACAACGACCCGAACCGCAAGGGTGCCCCCAACGAGAACTTCGCTCGGGAACTGCTCGAACTCTTCACGCTGGGCGTGAACCAGTACACCCAGGACGACGTCGTCGCCGCAGCGCGCGCGTGGACCGGTCACAACGTCGACAATCGCGTCGAGCCGAGGGTCTATCGCTTCTACCCCGAGCGTCATGACACCGATCCGAAGACCTTCAAGGGCCAGACGCGGAACTGGGACGGTCCCGAGATCATCACGCGCGTCCTGACCGTCGAACCGGAACGTTCGATCGCGGCCCGCTTCATCGCCAAGAAGCTTTGGACGTTCTTCGCCTACCCGAACCCGAGTGCGGGGCTGCTCGATGATCTGACCACCGCGTTCGTCGGTTCCGGTCTGAACATCGAATCGCTGCTGCGCACCATGTTCCTGCGTCCGGAGTTCTATTCCCCGACCGCCCGGCAGGGTCTGGTCCGATCGCCGGTGGAATGGATCGTCGTGTGTCTCAAGTCGCTCGGCTTCTCAGCGGTCGACACGAATCCGCAGTGGTGGATGGAGCAGATGGGCCAGATGCTCTTCGAGCCGCCGAACGTGGCCGGCTGGAAGAACAACAGTTACTGGCTCAACAGCACGGCACTCTGGGCTCGGGCCGACTTCGTCCGCAACATCGGTTGGCGGGCCCACGACGCCGGCTTCCTGATGGAGATCACCCAACGGAACGCAGCCAACGTCCACACCATGAGCGCCAGTGACGCGGTCGACCGTGCGTTCCGCGCCTTCGGCCGGGACCCGACCGTGTCGCCGGTGTCGCCGTGGGTCCGCGGCGTGCTCGTGGACTGGCTGACCAATCAGCGGGCGACGGAATACGCGCCGACGTACTCCTGGCGCGACTGGGCGGCCATCAATCTCACGACCATGACCATGTTGACGCCCGACGTCTTGCTGGCCTGAAGGAAGCTATGGACGACGAACTCCTCGACGACCTCGCGCTCGCCCGCCTGTCCACGACTGGGCAACTCCCTGGCGGTCTCAGCCGGCGCCGGTTCCTCCAGCTCGTCGGCGCCGGCGCCGGTGTGGCGTCGGCCAGCCCGCTGATCAATGCTCTCCAGGCGTTCGCCGCACCACCCGTCGGCGCGAACGAAGGCATCCTGGTCCTCCTCATGTGCGACGGCGGCAACGACGGCCTGAACACGGTCGTGCCGACGAGTGACAGCCGGTACTACTCGCTGCGCGGCAACCTCGCGATCCCTGCGGCCCAGGCCCTGCCGATCGCGGCCGGTGTCGGCCTCCACCCCGCGCTGACGCGTCTCAAAGCCCGCTACGACCGGGGTGACGTCGCCGTCGTCCAAGGGGTCGGGTACCCGACGCCGGACCTCAGTCACTTCACGTCGATGGGGATCTGGATGAACGGGTGGGCCGGCGGGAGTCAACCCAACGGGCCGACGGGTTGGATCGGCCGCCACCTCGATCGGCTGCCGAATGCCGCGAACGAGAGTCTCTACGGTGCGGTGATCGGTACCTCGGTCCCGCTCCACATGAACGGAGCGGTCGCCCGTTCCTCGGGTCTGCCGACGAGCATCGGCAACGCTTTCGGGATCGATCGCCGTGATCCGAGCGACGTTCGCATGTTCAATGCCGTCGGCGCATTCGCCGACGGTTCGACCGGACTCGGACCGCTGGGTGACATGGTCGCGACCGTCGAGCACGACACGCTTGCGCTCTCGCAGCGCATCCAGCCCGCGTATCAGGGAGCGTTCCCGAGCGACGGTCTGGGTCGGCAGATGACGCTCGTGGCCCGACTCATCAACGCCGACCTCGGTGTCCGGGTCTTCAGTACCTCCATCGGTGGATTCGATACCCACTCGGATCAGGCCGGAACCCACACCGCCCGGCTGGCATCCATCGATGCCGCGATCGAGGCGCTGTTCGCGAATCTTCAAAGTACCTGGCAGACCCGCGTCACCGTCATGACCTTCTCGGAGTTCGGCCGCCGACCGGAACGCAATGACACTGCGGGCACCGACCACGGGACGGCGGCACCGCTGGTGCTCGTCGGTCCGAACGTGAAGGGCGGCCTGTACGGCGCGCCTTCTCCGACCACCGACCTCGACCGGAACGGGAACCTCAAGTATCACGTCGACTTCCGGCAGGTCTATGCCTCGGTACTCGACTCGTGGCTCGGGTCCGATTCGCGCGAGGTACTCGGGTACTCCTTCCCGAACCTCGGCCTCTTCGATCGCGGACCCGGCGGTGGTGGGGTGCCGATCAGCGGGCGCCCCCATCGACGTCGCCGGAAGCGCATCCTGGCCTGACCGGCTGCGTCACGCCCGCTTGCGGAGTGCGTGCCCGAAGAACCCTCCGCGTGGTCGAGCGTGTGCGTGGTAGTGGTCCGGAATATTGCGCATGTTGTCATCCACGTAGTGCTCGAATTCGAAGTGGCGTTCGACGGCGGCGGCCAGTTGCACGTGCATGTGCTCCAGCTCGGCGGGCGGCGGTTCGACGCCATGGGAACGCCACACGACCATCGGCACCGCGCAGATTTCACACTCGGCGATCCAACAGGTGTCGTCCTCGTGGAACCACTCGGTGATCTTCGCGGCCTCGCAGAGGTCACAGCTGGGATCGAATGCGGCGGAACTCATCCGGCGTCCAGGCCGGCACGCAGCTCGCCCACGAACGTGGCCGCCGCCTCGGGCCCGCCGCCGTCGAGGAGCCGCCGGACCAGTGCGGACCCGACGATGACCCCGTCCGCGGATGCTGCCGCGGTCCGGGCCTGGTCGGGAGTCGAAATACCGAGCCCGAGCAGCACCGGCTTGTCGGTTGCCGCCTTGAGCCGAGTCCCCATCTGGGTGGCCTCGATTGCCAACTCGGTGCGTTCGCCCGTGATCCCGAGGAGCGCGACGCCGTAGACGAAGCCGCGTGACCGCTCGCAGATGGCGGTCAGGCGCTCATCGGAGGTCGTTGGCGCGGCGAGCAGGACCGTTTCCACGTTCGCCCGGTCGGCGGCTTCCGCCCACCCGTCGAGTTCGTCGAGTGGGAGATCCGGCACGATGGCGCCGGCGACGCCGGATCCCGCGAGGCGCTGGGCAAACCGCTCGTGGCCCATGTGGTGCACCGGGTTGTAATACGTCATGACCACCAGCGGTACCCCGACGTCGGCGGTTTCGAGTTCATCGATGATGCCGCCCGGGGTCGCGTCAATGGCGAGTGCGCGCTCCGAAGCCTCCTGGATCGTGCGCCCGTCCATGACCGGATCCGAGAACGGGATACCGATCTCGATCGCATCCGCCCCGGCCGACGCGACCGCGCGCACGACTTCGAGCCATCCGGCACCGAGCCCACCGGTCACGTAGGGCACCAGCAACTTGCGGCCGGCGTCCCGCCCGGCCCGGAGCGTCACTTCGAGGTTCATTGCGGCACCTCGCCGGTCAACGCCTCTGCAACCTGGACTACGTCCTTGTCGCCGCGGCCCGAGAGCGTGACGAGCACAGTGCTGCCAGTCGGGATGTGGTGACCGACCTCGTCGGCGAGCCAGCCGATGGCATGGGCCGGTTCCAGCGCGGGGACGATCCCTTCGGTCGCGGAGAGCAGCTGAAATCCGGCGAGCGCTTGTTCGTCGGTCGCCGATCGATACTCGGCCCGCCCCGCGGCGGCGAGCGCCGCGTGCTCCGGGCCCACCCCGGGATAGTCGAGCCCCGCACTGATCGAGTGGGCTTCGATGATCTGGCCGCTCTCGTCCTGGAGGTACAACGACCTGGCGCCGTGCAATGCGCCGGGAACCCCCCGGCTGATCGACGCGCCGTGGCGGCCGGACTCGAGCCCGTGACCGCCGGCCTCGACGCCGATGAGCCGGGCGTCCGTGTCGGCAAAGCCCGCGAAGGTACCGATCGCGTTGGAACCCCCGCCCACGCACGCCACGACGAACTCCGGGTCCGAGCCCTCCAAGACAGCCCGACACTGTTCGCGTGCCTCATCCCCCACGATGCGCTGAAACTCGCGCACCATCCACGGGAACGGGTGTGGTCCCACCACCGAACCGATGCAGTAGTGGGTCGAACGTACGGACGCGACCCAGTCTCGGAGCGCATCGTTGATGGCGTCTTTCAGGGTGCCCGAACCGGAGGTGACCGGGATGACCTCGGCGCCGAGGAGCTGCATGCGGAAGACGTTCAGCGCCTGGCGCTCGACGTCAACTGCACCCATGAACACGACGCAATCCAGATCGAAGAGGGCGGCGGCCGTCGCAGTCGCCACGCCGTGCTGGCCGGCGCCCGTCTCGGCGATCACCCGTTGCTTTCCCATGCGACGGGTCAGCAGCGCCTGACCGAGCACGTTGTTGATCTTGTGGGATCCCGTGTGCGTGAGGTCCTCGCGCTTGAGCAGTACGCGGACCCCGAGACGCGCGGAGAGGTTGTGGCATTCGGTGACGGGTGTCGGTCGACCGGCGTAAGTGGCCAGCAGCCCTGCGTATTCCTGTCGGAACGCCTCTGAGCCCCAGGCGCGCCGGAACTCAGCCTCGAGTTCCTCGAGCGCGGGGACCAGCGTCTCGGGAACGAATCTGCCCCCGAACTCACCGAAGCGCCCCAAGCCCGTCGGCTCTGGCCCCGGCGGACCGAGCACCACATCGTCACCGCGTCGCGGCGCGGACATTCACACACTCTCCCGGGTCGAGGACGTCGGCCATGTTACGGCTGCGAACGGCTCCGCCCGAATGGGTTGGCCGCCCTGGTGTGCAGTTAACCGCCGCGGAGCTCGTCGACCTCCCAGTCGAATGGTCCGTCGACCGGTACCGGCGGCCGATCGTCGTCCTCCACGTCCTCGCCGATGTCGTGCGCCGCTCGAATAAACCGCCGCAGTTTCGAAGGGTCTTTGTGACCGGGGGACGACTCCACGCCGGTCGCGACGTCGACCCCCCACGGTCGAATGCGGCGAATCGCATCCCCCACATTGTCGGCGGTGAGACCACCCGCGACCATGAGCCGCACGCCACCCGGCGCGCCTTCGGCGAGCTTCCAGTCGAACAGTCGACCCGACCCGGGATCCGGCGAGTCGATCAGCACCACGTCCGCCGGGCCGTTCCCCGCCGACGCCAAAGCCGGGTCGCCGGCCCGAAACGCCTGAATCACGAACGTGCAGCGCTGCCGGATCCAACGCACCTCGGTCAAGGGCTCACGACCGTGGAGTTGCGCACCGGTCAGCCCGACCTTCCCGACGATCTCGATGACCCGCTCCGGCCGCTCGTCGCGGAACACCCCGACCGTCGGCGTACCGCTCGGGAGCCGACGGACGATGTCCCGGGCCTGATCGATCGACACGAGCCGACGCGACCCCGGTGCGAATACGAAGCCGAGCGCGTCGGCACCCATCGCCACTGCGAGGAGTGCGTCCTCCTCGTTCGTGATGCCACAGATCTTCACGAACACCGACGCAACGTACCGCCTCGCCTACCCGGGATCGTGGACGTTGCCCTCGACCCTCCGGGTGGAGCGAGCCACGGACCTACGCGTCGAGGAGCCGCCCGTTGAGGTAATCGTCGTAGGCGGAGAGGTCGAGGAACCCGTGACCGGAGTAGTTGAACAGGATCACCCGCTCCTCTCCCGTCTCCTTGGCCGCCAGCGCTTCGTCGATCGCCGCGCGTATCGCGTGTCCCGTCTCGGGCGCCGGTACCTTTCCTTCGGTCCGGGCGAACTGGACCGCCGCTTCGAACGTCTTGCCCTGGGGATAGGCGATCGCCTCCATCCGGCCGTGCTGCACCAGGTTGGAGATGATCGGGGCGTCGCCGTGATACCGAAGTCCACCCGCATGGATCGACGGGGGCATGAAGTCGTGGCCGAGGGTGTACATGGGCAACAGCGGCGTCATCCCCACGGTGTCACCGAAGTCGTATTCGAAGCGACCCTCGGTCAAGGTCGGACAACTCGACGGCTCCACCGCGACCAGGCGAACCGCCGGATCGTCCAGGAACGGGAGGGCCAGACCACCCAGGTTCGAGCCGCCGCCACAGGAGCTCAACACGACATCGGGACGAACTTCACCGGCCGCTTCGAGTTGTTCTTTGGCCTCCAGCCCGATCACGGTCTGGTGCAACAGCACATGGTTGAGCACCGATCCGAGGGAATAGTGCGAGTCGGCGCGCGGGGCTGCATCTGCCACCGCATCCGAGATGGCCATCCCGAGTGACCCTGGGCTGTCCGGGTCCGCGACGGGCGACGGCACGACCGACGCGCCCCAGGTTTCCATGAGGATCCGCCGGTACGGCTTCTGCTCGTACGACGCCCGCACCATGTAGACCTTGCACTCGAGGTCGAACTGTGCTGCCGCGAAGGCGATGGAACTTCCCCACTGACCGGCGCCGGTTTCGGTGGTCAGGCGCTTCACGCCTTCGGCCGCGTTGTAGAACGCCTGTGGGACCGCGGTGTTCGGCTTGTGCGAACCCGCCGGCGAGACGGACTCGTCCTTGTAGTAGATCCTCGCCGGAGTCCCGAGGGCGCGCTCGAGCCGATCGGCGCGGATCAGCGGGGTCGGGCGCCACAGCCGGTAGATGTCGATGACTTCACCGGGGATTTCGATCCAGCGATCGGTCGACACCTCCTGCGCGATGAGACCCATCGGAAACAGCGGCGCGAGGTCGTCGGGGCCGACGGGCTCGCGCGTCGCCGGATGCAACGGCGGCTGGAGCGGCTCGGGCAGGTCCGGGAGCGCGTTGTACCACGCCGTGGGAATCCGGTCGCTGGGCAGATCAAATCGAGTCACGGGGCCTCCGGCCGTGTTGCGACAACGGGGGCGACGAGCCCCCGAGCCAGTGTGCTGGGATCCTCAGACCGAACCAACGCCTCGCCGACCAGCAACGCGTCGAAGCCCGCCGCGGCCATTCGATCGGCGTCGGCCGCGCTCCGGATCGCGCTTTCGGCCACGGCGATGACGTCGGCCGGGATCCTCGCCGCCAGGGCGGCTACCCCGCCGAGATCCTCGGCGAAGCTGCCGAGATCGCGAGCGTTCACGCCGAGGACCCGCGCACCGAGCACGAGGCCCCGGTCGACTTCGGCGGCATCGTGCGCCTCCACGACCACCGCGAGACCAAGACTGTCGGCGAGTTCGTGCAACTCCCGGACGAGCCCATCGTCCGGGAGGGCCGCCAGGATCAGCAAGAGCGCGTCGGCACCGATCGCGCGCGTCTCGTACACCTGGACCTCGTCGATGGTGAAGTCCTTGCGCAGCACCGGCAGTGAGCAGGCGGCGCGTGCGGCATCAAGGTCGGCAACGGCACCCCCGAAGTAGGGCCCATCGGTCAGCACCGACAAGGCCGTCGCACCTCCCGCCTCGTAGGCCGCGGCAAGCGCCGCCGGATCGAGCTCCGGCGCGAGGTCTCCCTTCGACGGCGACCGCCGTTTGATCTCCGCAATCAGCCCTGGGTGTCCGTCGGGTCTGCGCAAGGCGGCCACGAAGTCCCTCGTGGGTGGGGCCGCGAGCGCGCGGGACCGCAGGAGGTCGCGGGTCGCGGGGCGATGCAGGAGCGTCACCTCATCGCGTTTCGTCGCGAGTATCCGATCGAGCACCGTCATCGGTCGCCGAGTCTAGGGTTCGACCATGAACAGATCGTTCCCCGACGGCTTCCTCTGGGGCACCGCGACCGCCGCCCGTGCATCATCAACGAGCCGAACATCGTGTCGCTGATGGGGCATCTGGTCGGCGCGTTTCCGCCCGGTCACCAGGACCTCGGCGAGTACGCGGCGGCGAACGACAACCTCCGGGCCGCGCATCGGCTCGCGTGCCATGCACGAGGACCAACACCTCCTGGCCGCGGCCGGAGACGACTTCATCGGCGTCCAGCGGTGCCTCGCCGACGGGGTCGACGTCCGGGGCGACTTCTATCGGTCGCTCCCGCCCGCACTACTGGACGTCGGTGACCTCGGCAACCTCAAGATGCTCGGGCGTCGGTCCCGCGAAACGGCGTCGCGCGAGTCCGTCCGTCCGGTGCACGCGGAACACCGCGAGCGCGCCCACACCGAGCGCCGCCAACGAGATGGCTTGCGCGATGCCTTCCTCGCGACCGCCGGAACGGTAGGAACCCGCGACGCCCGGCGCCACGATGCGGAAGACCCCGTAGAGGCCGAAGGCCATCGCCATCAGGATCACGAAGGCCGCGACGAAACAGGCCGCGTAGCGATAGGCAAGGTCCACCCGGGCCCCACTCGATGCTGCGAAGCCGCCCCCGGCGATCATGGCTCGCCGATGCCGGCGATGGAACGAAAGATCACGGCCGCAGCGATCAGGACGAGTGCAGCCTGGACTGCAGCCCGCCAGATGGTGTCGTTCCCGCGACTGACCAGAGAATCCATACCGGATCCGCTGAAGGAGCCCTCCGCAACGTCGAGGAGACCCGCGGGTGGCGCTGTGAAAGGAGCGGTCAGGCCGGGATTGAGCGCACCACCGCGTGTTCAGCGCCGATCAGCGCGGTCGCGGGCATTTCGACCTCGCGCCGTACGTAACCGAGGGCAGCCCCTCGGGTGCTGCTCGTCACGGTTCCCACGGTCTGGCCGTCAACGACGATGTCGCAGCCCGGCGCCACCGTGACCGCGGGGTCCGACGGAATCACCTGACGCAGGTACCGGTTCACATGACCGCGGGTATCGATGCGGCACACGAGTTCCTGGCCGACGAAGCAGCCCTTGGTGAAACTCACGGCATCGCGTTCGAGGAACGCCTCCTGCGGTATCACGGTCTCGTCCAGCTCGGTGCCCATTCGAGGCCGACCGGCCGCGATCCGCTCGGCCTCCTCGGCGTCGCGTACCGATTCGTCGACCGCGGATGCAGGTTCGACCGCGATGTCGACCTTCGTGCGGATCTGGTAGCGGGCAAGCGCTGCCGCAAGCGCTGCGCCCCAACCGGGATCCGTGTCGAAGATCGCGGTTTCGCCCGAACGCACCACTCCGGCCAGGATCTCGACCTTGCCCCGCGGGGTGAGCAACAGCGTCATCCGCCGCTCGCCATCGGCAAGTCCGTCGAGGTCCTGGGACACCAGCGACTGGAGGAAGGTCCAGGTGTCGGGCCCGGTCACGATGACGCGATCGCGGCGTTCCGTCATCGTTCGATCCCCCGCAGCATTCGGGAGGCATGGGCGGCCGTCAGGAGCGCCCGCGCCTTGTTGTGGCATTCGAGGTTCTCCAGCTCCGGGTCCGAGTCGGCGACGACGCCGGCGCCGGCCTGGACGCTGGCCCGGTCGCCTCGCCAGAGCATCGTGCGGATGGTGATCGCCGTGTCCACGTTGCCCGAGAAATCCAGATAGCCGACGACGCCGGCGTAGGGACCTCGCTTGACCGGTTCGAGTTCGTCGATGATCTCCATTGCCCGGACCTTCGGTGCGCCGCTCACGGTGCCGGCAGGGAACGTGGCGCGCAGCACGTCGACGGCGCTGCGACCCGGATGCAGGGCGCCGGAGACCTGTGACGTGAGGTGCATGACATGGGAATATCGTTCCAGCACCATCAACTCGTCCACCTGCTCGGTACCGAACGTGACCACCCGCCCCACGTCGTTGCGGGCGAGATCCACGAGCATCACGTGTTCTGCCCGTTCCTTGGGATCTTCAGCGAGCTCCGCCGCCATGTGGCGATCGTGTTCTTCGGTCCGTCCCCGGAATCTGGTCCCCGCGATCGGCCGACTGATGACGCGTCCGTCGTTGACCTGCACCATCGGCTCCGGTGACGAGCCGACCAGTGTCGCCTCCTCATGGCGCAGGATGTACATGTACGGCGACGGGTTCACCTGCCGGAGGACTCGGTAGACCGCGAAGGGGTCGTAGGTGCCCTCCAGGTCGAACCGCTGGGCCAACACCACCTGGAAGATGTCTCCCGCGAGGATGTACTCGCGCGCCACCTCGACGGCGCGGCAGTACTGGGCTGACGACATCGACGGGGTGTAGGCGGGGAGCTCGTCGAGGGTCGCCGGCGGCGGCGGCGATGGCACATAGGGCAGCGGCCGTGCGAGTTCGGCGACCAACCCGTCGAGCCGGACAGCGGCCGCTGCATAGGCCGTGTCGAGTTCGGCTGCCGGAGTGCCCTCGGCCACGAAGACGTTCTCGATGAGGAACAGCCGTTGGCGGAAGTGATCGAAGGCCGTCACGTGGCCGGTGAGTGCCAACACCGCGTCGGGCCAGCCGATCGGATCCCTGGGGGTGTCCGGCAGGTGCTCGATCTCTCGGACCACGTCGTAGCCCAGGTAACCGACGACGCCACCGTGAAAGGGTGGCAACTCGTCGAGGGTCGGCGCGCGATGGTGCGCCAGGAGCCCCTCCAGTGCGGCGAGTGCCCCCTGATCGAGGGGCACCCCCTTCGGAACGGTTCCGGTCGCCGTCACGTCGTTGCCCCGAGCGATCAGGGTCACGACCGGGTCCCGTCCGATGAACGAATACCGACCCCAGCGCTCGGCGTGCTCGACCGACTCCAGGAGGAACCCTTCACCGTCGCCCACGATCTTGGCAAACGCGGAGACGGGAGTTTCGAGATCGGCGAGCACCTCGCGCCATACCGGCACGACCGTGTGGTCGCGCGCCAGGGCCCGGAACTCGTCGAGGCCGGGGCGTGGAGCCGTCACACGCGACCGGGTGCGGCCCCGGAGCCGAATTCCCGAAAGAAGCATGAGCGCTCACCCGTATGGCACGCGCCCTTGCCCTCCTGCTCGACCCGGAACAACAGGACGTCCATGTCGCAGTCGTACGCAGCCTGCCGGACGTATTGACGGTCGCCAGAGGTTTCGCCCTTGCACCAGAACTCCTGACGACTCCGACTCCAGAACCAGGTGCGGCCTGTCTCGAGCGTCTTGCGCAGCGCGGCCTCGTTCATCCAGGCCAGCATCAAGACGGCGCCGGTCGACTCCTCCTGGACGATCGCCGGCACCAGCCCGTCGGCGTCGAAGGTGACCGCCTCGATCTCGGCGTCCGTATGCGACACGGGGGTGCTCGTCGGCATGGAGGTCGAGGCTATCGCCGGGCCTTACCGCTCCCGGACCCATTCCGATGGCAGACTCCCCCGGTGACTCCCACGCCCCCGCGTGCGGCGCAGCGTCCGGTGGAGTTGGTCCGGCACGGTGACGTCCGGATCGATCCCTGGTTCTGGCTCCGCGATCGCGACGACCCCGACGTACTGGCGTACCTCCACGCGGAGAACGACTATGCCGAGGCGTTCCTGGCCGCGAGCGATCCGCTCCGTGAGGTCCTCTTCGACGAGATTCGTGCCCGAGTGCAGGAAACCGACATCTCACCGCCGGTTCGCAAAGGAGCGTGGGAGTACTTCGCCCGAACGTTCGAGGGTTCCCAGTACGCGGTGCACGGACGTCGTCCGGCCGGGAGCGCCGAGGACGAGGCCGAACAGATTCTGCTCGACGAGAACGAACTCGGTCGCGACCTCGACTATCTGAGCGTCGGGGGGCTCGCGCTGAGCCCGGACCAGTCCCTGCTCGCCTACGCCTACGACCGCGACGGTGGAGAACGCCAGACGCTGCGGTTCCGGGACCTCACCACCGGCGCCGAACTCCCGGATGTCGTCGACGACGTCTCCTATGGACTCGCGTGGGCCAACGACGGCCGGACCATCTTCTATGTCCGGGCCGATGCTGCGATGCGCCCGCACGAAGTCCGGCGCTACACGCTCGGAACCGACACGGACGTCTGTGTCTTCGCCGAAGCCGACGAACGCTTCTACGTGTCGGTCGGCCGCAGCCGGTCCGGCGGCGTGATCCTGATCAGCTCGGAGTCCAAGCGGACCAGCGAGATGCATCTGGTGGACCCCGACGAGCCCGAGCGACCACCGAGGATCGTCGAGCCACGGACCCCCGGCCTCGAATACACCGTCGACCACCACTGCGACAGCACGGGTCGCGCCACCCTGTTCATCGCGACCAACGCCGACGGAGCAGAGAACTTCAAGGTCATGACCGCACCCGCTGCGACCCCCGGACGCTCGCAGTGGGTGGACTTCCTGGGCCACCGGGCCGAGGTGAAGATCGACGACGTCGACGTGTTCCGAGACGCGGTGGTCATTTCCGAGCGGGAGTCGGGCCTCGAGCAACTCCGGGTCATCGACCTCACGGCCGCGACCGACGGCACGGGACTCCAGCGACTCGTCGCGATGCCCGACCCCGCGTACAGCACCTGGGTCGCGGAGAACCTCGAGTTCGACACCGATCGATTCCGCTTCGGTTACACGTCGCTCGCGACTCCGATCAGCGCGTACGACGAGACGTTCGCGACTGCCGAACGGGTCCTGATCAAGCAGACGCCGGTGCTCGGGGGCTTCGATCCCGCGCACTACACCTCGGCCCGCATCTGGGTGCGAGCATCCGACGGCACCGACGTTCCCCATGTCGGTGGTCCACCGCCGCGACACGCCGGTCGACGGCACCGCACCTGCGCTGCTCTACGGGTACGGAAGTTACGAGATCATCGATTGACCCGACGTTCTCCGTCGCGCCGGTTGAGCCTGCTCGATCGTGGCTTCGTCTTCGCGATCGCCCATGTGCGCGGCGGTGGGGAGATGGGCCGGACCTGGTACGAGCAGGGCCGGCTCGATGCACAAACGGAACACCTTCACGGACTTCGTGGCCTGTGCCGAGTACCTCTGCGCCGCGGGGTATCACCTCGCCGTCCCGGCTCGCCGCCGCGAGGTGGCAGCGCCGGTGGGCTGCTCATGGGTGCGGTGATGAACCTCCGGCCGGATCTCTTTCGGGCGGTCGTCGCCGAGGTCCCGTTCGTCGACGTCGTCACCACGATGCAGGACGCCGAGCTGCCCCTGACCGTCACCGAGTGGGACGAGTGGGGAAATCCCGGCGACGACCCCGCCGTCTACGCCTACATGAAGTCGTACTCGCCGTACGACAACGTCACGGCGACCCAGTATCCGGCGTTGCTCGTCACCGCCGGCCTCAACGACCCGCGGGTCTCGTACTGGGAGCCGGCGAAGTGGGTGGCCAAGCTGCGCGCGACCGCCACCGGCGAGCGTCCGGTCCTCCTGCGCACCGAACTCGGCGCCGGACACGGTGGGCCCTCCGGGCGCTACGACGTCTGGCGGGACGAGGCCATGGTCCTGGCCTTCCTCATCAACGAACTCACGGGAGAAATGTCATGAACGCGGCCGCCGAGCTGTCGGGTCAGTCAGTCCTCATCACCGGTGGTGGGAGCGGCATCGGGCTGGGGTGCGCCCGACGCCTGGCGCACGACGGCGCCAACGTCACGATCTGCGGGCGCACCGAGTCCCGGTTGCTCGCGGCCGCGGACGAGATCCGGAGCGACGCCGCACCAGGTGTGGCGGTGCAGACCGTCGTCACCGACGTCACGGTCGAAGACGACGTTCGGGCCGCGGTCGTCGCGGCGAGCGCACCCACCGGCACCATCGACGGCGTCGTCGCCTGTGCCGGTGGCTCCGAGACCATCGGTCCGCTCACCCAGGTCGACGTCGAGGCCTGGCGCCGGACCATCGACCTCAACATCACCGGCACGATGCTGACGATCAAGCACGCGGCCCCGGTGATGGCACGGGCCGGACACGGGTCCATTGTCGGTATCTCGTCGATTGCCAGTTCCAACGTGCACCCGTGGTTCGGCGCCTACGGACCGGGGAAGGCCGGCATCGACCACGTCTGTGAACTCGCGGCCATCGAACTCGGACCGAGCGGGATCAGGGTCAATGCCATCCGTCCCGGGCTGGTCGATACGGACCTGGTCGAGTTCGTCACCGCCGGCGGCGAGGTGCTCGAGGACTACCTGGCCTGCATGCCGGTGAGCCGGGTTGGCACGGTCGACGACATCGCCGCCCTCGCCCGGTTCCTCCTCGGCCCCGAATCGACCTGGCTCACCGGTCAGCTCATCAACGTCGACGGCGGCCATTCGCTGACTCGCGGACCGAGCTATCGCGCCCTACTCGAACCGGTATACGGCGCCGACGGGTTGCGCGGCATCGTCGAATGACTTCCCGCCCGCTCTCCCTCGTCACCGCCGATGGGGAACTGATCGAGGCCGAACTGAGCGTGGCCGGCGCGCCGCGTGCCGCCGTCGTGCTCTGCCATCCCCACCCGCAGTACGGCGGCACGATGCGGTCACTGGTGATCTCCGAGTTGTTCGCTGCACTCCCCGAAGCGGGGATCACGTCACTCCGATTCAACTTTCGGAGCGTGGGTGCGAGTTCGGGCACCCACGACGGTGGCCACGGTGAACGGCTCGACGCCGAAGCTGCACTCCACCACCTGGCGGAGTGTGTGGAACAACCGATCCTGCTCGTCGGGTGGTCGTTCGGCGCCGACGTCGCGCTTTCGACCCGTCTGGAGTTCGTTCGGGGCTGGGTCGCGATCGCGCCACCCCTGCGCTTCGGCAAGGACCTGGCATTGACCGGCGCGGATCCTCGCCCGAAGCTCCTACTGCTCGCGGAGCACGACGAGTTCCGCGATCCGGACTCGGTGCGCGTCGAGACCGCCGACTGGACCGCCTGTACGAGCGAAATCGTGGGAGGCGCGTCCCACTTCTTCGTGGGACGAACGGCCGCGCTCGCGCAGCGGGTCAGCGAGTGGATCCTCGACGTCGCCGCCCATTCCTTCGGCGGCGACGGGGTCAGCCGGTCGTCACCGCGGGATTGACGACCTCGTGGCGGTCGAGGAACTCGATCCGCCGGGCGACGACGTCCTTCCAGATTTCGAGATCCCGCTCGTAGTGCTCGCGGTCACCTTCTTCCACCGCGTGCTCGAGTTCGTCGAATGCGGCGTCCTCGGCATCCAACAGCTCGCGGTAGCGACGGAGGAATCCGTCGTCGAGGATCTCTGGCATGCATACCTCCTCGTCGAGGGCCGACCCGCAGCGGGCCCGCCCGCGCCCTCAACCTACCTTGGGTGGTCGGGCTGAGTTTCCGTACGACGCGAGTCGCGCCAAACCGTCACGAACAGTGAACCGCCGCTCGTAGAGTGCCCGCCCCGCGATGACTCCCGCGAGGACCCGATCGCCACTCCGCAGCCCGCCGAGCGCATCGAGATCCTCCAGGGACCCGACGCCGCCACTCGCGATGACCGGAATCGACGTGCTTTCGAGCACCGCGCCGAGTTGTTCCACGTCCGGGCCTTCGAGCGTCCCGTCCCGGCCGATCTCGGTCACGATCAGCGCGGCAACGCCGACCGAGGCGAACTCTTCGGCCATGGCGACCAGATCCCGCCCACTGCCTTCGACCCATCCCCGCACCGCCACGTTCCGGCCGTGTGCGTCGAGACCGACGGCGACATGACCGGGATGCAGCCGACACAACGCCGCGACGAACTCCGGCTGTTCGACCGCCGCCGTGCCGACGACCACCCGCGCCACTCCGGCACCGAGCAATGCTCCCGCCGCGTCGATCGAGCGCACGCCACCGCCGGACTGGACCCGGCACGACACTGCCGCACAGATCGCCTCGATGACCGTGAGGTTCGCCGCGGTACCGCTGCGCGCCGCGTCGAGGTCGACGACGTGGATCCAGCGCGCGCCCTGCGCCTCGAAGTCTCGAGCCACGGCAACCGGATCTGCGTCGTAGACCGTCTCTGCCGCGAAGTCTCCCCGCAGGAGTCGCACCGCGTTGCCGCCGCGCAGATCGATCGCCGGGTAGAGATCTATAGCGCGCCCTTGGTGCTCGGAAGGTCGGCGCTCTCGATGCGAACCGCGTCGCGGAGGCAGCGAGCGACCCCTTTGAATGATGCTTCGATCACGTGGTGCCCGTTGCGGCCTGCGTCGGATCGCAGGTGCAGTGTCAGGCCGGCGGCAAACGCGAAGGCGCGCCAGAACTCCTCGGCGAGCTGCGGGTCGAACGTACCGATCCACTCCGAGACCGGATCGACGTCGTACGACGAGGAACGGCCGACCGGAGAGATCCAGGGCGACAAGCACCAGCGCTTCGTCGAGCGGGAACGAACCCGACGCGAATCGCCGGACGCCGACCTTGTCCCCGAGCGCATCCTTGAGGGCCCCACCGATAACGATCCCGACGTCCTCGATGGTGTGATGGGTGTCGACCTCGAGGTCGCCCGTGGCCGCAACGACGAGGTCGAAGCCCGCGTGTTTGCCCAGCTGCTCGAGCATGTGGTCGAAGAAGGGGATACCCGTCGACGCCGAAACGGTCCCGGAGCCCTCGATCGTGAGCGCCACCTCGATCTCGGTCTCTTTGGTCGTGCGGTGAGCGGTTGCTGTGCGTGTCATCGGGCCCCACTCTCGCGCAGCGCATCGGTGACCGCGGCCAGGAAGCGATCGTTCTCCCCGTGCGTCCCCACGGTGACCCGGAGACACTCCTCGACCCCCGGCCAGGACGAGAAGTCCCGGACCAGCACGCCGCGGGCCACGAGGGCCTCCCAGACTGCCTTGGCCCCAGGAACCCGAAAGAGCAGAAAGTTCGCACCGGACGGAAACACCTCGACCTGCGGCAGATCGTGCAACGCCGCCTCGAGCCGATTCCGTTCCTCGACCAGGCGGCCGACCCGGGCCTCCATGTCGGCACCGAAACCGAACGCCAGCTCCCCTGCCAGCTGTGTCGCGATGTCGAGGTGATACGGCAGCACCACCTTGTCCAGTTCGGCGACGAGCCACGTCGGCGCGACCGCGAAGCCGAGTCGGAGGGCCGCGAGCGACCACACCTTGGAGAACGTCCGGGTCACGACGATCCCGCGGTCTTCGTTCACCAGATCCAACGCCGTCTCGGCGGCGAACTCGCCGTAGGCCTCGTCCACGACCACGATTCCTGGCGCGACGTCTGCGATCGCCGCGACGGTCTCGCGGGTCTCGACGGTTCCCGACGGGTTGTTGGGACTGCAGAGAAACACCAGCTCCGGCGCCAGCCGCTCGATCATCTCGACGGCGTACTCGCGCGTCGACTCGGAAGTCGTCACCACGCGCGCCGGCCAGGACTTCGGTGCCGGTGAGGCGCGCGATGTGCGAATGCAGCGCATAGGTCGGTTCGAAGATCGAGCGCGCGCCGCCCCGGTCCGCCGTAGGTGAGCAGGATCGTCTGCAGCACCTCGTTGGAACCGTTCGCGGCGAAGACCCGGGCGGCCGGCTGACTGAGATGGGTACCGATCGCCGCTCGCAGACCTGACGCCGCCCGGTCCGGATACCGGTGCAGCGCGGCTTCTCCCAACGCGTCCACCCACGCCGCGATGAACCCGGCCGGCGGCGGCTCGGGACTCTCGTTGGTGTTGAGTCGCACGTCGACGTCGAGTTGGGCCGAGTGGTACCCGGAGAGTTCCTGGAGGTCTGCCCTGACCGATGGTCGGGTCATGGGCTCAGCATCCGTCGCTCGAGAGACTCTGCGTGTGCGGTCAGCCCCTCGGCGCGTGCGAGCACTACCGCCGCCGACGCGACGCCGCGCCATTCCTCGCCGGAGGTTTCGACGACGTGCACGTGTTTACGGAAGTCATCGACGCGCAGCGCTTCGGAGAAGCGCGCGGCACCGCCGGTGGGGAGCACGTGGTTGGCTCCGGCCGCGTAATCCCCGAGCGCCGTCGGTGTACGGATGAACACCGCGCCCGCGTGACGAACCTCGGCGAGCAGCGCTTCGGGGTCGCGCACGTGAAGCTCGAGGTGTTCAGGTGCGAGCAGGTTGGCCGCGGCAACCGCCTCGGATTGGTTCGCGACGAGTACGGCCAAACCGCAGGTGGTCAGCGTCGATTCGAGGTCGGACGCTCGGGGCGAATCCGCCAGATACCAACTGAGCCCGTCGACGACCGCGTCGAGTACCGCAGCATCCCAGGCCACGACGATGGCCCGACCATTGGGTCCGTGCTCGGCCTGCGCCGCGAGGTCGAGGGCGACCTGGCGGGCGTCGGCCGAATCGTCCGCGATCACGACCAACTCGGACGGACCGGCCGGGCCGTCGATACCGACCACGCCCTCCGCGGCCACCAGCCGCTTCGCGATATCGACGTAGACGTTCCCCGGCCCGACGACAACGTCGACTGCCGGAATGGACGTGGTGCCGTAGGCCATGGCGCCGACGGCCTGGGCGCCGCCGACTCGGTAGATCTCCTCGACGCCGGTGAGCTGCGCCGCAGCGAGCGTGACCCCGGGAACCTGACCCTCGGGCCCCGGGGGGACACAGAGGACCCGTTGACCGACTCCGGCCACCCGCGCCGGGATCGCGGTCATCAACACCGTCGACGGATAGGCGGCCCGACCGCCGGGGACGTAGAGCCCCGCACGATCAACCGGTCGGACCAACTCTCGAACCGTGACCCCGGCTTCGGCGTAGGGCGGTTCCGGTTCGCCGCGTTGACGCTGGTGGTATGCCTCAATCCGCGAGGCCGCGGTGTCCAAGGCAACGCGAAGCTCGGTTGGCAACGCCGCGACGGCCCCGAGACTCTGATCGAGCGGGACCCGAAGTTCTTCGACCTGCACGCCGTCGTACTCTGCGGTGTACGCCCGGAGTGCGGCATCACCTCGGTCACGAACCGCGTCGAGTATCGCGCGTACCTGGGCGACGACGGCAGGATCGTCGCCGGCGCGCCCGCCATCCAGGCCGAGCCGCTGGCGGAGATCGGTGTCCGTGTCACGGGCGTCGAGACGGGTCAGCACCGCTGCATGCTACCGGCGCGTCCACCCGCGACCGGGTGGTTTGCCCGCTGCTACGGCGGGCGGTCAGGCTCGCCACCGTGACTCCCGCGTCGGACCTCGCCGAACTGTCGACCCTGCTGTCGGGGTTGGAGGAAACCATCAAACGGATCATCACGGTCGCGGACCGATATCGCGACACCGACGACTCGATGGTCGCTGCCGACCTCGACCAGGCCGAGCGGGGCCTGATCACCGGTCGGCGCGCAATGTCGCGAGCGGTGGCGAACCTGCGGGACCTCGGCTGAGCTTCAGAAGTCGTCAGTCATGACCGGCCGCGGGGCGGCGAACAGCGCCGAGATCCGGTCCACGGCCGCGTCGTCACCGCGAAGCCGACCGCTGCGTCGCAGAGCCGAACCGTCGAACCGCCCGATCACCAAACTGCTCGGCGCGCCGATATCGGTCTGGAGTTCGGGCGTTACGTCGGGTGCGCTGGTCGCGTTCGCGCCTCCGTCGTCGATCTCGATTGCCCAGGTCCCGGTGGTGCCGTCGGACCAGGGGTCGGCGATCGCGACGGTGACCCGACCGCGCCGACCGAACGCACCCCCGTGCGCCGCGAAGAAGCCCGGAATATCCACGATTCGGTACATCCACCGGTTCACCGCATCGACGATGACGTCCTGCTCATCGAGCAGCAGCAACAAGTCGCCCACCACGAACGCGGGAATCCGCACCTCGGGGACCTGCATGGAGTGGTCGCCGAGGAAGCGCCACAACATCGCGGCGCTGGTGCCGTCGCAGGCCGCGAAGTCGTCGACCGTGATGTCGTAGCCCCACCGGCGGCCCGGGATCTGGCGATACCTCAGGAACCCGGTGAGCCGACCCGCACTCCGGACGCCGTAGCGATAGGTGCCGGTCGCCGCATCCTCGGTCTCGCGGAACTGCCACCACCCCGGCGTCCGGTCCAATGCCCCGTGGAGCCCGGCCGCGTACTCGGACCAGGCGGCGCGAATCGCCGGGCGATCGGCATCAGCGAGGCGGACGAGGTCATGGGAGCCGTCGGGTGCTGCGATCGCGGCGAGGCTCCGGGTCGGAACCACGGCCCAGCCCGCCCGACCGGCGAGATCCCAACCCAGCCGCCGGTAGACCCGGGTCGTGGCCGGATGCAGAGCGCTCGCGACCAGGCCCTGCGCGCGCATTTCGGTCAGCGCGGTCTCGAGCAGCGATCGCGCGATACCCCGACTGCGGGCTTCGGGCCGCACGACGACTCCCCCGATGAGGCCCGTCGGGACCGAACGGCCGCCGAGGAACTGTCCGCTCGGAATGACCCGCAGCGCGCCGAGCAAATCCGGTCCGTACCGTCCGAAGGTGATGATCTCGGGGTGGGCCAGATTGCGCCGTAACCAGGCGGCACGGTCGTCATCGTTGGCCGCATACGCCTGGCGCCGGACGTCGAAGTACTCGTCGAAGTCACCGTCGCCGAGTCGGCGCACCGCCTCGGCGCTCACAGGCGACCGGCCGAAGGGCAGACGTCGGCGAGGAGACACTCCTCACAGCGGGCCCGGCGAGCACCACACACGGCGCGCCCGTGCAGGATCAGCCGCAACGACAGCGCGCCGCGCTCCGACGGATCGACCAGACCGTCGAGATCCTGTTCGACCTTGACGGGATCCTCGGCGTCGGTCAGCCGGAGCCGACGGGCCAACCGGCCGACGTGGGTGTCCACCGGGAGTCCCGGGAGATCGAAGGCCACCGACCGGATCACGTTGCCCGTCTTGCGTCCGACCCCAGGCAGCGACACCAGATCGTCCAGTTCGGTCGGTACTTCACCCCCGAACCGGTCCCTGACCCCCGCGGCCATACCCAACAGGCTCTTGGTCTTCTGGCGGAAGAAGCCGGTCGCGTGGACGAGATCCTCGACGACGCCAGGGTCGGCCGTCGCCAGCGCAGTGGGCGTCGGGAACTGCGCGAACAGCGCCGGTGTGACCGAGTTGACCATCTGGTCGGTGCACTGGGCTGAGAGAATCGTCGCGGCCAGCAGTTGAAACGGGTTGTCGTGGCGAAGTGCGCACAAGGTCCGGGCATCGCCCGGATACTCGTCGCGCAGCCGCGCCAGCACCGTCTCGGCCCGCGCGGGCGCCTCGGGGTCGGGCCATCCCGGGAAAGTAGCGTCTGCCCACATGTCGGTCCCTCGCGTTGTTGCTCCGGACGCTGCTCAGGAAGCGACGTTGCGTCGTATCGACGCTGCGGTCCGGGCTGCGACGGGCCACGAGGCCTTCCCGGAGGCGGTCTGGACGAGCCTGCGCTCCGCACCCGAGTCCGTACACCTCGCCGTGGCCCCGGACGGACGGGCCGCCGCGATCGCGATGGTTGCCGATTCGTTTCGGCGACCGGTCCGCCAGTTCGCGATCGGTGCGCTCCCCGGAACCGAGCAGTCGGAGGTCCGGGCCCTGATCGATACGCTCGGCGACTCCGACCCAGCCGACGAGCTCTGGCTCCCCGGTTCGGAGTCCGTGGTCGCCGCCGCCGCGACCGCCGCCGGGTTCACGGTCGATCGTCGGCTGTACCAGATGCGCGTCGCACTGCCCGTCAGCGCCGCGACACTCCCGCCGGGCATCACGTTGCGCGGATTCCGACGCGGCAAGGACGAGGCCGCGTGGCTGGACGTCAACAACCGCGCCTTCGCCAACCACCCGGATCAGGGCGCCTGGATTCGGGACCGGCTCGAGGCTCGGATGGACGAACCCTGGTTCGACCCGGCCGGGTTCCTCCTTGCCGAGGCGAATGGGGCCCTGGTGGGCTTCTGCTGGACGAAGGTGCACACGGAGCCGGAGCATCTCGGTGAGATCTTCGTCATCGGCGTCGATCCTGCCGCGCACGGCCAGCGTCTCGGCCGAGCCCTCGTCCTTGCCGGGCTGGATCATCTTCACCGCAACCGGGGTTGCGCGACGGGCATCCTGTACGTCGCCGCGGAGAATGCCGTCGCAGTCGGCCTCTATGAATCCATCGGATTCGCCGTGGTCCGCACCGACACCGCCATGCGCCGCGGAGCCCGATGAGCACTCGATACGAGGCATCGCGCGCGGACTACGAGGCGTGGCTGACTGCTGCCGGTGCGCCCGGGTACCGCACCGAACAGATCTGGCATTGCCTCTACGGTGCTCGCCGGCCGCTCGAATCTGCCACGAACCTCCCCGCGGCGCTCGTCGCCGAGGTCGCGGCCGCGTTTCCGCTGGCACTCGACATCGTCACGGAGCAGCAGGGCGACCGGGGCACGACGACCAAGTGGCTCCTCGGCGCGCCCGATGGTCGTCAGATCGAAACCGTGCTGATGGTTTCGCGTGGTCGGGCGACCGTGTGCGTTTCCACCCAAGCCGGCTGCGCGATGGCCTGCACGTTCTGCGCGACCGGCCAAGCCGGCTTCGACCGGCACCTCACCGCGGGCGAGATCGTGGAGCAGGTGGCCCGGGCCGCGCACGCATCACCGGTTCCGGTGACGAACGTCGTCCTCATGGGTATGGGCGAGCCCTTGGCGAACTACGAGCCGACGCTGGCTGCCATCACCCGTATCCATGAGGACTTCGACATCTCGGCTCGCCGCATCACCGTCTCGACGGTCGGGCTGGTCCCGGGAATCCGCCGCCTCACCCAGGAGCAACTGGCCGTGACCTTGGCAGTATCACTGCACGCGCCGACCGATTCCTTGCGTTCGACCATGCTTCCGATCAACCGGCGCTATCCCCTCGCAGAGCTGATGGACGCCGTGCACGAGTTCGCTCGGGCGCGAGGCCGCCGCGTGACCTTCGAGTACGCCGTGATCGAGGGCGTCAATGACGCGCCGGAACACGCGACCCAACTGGCCCGGCTCCTGGCGCCGCTCGGGCCACTCGGTCGCCATGTGAACCTCATTCCGCTCAATGCGACGGAGCGCTTCGACGGGCAGGCCCCGACCCACTCCGTGGTGCGGGACTTTGCCCACCAGCTCGAGGAATCAGGCGTTCCGGCCACGATCCGACGGAACCGTGGGACCGACATCGACGCCGCGTGCGGGCAACTTCGGGAACGCGCGACCACCGCCGTCGCAGAGCCGTCGACAAGAATGGCGCCGTGAACAACTACCGATTCCTGAACCCGTCGCAGCCCCAGACGCTCGTCAATGCCACGATCATCTGCTACATCGAGGCGTTTTTCGGCCTGATCGGCAGCGGCGGCTTTCTTCCACTCGTGATCATCGGGGTCGGGCTCGGCGCGGGCGGGTTCGGGATCGCGAACGACAAACGATGGGGGTACACCGTGGCGGTCGCCGCGGCCGTCCTCCATGTGTTCGTCTGGCTCTACTGGTTCGGCCTCGGCGTGCTCGGCTTTCCCCAGGTCATTTCCTTCGGCTTCGCAGTGCTGCTCGTGGCCTTGCTCCTCCACCCGATGAGCCGCGACCATCAGCGGATCTGGTTCCAGTAACACCCGAGCGCGGCGGTCCGTGGCCGCCGCTCGGCGACCTACTCCGCGAACGCGGCCGTACACTGCCGCGATGTCCGATGCGCGGGAGTTGCTCGACGCGGTGACCCATCGAATCGCGCCCCTTGAACACACCGCGGGGCTCGCGTGGTGGCGGGCCAGTACCGAAGCCTCCGACGCGGGCGAGGCGGCGCGGGTCGAGGCCGATCTCGCCGTGCGCGCCGCCTACGGGGACCCGGAGCTGTTCGCGCAGGTGGAGGCAGCGCTCGCAACCGCGGATCCGTTCCAGACCCGCCAACTCACCGTGTTGCGCAACTCGATGTTGAACCAACAGATCCCGGCGGACCTTCGAGACGAGATCACGCGCCTCGAAGCGTCCATCGACGGGACGTTCAACGGATTCCGACCGACGCTCGACGGTTCCACGGTCGACGACAACGCGATTGCCGACATCCTGCGGACATCCACGGACACGGCCACGCGAGAGCGAGCGTGGAAAGCGGCGAAAGCCATCGGACCCGAGGTGGCGGCGTCGGTACGGGACCTTGCGCACCTCCGCAACCGCGCTGCTCGATCAGTCGGCGCTCGCGACTTTTTCGAACTCACGCTGACCACCTCGGAACTCGATGAGACGGCCTTGTTCCAAACGCTCGACGACGTCGACACTGTGACCCGAGCCCCCTTCGCGGCGTGGAAAGCCGACGAGGACGCGCGCCGCGCCCGTCGGTTCGGCGTGGCCGCGGACGATCTCGCTCCTTGGCACTACGACGACCCCTTCTTCCAATCCGCGCCCGACGATGACGAGCTCGATCTGACGTCGTGGTTCGCCGGCCTCGACCAGGTCGATGTCACCCGTCGGACCTTTGTCGCCCTCGGACTCGACCTCGACGCAGTCATCGAGCGCAGTGATCTCCTTCCCCGCGACCGGAAGAGCCAACACGCGTTCTGTATCCACATCGATCGAGCCGGCGACGTCCGGGTGTTGTGCAACAACGTTCCCGGCGAGTACTGGACCGAGACGATGTTGCACGAGTTCGGGCACGCGGCCTACGACGCGAACCTCGACCCCACGCTTCCGTGGTTGTTGCGCACGATGCATCCCTTGACGACGGAGGGCGTCGCCATGCTGTTCGGCCGCCTTAGTCTCGATCCCGAGTGGCTCGTGACGGTGGCCGGGGTCGACGCCGACGCGGTCGAGGCGGCGGCACCGGCCCTTGCCCGTCGGCGTCTTGTCGCACTCCTGGTCTTTGCGCGCTGGGTCCTGGTGATGACCAACTTCGAGCGTGGCCTCTACGCGGACCCCGACGCCGATCACGACCGCCGCTGGTGGGACCTGGTCGAGCAGTACCAGCTGCTGCACCGACCGGCGGGCCGCCAGGGGCCGGACTGGGCGGCGAAGATCCATGTCGCGCTGGCGCCCGTCTATTACCAGAACTACCTCCTCGGAGAACTGGTGGCTTCGCAGCTCCAGGCGACACTGCGGGAGCGCTTCGGCGGGATCGTCGGACGCCGAGCCGTCGGCGAATTTCTGACCCGCGAGTTCTTCGCGCCCGGGTGGGACCCCACCTGGAACGAGCTGGTCGGCCGCGCCACCGGCCGACCGCTGACGGTCGAGTCCTTCGCGGCCGAGGTCCGGGGTCTCGGGGCGCACTGATGTGCGACACCATCGCCCTGATCGGTGGCGACGGGCTGCTCTTTGCCAAGAACTCCGATCGCCATCCGACCGAGATGCAGCTGTTCGAGGCTTTCCCCCGCCGGGCCGCCGGCGGCACGGTCCAGACGCAGTACCTCGAACTTCCGGACCGCGGCGCGGCCGCCTTCGTCGGCAGCCGGCCGAGCTGGTTGTGGGGGGTCGAACACGGAGTGAACGAACACGGTGTCGTGATCGGCAACGAACGTCTGTACACCGCGGACTCCCCGAAGCGCCGTCCACCCGCACTCCTCGGCATGGACCTGGTCCGACTCGGCCTCGAAGGCGGCCGGACGGCCGAGGAAGCCGTCGACGTCATCGCCGATCTCCTCGAGCACCACGGGCAGGGCGGCAGCGGCGACCCGGACTCATTCGACCCGTACGACTCGTCGTTCATGGTCGCCGACCATGGCGGCGGTTGGCTGCTGGAGACCTCGCACCGGACGTGGGCCGCGCGCCCGATCGGCCGTGGTGCGTCCATTTCCAACCGGATCTCTCTGACCACCGACTGGACCCGCGGGTCGCCGGACCTCGCCGCGGGCGGAATTTTCAAGAGTTCCGTCATCCACGGGTTGCGACGGCACTCGCCGACCATCGCCTCGTCGCGACGGGTACCTGCGTCGCCCGCGGCGCCGAGGCGGTCGGACCTCGCGACCTGGCCGCGGTTCTGCGAGACCACGGCACCGGCCCGTGGGGCGCGCCCGGGCGCCACGAGCCCTCGGTGCCGCCCCCGACCGAGGTGGGCGACGACTTCCGGGGGGTCACCGTCTGCATGCACGTCCGCGACCGACAGGCGACGACCGGCGCCATGATCTGCGCAGTCGGCGAGGACCCGATGGCAACGCGCGTCTGGGTGGCACTCGGGGCGCCATGCGTGTCGGTCTTCGTCCCGTTGCGACCGGTCGACGGTGTCCCGCCGGCTCTCTCCGACGCGCAGCAGTGGCGCCTCGGCGCGGCCCGACGCGACGTCGTCGAGCGGGACCCGACCGCCCTCGCAGCCGTGCGGGAGGAGTTGGATCCGATCGAAACGGAGCTCTGGGAGTCGGCTGTCTAACCTCGGCCGGGTGAACCGCCTCGCGCACGAGACCAGCCCGTACCTCCGCCAACACGCGACCAACCCGGTGGACTGGTACCCATGGGGCCCCGAGGCACTGGCGGCGGCGGCGGCACGCGATGTCCCGATTCTGCTCTCGGTCGGCTACTCCGCGTGTCACTGGTGTCACGTCATGGCGCACGAGTCCTTCGAGGACGAACGCATCGCGGGCCTGATGAACGAGTTGTTCGTCAACGTCAAGGTCGACCGCGAGGAGCGCCCCGACATCGATGCCGTCTACATGGATGCCGTGCAGTCGCTGACGGGCCACGGTGGATGGCCGATGACCGTCTTCCTGACGCCGGACGGGCGTCCGTTCTACGGCGGGACCTACTTCCCGCCGTCGGACCGGGGCGGGACGACCGGCTTCGACCGGATCCTCGGTGCGATCGACGACATCTGGCGGAACCGTCGGACCGACGTCGAGGCACAGACCGGTCAGCTCGTGGACGCGATCGCGGCCAACACGCTCGTCGGTCGCGGCTCGTCGGACGGCGTCTCATCCCTCGACCCCGACCTCCTGGACCAGGCCGTCGCCGGTATTCGGACCGTGTTCGACCCCGATGGCGGCGGTTTCGGGCGAGCGCCGAAGTTCCCCCAAGCGATGACCATCGATCTGCTCATCCGGGCCCATGCCCGCAGCGGCGAGCCCGACGACTTGGAAATGGTGACCACCAGCCTGGATGCGATGGCCGGAGGCGGAATCTACGACCACGTCGGCGGCGGCTTCGCCCGCTACTCGACCGACGCCCACTGGGTCGTGCCGCATTTCGAGAAGATGCTCTACGACCAGGCGCTACTCGTCGGCGCCTATCTGCGAGGCCATCTGGTGACCGGCAACGTCCGATACCGGGAGGTCGTCGAAGAGACGATCGCCTACGTGCTGCGTGAGCTCCGCCACCCCACCGGCGGCTTCTTCTCGGCCGAGGACGCCGATAGCGAAGGCATCGAAGGCAAGTACTACCTCTGGTCACCTGACGAGATCACCGAAGCCTGCGGCGCAGACGCGGCTGCCGTCATCGAGTTCTACGGGGTGTCGCCGGGCGGCAACTTCCGCGATCCGCACACGGGGTATGGCGGATCGATCCTGAACCAGTCCGATCGGAGTGCCGAGCGACCGGACGCCGTGCGTCGAGGCCTCGTCCAACTCGCCGCAGTCCGAGCATCCCGGGTCCGGCCCGGCCTCGACGACAAGGTCGTGACCGCCTGGAACGCGCTGTTCACCACGTCACTGCTGCAGGCCGGTGCCGCCCTGGAGCGCGAAGACTGGATCGAGCACGCCCGCGCCAACCTGCGGTTCCTGCTCGATCAGGCGCGCGTGGACGGACGCCTCATGCGCACGTGGCACGCCGATGGAGGTGCGCGCCACCTCGCGGTCGCCGAGGACTACGCCGCGCTCGCCGGCGCGTTGCTCACGGCGGCGGAACTCGACGATGTCGTCTGGTTGGCCGACGCGACCACGCTGTTGGAGGACCTGCGCCGACTCTTTGGCGATCCGGACAGCGGCGGCTTCTTCACCACGGGGGTGGATGCCGACCCCCTGATCGTCCGACCGCAGGACTTCTTCGACAATGCGACTCCGGCGGAGAACTCTCTCGCCGCTGATGCACTGTTGCGTCTCGCCGCGGTGACCGGTGAGGAGACTTGGTCAGCCGACACACGCCGCTTGCTCGCGACACTCGGTCCGGCGATGGCCCAGCATCCGACGTCCTTCGCCGCCGCGCTCGGCGCCTACGAGCGGGCGTTGTCCTCCCCGGTCGAACTGGCACTGGTCGGCCCCGACCCGACGCTGCGGGAAGTCTGGGCCCGACGGGTTTCGGCCCGAACCGTGGGCGTACGGAGCGTGACAGGACTCGAGCAGGCACTCACGCCGCTGCTCGCGGGCCGAGAGTCGGCCGGCGGGACCACCGCGTACGTGTGCGAAGGCTTCGCCTGTCGGGCGCCCGTCACCGACCCGGCCGCGCTCGGAGCGCAGCTCGACACGGTGCTCTGACGCGCGAAGCGCGCCGGTCGGTCGGTCAGTCGGCGTTGCGGCCGAGACCGTTCGCGAGCGCATCCGCGGTTGCCCAACCGAACGCGATCATGGCCTCGCCCCGGAGCGGATCGACCTCGCCGACGACGGCCGTGGCGGCCTTGCCGCCGCCCTTGACGGTGCTCGCGTCCAGGACCGCTTCTGCAGTGGGCTTCGCCTTCCCCTTGCCTTTCGGCACCACCCGGAACGCGCGATCGTCATAACGCGGTATCGCAGCCGAACCGACGCGCCAGGCGACGGCCCCACGCGCGCTCCTCGCCCGTCGGCGAGTAGTCGGGCCGCGGCACGACGTCCGCGAGGCCCTGCAACAGCCCGTACGCGGCCGGATGCGCGATGCGGCCGGCGACGAGGACGTCCTCGTCGGGGAACGAGATCGCGGCCCGGCGATACAACTCGCCGACCATGCCTTTGACCGCGAGGCCGGCCTGGCGACCCTTGCGGGCAGCGCCGAGGCCCCAGAGGATGCACGGCGTGCCGCCGACTCGCTCGAGCGAGCCGAACATGAAGCCGTTCGTCTCTTCGTCCTTCATCGCCAGGACGATGAGCGGGAACGCTTCAACGTGGGTATCCAGCTGGGTGTCCAACCCGGCGAGGCCGAGTCCGGTCAGTAGCTGTCCGAGCTCATCGAGTTCGGCTGGCTTCAGCGAGACGGAATCACGGGATTCGACCTGCATGGTCCCTCCATTCTGCCCGACCGGCCCGGGGGGGAGCCAGTCGCAGTCGGTGGTCGTCGCCCCGGCGGGGTCGACGCTTGGCGGTACTCATCCGGGGAGCGGCTGCGCTTCGGCCATGTCCCAGTAGGCGCGGACGCTGCGCAGGCGACCCTCGTCGTCGAAATGCATGATGTCGACAGCCTCGATGAGCATGCCCCCACCCCCCACATGCGCATTGATCTCGAACACCATCGCGGCCTGGTCGCCGGCGATGTGGACCCGCTGCGGCTTGAGCACGATCCGGTCAGCCAACTCCCGGGCCGAGTCCCAGAACGCCGCGATCGCGTCGATTCCCTGATGCTCAGGAGTGCCGACCGGGTCCTCCAGAACTCCGTCGGGCGCCCACAACGCCACAAAAGCCGCCTTGTCGTTGCGCGCGTACGCGTCGACGTAGGCGTCGACGCGTGGCGCGGATCTGTTCGGGGGAGGACATGGCGGACCTCGTCAGCGGGAACGGGGGTCGCGAGTCTACCGGGCCGCTACGCGTCGATCCCCCGAGCGACATCCCAGCCCGGCCAGTAGGGCGCTCCGCTCGGTACGGGCGGCAGACTTCCGCCTGCTCCTATCCGATGGATCCCTCCGACGCCGTCGAGCATGTAGCCCCCACCGGTCCCTGGGACCAGGGTCAACCCACGCGCGATGTCCCAGCCCGGCCAGTACCCGCCGCCCGTCGTCGCCGGTGGGAGGGCACCGGTGCCCACCCGGAACGGGTGGATGCCGCCGATGCCGTCGAGCAGGTAGGCGCCCTTCCCGTCGAGCCGGAACGTCACGGCGCGAGCAATGTCCCACCCGGGCCAATACGGCAGGCTCGACGCCACCGGTGCCGTGGCCGGAGGGGCCCCACCGATGCCGAATGCGTGGATACCGCCGTAGCCGTCCACGATGTACCCACCGCCGCGTGGCGAGAACGCCAGGTTCCGGGCGATGTCCCATCCTGGCCAGTAGGGCGCGCCACCGGCTCCGGGCGGGGTCGGGTTCCCGGCCCCGAGGCTGAACGGGTGCAGTCCGCCAAAGCCGTCCAGCACGTACCCACCGGTTCCACTGGGCAGCACTGCGATCCCGCGGGTCAAGCCGGGCGGCAGCACCGGTGCCCCGCTGACGTTCGGCGGGAGCACCCCGTTCACGGAGAGGCGATGGATGCCGCCGAGCGCGTCGATCTCGTAGGCCCCGCCGTAGGGACGGACAGTCAGTGTCGACCATGGGCCCGGACCGGGACTGCCGATCGCCCTGACCCTGACGGTCGCGTTCACCCCGTTCGCGAGCCCCGTGAGGGTCGTGCCGGAGGCCGACAGCGGCAGGTTCGTCGTGCCGTTCGGTCCCTCGACGTCGTAGCCCAGGACCGTGAAGTTGTTGCCGTTGGAATACGGCGGATCCCACGCGAGGGTCGCCGAACCATCACCGACCGAGGCCGAGAAGTTCGCCGGCTCGGTCGGTGCCACCACCGGCAGTCCGTCGCAGTTCGGGATCGCCTTGCAGAGGTTCAACCGACCGGTCGCAACCTTGCCCGTCAACGCCCCGAACGAGTCGAACGATGCCAGGATCCGACTCTTGAGTTGCGCGGTCGTGAGGTTCGGTTCGGCCGCGAGGATGTCCACGGCCGCGCCGGAAATCATCGGAGTCGCCATCGAGGTCCCGGTGAACAGGCAGTAGCTCCCGCCGCCGCAGTTCGGGACGAAGCTCGGGACCGTGGACCAGATCCCGACGCCGGGCGCGGCGATGTCGACCGCGCCCGGTCCGAAGTTCGAACCCGACCAGAGCGCCGCCGCGTTCGTGGTGGCCCCGACGCAGATGACGTTGCCGTGCGTGTCCTCACACGGTGAAACGGTGTTCCCGACCTGGTCCAGGTCGATGCCGATCCCGTCGTTGTTCGTGCCGTTGCCCGCAGCTGCGACGAACAGGATCCCGGCCGCCTCGGCCTGTCCGATGGCGTCGGACAAGGCCGCCGACGTTCCGGGGAAGCCCCAGGAAGCCTGCAGCACGCGAATGTTGACACCACCCGCCTTGGCTGCGATTGCGAAGTTGATGGCGCCGATCGCGTCGGCGACGAAGCCCTGGCCCTGCCCGTTGAGCACCTTCAGTCCCATCAGGGAAGCGCGCTGGGCGACACCGCTCACGCCGATACCGTTGTTCCCGACCGCACCGACGATGCCGGCGACGTGCGTGCCGTGCCCGCCATCGTCAGTCGGGTTGCACGTGCCGTTGAGCGCGTTCCAGCCGTGGGTCCCGTAGCCACAGCCGTTGACGCCCGTCCGGTTCGTCCAGAGATTCCCGACCAGATCCGGGTGCGACAGCAGGATCCCGCTGTCGAGGACGCCCACCACCACCTGATCGGTCCCCGTTCCGTTGTTCCAGGCAGACTGCGCGCGGATGCCGCCCGGTTGGTTGTCCAACAGTGCGTACTGTTCGCCGATCAGGGGGTCGTTGGGCGTGGCAAATGCCCGAATGGCGACATTCGGCTCCACGGTCTCCACGAACGGCAGGGCATCGACCCGGTCCGCCTTGAGCTTCGCACCGGCATCGAGGTCGAGCAGCAGCACGTCGCCGGTGCGGTCCACGAGCGTCGCGCCGGCAACCGCCGCCGCGACTTGCGCCTCCCCGTCGGTCGTGCCCGGAGCCACGGTCACCAGCGTTCCCTCCGAGCCCGCGACGGGCGCGCTCGCGCCCGCGAGGACGCCGGCATCGGATCCCGGTGACGGCGGACGGGGGGCGGCTCCGGCCGAACCGGTCGCCAGGCCGGCGAATCCGAGTGATGAACAGAGCGTCAGCGCGAGCAGGGCGGAACGCCTCGAGGTGATTCGCATGGTTCTCCGGATGAAATGCGGCCGACCGAGCGATCGGAGCGGACCAGTCTATTGGCCGCCCGGACCCTCCCGGTCCGCGGGCACTCCCGAACCCCTGAGGGGCGTCACCGGTATCCCGGGTGGTTCCGTGTTCTCAGACGGTGCCGACGACCGCTACCGTTTCAGCTTCCTGTGGCTTCCCTCCCGCGCGCCCGGCGCGCCTTTCTCGTGCTGAGCGCGCTCGCCCTGGCGACCGCAGCGTGCACATCGGCGAAGGCGACGGTCGCGACCCGCGCGCCGGTCCGTCACGGGAATTCGCCGTGCGGCCCCGACCAGCCGTTGCCGACCGCGTTCCGCGGGTTCGCGAAGTCGGTTACGCCGGGGACCACCCCGAATGCCACACCGCTCGTCGTCGCACCGGACGACCGCATCACGTGCCGTCGCCGTCCACCCCGCCTGGTCTCCGACGTCCCGTACGCGACGGTGCCGAGCCGCGATGGCGGGACGGTGACCTTGCGGATGGATCTCCTGCTGCCTGACGCCGCCGGTCCGGTGCCGGCGGTGGTGTTCGCCCCCGGCGGCGGTTTCTCCCTCTCGCCCAAGGAGTCGTCGATCGACAAACGGCTCTACGTGGCCGAGGCCGGATTCGTCGTCGCGAGCATCGAGTACCGCACCGTCGACCAGGGGCAGTTCCCCGACGCGGTGCGCGACATCAAGCACGCGATTCGATTCCTGCGCGCCCACTCCGCTGAGTATGGCATCGAGCCGGCGCGCATCGGCGCGTGGGGCGAGTCGGCGGGCGGATACCTCGCCGCGTTCGCCGGGACCACGGGTGCCTCGGGGACGTTCGACCCGGGTCCGGGACCTTCGACTCGCGTCCAGGCGGTGGTGGACATCTTTGGGCTTGCCGACTTGAGTCGGACCTCGGCCGACTTCGACCGCGAGGACCAGTTCCGCCACCTGCAAGCCAGTTATCCGGAGGCTGAGTTCGTTTTCGGTAAGGGCAGCGGGCTCGGCATTGCTTCGGACCCGGCCCGGGTATCGGCGGCGGACCCTGCGACCTATGCCGACGCGAGCGCGCCACCGTTCCTGCTGTTCCACGGCGAGGTGGACACGCTGGTGTCTCCGAGCCAGACCGAACACATGGCCGACGCGTTGCGCGACGCCGGGACGCCGGTTCGCCAGTACTCGGTCACCGGCGCGGGCCACGGCGGTCCCGAGTGGTCGTCGACGGCGGTGATGGATCGCATCGTGGCGTTCTTCGACCGCTCCCTCAATCGCTGACGCGGCTCGCAGCCAGCCGATCCAGCGCCGGACGCAGAATCATCGTGTAGGTGTCCGCGATTGCCGTCTCACGATGTGTGTGCTGCGCCTCGAGTCGCGCCGGGTCCAACACCACCGCCATGAACGCCGCCTTGCTCGGAAACGCGTTGAACCGCGCCTGATCCCATTGCCGACCGTCGCCGATGATGGTCCCCTCGACACCGAACCACCCGGAGATCCGCACACCGTGAGGCACGGCGACGTCGCTCGCGTGGTCCTGGTAGTCGACCATGTTGCGGTCTGCCTCCCCCGGGTGGAAGCGGATGAGGTGCAACACGGTGACCGGACCGTCGTCGTCAGTCGGCGGATGTGGGACGTCGGACCAGTCCGGGAATGTGGTCGGATCCACACCATCGGCCGGTGAGCCGATCGGCAGCGTGCCCATGACGATGGTCTCGGCCATGCCCGCCTCCTTGTGGACGTGCTTCTCCTGGAAGTCCGGTCGGGCCTGCATCTCGATGAACGACCGACGCGTCGGGTATTTCACGACCGCGACCCTGTCCCACTGCGGGCTATCGCCGAGCAGTTGTGCGTCGACGTCGGCGACGAAGACCGGCGCCGCGCCGATGTCCGCAAGGACGTCGAGAGGCGCGTAGCGATCGTCCGCCTCTCGTCCCGAGATCGCGTCGGTTCCACCGCCGTCTCCGTATTGGGCAACCTCGTGATACCTCATGAGGTTGACCATCCAGATCGGACCGTCGTCCGCCGGATCGGTCGTCGCCAACCGCATCGCGTACTCACGGTCGATCCGGCCGTATCCCGGGTTCCGATTGTCAGCCATTGTTCGCTCCTCGTCGGGTCGTGACTCCGGTCGCCACGAGTTGCAGCAACTCGCGTGCGACCATCGGCCCCGCATTCTGGTTCTGGCCGGTGACGAGGTTTCCGTCCACCACCCAGTGGTTTGCGAACGGATCACGGAACCGCGTGGTGCTCTCGAACCGCGCGCCCTGCGCCCGCATCTCCGTTTCGGGATGTTGCGGCGTGGAGCCGATCCCCAGTTCGCGGACCTGCTTGTCGGTCACCGCCGAGATCCGCCGACCCTCGACCAGCGGTCGTCCGTCCGTCGCCACCGCGTTCCGGAGTCCGAGCGGTCCGTGACACACCCCGCCGATGGCGCGACCGAGTTCGTTCGCGCTGGTCACTTGGCGAGCGAGATCCTCGGAGACCCCGAAATCGAAGGCTGCGCCCCAGCCGCCGGCGAGGAACACGATGTCGTAGTCGGCCATGTCCAGTTGGCCGATCGCCACGGAATCGGTGACCTTCGCCCGGAGTACCTCGTCGGCGAGGAAACGGTCGTCGTCGTCGCTGCGCAGGATCGGCTTCAGCGAGAGCGGGTCGACGGGAATGCTCCCACCCGCGGGACTCGCGACGTCCACCTCCATCCCCGCGTCCAGGAACACGTAGTACGGCACCGTCATCTCGCTCGCGAAGACGCCGGTCGGTTTGCCGATGTCGAGCACCCCGTGATTCGTGCACACGATCAGTGCCCGGCCGCCGAGCAATGCGGGCGTCGAGGCGGCGGCCGGATCCTCCGGGTGCATACCGAGCCGCTGGACCAGGCGTCGCAGCACCCGCGCCGGGGCCGGGGGCCGCCGCCGCGCCGGACCGGCGGTCGGTCGGCGCTCGACATAGGGCCACGGCACGTGCCGCTCCGGCACGGACTCGGCGCGCACCTCCTTGAGCTGACGGCGGAGGTGAACGCGCACATCGTCCAGATCCGGGTCGTCCCACCGGTTCACGGCCTCGATCCCGTCGGCGGTCAGGTCGTAGAGCTCCCACTGATCGTCGAGGGGCTGAGTCCGGTACTCGGGGCCGCCGATACCGTTTGCGGCGAGGTGGCGAACCCCGGGCTCGGTCCACGTGGCCGGATCGTCGAAGGTGCGCACGAGTTTCCAGAGATGCCCGACGCCTCCCCGGGCGGTCTCCTCGGTGACCCGAGTGACCAGACCTTCGAAGTTGGACGCGACGTGCGCGGGAACCTGGATACGCAAGGGCGCCGGCGGCTTGACGACGCGGTTGAGCCGGCGGGCGACGCCCGAGGCGCCGCTGTCGCCCTCGAGCATGTTGTCGCGGGTCAGCAGATAGACGGCACGGTCACCGTCCGGTTGCGCACCGCGCACCACGGGCATCAGGTTCCGGCCCGGGAGTTCGTGCACCTCGGTGAACGTCTGCGCGAGAGTGGCTGCTATCGGCGCGACCTCGATGCCCGCGGCCGCGAGCAGCGTCGGGAGCAGGTCCAGGTGCGAGGTCGGTGCATCGATCGTCCGTGCGCCCGTCGCCGCGTCACCGGTCCCGGCGATCACGAACGGGACTCGCGTCGCCTCGTCGTAGAGGTTGAACCACTTTTGGTGTAGTCCGCCGTGTGCCCCGAGGAGTTCTCCGTGATCCGAGGTCCGCACCAGGACCGCGTGCTCGGATCCGCCGTCGGTCACGGCCCGCCGGACCCGGTCGAGCGGACCGTCGACTTCGGCGTGCAGCCGGTAGTAGAGGTCGCGGTACTCCTGGGCATTGCGTCGGTAGATCCCCGCGACCGCCGGCGCCGGTCCGTAGCCCGAGTAGTAGGACTCCCGGAACGCGATCTGCGCCGCGGGTTTGCTCGACAGGTCCTCATCGGCCGTCGGTGCCGCCGCGATCGGTGGCGGATCGAGCTCCGACGGTGCGATCGGGTTCCGGCGCTGCCACGCCGGGAACAGCACGATGTCGTGCGGGTTCACGAAGCTGGCCACGAGCAGAAACGGCCGGAGTGCGTCCGCGTCACCCGCGCGCCGGCGGGCGTACCGATCTTCGAGCCACGCGATGACGCGTTCAGCGATCAGCGGGTCGCGGCGCAGGCCGCTGTTGCCGAGGAGACCTCCATGGGGCTCGGGTCCGACCCAACCCGAGAAGCCGAACGGTGCGAGCGGATCGGCGTCGAGGTAGCGCTGCACTGCGTCGGGGTCGACGACGCCATGCTCGTCGTTGGTGGCGAGTGGCTCGCCGGTCGCCGGGTCCTCGAGATCGGCATGAGTGATGTGCCACTTCCCGCTGTAGTGGGTGTCGTAGCCGGCAGCCTGGAACCAGTTGCCGAGCGTGGGAACCTCGCCTGGTCGCAACCACCGCATCCGGCTGTCGTCGGCCATCTTGCCCAGGCCGTCGGTCTGGGTGCAGCCGTGGAGATCCGGGTACTGCCCGGTGAACAGCGTGGGGCGACTGGGCACGCACGCGAGCGATCCGGTGTAGTGGCGGTCGAAGCTCACCCCGTGCTCGTCGAACCACCGTCGGCCGGCCAACACCTCGTGCCGCCAGGCTCGCACGTCATCGGACTCGTAGGGCGGGATCGCCCGCTCCTCGTCGGTCATCAGGATCACAATGTCCGGTCGATCGGTCATGGGCGCTCCTCCAGGTGGTGGGCGAGCCCGGCAAGCATCGTGTCGGACTGCCTGGCGAAGACCCGGGCGACGACCCGGGCTGCAAGCTGTTGTGGCGGACGTGGCCCGAGGTCGATGGTCGTGGTCAGCGACACCTCGGTCGCGTCGCCCACGGGTTCGAGCGCCCATCGATTGTTCGCGCGCTGGAGCCGTGGCGGTAGCCCACCGATGTCGTAGGCCAGCACGTTCGGTTCCTCCGCCTCGACAATGCGCTCGGTCAGCGTGTTCCGTCCGACCTGGACCCGCCGGATCGTTCCGACGCCCGCCGGACCGTCCGCCGATCGCAACAACGAGGAGTGGGCGACGTTGTCGGCCCATCGGGCGATCCCCCCGAAGTCGGCGAGGACCTCCCACACCGCTTCGGGCGTCGCGGCGACGGTGCGGACCCGCCGGATCTCGCTCATGGCGAGTTCGCCGCGATGAACTCGACGAGCACCCGCGCGAGGTCGGCGCCACGGTCTTCCTGGAGGAAGTGACCGGCACCTTCCATCGTGACGTGCGCCTGGTCGGCCGCACCCGGCACCTTGGCGCGAAACGGTGCGTCACCGCCCGCGGTCACCGGGTCCTGATCGCTGAACGTCAGCAGGAACGGGTGGTCGAACCGTTCCAGCACCCGCCACGCGGCTTCGTTGGCGGCGCTCGCCGGATCATCCGGACTGGTCGGCACCAGCGTCGGGAAGATGCGGGCGCCGGCCTTGTACGTGTCGTCGGGGAACGGCGCGTCGTAGGCCGCGACGACATCGGGCGCCAGGTCCGAGGCACATCCGCGGCTGACGATCATGCCGATGGGGAACTGCTCGGCGTCCTGGGAGAATCGCTGCCACGCAAGGAACGCGTCACTCGCGGGACCGCGGCCGGTGGGCAGTCCCGTGTTGCCGATGGCGACGCGGGCGTACCGCTCGGGCGCCGCGGTCAGGAGCCGCAGACCGATCAGGCCGCCCCAGTCCTGACCGAAGTACGTGATCGCACGAAGGTCCAACTTCTCGAGGAGCAGCTCCTGCATCCAGGTGACGTGCCGTGCGTAGGTGTAGTCGGCGCGTTCGGTGGGCTTGTCGCTGCGACCGAAACCTACGAGGTCGGGTGCGATGACTCGATGGCCGGCCGCGGTGAGGACCGGGATCATGTGTCGGTAGAGGAAGCACCAGGACGGTTCGCCGTGCATCAGCAGGACCGGCGGCGCGTCTCGCGGTCCTTCGTCGAGGTAATGCACCCGCAGGGTCGCACCCGCGCCGTCCGAGATCTCGGCGTAGTTCGGCGCAAACGGGAAGTCCGGCAGGCCGATGAACCGGTCGTCGGGAGTGCGGAGACATTGCATCGCGGCTACCTCGGGTCGGGAACTCGAGAATGAGACTAGTAGGAGTAGTACTCGCAATACTTTCTGCGCATCTGACTCGCACATTCTCGGTACTGGGGTACGATTCGCGGGATGTCCATCGAAGAGGCGGTCGCCACCGACGGCCGTCGAGCCCGGCGTGATCGCAACCGGACCGCGGTTATCGATGCCGTGTTCAGCCTGTTGGACGAGGGCATCGTTCCTCCGCCCACGGAACTCATCGCCGCACGGGCGGGTGTCTCGGTCTCCTCGATCTTCCGGTACTTCGAGAGCCTGGATGATCTCCAGACGCAGGCGGTCGAACGCCACTTTGCCCGCTTCGCTCCGTTGTTCGAAGTGCCGGACATCGGTGAGGGTTCGCGGACGACCCGCGTCGACGTTCTCGTCGGCGCCCGGGTGGACCTCTACCGAACCGTCGCCCCCGCGGCCCGCCTTGCTCGCGCGCGCTCCCTGGACCAGCCGGTGCTCGCCGCCCACCTCGCGCAGACCCGCCGCACATTCGTGCGCCAGATCCGGACCCACTTTGCCGTCGAAGTCCGAGCTGTTGCGCGGCCGATAGGCGATGACCTCGTCTCGCTCGTGGACACCCTCACATCGTTCGAGAGCTGGGACCTGATGCAGGCGACGCACGGAAAGTCCGAGCGACTGATCCGCAGGGCCTGGAACTCGGGAATCCACGCGTTGCTCGACGAGCTCGTGTGATCGCGACCGTGAGTCCGTCCGGCGCCAGCCCGGACCGGAGGCGTGTGAGCGACCGGCACCTGCTCAGACTTCACGCGCGAACGTCCACTCGGTGCAGGTCGTCGCCGAGTTCGATCGAACCGGTGAAGTGGGCCGCAGCCAGCGCCCGCCACTCCGCTTCGCCTCCAGGAGGCATCGCCGGGACGTAGTGGGTCATCACGAGCGTCTCCATACCGGCGCGCGACGCAGTCTGCGCCGCCTCCTCCGGTGACGAGTGGTAGTCCATGGTGTCGATGAGTCGCTGCACCGGCACGTTGGCGACGACGTCCTTGCGCAGCACTGTGTGCACGAGAGCCTGCGCGCCTGCGCACAGCCCGTCGAGCCCCGCACACGGAACGGTGTCGCCCGCGGCGACGACCGACGCGCCATCGAAGTCGAACCGATACCCGACGCTCGGTTCAACCGGCTTGTGGTCGGTCGGCGCGACTGTGATTCGTACCTCTCCACCGAGGTCGACCACACCCCCGGTCACCTCGATCACGCGCACCGGCGGCGGGTAGTCCAGGTCGGAGTGATGCGCGATGCGGTAGTCGATATCCGGGCCGAGCGACGCCAGGATGTGATCTACGACCACCTGCGTCCCGACCGGTCCCACGATCGTCAGCGGGGTCGGTTCGAACGTCATGATCCAACGACTCGTGATGATGTCGTTGAGGTCGGTGATGTGGTCGCTGTGCAGGTGCGTGAGCAGCACGGCAGTCAACTGCCCCGCACCCGACATCGCACCGGCCAGACGCATCAGGACGCCTCGTCCGGCGTCGACCAGATACTGCTCGCCGCCGCCACTCACCAACGTCGCCGGACCCGCACGGTTCGGGTCGGGCATCGGTGAACCGGTACCGAGCAACGTGATGGACAACATGACGGGGATCCTCTCCGGCGCCGGCGGCGCGTCCTACTGGCGGGACATCTGCATCTTGGCGTCGGCCTCGGCGGTGTCGCCCGCGGCCCGCGCGACGAGTTGGATCTCCACTTCGTGCAGCGTCCCCGAGAATCTGAACGCGCCCTGGTAACGCGACGACACCGGGGAGCCCTGGTCGTAGCCGACGCTCGACCCGACCGACGAGATCATGCGCATGTAGAGCGCCGTTTCACCCTCGCCTGCGTCGGTACCATCGACGGTGAGCGTGATCGATCCGGTGCGACCAGGACCACGACGGAACCGCACCCCGAGGACGGCGTCTCCCTCAGGGAGGGTTACCGAGGATTCCACGATGGTGTGGTCGTCGAAGGCGTTGTAATCCACGACGAGCTTGTCGTCCTGGACGAACACCGAGATTCCCGAGTTCTGCGTTCCCGTGGCCCAGAGCACGCCCTCGTCGCCGGCCGCGGCACGTGACGCGCGCCGTGAGGTCGAAGCTCCGCCCGCCGACCGACGCCGAGGCCTGCGCGGGGATCGCCGACATCGGCGGCCGATAGACGTACCGCCGATTGGCCGGGTGGGGCGAGTGATCACGGAACCGAGCCCCGAACAGCTCGATGGTTCGTTCGTCGAGCGGGAGCACACCGTGACGTTCCGCTTCCGACCACCACAGATCGATCAACGTGGCGAGCTTTTCGGGTTCTGCCGCCGCGCGGTCGTCGCACTCCGACGGATCTACGGCGAGGTCGTACAACTCCCAGGTCTCGGTGTCGTAATCCGCCCCGGCGACGTGCTTCTGGACGGCCTTCCATGTGCCCGATACGAGGGCGCGGCTTCCGGCCATCTCGAAGTACTGGAGCGTGTTCGTCGCCGGTGCGTCGGCGTCCGCCAGCAACGACGCGAACGAATGGCCGGTCACGGGCAATTGTTCGAGGCCGCGGTACGTCGTCGGTGGCGTGACACCCAGCACCTCGTAAATCGTGGGCGCGACGTCCGCGACGTTCGCGAACTGGTGTCGCTTCGTGCCCCGTTGTGACGCGTCGATCCCTTTCGGCCAGTGGACGATGAGCGGAACGTGGACGCCGCCCTCGTGGGTGTTCTGCTTGTACCACTTGAACGGACTGTTCCCACACTGGGCCCAACCCCACGGGTAGTTGGTGTGGCTGTTCGGACCGCCGATGTCATCGATACGGCTGATGGCCTCGTCCGGCGTCTCCAGGATGCCGTTGAAGAACTTCATCTCGTGCATGACGCCGAACGGACCGCCCTCCTGGGACGCGCCGTTGTCGGCCATGAGGATCAAGAGCGTGTTGTCGAGCTCGCCGACGGCACGCAGGCCGTGGACGAGTCGACCGATCTGTACGTCGGTGTGGTCGAGGAATGCCGCGAAGGCCTCCTGGAGCCGGGCCGAGAGTCGTTGCTGGTTCTCGGGAAGACTGTCCCAGGCGTCGACACCGGGATTCCGCGGCGCGAGTTTCGTGCCCGCGGGAATGACACCGAGCTCGAGCTGTCGTTCGTACCAACGCTGCCGGATCACGTCCCAGCCCTCGTCGTAGCGACCGCGATACTTCTCGATGTACTCGGCGGGCGCCTGGTGCGGCGCGTGCGTCGCGCCGAAGGGCACGTAGGCGAAGAACGGCTTGTCGGGACGAACGCCCTTCGTGTCCGCGATCATGCGCAGCACCTGGTCCACGAGGTCTTCGCTGAAGTGGTAGCCGTCATCGGGACCCGCCGGCGGCTCGATCGGGTGGTTGTCGCACACCAGGTCCGGGTGGAACTGGTCGGTCTCGCCCTCCATGAAGCCATAGAACCGATCGAAGCCGCGACCGAGCGGCCATTGGTCGAAGGGACCCGCCGCCGAACACTGCTCCATCGGCGCGAGATGCCACTTGCCGGCGCAGACCGTCGCGTAGCCCTCCTCGCGCAACACCTCGGCGATCGTGGCCGCATGGTTCGTGATGTGACCGAGCTGGTTCGGGTAGCCGGTGCGGAAGTTCGACACCGCTCGCATCCCGACCGCGTGCTGCGAGCGTCCGGTGAGCAGAGACGCTCGGGTCGGCGAGCACAACGGTGTCACGTGAAAGTTGGTGAACTGGAGGCCGTTCGCCGCCAGCGTGTCCATGTTCGGCGTGTCGATGTCGGAACCGAAACAACCGAGCTGCGCGAAGCCGGTGTCATCGAGGAGCACGACGACGACATTCGGTGCGTCATCGCCCGGGTGCGGCGGCTCGTCGAACCACGCTTCGGACTCGGCGATCGTCCGACCGATCGTGCCTTCGAAACGGGAGGCCCTGGTCATCCGGTGCTCCTGGGTTGGTCCGATGCTATTGCGAGTGTCACTGTCACATTCGGCGACAGGCATGTCAACTCTCCGAGCGGGTCGAAATCGGACAGCCCGATCGGTCGCCGCTCCCTCCTCGAGTCGCGATCAACGGTCGCGACGATTCTGCGGGCCGGGCGGCTGGCTCCGTTCCTCAGCAGGTCTTCGCCTCGAATCCGCAGCGCCTCCGTTCCGGTCGGTTCGCGTGACGGCTAACTTCCGCGCAATGACGTTCGACTGGCTCGAGTCCGGCACGACGGCGCGGGGCGTCACCGAGCGCGGGTTCAACCTGACCCGCGGTTCACGTTCGATACCCGGGCTGCTCTGGACCCCCGAGGAAGCCCCTGACACTCCCCCGCTCGTGCTCCTTGGCCACGGCGGATCCGGGCACAAGCGCCAGGCCTACATCCTCGCCGTCGCGGCGGATGCTCGTTCGCCATCACGGTATTGCCGCGGTCGCGATCGACGGGCCGGTCCACGGCGACCGGCGTGCCGACCGCGACATCGAAACCGACCAGGCCTTCCACGACTTCGGGCTGCTCTGGCGGGACGACCCCACGATGACCGACGAGATGGTCGCGGACTGGCGCGCGGTGCTCGACGAACTCCAGGAGCCGTCCCGTCTTGGTCCCGGCCCGGTCGGCTGGTGGGGACTTTCGATGGGAACGATCATCGGAATGCCGGTCGTGGCCGCGGAGCCACGGATCTTGGTTGCAGTGCTCGGCCTCATGGGGCTCACCGGGCCGACCAAGGACCGACTAGCGACCGATGCGGCGAAGGTGCAGTGTCCGGTCCTGTTCCTGGTGCAGTGGGACGACGAACTGTTCAAGCGTGACCGCGCACTGGACCTGTTCTCCGCACTCGCGCCGAAGGACAAGCAACTCCATGCGAACCCGGGCGGGCACGTCGAGGTCCCACCCGCCGAGTTCCGCGCCAGCGTCTCCTACCTGGCCGACCGGATCAGCGTCTGACCGGTTTTCAACCGGTCCCGGCTCCGGTGTCGGGTTCATGCCCGTCGGAGTTGCAGCGAGGCGTTGTCGGCCACAAGCGGGATCACAGTGGAGCCGCCCTTGACGTCGACGTCGCGATCCTCCAGCCGCCACGTCCCGTCCTCAGGCAGATTGCTCACCGTCACCTCGGTGGCCGCACCACGGACGTCGTCGTTCTGCGGATGGGCAGCGAGGTGCAGCGCCGTACCGTCCCAGCGCGCTTCGCTCATGGCCACACGCGGAAAGTCGACACCGGAGACTGTGGGTTCGCCGAACTTGGTGAGGTTCGGCTCGTTGAAGATCGCCGACCACGCGCCTGGCCGGCACACCCATCCGGCCATGGCCCGGGCGTTGATCTGCCCACGGGGATGGGGCTCGTCGAGGCCGAAGCCCATCGTGAACTCGCCGCGCCGCGTGTCCCAGTGGGGTTCGGTCTGCTCGTCGGCCGCGGCCCAGATTTTCGACTTGACCTCGGGTGTCGCGAACTCGCCTGCCTGCCAGAGCAACATCGGACCAGCTTGCGGATCGTCGAGACCGACCACGGGCCCGTCGCCGAGCGCGCCGAGCAGGGTCGCGCCCATGGTCCAACCGGCTTCGGAGACATCGCGACGCTGCGGGGCGAGGTACCACCCCGGCGCGATGAGCCCCATCGGGCCGTGACCGACGTGTTCGTCCACCACCGGGTCGTAGTAGAGGTCGATCGCGGTCGCGGTGCCGTCGGACCACGAGACGTAGTGCTCGACGGCGTAGTCCCACCATGCGTCGAAGGCGGTGTGGTGCGCGGTGCCGAAGAGTTGATCGTGGAGCCTCAGACCGAGGCCGGCGCCGGCGAGTCAGTAGGGCCAGATCTTGGTGTTCTCGCAGTGGCAACCGATAGCCCGGTTGTGCCACTGATCGGCCAGGTGCTCGGCCACCGCGGAGTAGGTCCACGAGAAGGTGTGGTCGCTGTCGCGGATCATGGCGAAGGGCTGATTCCACTTGTCGTCGCCCGAGACATACCGATGCAGACCGAGCAGCAACGTGAAGAAGCCCTTGAAGAACAGCATGCCGTCCGCGGCGACGGGGTCCATCTGCACGCCGTAGGGATCGATGCCGTTCGCGGTCCAGCCGGGCACGTCGTAGTCGCCCCACCGGTCCGGCGGGATGAACATGCGGTATTCGTCGGGATAGTTGCCGCGTTCCGGGTCGTGACCGAACTGCGTGAGCCAGTCCGACGCCGCCCACCACGAGGTATGGCGCGCGACCAGCTCGTCGAGCACCTGCGTGTAGACCTCGCGCCAGGCCGGCGTGCGATCCGCCATGAGGGCGATCGCATAGCTCGAGTCGACGAGGTCGAAACGGTGCCATGAGGTCAGCGGCGGGCCGGTCTGATCGTCCCAGTGCGGGTGTGGATGACCCCCACGGTCCCAGTTGTCGGGCGTCGTGGCCTTGCGATGCAGGTAGCGCAGCCAACCGAGTGACCGGTCGTCGAGCTGCAGTGCGCGGTCGCTCGGCACGAGCCGAGACTACGCGACTCCCCGTCGCGACCCTCCCAGTGCCGCGACGGTCAGATCCCGTAGGCGATGAGCCGTCCGTCGTCGGTACCGACGAAGACCTTCCCGAGGGCCGGGACCGGGCCGCCGGTGATGCCGGCACCGACCTCGACGGACCAGAGCGACGTACACGACCGCTCCGTCCGACTGAGCGCCGGAGGAACCGGGTCCGCCGCTCGCGTCAGAGCCCGTCGAGCCGTACCGGCTGGCGAAGTGGCAGCCATCGGAGTGTGCAACGAGTGTGCAATCGCTACGCGGTCGTCGACCCACCGACAACCGCTCCCGACGACGACGGACCGGACGTTGCGAAACTCGGCAACGACCTGGTGGGCGATGAGGGATTCGAACCCACGACCTCTGCCGTGTGAAGGCAGCGCTCTAACCAACTGAGCCAATCGCCCGGGACGGACGAGGATAGTCAGTCGGAGCGGGCGCACCGGAGCCTTCACCGCTGTCCCACACGCAGCCGATACGCTGCACGCTCTTCGCGGGGGGACACATGCCTGAATACGCCGAGGTCGCCGACGGTCTCCAGATGCCACTGGTCGAGGCGATGCGAACCCAACGCGCAGTGAGGCGGCTTCGCCCCGACCCGGTCGACGACGAGACGCTCTACGCCATTCTCGACTGCGCGGCCAAGGCCCCGAGCGGCAGCAACTCCCAGTCTTGGGAGTTCATCATCGTCCGGGATTCCGACGTGAAATACGCCCTTGCCCGTCTGAACCGCCAGGCGTTCTCGCTGTACCGCCGGGTCGCCCGCAACCAGGCCCGGGGTGACCTCCCCGCCGCCCGCATGCTGGCGGCAGTGCAGTACCAGGCGGACCACTTCGAAAATGCGCCCGCGATCATCGTCGCCTGCCTCAAGGGCCGCGTTTCGCCCCTGCCCATCGGCCGGACGTCGTTCTACGGCTCCATCTTCCCCGCGGTGCAGAACCTCCTGCTGGCTGCTCGGGCCCTGGGCTTGGGCGCCGCCCTGACGACCCTGCCGCTCTGGTCCCGCACGCTCGCTCGCCGCACGCTCGGGCTGCCCCGCACTGTGACCCCATGCGCGGTCATCCCCGTCGGTTGGCCGATCCGCGGCGGCTACGGGCCGACCACCCGACGCGCGGTCGAGGAGTTCGTCCATCTGGACCATTTCGGCAACCCTGCCTTCACCCGAAGGCCAGAATTCGCCGAAAAAGACCAGGGAAACCAGGGGTTCCCCACATGACCCGCGAATGCGAGATAATCAGGAACTCTCAGTCGGCCGACCGACCCATCGGGGGTAGGTGAACCGTGGCAAGAAAAGGACGAGCACGCCGCTTCCGTGAAGCGCGTGAACTCAAGCAAGGCTTCGACGACGGCATGTTCCGTGAGGGCTCGGGCACCCTCGCGGACATCGACGACGACGACGCCGGCATCGTGCACCTCGAGGACGACGACGACGGCCTCGGGAAACCCGAACCGTGGGACCCGGACGAGGAATACAACCGCCGCGGCGCCTGAGCCCCCGGTCACCGGACCCGCGGGGGCGCGGCCTCCCGATCGAGTTCCAGATCCCGAATCGCGTCGTCGACGACGCGCCCGTCGATCACCGAAGCCTTCGCCAATTGGTGAAGCGCAGCCACCACGATGTGTGACGCGTCCACCTCGAAGTGGCGACGGAGTGCGGCGCGCGTGTCGGAGAGCCCGTAGCCATCCGTGCCGAGTGCAGTGAACGGCGCCGGAACGAACCGGGCGATCTGATCGGGAACCAAGGTGAGGTAATCCGTCACCGCGACGACCGGTCCGCCGTGTTCGTCCAACTGTTGCGTGACGTACGGCGTCCGCGGCAACGCTGTCGGGTGGAGCCGGTTCCAGCGTTCGCAATCCAGTGCATCTTCCCGCAGCAACTTGTACGAGGTTGCACTCCAGACATCGGCGCGGACGTCGAACCGCTCTGCGAGTATCCGCTGCGCGCTCAGGGCTTCGCCCATCATCATGCCGCTCGCGAGGACTTGGACGCGGTGCGTGCCGCCCGAGGCCTCGGCGTAACGGTAGAGGCCTCGAACGATCCCGTCCGCCACCCCGTCAGGCATTGCCGGCATCGAGAGGTTCTCGTTGTAGAGCGTCAGGTAATAGAAGCAGTCCTCCGGATCGGGACCGTACATCCGGGCGAGCCCGTCCTCGATCAACACCGCGACCTCGTACGCGAACGCCGGGTCGTAACTCCGACAGTTCGGCACCGCGCTCGCGAGCAGTTGGCTCTGTCCGTCGCAATGTTGGAGTCCCTCGCCGGTGAGCGTGGTGCGACCTGCCGTGGCGCCGAGGAGAAACCCTCGACCGCGTTGGTCGCCGAAGGACCAAATGAGATCGCCGACCCGCTGGAAGCCGAACATCGAATAGAAGATGTAGAACGGGACGAGGGCCTCTCCCCAGGTGGCGTAGGCGGTCCCGGCCGCGGTCATCGAGGCCATCGAGCCCGCCTCGGTGATGCCTTCTTCGAGGATCCGGCCATCTTTCGATTCGCGGTACGACAGGAGCAGTCCGGCGTCGACGGGCTCGTACGGCTGACCGAACGGCGCATAGATCTTCACGTCGGAGAACAACGCGTCGAGTCCGAAGGTGCGGGCCTCGTCGGGCACGATCGGTACGACCCGGGGACCGAGGTTCGGATCAGCGAGAAGTTTGCGCAGGAGGCGCGCGAACGCCGTCGTCGTGGACGCCTGCAGTTTCGGACCCGTCCCGGCTTCGAACTCGGCGAACACCTCACGGTCCACCGGCGGTATCGCGGGTGCCGCATGGCGCCGTTCGGGCACTGCGCCGTTGAGCAGCTCGCGCCGGGCGGTGAGATACCTCTGTTCGGGCGAGTCCGCGCCCGGGTGCAGGTACGGCGGGACCTCGTCGAGTGCGTCATCGGGGAGAACAAGGTGGAGCCGATCGCTGAAGGTGCGCATCTCGGCAGTCGTCAGCTTCTTCACCTGATGGGTGGCGTTCCGGGCTTCGACTGACGACCCGAGCGTCCATCCCTTGACGGTCTTGGCCAGGATCACGGTGGGCGATCCTCGATGGTCCACCGCGGTACGAAATGCCGCGTAGACCTTGCGGTAGTCGTGCCCGCCGCGGGGTAGTCGTTCGAGGTCCTCGTCGCTCAGGTGCTCGACCATCTTGCGCAGTCTCGGGTCGGGACCGAAGAAGTGCTCGCGGATGTAGGCGCCGGATTCGGTCGCGTACTTCTGGAAATCCCCGTCCACGGTGTCATTCATCCGGCGGAGCAGCACGCCGTCCACATCGGCGGCCAGCAGCGGATCCCAACCGCTCCCCCAGATCACCTTGATGACGTTCCACCCCGCGCCTCGGAAGGCCATCTCGAGTTCCTGAATGATCTTGCCCCCGCCCCGTACCGGACCGTCGAGCCGCTGCAGGTTGCAGTTGACGACGAAGATCAGATTGTCGAGCCGTTCGCGAGCCGCGATGGACAGCCCCGCTTTGGCCTCGGGTTCGTCCATCTCGCCGTCGCCCACGAAACACCACACCTTCGAACGGCTGGTGTCGACGAGCTGATGATCGTGCAGATAGCGGTTGATGCGAGCCTGGGCGACGGCGTTGAGCGGGCCGAGGCCCATCGAAACGGTCGGGAACTCCCAGAACTCCGGCAACCGCCGCGGGTGCGGGTAGGACGGCAGACCGTTGCCGTCGACCTCGCGTCGGAAGGCATCGAGCTGCTCCTCGGTCAGCCGCCCCTCCAGGTAGGCGCGAGCGTAGATCCCCGGTGCGGCGTGACCCTGGAAGAAGACCTGGTCACCATGCCCACCGTCCGCCTTGCCGTGGAAGAAGTGGTTGAAGCCGACTTCGTAGAGTGCGGCGGCCGACGCGTAGGTGGAGAGGTGGCCACCGAGACCGTCGAAGCGGTGATTGCCTCGGTCCACCATCGCGACCAGCGTTCCAACGCACGAACGCACGGATCCGCCGTTCCAGGTGTTCGTCGCCCGGGAACCACGGCTCCTGTTCGGCCGGAATCGTGTTCACGTACGGCGTGGAGATTGCTGCCGAGAGCCCGACATCGCGGGCCGAGGCACGTTCGAGGAGACGAGTGAGCAGGTAGCGCGCACGCGAGGTCCCGGAGGCATCGACCACAGCGTCCAGCGACTCGATCCATTCACGCGTCTCGTCAGGATCGGTGTCCGGGAGCTGATGGACAAATCCGTCGAACGTCACAGGGACCTTTCCGGTGGCTTCCCTGCAGGCTACGCGGACGTCAGCCCCCGGCTGTGTGCATCGAGGGGTGCGTCCACTCGGAACAACGGGACGGGCTCGACCAGCCCCTTCATGACGACGGGTCCCAACTCGCTGAAGTCTGCGGTGATCGGATCGGCAGCGTCGAGCAACGCGTCGGAGACGAGTAGCTCCCCCGGCGACGCGACGTCGACGATCCGGGCGGCGACGTTCGCGTCGTGACCGACGAGATCGTCGCCCCGGACACTCGGCGAGCCCCAGTGCCCACCGACGCGTACGAGGAGCGGCAGCATCTCCTCGTCGGTGGCCGCCTCGAACTTCTCCAGGACAAGGAGCATCGTGGTGATCGCGCTGCACACGTCGGGGAAGTAGATCATCAGGCCGTCGCCGAGTTCCTTCACGATGCGCGCGCCGTCGGGCAGCAGCGCCCGGACGATCGACTCCTGGACGGTGAGCAGACGAAGTGCCTCGGCATCCCCGGACAGCGCGGTGAACTCGGTGAACCCCACGAGATCCGTGAACACAATCGCCCCCGTCACCTGACCCATCAGCGCGCGACCACCTGCACCTTGCCGCTCACCGTTCGGCCGGTGACCCGACAGTCGGTGCCCTTGGTGAGTTCACAGCTGACTTTCCCGCTCACGGACACCAGCGAGACCTCGGGGTGCACATGGTCGGGCAACGCGATGCGAACCGATCCCGAGACGGTGTCGGCCCGCACGTCCGCGGCGCGATCGATCACGACGTCGACGCGGCCGTTGACCGTGTGCGCTCGAACCGGACCGGACGCGACCCCGACCTCGATCCGGCCGCTGACCGTCGTCACGCCGAGTGCCCCACCCACCGACTTCACCGACACCCGACCGCTCGCAGTCTTGACGCGGGCTTCACCGGCGACGCGTCCGATCTCGACCCTGCCGGACGCCGCCCGCACGTCGATCGACGCGCACTCCTCGACGTCGACCCGCCCGCTGCGCGTCGTCAAGCGGACGTCCCCGAGGCGACCCCGCAAGGTGATCGACCCGGAATGACTCCCCACGACGACGTCGGTGGCGACGGGCACACGGACCACCACCCCCGAGGACTCTCCTTGCACCTCGAGGATGCCGCCCATCGGGTGCTCCTGACCCCGCTCCACGAGCACATCGCTGCGAGCTTCGGCCGTGACCTCGATCCGCCCTGAGCTGGCGGTAATCCGGACTGGCTCCATCGCGCCATCCTGGTCGACTCGGCGGGGCCAGGGAAGGAGATCGGCCAGGCGTCACACCAGTAACGCGGCGACCGGTATCTTCGCCCCTGTGGAGAGCGAACTGGAACGGTGGGAAGCACGCTTCGCGGGCGACGAGTACGCCTTCGGTGAAGCACCGAACGCGTTCCTGGTGCGCCAGGCATCGGCCCTCCCCGCCTCCGGCAACGCGCTGGCGATCTCCGACGGGGAGGGCCGCAACGGCGTATGGCTGGCGGAGCAGGGACTTCAGGTGACGACCTTCGACTTCTCACCCCGAGGCGTCGAGAAGGCCCTCGCACTGGCCGCACGGCGCGGGGTCGCGATCGACGCATCGGTCGCCGACATCACGACCTACCCGTGGCCCGGCGACGCCTACGACGTGATTGCCGCGATCTTCTTCCAGTACCTCGGACCGGTCGAACGCCCAGCGGTGTTCGCCGGGATCCGTCGATCACTCAAGCCGGGAGGACTTCTCCTGCTCGAGGGCTACACGCCTCGGCAGCTCGAGTTCGGCACCGGAGGCCCGAAGGCGGTCGAGAACCTCTACACCCGTGAACTGTTGGAGCAGGGGTTTGCGGACTTCACCGAGGTGCATATCGAGGAGTACGACGCGGAACTCGACGAAGGACTGTCCCATGCGGGCATGTCCGCCCTGATCGACCTCGTCGCCCGAAAATAGCCGGCGAGTTCTCGGCCCGTTCCAGCGGCCCACGTGGTCCGCGGCTCGGTGGTAACCATCGTGCTGTTCGGGATGAGTGGTGGGCGGTAGAGGACTCGAACCTCCGACCTCTTGCGTGTCGAGCAAGCGCTCTAACCAACTGAGCTAACCGCCCCGGGTGGAGAGAAGAATCTAGCAGCCGTCCCGTTCGGGCCGACTACTCCTGCGCGATCGCCTCGAGCACATCGAGGCGGCTCGCATGCCACGCCGGAAGCAATGCGGCCAGGAAGCCCGCTACGACCGACGCCACGACGAACCACCCGAGCTGGCGCACCGGGACCACGATCTCGTCCGTGAACTGGTCGCCGATCACGGTCATCACCGCCCAGCCCCAGAGCAGCCCGACGCCAATCCCGACCACGCACCCGAGCACCGCGATGATGATCGACTCGCCGGACACCATCCCCCAGACCTGGCGTCGCGTCGTGCCGACGGTCCGCAGCAAACCGATCTCCCGCGTGCGTTCGTGGACCGAGAGCATCAGGGTGTTGACGATGCCCAACACTGCGATCAATTCCGAGAGCAGTAGTAACGCGACGAAGATGTTCAAGAACCGATCGAGGAAGTCTTCGCGGGAGGACCCGTAGTCCGCTCGGGACCGGATCTCCACGTTGGGGAACGGTTCCGCCAAGGTCTTCTTCAGCTCCGCCAGGACCTCCGCGCTGCGTCCCGGCTCCGCCGTGATGTACAGCAATGTGTCCTGCGGCGCGCCACCGAAGGCGACGTCGTACAGCTCGTTGCCGATCAGGAAGTCGATCGGAAATGCGACCGAGAAGCGGCGCGTCTCGTAGATCCCGGCGACGGTCAACTGGGTGGGACCGAGCCGTGGGAGTCGCACGATCGCCGGCTCACCGAGCTTGAGACCGAACTCCTTGGCCTTCAGCGAGGAGACCAGAACATCGCCTCGGTCGATCCGCCGCGGCGCCGGGCCCTGCCACTTGAAGTCGACGACATCATCGAACCCGGTGGGGTTCACGCCGTTGACGATCTCTTCCTGGCCCTGCACTTCGGCCTCACCCCACCGGAACCCGATTGCGGACTCCACCCCGGGCACGTACGGCGCGATCTTGCCCACGTCGGTGGAAAAGCCGGCGTAGCCCGGCGCGGTGATGATGATGTCCGCTCGGACATCCCGGAGTGAGCTGCCGACCGATGCTCGCAGCGACGCGCCGAACGTTGCGACGAGCGCGACCAGCGCGAGTCCCACGACCAGCGCGGCGGCCGTGACCGTCGTGCGCCGCGGATTTCGCATCGCGTTCCCGCGCGCAAGTGTGCCCGTCACCCCGAAGAAGGTCGGGAGCGGCCTGCCGATGGCCCCGGCGATCGGCCGAACCCCGAGCGGACCCAGCGCCACGATGCCCACGAAGATCACAAATCCGCCGAGGAACGTGACCGCAACCGCCTGCTCCAACACGAGGGACCCCCAAATTCCCCACGCGCCGATGGCCATTCCGATCAAGGTGACGAGCGCGCCGACGACGCCGCGAAGGACTGCTGAACGTCGGCGGGACACCGTCCGCAAATCGCCGATCGCGGCGATGGGTGGCGTCCGGGCCGCTCGCAGCGCCGGAACCACCGCGGCCGCGAGCGTTACGCCGATGCCGACCACCGCACAGGCCTGGATCGTCCGCGTCAACACGACCAGATCCGCGGCCGGTACCGGCACACCGATTCCGGGCAGCAACCACAACAACATTCGCCCGAGTCCCACCCCGAGCGCGAAGCCGATCACCGAGGCGACGACGCCCATCACGATCGCTTCTACGAGCACGGAGCCGACGATCTGCCCCCGAGACGCCCCCATCGCGCGCATGAGCCCGAGTTCCCGCGTGCGCTGCGCGACGAGGATCGTGAAGGTGTTGAAGATGATGAAGCCGCCGACGAGGAGTCCGATACCCGCGAACCCGAGGAGCAGGTCGTTGATCAGCGAGAGGAAGTCGTCGATCTGTCGCTGCAGCTCGGCCGCGAACTGACCGGACTCGCTGACCACCAGGCTCTGCCCGACGGCGGAACGTATGTCCCGACGGAGCTCGGGGAGCGGCACGCCCGGTTCGGCCTTCACGAAGATGAAGTCGGCCAGCCCCTCGGCATCGAAGCCCTTGGCCGCGGTCTTGGGGTCGAAGGCGGCGACGGTCGCGAAGCCGAGATCCTCTCGGTTGCCGAGCGACAGGATGCCGACGATCCTGTACGGCTCTGCCGCGCCGGTGAGCAGGACACGCACGTCGTCGCCGACCGCGAACCCATATCGCTTCGCCGTCCCCGCGTCCATCGCGACCTCGGCGGCCCGTTGGGGCTGGCGGCCCTCGAGGATCCGTGCGGGTCCGACGGTGTCCTCACCGGCCCAGGAGATCCCGAGCGTCACCGCCCCGAGTGGCTGGATCGCGGTGCGATTGTCCTTCTCGATGAAGCGGGCATCGCCGAGCAGAAACGGCGTGGTGTCCTGCACCCCGGGAACCTCGGCGATCCGCTCGGTCAGCGACGACGGGATGCGCTGGCGACTGGTCGCGCGGTCGCCCACCTGGCGGGGCGCGGCGACCACGAGATCGCTCCCGGACGCGTACTGCTGGAAGATCTCACCGAGCGAGGCGTGCAGCGTGTCGGTGAGGACGTAGGTCCCGCTGACGAAAGTCACGCCCAGCACGACGGCCAACGCCGTGAGGAGGAGGCGCACCTTGCGGGCGAGGACGCCCTTGATCGTCGCTCTCCACATCCGCCCCATCCTGCCCGACCGGGAGCCGCGATCCCGACCGCGGCGTCACCAGCCCGGCGGAGCGGGTCGAGCCGTGCACCCCTCTCCGGATACGTTGCGGCCCGTGACCGAACCCGTGATCGACGAATCTCCTGCGGACGCCGAGTTCCGCCGGGAGGCCCGCGCCTTCCTCGAGGCCCACGCGGCACCCCGACCGTCGGGCATGTCCTCGAGTCCGCTGGGCAAGGAGATGTCCGACGAGATCGAAGCCGCCCACGTGCGCGAGTGCCGGGAGTGGCAGGCGACACTGGCCGGCGGCGGTTGGGCGGGCATCACCTGGCCCGCGGAGTACGGCGGGCGGGGCGGTACCTCGGCCCAGGCACGGATCTTCGCTCAGGAGGAAGCTCGGTTCCTCGTCTCGACCGGGGCCTTCATGGTCGCGATCGGGATGGTCGGCCCGACGATCATCAGCCACGGTACCGAGGAGCAGAAGCAGTTCTTTCTGCCGCGGATGCTCAACGGTGAACACATCTGGTGCCAGCTGTTCTCGGAGCCGGGCGCCGGCTCGGACCTCGCCGGACTCACCACCCGCGCGGAACGCGATGGTGACGAGTTCGTCGTCAACGGCCAGAAGGTCTGGACGTCAGGGGCGCACTTCTCGGACTGGGGCATGATGCTCGTCCGGACGGACTGGGACGTGCCGAAGCACCAGGGCATCACGTGGATCGCGGTCGATATGCGCTCACCGGGGATCGATGTACGGCCGCTGCGCCAGATCACCGGTCACGCGCACTTCAACGAAGTGTTCCTCACGGACGTCCGCATCCCGGCGGACAACGTGCTGGGTGAGATCAACAACGGCTGGCGCGTCGCGCAGACCACGCTCGGCAACGAGCGGCAGATGATCGGTGGCGGGGGCTCAGGCCTGCGGTTTCCGGCCCTACTCAAGCTGGCCCGCGAGTGCGGACGCACCGAAGACGCGGGTGTCCGCCAGGACCTCGCCCGCTCCTACACCCGATTCCAACTCATCGACTGGATCGCCCAGCGCGCCAAGGCGCGCGCCCAGGCCGGATTGCCGCCCGGCCCGGAGGTGTCGGTCATGAAGTTGGCTGCCTCGCAGCGGGTTGCGCTCGACGGCGACCTCGCCCTGTCACTCGAAGGCCCCGCCGGCATGCTCAGCGCGTCCGACGCGCCGGACGACGGGATGTACCAACAGTTCTTCCTGAACCAATGGTCGATCCGGATCGGCGGCGGGACCGAGCAGATCCAACGCAACGTGATCGGCGAGCGGGTGCTCGGACTCCCCGGCGAACCCCGACCCGACAAGACCGCAGTCTTCAAGGACCTCCCGCGCAACTAGCGGTCAGGGCGCGACGGAGTCGAAGTCCACGAAGCCGGAAGGGTCGTGACGGCCGAAGCAGCCGTGCTCGAACAGGCCCCAGCCCTCCTGCCCGTCGATGGTGGCGCGGCCCACGTGGTCCACGACGCTGAACGCACCTCGGCCGGTGACCATCGGATCGGTGAGGTCGTAGACGGCGCCGTCGACCCAGTTGCGGCCGCGCCATTGACCGTGGCCCCAGTCCGGGTCGCCGCCGTAGCCGGCGCCGATGTTGAGGGCGACATAGCCGAGCGACTCGACCTCCATCGTGAGGTCCTTGCGATCAGGCGTGCGGAGCTGCAGCGTCGCGCCCGTCGGCATCCGCGTCCCCGATGCGTAGTGGATGTCTATCTCGGGCCAGCCGAGTTGCTCGACCGGCCGTCCCGCGGCCTCCGGCCACACCCGCACGACGTCGTTCATCACCCGAGTGCCGTCGGGCTGCTCCTGGAGGATGACCAGGACGGCGAAGTCCTCGAACCGCATCGGGATGTAGGTCCACCAGAACCCTTCGATGGGTTCGTCTCCGGCACGACCGCCCGGCTCGGCCTCGCCCACCGGCCGGATACCCCAGGACCGGTCTCGCGTCCCGACCCAGCGGTCCGGTGTCACAGGCATTGTCTCGCCGTCGACCCGCAACTCACCCGTCCATGTCCCGACCTGGGCAAAGCGCTGCGCGTCGAGATTGACACGCCCACTGCGGCGCCACGTGTGGCGCGCCTCGTCGACGACGGGAAACGACCCTTCCCACGTCAGGTCGAATCCGATGCCGTGATCGTCGCCGTCGCAAATGACGCGCAGCTTGTGCAACGGCTCGATGACCTCGATCCGGTACGGCCCGACTTCTTGGCGCATCCGATCGTCGCCGAGCGCATCGGACGTCCGCAGCGAATACTGCCGGTCGCCGCGACGGACCGTCGCGTAGGCGTCGATGACGCCGAGGTTCGGGTATACGCCCAGCCCGGTGATGAGGAACACGTCGCCCGACCGGTCGTGCGCGTTGATGTAACAACGGTCGTAGGCGTTGCGATCGCTGGTGTCCATGTGCGCCATCGACAGCGGCGCCTGATGGATCGGGTACTCGTCCAGGGGTACGGGCATGCGAAGTCCTCCTCGGGGGTCGCTCGACGTTAGGACGAACCAACCGGCGGTCGCGGCGATGCGAGCAACTCGGCGATGCGGTCCACCAGCGCGTCGAGATCCGCGGGCGCGTGACCGCCGAGTGACTCGACGCCCAAGCGTGGTGCGCGTCGTGCCGCCTGGGCCCTCGTCAAGCCACGCCAGCAGCGACGTCGCCTGGCCGGGCTGCGGCGTCACGATGGCCTCGAGCACCAGACTCAACCGGTCGATGTACGACACCGCACCGACCATCGAGAACGCCTCGTGGAGCGCGAGAAACGCGTCCATCGGCTCGGCGTCGAGTAGCACCGATCGCAGGTCCAGGTCGTCGACCGGGCCCCGCCGGACTCCGGTCGCGTCCGCGACGGCCTGCGAGTCGCACCACGCCGGAATGTCGTCGGCGGGTGCCCGCGTTGCGGAAGGCGGCGGCTCGGCGGCTCGGGCCGCGAGCAGCAATGCGAAAGCCTGGGTGACTTCGGCGGTCCGCAGTGTCCGCACCCCAGCCTCGGCCACGTCGCCGGCACCGTCAGGATGATGGGTCCGGATCAGCACCCGGTAGGCCGCCCGCACCTCGGCCCACTCGGCATCGGGCCCCACCCCCAACACAGTTCGGGCACCGGCCAGATCCATACCGGCCATCGTCGCGCATGGCTGCACCGGTTGCGTTCGCGGCGGGTGCGCGAGACGCTGCGTGTGCGCGGCATCGAGAGATCCGCGCTTGCCTCGACGGGCGCCCCTCGCCTACAGATGGGCGGCGTCGGCAACGAAGGGGGACAGCGTGGGCGTGCTCGAGGCACTCACCGGGATCGTCGGGGCGCCCAATGTCCAGGCGGGCGATGACGTCAGCGAGGACTACGCCCACGACGAGGCACTGACCGTCGCGGCCGCCCGACCGGCGTACGTGGCCCGCCCCGCATCCACCGCCCAGGTCGCGGCCCTCGTGGCGCTCGCTGCCGAGCACCGTGTTCCCATAACGGCGCGTGGGAGCGGGACCGGCCTCTCGGGCGCGTGCACCCCGACCGCCAACTCGCTGGTGATTTCGTTCGAACGGATGAACCGGATCCTCGAGGTCGATCTCGAGAACCACGTGGCCGTGGTCGAACCGGGCATCACTCTGGCCGAACTGGACGAAGCCCTCGCGCCCCACGACCTCGTCTATCCGGTGTTCCCGGGTGAGTACAGCGCCAGTCTCGGCGGGAACGTCGCGACGAACGCGGGCGGGATGCGCGCGGTCAAGTACGGCGTCACCCGCCACCAGGTGCTCGGACTCGAAGCCGTGCTACCGACCGGCGAGACGATTCGCACCGGCGGCAAGTTCGTGAAGGCCACGACCGGTTACGACCTCACGCAGCTCATCATCGGATCGGAAGGCACCCTCGCGCTCGTCACCGAGGTGACGCTGCGCCTGTACCCGCGCGCGCCCTACCAGGCCACGGTCCTCGCGCCGTTCGAGTCGCTCGACGCGGTCACCCATGCGATTCCCCGCATCGTCGCCAGCGGCATCGGCCCGATGATCCTCGAGTACATCGACATGATCACCCTCTCAGCGATCACCGCGCATGTCGGTCTCGACCTCGGCATCCCGAGCCAGATCAAGGACACCGCGCTCGCCTACCTCGTCGTGATGATGGAGCAAACCCACGACGATCGCCTGGACGAGGACGTCGTCGGCCTCGCGGAGCAGCTGACAGCACTCGGAGCATTGGACGTGTACGTCCTGCCCGGCACGGCCGCCGCGTCGCTCATCGACGCACGCGAGAAGTCCTTCTGGGTCGCCAAGGCCAACAACGCGGACGACATCGTCGACATCGTCGTGCCTCGTGCCTCGCTGCCTGATTTCATGGAGCAGGTCAGTGCGATCGCCGGCGCGAGCGGCTCCTGGATCGCAGGGTGCGGTCACGCCGGCGACGGTAACGTGCACTTGTCGGTGTTCCAGGCCGACCCGGCCGTGCGGAGCGGCGTCATGCACGACCTCTTCGCCGCCTGCACGAAGCTCGGCGGCGCCATCTCCGGTGAACACGGGATCGGTCGGGCCAAACAGGAGTACTACCTCGCCCTCGAAGACCCGGCGAAACTCGCGCTCCTGCGTCGCATCAAGGCCGCCTTCGACCCGCACGGCATTCTCAACCCCGGCATCCTGTTCGGGTCCGACCCCGAGGTGAACTCATGACCATGATCGGCGCGCAGGCACTCCTGCGCACTCTGGTGGACAACGAGGTCGACGTCTGCTTCACCAACCCCGGCACCTCCGAGATGCACTTCGTCGCCGCGCTCGACGGCGAACCGAGGATGCGAGCGATTCTCGGCCTGTTCGAAGGGGTCGTCACCGGTGCGGCCGATGGTTTCGCCCGGATGACGGGCCGGCCGGCAGCCACCCTGCTGCACCTCGGACCCGGCCTCGGCAACGGGATTGCGAACCTGCACAACGCCCGTCGCGCCCACACGCCGATGGTCAACATCGTCGGCGACCACGCGAGCTACCACAAGCCGCTCGACGCACCACTCGAGAGTGACATCGAGACGCTCGCCGCCAACGTCTCCGGATGGATTCGCCGCGGCGAGGATCCCGCAGCCATCGGCGCCGACGCGGCTGCCGCAGTCGTCGCGTCCCGCACCCACCCCGGCGAGATCGCGACGCTCATCCTGCCGGCGGACGTGTCGTGGTCCGACGGCGCGGTCGCCGTCGGACGTCAGCCGATCCCGGCCGCCCTTGATCCGACCACGACCGCAGTCGCCACGGCCGCCAAGGTGCTGCGCTCCGGTGAGCCGACCGCCCTCCTCGTCGGCAACGACATCATGCGCGAGGAAACCGCGCTCCGGACGCTCGACGCGATCGCAGCCGACACCGGCGCCCGGTCCCTGGCCGAGGTGTTCCCGACGCGCATTCGTCGCGGCGCGGGGCTTCCCGCGGTCGACCGCCTCGGCTACCTCGCCGAGTTCGCCGCCGCGCAGCTCGACGGACTGGCACACCTGATCCTCGTCGGCGCGCAGTCCCCGGTCTCGTTCTTCGCCTATCCCGGCAAGGCCAGTGACCTCGTCCCCGACGGGTGCACGGTGCACGTGCTCACTGATCTCGCCGAGTCCGGTGCCGCAGCGCTGACCGAGCTGGCCGGCGCGCTCGGCGTCGGCCCCAACATCGCGCGACTCGCAGATGCAAGCCGACCCGACGTGCCAACCGGCGCACTCAACGCGCAGGTGCTCGCCCAGGCCGTCGGCGCGATGCTCCCCGAAGGTGCGATCGTCGTCGACGAGGCGCAGACCGGCGGTATCTTCGCCTCGCCGGCCACCGCGGGGTGCGCACCGCACGACTGGCTCACGCTCACGGGCGGTTCGATCGGTTTTGGGATGCCGGTCGCAACGGGCGCGGCCGTCGCGTGCCCCGATCGGCCCGTGCTCAACCTCCAGGCCGACGGCAGCGCGATGTACACCCTTCAGTCGCTCTGGACCCAGGCTCGGGAGGGACTCGACGTGACCACGCTGATCTTCGGGAATCGCTCCTACGCAATTCTCAACCTGGAGCTGTCGCGGGTGGGTGTCGCCGAACCCGGCCCCGTCGCCCAGTCGATGCTCGACATCTCCCGGCCGGATCTCGACTTCGTGGCACTGGCGCAGGGTATGGGCGTCCCGGCCGAGCGGCCCGAGACCGCGGAGGATCTCACGGCGGCGCTCGAGCGCGCGGTGGCCGAGCCGGGTCCGCATCTCATCGAGGCGTTGATCCCGTCGGGATTCTGATCCGAGATACCGGCCGCCTTCAGCCGCCGGTGATCTCGGTCGGCTCGATGCCGAGGTACTCCTCGAGGTTGCGGTGCAGATTGACGATCCGCGCTTCCTCGCCCGACAGCGTCAGGCGCGTGAAACCCGGCTGATGGAGTCCCCGCTGGACCTTTCCCAGCGCGGCGACGTCCTGATTGATCACGAGGCTGAAATCAGTCGCCGGCGCGTCGACGGTCGCCCGCACCGGCGGAGCGTGTGGCGCGCCGGGCGCACGCCGTTCGAAAACGAACAGGTCCATGAGACATTCGTCCGGCGTCCGACCGGGGCGCGACTTCACCACCTGGAGCAGGTCCGGGAACGCGATGATCGTCGTGTTCGGGAAGAGGTTGTACTGCTGCATATCGAGGAGCTGGTCGGTCGAGTGACGGGAGAGGTCCACTCCGGTGCCGGCGGCGGTGGTGCGGATCCGGTCCGCGAGCACGTCCCGCAGGGTTCGACCCGGCGAGACCTCCGGGACGGGTCCGGGCGGATCGGCGAGCGGCTTGCCGATCCTCGTTCCCATCACCTGCACGAACGCGTCATAGATCTGCTGATCCGTCGCCCCCTCCCGGAGCCTCGGACTGCACACGCCGTACGGCTGGGTCAACTTGCCATGTCGTCGCCACAGCCGTTGCGGCGAGTTGACATCGTCGGTCATGCGCAACATCTCTCGGTGCAGACCCTGGACGTGATACGTCTCGCTGAACCCGTCGATCAGCGTCTTCCAATTGCACGGCATCGGCGCGACCAGGTCGTAGGTGCAGCGGAAGTCCTGGAGTCCGAGCCACGGCGCATCCGTCGGCACCCCTTCGAGGAACTCCTCGAGTGGCTCTGCCGCCGGGTCGAGACAGACGAACACGAAGGGATCCCACTCCCCGACTTGCACTCGGAAGAGTGGAACCTCGGCGTTGTCGAACGCGCCGAACCCTCGCCGCGACGGGACCTCCCGAAGCATTCCGTCGAGATCCCAACACCAACGGTGATACTCACAGCGCAACTCGGTCCGACCGCGGCCCTCGCCGCAGGCCAGGACGTTGCCCCGGTGCCGGCACACGTTCTGGAACGCTCGGAGCCCGCCGTCCTCATGGCGCAGCACGATGACGGACAGGTCACCGACCTGGTACTCGAACCAGTCCCCGGGTTCGGCCACGTGATCGACGGTCCCGGCGACCTGCCAGACGTTGGGCCAGAGCCGTTGGGACTCCATCGCCGCCCACCCGGGCGACGTGTACCGCGCGGCCGGGACTCGAAACGGCGTCGCGGCGGCCGTGACACTGCGAATCGTCTCGCCTACCGGTGCCTGATCAGCGGATTCCTCGATCATTCCTGCTCCACGGGCCCGCAGCGTAGAGGTCGGGCGCGCCGATCCGACAGAATCCCCCCATGACCGACGAGTTCGCCGACATCCTCGGCGCCAATCAGGAGTACGTCGCCGGCTTCACACTCGGGGATCTCAGCGCGCCGGCGGCGCGTGGCCTGGCCGTCGTCACTTGCATCGACTCTCGCATCGAGCCCCTGGCCATGCTGGGACTCGTTCCCGGCGACGCCAAGATCATTCGGAACGCCGGCGCGCGCGTCACCGACGACACCCTCCGGTCGTTGGTCCTCTCGGTCCACCTCCTCAACGTGTCGCGGATCGCGGTGATCGCGCACACGAACTGCAAGATGACGGAAGCCACCGACGCCGAACTACGGGTCGAGATCGCCGAGTCGGACCGGTTTGGGCACCGACGAGTGGGTGTTCCACGCCGTCGTCGATCAACAGCAGGCGCTCGTCGACGACTTGGCGCTCATCCGAGCGTGTCCGCTCATACCTGCGACGGTCGCTCATCGGCGGCTTCGTCTACGACGTCACGACCGGCGCCCTGACCCTCGAGACGACGGCATGAAGGTCCACTGGTTCCTCCCGACCGGCGGGGACTCCCGCGACGTCTTGCCGACGGGACCGGACGCCCACCGTCGAGCGCCGAGCCACGAGTACCTCGCACAAGTTGCCATGGCCTGCGATCAACTCGGCTACGACGCGATGCTCACGCCGTGCGGGACGGGCTGTGAGGATGCCTGGCTCGCGACGGCGTCACTCATTCCCCTGACCCGCCGGATTCGCTTTCTCGTTGCGTTCCGACCGGCGCTGCTGACGCCGACCCTCGCCGCCCAGATGGCGTCCACCTACCAGCGGATGTCCGGTGGGCGACTGCTCGTCAACATCGTCACCGGCGCCGAGTCCGCCGAACTGGCCCGTTTCGGCGTGCACGACGACAAGGACACGCGCTACGCGCAGACTGCGGAGTTCCTCCAGGTGCTGCGTGGCGCATGGAGTGGCGAACCCTTCGACTTCGCCGGGCGCTTCTACCAAGTGGAGGGCGCGACGACCCGCGACGATACCGGATCCTCTCCCGGAGATCTACTTCGGCGGAGCGTCACCCGCGGCCGAAGCGGTCGCGGCAGAACACGTGGACGTGTATCTCGCCTGGGGTGAGCCGCCGGCGATGGTGGCTGAGCGGGTCGAGCGGATGCGGGCCCTGGCGACAGCCGCCGGGCGCACCCTCCGGCTCGGGATCCGTTTCCATGTCATTGCCCGTCCGACTGCGGCCGAGGCCTGGTCCGTCGCGAACGGACTCGTGGACGCCATGGACCCCGCGGCGATCGCTGCGGCACAACAAGACTTCGCAGCCACGGCATCGGTCGGACAGCGACGGATGGCCGAGCTCCACGGCGGCGATCGTGACCACCTCGTCGTCCACCCGAACGTGTGGGCCGGCTTCGGTCTCGTGCGGGGCGGCGTCGGCACCGGGCATCGTGGGCAGCTACGACGAAGTGGCGGAACGAATCGTCGAATACCAGGCGCTCGGTTTCGACGAGTTCATCCTGTCCGGGCTACCCACACCTCGAAGAGGCCTCCTGGTTCGGCGAAGGCGTCATGCCCATCCTGCGCGAACTCGGCCATCTCCCGCCCCTGGACGGACCGACCGCGCCGGTCTTCTCCTTCCGGTGACCGTGTCGCCCACCAACCGCCGGAGGATCGGTTTGCTGATGGTGGGGCACGTCGCCGCGACGGCCACCCACATCGCGGGCGACTACCCGGAGTTGTTCGATGGGCTCCTCGCACACGCCGACTTCGACCTCGTCCGCTTCGACCTCGATCAGGACCGGTTCCCCGATTCCGTGGACGAATGCGACGGCTGGATCGTGACGCCGAGCCGCTGCTCGGTGACCGATGCCGCACTCCTGGATCGCCAGCGCCGAGGATTTCGTGCCGCGAACTGCTGGACCGGGAGCGACCGTACGTGGGCATCTGCTTCGGTCATCAGCTGGTGGCGCAGGCACTCGGGACACCCGTCGTGCGTGCGCCGACCGGCTGGGAGGTCGGCATCCACGACTACGAGATCGTCGCCCGGACGCCGTGGATGGAGCCGCCCGCGGAGCACCTCGCATCTGATCGCCAGCCACGAGGATCAGGTCACCGCCGTGCCCGACGGCGCCGAACTGCTGGCCACCACGCCCGGCTGTCCGGTGGCGGGCCTGCTGATCGGCGACCGGGCCTGGACGTTGCAACCGCACCCCGAGTTCACGCCGCCCCTCGCCGACGAGTTACTCGGACAACGAGAGACCTTGATCGGCCCGACGAAGGTCGCGACCGCGCGAGCGACACTGAGCCAGAGGCCGGATGCTGCAACTGTCGGTTCGTGGATCGGCGCGTTCTTCGCGCTCACCCGTCGTCGTTGATCTCCGCGCCGTTCGGGCCGATGAATCTGGCGTCCTCGCCGTCGAACTTCACGATCCACCCGCGCCCGTGGACGAGGTGGTGATGGAAATCGCAGAGCAGGATGCAGTTCTCGAGGTTCGTAGCCCCGCCATTGCGCCAGTGGATCACGTGGTGCACATCGGTCCATCCGGGCGGCCGGTCACACCCGGGGAACCGGCAACCGCGATCTCGTGCGGCGAGGGCCCTGCGCAGTTGCGGGGAGATCGTGCGGGTCGTGCGCCCGGCGTCGATCGGCAGGCCAGTCGGCCCGGTGACCACACGGCTCACCGAGCAGTCGCACAGCATCTTTTCCACCTCGGTACGGTGCAACGGGCCGCGGAAGTCACCGTCCAGGCGCCCGACCTGCGACCCCTGGAGCGTGTCCCAGTCGATGACGACAGTGCACGACGGGCGGGCACGGAGCCCGCTGCCGGCCTCGGCACACGAGAGGTGTGCGAGCGCGAGCTCGGCCATCCGCACGAGCGCATCGGACCGGCGGCGAGCCGGAGTGCGGACGTCTCCGTCGGCCGGCGGATCGGTGAGCGCGTGGATGGCGGTCACGACGGGCTCGGCCGCGCCCGTGGAAAGGTCCGCGGTCAGCACGGTGCCGGCCCCGGTAGGTGGACGAGATCATCAGCCCGTCGGCCGCCCGGGGTTCGGAGCCGTCGGCCAGTGCATGGTGACGGAAGTGGGCGCAAGCCGCCTTCAGATCTCGCAGCGAGCCGCTCCTGGCGAGCTTGAGCAGCGCCGGCTCCAGCGCCGTCAGCTCGAGGTCGTAGCCCTCGACCCGCGTGCCGTAGATCGTCCGAGCGCGACCTCCGTCGAGCGTTCCCGAGCGCTCCGACCGGCTCGTCTCGACCAGAACCCGCGCTGCCGCGCCGCGGTCGAGGAGTTGACGGGCGTCGCCCTCACGCATTCCGGTCCGGCGCCGCAACCAGGCCGCGGTGGAGGCCGACCCGTCGGCGGCCCCGATACCCCGCCGGTGGGCGGTGTCCGCCAGCACGGCAAGTTGACCCTCCAGGCGGGCAATCAGGCGGGCGAGGGCCAGGGTTCCTTCGGCCAACTCAGCGTCGACCATCGTCTCCGGATCAGCGCCGGTGATCTCGTCGATTCCCGGGCGAACCCGCTCTATCAGTCCCCTCGGACCGGTCGACGCAGGCCCGGACGGGAACAAGGACGGACTGAGCAGGCACGGAGACGCTCATCGGATGCGCTCAAAGACGTACGCGAAGGGAGACCTGGTGTACGCGACCCCTCGCATTGTGCGCTCCACCAACTCCGGCGTGACCTCCTGGGAGCGCTTTGGTAGTAGGTAGGAGTCGAGATCAGTCTGGCTCACGGAGTAGCCGCCGGACCCCGACCGGACCACGCCGGCGAGTTCGTAGCGGTCGTCCATCGACGCCAACGCGGCATCGCCATGACTTGGATTCACCAGGAGGTGACCGCCGACCCGGAGGTATCCGGTGCAATGCCTGGACACGAACCCCGCATAGAGGGATACGAGCAGATCGAACCCCCCATTCGGGAGCCCCAAGTCCGTCGCGTAATCGCCCGGGATGAACGTCACGAGAGGGTTCTCCGGAGCCGATGGGTGCGTCGCGATGATCTCGAGCACGCCGGACGCATCGTCGAAGAACTTCCTCGCCCGATTGTCCGAGTCGACGTATGTGACGGCCGGCCACACGCAGGAGGCGGCAATATCCACGTAGGACCCCGGGTAGAGCACGCTCGTAGCGGCGATCGCGTTTCGGACGGCGGTGAATAGGCGGAGTCGGTCGCCTTTGTGCTGGTCCTGCTTCTCCCAGAGGTCGCGCGTCGCCGGCTGCATCTGTGCCGAGCGTAGAAGGAGCGGCGAACCCAGCTACCCCCGGCCGCCCGCGAGCAACTGGTTCGGGCAACTCGCGGGCGCTCGCGCGATATTCGCGCGATGGAATCGGACACGGCGCGAAGGCGCCCCGGCCGAAACCGGGGCTGACCTGCATGTTCCTTGGAGCGGACGACGAGATTCGAACTCGCGACCCTCACCTTGGCAAGGTGATGCTCTACCAACTGAGCCACGTCCGCGTGAGAAATCCATCGTAGCAGGACCACCTGTCGACCCCTAGTGTCCTCCGCATGCGCATCTCCATCTTCGGCGGCGAGTCCGCCACCATCGACGACGCCGTCTCCGCAGCCCGGGAGGTGGAGGCCCAGGGATTCCACGGGTACCACGTCCCCCAGATTTTCGGTCACGACGCGCTCACGCTGCTCGCGGTGATCGGACGCGAAGTCCCACGCATCGAGCTGGGGACCGGCGTGGTCCCGACGTACCCCCGCCACCCCGTGATGCTCGCCGCCCAGGCCCTCACCACCCAGCAGGCCGCGGGCGGGCGCTTGATGCTCGGCATCGGCCTGTCCCACCAGATCGTGATCGAGTCGATGTTCGGACTCTCGTTCGACAAGCCCGCGCGTCACATGCGGGAGTACCTCTCGGTGCTCATGCCGCTCCTGCGTGGCGAACCCATCTCGTTCGCCGGTGAGACCATCACCACGAACGCGGGACTGGCGCTGAGCGGCATCCCGGCCCCGCCGGTGCTCGTCGCGGCGCTCGGCCCGGTGATGCTGAAGCTCGCAGGAGCCCTGGCCGACGGCACCGTCACCTGGATGACCGGTCCCGCGACCCTCGCCGAACACACCGTCCCCGCCATCAACGCCGCGGCTGTCGACGCGGGCAAGCCCACGCCGCGGGTCGCCGTCGGGCTCCCGGTCTGCGTGACGAGCGACGCGGACGCGGCCAAGGCACGCGCCGCCGACACGTTCGCGGTCTACGGGACGCTGCCGAGCTACCGCGCGATGTTGGACCGCGAAGGGGCCGACGGTCCCGCCGACGTCGCGATCATCGGCGACGAGGCTGCGGTCGCGGCCGGGATCCAACGGGTCGCGGACGCCGGTGCGACCGACTTTTCGGCCGCGGAGTTCGGCGGCTCCGCGGACGAGCGCACACGCACCCGCGAGCTTCTCCGCACCCTCGTCTAGGGACGACGTGAGAGCGGGAACGACGTGAACGAGACCCCACTCCCCCGCGCCCCCCTTGATCTCCTCGAGGCGCTGGCGCGCCAGGAGGCCGTCATCACCGATGACCTCCGCCACGTCGAGATCTACACGATGCTCGGGTTGCTGACGATTCTCTGGCACGGTCCGATCGACGCCGAGCGGGTCGTGGTCACCGGCGGCGGCGGCATGGGCGGACTGCTCGGTCCGGCCGACGGGCTGTACCACGATCTCGGCATGCGATTCGCGGCAGCGGGCATCGGCACACTGCGCGTGGGCTATCGCAAGCCGAACGATCTCGTCCGCTGTGTGCACGACCTTGCCGCGGCCGCAGACCTTGCGTCCCGGGCGGGTGGGCGCCGCTTCGTCACCGTCGGGCACTCCTTCGGCGGGGCGGTCGCCATCCAGGCCGCAATGGTGCTCGGCGGCCTCTGCGCCGGCGTCGTGACCCTGGCCACGCAGTCCGCCGGGTGCGAGGACGCGGGCGCGTTGCACGACGACGTGCCGGTACTCCTGCTGCACGGCGACCGAGACGAGATTCTGCCGGCGGACACGAGCCACGTCGTGCGCATGCTGATGGGTCACGGCGAGGTCGACATCCTCCCCGGTACCGGACATCTCTTCAGCGAGGTCGGCGACCACCTGCGCGACCGGTTGGGGACCTGGATCCCGGAGCAGCTGGCCCGACCCGCAGACTGACCCGCCGCTTACGGTCGCTCGTCCACCAGGCGCGCGACGAGCAGCAACCAGTCCCGGACGAAGAGGTCCCGCACCACCGCCGCCGGTGGGCCCGTGTCCGGTGCCCCGGCCGCCGCGGCCGTCGATTCGGCCAGTGCGTCCGCCATCGGCGCAGCCGGGTGACCGACGCCGGGTCGGAGGGCGTCCGCGATCGTCGCCGCCGCCCGCTGGAGCGGCTCCGCGACCGCGACCGTCACGACGTCGTCGTCCAGCGTTCGGATCCGTGCGACCGCTTCGGAGGCAGCTCGGCTGTGCGCCGCGATGCCGAGCCGGACCGACCAGGGCACGAAGGTTGCAGGCGAGGCGCGCTCCTGCACGACGAGATCCACCACCGCGGCTCGAGCGTGTTCCTCCGCCACGATCGCCGTGGCACGGGTCTCGGCAGTGGCGGCGAGGTCCGTACCGACCGCGGCCACCAGCGCGTCGCCGGCACCGGCCGACGCCTCACCGAGGAGTCGGGCGACCAACGGCGCGAGTGGCCGCGGCCAGAACACCAGCGCCGCAACGGCGCTGACGGCGCCGCCGAGGAGCACGTCCTCGAGTCTCGTGAGGCCGGTCCGCCAGCCTTGTGGTTGCAGCAGGTTGAACATGACCACGAAGGTGACGGTGAAGGCGGTCTGACCCACTGCGAATCCTGCGACCTGCGGGAGATATCCGACCGCGAACACACCGACCGCGAACGTCCCCCACAGCCAGGGATCGTCCAGTCCGAACGCCGCGAACAGCACCGCGGAGATCAGGAAGCCGACTGCGGTGCCAACCGACGCCCGCAGGGCGGTCTGCCCCGTCGCCAGCGCGTTGGAACGCAACACCGAGAGCGCGCCGAGTGCCACCCAGAAGCCGTGGTCCACCGCGAGGACCTGGGCCAGCGCGACCGCGCCGCCCAGCGCCGCCCCGGCCCGCAGCGCATCCCGGAACCACACGGAAGTCGGGATGGCGTGGACGGAACGGACCCCCGCGTCCGGTCCGGCTACGCCGGTACCGGGCACGACCGGGTCGACCTCGCGCTCCAACTCCCCGAGCGCGACTGCGCCGACCGCCACCACGGCGTGGCGCGCCACCGCATCCGCATGCCAGGCCGCGGCGCGCGCGACGAAACCGGCGTCGATCTGCCGCACTCGCGCGGCGGGATCCGGTTCGCAAACCGCGCGCCTCACCGCCGCACGGTACGCGGCGTCCCTCGTCGGCTCCCGCTGCGCAAGGCACCGACGAAGCGTCGCCAACGACCCCTCGCGGCGGAGCAGGGCTGCGGTCGCTTCCAGTGTCTCCGCCGCGAGTCGGGCGACATCTCGGGCCGCCTGATCCTCCGGTTCAGGGCCCTCGGTCGAAGGGTCCGCCAGAAGGACAGCCAGGCGGATCAGGCGATCGAGCATGAGCCGCCGGGCGAGGGCGTGGGCACCGGGTCCCGCCGGTCGGACCGGCGCGTAGAACGCGGCACGGAGCTCTTCCCGCACGATCTCGGCATCCTCGTGGGCCGTCGCGATCGTCGCCGCGGACTGGTCGGCGTCGACGGCGACCCGCCGCAGGCTTCGGGCCAGTCGGGCGGCCGCGTCCCCGGCGACGTCTTCGAGATGTTGTTCCGGCCGCGACGCGAGGATCGTCACCGACGCCAGCGCGGCAAAGAAGACGCCGACCAGCCAGCCACCGACCCGATCCGGGATGATCGCCGCCGGGGCCGGCACCAGTGCGCCGAGCACCAGCGCGAGGATGACCGGACTGACCGAGGCGCTCCACCGCGGCCCGAAATGCCCGACGAAGCGCATCCCGCCGGCGACCACGACGGTGACCGCCACCGAGGCCGGGAGTGATCCCGAGACCAGGGTTCCGATTGCGAGCACGACCGCGCCGCCGACTCCCAAGAGCGCATACGCCTGCAGTCGGGCGCGCGGCGAACCGCCGAAGTCCGCGAACACGATGGCCGCGATCGAGCCGAACGCCGCGCTCGCGGCCAGTGCCTGCGAGTCCAGACCCACGAGCATGATTGCGAACAGCGCGGGCACGACGGCCATGGCGCGTAGCCCCCGACCGAGCGCGAGATTCCCGGGGTCTCGCGTCGCGAGCCGATCGATGAGGGTCAGTGTCGCTACTTCCCGGCGAGACGCTCGACGACCGGCGCGAACATCTCCATCTCGTCGCCGCCGATCACCGCTTCGTTGACGCTCCAGCGGTCCCGCCGCTGCTCCATGAGGTCGCAGATCTCGTGGACCGAGCCGACCAGCGCGATCCCCGCCTCGAGCGCGTCCTCCGGGGAAATGCCGAATCCAGGTGCGACCGCTTCGGCGAGACCCTGGCGATTGTCGGTCACCGACGCAAGGAAGTAGCGGATCTGCAGGTCGAGCCCGTCGAAGCGACTCCCCGCCCCTTCCTTGATCCACGCCACCTTCTGGTCGGTCATCGCCGCGAGCGAGTCCGTGACGGCCTCCGCGCTCACCGCTCCGGCGCGCAGGTTGGGATTGATACCGACGACGTCCGCCTCTCGTCCCGCGAGGCGCAGCACCTTGGGACCGCCGCCGCCGATCAAGATCGGAAGCTTCGCCTGCGTGGGCTTGGGGATCGCGTCGTAATCGGTGACGGTGTAGTGCTCCCCCGAGAAGGAGAATGCGTCTGGGGCGTAGCAGCCCTTCACGATCTCGAGCGCCTCCTCCAGCCGCTTGATACGGACTCCTGGGCGGTCGTAGGGGATCCCCAGCGCGGTGTAGTCCACCTCCATCCATCCGGCGCCGATACCCAAGACGACCCGGCCACCCGAGAGCACGTCGAGGGTGGCCGCCTCCTTCGCGAGGATCGCCGGGTGCTTGTAGTCATTGTCGAAGACCAGCGCGCCGACGCGCAGGGTGGATGTCGCACTCGCGGCGCAGGCCATCGCGACCATCGGCGCGAGCTCGGTGTCGATGAAGTGGTCGGGGAAGTACATCGTGGCGTAGCCGAGTTCCTCGGCCCGCTGCGCGACCGCCGCGAACGACTCGGGCGTATGACTACCACCGACTTGGACACCGAAACGGAAGGGACCGGACATGAGCGTTCTCCTGGGTTGGGGATGCGAGACGGTTAGGTCGGTTCAGCGTCCCGTCGAGCCGAAGCCGAAGTCGTCGCGCGCCGTGCTGTCGAGATCGACTTGCTCCCGCCATTCGACGTAGACCACCGGCTGGATGACGAGCTGGGCGATCCGGTCACCCGGCTCGACGTGGTAGTCGGCGTCCGGGTCGGTGTTCACGAGCAGGACCTTGACCTCACCGCGGTACTGCGGGTCGATCAGGCCCGGGGCGTTGAGGACCGTGACCCCATGCTTGAGCGCGAGACCGGACCGGGGCAGCACGAATCCACCATGGCCCGGAGGGATCGCGACCGCGATCCCGGTCGGGACGAGGGCCCGACCGTTCCGAGCCGGGATGATTGCGGACCCGTTGGCGCACAGGTCGTAGCCCGCGTCGTCGTCGTGGGCTTGCGCGGGGATCTGTGCAGTCGGGTCGAGGCGAGTGATCGGAACGTCCACGGAGCCGAACCCTACGCGTCGCCCTTCCCGCCCCGAGGGTTTAGGTTGCTGAGGTCACCCACCCGGAGGCGTCCGTTGAACTTCGACTACCCGCCCGAGGCCGAGGCGTTCCGCGCCGAGTTCCGCGCCTGGCTGGACGAGCACTACACCGACGAGTTCCGGACCGAAGGCACCGGCTTTCGCATGGTCATGGACGCAGAACAACTCGCCCACATGCGCCGCTGGAATCGATTGATGGCCGAGGCTCGGTATGCGGCGATCTCCTGGCCCGAGGAGTACGGGGGCCGAGGCGCCGGGACCATGGAGCAGGTCGTGTTCGCCGAAGAGATGCAGCGATCCGGCGCACCCGGAACCCTCAACGTGATCGGCCTCTCCAACATTGCACCGTCCATCATCGAGTACGGCACCGACGTCCAGCGCGCGAACCTGCTGCCCCGCATGCTGCGCGGCGACGACATCTGGTGTCAGGGCTTCTCGGAGCCGAACGCCGGTTCGGATCTCGCGTCGCTGCAATGCCGCGGTGGATCTCGATGGCGACCACTTCGTGGTCAACGGCCAGAAGACCTGGAACACCCTCGGGCATGTCGCGAACTGGTGCGAACTCCTCGTCCGCACCGACCCGGAGGCGCCTCGTCACCGCGGCATCTCGTGCCTGCTCGTGGACCTGACGCTCCCCGGCGTCGAGGTGCGACCGATCAGGACCATCACCGGAGAACCCGAGTTCAACGAGATCTTCTTCACCGACGTGCGGGTCCCACGCGGCGCGCTCCTCGGTCCCCTCAACGACGGCTGGCGGGTCGCACTCACGACGCTGTCGCACGAACGCGGCTCCGTTGCCAGTCTCCACCTCGGGTTGCGAGCCAAGATTCAACGCCTGATCGGCGATGCCGCCGCTTCCGGCGTGCTCGAGGATCCGGTCAGGCGCCAGTCGATCGCGGCGCTCTACCTCGAAGGCGAACTGTTGAAGCTGCTTTCCGATCGTGCGATCTCGGGCGCGATCCACGGACGGGCAATGGGACCCGAAGGGTCGCTGGCCAAACTGGTGTGGAGCGAGGCCGAGCAACACCTCGGCGAGGTCGCGGGTGATGTGCTCGGCGTGGACGCCAACACGGGTTCCTGGGGCCGGGACCGGGTCTACATGCGGGCGATGACGATCGCCGGTGGCACGACCCAGGTGAACAAGAACATTCTGGCTCAGCGGGTGCTCGGCCTCCCCCGCGCCTGATCCGAGAGTTCAGGCGCGGACGGTGATCGGAACGCTGGAGTAGCCGGCCACGTTGCTCATCTTCACGCGCCGACAGGTCGCCTCGTCGACGGTGTATTCAGGCCAGCGGTGTGCGATCTCCTCGAACGCGATCCGTGACTCTCGAAACGTGCGCAACGCAGCGCCGAGGCACGTGTGGATCCCGTGACCGAACCCGAGGTTGAGCTTCAGTGGGCGCATCACATCGAAGCGGTCCGCGTCGGGATAGGCGCGCTCGTCGCGGTTGGCTGCGCCGGTGATGAGGAGTACGGCTGCGCCCGCCGGGATCGTCTCCCCGTGCCATTCGGTCGCCTCGGTGCTGTACCGGCCCTGGTACTGCGACGGCGCCCAGTACCGCAGGATCTCCTCGACCGCAGGCACGAGCAACGCCCGATCGGCGAGGACCTTCGCCCACTGGTCTCCGTTCCGACCGAACAGGACCACGCCGTTTCCGATCAGCTTCGTGACGGTCTCGCTCCCGGCCGCGGCCAACAGGATCGAGAAGCCCGCCACCTCCTCATCGGAGAGGCCTGCCGCGGACAGCCCCGACACCATGTCGTCAGCTGGTTCGCGGCGCTTCGCCACCGCGAGGCCATGGACATAGACGCCGAGTTCGAGCGCCGCCTCCATCCCGGTCGCCGTCGGGTTCGGGTTCCCCGGTTCGCGGCGAAAGCATCGTGTCGGTCCAGTGGCGGATCTGCTGGCGGTCCCCGTCGGGGACGCCGAGGATCGTCGAGATCACCTCGACAGGAAACGGAGCCGAGAAATCCGTGACGAGGTCCATCCTCGGCCCCGTCAGCCGATCGAGAAAGGTGCACGCGAGATCCCGGATCATCGGTTCGAGGTCCGCGACCGCCTTGGGCGTGAACACCCGGCTGACCAGACCACGCATCCGGTCGTGCTCGGGTGGGTCCATGAAGATGATCTGGCCTTCGCTCATCCGGGTCAGCTCGGCGCCGTCCTCACGGGTGAGCATGTCGACGGTGATCCCGTGCGTGCTGGTGAACGTGCGCCAGTCCCGGTGGGCGGTAACGACGTCCTCGTACCGAGTCAGCGCGTAGAAGCCGTAATGGTCGTTGCGATACACGGGGGCCTCGTCGCGCATCCACCGGTACAGCTCGTAGGGGTCGTCGAAGAAGACATCCGAGTACGGATCGAACTCGTACACCGCGGTCACGCCACCACCCTATTGACCCGGGGCCGTTCCGGGTGCGGGTCCAGCTTCACCGTCCGGCCCGTCCACTCGGAAGTTGCGGCATCGGCGAGGAGGTCAGGATCCTCGATCCGTCCGTAGGTGCGGCCCTCCGGGAGGTCCACGACGACCAGACCCCAGGCCGGTCCCTCCCGGTCGAAGACAACCGTCGATGCCGCGACCGTCGCCGACCCGGTGTGGTCGTCGACGAGACGCACCGTTTCGGGTTTCGGCGCTGCCGCGGGATGAAGCGCCGAGGCCTGCGTGAGCGGCGGCCGGGTCGAATACAGCCCGGCCACGTGCTTGGTCATGTGCATCCCGACACCCGTGACCAACCCGAATGACCCGGGATCCGACCGCAGGGTCCGCACCATTTCGGCGATCGAGTGCGTCATGTAGTTGCTCCCCGCACCGCCGTGGTACGGCAAACCGCCCGTGACCGTCAACGCGCGCGGATCATCGCCTCGAATCCCGAGTGCGTCGCGCATGAAGTTCACCGACGAGCCGAAGCATGAATAGAGATCGAAGTGGGCGACATCATCGACGCCGATCGCCGCGGGACCGAAGGTGTCGGCCACGACGGTGGACATTGCCGGCGAGCGCGAGAGGTCAGGGTGTTCCGCGACGTAGATCGGATCCGCTGCGTACTGCCAGCCACGCAGATAGACGCGTCGGTCCACCGGCACCCCCAATGTCTCTGCGCGTTCGTGCGACACCACGACCACCGCGGCTGCCATGTCGACGTCCATGATCGAGACCATGTACTTGGTGTACGGCGTCGCGACCATCCGGTTCTCGGGTGATGGCGTGATGATCTCCGACGGCGGTTCGTTCGACCGGAAACCATGCCTGCGGGTTCGCAGCCGCCACCTGCGTGAAGCGCCGCCACTGCGAGCCGAGCTGTTCGCGGTACTGCGCCGACCCCGATGCCGAGCGTCCCGCGGCGGGCATTGTCGAAGAGTGCAAACGTGAGCCACGCCTGGAACACCTCGTGGGCGACTTCGGCCTGATGGAAAGGGGCCTCCCACGGGAACTCGGGCTTCGCGGCGGGTGGAAAGGAATATGGATACCGCTGCACCGCGCGCTTCGACCGCCGTTTCGTGTCGAGCGCTTCGGCGCCGACCACGAGCGCCACGTCCTGCTCGCCGCGCACGATCCGCGGCGGCGGCCTCCTGCACCAGTACCTGTGGCGTCGTGCCACCGATGCCCGAGTACTCCTGTCGGCGGGGTTCGACCCCCAGGCGATCCGCGAGCCGCGCACACGGATCGTCGTACTGCCAGGTCTGGCAATAGACGACGTCGAGCGAATCGAGGTCGGTGAGCAACGGCGCCCGGGCGTCGGCGTCGGCGGCCCGGGCGACCTCCTCCCACATCGCCAGCGGCTCGGGCGCCCCGCCGGGCCCGGTCTCCCGGGGATGCCAGGTCCGGGAACCAACCCCGACGATGCAGGGCGAACGCGGATCGGTCGGCACCGGCTACCGACCCTTCCACTCTGGCGGACGCTTCTCCGCGAACGCCCGTGGACCCTCCTTGGCGTCTTCGGTGGCGAAGATCTCCGACGCGATCGCCGCCTCGTTGCGATAGGCGTCGCGCAGCGACATGCCGAGTCCCTCCCAGACGCTGCGTTTGGTCGCCTGGACGGCCAACGGCGCGTTGGCGGCGATGCGCCGGGCGAACTCCCGGGCCGAACCCAGCAACTCGTCGCGTGGCACCACCGCGTTGAGCAGTCCCATGGCGAGCGCCCGCTCGGCCGGAATCAGATCCGCGCACAGCAGGAACTCCATCGCGTGCGGAAACGGAATTTGGCGGGGCAGCCGTACGGTGGTCCCTCCCCCGGCGAAGAGCCCGCGCTTCGGTTCCATCACCGCGAACTGCGCTTCCGGGCAGGCAATCCGAAGGTCGGCCCCGCCCAGCATCTCCATGCCCCCGGCGGTGCAATAGCCGTTGACCGCCGCGATGATCGGTTTCCAGATCTTCGCGCCGCGCAGCACGGCTCGGGTGCCGTCATCCAGTCGGTACCCGTCGACCTCGGTCAGTCCCTCGTCGCGAATCCGACGGCCGAGCGCCGTGATCGCCGGCACGTAGGTCTTGAGATCGGCGCCGGTGAAGAACGCCTCGCCGACCCCGGTGACGACCGCGACCCGTGCGTCCTCGTCACGGTCGAACCGGTCCCACGCCCCGCGGAGCCACTTGAAGTGGTCGAGGTCCGCGGCGTTGCGCGCCTCCGGACGGTCGATCGTGATCCATGCGACGTGCTCGTCGTCGCACTCGTAGTGAATGGCCATGGCACTCCCCCGGTCGGGCTGCACCGTACCCAGCCCGAGCCAGACGCGGGCACAGTGGTCAGGGGCCGGCTTCAGCCAGTGCCGGAGCGCCCGCAGTCCGCCGCCAGCCGCGGATGCCGACACCGGCACCGACGAATGCCGCGGTGCCGAGGAAGACGAGCAAGCCGACATTCGGCGCGCCCAGCAGCTTGGCCCCGGAAGCGACCAGCACGACGACGAGGATCGGACGAATCACCGCATCCGGCGCCCGCGACGAGATCTTCGCACCGATGATCACCCCGGGGATCGCGCCGATCAGGAGCGCACCGGCGATACCGAACGCGATATCGCCGAAGAACAGGTGCCCGAGCGCAGCAGCGCCGACGAGGGGGATGGCCTGGACCAGGTCAGTGCCGACGAGTTGGCCGGCTGAGAGACGCGGGTAGGTGAGCAAGAGCAGCACGATCATCAGGGAACCGGATCCGACGGAGGTCATCCCCACGATCAGTCCGCCGAACACCCCGATGGCGACGGTGACGAGCGGCCTCACGTGCAGGGCGTGCTGCGCGCCGTCGACGGGAAGGTGCATGCCGCGCGACCGATTGATGCGCTGGCGCACGATCATCGCGGCGGACGCAACGATGAGGGCCACACCGAGGGATTGCTTCACGACCGCGGAGACGTCGTCCCCACCAATCGCTTGCAGCAGGATCACGCCGAGGAACGCCGCCGGTACCGAACCGAGACACAGCCACTTCACCAGCGAGTAGTTGACCGTGCCCTCGCGGGCATGTACTCCGGCTCCGAACGGCTTCATGACGAGCGAGACGACGAGATCACTCGACACCGCTGTCACGGGGTCGACGCCGAAGAAGATGACCAGCATCGGGGTCATGAGCGCGCCGCCACCCATCCCCGTCAGGCCGACCACGGTGCCGACGCCGAGCCCACCGACGACCAAGAGCCAGTCCATACCCACCTCACCTCGACCGACCCCCGGGCCGGTCCCCCTACTCAACGAAGTCCACCAGGTTACTCGGGATAATCGGACTAGCCAAAAACGCCGGTTTGACCGGGATAGTCTGGCCGGATGCGCATCTCGGCCAAGGCGGACTACGCCGTGCGACTCGCCGCAGAGTTGGCGGCAGCGCCGGCGGGGACGCCGGTCACCGGCCAACGGCTCGCCACCGCGCAGGACGCCCCCCTCGCGTTCTGCGAGAACATCCTCGGATCACTGCGCACCGCGGGCATCGTGGCCTCGCGGCGAGGCGCCGAGGGCGGGTATCTCCTTGCCAAGCCGCCGGCCGACGTCACCGTCGCCGACGTGATCCGCGCCGTCGACGGGCCGCTCGCGGCCGTGCACGGTGACGCCCCCGAGACCGTCGCCTACCCGGGGCCCGCCGCCCGACTCGCCGACGTCTGGATCGCAGTACGCGCCAGTCTGCGCGCAGTGTTGGAAAGCGTCACCCTCGCCGATCTTGCCGCCGGAGACCTTCCGGCTCGCATCGAGAAACTCGCCAAGACTCCCGACGCCCGCAAGCGTCGTTAGCCGGAAGGACCCATGAACGACCACGAACTCGCGGCGGCACTCGCCACCGAAGCCGGCGAACTGCTCCTGGCGCTGCGCCCGACCATCACGGATCCGGTCTTACTCAAAGCCGCGGGCGACCGTGAGTCCAACGAACTGCTCCTGGCCAAACTGGTCGCCGCCCGGCCCGACGACGCAATCCTCTCCGAGGAGTCCGCGGACGACCTGGCTCGGCTCGAGGCGGATCGGGTCTGGATCATCGACCCGCTCGACGGGACCCGCGAGTACGGGGAGGCCGATCGCGACGACTGGGCCGTGCACGTCGCCCTGTCGGTCCGGGGAGCCGCGACCATCGGCGCGGTGGCGCTGCCCGCCCAGGGGATCACCCATGCGACCGATCCGGCACCGGAGCTCCCGAGCCGACGGACCGGGCCACCACGCCTTGTTGTGTCCCGGACTCGTCCCCCGGCCATCACCGAGTCGCTCCAGGCGGAACTCGGTGCCGCCCTCGTCCCGATGGGCTCCGCCGGCGCGAAGGCAATGTCCATCATCGCCGGGGTCGCCGACATCTACGCCCATGCCGGCGGGCAGTACCAGTGGGACTCGGCCGCACCGGTCGCCGTCGCCGCCGCCGCCGGCCTTCACGTCTCCCGCCTCGACGGTGCGCCCCTGGTCTACAACGACGCCGAACGGAGTCTCCCGGATCTCCTCATCTGTCGCCCCGAGTACGCCGACGCCGTGATCGCCCACGCGCGGGCGACCGGCGTCGCCTGACCGGAGGCGTTTTCATCGCCACTAGACTCTTCCGTTCCGCCCGCCCCCGGAGGACCCGGTGACAGATACCACGATCTCTCATCTCGATGCGCTCGAAGCCGAGTCGATCCACATCATCCGCGAGGTCGCGGCCGAGTTCGAGCGGCCCGTGATGCTCTTCTCCGGCGGCAAGGACTCGGCACTGATGCTCAAGCTGGCCGAGAAAGCGTTCTGGCCGGCCCGAATCCCCTTCCCCGTGATGCACGTCGACACGGGCCACAACTTCGACGAGGTGATCGACTATCGCGACCGCCGGGCCGCGGAACTGGGAATCCCGCTCGTCGTGGCGTCGGTTCAACAGTCGATCGACGAGGGGCGAGTCCGCGAGGAGACGGGGCCGAAGGCCACCCGGAACCGTCTGCAGAGTGTGACGTTGCTGGACGCCATCGAGGGCAGCGAGTTCGATGCCGTCTTCGGCGGTGGTCGCCGGGACGAGGACAAGGCCCGAGCGAAGGAGCGCGTCTACTCGTTCCGTGACGAGTTCGGGCAGTGGGATCCGAAGAACCAGCGTCCCGAGCTGTGGAGCCTCTACAACTCGCGTCACCGCAAGGGCGAACACATTCGCGTCTTCCCCATCTCGAACTGGACCGAGATGGACGTCTGGCAGTACATCGCACGCGAAGCGATCGAACTGCCGTCGATCTACTTCGCGCACAAACGACGGGTGTTCCGCCGCGACGGCATGTTGTTGGCCGAGACCGATTTCGTCACGCTGCTCGCAGACGAAGAGATCGAGGAGATCACGGTTCGTTTCCGCACCGTCGGCGACGCGACGTGCACCGGTGCGGTCGAGTCAGCGGCGGCGACCGCTGAGGACATCATCATCGAGGTCGCGGCGTCGCGCATCACCGAGCGCGGCGCCACCCGCGCGGATGACAAGTTCAACGAGTCCAGTATGGAAGACCGCAAGAAGGAAGGGTATTTCTGATGCGCCCGACCCGAGGGGAGCGCTAACCGTGGAAATGCTCCGATTCGCAACCGCTGGTTCCGTCGACGATGGCAAGAGCACGCTCATCGGTCGACTCCTGCTCGACTCGAAACAGATCTTCGAAGACCAACTCGACGCCGTCGAACGCACGTCACGCGAGAAGGGCTTCGACTACACGAACCTGGCGCTGCTCACCGACGGCCTACGTGCCGAACGGGAACAGGGCATCACCATCGACGTCGCCTACCGGTACTTCGCGACGCCGAAGCGCAAGTTCATCATCGCGGACACGCCCGGCCACGTGCAGTACACGCGCAACATGGTGACCGGTGCCTCGACCGCGGACCTGGCACTGATCCTCGTCGACGCCCGCAACGGCGTCGTCGAGCAGTCGCGGCGCCATGCGGTGATCGCGTCACTTCTCTCGGTCCGTCACCTGGTGCTCTGCGTGAACAAGATGGATCTGGTCGACTACGACCAGCTCACCTTCGACCGGATCTCCGAGGAGTTCCGCGACTGGGCGGGCAAGCTCGACATCACCGACCTCAGCTTCATTCCGGTCTCGGCGCTCAATGGCGACAACGTGACTCAGCACAGCCCCAACATGCCCTGGTACGCGGGGCCGACGCTGCTTCACCACCTCGAGAACCTCTACATCGGGTCCGACCGCAACTTCATCGATGCCCGCTTCCCGGTGCAGTTCGTGGTGCGACCGATGAGCGACAAGTACCACGACTACCGGGGATATGCCGGCACCATCGCGGGCGGGACGTTCCGACCCGGCGACGAGGTGCTGGTCCTCCCCTCAGGGCTCACCTCGACGGTCGCGGGCATCGACCTCTACGGCACCGAGTTGGAAGCTGCGTTGCCACCGATGTCGGTCACGATGCGGCTGACCGACGACATCGACATCAGCCGCGGCGACATGATCTGTCGTCCGAACAACGCGCCTGAGGCGACCCAGGAGATCGACGCGATGCTCTGCTGGTTCAGCGAGCGGCCGCTCCAGGTCGGTGGCAAGTACGCGATCAAGCACACGACCCGTTCGGCACGCGCGTTGGTACGAGATCTCCACTACCGCATGGACGTGAACTCGCTCTCGCGCGACGAGACGTCCACCACGCTCCAGATGAACGACATGGGTCGAGTCAGTCTTCGCGCCACGGCGCCGCTGTTCGTGGACGAGTACCGGCGCAATCGCACGACGGGTTCGTTCATCCTCATCGATGAGGGCACGAACGAGACCGTCGGCGCCGGCATGATCCTCGACGCCTAGCGGACGAGGCCATGGCCGACGACCACGCCCACAGTCCCAACGTCGTCTTCCACGCGGGCACGGTCAGCCGCGAGCAGCGGTGGGCCGCGACCGGCCACGAGGGGCTGACCGTCTGGTTGACGGGCCTCTCCGGCTCGGGGAAATCGACGGTGGCCGTCGCGCTCGAGGCCCGGCTGCTCGATGCCGGCGTCCCCGCCTACCTGCTCGACGGCGACAACCTGCGCCACGGCCTCAACGGCGACCTGGGCTTCGACGCCGCGAGCCGGAACGAGAACGTCCGGCGGGCCGGTGAGGTCGCCACCCTGTTTGCCGACGCCGGGATGATCGCGATCGTTCCGCTCATCAGCCCCTACCGCGCCGACCGGGACCGGGTCCGAGACCGCCACCAGGCGCTCGGCCTCCGGTTCCTCGAGGTCTTCGTGGACACGCCGATCGAACTCTGCGAGCAACGGGACCCGAAGGGCCTCTACGCCAAGGCGCGGGCCGGTGAGATCACCGGATTTACCGGCATCGACGACCCCTACGAGGCTCCCGAACGTCCGGACCTCGTCCTCACCCCGGGCCCGACACCGGAGGAAGCCGCCGCCGCAGTGGCCAGGCTGCTCGCCTGAACTCCTACTGCTGCAACCACGCGACGTACCGACCGAGGCCGTCGGCGACATCCACCGTCGGGGCCCATCCCAGAATCTCCCGCGCCGCACTCGCATCCGCGCAGGACTGATGGATATCACCGGGTCGGGCCTCGACGAAGATCGGATCCGGAACCACCCCGAGCTCGCGACCGAGCGTGTCCAGGAGTTCGAGCAGGTTCGTCCCCGCGCCGGGCGCGATATTGAAGGCTTGCCCACTTGCTCGCGCCGCGGGCGCGGTCGCAGCCGCCAGGTTGGCGGCAACGACATCGTCGACATAGGTGAAGTCCCGACTCTGGCGCCCGTCGCCATGCACCGTCGGCCGTTCGCCCCTCAACAGCGCTGCGGCAAACAGTGGGATCACTGCGGCGTACGTACTGTCGGGACGCTGGCGCGGTCCGAACACGTTGAAGTAACGGAGCACCACGGTCTCCAGGTCATACAACTCGGCAAAGACACGCGTGTACCAATCCCCCGTCAACTTCGTCACCGCGTATGGGGACCGCGGCCGCAGGGGTGTGCTCTCGGGCGTGGGAACGACCTCGGCGCCGCCGTAGATGCTGCTCGACGATGCGAACACGACCCGGCGAACCCCGGCGTCTCGGGCCAGGGTCAGGACGTTGAGCGTTCCGTCGATATTGGCCACGTTCGAGGCGCGCGGATCCGAGACCGAACGGGCGACGGCGCCCAGGGCTCCGAGATGGAAGACACACTCGACCCCGGTGACGGCGTGCGCCACGGTCTCCGCATCGGCCACGGAACCCTCGATGAGGGTCGCGGCGGCGTTGACATTGTCCCGCCGGCCGGTTGCGAGGTCGTCCAGCACCCGGACGGCGTCACCGCGCGCCACCAAGGCGTCCACCAGATGGGATCCGATGAACCCAGCACCGCCGGTGACCAATGCGTCCATGACCGAGGCACGCTACCGGTTCGGCCGCCGTCTCAAGGTCCTTCCGATCGCCGCCGATGTCCAGGTTCCCGGGGACACCCCTCGTAAGAAGACCGAGATCAGGGAGTGATGGAGCAGAAGACGGTGCACCGCCGCTCAGCAGTGGTTGCAGAACACGGGCGCGACGCGCCATGACTACCCACGAGGTTGCCCCTGACTTCGATGGTCTGGCCGGAGTCCTCCCCGACGCCGTCGTCGTCGTCGGTCCCGACGCGATGCTGCGTTGGGGCAACCGTGCCGCGGAGACGTTGTTCGGTCGGACCGTCGCCGCAGCACGCGGCACGTCGGCACTCGAACTCATCCATCCCGACGATCTCGACTTCGTCCTTCGCTCGCTGGACACCGTGCAGGACAAGGTGGCGGGTTCGCCGATCGAGATCCGAGTCCTGGCCCCGGAGGGGTGGCGCCTCGTCGAGCTCATCGGCTCGCCGCTCGGGGACGGCGACGTGGTGCTGTGCATCCGCGACCTCACCGAGCGGCGACGGTTCGAGATCGCCCACGACGAAGAGGCGCAGTTCCGTTCGCTGGTCCACAACGCCGGCGCGATCACCATGCTGCTGCTCCCCGACGGGGAAATCGCTTCAGTGTCGGCCGCCCTCACCCGGCTGACGGGCCACGACGCAGGAGACCTCGACGGTCGACCGCTGAGTGCGTTGCTCGCCACTGACGACGACCGACACCGGCTCACGGCGACGCTCGCCGCCACATCGTGCGGAACCATGACGAGCGTCGTCGTCGACGTCACCGGCTTCGGCGAGCGTGGGTCCGTCCCCATCGAGTTCACCATCACCAACCTCGTCGATGATCCCACCGTCGGGGGGTACGTCCTCTCCGGCTATGACGTCACCGAGCGCATCGAGGCCGAACGTGAGGCCGCCCGCTCCCTCTCCCTGTTGACCGCGACCCTCGACTCCACCGCCGACGGCATCCTCGTCGTCGATCGCCAGGGACAGATCTCCAGTTTCAACCGCCGCTTCGTCGACATGTGGCGGATCCCGTCGGAAGTTCTCGACACCCGCGACGACGAACGGGCTCTGGGCTTCGTCCTCGAACAGCTCGCCGACCCGGCGGCCTTCATGCAGAAGGTGGAGGACCTCTACTCCCAACCGGAGGCCGAGAGCTACGACATGCTCGAGTTCACCGACGGGCGGGTCTTCGAACGGTTCTCGCGTCCGCAACTCGTCGGCGGCGAGGTCGTCGGGCGCGTCTGGAGCTTCCGCGATCTCACCGAGCGCAAGCAGCTCGAGGACGAGTTGGTCTACCGCGCTTTTCATGATCAGCTCACAGGGCTTCCGAACAAGGCTCGGTTCTGCGATCGGCTCCAGCACGCCACCGAGCGATCGGAGCGGACCACGGAGGGCTTCGCGGTGCTCTTTCTCGATCTGGACAACTTCAAGACCGTCAACGACTCGCTCGGCCACTTCACCGGCGACCGACTCCTGGTCGAAGCCGCGGCGGTTCTCAGCTCCTGCTTCCGCGCCGGCGACACCGCAGCTCGGCTGGGGGGCGACGAGTTCGCGATCCTGCTCGAGCACGTTACCGAGCCTGCTGTCGCGGACCAGGTCGCGACACGCATCCGCGACGCCTTTCGAAGCCCCTTCACCCTGGACGACCGCGAGGTCACCGCGACCGTCAGCATCGGCATCGCCTTCGGTGGGGCTCGCTCGACCTCCGAGCAGATCCTGCGGAACGCCGACCTGGCGATGTACCTCGCGAAATCGAGGGGCAAGAACCGGTTCGAGCGATACCAGGAGGCCCAGCACGAGGCGGCGGTCATTCGCGTCGAGATGGAGGCCGACCTTCACCGTGCGATTCAACGGCACGAGTTCCGTCTGGTGTACCAGCCGATCCTCGACGCCGAAACCGATGCGATCACCGCGGTCGAAGCCTTGGTCCGTTGGGAGCACCCGCAGCGGGGCCTGCTGCAACCATCTTCGTTCATCATGATCGCCGAAGAGGCCGGCCTCATGGACGAGATCGGACGCATGCTGCTCCGATCCGCCTGCGAACAGGGCCAGGCGTGGCGAACGGGGGCTGCACCGGACCTCGCCGTGACCGTCAACGTGTCGCCCCGCCAGCTCGCGGGCGACACGGTGGTCGACGACGTCGCTCGAGTCCTGGCGGACACGGGACTCGACCCCAGTGGGCTCGTCCTGGAGATCACGGAGACCGCCATGGTGCAAGACACCGCCGTCGCCAGCGCGAACCTTCGCGCCCTCGACGAGCTCGGCATTCGCCTCGCGCTTGACGATTTCGGAACCGGCTACTCCTCACTGACCTATCTCGAGCAGTTCCCCATCGACATCGTCAAGATCGACAAGTCGTTCGTCGCGACCATCGGGACCCTTGCCGGCCGCCGTTCACTGGCGCCCGCCATCATTCAGCTCGCGCGCGACTTGGACCTAGCCACCGTGGCCGAAGGCGTCGAAACCCGCGACCAACTGGTGCAGTTGCGCGCGCTCGGCTGCAACTACCTCCAGGGCTACCTCCTGCATCCCCCGATGCCGGCCCGTGCGATCAGTCAACTGCTCATTGGCGGCGCCGAAGCCGCGGCTTCCTGACCACCGGCCCTCGGCCGTGCGAGACTGCTGACGATGGACAAGCCACGCGCGTTGGTCACCGCCCCGTTCCGGGGCCCCGGCCTGGATCTGCTCCGCTCACTCTGCTCCGACGTCATCGTGGATCCGTGGATCGACCACCGTCCGCTGCGGCTCTACAACTCCGATCAGCTGGCGGATCGCGTCCGATCCGAAGCGGCGACCGTGCTGATCGTCGAGAGCGACAGCGTCAAGGGCCCGGTGTTGGACCTTCCCTTCGTCGCCATCGGCTCGTGCCGGGGAGATCCGAACAACGTCGACATACCTGGCGCGACGCAGCGGGGAATCCCGGTGCTCCGGGCACCCGGACGTAACGCGGATGCGGTCGCCGAGGTGACCCTGGGAATGGTGCTGGCAGCGAACCGGGGCATCGTCCGTGCGGACGCCGACGTGCGAGAGGGCCAAGTCTGGCGCGACGGCACGATTCCCTACCAGCGTTTCCGGGCGTGGGAGCTGGCGGGGCGCACCATCGGTATCGTCGGCTTGGGCGCGGTCGGTCGTGCGGCCAAGTGGCGCTTCGAAGGCATCGGCATGCAGGTCATCACGCACGATCCGTACGCGCCGGACGCGACCCACACACTCGGCGCACTCCTCGCAGAGGCCGACATCGTCTCCCTGCACGCCGCGGTGACCCCGGAGACCGAGGGCATGATCGGCGCACGTGAGTTCGCGGCGATGAAGGAAGGCGCCATCTTCGTCAACAGCGCCCGGGCCATGCTCCACGACACCGACGCCCTGGTCATCGCCCTGCAATCAGGCAAGCTCGCGGGTGCGGCGCTGGACCACTTCGTCGGTGAGCACCTCCCGATCGACCACCCCCTGTGTTCGATGCCGAACGTCGTCCTGACTCCCCACATCGGGGGTGCGACCTATGACACTGAACTGCGGCACTCCATCACCATCGCAGAGGGCATCGCGGAGCTGCTCGCCGGACGGCAACCCGCCAACCTCTGCAACCCCGAAGTCCTCGAGGCCCGATGACTGACCGCACCGATTCCGAAATCCGCCACGAGTTGCTCTGGGCAGCCCAGGAGATGCTGCGATCGGGTCTCGTCGAGGGAACCGCCGGCAACTTGGCGGCACGCCTGTCCGACGACACCGTGCTCCTGACCCCGAGCAGCCTCGACTACCTCACCATGACCCTCGACGACCTCGTGGTCTGTGATCTCGACGGAACCGTGGTCTCTGGCGACCGATCGCCGACCAGCGAGAAGCAGCTCCACCTCGCGGTCATGCGGGCGTATCCGGAGATCGGCGCGACGATCCACTGCCACGCCAAGCACGTGCAGATGTTCGCCGTCACCCATCAGCCGATACCGGCCGTCGTGGAGGAGTTCGATGTGTACGTCGGCGGCGACGTCGAGTGCTCCGACTACCGCGAGACCGGCTCTCAGGAACTCGCGGACGAGGTGACCCGACGCGTCGCCGACCGCGCGGCGGTGGTCATGGCGAACCATGGGCTCTTCGCCTGCGCCAAGACGGGCAAAGAGGCGCTCCATGTCGCTGCGCTCGTGGAGCGAACTGCGGAGGTCGTCTGGGGAGCCCGTGCGCTGGGGCCCGTCGTCGAGGTCCCCCCCGAGATCGGGGCGAAGTACGCCGGCTACTACCGCTACGGCCGGACTGGAAAGTTCTAGGGCAGTTTCCGCGCGAGTGTGAGGCCATCACCGAGCGGAAGCATCACGGCCTCCACCCGGTCATCTGCGGCAACCATGTCATTGAACGCTCGGAGGGCCTGCGTGTTCTCGTCGGTCGACTCGGCATCCACCACGGCCCCACTCCACAGCACGTTGTCGACGAGGATCACACCGCCGGGCCGCATTCGCTCCAGGATTGCTTCGTAGTACTCCCCGTACATCGGTTTGTCGGCGTCGACGAACGCCAGATCGATCGGCCGCGCCTCGGGGCCGTCGACCGCCAACGCACAAAGCGTCTCGATCGCCGGGGCGATGCGGAGATCGATACGGTCGGCGACGCCGGCCTGCTCCCACGCCCCGCGGGCCACCGCCGTCCACTCCTCACTGACGTCACAGCACAACAACCGGCCGCCGGGAGCAAGACCACGGGCGAGGCACAATGCGCTGTAACCGGTGAAGGTCCCGACCTCTACTGCAAAGCGGACACCGAGCATCCGCGTCAGTAGCTCCATGAACGCCCCTTGTTCCGGCGCGATCTGCATCATGCTCACCCCACCGAGCGCGGCGGTGGTCTCGATCAGCGACCGCTGCACCGCATCGGGCGGCGTGCCGTGCGCCACCAGATAACCGTGGACGTCGCCACCGAGAAAGAAGGACTTCGGGTCGGCCATCGCCGGAACCTAATCGCCGGTCAAGTCCGCGTCATCGCCGGCACTGTGGGCCCACGACGCTGGCCGAGAGCGCCCGCCGAGTAGCCCGTCGGCGACCAGCAGGACCACCACGAGCCAACCAACGGTCTGAACCTCAGAGAAGAACGTCGGCCATTCGAACGTTGCCGGATACCGGGCGTAGATCTGCTTCGCGGCGAGGAAGGCGCCGCACGCCGCGAGGCCGATCGCCGGTGCCATGCGCAGCGCGAGGCGAACCAGGTGCGACCATCGCGCTGCCAACGTGGCGAGGACTGCAACACCACCCACGATCGGACCGGCCACGAGGAAACCGAACGCTCCGGCCAGCGCGGCAGCGGCGAGGGCTCGCGCGGCCGATGGCTCGGCGAGGTCCTGGCGCCAGGGCCATTGGAATTCCGCGTCGGGCGGGCTGACGACCGGCGGCGCCTCGAGCAGCGCAAGATCGGTCGTCCGCCGACGGTAGCGGTCACGGCGACGGCGAGTACCCGCAACCACGAGAATCCCGGCAATGACGAGCAGTGCCGCGAGGCTCAGACCGAGCGCCAGGTTCACCGTCCGCTGGGGAGTCCACTCGAAGGTGACCGCCATTGCCGATTCCCCGGACGGCTCGACCCGCCAACCGTTGGCGAAGCCGTTCACCAGCGTCGGTGGCCCCAGGTCCCGTCCGTCCACCGTCGCCCGCCAACCCGGGTTCAGACTCTGGCCGAGGACGAGCCAGAACGGCTCGCCGGTGGCGGTCACCGTGGCCCGTATCGTCGATCGGCCCTGAGCGTCGATGCGCAACTCCGGGCCCGGTGCCGATGGGATCGTGGTCACTGTGGCGGCGGCGCCGGAACCGAGCACCATCGGCGTGCCCGCCTCACCGCTGGCCAGCACGAGCCGATCCACATTCCAACCGGTTTCATCACCAGGACCCGTCGACAGTTCATGGGGCCCAGCAGCCAGCTGCAGTGTCGGGCGATCGACCTGATCACACTGTTCGACGCGGAGCGGTTCCAGCGCCAGCGCCGCGGCAGTCGAGCCGACGACGCGTCCGGGGACCGGGTTCCCATCGACGACGAGCAGGTCGGTTCGGCAGTCGTTCGGGATCTCCGCGGGTACCCTGATCGGCGCGATGTCCGGGATGCCCAGCTCGGCGATGCCGACCGGCATCACCTGATCGCATTCGCAGAACCACTCCCGGGTAACGACCGGCCGGACCTCGTCGATGGTCACGGTGAAATCGGTCCCTCGCAGCGCGGGGAACTCGAGCGGGGTTCGAGCGATCCCCGCCTCTCCGGCCGACGCGCGCGGAACCGTCAGCACTCGCGCTTCGCCGCCCTCGTTCCGCAGGGTCAGCCGCCGCGGCGTCGAGTGCTTGCCGTCGGCGACGACCTCGAGATTCAAGCGATCGATCGTGCGGGGTGCCGGGAGACCGAGCGAGAGCGACTGGCCCGTCACCTGGTCGAACGGAGTCACCCACGCCGTGGCGCGGTTCCCGTCGACGGCGGCCGACGCACGGTGCTGGGGGGCACCGGCCAAGCGAGCGGAGGCGGTGGCCCGCAGCCCTCCCGAGTATCCGAGGCGAACGTCGATCAGATCGTCAGGTGCCCACGACGACAGGCGCGTTTCCAACCCGACGCCGAAGCCGCGCTCGGTCGGCACCGTGATCTGCCGGGTCATCGCCAGTTCCGGGTCGCGTCGCGGTGGCACCGGGATCACGCGCTCCCGCCGCATCGTGTAGACGAGCGGGTGGGTCGCCGATTCCTCTGCCAACGCGGCGGTGAGGTCGGTCGGCAGCACGGTGACCTCGGAGACCCGCAGCGGATTGCCGTCGGGTCCGGGGAGGCGCACCTCGGCGAAGCCGACCGGGTCGATCCCACCGTAATTCCGGAGTTCGCCCAGATTGGTGTCCCGGATCTCGATGCTGAACGTCCGGAAGGTGCGCTTCGGAAAGCTGATCGTCTGCCCTTCCGCGGTCCGTGATGCGTCGCCGAGCTCGACGGTCACGGGATCACCGCCGTCGAAGCGCAGGGTCGCCTTGGTGATCCACCGATCCCGGGGCGGCCGCATGACCTGCACGAGATTCACCGAATCGGTCGTGATGGGACCGGTCGCTTCGACCAGGATGCGCTCGCCCCGGACGTCGGAGAACGCACCGGTTCGCCAAGCGGTCTGCACATCCCCGTCGAATGCCAGGGCGGCGCGATCCTCCGGGTTGTAGCTGATCGGATTGCCGTAACTCGTCGCCCCGACACGGGTGGCCCCGCGGAGATGGACCTGGGTCGTCGCGTCGGGACTCGCGTCGGGAAAGAGGTCGAGTCGCGAGTCGCTCTCGTCGAAGCGGATCGGGTGATTTCCTGGCCCCTCGGTGTACCCGACGGTGTCGGTCACGGTGCTCCACCGGCGGGCCCGAAGCCGATTGCTGTCGGTGACCACGAGCATGGATGCCGGCTGGGTGGCTTCGCGGATCTGCTGGCCGTCGAAGGCGGCACTGCTCAGAATTGGCGTCGACGGGTCAACGGCACCGATGGAGGCGAGGTCCACGATCCCGTCCCCGTCACCGGAGAGCATCAGCGGACGATCCGCGCCGGTCGTGCGCACGATCTTGGCTTGATCACCGACGCGGTACACCTCGACGGGTCTCGGCTTCGACCGCCGCGTCGGGCGCGCCCAGCGCCTGCTCGTCAAGGAAGGGGTAGGTGCCACTGCGGGTGGCTGCGGATCGGCCGAATACTCCAACCCGCTCGAGCCCGGTCGGCGTCGGGGAGAACGAGCGCGTCGAGGAACTCCGGACGGAGCACCCGGTACCGTTCGAACTGCAAGTCGTTGCGCAGCACGATGTCGCCGACTCCCATCACCGACGCCATCGGGGCGAGGGCTTCGGCCGGGAGGGCCCGGTCCTGGACTCGCAGATCGAAGGCATTGAGCAGATTCGCGGAAGCCGCCGATCCGTACGGGATCAGCTCGCGTGCGACATACGGTCGGTCCATCAGTCCGGGCGTGATCGGATCAACGGTGTTGCCCCACCGGTACGAAGCGAAGTCGGCGCCGGGCAGTTCGAGGACGCGGGTGTCGTGCGGCTGGCGGTCGAGAAACCGCGTGGCCTGATGCCAGTAGGCCGGCACGTCCTCGTCGCGCTGCAGGTTCGTGCCGTAGAAGCTCCCGTTCCAGAGCGCGGGCAAGTTCGCTACCACCAAGAGGCCGATGACGATCGGGACGGCAACTCGCCACTCGATCCGCCGCCAACGGGTCCTGCCGGCCCACGCCACGAACGCGCTCACTCCCGCGGCGAGGAGTCCGGCCATCCCCAATACCACGAGAGGCGTGCGCGCGGCCAGTACTTCGCAGGGCGAAGGCTGCCTTCGAGGTCGTGGCCGCCTCCTTGAACCACGCACCCAGGCTGGACGGGTTGTCGTAGGGATACGCCCCGACCGCGATGACCACACCGACCGTCACCAGTGAGACGAAGTAGCTGCGGTAGCGCCAAGTGATGCAGGCGGCACTCACGAGCGCCAGCACTGGGATGCCGTAGCTGATGAGAATGACCACAGGCCGTTGCGTGTAGTCCGTGCTCGCCTCGATCCAGGGCCCCAACTTGTCGCGCCCGTAGAAGAACCAGTAGCCGAGGCCTCGCAGTACCTCGTTCGGTACGGAGGTCCGGCTGACCGCGCGCAGGGTCTCGGTGTACTTCAAGATGTTGACGCCGTAGGAGCCCTGCGCCCAGAGTCCCGCCATCCACCATGACGACGCCGACGACAGTCAACGCCCCGATGCGAATCACTGCGCCGACTGCGCGTTGAGCGGCGTCTCTCGCGGTGACGAACACGGCGTGTACCAGCCAGAGCAGCGGCGCGATCCCGGCGAACACGAGCGCCGTGACGTTGACCCCGCCGACGACCTGGACGATGAGCGCGAACCAGGCGGCGTGCCACCAGCCGCCCTCGCGCAGGCTGCGGATCAACAGGCCGAGCAACCATGGCAGTGCCGCCCACGGAAGCAGGATGACCGAGATGCGTGCGGCGTAGTCGAGCGAATACGGGCTCAACATGAACGCGAGCGCGCCGACCACGGCGCCGGCCCCGCGCAACCCGATCGTACGGAACAGGAACAGCATGCCCGAGCCCGGCGGCGAACAGAATCGACCCCAGCCAGAGCCGCTGGGCGACCCAGTCGGGCAGACCGAGCGCTTCGGTGAGCCAGTAGAACGGGCCGAGCGGGAACAGGTAGCCGATGTTCTGGTGGGTCACCGTCCCGAAACCGATGTTCGGGTCCCACATGGACCACGCCCGCTCCAGCACCCGAGACGGGGTCGAGGTACAGGTACTGCTTGGTGTCTGCGGCGACCTTGCCCGGCGCGCTCAGGATCACCGGGACGTAGGCCAGCAAGGCGAGCGCCACATAGCCGAGTCGCTGGTGTCGCGAGGTCGCGTTCGCGGAGACCGAAGCGGTCACGAGTGCAGACGTCGTCGCAGGGACTCGGCAGCCAGCACCTCGAGGGTCCCGCGCGCCGTCGCTCCCCACGTGAGGTGCTGGGACCACCGACGTGCACCCGTCGAAAGTCGGTCGCGCAGTTCCCGGTCGCCGAGGACCCGCCGCATCGCGTGCAGGAACTCGTCCATTCCAGTCGCGAGGTACCCGGTCTCCCCGTCGACGACTGCGTCGGCATGACCCGCGATCCGGGTGGCGACGCTCGGCGTCGCCGCACGCGGCGGCTTCGGTGATCGTCATTCCCCACCCTTCGCGAGCCGAAGTACTCGCGACCATCCAGGCCCGCCGATACAGATCGACCACCTCGTCGTCGGTGAGACGACCCGGAAGGTGGATCCACCGATCCGCCTCCGCGGTGTGGATCTGCGTCTCCAAGTTCCTCGCGCCGATACCCCTCGCCGACGATCACCGCCTCCAGGTCCGGGAACTGTCCCTTGAGCGCCGTGAGCACATCGACAAGCAAGTCGAACCGTTTGACCGGAACCAAGCGCCCGACGGCGACCACGAGCGGGGTCGGGGACTTCTCGCCGCCGGGGCTGAATCGTGCGATCGATCCCCGGGGGCACGACGTGGACCAGCTTCGCGGAGAAGCCGAGATCTTCGACCAGCTCATGTTTCGACGAGTTCGAAAGGGTGACGATCGGCGTACGGCGGTAAAAGCGCGGTGCAATGCGCGATTCCAGGGTCCGGCCCATCGCCGCCAACTTCGGCGGCAACGTCATCTCCCACATGTCAGCGTGCACGTGGTGCAGCCAGGTCACGTGTGGGGTCCTCGACCAAATCGGCGACATGAACGGCATGCCGTTCCAGATCTCGACCAGCCCGTCGCGGCCACCGTGCCAACCCATGAACTCGGAGAACGCCGCACGCGGGAACACCATGTAGCGCCCGGCCTTCCGAATCACCCGGTACCCGTCGCGCCAGCTCATCTGTGGGAGACCGGCCGCGAACGACGTCCGCATCGTGACCTCGATGCCCGCCTCCGCCCAGAGCTGCGCCACGGTCGACGCGTGGACCTCCGAACCTCCTGCCTCCGGATCGTCGAGGTCCCGCCAGGCCAACATCGAAACGCGCTCGAGCCCCGCTTCGGCCGCGAGATCACCGAGTTTCATGATGTCGGAAACGGTCGCGAGACCGGAAGGGTTGGACACGAGCGTCGTCACTCCCACCTGCCGCGGCCCTGGCGCAGCGCCCCGTTAGTGTACACGGGCAGGCCTCGAGAATCGGACAGCCCAACCGGCGCGCAGGAACAAAGGAAGGCATCGTGAAGTTGACGGGCGAGCGGCCGATGGAAGGCCAAACACCGGACTCGCTGCTCGCGCTCCACGATGCCGGGTACCGGGAGGTCCTCGCCCGCCTCGGCCCGGGACGGGTCCTCGACATCGGATGCGGGGTCGGCATCGAAACCACGCGATTCTCCGCGCCGGACCGTCGAGTCATCGGCGTGGACTATGACGCCGAGACTGCGGTCCAGGCCCGAGCGGACTTCGGCCGGAGTGGTGTCCGAGCCACCGACACGGACTTCGCGGCCATGGACGGCGGCCGACTCGGTTTCCGGGGCGCGAGCTTCGACAGTGTCTGCTCCTCGCACATCATCGAGCACTTCACAATGCCCGAGGGTCACGTCGCCGAACTCGCACGGGTCTGTGCCGACGACGGCGTCGTCTTCGTCATTACGCCGAACCGCCCGGCCGACTTCGAGAACCCCTTTCACGTCTATCTCTTCGAAGCCGAGGAACTCGCGTCGCTCCTCCGCCTCTTCTTCGACGAGGTGGAGGTCATCGGCCTCGACGGCGACGAGGTCCTCCGGGCTGACTTCGCCGCCCGCCGGACCCGCGGCGAGCGGATCCTGAAACTCGATGTGCTCCGACTCCGACAGCGGATGCCGCGCCGGCTCTACGTCTGGGCGTACGAGCGGATTCTCCCGCTCGTGTACCGGATGCTCGGGACGAAGCACACCGGGATCGGCTCTGGCCTCGACGACTCCCACTTCTTCATCACCGACGAGGTGACGCCGACCACGCCGGTGCTGTTCGCAATCGTCCGCCGACCCCGCCGCTTTCCGACGCGCTGAACCCGTGGCCGGCGAGAACCCGACGCCGGGACGGGCGGCCGGAACCCGACCATCGAAGTCGTTCTGGTGGGCGCTGGCCGCGATCGCGTTCGCGGCCTACGTCGTGCGTGCACTCGTCGTCGTGGTCGTCGACCCGTCCGTCCCTCGACTCGGCGATGCGTCCGCCTACCACCTGCTCGCGCGTCACCTCGCAGAGGGATTCGGATACATCCGACCGTTCGATCTGCCCGAGTTCGGCCGGATCGTTCCTACGGCCGAGTACCCACCGCTGCATCCATTCCTCCTTTCGATCTTCGTCCGCCTCGGTCTGAACACGGTCGAAGCCCAGCGGCTGGCGCTGTCGATCCTCGGAAGCGGCACCGTCGTCCTGATCGGCACGCTCGGCCGGAAGGTCGCCGGAGATGCGACCGGCCTGGTCGCCGCGGGACTGGCGGCGATCTCGCCCATGGTCTTTCTCCCCGAGACGACACTCATGAGCGAGACGCTTTTCCTCTTCCTCGTCACCGCGGCCCTCCTCCTGGCCCTTCGGGTCTACGAGGCACCCCGCCCCGCCCGGATCATCGGGCTCGGCATCGTGCTCGGTCTCGCCGCACTCAGCCGCGGCGAGGCGCTGGTGCTCGGCGTCCTCCTCCTGGCGCCGTGCGCCCGCCCCGGCGTGGGTTCGTGGCGGCGACGGGCGGCGGCGATCCTCACCGGGCTCGTGGTGATGGCCGCGGTTGTGCTGCCCTGGACCATCCGGAACCAGCGGACCTTCGACCGCCTCGTTCCGATCTCCAACAACGTCGGGACGGCACTCGCCGGCGCGAACTGCGACCTCACCTACGAGGGTGCGTCGCTTGGTTCCTGGCGTTCGACCTTTGGGGCCGACGACGCCGACGCTGGGAAGTGCTTCACCGGTTTCAACGGGCGGCGCCCCGGGTTCAACGAGGCGGACGCAGCCGCCGCCGCTCGCCGCCAGGGCCTCACGTACGCCCGCGAACATCCGGGCCGGCTCCCGCTCGTCGCGTCGACCCGGGTACTACGAACTTTCGGACTGTTCCGTCCTGCGCAACAGATCGAACTCGAGGCCCTCGAGGGCCGACCGCAACGGCTCGAACAACTCGGCACCTGGTTCGAGTGGGCCCTCTACCCACTGGCAATCGGCGGGGCGGTGGTCCTCGTCCGGAGGCGGGCCCCGATCTGGCCCCTCGCGGCCAGCGTCATCACCGTCATCGTCAGCACGCTGCTCACGTACGGGAACCAGCGGTTCCGCATCGCCGCGGAGCCCGCGATTCTCATCGCCGCGGCGACCGCAATGGTCACGCTCGGCTCCCGCCGCCGCGTCGCATCGACGGCGGGAGCCGAGGCCCCGGGAACCCCGCCGGTAGAGTGACCGCTTCATGCTCTGGTTGGAACATCAGGTCGTCGCGGCGATGTCGAACGACGATGACGACGCCCTGAGGAGGGCCATCGAGCAGTTCGTGGAGTCGACCGTCGACGCCATGCCCGCGCACGTTCGTCTCGGCGTCGCCCTCGAGTCCGTGGTCCTCGGCATCCTCTTGGTGCTTCGCCGCGGGCTGCGCCCGACTCCGGAACTGATCCAATCCGAAATCGAAGTGTGGGAGCGTTCCTTCGTAGGGTTCGTCCGGCTCTACCCGAAGCTGTTCACCTCGCTCGTCATCTTCGCCCGGTACGAGCTCGGGCCGACATGACCCGCCGCGTCGACACCGAAGTGCTCGTCATCGGTTCCGGCGCCGGCGGCGCGGTCACGGCCGCGCGCTTGGCCGAGGCCGGCCGCGCCGTCCTGGTCGCCGAGGAAGGGCCATGGTTCGAGCCGGATGCCCACGAACCGTTCTCGCTGGACGAATTCGTGTCGCGCTACCGAAACCAGGGCCCGTCCGCCGCCGTCGGCAACCCCAGCGTCGTCTTCGCCGAGGGGCGCTGCGTCGGCGGCAGCACCGAGATCAACAGCGGTCTCTACCACCGCCTCCCGGACGAGCTCGCGCACGAGTGGATCCGGACCTACGGCATCCGCGACTTCGACGACCCGACGTTGCAGCACTATGCGGAGGCCGTCGAACGGGTGGTTCCGGTCGCGCCCCTCCCTGGCGCGGCACCGCAGTCCTCGGCCACCCTGGACCGGGGCTCGGTGGCGCTGGGATGGCGCAGCGTCGACTTCTCCAGGGTGGTCGCCTACGACGACGAGGGACGCGGCACCAAGCAGACGATGTCACGCACGCTGATCCCGCGTGCCGTCAACGCCGGCGCGACGGTGCAGCCGGACTGCACTGTCCTGAAGCTGACGCGGCGCGCCGGACGCATCACCGGTGCGCTCGCCGAACTCCGCAACGCCGACGGATCGACGGAGGGCATCGAGATCCGCGCGGATGCGGTCTTCGTCTGCGGCGGGGCGATTCAGTCGCCGGCCTTGCTGCAACGCAGCGGCTTCCGGCGAAACATCGGCCGCGGTCTGAAGTTCCACCCCACCGTCAAGGTGGCGGCGCGCTTCAACGAGGCCTACGACCACGATCAGGTGCCCATGCACCGCGTCACCGAATTTTCGCCGTTCCTCACCATCGGCGGCTCGGCCAGTTCCCGGAGCCAGATCGCGCTCGCGGTCATCGAGTCCGACCCGTCGGCGTTGGACCGCATCATGCCGCGAGTGGGAGAACTCGTTCGTCTACTACGCAGCGATCCGCAGCGCCGGCGCGGGAAGAGTCCAGGCGTTGCCCGGCTTCCGAGCGCCGCTCGTGACCTACTCGCTCACCGACGGCGACCTGAGCCGACTGGCCCGCGGCCTCGTGCACCTCGGCGAGGTACTGCTCGCCGCCGGCGCGGTCGAACTCTTCCCGTCGATCGCAGGCGGTGCGGTCGTGACCGACCGCACCGGCCTCGGCACCTGGTGGCACGAGCTGACTCGCGCCCGGGCCGGCATCATGACCATCCACCTGACGTCGAGCATTCGCATGGGCGAGGAACGCGAACTGACCGGCGCCGACAGCTACGGCCGCGTGTGGGGCACCGAGAATCTCTACGTCAACGACGCGTCGCTACTGCCGGATGCTCCGGGAGTGAACCCACAGGCCGCGATCATGATGATCGCGGCCCGCAACGCGGACCACTTCCTCGCCTGAGATCCGAGCGCGGTCAGAGCGGTAGCCGCTTGACCAGGTTGAGCAGCCCGAGCTTGGCCGGCGACTGATGGTGCGACTTCCCCGCGCCGCCCAACGAGGCGCGGTGGGCGAGGAACCATTCGTAGGACTCGATCACCGCCGAGGCGTTCGAATGCGTCGCCGTCCACCCCAGCTCGGTCTCGGCCTTCGTCACGTCGAACCACAACGACTCCCCGTAGAGCAACCAGTGGTACGGGGCGAAGGGCACCAGCGACGACTGACCGAGCACCCGCATCGCCAGCTGCGCCGGGCCGCGCCGGGAGGGACACGACGTTGGAGTCCGTCCCCGCGTGATCGACCAACGCCTGGAGCGTCTCGCGCATCGTGCCGAAGTCCCGACATCCGATGTTGTACGTCGCCGCGCCGGGGCGCGCTGCGGCCAGCAGGCACGCGTCGGCCAGGTCGTCGGCATGGACGAACTGGTAGCGATTCGCGCCGGAGCCCAGCACGAACACCGGCGCATTGTCGGCGATGAACTCGAAGAGGATCGCCATGATCCCGAGCCGCCCGTGCCCGAGCACCGTACGGGGCCGGATGATGCTGACGTCCTGGCCGGCCGCGACCGCGTCGCGGCAGAGAAGCTCCCCTTCGAGCTTTGCCGCGTCCGTAGGCTTCGAGCGGACGAGCCGGGCTGTTCTCGGTCACCGGATTCGACTCGGGTATCCCGAAGATCGCGCTCGACGAAGTGTGGACGACCTTGGCGACACCAGCAGCCCGAGCCGCGAGCAGCACGTTCGCGGTCCCGACCGCGTTCACCGACCAGAACAACTCGCGGTCGCGTGCCAACGGCACCTGCGCGACGTTGTGCAGGACCGCATCCACATCGGTACAGGCCGCTCGGAGGCTGTCGAGATCTCGGACATCGCCGACGACATGGTCGAAGCTCAGATCCTCGGGCCGGTTGAGATCGAAGATCCGGACCTCATCGCCGCGCGCGCACGGGCACGACCGGCGAGCACCGAACCGAAGTATCCCGCGCCACCGGTGATGAGCAGTCGGCTCACAGGATCTCCCCCCGGTCGAGGCAGTAGCGGATGCTCGCACGCATCCCGTCGACCAGGGATGTCTGCGGGTCGTAGCCGAGCTCGGCTCGCGCCCGGCTGATGTCGCACGCGATGGTGTCCTTCAGCTCGCCGAGGACATGGATCGCCTGTGAGTACTTGCCGCGCCCTTGCAGGAATCCGTCGACCCGCTCCGCGATGACCCCCGCGAGGCGTGGAATCCGAGGTTGGCCACCGGAGACCTCCTGGCCCTCCGCCGCGAGCGCTTCGCGTACCGTCGTCAGGATCGTGCGCAGCTCGTACGGCTCCGCGTCGGCGATCCAGTACGCCCGACCCGCGGCCGACGGTGTGGCCTCGGCCCGTAAGAGACCCTGCACGAGATGATCGGTGAAGACCATTGACCGCTGCTGGGTCCCGTCGCCCACCAACGGAAACCGGCCGCGCCGCACGGCCTTGAACCACTGCGACTGCCGATCCGGTTGATGTGGCCCGTAGAACCAGGGGGCCCGAACGACCACGGTCTCGAGATCCCCGCGTTCTGCAGTCGCGCGCCACGATCTGCTCAGCTTCGAGCTTCGATTGGCCGTACCCCATATACGGCCGGAACGGCGACTCCTCGGTGAAGCGATCGGTGGGGCGGTCGTTGGCGCCGAACGGGGAGTTGGACGACACATGGACGAAACGCTCCACCTCGGAGCGGCGTGCCGCATCGAGCGTCAGCTCGGTCCCGCCCACGTTGACATCGAAGAAGTCCCGCACCGACGCGGGGTGGATCACGGCAGCCGCGTGGAACACCGTCGCGTCCCGGATCCCACCAAAGAGGGCGTCGAGGTCAGCCGGATTCCGCACGTCGCCGACCACCGCCTCGATCTGGGGCGAGAGGACCTCGAGCAGGGCCGCGTCGCCGGCGACCGGCAGGAACGCACGCACCTGCCGCCCCTGCGCGACCAGCGCGCGCACGAGGTTCTTCCCGAGCCATCCCGACGCGCCGGTGACGACCGCGAGGCGGTCGGGACTCTTGCGATCGGACAGTTGCACGCATCACCTCGGTCTTCGGAGACGCGCGGATCGTACGCGAGACCCACTATGCCCACCCGGACCGGCGCCCAGGGTGATGCTCGGCACCACCGGCCGGGACCGGATCCTTAGACTCCGCGGCAATGGAACATTCCGAGCCGGTGGCGCCCGTACCGCGCGGCTGACGCCCGGTTCCCCGGGTTCGACGGACTCCGCGCCTTGGCAGCCCTCGCGGTCGTCATGACCCACGTGGCCTACTCAGGCGGTGCGAACCCCCCGCACCGGTTCGGCATCTTCTTCGCCCGGATGGACAGCGCCGTTGCCGTGTTCTTCGTACTGTCGGGCATCCTGCTGTACCGACCGTTCGTGCGGGCCCATCTCCTGGCCGAATCGGGTCCGGCGATCCGGCCGTATCTGTGGCGCCGGGCAGTTCGCATCTACCCGGCGTACTGGCTGGCGATGACCGTCATCGTCTACGGGTTCGGCGCGACCGAGATCAGCAGCGTCAGGGCGTTCGTGCTGGATTACAGCCTGCTGCACATCTACAGCCCCCACCAGGCCGACGTCTTCGGTCCGCTGCTCCAGTCCTGGACGCTCTCGACCGAACTCACCTTCTACGCCTTCGTGCCCCTCTGGGCCGCGCTCCTCGTTCGGCTCGCGCGGGGTTCTATCGCGGCACGCCTCCGCGCACAGCTGATCGGGGTGGTCGTGCTCGTGATGACCTCGACCCTGTGGAAGGCCTTCGTGCTCGCGGCCGGCTTCTCCGACGAGCGCATCGGCCAGCTCAAGATGTGGCTCCCCTGGTGGCTCGACTTGTTCGCGGCCGGGATGGCGATTGCGATCGTCTCGACGGCGGTCACCCACCTCGGACGACCGGTGCCGTTCCGACTCGGCGAACGCCGCGCTCCGATGTTCTGTTGGATCGGCGCCGCCGGCGCGCTCTGGTGGGTTGCCGCGGGCGCCGGGCTCGGCCATACGACACCCGAGATCGCCCACCATCTCCTCTGGGGTCAGCACTACCTCTACGGCGTCGTGGCGGTTCTGCTCGTCCTGCCCGCCGCCTTCGGGCCCCAGGAACGGGACCGAAGCCGGATCCACTGGTTCCTCCAGAGCGGGCTCATGGTGTTTCTCGGCACCATCTCCTACGGGATCTACCTCTGGCACGAGGGATGGATCGACCGGTACCTCGCCTGGACCAATCTTCCGGTCTTCGGCGTCTACCTCTCTGATGTCCCGGGCCTGTGGCACACGAACAACTGGTGGAGCCTTCCCTGGTTCACCTTCGTCGCCGCGGTCCTCGCGCTCACGATCGCGACGGCGACGATCTCGTGGTACGCAGTCGAGCGCCCGATCCTGCGCGCGGTCCGGCGCCGGCGCGTGACTCAGGGCGCCGGCGCGTCGGTCGGTCCGAGGTAGACACCGACCGTCTCCCGTTCCGCTTGCTGGGCGAGGTGTGCGTACTCGTCGAAGCGCGCCGACCATCGCGCCGGTGCGTCCACCAACCCTTCGGTGATCGCCCTCCACAAGGCACCCGACGCGAACACGCGTCGGATCGATGCCTCGTCCGGATAGGTCCCCCGAAGCTCCCGAAAGTACCCGGCATCCTGCGCGGCCACGAGTCGCTCTCCGATCTGCACACCTCGGGCCCCGAGCTCGCGTCCGATTTCCCGTTCGAGGCGCGCGAGCCGGCGGTGCTCCGCGGCGTCGAGCCCGTCGTGGAACGCGATGCGGGTGAACGGTCCCAGTCGCGCGGATTGCGCCGTCGGACCCTCCCGGTAAAAGACCTTGACCTCCGCGCGCGGTCGTCGGTTGCGGCGGTCGGGCCCGAGTTGGTGCACCATGACCGGATCGTCGGTGACGATCTCGACACCCTGGTCCCGAAGCACCGCCGTGAGCGCGCCGCTGTACGGCTCGAGGAAGGTGAGCTCCGACCACTCGAGCAGGACCGGCCCGTCGAACTCGACCGCATCGAGCTGACCCTGAAGATCCCGGAGCGCCGGAATGGACCACTGCTCGAGTTGCGGCCCGCTGGCCGCCGCCGAGAACGGGAGAGCCCACACGACCACGACGGCCAGGACCACCCCTGACGTGAACGAGGCGGCCCGCACGACTCCCGGTCGGAGGGTCACCACCGCGACGACCCCCACCATCGTCACAAATGCCGCGATCGGCCAGAGGAAGCGGAACTGATGGGGCGCTACTCCCACCAGATCCGTCGTCACCTTCGACGCCGTGAACCACCCGACTCCGAGCGCAGTCACGGCGATCGCCGCCATGGCGACGAGCGACTGATGGCCACGCCGCCGAGCGAGGATGGCAATTGCAGCCAAAGCGACGACGACGAGTCCGAGCAGCACGAGCGCGAGACCGAACCGCATCGCGCCGGTTGCTTCGACGTCCGGTGCTAGTGCGCCGAGTCGCTGACCGGGCGGGGCGAAGGTCGTCGTGAACGAACTCCGCAACCAGAACGGCGGCCGGACGATGACCTCTCCGACGAGCCGCGTCGCGCCGCGAGCGCCGACCACCGCGTCGGGTTGTTCCCCGGCCGCGCGCATGAGCCGTGCGAGGTTGCCGTCGCGCGCCGTGAGTTGTTCGATGACAGGCTGCATCCACGCCACCGCCCCGACCACGGCGGCGAGCGCCACGTCGCGCCGGACCGGCCGCAGTCCCCGGCACGCGAGGCAGCCGAAGAGGCCGGCCACGACGAGGAGCGACGGGACGAGATACGTATAGGTCAGATGGCTCTGGACCAGGAGACTTCCGATGCCGACGGCCAGGGGCAACAGCCCGACGTCTCCGGCTCCGACACACCAGGCCACCACCAGAAAGGCCAGGAAGCTCAGGACCAACGCGTGCGGCTGCCAGGGGTCGTACAGCAGTTCGCTCCCCATGGACCACGCCAGCGTGGCCGCGACAGCGCCTCCGATCAGCGCGCCCGGGAGGCCGAGACGCCGCTCGGCGGCCCACACGACCGTGAGGACGGCGGCCAGGTTCAGGAGGGCAATGCCGATCGCGGTGCCCGCCGGCTGCCCGAAGGCGAAGACGGGGACCGCCAACACGTCGAAGAGCAACGGGCCCGGATGGTTCACCAGGGTGCCGGACGCAACGCCGGCGGACGACGCGAGCCCCAGGAGCGGCGTGTCCGCGGAGAACACGTCCTGCGCTCGCAACGCAACCAGCCCGTTGTCGCCGAGTGGCAACCAATGCCGACCGAGGGCTCGGATCAGTGCGACGACGATAGGGAGGCCGGCAACTGCGGCGATCGCGAGCACCTGCGGCCACGCCCGGCGGTGCACTTCGGGCTCGGCCACTGATTCAGGAGCCATCAGCCGGCTCGCCCAGCGCCGGCGGTCCGACGAAGACCGCCGAGGGTGCGCCGATCTCCAGGAGCCGCAGGAGGTTCCGCTGCAAGGCCCGAGGCAATCCCGGGACGAACGTTGCCGTGAAGACATTCTCCTCGATGTTCGGGACGAGATCCGAGCGGCCCGCGGCCACCAACTGGCGCCGTACCGTCGCCCGCAACCGAGTTGCCTCCCGCCGCTCCGCCGGGGTCCGCGGGTCCACGCGCGCGACGCGATCGACGCCCGGGAGCGCGTCCCACTTGCGAATGTCGGTCTCGCCGACCGACAGATGGATCACGGCCGTCGCATCCCGTTTGGGCACGATCCGCTTCGGACGGACGATCGCCGAGAAGATCGGAGGGAACCCGGCGTCGATCCCCGCTCGTTCCAACTCCGAGACCATCCCGTAGCCCGGCCCGTTGATGCTCATCGTGTCGACGATCGTCACCTGGTAGCGACCGGACCGTCCGCCACCGATCACAGCATCGGCGTCGATCGCGGCGATCGTTGGCGCGACCAGGCGTCCGAGGGTTTCCGAGATGCGCGGATCCGGCGGTTCGACGATCCGCGCGGCCCCGGCGAACCCGACCAGCCCATACGCGATGACGAGCACGAGCATTGCGCTTCCCACGCGCGCGATCGGCGCCCGCCACGCTGGCCGCAGCTGCCGGACCAGCGCCACCGCGGCCCAGCCGATACTGACGAGCACAAGCGCGTTGAGCGTCCACGCCCACCGCATGAGGTAGTACCAGACGAACCCGAAAATGCTGGCGATCGACTGCAGTCCGAGCACGAGGGACAGCGCGAGCACGACCTGCAGCGCAAGCAGCTCGCGCACCCGCAGCCGCCACGCCACGACGACGCCGCCCGCCCACGCGGCAAGCACGACCAACCCCGGCACCACCGATCCGCTGACCGCATCGCGCGCGGCTACCAACCGCCACGGGTTCAGGTGGACGAGCAGCACCTCGACCGCCCGGCCGAGCCCGATCGGGTCCTCCGGCGGATTCGTGAAGTGACGCCAGAGCAAGGTCAGGTTCCCCTCCGCACCCCATAGCTCCTGGATCACCGGCGGGAGCGTCGTCAGGAGGACGATCGCGGCGGCGAACCCCAGATACCACCAGCGCCGGGGGCCCAGCCGGTTCGGGGTGCGCCACAACCGCCACGCGATCCACGCGGCGGCGAGCGCACTCAGGCCACCCACCAGCCCGAGATACGAGATGTGGGTCTGGAGACAGAACGCGGCGGCGAACGCAGTCAGCGGGAGGACGCCCAGGTCGTCGCAGAGCACGGACCAGATTCCGAGCACGAACACCATGAACCAGGTCATCGGGAGGTACGGGTTCCAGGCTTCGGTCATCACGGCCGGGCCGTCGAAGTGCAGCACCAGCGCGATGGCCGCCGCGATTGCGAGAAAGACCGCGACACCGCCACGGCGCCGGGCGATCCACAGGCTGGTGCCGATTGCCAGCGCATTGACCGAGGCGGTGGCCGCCTCCATCGCCCACGCCGAACTCCCGAAGAGCCGATAGAACGGCGCCAGCATCCAGAAGCTCAGCGGGCCCGGATGACTCCCCTGATGCTGGAACGTCCCGATTCGTCCCGGGAGCCCCACCAGCGGCGGGTCGGTCGTGAACACGTCCCGCAGTCGCATCTCGGTTTGCGCAAGATCCAGCACCGGGAACCAACGGGGGCGCGCCAATGCCGCCAGCGCCACGACGAACCCGGCCACGACCCCGAGCCACACCAGGAGCACGGTTCGCCGCGAGGCCGACCCCGGCGGCGACTCGGGCGGTACCGACGCGTCGGAAGCACTCACCAACGCCGTCGTCATCGACAAGATTGTACGGCCGTCCCATGCGCAGGAGCGCGCACCGTATGCCCCGGTTCGCCGAAGCCTCGCTGCTACTCTCCGCGAGATGCCGCACTCCGACAGGTGTCGCTGGCGCGCACTGAGCCGGTCGTGACGCAAACCATCCTGGCCCCCGTGATCCGCCTCTCGGACCGGATCACGGCGTGGTCGCCCCGAACCAAGCGGCTCGTCATCCTCGCGGTGCTCATCGTCGCGTTCGCCCTGCCGCTACGCGGCCTCCTCCGGAATCAGGGTCCGCCGATGGAAGAGGGCTTCATGCTCGTCTTCCCCGAACGCGTCCTCCATGGCGACCTTCCGAATCGCGACTTCCTGCATCTCTACGGCCCCGGCAGTCTCTGGGCGCTCGCCGGTTGGATGAAGGTGCTCGGGGTCACCCTCGAGGCCGAGCGGTTGTTCGCGCTCCTGCAGCAGATCGGCGTCGTGGCCGGCGTCTTCCTGCTCGCCCGGCCCTGGGGACGCCGGCTCGCGCTCCCCTGCGCCCTCCTCGCGCTGTTGTTCATCGTCCCGCCGCTCGGGCTGACTGCACTGGCCTGGGTCGGCGGCGTCGCACTGGGCCTGCTCGGCCTCGCCCTGACCCTCTCGGGTCGGCGGCGACTCGCTACCGACCCCGACCGCGCGATGAGAGCGGCACTCCTGGGCGGATTGTTGAGCGCCGCGGCCCTGCTCTTTCGGCTGGATCTGGTCGTCGCGGTCGGGCTCGGCGGAATCGCGGCTACGGCGTCGGCGGCGACCGGATTCCGTCGGCGCTACTTCACCGGTCTCGCCATCGGTCTCGCCGCGTACTTCGTCCAACTGTTCACCGCCGGGTGGTCCAACACCTTCAAGGGCATGGTGTTGGACCCGGTCGTGTATCTCCGCGGCGGCCGCCGGCTCCCGATCCCTCCGCCGTGGGACAGCTTGGACGGCTTCCTCCAGCGGTCCGGAGCGATCCAGCCGCCGAAATGGCCGCTCCCTCACCTGAGCACCTCGCAGCAACTCTTCGTGTGGTTCTTTCTGATGCTCGCGGTCGTCGTGTTCGTTCCCGCAGTTGGCTGGTGGGCGACCCACCGCCGTCCGGGTCGTCACCAGAGCCGAGTGCTACTCGCCGCCGGGCTGTTCGGGCTCGGCATGATCTCGCAAGGGGTCCAACGCGTGGACTCCGCCCACTTCTCGTGGGTCAGCTGCGTCTCGGTCGCCTTGCTGCCTGTCGCCGTGTTCGAACTGCTACGACTCCGAGCCGATGGCACCTCTCCGCGAACGGGACGGGGCCGCATGGCCTGCGCGATCACGATCCCGATCCTGATCGTGCTGCTCATTCCCCACTTCACCGGCTGGTCCTATGTCGACTTCACGGCGCAGACCTTCGGGAAGCATCGACTCGCGTTCGAGATCGAGCGCAACGGTCGCCGCTTCTACTACGGACGTGAAGATGTCGCCGTCGCGGCACGCGAACTGCTTCGCGAGGTCCCCAAGGTCGCCCAGCCGGGTGACCGACTGTTCGTCGGGCCGACCGACCTCCGCAAGACCCCGTACTCGGACGCGTACCTCTACTACTTGCTGCCCGAGTACCCGCCCGGGACCTACTACATCGAGATGGACCCCGGCGTCGCCAACGAGCCGGGCTCCCGAATGCCCACCGACCTCGCGAACTCCGACATCGCAATCCTCTCAGGCGTGTGGAACGACTGGTCGGAGCCCAACGACTCACGCAAGTTCGGCAGCACCGCGTCCAGCAAGGTGCTGCGGCGGGACTTCTGCCTCGTGCGGGAGTTCGGCGAGCGACCCGACGACGGGCTCGCGCTGTACCAACTCTGGGTCAGGAAGCCGTCGCCCGCGTGCGCTTGAAACGGTCGCGAATCCCCCACCATGTCATCAGCAGCATTTCCTCGGCGATCACACCGGCGGACATCTTCGACTGACCGCGGGCGCGGTCGGTGAACGTGATGGGGAGTTCGACCGTGCGGGCGCCCCACCGTGACGCCCGGTACGCCAACTCGAGCTGGAACCCATAGCCCTTGGCGCGCGTGGACGCGAAGTCGATCGCCTCGAGGAGGTCGGTTCGATAGGCGCGAAATCCGGCCGACGTGTCTTTGATGCCGGTTTGCAGCATGAATCGCGCGTACTTGTTCCCGTACCTGGACAGCGCGAGCCGCCGCACGGGCCAGTGCGGGATCGCGCCGCCGGGGACGTACCGCGAACCGATCGCGAGGTCGGCGCCGTCGTCGATCGCGGCGATCAGATCAGGCAGCACCGCGGGATCATGGGAGAGGTCCGCGTCGATCTGGCACACGATGTCGTAGCCGCGCGCGACCCCGACCGCGAAGCCGGCGCGGTACGCGTTGCCGAGCCCGCGCTTCTCCGGGCGGCGAAGGACCTCGATGTGGCCGAGTTCGGCTGCTACCCGCTCAGCGATGTCGGCAGTGCCATCGGGGCTGTTGTCGTCGAGGACGAGAATGTCGGCCTCGGGCATCGCCGTCCGGGTCCGCTGCAGAAACTCCTCGATGTTCTCCGCCTCGATATAGGTGGGGGTGCAGATCTGGACCCTCATCCGCCACCGGCGCGCCGACGCGCCGCTGCCTCGTCGATCGCGGCGCGCGGCAGCACGGGGGCATCGCGCCCGGTCCCGCCCTCTCCCCCGGCCTCGGCGTCGTCGCGGACCTCGTGGTACCGGTCTTCGACGTTCACGGACCAGACATCGTTGTGTGCACCGAAGAGATTGTCGACCGAGAGGATCGCGGTCATCATCGAGTGATCCTGATTGTTGTATTTGTGCATACCGTTGCGACCCGTCGGCATGATGTTCGGCGCGTGCAGGGCGATCCAGTCCCGCAGCGTCGCCACGTTGTCCTTGTAGAACTCGTCGTACACCGGATATGCCTTGGGCATTCGGACGACGTAGCCGGCCTCCACCTTGCTGGAATCGGCAAGGCCCAGATGTTGCACCTCGCGCTTGGCCTGCTCGATCAGGTCCTCGTCCGACTTCGTCCACATCTCGTCGCCCTCGTTGACGAAGAACTCGAGGCCGAGACAGGTCCGACCTTCCTTGACGAGGTAGGGCGACCACGATCCGAAGTTCTGGATTCGCCCGACCTTGACCGCGGGATCGTGGATGTAGATCCAGTTGTCGGGAAAGGAGAACTCGACCGGCACGACGAGCGCGACGGTCATGAAATCCCGATAGGTCAGCCCTTCGGCCGCCGCGAGGACTGGTTCGGGCGGCGGTGGATCGAGGGCCTGGATGAGCGACCGGAACGGCATCGACGAGATGACGTGAGAACAGGGGTGCGTGCGCTCCTGGCCGTCGACCCTCGCGACGACCTCGAACGCGGCGCCGTCCCGATGGCGGATCCTCACGACCTCGGCGTCGAAGACGATCTCCGAGCCTGCGACCGTCACGATCTCGGCGGCCTTCTCCCACATCTGGCCGGGGCCGTACTTCGGGTAGTTGAACGACTCGATGAGCGACGTGATCTGCTCGTCCTTGCCCTTTCGAGCTTTCCACGCCTTGGGCGTCATCGCGTCGGCGATCGCGGTCATCAGCGACATGCCTTTGGACCGCTGCGCGCCGAAGTCCGCGGACATCTCCCTGGTGGGAACGCCCCAGACCTTCTCGTTATAACGGCGAAAGAAGTGCTCGTAGAGCCGCCAGCCGAACTGGCTGACGTAGAAGCCTTCGAGGTTGCTCGTGTCCTCCGGCGGCCGGACCTTGGCCCAGCCGTACGACGCGACGCACCGGACGGCCTCGACCGGGCCGAGGTTGCGGAGCGCGTTCACCGGTTTCAGCGGGTAGTCGTAGAGCTTGCCGCGGTACAGGATGCGCGACATTCGGGGACGCTGGAGGAACTCGTCCTCACCCAGGATCTCGAACCAGAGGTCGTTGACCTCGCGCACCTTGGTGAAGAAACGGTGGCCGCCGATGTCGAAGCGCCAGCCATCGCGCTCGACGGTCCGGCTGATCCCGCCGACGATGTCGTCGGCCTCCAGGATCGTCGCCGTGACCCCGCGCTTGCTCAGCTGGTATGCCGCGGTCAGCCCAGCCGGACCCGCGCCGATGACGACGATCGCCGGCGCCGGATCGGCGGCCGCCGTGGAATTGTCCGCCATCTACTCCCCAAGGTCTCGCAGAACCGGCCGACCCTACAGCAGCGTCCCGAAATCTCCCCGCATGCCCAGCGCTAGCCCGCGGGGAACTCCCGCAAACCCATGAACTCGTAGAGGTTCTGATCGGCAACGACCCGGTCGACACTCAGGCCCCGCGCGCCGGAGATCGCATTGAGCAGATGCTCGCACTGGCCCTCCAAGGTGCGGTACCCGGGGGCCCAGATCACCCAGATGGCCTGCCCGTCGGCGGCTCGCAGGACTCGCTGGGCGAAGGCCTCCGGATCAGCACCCGCGTTGCGGTCGGCGTAGTCCACCCAGTCGACGAACTCCGGGGTCGCGAAGGTCGGGTAGACCACTTGGCGGATTGACGTCCGCCGCGCCAGCAGGCGTGCGGTGTCCGGGCCGAGCTGATCGGGACAGTTGACCACGAGGTCACCGGGTTCGGCCTCGGCCGCGATGACGTCGACGACCTGTGACGCCTGGGTCCGGTTCGTCTGGAAGTTGCGGGCGCCGCCGACGAAGCCGGCCAAGACGATGAAGGCCAGGATCCCGATCCGCACCCGCGGGTCGCCCAGGACGAGCAGGCCCATCGCGACCGTGAGCGCGAACAGGGGAAACATGACTGCGGCGTAGCGCGCCTGGAAACCCGTGCCGGTGGCGAAGGACGCGACCACCCCGAGGAGCAGCGTTGCCCCGCCCACGATCCACTCCCATCGGACTCCTGGGAAGGTGCGAAGGTCCAGCGCCATCGTGAACCGCCCGGTCGTGCGTGCGAACAGCGCCAGCAGCGCGAGGATCACGAGCAGCAGGATCGACGACCATCCCTCGACCGTCTTGCCGCCGGCGAAGTCGACGAAGCCGAGCGCGATTGCCGTCGGGGGTGTCACCGGACGGTCCCACGGTGTGCCGGTGTGGGCCATCTGGGACAGAAACGTGGGGAGCCACGGCACGAAGAGCACCCCGCCGAGCACCAGGCCGACCAGCACCCCCTTGGACGCCCGCCGTTCGGAACCGACGGCACGAACGGCCCGGTACAGAAACACCATCCCGACGACGGCCAGGAGGAAGATCGCCCAGTACTGCGTGTAGAGCAGTGCGCCACTCGCGGCGGCCACCCCCGCGACCCGGGTCGCAGACGGCCCGTGATCGACGATTCTGGTCACGACCAGATAGCCGGCCAGGACCAGCACCATCGTGAGCATGTACATCCGCGCCTCGGTCGAGTAGCGGATCGCGAACGGGGACGAGGCGACCACCAGGACTGTGGCCCAGCCACCCCATCGGCGGCGTCGGTTGTCGCCGGTAGCGAGCCGCGCGCCAGCCGAGTACGACAGCGCGAGCATGACCAGACCGAGCACGCCGGAGAACGCCCGGACCGCGACATCACCGGCACCGAAGACCTTGATCCACCCATGGAGCAAGACGTAATAGAGCGGCGGCGCGCCGTCGCGCAGCAATGCCCCACGGAGCTCGCGCAGAGGAAGCTGAGCAATGTTGACCGTCAGCGCCTCGTCCAGCCAGAGGTCCGAGCGGGTCACGAATCGCAGAACGACTGCGACCGCGAGCGCGGCGACCACCGCCATCGCGATGAACGGATGACGCGACGGTCGGACGGTCGGCGGGCCGGGCGCCGGCGCGGCAGGGTCACTCATGAGCGTTCGGGATGATAATGAGCGAATCGGGCGGCCCGGGACACCCCGACGAGCCCGGCGATCAGATGACGACGCCGGGCACGACCTCCGCGGCGAATCGCTCGAGGCTTTCACTCGACGGAAAGTCGCGGAACCACAGGACGAACTCCCGACATCCGGCGTCGACGAAGCCTTGGGCCTTCTCGGTGACCTGGTCCGCGGTGCCGACGAGGTTGTCCCGCATGTACTCGTCGGGGTCGCCGCGTCCCCAGAGGTTGCCCGCCGTCGGGCGACTCGCAGCCAGGCGCGCGACGTCGGCCTCGCTGTCGAAGATCCGACAGTCGGGCCCGTGGGTGCGGACGATCTCGTCGAAGTCGCGCCCGACCTCGCGCGCAATGCGCGGCGCAGGACCTCCGACTTGTGCACGAACTCGTCGAGGCCGACCTGCCAGTTCGTCTTGTCGGCATGCCGGCCGCGATCCGCAGCGTGACCTTCTCACCGCCGCCGCCGATCCAGATCGGCGGTCGGGGCGACGCACGGGCTTCGGGTCGCAGTACGCGCCGTCGAAGCTGCAGGTGCCGACCCTCGTAGGCTCACGGTCTCCTCGGTCCACAGCCGCGGACCACCTCAACGTCTCCTCGAGGATCGCGAGCCGCTCGCCCGCCCTGCGGGAACTCGTAGTCGTAGGCCTCGTACTCCCGCTCGTACCAGCCGCCGCCGAGCCCGAGGATCAGGCGGCCGCCCGACATGACGTCGATGCCGGCCGCCTCCTTGGCGAGCAGTCCGGCGTTGCGGTAACTCGCGCACGTGACGAGCTGACCGAGCCGGCCCGCTCGGTGCGCTGCGACAGCGCGGCGAGCATCGTGAACGCCTCGAACACGTGGGTCGGCTCGCGCCGCGGCACCGTCTCCACGTGGTCGTACACCCAGAGGTGGTCGTAGCCGAGCCCTCGATCGGCCAGTCGCGCGAGCTCGACGCTGCGGGCCCACGCGTCGGCGGCGCTCCATCCCGTGTACTCGAGCTTCCAGCCCTGGGGGACGAAGGCGCCCCGAACCGGAGACCGGTCGCCGGTCCGGCGGCGTCCGACTTGAAGTCCCACCACTGGATCTCCACCATCATCGGCAGCAGGTAGCCGATGTAGATCGACGGTGATCGCGAGCGATCCCGTGGTCGTCGATGTGCTTGTCGACGATGTCGACCCGCGGGTCCGTCGCGCGGACTCACGCCTCGCGCTCGGGCGAGGATCGTCGTCGAGCTCGGCCTCGGTGCCGACCGAGAAGCCGTAGTGGTCGATGCGCGGGCACGTCATCGGCGGATCGTCGCCGGCGATCAGGAAGACGAACTGCTCGATCGTGTAGCAGCCGAAGACCAGCCGGCGCCGGTCCTCGGTCATCGTCGGCAGCTCGTTCCAGCCGAACACCTCGCTGTAGAAGGCGACGAGGTCGGCGCGGCCCTGCTCGTCGAGCAGCGTCGGCGGGGACGCTCATCGCCACGTGGTTGAAGCGGGGCGGTCGGGGTGCTCCGGCGGTCTGATCGCTCACTGCGGGCCGCCCGTGAGCACGGGGCGACGACGACCTTGGCGGGGATCTTCACCGGCGGCGAGGTCGCCCGATCGAGTCCCGTGCAGGCGTCGAGCAGGCCGACGTCGCCCGGCTCGATGAGAACGTCGCTCGGGAAGTCGGGCGCGGCGAGCAGCTCGAGCGCTCGCTCGAAGCCGTCGGCGTCGTAGACGAACGAGCCGGTGATGATGAGTTCGTTGAGCAGGATGCGGTTGTTGTCGAAGCGCGGCCGCTTGATCCCGGCGCCGACGAGCACGAGCCGACCGTCCGCCTCGAGCTGGCCGAGGCGCTGCCTCCATCGCGGCCGGGTGGCCCGAGCACTCGAGCGCGACGTCGAACGGCTCGCCGACCGTCGCGTGCGGCATGGGCGGGGGCACGCAACTCGTCGGGCACGATGACCGACCGCCCCCAGCCGCTCGCACAGCGTCTCGCCGCGCCGGAGGGGCTCGCTCACCACGATGTCGGTGATCCCTCGGGAACGAGGCCGCCGCCGCCGAGCGCGCCGATCGGTCCGCCACCGGTGACGAGGACCCGTTCTCCCGGCTGGACATTCGCACGGGTGAGCCCGTGGAGCGCAGACCGCGAGCGGCTCGGTCAGCGCAGCCGTCCGCAGGCAGACCCGTCGGGGAGCGCAGGATCGCGCTCGTCGGCGACGCATGTAGTCGGCGAACGCGCCCCGGGAAATCTCCCGCCCTCGCCGACGGCGCCGCGACCACTACACAGGGACGGCCGCCCTCGCGGCAGTACTCGCATTTGCCGCAGCGCAGCGCGGGTCCGCCGACGACCGGCGTCGCCGACCTTCCAGCCCGTGACTTCCGCATCCGACCGCGACCACCGTGGCGCTGTACTCGTGGCCGTCGCACCGAGTTCGGGGCGACCCACCCCTCGAGGACGAAGTGGATGTCGCTCCCGCAGACGCCGCAGTGGCTGACCTCGAGCAGCACGTCGGTAGGGCCGACTTTCGGGACGGGATAGTCCTCGACCTCGATCGTCTGGTTTCCCTTGTAGACCGCGGCCTGCATCCGTTCCGGGATCATGGCTTGAGCGTGCCCCGACCTGACGCACGCGTCAACTCTGGCCGCCGGGCTGTCCCCTTGGAGCGATCGCGACTCAGGCGCGTGTCGTGCCACTGATCCGACGATCGCTCGGGCCGGGGCTACCAGTAGCCGATCATCAGGTCCTGAGCCCATCTCGGCTCGAGCACCTCACCGCGGGGGGCGAATCCCGATAGGTAGGGCTTCAGATCGAGCACCGGGGTACCCGCGACGGCGTCGAGGCCGCGAACCTCGATCGTGGTTCCCTGTACCGAAACGATCTCGCACACCGTCGAACCGATCCGGTTCGGACGGTCCTTGGCGCGCTGAGCGAAGATGCCGACGAGCGGCCAGTCCTCCCGCCCGCGGATGGCGAGCTCCTCGACACACTGAGTCGGGCTGGACTCGGTCGAAGACGAAAATCACTTCGATATGGGAGAAGGTGTCGACGCCGGCGAGTGCGTCCGGGGCGAAACCGTCCAGTTCGATACAGCTCGTCACCTTCCCCCAGGCGTCGTCCGTGACTGCCTCCCGCCCACCCAGCACGTGCCCGATCGCTGTCATCTCGAACTCCATGCGCGGAGCATGACATTTCGCGGAATCCCGTGCGCGGAACCCGGCGCAGTGCAAGACTTTCCAGCGTCTCGCTCGGGACGCGGGCAGCCCGGCTTGGCAGAGGAGGGACGCCATGCTGGAACCACTTCCGGATCTTCCCGACGGGGTGATCGGCTTCGAGGCCATCGGCAAGGTCGAGGCCGGCGACTACACCGAGCACCTCCTCCCGGCCATCGACCGCGCGGCGGCGACAGAAGGCGGGATCCGACTCCTCTACGTCCTGGGTGACCGCTTCGACGGCTACACCGCGGGCGGGGCCTGCCAGGACGTCAAACTCGGCATGCACCACCACAGCAACTGGCACCGGTGCGCGCTGCTGACCGACGCGGAGTGGGTCATCCACGTTGCGCAACTGCTCGGCTGGATGGTCCCCGGCGAGGTCAGCGTGTTCCCACTCGACCAGCACGACGAGGCCGTCGCCTGGGTCAACGCCTGACTAACTCTTGGGCGGCTTCTTCGAGTTGCGGAGGCGGCCGCGCTGGGATGCGTCGAGGATGACCTTGCGAAGCCTGATGGCGCCGGGCGTGACTTCGACACATTCGTCGTCGGCCACGAACTCGAGGGCCTGCTCCAGTGACATCGGGCGGGCCGGCGTGAGGCGCACCGTGTCATCCGAACCCGACGCTCGCATGTTCGTGAGCTTCTTCTCGCGGGTCGGATTGACGTCCATCTCCTCAGCCCGGGCGGACTCGCCGACGATCATCCCTTCGTAGACGTCCACGCCGGGCCCGACGAGCATCTCGCCGCGCTCCTGGAGCCCGAACAGCGAGTAGGCCGTTGTTTCCCCACGCCGGTCGGCCACCATCGATCCCGACGGTCGGCTCCGCAGCTCGCCGAACCACGGCGCGTAGCCATCGAAGACGTGATGCAGAATCCCGGTCCCGCGAGTCTCGGTCATGAATTCGGTCCGGAATCCGACGAGACCACGAGCGGGGACGAGATAGTCCAGGCGCACCCACCCGGTGCCGTGGTTGATCATCTGCTCCATGCGGCCCTTGCGCACGGCGAGCAGCTGGGTGACGGCGCCGAGGAACTCTTCGGGCACGTCGACCGTGGCGCGCTCGACGGGCTCGTGGATCTTGCCGTCCACGAGCCGGGTCACGACCTGCGGCTTGCCGACCGTCAGTTCGAATCCCTCGCGACGCATCGTCTCGACGAGGATCGCGAGTTGGAGCTCGCCACGCCCCTGCACTTCCCAGGCGTCGGGACGCTCAGTGGGCAACACGCGCAGCGAGACGTTGCCGACGAGCTCGGCATCCAGCCGATTCTTCACCAGACGCGCGGTGAGCTTCGTGCCGTCCTGGCCTGCGACCGGCGAGGTGTTGATCCCGATGGTCATGGACAGACTCGGCTCGTCGATCGTGATCACCGGCAGCGGTACGGGATTCTCCGCGTCGGCGAGCGTCTCGCCGATGGTGACGTCCGGCAAACCCGCGATGGCGATGATCTCACCCGGACCTGCGGCGGCGGCATCGACCCGCTCGAGCGCCTCGGTGACGTACAACTCGGTGATGCGGACCCGTTGGACCGTGCCGTTGACGCGACACCACGAGACGTTCTCGCCCTTGGCGATGGTCCCTTCCTGCACCCGACACAGCGCGAGCCGGCCGACGTACGGCGACGCGTCGAGGTTCGTCACGAGCGCCTGCAGTCCGGCGCCTGGCGTATGGGTAGGAGCAGGGATGCGATCCAGAAGCAACTCGAACAACGGCTTGAGATCGCTGCCCTCGACGCCGGCATCCATGCTCGCCCAGCCGGCGCGCGCGTTCGTGTAGACGATCGGGAAGTCGATCTGTTCCTCGTTGGCATCGAGGTCCAGGAACAGCTCGTACACCTCGTCGACCACTTCGTCGATACGCGCGTCGGGCCGGTCCACCTTGTTGATGACGAGGATCACCGGCAGGTTCGCTTCGAGCGCCTTACGGAGGACGAAGCGGGTCTGGGGCAGCGGCCCCTCGCTCGCGTCCACCAGCAGCAACACCCCGTCGACCATCGTGAGACCGCGCTCGACCTCGCCGCCGAAGTCCGCGTGGCCGGGGGTGTCGATGATGTTGATCTTCACCCCGCCGTACCGAACTGCGGTGTTCTTCGCCAGAATCGTGATGCCCTTCTCGCGCTCCAGATCGTTCGAGTCCATGACCCGATCGTTGACGTCCTGGTTGACGCGGAACACGCCGGTCTGCCAGAGCATGGCATCGACGAGCGTGGTCTTGCCGTGGTCGACGTGGGCGATGATCGCGACATTTCGCAGATCATCACAAGAGGCGCGCGCGGACATACGGAACTCCGAAGAAGGGGGGCCGATCAGTCTAGATGGGCCAGGGCCCACATTCGGACCCGCGCCGGTAGGGTTGCGCCGAGCCGAAGGGGGAACGATGTCCGCTGACCTCGTCATCAAGGGTGGGATCGTCGTCGACGGGACCGACTCTCCTGGTTTCGCAGCCGATGTGGCGGTCACCGCCGGGCTCATCACCGAAATCGGCTCCGGGCTGACCGGACGGCGAGTCCTCGATGCGACCGATCACGCAGTCACCCCCGGGTTCCTCGACATCCACTCCCATTACGACGCCCAGGTCTTCTGGGACCCGGCCTTGACCCCGTCCTGCTATCACGGCGTGACGACCGTCATCGCCGGGAACTGCGGATTCTCGATCGCCCCCTGTCCTGCCGGAGCACCGAGAACTCCTCGTCCCGGCACGCTCATGCACGTCGAGGACATGGACATCGAAACGCTGGCGGCCGGTATCCCCTGGGACTTCGAGACCTTCCCCGAGTACCTGGACTCCGTCGAACGCCACGGCATCGGCCTCAACTACGGGGTGTACGTCGGGCACACCGCAGTGCGCATCGACGTGATGGGCGACGACGGCTACGAGCGGGATCCGAGCCCTGACGAGCTGATCGCGATGGCCAAGCCGTCGTGCGCGATGCGATGGCCGCGGGCGGCGATGGGCTTCGCGACGAGCTCGTCGGGTACCCACAACGGCGATCGACGGCCGGCCGGTGCCGAGCCGCCACGCCGACCTTGTCGAACTGGAGGCGTTGCTCACGCCTCTTTCCGAGCTGGGCAAGGGTGTCGGCCGCGTTGCTCCCCGGCGAGCGCATCAAGCACGCCGACGTCTACGGCCTGCAAGCACGCATCGGCCGGCCGATGACCTGGACCGCCCTCCTCACGGTCAAGGGCTTCCCCTGGCATGAGGGCATCATCGAGGACAACGACGGGCACGCGGCGCCGGTGGCGACGTGTGGCCTCAGATCTCGGTCCGACCGCTCACGTTCCAGATGAATCTGCGGGAGCCGTTCACCTTCAACCAGGCGCCGGCGTTCATCGCACTGATGGACCGATCCGACGCCGACCGGATCGCCGCCTATCGGGACCCCGCCTGGCGGACACAGGCCCTCGACGACCTCGAACACCGCACGATGCTGCCGCCGAACTGGGCGTCGTTCGAGGTCGCCGAATCCCGCGGACCCGACGCATGATCGGCCGGCGGGTGCGTCGATCTCGCCGCCGCGGCGGCGTGCAGTCCCGCTCGACGCGATGATCGATCTGTCCTTCGCGCGAGGACCTCGAGACTCGCTTCGTCAGCGTCTTCGCCAATAACGATCCCGAAGCCATTGCCTGGCTCCTCCAACGCGACGGGTGCCTGCTCGGCCTCGCCGACTCGGGCGCGCACGTGAGCCAGCTCTGCGACGCCTGTCTCCCGACGGATCTCCTCGGCAACTGGGTCCGGGAGCGTGAGGTGATCCCGCTCGAGCGCGCCATCCACAAACTGACCGAAGAACCCGCTCACGTCTACGGCCTGGACCGAGCCGAGGGCGGTCGCGGCCGACTCGCCGAGGGCATGGCAGCCGACGTCGCGGTGTTCGACCCGGCGACCATCGCCCCGGGGCCGATCCGCCGCATCCGCGACTTCCCGGCCGACGGCGAACGCCTCACCGCGGACGAACCGACCGGCATGCGCCACACGCTCGTGAACGGCACCCCCATTCGCGTCGACGGGGAGCAGGACCTCGACGCGATGAACGACACCACCTGGGCGGGTACTCCGGAGCTGACTGGGATCAGGACACGGAGGTCGACGCCGGCGCGTCCGGCCGCGCCGGACGCTTGAGCCGCAACGCCGGACGTTCCACGAGGTACCACGACGCGGTGCCGACCGCGATGAGCGCGGCTGCGGCTGCGAGCGCCACCGATGCGTGTCGCAGCACCGTGCGTTCGTAGGTGAACCAGTCCGTGTTCGCCCAGTGGATCATCGAGGTGTTCCACAGGAACACGCCATAGCTGATCACGCCGAGTCCATGGAGCGGCCAGGCCCGCAGAGAGCGATCAGTTGCCGTGCGCTCCACGCCGAACACCGCAGGAAGTACCAGGCACAGCGCACACGCGGTGTAGAAGAGCTGGGGTACGAACCGGAACCCCGGGGTGTAGCCCTCGGCACCGAGGGTCACGCCTTTGAGCGCGAGGAGCCCCAACCCCACGGCCCACCACCCGAGGTCGTAACGCGCGAGCCGCTCGAACCGAGCGGTGCGCCCATGGGCGACGAGAACCGCCCCAGCCATGCCCACTGCGAAGGTGGGGAGGAACGCGGGAAGCCAGGTGAGCCCGAGCGGCCAGTTCGCGCACGCGAGCTGCCAGGCCATCCCCCCGACCGCCAACGCCACGAGCCCGGCGATCTCCGCCCGCCACGCGCCGACACGAGGCGCGACCCAACGAATCGCCTGTGCGTACACCGGCAACAGGGCGTAGAAGGCGACCTCGACGACGAGACTCCAGGCCGGACCCAGCCCGGACAGCGAACTCCGACGGTACGTAGTTCTGAAGAAGGAAAAGGTGCGTCAGAAATGTGCGGAAGCTCTCCATCGCGATGAGATGCGTCCCGTACACGAGGATGGTGAGCGCGACCGCGTACGCGGGCCAGATCCGCAACACCCGACTCCACGCGTACCGCCGGAGGCCAGGAGCGGCCGTTCCCCCGGCGAGCGCCCTCGCGAACGGCCGGTAGAGCAGGAACCCCGAGATCACGAAGAAGACCCAGACGCCGACGCGCAGCTGCAATGCCAGGTGCAGACCGTGGTAGTTCGTCATCGACGGCACGGTCAGGAAGAAGTGGTAGATCGTCACCAGCAGGACTGCGATGCCGCGCAGCCCGTCGAAGCCGGAGAGGTGGCGGGCCGCACCGAGCGGATGCGTCGAAGATTCGGCCACGACCAGCGACTCTATTCGGGAGCCTTGGGTCGACCGGGCCAGGCGAACCCCTCCGGTACCCTGGCCGAATGCCTCATGCGCTCGTCACCGGTGCGACCGGATTCGTCGGTCGGACCCTGACCGAGCGGCTCCTCACCGACGGGTGGAACGTCACCGCGCTGGTTCGTCGACCCGACGCCGTCGTTCCCGGAGCGGACATCGAGATCGTGCCCCCCGATGTCGCCGGCCTGATCGATCTCGTCGGAACCTGCGCGCCGACCCACTGCTTTCACCTGGCCACCGAGTTCCGCGGCGTACATCAGCCTGTGGACATCGCGCCGATGATCGCGGCCAACCTGCACTTCGGCACCAACCTCGCCGAGGCCGCAACTCGCGTTCCCGGCCTCCGGTTCGTCAATACCGGCACCGTCTGGCAGCACTTCGACGCGGCCGTCTACAGCCCCGTCTCGCTCTATGCCGCCACCAAGCAGGCGTTCGCCGATCTCCTCGTCTTCTACTCGGAGGTCCAAGGACTGTCCGTGCACTCGATCGAGCTGATGGACACCTACGGGCCAGGCGACACGCGCGCGAAGCTCATTCCGTTCCTCCTGCCGCGCCGGTGCCGAGGGCACCCCGGTCGAGATGACCGACGGGACACAGCTCATCGATCTCGTCCACGTCGACGACGCAGTCGGCGCGTTGCTGGCCACGGCGGAGGCGTCACCCGGCATCGTCTACGGCGCCCGCGGCGACGGGGCCATCACCCTGCGCGAGTTGGTCGACCGATTCCAACACGCAACCGGCCTCACCCTTGATGTCCGGTGGGGGGCGCGACCATCGCGCCCCGCGAGATGCTGCGACCGTGGATGACGGCGGACCCGCCACCCGGCTGGTCCCCGCAGGTCCGGCTCGACGACGGGCTGCGCGCCCTCCGGTCGTAGCTCGCCTGCCCGTTGCCGCCATCACGTGGCCGGCGGCTGCTTCCCGATCCGCTGGTAGACCTCGTCCGGCATGGCGGTCGCGTCCTTGTAGACGTAGTGGATGCAGGGTTCGCCGGGAGCCCGCGGCGGGTGCTCGACGCTGGTCGGCGACCTTCCCCATTCGACCGGCTGTATCTCGTTGTTCACCGAACAGTGTGCGCAATAAACCCAGAGTTGATCACGCATGAAGGTCCGACCGGTCCGCTCGGTCAAGGTCGCGTACGGGTGGTCACCTTCATATCGGCCGTCGTCGACGAGTTTGCCGCCGCTGCCACACCGAAACTCGAGCGTGATCTTCTCGTCGTCCTCGGCGACCGCGACGGTCCCCATGTTTCCGAGCATCGAACGGGCGATCACCTTGGCCCGGGCCGAGGCCGGAAGCTCCTCCCAGGTCGTCTCGGTGTCGCGCCGGGGGCGCACGAACTCCTCGCCGGTCTTGCGGAGCGCGCGCTCGACGGCCTCCTCTCCCATTTCCTCGGCGACAAAGGTCAGCAGCGAGGTGATCCAGTTGATCGAATAGTCCTTGAGACCGGACCACTGCGTGACCGCGCGATCGATGAGTTCCTTCGCGCGCCCGTGGTCACCAGCGTCGATCGCGGCCTTGGCCTGTTCCCAGAGCGGCGTCTCCATCCGGGCGATCTCGTCGTCGCTCAGCACCGGGTCGACCATCGCGGTTCCTACTTCCGAGGCAGACCGAGCACCCGCTCGGCGATGATGTTGCGCTGGATCTCGCTGGTGCCGCCGGGAATGGTGCCGCCGAAGGAGCGCATCCACTGCGTCACCCAGGCGCCCTCGCGCCACATCGGCGGACCGAGCCGGCTCCGGTCCAGACCGGCGGGACCGAGCGCCGTGGCACCGACCTGCATCGCCCGTTGGACCGCTTCGCTGCCGTAGAGCTTCAACAGTGAATGCTCGGACGCGGACTTGCCGGCCATGAACTTGGAGAAGCCGCGGTAGCCCATGCACAACAGCGCCTGTGCGTCGATCGCGGCGTTGGCGACGTCGTCGCGGAACACCGGGTCGTCGCCGATGCGCCGCCCGTCGGGTCCCATGGTGCCCCCCAGCTCGACCAGCGCCCGCGTCGTACGGTCGAGGCTGTAGGCGTAATCGATCCAGAGCATCGCCCGTTCGTGAGCAAGCGAGCCTTGGGTGATCGGCCAGCCGCCGTCGATCTCCCCGAGGAGATTCTCGCGCGGGACCCGCACGTCGTCGAAGAACACCTCGTTGAAGTCGGTCACGTCGGGTTCGGTCAACTCCGGGAACGGCCGCGGGTCCACTCCGGGCGACCGCATGTCCACGATGAGCGCGCTGATGCCCTTGTGCTTCGGCACGTCGGGATTCGTCCGCACGAAACAGAGGCACCAGTCCGATTGATGGGCACCGGAAGTCCAGACCTTCTGGCCGTTGACGACGAACGTGTCACCATCGGGCACTGCCCGGGTTCGCAGGCTCGCGAGGTCGCTCCCGGCCGTCGGCTCGCTCATGCCGAGGCACCATGCGATCTCGGCGCGCAGCGTCGGCAGCAGGAACCGCTCGATCTGCTCCGGTGTCCCGTAGTCCCGGATCGACGGGGCGATGATGCCCAGACCCTGCGGATTGAGACTGCGCGGGATCTGCCGGCGCGACATCTCTTCGAAATAGATCATCTGCTCGACCGCCGACGCGTTCCGCCCACCCAGCTCGGGTGGCCAACCGGGCACGAGCCATCCGGCATCGAACAACGTCCGCTGCCACGTCCGCGCCCAGGGTTGGAGATCCGCACTCGACTGTTTGGGGCCACGGAGCACGGCCTCGGGCGGAAGGTGATCGTCGAGCCACGCCGTCAGCTCGGCTCGCAATGCTTCTTCCTCGGGTCCGTAGCGCAGCCGCACCCGGGCAAGGTACCCGCTAGCGTCGCCGGCCTGACACCCGCGTCAGATGCAGCCCCACCATGACCCCGGGAGCCGGCAGCCGCGTGGACTTCGAGTTCGACCAGGACCAGGAACTGCTGCGTGACTCGACGCGCCGGTACCTCGCGGACCGGGCGCCGATGGCCTACGTCCGCGACCACCTCGACGCGTCGCCGGGCGTCGACGCCGTCTGGCGGGGGCTCGTCGATCTCGGTCTCGTCGGCATGCTCGCGCCGTCCGACGTGGGCGGCGCCGACATGGGGATGATCGACCTCGCGCTCGGCCTCGGTGAGATGGGCCGGGCGCTCTACCCCGGTCCGTTCGCGGCAAGTGCGGTCGGCGCAATTCCGCTGGTCGCCGGGCTCCTCGACGCGACCCTGACCGAGGCGTGGTTACCCCAGCTCACCGCCGGCGCCAGCATCGGCACGGTGGGCTTCGTCGATGCGGCCGACGATCCCCTCCGACTCGACCGCGTCGGCATGGTGCACGGCACGAAGGTGCACGTCCCCGATGCGGCCGGCGCCGACCTGCTCCTGCTCCCGACGACCGCCGTCGACGGGGTAGTCGTCGCCCTCACGCCCGACACGCCCGGCGTCTCGATCGAGCCGGCTCCGACCGTGGACGGCACTCGGACCTTCGGCCGGGTCCGGTGCGTCGGCGCTGAACCGATCGTCGCACCCGTGCCTGCCCCGGACATTGCCGCGGCTGCCCGCGATCGGCTCGCGCTCGCGTACGTGCTCGATGGCGTCGGCGCCGCCGAGCGCAGTCTGGAACTCGCAGTCGACTACGCGAAGGAACGCGAGCAGTTCGGCCGGCCGATCGGATCGTTCCAGGCGGTCCAACACCTCTGTGCCGACATGCTGCGCGCCGTCGAACTCGGCCGTGCCGCGGCCTACTACGCGGCGTGGGCCTGCGACGCGGCGGACCCCGCCGAACGTCATCGCGCCGTGACGATCGCGCAGGCCTTCGCGTCCGACGGCTTCTACCGGGTCGCCGCCGATGCGATCCAGGTCTTCGGCGGCGTCGGGTTCACCTGGGAGCACGACATCCACCTGTACTACAAGCGGCTCCTCACGCTGCAACACTTTCTGGGGAGTCGGAGCGATCACCTGGCGGAGTTGGCGACGCTCGTCCTATGAGCATCGCCACCGCGGCTGCGGCGAGCACGACGATGACCGGTTCGGCCGGGACCCGGAAGCGGGTCTGACCGTACGAGAGCACGGTGCCGAGCGTGACGATGATCGGCGGTACTGCCAGCGGCCAGATCCGCACTCTCCGACGCCGCAGCCCGACTGCCCGACCGATGGCCAAGGCGGCCAGCGGGTAGTACCACCACATCCCCATCGTCGTCAGCCACCGGGGCCGGCCTTCACTCTCGTTGATGAACGGCATGTCCATCGGCCGGAACAGACCCCAGTCCCGCCCGACCCGGGCCGCGACGACCTTGACGAACTGGGTGCGCCTGCCTTCGTTGATGTAGTCGACCGCGCGTTGGCGGTAGATCTTGGAGACCTCGGACTGATCGCCGGCCGGGCGCGCTCGGGAATGCAGACGTTGAGGTTCGTCAGGCCGATTGCGTTGCCGTAGAAGACGGCGTCGCACGTCGAACCGAGAATGGCGATGCCGTCGTTGGTCGAGATGAACGTCGGCTCTTCGAACCGACTGAGATTGAAGCCGACCCAGGGTCCGACGACGGCAATCGAACCGACCGCGAGTGCCGCGACCGGCATGAGTCGCTCCTTCCACGTGCGGGTCCGCCACGCCCAGAGCAGGGGCAGTCCGAGCAACGGCGCGAGGAGGATCAACTCAGCCCGCGCGAGCGAGCCGAGCCCGCACACCAGACCGAGCGCAACCGCCCGCTGAAGCGTCGGCCGATCGCGGAGTTCGTAGGCGAGGAGCAGCGCCGCGGTCACCAGGAGCACCGCGAGGCTCTCCGACATGATCAGGCCGTCGTTCACCCAGAGATACGGATAGGTCGCCGCGATCCCTGCCGCGATCAACCCCGCCATCTCGCCCGCGAGACGCCGAGCGAGTAGGGCCATGAGCACGATGCCGCCGAGACCGATGAGCAGCATCTCGAACCGCACGACCAGTTGGGTCGTCGACTCCGCGAGACCGAGGCGGTCACCGGTTGCGATCACCGGCACGATGGCGAAGACCGTCAACGGTGGGTGGTCGGCTGCGGGTCGGGACCGCTGGGGCGCACCGGGAAGAAACTCGAACGGATCGTTGTAGCCGTGGCCCTTGCCGAGCTGGCGCGCCTGGAGTTCGTAATACCCGGCGTCGTAGAAACGGTCGTCGTGACGAGCCACCGCGATGATGAACGTGGTGCGGATCCCCGCCGCGAGAACGAGTATCAGCAGGAGTACCGACCGGAACCGTGGCGAGGGGGACGTCGGTTCGGACACCCCGGCGACGATAGCGGTGCATTCCGCCGGCGCCGGGCCATCGGCCTTCGACGCGGGTGGCGTCCTCAGCGATGGCGAGTCAGCAGCAGTGCACCGGCGAGCGGGCCGCCCCCGGCGGCCGCGACGCCGACCTCGGGGTTGCCGGGCACCTGGCGGGCTCCGGCCTCGCCCCACAGCTGCACGCAGGCCTCGTGGAGGAACGAGAAGCCGTGCAGCCGGCCGGCCGACAGCTGGCCGCCGTGGGTGTTGAGCGGGAGCACGCCGTCACGGGCGATGTTGTGCCCGCCCTCGACGAACGGGCCCGGCCTCGCCCTTGCCGCAGAAGCCCATCGCCTCGAGCCACGCCATGGTGATGAAGCTGAACCCGTCGTACATCTCGGCGACCTGCACGTCGGACGGCGTCAGGTCGGTGCGCGTCCACAGCTGGGCCGACGCGTCGCGCACGCCATCGTCGTGAGGTCGTCGAACTGGTCCCACGACGGACGGCCGCGCAGCGCGGTGCCGACGGCCTCCACCCGGACCGGCGGCTTGCGCAGATCGGGGATCGTGTCGACGTGCGACACGATCATCGCGGTGCCGCCGTCGCAGGGAACGTCGCAGTCGAACAGCCGCAGCGGTCTCGAGATCACCCGGACCGTCGAGGTAGTCGTCGATGGTCATCGGATCGGTGTAGATCGCCTTCGGGTTCAGCGCCGCGTTCGTGCGGGCGTTGACCGCGATCTGGCCGAGCTGCTCCCGGGTGGTGCCGAACTCGTGGAAGTGGCGCTGGGCCATCATCGCGATCCACGGCGCGGCCGACGGCGCGCCGTACGGCAGCACCCACTCCATGAACCCACTCGCCTGGAAGCTCCCGCGCCCGCCGCTTCCGGGCATGCACCGCCGCGCGACCCTTGTCACCCTGGGCGCTGCCCTCGAACACGCTGCGGAAGCACAGCACGTGGGTCGCGAGGCCGAACGCGACCGCCAGGCACGCGTCGATCACCGCCCGAGCTGCCCCGGGCGACTCGATGCCGCCGGTCCACCAGCCCAGCTCGAGGCGGAGCGCGTCCTGCACGTCGACCGCGCCCGCGCCGGGAATCCGGCGGCTACCGACTCGGACCGGGGTAGGTCGCGATGCCGTCGATGTCCGCGGTGGTGAGCCCGGCGTCCTCGATGGCCGCGAGGCACGCGTCGAGCGTCAGCTCGAGCGGGTCGCGGAACAGCCGCCGGCCGACGTCGGACTGGCCGACCCCGGAGATGACGGTCTGCTGTTCGGGCTCGTCGGTCATGCACGTCTCTACCGGCTGGAAGCAGAGGGATCGAAGACATCGCCGTCGCGTCCTCGTGGGCCTCGAACGTCACCTCGACCGGCATGCCGATGTCCGCATCGTCCGTCGCAGTTGACGATCACCGTCGTGAGGCGCAGTCCGTCCTGCTCGGGGAGCTCCACGATCGCCATGACGTACGGCAGCTCGGGACCGGGCATCCACGGCTGGTGGTTGATCGTGAAGGTGTGCACGTGGCCCGGCCCGACACCGCCTCGTACGCCAGGTCCTTGGACAGGCACATCGGACACACCGGTGTGGGCGGGTGGATCCAGTAGCCGCACTCCTGGCAGCGCTGGAACCGCAGTTCCCCGTCGGCGCCGCCGGTCCAGAACGGCTCGTTGCGATCGGTGATTGCGGGAGAATCCGGAACGGCACGGGTCGTTCGCTCACTCAGCCCCTCCTCGTCATCGTCCTCGGGGTCTGCGCATCGTCGAAGCCGGCTCGGGCGAGCGGGATGGCCTCGACCGCCGCGCCGCACGCCGAAGCCGGGGACCGTGAGCATGATCGAACCCGAGCACGTCGTCCCAGGTGGCGCCCACCTCCGGGCGAGCGGGCGTGGCGCCCGATGCCGACAGGTTTGCGGACGATCACGGTGCACACCATGCGGATGAGCTCGTGGGTCTTGCGGTCGGGCGCCGGCAGCGAGTCGATCTGGCTGAGCCACGCCCTCTGCGCGTCGTGGAGCGCGGGGAACATCGTCGTGGATCGGCTCCTCGTACGGGAAGCTCCAGTCGGGCTCGGAGCCGGGCACGGGTCAGCTCGCCGGACGGAACTGGACGATGGTGACGTCGTCGGAGATCGGCTGGAACACCGCCTCGAGCGCCATCTCGATCTCGAGCGCGTCGAACTCGCAGTCGACCACGTTGGTCATCATCCGCGGGCCCTCGGCGAGGTCGACGACTGCGGCGACGTATGGCACCCGCTCGTCGAACGGCGGCAGATCGTTGCTGACCACGACCGACCACGTGTACAGGGTCGCTCGCCCGCTGGCCTCGACCCACTCGACCTCGCTGCTCCAGCAGTGCGGGCAGAACGGGCGCGGGTAGAAGTGATACTTCGTGCAGGCGTTGCAGTGCTTGATGAGGAGCCGGCCGTCGTTGGCCGCGTCCCAGAAGGGCTGAGTCTCCAGGTCCGGCTGGGGTAGGTCGAAACGCATCGCGGTCATCGTCGCTCCGTTCAGCGGGTCGGCAGCACGGCGACCGCGACACCGGTCAGCTTCGCCTCACCGTCCTGGTTGACGACCGAGCAGTCCAGATCGACCTGAGGCTCGCCGCCCTCGTCGTACTTCGCCGCGACCGTGACGTGGGTGGTGAGCGTCTCGCCCGGCCAGGTCTGCTTCGTGAACCGGACCTTGTAGGTCCGGAGATTGCCGACGCCGACGTAGTCGGTGAGCGCCTTGCCGAGCAGGCCCATGGTGAACATGCCGTGGCCGAACACGCTGGGCAGTCCGGCCGCCTGGGCCGCCACCTCGTCGTGGTGCATCGGGTTGAAGTCGCCGGACGCGCCGGCGTACATCACCAGGTCGGTTCGGGTGAGCTCGTGCGCGACCTCGGGCGCCGCGTCACCCTCCCTCACGTCGTCGAAGAACAGCATCTCCTCGGCCATCGGGCGTCAGTGTCCACGCCTTCCGGCACCAACGTCAACTCCCGCTCTCCGTCCGATCGCCACCTCGCCGACCAGCGCTCGGGACAGGGCCGAGGACTACGGATCCTTGGGGAGGCCGAGGACGCGCTCGCCGATGATGTTGCGTTGGATCTCGCTGGTGCCGCCGGCGATGGTGAGGTTGCGCGTGAAGAGGAACTGTTCGGACCACGTCGCCGCGGGACCCTCGGCAACCGCGCCGGCCGGGCCCTGGAGTCGCAACCCGACTTCCTGGACCCGCTGGTCGTGCTCGACGCCGAGCAGCTTGCGGACCGACGCCTCCGCGCCGGACGGGTCGGCCCCGCCCAGCTGCGACAACATCAGCCGGTGACCGAGCACCGCCAGCGCGTGGTCTCGGGCCACCAACTCCCCGACCTCGGTGAGGGTGGCGGAGTCGTCGGCCAAGCCTTGCTCGCGGATCGTCTCCAGGATTCCGCGCACTCCCCGGCCCAGCGTCGCGCCGCTACCCATGAACACCCGCTCGTTCGCGAGCGACGTCCGGGTGGCGCGCCAGCCGTCGTGCTCGCGCCCGACGAGGCAGTCGTCGGGGACGAACACGTCGTCGAAGAACACCTCGTTGAAGAACGCGTAGCCCGTGAGCTCCCGAAGCGGGCGGATGTCGATGCCAGGAGTCGCCATATCCAACATGAAGAAGGAGATGCCTTCGTGCTTGGGCACCTCGGGATCGGTGCGAGCCAGCAGGATCCCCCAGTCGGCCTCCTTCGCCATCGAGGTCCACACCTTCTGACCGTTGACGATCCATCCACCCTCGACCCGCTCGGCGCGGGTGGTGAGACCGGCGAGGTCCGATCCGGCACCGGGCTCGCTGAAGAGCTGGCACCAGGCGATCTCGCCCCGCAGGGTCGGGGGGATCCACCGCTCCTGCTGTTCGGTGGTGCCGTAGACCATCAGCGGTGGAAGGGCCCACGCACCGATCACGAGCGATGGGCGCACCACCTTGGCCGCGCGGAACTCGCGATCTATCACCAACTGCTCCACGGCGCCGGCGTTCCGGCCCCAGGGCTCGGGCCAGTGCGGCGCCAGGTAGCCCGCCTCCGCGAGTGCATGACGCCGGGCGAGGTCGTCCAACCCGTCCAGCGATCCGAGGAACGCTCGTACTTCGTCGCCCAGCACCTCCGCCTCAGGCGGGAGGTCCGCGGCGAGGCGCCGCGACGCCCCGGCCAGTGCCGCCTGGGCCGTGCGGGCGCTCCACCCACCGGAGCCACCGAGTAACGCCCGCAGCGAGATCATCCGGCGCAGGTAGACGTGAGCGTCGTGCTCCCACGTGAATCCGATGCCTCCGAGGACCTGGACGCAGTCCTTGGCGGTCTGAAAACACGCGTCGATGGTCAGCGCCCCGGCGACGCACGCGGTGAGGGTGGCCACCTCGGGCTCGGACGCCGCCCGCGCGGCATCCCACACGGCGGCTCGGGCCAACTCCGTACGCGCCGCCATGTCGGCACAACGGTGCTTCACCCCCTGGAACTGACCGATCGGCCGTCCGAACTGCCGACGCTCGACGGCGTATTCGGCCGCCGTGTCCACGCACCACTGCGCGGCGCCGACCGCCTCGGCCCCGAACACGATCGCGGCCAAGTTCCAGACGTCATCGCGCGCCACACTCGCCAACCGTCGCGACGGCGCAACCACCGCGTCGACCGTCACCTCCGCCATCCGCCGGGTGAGATCGACCGACGGCAGCTCACGCGCGTCGAACTCGCCCCCCAGCAGGACCACCCAACCCGCGTCGCCGGCATCGACCAAGAGCAGCTCGCACAGATGGCCCGACAGGACCGGTGACAGGTCCCCGCGCACCCGGAGCCGCCCGTCCTCCTCGTTGACGTCGACCTCACCGCGGAGGGCAACGGCACCCACGAAACCACCGGACGCAAGGCCCCCCAGGTACTCGGCTGCCCCGGGATCACCGACGGCCACCGCCCCCGCGAGCACCGCGGCCGCGAGCGCGTGGCCGGTGAACGGCCCTGGCGCTCCCGCCCGACCCAGTTCTTCCAAGACCACGCACAACTCGACGAGCCCCGCACCCTCCCCCGCGTGTTCCTCGCTCACATGGATCCCGGTCCAACCCTGAGCGACGAGTTCCTGCCAGAACGGCGGGAGCGTTTCGGTTGCGGCATCGAGGAGCTGACGGGCGACCGAGGGCGGGCAGTGGCGTTCGGACCAGCCCCGCACCGCCCGGTGAAGTTCCTGGTGGTCGTCGTTGATCCCGATCGGCATGCGATGATCGTAGGGATCGATCTGACGACCCGTCAGATTCGCCCGCCGCCCGCGAACGGAGCACCCCATGGCCGATCTCGTCATCACCGGAGGCACCGTCGTCGACGGCACCGGCACCGCACCCCGCCCTGCCGACGTCTCGGTGACCGATGGGATCATCACCGAGATCGCCGATGCGGGCTCCCTTGCCGCGACGAACGCGACCCGCACGGTCGACGCCGATGGCCTGCTCGTCACCCCCGGGTTCGTCGACATCCACACCCACTTCGACGGCCAGATCACGTGGGACCCGCTGCTCACGCCCACCTGCTGGCATGGAGTGACCACGGTCGTCTTCGGGAACTGCGGCGTCGGCTTCGCGCCCGTGCACCCGGACCAGCACGACTGGCTGATCGGACTGATGGAGGGCGTCGAGGACATCCCGGGCGCCGCCCTCTCGGAAGGCATCACCTGGGGCTGGGAGTCCTACCCCGAGTATCTCGACGCCGTCGACCGGGTGCCCAAGTCACTCGACGTCGGATCGCAGATCCCTCACGGGGCCGTCCGCGGCTATGTGATGGGCGAACGCGGCGCCAAGAACGAGCCGGCGACGGCTGACGACATCGCGGCCATGGCCGCGATCGTGCGGGACGCGATCGGAGCAGGTGCGCTCGGAGTCTCGACCTCACGCACGATCGCACACATGGCGATCGACGGTGAGCCGGTGCCGGGGACCTTTGCGGCCGAAGACGAGCTCTTCGGGATCGGCCGAGCCCTCGCGGACGCCGGCGGCGGCATCTTCGAGCTCGCGCCGGCCGGTGCACTCGGCGAGGACCTCGCCGCACCCGACCGCGAGATGGACTGGATGCGACGCCTCTCCGCGGCGATCGACCGCCCGGTGAGCTTCGCACTCACCCAGAACGACCACGACCCCGATAGCTGGCGGCGGATGCTCGAACTCGCCGGCGAGGCGCGGGCCGAAGGCGCTCGGGTGCGCCCGCAGGTCGCCGGCCGACCCGTGACGCTGCTCCTGGGCATCGAGACCTTCCATCCGTTCGCCTACTGCCCGAGCTGGGCCGAGATCGGCCTCCTGGAAGTTCCGGAACGGGTCGCGAAGCTCCGAGCGAACGAGGACCTTCGCCGGCGGCTCGTCGACGAGGCTTCGACGCCCGACCCGGCCATGCTCCAGTTCCTCGATCCGGCCAAGGCCTACCCCCTCGGGGACCCGCCGAACTACGAGCCCGATCCGAGTGAGAGCATTGCGGCACGGGCCGCGGCCGGAGGCCGCGACGTCTACGAGCTGTACCTCGAACTCCTCATGGAACGTGACGGTCGGGCGCTGATCATGCGCCCACTCCTCAACTACACCGACGGCAACCTCGACGCCGTGCGCGAGATGCTCCTGCACCCCACGAGCGCGTGGGGCCTCGGCGACGGTGGCGCACACTGCGGCACGACCTGCGACGCGTCCACGCCGACGTTCATGCTCGCCCACTGGGCCCGCGACCGGGATCACGATCAGCTCCCGCTGGAATGGGTCGTCCGCAAGATGACGGCGGAAACCGCGGCGCTCTACGGGCTCGGAGACCGCGGCGTCATCGCGCCCGGCAAGCGAGCGGATTTGAACGTCATCGATCACGCGGGCTTGCGGCTCCACGCACCGGAGATGATCTACGACCTGCCGGGCGGGGCACGGCGGTTCGTCCAGCGCGCCGACGGCTACGTCGCCACGGTCGTCGCCGGTGACGTCACCTTCGAACACGGCCAGGACACCGGTGCTCGTCCCGGTCAACTCGTGCGCGGCGCCCGCTGACCACTACTCGACCGGCGCATCTTTCCGATCCGTTGCCGGCTCCGGCGGGCGCAGTGCCCGCACCCCGCACATCCCCGGCGGGAGCGGTGCCCCACACGCACGGCGACGCTCCACGAGCGCCGCGAGTTCGGCAAGTTCGCGAGCCTCGGCCACGGGGTCCGGCTCGGTTTCGCCGCCGTCCTGGAGGAGGCCGGCCACCGCGCCGCGCGCCCGCCGGATCCGCACCCGACAGCGAGCGATGTCGGCGCTGAGGGCACACACCTCTGCCTCGAGATCCAACAGGACATCCGCCGCACGCATGTAGCCGTAGTCGATCGACGCGGCGATCAGTTCCGGGTCGATCGTCAGCGCATCGTGAACGTCCAGTTCGGGGACGATCACCGTCACTCGGCGGCCCCAGCCTCGCGGCGGCCGAATCTCCTTGCGCAGGATTTCGTCCGGACCGATGTCCGCGCTCACCCGCCGGGCGATTTCGAGGAGTCCGCGGTCCCCAGCGTCGTCCCATCGATCCACCCCCGGGGCCGACGCGACCACCGCAAAGATGTGGCCGGCTCCGAGTCCGTTGAAAGCGAGCGTGAGCGGCAGGATCTCACGCACCCCACCATCCACGAAGTGTTCGCCGGCCATTTTCGTGGGTGGGAACACGACCGGGATCGACGCGGACGCCAAGATCGCGTCGTGGAGCGACACGGGATCCACATCGATCGGCGTCCCGTCCCGTTGCGTCATCCGCCCGGCCTCATCGACGTAGCGCAGATCCCCGGCCTCCAGACTCACCGTACCGACGCGCAGCGCGAGCCCCGAGGTACGGACGCGCTCGGGATCGATATGCGTCTCGACGATGGCCCGGACCGGGTCCATCCGCAGGAGGGACTTGGCCTTGAGTGCCTGGCGGAGCGCGTCGAACGTGCCGTCGGCTTCGGGCGGGTTGCGCACGATCTCGCCGAGCATGCGCATGACCACCCGGGCCTGACTGCCGACGGAACCGTGCTCACCGGCGCGGCCCCGTAACTCCGACGCCCACTCGACCTGGGCGCGCAACTTGTCCAACCACGGCTCGGTCAGCCACATGTCGGAGTTGGACGCCAGACCCCGCCAGATCGCCTCCAGATCGTCGATCGGACGCTCGCCCGTCACCGGATCAGGACCTTCGGCGAGTTTCGCGGCGACGATGGCGCCCACCGAGCTTCCCACGAGGATTGCCGGTTCGAGACCCAATCCGTCGTAGAGATAGCGCAAGACGCCGACTTCAAAGCTGCCCTGTGACCCGCCGCCACTCAGGACGAACGCGACCGGCTTGCGAGCCATCCGCCGTCGGAGGTTCGTACGAGCCGTGCGGACGAACCGGGTGACATCGAGTTCCGCCATCACTCGGCGGCCTTTCGGGAAGTCAGACGATCTTGTCGCCGTCCCGCAGGACCGCGATCGCCTGCGTGGGACAGCCCTGGGCCGCGAGGACGATCTTGTCTTCGTCATCACCGGCCGGGTCGATGACGATCGCAATACCGTCGTCGTCCAGGTCGAAGGTGGCCGGCGCCCAGAACGAGCAGTTGCCGGAGCCCATGCACACCTCTCGGTTGATCTCGATCGTCAACGCCACGCGGCCCACCTCCAGGGAACGACGCTCACCATAACTCGCGAGCCGGCCGCGAATCGGGAGCTGTCACAGACCGGCAGCGAGCTGGTCGGCAATCCGTTCGAGTGCATCGACCTTCGTGGTCACGTCGACATCCCGACCGGCGGAATAGCTGATGGCAACGGTCCGGCCATCCTGGACGAACTGGACGTCGACGACCCGACCGGCCGCGTTCACATTGACGAACCCCCGATCACCGATTGCGAGCGGCTCGCGGTCGGAGAACACCTCGTCGCCGTAGTACTGATCGCCGTCGTAGACCCGCATCTGCAAGAGGTTCCGCACCGTGGCCGGCTCGTCCACGCCTTCGTAGAGACAGATACCGGTCGCCCCCGCCTCGGTCCCGGCGGCGTCGGTGACGCGAGCCGGCGCGCCGAACACCTGCGCGGCATCCTCCGCCGACACCAACCCGCACACGTCGACCGGGCCCGGTCCGTCCGACGATGACTTCGACCCTTGGTTGTCACGCCTCGTCGCGTCCGAACCGCCATCGGACGCGCATGCCGACGCGCCGAACGCCGCCGCGACGGCGAGGACCGCGAGCGGTCGGAACCGTGCGCGTCGCGTCACCTCACGAGGGGCCAGGTCCATGGGGTCCTTCCGTTTCCTGAACGGGACGCTCCCATGGCGGCCCGGGAGCACTCCAAGGTAGCGCGCCGCTCACGCCCCTTTCCGTGGACCCGTCCGGTCGGGCCGGTACCCTGCCCCTGGTGGCCCGCTCGTTGCACTGGAAGAAGTCCGTCACCCACGGTCTGCTCCCGGACCCGGACCCGCGCCCGATCCGGCACACGCTGATCTCGGTGGACGACCATCTCGTGGAACCTCCGGACATGTTCTCCGGCCGGCTCCCCCGCCGGCTCCAGCCGGCCGCGCCCCGCGTCATCGAAACGAGCGAGGGACACGAGGTCTGGGAGTTCGACGGACAGTTGTTCTTCCAGGTCGGGTTGAACGCCGTCGTCGGCCGCGAGCGCCGGGACTGGCTGGTGGAGCCGGTCCGCTTCGACGAGATGCGCGCCGGTTGCTACGACGTCGACGCTCGGGTCCGCGACATGGATCTGAACGGCGTCTGGGCCTCGGTGAACTTTCCGAGTCAGATCACCGGATTCTGCGGCTCGGTCTTCTCGCGTTGCGGTGATGCCGACCTCGGCCTCGCCGTCACCCGAGCGTGGAACGACTGGTTCTTCGATGAGTGGTACGGCGCCCATCCCGACCGCTTCGTCCCGATGGGCATCACCTACCTCGGCGATCCCGAACTCGGGGCGGCGGAGATCCGCCGCAACGCCGCCCGCGGGTTCCGCGCGGTGACGCTTCCGGAACAGCCGCACCGCATCGACCTGCCGTCGGTGTTCTCCGGCTGGTGGGATCCGATCATCGCCGCCTGCGCCGAGACCGGCACCGTGATCTGTCTCCACGTCGGTTCGACCGGTGTGACTGCGATGCCCCCCGATGCCCCGATGGTGCCGCTCGCGGCAACGCTGTTCGGCCAACTCTCGCTCTCGGCGTGCGCAGAGTGGCTCTGGTCCGGCTATCCCGTGCGCCATCCGGACCTTCAGATCGCGATGAGCGAAGGCGGGATCGGCTGGGTGGCGATGCTGCACGACCGGCTCGACAACCTTGTGGACCGGTCCGGGTACGGCCACTATTTCTCGGGTGAACTCCGCCCGGCGGAAGTTCTCCGCCGGAACTTCTGGTTCTGCACGCTGGACGACCCCTCGACGCTGCCGACCCGCGACACCATCGGGGTGGAGCGGATCATGTTCGAGACCGACTATCCCCACGGCGACGGGACCTGGCCCGACTCGCAGGCCGTGTTCGCCGAGGTCTTCGGTGGCCTCGCGCCCGACGAGATCGCGAAGATCAGCCACGAGAACGCCGCGGCCCTGTTCCGCCACCCCTTACCGCCGGCCGGCTCGCCGCACGCTGCGGGCCTCCGCGCGTAACGATCTCGAATCAGGGCGCGTCGAACACGACGGGCAGGGTGGTCGGCGACCGGAACCGCTCGCCGTGGATGTGGACGTCGTCGGCGTCCCAACGGTCCGGGTCGGGCCGGAGGTTGGGGCAGCGATCGAGCAGGCGGTTGACCGCCGTGGTCATTTCCATCCGGGCGAGATGCATCCCGAGACACATGTGCACGCCATGGCCGAACGCAATGTGGGGCTGAGGAGTCCGGAAGATGTCGAAGCGGTCCGGGTCATCCCAGCGCGTCTCGTCATGGTTCGCCGAGCCGATGTTCACGGTGACCATCGCACCCTTGGGGACCACGGTGGGGCCGACCTCGGTTTCACGGGCACATTCCCTCGACGTGATGAGCAATGGACCTTCCCAGCGGATCGACTCCTCTATCGCCGCGCCCATCAACGCCCGATCCGCTCGCAGCGCGTCGAGCTGGTCGGGGTTCGTGAACAACCCGAACAGGAAACTGCCGGTCGCCCGGTAGGTGGTCTCCGCGCCGGCCGGGAGCAACAGCCGCAAGAAGGAGAAGATCTCCTCGTCGCCGAGCCGTTCGCCGTCTTGTTCCGCCTGCACCAGCTCGCTGATGATGTCGCGGCCGGGATTTGCGCGCCGGGCCTCGATTGCGCTCGCGAAGTACTCGCGGAGTTCCGCGCTCGCCGCGATCCCTTCGTCGGGCCGCACCGAGACGTTGATCAGCGCCAGCGCGCGCGGATGGAAGAAGTCGTGGTCCTCGCGCGGGAGGCCGAGAATGGCTGCAATCACCTGCGCGGGATAGTGATACGTGAACTCGCTCACGAGGTCCGCCTGACCCCGGTCGATGAAGCCGTCGATCATCTCGTCCACCACCGGGACGACCAGGTCCTGATCCCAGTGTGCGAGGGTCCGCTGGCGAAACGCGATCGCCACCAGGTTCCGGAGGCGCCGGTGGTCGGGTTCGTCCATCCCGACGAGCGGGTACGGGCCCATGACCACGCTCATCAGCTCCCGGATGGAACCGGACGGGAACGACTCGTCGTCGCGCATGATCTGCGACACGAGGTCGTACGAGAACACCTCGTACCCCTCGTCGGGGTGCTGGAGGACCGGCGCCTCGGATCGGCGGGCCCAGAACTCCGGGTACGGGTTCCGCACGTCGCCGGCGACGCCGGTGAACTGCGCCATCGGGTCGAAAGGGATCGCCGTGGTAACTGACATGGCCGTCAGGTTAGGACGATCCGGCGTTCGTGGCGGCCCACCAAGGGATCACCGGCTCACCGCGAGGAAGCGGTGGTACCTGGCTGCGGCCGGTTCCACCCACGCGGCGTCGGGTTCGACCGTTCGGCCGCGCCGGGCCCAGCGGCGGGCGTCGGCCATGACTCCGTCCTCCAGCCCGGCGGCGAGGCGGGCGAGATAGGCCGAGCCCAGGGCGGCACCCTCGGGAACCGCAGTGCACTCGACCGGCAGTCCGGTGCAGTCGGCCAGGGCCTGGACCCACTCGTCGACCCGGGTGCCACCACCCGTCGCGATGATCCGGCGCGGGATCACGCCGTGCCCGACCTGGACGGCCTCGATCGCGCGCCGGGCGACGAAGCCGGACGCTTCGAAGATCGAACGCCGCACCGCGGCGCGATCGTGGGTGAGATCGAGATCGATCAGTTGCCCACGGCGACTCGCGTCGTGGAGCGGCACGCGCTCACCACGCGGATACGGCGCCCAGACCGGCACCGCGTCCGGGCGCACCGGCCCGGGTTGGGTCGCGCCGAGCGTCGTCACGGCCCAGTTGAGGAACAACCCGCCCGCGTTGCTGGGGCCACCGGCGAGAAACCGGTCGCGCTCGGTATGGGGCATCACCCAGTAGCCGGGCACGTCCGAGTGGCGCGACGTGACCGTGTTCACGATGAGCGTGGTCCCCATCAGTACCAGCACGTCGCCCTCGGCGTCGGCACCCGCGACGATCTGATCGGTCAGGACGTCGATGCATCCGGACGCCAGGACCGGTCCGCCCGAGTCGCCGATCCGGCCGGCCTCCCAGCCCGTCGGCACGATCCGCGGCAACTGGTCGACGCGGATTCCGATCCGGGCACGCGACTGCGGGGTCCCAGCCGGTCCAGTCGAAGAGTGGGTGCGCCACACTGGCCGTCGTCGTGTCGAGCACCGCCTCGCCGGCAAGTGCATGGTTCGCCGCCGTGGTTGCCGACCAGAACGCCGCGGCGTCCGGCGCGTGCTCGTGTGCCCACCTCAGGAACGCCAGGAGTTCACCGGTCGCAGCGGGATTGCCGGCACCACCGCCACCCGCGCCCCGGGCATCGCCGTACAGCAAGCCCGGCGTCAGCGCATTGCCCTGCGCATCGAACGCCGCCAAGGAGGGGACCATGGCCGAGACGCTGACGCCGGCCGGTGGGTCGTCGAGGCCGAGCGCGTCGAGCGCCGCGACCGGACCTTGACGCCACGCGACGTTCGCGTCGTGTTCGAACTCGTTCGCGGTCGGTATCCGGATCGCGTGCGGAATCCGTGCCTGGGCGACCACCCGACCGTCCTCGTCGGCGGCCAGCGCCTTCACCGAGGAGGTCCCGATGTCGAGACCGACAGTGACCGGCCCCGTCATGGCTCGGATCGGATGGTGGCCGGGGCCAGCGCCGCGATGACCTCATCGTGCAACAACCCGTTCGTCGCGAGTGCGCTGCCGCCACCCGCCGTGCGTTCACCTTCGAGGGTGGTGAACCGGCCCCCGGCTTCCTCGACGATCACGAGGATCGGCGCGAGGTCCCAGAGGTTCACGATCGGCTCGACCGCAATGTCGGCCGCCCCTTCGGCGACGAGCATGTGTTGCAGGAAGTCACCGACCCCGCGGCTCCGCCAGACCTGGTGCAGGAGCTCCGTCATCGGCTCGGCCGTCGATCGGTACTTGGTCCACGACGGCAGGTCGGAGTAACAGAGCTGTGCATCGGCGAGGTCCGAGACCGCCGACACCTGGATCGACCGATCATTGGCGAACGCGCCGCGGCCCCGAGCCGCGTACCAACGGCTGTGCAGCGCGGGCGCCGAAACGACCCCGACGGTGAGCTCACCCCGCTCCTCGAGCGCGATCAGCGTGGCCCAGATCGGGATTCCCCGTACGTAGTTCGCCGTGCCGTCGATCGGGTCGACGATCCAACGCCGGTCGCCGACACCATCGGTACCGAACTCCTCACCCAGCACCGCATCGCCCGGCCGCGCCGCCTGCACGCCGGCGCGGATCAGCTCCTCGGTGGCCCGGTCCGCTTCGGTCACATGCGTCGTGTCCGGTTTGCGTTCGACGCGAAGATCGTGGGCGCGAATCGCGACATGGTGAGGGCATCGGCGGCGTCAGCCAACTCGAGCGCGAGAGCAAGGTCGGAATCGATGTGCGCACGGTACCTCTCGCTCTCCCGGTTGGTGCCACCTCGCCGGGTCGCCCATCGACCATGCTTGAGGAGTGCGCTCCCACCATCGGACGATTCCGCGCGGCTTCGCCGCGATCGCCGCCGCGGGGCTCCTGCTGACCGCATGCAGCTCCGGCAGCTCCAAGGCGGCCACGTCGTCCACCAAACCCCGGCGCGCCACAACGACGTCGTCCCGAACACCGACGACCACAAAGCCGGGACCAACGGATGGCTCGTCGACCACGACGGCCCGGACCCCAGCCGGGAGCACCCCGACGACGCCGGCTCCGACCTCATCGCCCCCGCCGACCCCGGACACGTGCGGCGGTCAGCGCCAGGCCATCACTGCGGCGTTGCTCGGCGGTGATCTCGGGTCGGTCCCGATCGGGAGTTACACGATCACCGACTGCCGCACCGCGCCGTCGAACCCCATCTGGGCCGCCGTGAACCTCCAGCCGAATCCGGGTCAGAGCGTGACGCCGCTCATCGTCGTATTGCAGCGGATCGGTTCGATCTGGACCGTGCACGCGTACGGCCAGAGTCGCATCGGATGTGACGCGCCAGCACCTGTCCCTGCGGAACTGCGCCTCGGCTGCTGAACGACCGGCCCGGCGTGACCTACGGCGCCAGAACCTCCAGCACGGTGGCCGAACCCATCCCGCCACCGGCGCACATGCTGGAGACACCGATCCCGCCACCGCGGCGACGCAGTTCGTGGACGAGGGTGATCACCATGCGTGCCCCGGTCGCGGCGACGGGATGACCCAGGCTGCAACCGCTCCCGTTCACGTTCGTGATCTCGTGCGGGATCCCGAGCATCCGTGTACTGGCGACACACATCGATGCGAAGGCTTCGTTGATCTCGAACAGGTCGACGTCATCGACCTCCATCCCCGCACGCTCGAGCGCCTTCGGGATCGCGATCGTCGGTCCGAGACCGGTTGCAGCCGGCGGGACTCCCGAGGAAGCCCAGGACTTGATGATCGCCATCGGCGTGAGCCCGTGGGCCCGGGCGAACGCTGTGTCGACGATCATCATCGCGGCGCCGGCATCGTTGAGGCCGGAGAATTCCCGCGGTGATGCTGAACCCCTCGATCTCCGGGTGGAGCGGGGCCAGCGCGGCGAGCTTCTCGCGACGAGCCGCGGCGCGGGTGCTCGTCGACTGCAAACGTCACCACTTCGCCATTGCGCTTGGTCACCTGGATGGGGACGATCTCGTCTTCGAACTTCCCCGCGTCGATCGCGGCCACCGCGCGCTCGTGTGAGGCGCAGGCCCAGTCGTCCATTTCCTCGCGGGTGACGTTGGCCCGTTGTGCTGCGTTCCACCCGACCGTGATGGACATGTCGAACGCGGGAGCGTCGGAGGTTTCCGGATGACTCGGCGACATCCACGGCACCATCTCATCGGAGCCCAAGACACGCTTCATCGCCGAAGGCGTCGTCGAAATGCTCTCCGCACCGCCGGCGATGACGACCCGATCCATTCCGGCGCGGATACTCGCGGCCGCGCCCTGCACCGCCGCCATCCCGGACGCGCAATGGCGGTTCAGCGCGACCCCCGGCACATTCAGCAGGCCGAGTTCCACCGCGGCGTAGCGGGCAATGTCGCCACCACCCTGAAGGGACTCCCCCATCTGGAGATCGTCGACCTCGTCATGGTCGACACCCGAACGCTCCAGCGCGGCACCAACCGCGTGCTGCGCGAGTTCGAACGCGGAGACGTCCAGCAGCGTGCCCTTACGGGCGGTACCGATCGCAGTGCGGGCGGTCGAAACGATGACGGCATCACCCATGACGAGAATCCTCGGAGGTCGGAAGCAGGGCGCCCGGATGGTAACTGCGGTCGCGCCCGCCCCCGACGGACGGGTCAGCCCATGCGAGCGGGGCGCACGTGACCGGCGCGGATCTCCCTGGCCAGTTCCTCGGCCGTGTGCACGACCCGGTCGATCTCCGTGGCGAAGGTGCCGGCCAGTCCCGGCCCGTGGGCATCGGAGGCGCCGACGGCCGGGCGCGGGAGTTCGGCGAGCGCCGCTGCGGTCAACGAGTGCTCCAATCGGGTCGTCTGCGTGCTCGCCGCCTCGATCGCGTGCACCATCTCCCACTGCGGGAGGGCAACGATCTGCGCCGCGGTCGGCGGGGTCCGCCCACCCTTGATCGCCCGCTCCCCCGCGAACCGGCGGAGCGGATGGGGTAGGACCAATGCGGTGTCCGAGTGTGCGCACTCCTCGACCAGTTCCGCGAGCTTGTAACCCATCCAGAGCGGCTTGCGGAGGGGGCCGAAGGCGAGGACATGGCCGACGTCGGTCGTCAGCTCCACGCCGGGAATCAGCGGAAAGCCGAGCATCCCGGACGCGTCTGCCAGTTCTTCATCCGGCCACCGGACGTCGTGCTCGGTGACGCAGAGCGCGTCGAGTCCTCGCGAGCGAGCGGTTTCGACCAGCTCTTCGAGTGTCGTGCGTGAGCAATTCGAACGCGGCGAGGTGTGCGCGTGCAGGTCGATCAGCACCGTCACGCACCGTCTGCGCGGTCGATGCGTTCGGTGCGGAGCCGGTGCTCGTCCTCACCCGACGTCAGGCAACGGCCGGTCTCGAGGTCGAAGCGCCAATGGTGGACCTTGCACTCGAGGACGCCGCGGTCGACGGTCCCGAACCGTTCGAGGTCGGCGCGCAGATGCGGGCACCGCTTCTGCACCATGTAGTCGCCGCAGCGGAACATCTCGTCGCTCGGCTCTGCGAGTGTTCCGTAGTACCCCTCGCAGAATGCCATCCGCTCAATCGAGAGACACTTGAAGAAGGTGTAGACGTATTCGTTGTAGGGGCCCTCCCGGTGCGCACGGAACCGGCACGAGAGAAACAGGTCGTTCACCCAGTCCTCGACATGGCGCTCGATGAGCGACTCGATCAGCGCGCGGTCCACATCGATGCGATGGATCACCGCCTCCCCGTCCCATTTCCGCACCCGGCCGGCCGGGAAGTCGATCAACACACCGAGATCGCCCAGGTGGAGGAGCACTCCCCCGCCCACCCCGCGCCGCGTGTGCGGCGCCAGGTCGAGCAGCGGCTCGAACCATGCCGCGAGTTCCCGCACGACGTCGTAGCGACCGCGCGGCCAACTCGCCCTCTCCTGGGCGAGCCAGTCAATCCAATCCTCGCGGTATCGCTCGAGGTAGGCGCGCTTGTCCGCGAAAATGGCGTCGGGAGCAAGGTCACCGGCGGGCTGCTGGACGGTGCACGTCGCCCCGGAGATCGTCGCGACGCTGCCCGGCACGAGAAGTTCCCCGCCCGTGTGACCGCGATCAGCCCACGCCGCGAGGAACGTCGGCTGATCGGGGAAGATGTTGGCCGGATCGCTGTCGAGGTCGTTGAACGCGAACAGGTCGTCGTCGAAGAAGCACGGTGGGCCGGCGACCGGGAACACAATCGGCGCGCCGACGTCCTCGAGATAGTGGACCGCTCGTTCGATCTGGTCCGCCCGCTTGCGAACGCCGAGGCGGTGGCGCTCGTCAGCGGAGAAGTCGTACACCATCGGGTACCAGATCGCCCCGGAGAACTGGGTGAAGTGCGCGTCGAACGGACCGAGCGCTTCCAACTCGGCGAGATCTCGCGGCCGGGCGTCGTTCTGATTCAGCAGCGCCGCGGTTCGGTCCCGCACGATCAGCGCCGAGTCCCCCGCCGGCCCGTCGGCGGGGGCGGTCATGGCGAGAATGGCGACCTCCAGGCCGCCAGGGAGCGAGACCGGTTCGCCGTGATCGGTCCGCACGAACTCGGTGAATCCGAGACTGCGCAGCGCGACCTCGAGGTGATCCACATGGAAGGCCGGGAGCAGCACCTTCGCACGCGGGTCCACATGCGCCGCGAGCCAATCCGGGTCGAAGTGGTCGCGGTGGAGGTGCGAGATGTAGAGGTAATCCGGGCTGCTGAACGGCCCAACGTCGAGCCTGTCGTTCCGGGGGAACGGGAACCAGGAGCCGAAGTACGCAGGGGTGAACCACGGGTCACAGAGGATCGTGCCGCCCTCGGTCTCGATCGACATCCCCACGTGGCCGAGGAAGGTCACCCGCATCGGCCCAGCCTGCCAGACGCCGCAGCGCGCCTCGAACCCGCGACCGGGCGGTAGCTTGCCTCGATGCCGGACTGGGGGGCGCTGCAGGTCGACCAACTCAGATTCATGGCCGCGACCCATGGAGCCGCTCAGGCCTATCGCGATCTCGACGCGGGCACCGCGATGACGTTTTCGGAGTGGGACCGCGAGTCGAACCGGCTGGCCCGGGCGCTGGCGGACCGGGGGGTACGAGCAGGCGACCGGATCTCGATCTACCTGCCCGCCGACGAGACGCTGCGATGGATCGTCGCCTATGCGGCAGCCCACAAGGCCGGCGCGGTGGTCGTTCCGACCAACACCCGCCTCACCGTTCCGGAAGTGGCAACGATCCTCGGTCACGCCGAAGCGTCCGCCATGGTGACCTGCGGCTCATTGTTGGACCGAGCGCGTGCCGTCGCCGACAACGTCTCCGGGCTGAGGCTTCTGGTGAGCGCCGGCGGCGCGGACGGGTCGGTGCAGGACTACGACGAGTTCCTGGCGGACGACGACGCCGACTTCCAGGTACCCCGCATGGCCGACGACCTTGCCGACATCATGTACACATCGGGAACGACCGGCCTCCCGAAGGGCGTCGCGGTCCGGCACCGCAACGTCGCGATGATTCCGAACAACGAACCGAAATGGACCGGCGCGGGCTGGATCCACGGCGCGCCGATGTTCACCTTCGCGGGCATTGCCTTCATCTACAACCCGATGAAGATGGGTCTCGTCGGCCTGTACCAGCCGAAGTTCGACCCCGGTCGATGGCTCGACCTCGTCGCCGAGGAGCGGCCGCACATGGCCTTTCTCGTGCCGGCCATGGCCGAACTTCTCGTGGCGCACCCCCGGTTCGAAGCACCGGATCTCTCCAGCCTGCGCTCGGTTTCGATCGGCAGTGCGCCGCTGGCACCCCAAACCCTGCTGACACTGCAGGCGCGACTCCCGGACGCGACCGTCTCCAACTCGTACGGCATGACCGAGGCCGGCCCGGCCTTCATCGTGATGCCCAAGGACGAAGTCACCAAACGGATCGGTTCGGTCGGTAAACCCGTCGGGCCGATGCAGCTCAAGGTCGTGCATGAGGACGACACCGAATGTGATCCCGGCGAGGTCGGCGAACTGCTGACGCGGATGGAGGGCGCGCAACGGGAGTACTACAAGGATCCGGACGCGACCGCGAACACCTGGACCGCGGATGGTTGGCTTCGCAGCGGCGACCTCGCCTATCTGGACGAGGACGGGTTCCTCTACATCGCCGGCCGCAAGAAGGACATGATCATCCGCGGCGGGCACAACGTGTACCCCACCGACATCGAGGCGGTGCTGCTCGAGCACCCCGACGTGCAGGAGGCCGCCGTCGTCGGGATTCCTCACCGGGTGCTGGGAGAGGACATCGCGGCCTACGTGGTGTTGCGAGACGGCGTCGCCGCCGATGCCGACGCGCTGATCGCGTTCTGCACCGAGCGACTCGCCGACTACAAACGCCCCCGCCAACTCCACTTCGCCGACGAACTCCCACGTAACGCCACGGGCAAGGTGATGAAACACAGGCTCACGGCGGCCACATGAGTGAAGCTGTCCCCGCGATAGCTTCCCGGACCAACGTGACGTCGACGTGAGGGAGACTGGGTCGTGGCACTCACCGAGCTGAAGGGCACCAAGGGAGACCCGCAGGTCGTGCGCATCGAGCGCGGTCCGGTCCGGGTGTTCGCCCAGGCCCTCATGGACGACGACCCCGTCTACGCCGCCGACGACGCGCCGATTCCGCCGACGTTCCCCTTCGTGATGCCGTACTGGGGCTCAGAAGGCTCCGGCGGCGCCGCCGGTCTGCCCATCGAGAAGCTCCGCGGGCCCGGCCGGGCGATCCTGCACGGCGAGCAGGCCTTCGAATACTTCCGGTGGCCGAAGGTCGGCGATGTCCTCGAAGGCACCTCGGAGATCACCGACGTGTACGAGAAGGAGAAGTCGAGCGGAGGCAAGCTCGAGTTCTACGTGCAGGAGACCACCTGGAAGGACCAGGCCACCGGCGACCCGGTCGTGAAGAACATCTTCACCCTCGTCATCAACTGTCGCCCGCCCAAGGACTGATCTCTGCGAGAAACTCGGACACGAGGCCGACCGTAGTCTCGGGATTGTCGCCTGCCGCGTGATGGCCCGCGGCCGCGATCGTCGCGACCCGGGCGTTCGGGATCAGTGTCGAGATCTCCTCGGCACCGTCCGACGACAGCACGTCCGACTGGGATCCCCGTAACACGAGCACCGGACACCGAAAGGTGCGCACGTCGGTCTCGAGACCGTCGACGAGTGACCGCCATCCGCCACCGACCATGGGCGAGTCCGAGGCGCGGAGTCGCTTGCCGTAGCCGTGCTTCCATTCCCAGCGGCCGTCCGGGCGCTGCCGGAGGTTGCGGGTGAGCCGAGCCGGGCTGGCCGCCTTGCGGTTCGGGAGATATTCGGCGATCGCCGCCGCGGCCTCGTCGAGATCCGCGAACGACTCGTGCGCCTTCATGAACTCGACGATCCGTTCGACCCCCTTGTCCTCGAGGCGGTGCGCAATGTCGACGAGCACGATGCCGCCGACCCGCTCCGGATGGGACGCGGTCACGGTCATCGAGACGATGCCGCCGAGCGAAGCACCGACGAGCACCGCCTGCTCGATACCGAACTCGTCGAGCAGGGGTGGGATCGTCTCGGCCAGTGCCTGCCGAGTGAGATCTCCCGCCGGGTCGCTGTCGCCGTGCATCGGCAGATCGGGCGCAAGGACGTGGTAGCTCCCACTCAGCGCGGCGCCGAGTTCCTCCCACATGTACGCGGTCTGGCCGCCGCCGTGCAGGCACACGACCGGCGCGGACCGCGACCGACCCCATTCGAGGTAGTGCACCTGCCGGCCGTCGACCAGCACGAAGCCACTGCGCCCCGCGACGGGGATGTCATGACGAGGGACCGAGGAATCGTGTTCGGTGGACATCGCGGCATCCTGACACGGCGCCAGCGACCGTGGCATGGTGAGAGCCGTGGCGCCCACACCACCCGACGGCCCGTCAGCGCATGACCGAACCCAACTCAGCTGACGCGCCCGTCGTGCGACTGGCCGATCGTGCGCTCCCCTACCGCCGGCTCATCCGGTTGGTTCGTCTCGATCCCACAACGGTGTGGGGCGGACTCGAAGACGACTTCCACCACTTCGAGGTGACGCTTCGTCACGACGGCGCCGCGGTGGCCGACGTCGCCATGGACGCGCGGCGGTGGCCCTGGGCGACGTGTCCCGACGCCGGCGCCAACCTGGCCGACCTCGTGGGCATGGCGCTCTCGGATCGCTGCACCGCGGTCGCGGCCGTGACGGATCCCCGATGGCAATGCACCCACCAGTTCGATCTGGCCGGACTCTGCGTGACCCACGCGGCCCGAGGGTCCGACACGCGCGAGTACGAGGTCGCGCTCGATGTGGAGGACGAACTCATCCGACCCCGCCTGTGGATCGACGGCGACCTGCATCACGAGTGGACGCTGGACAGTTTGGGGCAGGGCCGGACCCTCACCGACCCGTCGCCGTTCACCGACGCTCCCTGGAAAGGCGGCTTCATCCGCTGGGCCGACGCCACGCTGTCCCCGTCCGAGGCGGAAGCGGCCATCGTCCTGCGGCGCGCCTGCGACATCGGGATGGGGCGGGGCATGGACCTGGAGGCCATCGACTGCTCGCTCGACCTCGCCGACATCATGACGGGCGTCTGCTACTCGATGCAGCCCGAGATCATGCCCGTCGCGTTCCGCAACCGCGGCTCGATCCGGGACTTCGGCGACCACCGCGAGGCGCTGCTTCGCGGTCGGCCCGGTTGAGGGCCGACGGGTCGGCTACCGGAACACGGTCTCCGCGAACCGCTCCATCGCCTCGACGGCGTCCGGCGAGCGGCGCCAGGGCGAAACGATGAGCCGGGTCACGCCGAGGTCCTCCCACTGCACGACTTCCGCGCCGGCGCTCGGGGTCGCGCCGAGACAGATCTGGAGGGGTTGGCCGGACCGGTCGCTGGCGACGCGTTGGGCGCGGAGCTTCTCGATCTGCGGTGCAGCCGATGCAGGGGTGTGACCCATGCCGATCCAGCCGTCAGCTCGAAGCGCGGCCCGCCGCACGGCCGCGTCGCTTTCGCCGCCGACCAGTACCGGCGGGCCACCCGGTTGCACCGGTTTCGGTTCGAAGGCCACCGACGCGAAGTCGAAGAACTCCCCGCGGTGTTCGATCGTGGATTCGGTCCACAGTCGGCGGCACACGGCGAGTGCCTCATCGACGCGGCGACCCCGGGTCGAAAAGTCCAGCCCCGCGGCGTCCCACTCCTGCTCGAGCCAACCCACGCCGATCCCGAACTCGAACCGACCACCACTCACGATGTCGAGCGTCGCCGCCGCGCGTGCCGACACGAAGGGATGGCGGAGCCCGAGGTTGTAGACGTGTGTCCCGAGCCGAAGGACCGACGTGCGCGCCGCAAGGAATGCCAGATATGTGAAGGCATCGAACACGGGCGTGGTGGCGGGCACCGGTGGGTGGTCCTCCCCCGGGCGTGGTGAGCGAGCCATCTCCACCGGGAACACGAGATGCTCGGGCAGCCACACCGATTCGAAACCAAGTCGTTCTGCGGCGTCCGTCGCGTCGAGATGGAAGCGGGGATTGAGCGCCCCGAGCGCGATTCCGAACTTCACGCGCGACCGCCGCTCACGCGGTGAACGAGCCGTCGGCGTTCCGGCGCCATCCGCCCGCGGCCCGGTTCCCACCGTCCACCAACAACGTCTCGCCGGTCACGAACCCGGAGAGCCGGGGATTCGCGAGGAACACGACCGCCGCGGCGATGTCGTCCACGTGCCCGATCCGCGGCAGCGGCGTCTTGACGGGTACGTCGCCAATCCCGGGCGTCGGGATCACGTCGGGTGCGATGCAGTTGACCCGGATCATCCGCTCGCCGAGTTCGAGGGCGAGCGACTTCGTGAGGTTCTCCACCGCGGCCTTCATCGCGCTGTAGACCGCGAAACCCGGGCCCGCGCGGTGGGCCTCGATCGACGTGATGTTGACGATCGCGCCACCCGACTGCGGCATGTGCGGGACGGCGGCCCGCACGAAGTTCGTGACGCTGGTGAAGTTCTCCCGTACCAAGGCATCCTGACCCTTGTCGTTCACGTCGAGGAACGGCGCCGCGAAACCGCCACCCGCATTGTTGACCACGACGTCGATCTGCCCACCCTGCTCGGCCACGGTCTCGACCCAGGCCCGCACGGCGTCGCCGTCACGCACGTCGAGTCGGCCCGCAATCACCCGGCGGCCGAGCGCTTCGATCTCGGCTGCACACTGCGCCAGGTTCTCCTCGTCGCGGTCACAGATTGCGACATCCGCACCGAAGGCCCCGAGCGCCAGCGTGCTCGCCCGGCCGATGCCGACCGCGGCACCCGTGACAATTGCCACGGTGCCGTCGAGACGGACTGCGCTCGGATCCAGCGTCACGGCCGCGGACCCTACTGCGCTCGTATGCTCGACGACTCGGACCCTGGAGGTGGAGATGAGCTACTCCGTTGCCGGCAAGAACGTGCTCGTGACCGGCGCATCGACCGGGATCGGCGCGGCGTTGGCGGTCGGATTCGCGGAGGCTGGTGCCACCGTCGGGATCTGCGCGCGGCGCGCGACCGAGTTGGGCGAAGTATTGGAACAGGTGCAGGAGCACGCGCCGGCGTCTCGCATGTGGACCGTCGATCTCGACGATCTCGACGGGCTCGAGGCCTTCGCCGCAGAAGTCAGCGTGGACATGGGTGGGATCGACATCCTCGTGAACAACGCCGGGATCCCGAAACGCCGCAACGTGACCGCGCTGGACGGCGACACCGTCGAAGCCGTGATGCGGCTCAACTACTTCTCGCCGGTACGGTTGATGCTCGCGTTCCTCCCCGAACTGATCGAACGATCGGGACGCATCGTGAACATCTCCTCGGTCGCGGCGCGGCTCGGACCGCCGGGCGAAGCCGCCTACACGGCGTCGAAGGCCGCGCTGACCGGCTTCTCGGAGTCCATGCAGGTGGACCTCGGCGTCGCGGGCCACGACGTGCAGATCCACGTGGTGAATCCCGGCGTGATCGACACGCGGCTGTTCCAACTGCCGGACAACGACCGGTCGATCACCCCGATCGAGGCATTACCGACGTCCGCGATGGTCGAGCCCGTGCTCGCCGCGCTGGACGCCGGAACGTTCGAGATCTACGTGCCGGGCTGGTTCGCCGACATCGTGGGCGCCCGCTTCCCCGACACCGGCGCGTTCCTCGCCGGCTCGATCGCCTGGGCCAAGCAGCAGGCACCCGCGAGCTGACACTGCGGACGCGTGCGTTCGAGACCGTCGCGCCGCCTCAGTCGAAGAGGTCGGGCTCTTCTTTGGTGATCACGTCCCAGAGGGGCTGGAACGAGAACCGCCCTGCGGCGTGGGAACCGACTTGGGCCGCGGTGCGCGCCGCCATGTCGGACTCGATGAGCACCGGTGTCCCCGCGGCCTCGGCCAGCAGCTGGGCCTGACAGGTGCGCTCCATCGTGATGAACCACCACGCGGCCTCCTCGACGGAGTGGCCGACCGTGAGGAGGCCGTGGTTGCGCAGGATGACGGCCTTGTGTGTGTCGAGCGCCGCACCGATCCGCTGGCCTTCTTCGAGATCCAGTACGACGCCGGTGTAGTCGTCGAAGAGCCCGTGGTCACCGTAGAACGCGCAGGCGTCCTGGGTGATGGGGTCCAGGAGCCGGCCGAGCGCCGACCAGGCCTTGCCGTAGATCGAGTGGGTGTGGGCCGCGGCGATGACATCGGGACGGGCCGCGTGCACCTGGGAGTGAATCGCGAACGCCGCACCGTTCACCGGCTTGTCACCGTCGACGACGTCGCCGTGATCATTGACGAGGATCAGGTCCGAGACACAGATCTGCTTGAACGACTTCCCGAACGGGTTGACCCAGAAATGATCGAGCAACTCGGGGTCCCGGGCGGTGACATGACCGGCCACCCCCTCGTCGAACCCGAACTTGCCGAAGAGGCGGAACGTGGCCGCCAGCCGCTGTTTGCGATACTGCCGCTCTTCGTCGATCGTGCGCCCGGAGGGCGGACCGTCAGGGATCTCGATCTGCGTCGTCGCCATCTCGCGATCCTAGATCCCCTCCCCACATCGAGCGTTTGTCGCCCGGCGTGCGCCTCGCTCCACCTCTCCGAGACGCCCTCGCAAGGGAAAGGCGTCAGCCGGCCTGCTTCTTGACGGCGTCGGCGGCCGCAGCCGCACCCTCGGGGTCGAGGTATCGCCAGGACTGGACCTGCATCCGTTCGTCCAGCTCGTACACACGCGGCTGACCGGTCGGGATGTTCAGCTCGATGACTTCCTCGCGGGAGAGACCCTCGAGATGCATCGCGAGACCGCGCAGCGAATTGCCGTGCGCGGCCACCAGCGTCGTGTGGCCGGCCACGAGATCCGCCACCACGCCGTCGTACCAGTACGGCAGCATGCGGGCGACCACATCTGCGAGGCATTCGGACTTCGGGAGCAGATCGGCCGGGAGCGCGGCGTAGCGCCCGTCGATCGACGGGTCCTCGGTCAGCGGCGGGGGCGGGACGTCGTAGGAGCGACGCCAGATCAGCACCTGGTCCTTGCCGAACTCCTCGGTCGTCTGCTTCTTGTCCTTGCCCTGCAACGCGCCGTAGTGCCGTTCGTTCAGCCGCCACGACCGCCGGACCGGAATCCAGGACCGACGTGCTGCACCCAGCGCCAGCTCTGCGGTGCGGATGGCTCGCGTCTGCAACGACGTGTGGACCACGTCGGGAAGCACTTCGTGCTCGAGGAGCATCTCGCCGCCCCGGACCGCCTCGGCCTCGCCCTGTTCGGTGAGCGCCACGTCCACCCACCCCGTGAACAGGTTCTGCTTGTTCCACTCACTCTGACCATGTCGCAGCAGGATCAACGTCGCCATGACGGGGCAGCGTACGCGCCTCGACCGTCGATTCCGCCAGCCTGGCGAACAGTTGTCCGCCCAGACGATCCCGGCGCGCGTGTCCGCACGCCCTGGCGTGCGGCACGCGTACGGGAACGCGATTGCACCGGCGCAGCCGTCCCCGGGCTACTCAGGGGGTGCGGGGAGGCCGATGGTTTTGGTCTCGAGGTACTCCTCGAAGCCGGCGATGCCGTGCTCCCGACCCAGACCGCTCTCGCGGTACCCGCCGAACGGTGAATCCGGCCCGAACCACTGACCGCCGTTGACCGCCACCGTCCCGGTCCGCAGCCGCTTGGCCACGGCGTAGGCCCGATCCAGGTCGGTACCGTTGACCGCGCCCGACAGCCCGTAGCGGGAGTTGTTCGCGATCCGCACCGCATCGTCGTCGTCGTCGTACGGAATCACCGAGAGCACCGGCCCGAAGATCTCCTCCTGGGCGATGGTGGAGTCCGGATCCACGTCGACGAACAGCGTCGGCTCGACGAAGTACCCGCGTTCGCAGATGCGCGGGACGGCCGCCGCCCACGAGCAGCCGGGCCCCCTCGGCCTTGCCCGTCTCGATGAGTCCGAGCACCCGCTCCCGCTGCCGGGCGTTGATCAGTGGTCCCTGCAGGTTCTCGGGGTCGGTCGGGTCCCCGTACTTCCACCCCTCGAATGCGGCCTGCAGCAATCTCGACGCCCTCGTCGTAGCGCGACGCGTGGCAGCAACATGCCGCGTCGTGATCGCGCAGCCCTGACCGCCGTGCATGCACACCATGGCGCCACTGCCGCACTGGCGCGGCGAGGTCGGCGTCGTCGAGGATGATGTTCGCCGACTTCCCGCCGAGTTCGAGGAAGACCCGCTTCAGGGTCTCGGCAGCCATTCGCCATGATGCGCTTGCCCACCGCGGTCGAGCCGGTGAACGACACCATGTCGACGCGCCGGTCCGTCGTGAGCATCTCACCGACCGTCGCCGGGTCGGCGGAGCTCACGACATTGAAGACGCCGGCGGGGATGTCGGTGTACTCCGCGACGAGCTTGCCGATGAACGTCGCCGATCCACGGCGTGTCCGGCGCGGGCTTCAAGCACCACGCTGTTGCCGGCCGCGAGCGCTGGGACGATCTTGGAGAGGTTGAGCATGAACGGGAAGTTCCACGGGGTGATCGCCGCCACCACACCAATCGGTTCCCGCAGGACCCGCCGGGCGCTGCGCATGCCGAAGAACTCGTGCACCGGAAGATCGTGCTCCCACTCGACCCGGTCGATGCACTCGATATCCCATTCCATGTCGTCGATACAGGAGTCCTGCTGCACGGCGTAGGTGAGCATGATCGGCGTTCCGACCTCGGCGACGATCTGAGGTCGCAACGTCTCACGCTCCTTGACGAGCGCCTCGTGCAACTGTCGGAGTCCCCGCTTGCGGAGGTCCGGGTCCGTCGCCCACCCGGTCTCGTCGAACGCACGGCGCGCCGCCGCGATCGCACGCTCCATGTCCTGGACACCGCCGTCGGAGACCTCACCGATCACCATCTCGGTCGCCGGGTTCACGTTGGCGAACGTCGCTCCTGAAGCCGCCTCGACCAGCGCACCATCGATCAACATCCGGCTCTCAGCCATCACTGTCGTCTCGGTCATGACTCCCCCTCGGGTTGATGCCCGGAGCGTACCGTCGACGGTCATAGCCTGGAGGCGTGCGCATCGCCGCCGTCGACCTCGGCTCCAACTCCTTCCATCTGGTGATTGCCGACGTACACCCGGATGGCAGTTTCACGCCGGTCAGCGCCGAGAAGGAGATGCTGCGGCTGGGTGACGTCGTGAGTCGCGAAGGCCACATCACGCCAGACGCCGCGGACGCCGCCGTCGCCGCGATGCGCCGCTTCCGCCTGATCGCCGAGGCGGCGGGCGCGACGGAGATCCTCGCCTGCGCCACCAGTGCAGTCCGCAGCGCCACGAACGGCGACGAGGTGCTCGACCGGATCTCCGACGAAGCAGGTATCGACGCCGATGTGATCGACGGACTCGAGGAGGCCCGCCTCATCTTCACGGCTCTCCGGGCGGCCGTCGTGATCGATCCCGCTCCAGCGGTGTGCTTCGACCTGGGTGGCGGGAGCCTGGAGATCATGGTCGGCGACTCCTCCGAGCTGCGTTGGGCCGCCAGCGAACGCCTCGGCGTGGCCCGCCTCAGCGCCGAGTACGTCCGCTCCGATCCACTCTCGAAAGCCGACCGGCGCCGGTTGCGCCAGCACGTCGTTGACGTCCTCGGCCCGCGCGCGGTCGAGGCGGCAACCTTCGAACCCAAATTTGCCGTCGGTTCGAGCGGCACGATCGAGGCTCTCGGTCACATGATCGCCGCCCGTCGCGAGGGATCAGTCCCGCACACGCTGCATCACCTCTCGTTCACCCGCGCCGAGTTGAGCGCACTGACCGACGACCTCGCGGAATCGACCAGCGCACAGCGCCGGAAATGGGACGGCCTCGACACGAAACGAGTCGATCTCATCGTGGCCGGCGCGGTGCTGATGATCACCGCGATGGAGTTGTTCGAAGTCGACGAGCTCACCGTCAGCGAGTGGGCCATGCGCGAAGGGATGGTCCTCGATGCCATCGGCCGCCACGACCCCGCCGACTGGTCCGACGATCCGTACGCGATCCGGCGCGCGTCGGTCATGGCACTCGCCCGTCGCTGTTCATGGCCCGAAGCGCACTCGCGACACGTCGCGACGCTCGCGCTCGAGCTCTTCGACCAGCTGCGAGCACTGCACGGCCTCGGCGACGATGAGCGGGAACTGCTCGAATACGCAGCGCTGCTCCACGACATCGGCGAGCACGTCGCCCACGAAGGCCACGATCGCCACGCGGCGTACCTCGTGCGCCACGGTCGGCTGCGGGGACTGACCCCGAGCGCGATTTCCGAGCTGACGGCGCTGGTGCGCTGGCACCGCCGAGGCGACGTGAAAGGCAACGACGACCTGGTCGGCAACCTCGACGACGAGCAGCGGGACCGCGTCCGTAGGCTGACTTCCCTCCTCCGGCTCGCAGACGGACTCGACCGGGGCCGGAAGCAGGTCGTCACCGGCATCTCGGTGCGCGTGGGCACCGAACTGGTCCTCCTGCACATCCGGGCCGATGGCGACCCCGAACTCGAACTGTGGGGTGCCCGCCGGAAACGGGTTCTGTTCGAGAAGACGTTCGACCGGGAACTCGAGCTGACCTTCCACCCCGCGGGCAGCTGAGCGCTACTCCCCCGTCGCGGTGTGGTGCAGGATCCGCGCGGTCGTTTCCACGACGTCAGAGCGGGAGGTGCCGTACGCCACGAGATCGGCGTGGAACGCCGCCATCCGTTCCAGCATCGCCACCATCGCCGCCGCAGCCGCGAACGGTGACAGCTCGGCATCGCGTGCTTCGACCTTCCCAGCGATGCCTTCGGTCAGCGGTCGCAACGCCTCGTTGCGCACCGCCCGGAAGCGTTCGTCACCCTCCTGGGCCGCCAGATTGCGCGTCCGCAGGACGGCTCGGTGCCGGTCCCAGTTGCTGATGAACTCCTCGACGAGTTGCCGCACCACGTCCAGACCGTCCGGGCCTGACCACGGTGATTCGATCAACCCGGTGAGCGACCCCGTCTGCTCGCCGATCTCCGCCGCCAGCGCGAGCACAGCCTCCTCGACGTCGCGGAAGTACTGGTAGAAGGTCGCCGGCGCGAGCTGCACCCGGCGGGCGATGTCCACCACGCGCAGTTCACGAAGACCATTGTCCTCCAGGAGCTGCGCGGTCGCGTGTAGCAGCCGCGCCCGCGTCTCGGTGCCGCGGCGACCGAGCGAACGGCCGTCGAGTGCCGTCGTCGGCTCCGGCTCAGCCATCGGGCTCGAAGTCGACGAAGGAAGCGTCCGCGCCGGCCGGACGGAACACCGCCCGCACCGGCATGTCGATCGCGGCCGCGTCGGGTGAGACGGACGGGAGCTGGGCGACGAATCGCGCCCCTTGCTCCTCGATGTCAACGAGGGCGACCACAAACGGGGCCTGCTCCTTGAATGGCGGAATCCCGTGCTGGCGGATCACGGTGAACGAGTGCACGACGCCCCGACCGGTCGCAGTGATCCACTCCAGCTCCGAACTGCCGCAGTGCGGGCACGCGACCCGGGGGTAGTGATGATGAAGGCCGCAGGCCCCGCAGCGCTGCACCCGCAGCTCGCCGCGCACCGTGCCGGCATAGAACTCCGCAGCCTCCGGCGTCGGCCGTGGGATCAGGTAGTTCGGAAGGTCGCTCATGCCGGCTCCGTGCCGAGGACGACGGTGCCCATGGTCGAGAGCCAGCCACCGCTGCCGTGGGCGACCGCGATCTCCGCTCCGGCCACCTGGCTCGGCCCGGCTTCGCCGCGCAGCTGGCGCGTCGCTTCACACAGGAGGAACAAGCCGCGCATGCCCGGGTGCGTCGCCGAGAGACCCCCACCGTCGGTATTCGTCGGCAGTGCTCCGCCGAGCCGGAGCGCGCCACTCGCGGCGAATGGCCCGCCCTCTCCCTTCGGCGCGAAGCCCAAGTCCTCGAGACACACCAACACCGTGTACGTGAACGAGTCGTACATCGCGAACATGTCCACGTCCGCAGGGCTGATCCCGGCCTCGCCGAACGCCTTCGGCCCGGTCACCGCGCCGGCCGTCACCGTGAGATCGGGCATCGCCTGGATCGAGTGGTGCGTCATCCCTGCCGCCGCGCCGCGGACGTAGACCAGGGGTCGTCCGAGTTCACGCGCGCGGTCCTCCGTCGTCAGGATCAGCGCGCACCCGCCGTCGGAGACGACGCAGCAGTCCAGCTTGTGCAGCGGATCCGCCACCAGCTTGGACCCGAGCACATCGTCGACGGTGATCGGCTCCCGATACATCGCGTTCGGATTCCGGCCGGCGTGCTCCCGGGTCTGTACCGAGATCGACGCCAACTGCTCCGCCGTCGTCCCGTACTGATGCATGTGCCGCTGCGCCGCCAGGGCGTAGGCGCCGACGAGTGTGAGGCCCGTCGGTAGCTCGTAGCTCATCGGATACGGCATCGCCGTCGCACCGCCCCCCGACCGGCCGGTCCCGAGCGACCGACCCGCAGCCGACAGCTCGTTGTTGCCGTAGACGATCGCCACCGTGTCCACGTCGCCGGCCTGGATCGCCCGGTACGCGTGCAGCGCATGGAACTCGAAGCTGGACCCGCCGCAGCTGGTCGAGTCGAGCCAGTGCGGTGTGAGTCCTAGATATTCGGCGAGCTGGACTTCATGCATCCCGCCGTACCCGGCGGAGGCGAGTCCCTGGATCGAGTCCTTGGTCAGATTGGCATCGGCGACCGCCCGCCCGAACGCCTGGGCCTGAAGCGTGAGTGGCGTCAGTTCAGGGGTTTTCGGTCCATCGGCCAGACCCACTCCCACGGCACACACCCGACGGCTCACGGCGGCGGACGTTACTGAACCTCACCGGCGCCCGTGTGTGGAAGCATCGGCGCGGCGACGCGCGCCATAGCCCAGGTCGCCCAACTTCGCACCCCTCTCGACCCGAAACGACGACCATGACCGACCGCGTACGACGTTACGAGGCGACGAACCGTGAGTTCTGGGACAGCGACGCCGACGAGTATCAGGCGGCGCATGCCCACGCGTTGGCCGACGCGGCGTGGGGTGCGTACCGAATCCCGGATGCGGACCTCGACGTCCTCGGGAATCTGACCGGCCTCGATGTCCTCGAACTCGGGTGTGGCGCCGCCCAACAGTCCCTGGCACTGACCGCGGGTGCTCGACGGGCCGTCGGCCTCGACCTGTCCACCGCCCAGCTCCGCCACGCAACGGAGAACGCGGCGGCTGCAGACGCTCCGCTGCCGTTCGTGTGTGCCTCCGCGACGGCCGTACCGCTGCGCGCCGAGTCGTTCGACGTCGTCTTCTGCGACCACGGAGCCATGGGCTTCTGCGATCCGTATTCGACCGTGCCCGAAGCCGCCCGGCTCCTCCGACCGGGTGGACTTCTCGCCTTCAATCTCTCGACGCTGCTCCACAACGCCTGCTATCCGCTGGGCGATCCGGACGCGAGGGTGTCCACGACGCTGCAGCAGCCGATGTTCGGTGCCCGATCCTTCGATTGGGGCGACGGGACCATCGACTTCCAGTTGCCACACGGCGAATGGATCGCACTGTTCCGCGCCAACGGCTTCACGATCGAGGCGCTGATCGAGCTGCAGCCACCCGAAGACGCGACCACGACCTACGAAGGGTTCGCCGACCTGGCTTGGGCACGGCGCTGGCCGGCCGAGGAGATCTGGAAGGTGCGCAAACTGGAGTCCCGGTGAGCGTCAGCGGCGCTCGAAGGTCACGCCCGCGATCTCCCGGTCCCAGGTACTGCGGGTGACGCCCTCGTCACGCAGCTCGTACTTCAGCACCCGGCCGACCGGGTTCCGCGGCAAGTCGCTCCGGAACTCCACGTACCGCGGGAATCGCGAAGTACGGCACCCGTTCGGCCACGAAGCGGCAGAGGGCCTCTTCGGTGAGGGCGGCCCCGTCCACGAGCACCGCAGTGACCTTGACCTCGTCTTCGCCCTGGTCGCTGGGGACCGCGTGGACCGCGACATCGGCGATCGCATCGTGGGCGATCACGGCCCGCTCCATCTCGAAACTCGAGATGTTCTCACCCCGCCGCCGGAGATAGTCCTTCTTGCGGTCCACGAAGTAGAGGAACCCATCGGCATCGACGCGGCCGAGGTCGCCGGTGTGGAACCAGAGGTTGCGCAAGACCGCGACCGTGTCGGCGGGACGGTTCCAGTACCCCGAGAACATGAGGTCGGGGCCGGTCGGTCGGCACACGATCTCGCCCACCTCCCCTACCTCGACGGGCATGTCGCCGTCGTCCACGATCCGAACTTCGAACTCGTGGGTGTTCGGCTTCCCGGCGGCGCCCGGCGGATTGACCTCGCCGGCCGGCAACATCGAGATGAGCGACGCCTCCGTGAGTCCGTACCCGCCGCTGAAGGTCGCGCACCCGAATCGTTCACGCCAGATCCGGTCGGTGTCGGCAGGCATGGGGGCGGCTGCGCAGAGACGGAGCCGGTGGCCCTCCTGATCCGGGTGATCCTCGGCGCCGGCGACGAGGATCGCCAGCGAGCCGAGCATCGACAGCATCGTCGCTCCGGTGCGGCGCACCTCGGGCCAAAATCGGCTCACTGAGAATTTCCGCACGATCGCAGCGCGGCCGCCGACGAGCAGGGTGCCGACCACACATACCGAGATGGCATTGAAGTGGAACAGAGGGAGGGGCGTGAGGATCACGTCGTCGGCACGGCGCCCCCAGGCCCGGGCGATCTGTTCGCCAAGGGCCACGACGTAGCGATTCGGCAGCATGCAGCCCTTCGACGGCCCCGTCGTTCCGGCGGTGTAGATGAAACAGGCCAAGTCGGAAGGACCGGACCCGACCGGCGGAAGTTCCTGCCCTGTGGGCTCGATCGCCTGGTCCCACGTGCAGCTCGGTTGTGCCGATCCCGCAATGGTCCGGTCGCCGACGACAATGACCTCGCGCAGGTCCGGAGTCGGTTCGGCTGCCAGCTCGGCGATCCGCCCAGCCAGGTCTTCCTGCACGATGACGATCGCCGCACCGGAATCAACCAGGACGTGATGGAGAAACATCCCTTTGTAGGCGGTGTTGATCGGGACCTGAATTGCCCCGAGCCTGGCGGCGGCAAAGAAGGAGACCACCTGCTCGGGTCCGTTCTCCAGAAGCGTCGCGACGCGATCGCCGGCCCCGACGCCCCGCCGGACCAGGCCCCCGGCGAGCGATTCGGCGGCCGAAGCCATCATCCGGGCCGAGTACGTGTCTCCTTCGAAGTCCAGGTACGGACCGTCCGGGTCGCTCGCAACCCGGGCGATCAGCGCTTCCCACACCGTCGCCGCCCCAGCCATCGGGGGCGATGGTAGCGGCGCGCCGGCCGCCCCCTGGTGCGATCGGTCGCGACGGGGCAGAATGGCTGCCGCGCTGCGTGAATCCACTGACACCCTGCGCACTCACCCACGATGACGACCCGGACCCGGACCACCCCGCCGATGCTGACCGGCCGCGAGCCGATCGGCCCGCTGCTCGACCGGGCCCCGGTGGGAATCGCGATCGGTCGTACCGACGGCCGGATCATCTACGTCAACGAGATGATGTGTCGCATCCTCGGTCGCGACCGCGACGACATCACCGTCGCGACCTTCGTCGAGGCCGCCCACCCCGACCACCAGCTGCGGGTACGGGTACGCCTCCGCTCGATCGAGTCCGGACGGTTCCGGACCTTCGTCCGCGAGACACATTTCAGGCGCCCCGACGGATCGGTCGTCAACGTCCGATTCCACGTCAGCGCGACGCACAACGACGACGGTTCCATCGCCGAGATCATCGCCCACGCCGAAGACATCACCGCCAGCCGTCAGATCGAGGCCGCCCTCACCGCGAGCGAGGACCGCTTCCGGGCTGCCAGCGAGGCGAGTCTCGACGCGCTCATCCTGATGCAGGCGGTCCGAGATGACGAGGGTCGGGTCGTCGACTTCATGATCACCGACGCGAACGAGAACGCCGGTCGCCTCTTCGCCCACTCGGTCATCGAACTCATCGGCCACCGGGTGAGCGCCCACTACCCGTCGGGGGACGAGGCGCGTCTCCACGCGAAGTACCTCACGGTTCTGGAGTCCGGCGAACCCATGACGCTTGAAACCGAGGTGGTGGATTCGCGGGTGCGCGCCAGATGGATCCGCGAGCAGATCGTCAAAGTCGACGACGGCGTCGCATTGACGTTGAGTGATATCTCTGTCGCCAAGGAAGCCGAGATCGCACTGCGCGAGAACGAGGAACGCTACGACGCGCTTCTCAAGCACGCAGTGGACGTGGTCTGCATCGCCGACGCCGGCGGTTTCATTCGATACGTCAGTCCCGCGATCGAACGAGTACTCGGATACACCCTCGAGGACTTCACCGCGACTCACCCGTTCGACATCCTGCACCCCGACGACGTCAGCGACTGGCTCGAGCAGTGGCACGATCTCGTCGGGGCCGGCGACGCACGGGCCAGCATCGAGATGCGGGCCCGCCACGCAGACGGCCGGTACCGCTGGATGGAGATCACCATCCGGGATCTCCGCGACGAACCCCGCATCGGCGGCTTCGTCGTCCACTTCCACGACGTGAGCGACCGCCATGAGGCCCAACAGGCCCTGGTCCACCGATCGATGCACGACGGTCTCACCGGACTCCCGAACCGGGGTCTGTTCGTCGACCGACTCGGCCATGCCCTGGATCGTCGGCTCCGAAACGACACGGTGGTCGCCGTCCTGTTCCTCGACCTCGACCACTTCAAGACCATCAACGACAGCCTCGGTCACGCGGTCGGCGACGCGCTGCTACGAGAGGTCGGCGAGCGCCTCCGCTCGGCGCTGCGGCCGGCCGACACTGTCGCCCGATTCGGCGGTGACGAGTTCGTCATTTGCTGCGAAGAGCTGACCGACGCCGACGCCGCGGTCCAGACCGCGGAAAGGATCCGCGCCGTGTTCGCGACGCCCTTCCGGGCCGAGGGCCAGGAGATCGCCACCGGCACCAGTATCGGCATCGCCCTCGCGACCGACGAAGGAAGCAGCCCGGAAGCGCTCCTTCGCAACGCCGACGCAGCCATGTACGTCGCGAAGGCCCGGGGCCGGGACCAGGTCCGCCTCTACGACGACGCGCTCCGGCAGCGCCTGGTGGAGCACCTCGACACCGAGTCCGGCCTGCGGGCGGCACTGACCGCCGGAGACATCGTCCTGCACTGGCAACCGGTCTTCCGACTCGACGGCCGCGGTCCCATTTGTGGCGTGGAGGCGCTCGTCCGCTGGAACCACCACGAACGCGGGCTCCTCCTGCCTGCGGATTTCCTCGGAGCGGCCGCACTCGCCGGCCTCGACGCCCCGCTCGGCGCGTTCGTGCTCGACGCCGCCTGTGAGCAGCTCGCAGCCTGGGACGCGAGCGGCATCGCGCCGCCCATCCTGTGGCTCAACCTCAGCGCGACCCAGCTCGCCTGGTCCGGAACGGTGGATCGGGTGCGCGAAACGCTCGACCGGCACGCGATCCCCGCGGCTCGGCTCGGGTTCGACGTCGCCGAGCTGGCCATCGCCGAGATCGACCGCGCCCGTCGAGCCGGCGCGGAGTTGGCGGAACTTCGCGACCTCGGCTGCTCCATCGCGCTCGATGATTTCGGGACCGGCCACGCCTCGCCCTTGGCAGTACGCCGGTATGGCATCACCCACGTCAAACTCGATCGTTCGATCGTGCAGACCGGCGCGAGCGACGATCCGATGGTCCCAGCGCTCCTGAGCCTGGCGGCGATGCTCGGCGTCGAGGTGGTCGCCGAAGGCGTGGAAACCGCCCAACAGCTCGACCGACTGCGCCGCGCCGGCTGTCGCGCCGCGGCAGGGAACTTCCTGGCACCGGCGATGCCGGGCGCCGACCTCACCGAGCTGTTGCGGACGCGCAGCCGCTAGTCGCCGAGCGATCCACGGCGCACCAGCGCGCCGACCAGTGCGTTGCGCAGTTCGCTCGGGTCGATCACATCGTCATACGACAGTTGGTCGGCCGCACCGATCGCCCCACCCAGCTCGGCGTGCTCCAACAGTGCGGCGACGTCGAGCGTTCCGCTCGCGGCCTCTGCGCCGCTCTCGGCCGGCAACGGCCCCAGCCGAGCGCCGGGAAACGCCAGCGAGACGGTCTGACCGTCGAACGGATTCCGGGCCATCAGCGCTGCGCCCGGCGAGTAGCAGCGGCGCAGGGTCACGTGAAGCTTGGGTCCCGCCAGCGCCGCCTGGGCCCGGTACATCCGCGCCGCAGATCCCAGGACTCCAGCGTGCTCGGCCTCGGACCCGACCTGGAGCCCGGGGGTGTCCGCCACGAAGACCACGGGAAGCTCATAGGGTCCGACGACGTCGAGGAACCGCGCCGCCTTCTCTGCGGCCGCGACGTCGATCGCGCCACCCAGGACCGCCGGGTTGTTCGCCACTATCGCGACGGAACGGCCGGCCAACCATCCGAGCGCGGTGACCATCGACCGTCCGTACCCGGGCTGGATCTCCAACACGTCACCGTCGTCGACGAGCCGCTCGAGCACCGGCCGAACGTCGTAGTCCCGACGCGGGTCGGCGGGGATCAGATCGACCAGGTCCGGAATGACACGCAGACCGTCGACAGAGGGCCGACGCGGTGCACCCCGCCCGCTCGCGCGGGAAACTGAGCGAGATACCGCCGCACGACGGCGAGCGCAGCCCGATCGTCGGTTGCGACGTTGTGCGCGACCCCGGAGACCACCGAGTGCACCGCCGCGCCACCGAGTGCGGCCTTGGAGACTTCCTCGCCTGTCGCCACGGCCACGACCGGCGGGCCCGCCCCGAACAGCGCCGCCCCTTCGACCATCACCATGAAGTCGGTGAGCGACGCCGTGAGCGCCCCATGACCGGCGCTGGTCCCCATGACGACCGACACCGTCGGGACACGGCTGAGGAGCCGCGCCAATCCGTCAAGGTCACTCGCCGTCTGCCGGGCGTGCTCGAACGCGCTCTGGCCCCGCTCGCCGGTGCCCTCCAACAGCATCACCAGCGGCGATGCCTCCAGTTCGGCGAGCTGGATGAGCCGTTGTCGTTTCGCGTGGGTACCAATGCCGATCGACCCGCCCATGACGGTGAAGTCCTCGGCGCCCACCAACGCGGGTCGCCCGGCGATGAGCGCCCGCCCGGTCACCAGACCGTCGGCCGGGGCTCCCGGCGTCACTCCCCTCGCGACACTCCCGACGTGCGCGCCGAACTCGCGGAACGAACCCTTGTCGACCAATTCCGCGATGCGAGCACGCGCGTCCAGACGACCATCTCGCCGCTGCGCGGTCAGGCGCTCAGGGCCGCCCATCGCATTCGCCGCCTCCCGTCGGAGCCGGAGATCCTCGAGGAGCGGATCCCAGTCCGTCATTGCGCCGCGGTAAGTCGCGCGGCGACGACATCGGCGTGATGTTCGCCGCTTCCGAAATGTGTCTCCAACACCCAGGCCCGCTTGAGGTACAGGTGGACGTCGACCTCCCAGGTGAAGCCCATCCCGCCGTACACCTGCGTCGCAGCTCGGCCGTTGAGCACCGCGGCTTCGCCGGCGAGGAGTTTGGCGCCCGCGACCGATCGCTCCAGATCCCCCACTTCCGGGTCGTCGAGCACGCAGGCGGCGGCATGGGTCGCGACCCGCGCGACCTCGGCACGCACCGCCATGTCGGCGCACAGGTGCTTGACCGCCTGGAACGATCCGATCGGGCGGTCGAACTGCTGACGCTCCAGCGCGTACGCGACCGACATCTCGACCAAGCGGTCCGCCATCCCGACGCAATAGGCCGCGGTGAGCAGCGCCCATTCCGTCCGGCGCCGGCCGACCGGCTCGTCCTTCCCCCCGGCCTGCGCGATGCCGTCCACCACCCACACCGGCGTCAGCGGGTCGAGCGGCCACGCCGCGGGATCACCCCACTCGGGAAGAATCGAAACGTCCACTCGGGTGACGTTGGTCTCGCCGATCACGAGCACATCGTCGACGGTTCCGAGGTGCTCGACGAGCGGCGCCCCGGCGAGGGTCGCGTCAGAAGCAGGTCGCGATGCGCTCCCGACCGAAACAGGCGACGAGCGGACCGGGCACCGCGCCGCGACCCAACTCCTCGAACACCACGGCGACGTCGGCCCAGGTGAAGCCGTCGTGTTGAAGCGTGAACACACCCGCGTCGGCGAGCTCGGCGTAGACGTCGCGATCGAAGCCGCCGCGCACCCGCCCCATGGGAAAGCGACCCTCGACCAGTGACCGGATGCCGTCACGCAGTGCGATTTGATCCTCGGACAGGTCGAAGTTCATCGGGGCTCCCGCGGCATACCCAACAACCGCTCACTCAGAATGTTGCGTTGGATCTGCGAGGTACCGGCCGCGATGGTGAAGGCCAGCATTCGCAGACGTTCCTCCACGAAGGGCCCAACGCCGTCGATGGTCAGGACATCTCGGTCGAGCGCGCGCGAGAGCGAGCTCGCCGACCTTCTGACACACCTCGCTGTACGCGAGCTTGATCATGTACTGGCCTCGCCCAGTGGCGCCCGTCTCGGACTGCGTCACGTTGCGCTTGGTCAGCGCCCAGAGCGCGTCCATCTCCGCAGCGATGTGGCCCAGCTCCCGCCGTTGCGTCGGGTCGTGCACGAGCGGCGCCAGATCCTCGACCAGTCGCATCGCGTCGACGAGGTCGCTCACGAACGCGGTCCCCCGTTCGAACGCGAGGGTGACATTCGTGACCCGCCACCCGTCGTTCTCCGCCCCGATGCGGCAGTCCACCGGAACCCGAACCTCGTCGAGGAACAGCTCGGCGAACTCCGACGACCCCAGCACCGTCTTGAGTGGCCGGACTTCGATCCCGGGCAGGTCCATCGGCAACATCAACCACGTGATGCCCTTGTGCTTGGGCGCCTCCGGGTCCGTCCGGACGAGGAGCTCGCCGTAGTCCCCGACCTGACCGAACGAACACCAGATCTTCTGGCCGGTCACGACGTAGTGGTCACCGTCTCGGACCGCACGGGTGCGCAGCGATGCCAGGTCCGAGCCGGCATTGGGCTCGGAAAACGCCTGACACCACACCTCGTCGCCCCGCAGAATGCGCGGCAGGTGCTCGGCCTTCTGCTCCGGTGTTCCCTCGGCGACGATCGTCGGGCCGGCGTGCATCAAGCCGACGAAGTTGACGCCGACGTACGGAGCCCGTGCCCTCGTCGCTTCCTCCAGGAACAACAGCTGCTGACTCGGGGGCGCATCCCGCCCGCCGAACTCCCGCGGCCAATTGAGGCCCGCGTAACCCGCGTCGAACACCCGCCGTTGCCAGTCCGTATCCCATGTCCGTCGCGTGGCCCAGTCGTCACGCGTGGGTTGGGTCGGCAACGTCGGCAACACTTCCGCCAACCACTGCCGCACCTCGGCGCGAAACGCGTCGTCTTCGGCCGAGATCCGTAGGTCCATGAGGGCGGCAGTCTAGGGAGCCCCCGCGTGCCGATCAGATCCGAGTCGTCGGTGTATCAGGACCCTGGTTCGACCAGGGCCCGACGGAGCGCTTCGACGGCGGCGGACGTCACACCGACAGACCCGAGGTACGCGGCCAGGGAACCATGACGATCCCGCAGCTGCTCCAGGACCGTCAGCATTGCGCCGGGTTGCGCGCCGTACTGCTGGCCCGTGACCTCGGCGCCCGTCTTCACACCCTCGATTCCGCCGAGCCGTTCGGTGTTGCGAGCGATGATCTCGGGCATCCGCATCTCGGTATACGCGAAGTCAGCCGCGATGTCCTCGTCGGGCACCTCGCAGGCCCCGAGCACCAGTGCCGAGACCAGCCCGGTGCGATCCTTGCCCGCCGCGCAATGGAAGACCAAAGGGTGCCGGTCCGCCTCGGCGATCACCCGGATCACCGCGCCGAACCGCTCGCCGAACGCGTCGAGCATGTGGAGGTAGATCTCGTCGATCCGCTGGAACTGCGGTTGACGACGGATCCGGAACCGCGGCGCGTCCTCGGGCTTGGTCTGGTCCACGATCGGCATGTGGCGTTGGTCCACGAGCGCCGAAAGTGGCCCATGCCCGTGATCGCCGACTTCCGGCGGTGACCGGAGATCGATCACCGTTCGGATCCCGACGCGATCGCGCAGCGCTCCGACGTCGGCATCACTCAGGTACGACAGGGAATCGCTCCGGAAGACCCTTCCGGAGCGGAGGCGCCCACCCGCTTCGGTCCGATGACCGCCGAGATCCCGGAAGTTCGCCGGCCCGTCGAGTCCCAGGAGCGCGTCGTCTCGCATTCGGATCCGTCAGCGCTCCCCGTCGAGACCGAGCATGCGGATCGCGTTGCCCCGCACCAGTTTGTAGACGACGTCCGCCGGCAGGTGTCCCATCATCTGTTCGGCCACCGCCAAGGTGTCCGGCCACGTGGAATCCGTGTGGGGGTAGTCCGTCTCGAACGTGACGTTGTCGACCCCGACCCGGTGGAGCGATTCGAGTCCGTGGTTGTCCCGGAAGAAGCACCCGAAGACCTGGCGGAAGTAGTAAGTCGACGGCGGCTCGGGGATGAGGTCGCGAACCCCGCCCCAGGCGCGGTGTTCCCGCCAGACGTCGTCGACCCGCTCGAGGATGTATGGCAGCCAACCGATCTGACCCTCCGAATACGCGAGCTTCAGTCGGGGGTAGCGCACCAGTACCCCCGAGAACAAGAAGTCCGTGAGGCTGGCCATGGCGTTGCCGAAGCTCAGACTGGCCGCGACCGCGACCGGGGCATCCGCCGAGGTCGCCGGCATCTTCGAGCTGGAACCGATGTGCATACACACGACATTCTCGGTTTCCTGACACGCCTCGAAGAACGGATCCCACTCACCGCTGTGGATGCTCGGGAGGCCGAGGTGTGGCGGGATCTCCGAAAAGCACACTGCGCGGACCCCGCCGCGCCGCGTTGCGACGGACCTCCGCAGCGGCGAGCGCGGCGTCCCACAGGGGAACGATGATCAGGGGAATCAGTCGGCCGTCACTGTCGCCGCACCATTCCTCGACCATCCAGTCGTTGTAGGCGTACACACAGGCTTCGGCGAGCTCTCGGTCCTTGGCCTCGAGGAACGTCTGTCCGCAGAATCGCGGGAACGTCGGGAAGCACAGCGAGGCATCGACGTGATTCATCTCCATGTCCTCGACCCGAGCCTTCGGCTCGTAACAGCCCGGGCGCATCTCGTCGTAGGTGATCGGCGACATCGTCATGTCGTCGCGATCGAATCCGACCGCGGCGACATGACGCTTGTTGATGTAGACGAGATCCTCGTAGACCCAGCAGTCCGCCTGGGGACCATCGGGATCGAAGGTCTGCTCATAGGTTCCGCCGCCGACGTGGCGCATCGTGCCGATTCCCCGGCGTTCGACTCGTGGGCCGGCGGCCCGGAGCCGTTCGGGCAGCCAGGCCTGCCAGAGGTGAGGTGGTTCCACGACGTGGTCGTCGACGCTGACGATCCGCGGGAATTGTCGTGCGGGGCTCGCTGGACGGGCTTGGCACCACTCGCCGCTCCTCAAAATCTGACGGGTCGTCAGATTATCCAGCCGGCGTCCCACCAACCGCCGGGCCGATCATCCGCAGCGGGTGCCCGAGACCGGCACCTGACTCCGAATCAACGCATCCTCCAGATAGCCGTCGACGCACTCGTTGCCACCCAGGCTGGCCGTATGGGTCGAGCCATCGACGACGAGGAGCCGACCCGAACCGAGCTGTTCGGCGAGAGACCGGGCCCACGCCAACGGCGTCGCGGGGTCGCCGGTGGTGCCGATGACCAGGATCGGCGGGGCAGTCGCCGCTTCGAACTCGATCGGGCCGCTCCGCAGCGGCGGAACCGGCCAGTAGGAGCACGCGTAGCCGAGGCCGACGTTGCCTGCACCGAACTCGGGGGCAGCCGTTGCGGCCCGCTGTTGGAGCGCCTCCATTTCGGCGACGGTCAGCGTCGGGCCGTCGAGGCAGCTGATCGCGATGAACGCGGGCCAGGTCGACTGATAGACGCCATCCCGGCGTTCGAGGTACTCGTCGTACGCGGCACGCAACCCGGCCGCGCTCCCCTGCTGGAGCTCCCGAAGTCCAGTTGCGAGCGTGCGGTATCCGAGTTCACCGCCGTACAACAGGGCGCTGACCCCGATCTCCAGCTGGGTCGGACCGAAGCGGTCGACGCCGTCACCGACCGGCGCGTCGTCCACGGCGCGTTGGAGCCGGTCGTACGCCGTGGCCGGATCGAGATCCTCTGCGAAGCGGCAACGGTCGCCACCGGCTGCACACCACGCGAAGAACGCTCGCAGTGAAGCGTCGAAACCCTGCGCCTGTTCGATCGTGACCGAGGCGGCGTCCAGGCTGGGGTCAACCGCTCCGTCGAGCACCATGGTCCCGACCCGCTCCGGGTATCGCGCGGCATACATGCCCCCGAGGTAGGTCCCGTACGAGAACCCGAGGAATGTGAGCTTGGAGTCGCCGACCGCCGATCGCAGTGCGTCGAGATCGTCCACCGTGTCGCTCGTCGATATATGCCCGAGCAGCTCGCCACTCCGCCGCTCGCAGGCCCTCGCGAAACGCCGGTGCGCCGACTCCAACTCCGCCAGCTCCGCGGGGTCATCGGGCGCGGTATCGGGGACGAAGAGGTAGTCGAGCTTCCGACCACAGTCGACCGGGCTGCTCGCGCCGGTGCCGCGGGGGTCCCACGTCACGATGTCGAATCGGTCGCGGATCGCGTCGGGCATCTGGGCGCTGACATGACTGAGCAGTTCGATCCCCGCGACTCCGGGTCCGCCCGGATTCACGAAGAGACTTCCGATCCGACGCTCAGGTTCCCGCGCCGGCCGACGGGCCACGGCGAGTGTGATGGTCCGACTCGCCGGATCGGCGCGATCCAGCGCTACCCGCAGCCGTGCACACTCACCGGCATCACACTGCTTCCAGACCAGCGGGCCAGGGCTGGAAGCCGCCGCCGGATTCACCGCCGACCGAGGGCCAGCTGCCGTCGATACGGGCGACGACTGCGATGCCGACGAGCAGGAGGCCATCACGACGATGATTGCGACCGACCACCACCGCCGACCCATGTGCCGAACCCTTGCACACGTCTCGGGTCGAGCCATGGCACCCGTCCCGCGCCGGATACGGTGCGCGTCGTGGATCTCCTGATTGCCGGCTCCCATCGATCCGCCGCCGATGGCGGCACGCTCTCCGTCCTCGAACCGGCCACCGGGAAGCCGATGGCCACCGTCGCTTCCGCAACCGCCGTCGATGCCGAAGCCGCGATCGCCGCCGCCCGGGCCACCTTCGACGCCGGCACGTGGGCCAACCGGAGTGCGACCGACCGGGGCAAGGTCCTGCTCCGAGTTGCAGGTCTCATCCGCGACCACCTCGAGGAGCTGGCCACACTCGAGGCCCGCAATGCCGGCAAGCCGATCACCGACACGCGCTGGGAGGTCAATGCCGCGGCAGACGTCTTCGAGTACTACGCCGGCGCCGCTAACAAGTTCTTCGGCGACGTCGTCCCCGTGACCGACGACGGCATAGATCTGGTGCTGCGCGAGCCGATCGGCGTGTGCGCGCTCATCGTCCCGTGGAACTTTCCACTGCTCATCACAACCTGGAAGACGGCACCGGCTCTCGCGTGCGGCAACGCCGTCATCATCAAGCCCGCCTCACTCACCCCGCTGTCAGCCCTCCGGCTCGGCGAGCTGCTCGTCGAAGCCGGGGTGCCCGAAGGGTGCGTGTCGGTCGTACCTGGTCCCGGCTCCATCGTCGGCGACGCCCTCGTACGCGACCCGCGGGTCGACAAGATCGGCTTTACCGGCGAAACCGCTACCGGCGCGGCCATTCTGCGATCGAGCGCGGAGAACATCACTCGGGTATCGCTCGAGCTCGGCGGGAAGTCGGCGTGTGTCGTGTTCGCCGACGCGGACTGGGAACGCGCAGCCGCGGAGACCCCGATGTCCGTGTTCGGCAACGCGGGCCAGGACTGCTGTGCGCGGAGCCGCATCGTTGTCCAAGCGTCGATCTACGACGACTTCGTCGCGTCCTTCGTCCGGTCGACCGAGGCGATCCGGGTCGGTGCACCACTCGAGCCGACCAGCCAGATGGGCCCGCTGATCTCCGCGACTCAACGGGAGACCTCACTCGAATACATCGGCCTGGGGATGGATGCCGGCGCCGAGTGCGTCACCGGTGGCGTAGCCCAGGACGGCGCCGGGTTCTACCTGTCCCCCGCGGTGCTTGCCGGCGTCGACAACTCGATGCGCGTCGCGCAAGAGGAGATCTTCGGGCCGGTCGCGTCGATCATCCCGTTCCGTGACGAAGCCGACGCAGTTCGCATCGCGAACGACACACCGTACGGTCTGAGTGGATCGCTCTGGACACGCGATCTCGGCCGATCGCTGCGGGTCGTGCGGGCGATCCGCACCGGGGTGCTCTCCGTGAACAGCAACCGTTCGGTCCGCACCGAAGCCCCGTTCGGCGGGTTCAAGCACTCGGGCCTCGGACGCGAACTCGGCATGCACGCGCTCGGCCACTACACCGAGGTCAAGAACGTCTTCCTCAGCGCCGAATAGCCCGCAGTCGGCACTCCAGTCCCCCTCGAAACGTTCCGAGAACCACCGGGATGGATGCCGTTGAGGATCTGCGGCTGTTGTTCGCGTCCGGAACCCCGCTGCTCGTGGTGAACACCCGCGAGGAGCCGCGCCTTCTGGACCTCGTCCGCACCGCCAGCGGCCCCACGCCGGTCTGGACGTGGTCACACGCGAGCGGTCTCGCCCGAGACAACGCGGCGCCGATATACGGCACCGCGGATCCGGGCCAGCTCACCGACAACCTCGCCGCGCTGACCGGCGCCTGGACCGTCCTGCTCCTCGATCCTGCGCCACTGCTCGCCGAGCCCACCGCGGCCCGCCGACTCAAGGAGATCGCGCAGCGGGCGGTTCCCGGCCAGACGATGCTCCTCGTCGGCGCCGGACTTGGCGTCCCACCCGACCTCGAAGGCATCGGACGTTCCTGGCGCCTACCCCCACCCACCCCGGATGAGCTCCGCCGCTTGGTCGAGCGCGTCGAGACGCGGCTGGGCCAACGGGGCATCGCACTCGGCCTGGGCGACGCCCAGCGCCTGCGACTCGCACGCGCGCTGGGGGGCCTTACGCTGGCCGACGCCGAGCGCATCCTCATGCAGCGCGGGCTCGCGGACGCGAAGTTGGACGAGGACGACATCGCCGAGGCCCTGTCGCTCAAAGCCGAGCTGCTCAACGCCGACGGCATTCTCGAAGTCGTCACCGCGGCGTCACTGCGCCTCGACCAACTCGGGGGGCTCACCGACCTCAAAGCCTGGCTCGCACAACGCGTCCACGCCGGGCTCGACCGCGCCGTCGACCCACCCCGGGGGGTTCTCCTCGCCGGAGTCCCCGGCTGTGGAAAATCCGCCGTCGCCCGCGCGACTCGCCGCGGACTGGGAAGTACCACTGGTGCTGCTCGACCCCGGTCGGATCTACCGCAAGTACATCGGCGAGTCCGAACAGCGGTTCGAAGCCGCGATCGAAACGGTCGGGGCCATGGCCCCCGCCGTGCTCTGGATCGACGAGATCGAGAAGGGCTTCGCCCGTGACGGCGAGGACGGGGGCGTGTCGGAGCGGGTCCTCGCCACGTTCCTGCGCTGGCTCCAGGATCGACCGCCGGGTGTCTTCGTCGTGGCGACCGCGAACGACGTCACCCGGCTGCCACCCGAGCTGACCCGCAAGGGTCGCTTCGACGAACTGTTCTTCGTCGATCTGCCCGACGCCGCGGCCCGAGCCGAGATCCTCCGCTCACAACTCGACGCGCGCGGCGTCGCGATCAGCGAGCCCGGGATCCAGCATCTCGGCGCGGCAAGCGAAGGCTTCTCCGGCGCCGAGATCGACGCCGCGATCGCGGCCGCGTCCTACAGCGAGGCGATCACGGCCGAGAGCATCGCGATCGAGATGGCCCGCACGGTGCCCTTGGCCCGGTCACGACCGCAAGAGGTCGCCGCACTCCGGGCCTGGGCGACCGAACACGCCCGCGCGGCGTAGGCGGGTTCAGAGACCGATGACGTTCGGGCGTGGATGCCCGTCGGCCTCGCACAATGCAAGGTAGAAATCCCGGACCGTGCCGGCGTCGATCACCGTCTCGACGTTGCCATCGGCGTCCAGGTTGAGGTTCGCGCCATAGATCGCGAACCACACGTCGGTCACCTCGGTGTTGTCCTCGGGCACCGTCAACGTGTGGACCGACCCAGCCGGCTCGTAGAGGTAGGAGCCGGCGGTGTTGACCTCGGGGTACTCCTTGTACTTCCACGAGCCGCTGATCGTGAAGGCGAAGACCTCGCCGGTGTGCTTGTGGGTCTGCACGACCATGCCGGGTTGGAACTTCGTACGAATCACCCAGAGGCCGGCCTCCACATCCACCTGGAGGAGTTGCAGGGTGCTGCCGTCGCCGAGGTCCACGAAGGGGAGGTCGGATTCGCCCCGGTGCAGGGCCTTGGGAATGTCGAGCATCGTCATGACCGCGAGTGTAGGACGAACCGTCGCGGCCGCCCGTCGACGATCGATACCCCAAGAATCACAGCGCGGGAGCGTACTGTTCGGCATGATCTGGCTCGCGGTGCTGCTCGGACTCGGAGCGGCTGCGCTCTTCGCGGTCGGCGCCGTCGCCCAACAGCAAGAAGCGTCGAGTCTCCAAGTCCGCGGGCGCAACTTCATCCGGGAATTGATCCGCCGTCCCCGCTGGTGGGCCGCCACCTTCGGCAACGCGGTCGGCTACACGTTCCAGGCCATCGGGCTCGCGGTCGGATCGATCCTGATCGTGCAGCCGCTGCTGATCGCGTCGTTGGTTTTCGCGCTTCCGTTGGCAGCCCGATGGAACGCCCGACCGATACACCGGGCCGAACTCGCGTGGGCCGCCGCGATCGCAGTCGCGCTCGCGTTGTTCATCATCCTCGGCCATCCCAGCGGCGGGAACGACGTCGCGCGGTTCCGGGACTGGTTGCCGTCACTCATCGGTTGCGGGGCCGTCGTCGCAATCGGAGCAATCCTGGCCCTCGGGCCGAGCATCCGGCTCCGCAGCCTCGGGCTGGCGATGATGGCCGGCACACTCTTCGGGCTCGCCTCCGCCCTGACGAAGTCCCTGATGCATCTCCTGGGCGGTGGCCTCGAATCCACCCTGGGAGCATGGGAGACCTACGCCATCGTCGTCATCGGCGTCGGCGGATTGGTCTGCCAACAGCTGGCATTCCAGGCCGGCTCACTCGAACTTTCGTTTCCGGCGTCGATGGTGCTGGATCCCCTCACGAGCGTCATCGTCGGCATGGTCGCCCTCAACGAGCGCGTCCGGGCCGACGGGGCCGAGTGGCTCGTCATCGGCGCCGCGGTCATGGTGATGTTCAGCGGGACGATCGCACTCGCTCGTGCCGGCGTTCCGACGCCGACCACACCAGCGGAAAAAGACACAGCGCAACCGTCCCGGCCGCAAGAAGTGTGATGTGGAGGACGGGTTCCCCGTCTTGAGCTGGTCCGGCGGCGTGAAGCCCAGGCTCAGCGATACCAGACGCGCGCCAGCTCGTCACGCACCTCGAAAGGCAGGACCGAATCGGCCACGGGCTCGAAGCGGCGGAACCACGCGATCCAGCGCGGAGACCGAGAGGACGCCCGCGAGCGCCACGAGCAAAGCGACGAGGCGTACCCCGAGGCGAGACGGGCAAGGTGGAGCGGGCGTCGCGAGAGGGCGTCGACGGTCGTGAGTATCTAGGGCGGTGTGTCGACCTCCGCGGTAGATGTCGCCGCCCGGGCGACGCTCTCCCCGGCCTGGAGCCCGCCCATGCCCGGCTCCGGCCGCAGCGTGGGGAAGAGAATCACTTCCCGGATCGAGGGGTTGCCGGTCACCAGCATGACCAGCCGGTCGACGCCGATGCCCAGGCCTCCCGTCGGCGGCATTCCGTATTCGAGCGCGGCGGACGTAGTCGAGGTCGATGTCGCCCGCCTCCGGATCTCCGGCCCGCTTCAACGAGGCTTCGGCCTCGAATCGTGCGAGTTGGTCGATCGGATCATTCAGCTCGCTGTAGGCGTTCGCGAGTTCGTGACGGTTGACGACGAGCTCGAACCGCTCGACCAACGTCGGATCGTCGCGGTGAGCACGGGCCAGCGGTGACATTTCGCGCGGGTGGTCAAGCACGAAGATCGGTTGGACCAACTTGTCCTCGACCAACGCGTCGTAGACCTCGTTGGTGAGTTTGCCCGACCCCCACTCCGGCTCGAACGGGATGTCGAGACTGTGCAGGACGACACGAGCGTCCTCGCACGGGCATCGCCGGATCGATGTCGACGCCCACGTGTTCGCGGATCAGTTCCACCATTGTCGCCCGCCGGAACGGTGCCGAGAGGTCGATCGCCTCGTCGCCGATCTGAGCCCGGAGGTCCGGGAGCACCGCACCAGCCCCCGCGACGACCAGACCCTCGACGAGATCCATCATGTCGTGATAGTCGCCGTACGCCTGGTACGCCTCCAGCATCGTGAACTCGGGGATGTGGGTGGTGTCGATGCCCTCGTTGCGAAAGACGCGGCCGATCTCGAATACCCGGTCGAGGCCGCCGACGATGAGGCGCTTGAGGTGCAGCTCCAGCGCGATGCGCAGGTACATGTCCTGACCGAGCGCGTTGTAGTGCGTGATGAAGGGACGAGCGGTCGCGCCGCCCTGGATCGTCTGCAGCACCGGTCCCTCGACCTCGCGGAATCCATGATCGGTGAGGTGGCGCCGCAACGCCGCGATGATGTCGATCCGGGCGATCGCGGTGCGGCGCGCCTCCTCGTTCACGACGAGATCGACGTACCGCTGTCGGTACCGCGTGTCCGTGTCCGTCAGCCCGTGCCACTTGTCCGGCAACGGACGAACGGCCTTGGCCAGCAACTCGAAACTTTCGACGTTGACCGACAGCTCGCCGCGGCGGGTCGTCATGACCGTGCCCACGACCCCGACCCAGTCACCGCGATCCAGGTGGTCGAACTCGTGGTGCCGCTCGTCGCCGATCAAGCGGGTGTCGACGAACAGTTGGATGTTGCCATCGCGGTCCTGCAAGGTCGCGAAGCTCAGCTTCCCCTGCCGACGCAGGAGCAGGAGCCGGCCGGCGATCCGCACCCGCTCGTCGGTGCTCGATCCCGCTTCCAGGTCCGCGTGCGCAGCGCGGATACTGCCCGCGGTCGTGTCCCAGTCGAAGCGCACCGGATACGGCTCGGCGCCCGCCTCCCGCATGGCCGCGATCTTCGCCAGCCGCTGCTCCCGCTGATCCCTGGATTCGGCTTCGTCGTCCGCGTGGTCGGTTTGCACCGCGTCGGGTGCTTCCGCCCCCGCCGTGTCCGTCTCGGAGGTCGAGGAGGCACTAGCTTGCCCGCTCGGCGCGCCCGCCGCCGGACCCGAGATCGTGGCGTCACCGCGTGCAGGGTCGAGCTCGTCAGACATAGTCGGTCGAGGCTATCGGCGGTAGACCGAGCCGCCACGGACATTCCCGCAGGAGCACACATGGCCAGACTCGAGGGCAAGGTCGCGCTGATCACCGGCGCCGGGAACGGCATGGGCCAGGTGGCCGCCGTGCTCTTCGCCCGCGAAGGAGCCCGGATCGTGGTCGCCGACTGGAGCGAGGCAGGTGGCGCCGACACCGTCGCCGCGGTCGAGAGCGTCGGGGGCGAGGCCGTGTTCATCAAGGTTGACGTCGCCAAGGCAGAACACGCAGAGGCCATGGTGGCGTTGGCGATGTCGGAGTACGGCAGTCTCGATGTGCTCTACAACAACGCGGGCATCTTTCCCGCGGACGACGGCGGGGTGACCGAAACCCCGAGCCGACCTGGGATCGGGTCATGGACGTCAACCTCAAGGGGGTCTGGCTCGGCTGCAAGTACGGCGTGCCCGCGATGTTGGCGTCCGGCGGCGGATCGATCGTCAACGTGGCGAGCTTCGTGGCGTTGATGGGCGCCGCGACGGCGCAGATCGCCTACACCGCCAGCAAGGGCGGTGTGCTCGCGATGACCCGGGAGATCGCGGTCGAGTACGGCCGCCAGGGCATTCGCGCGAACTCGCTGTGTCCCGGACCGATTGCGACCCCGATGCTCGAAGAGTTGATGAGCAACCCGGAACGCAAGGCGCGTCGGATCGTGCACATCCCGATGGGCCGACTCGGCCAGGCCGAGGAGTTGGCCAAGGCCGCGCTGTTCCTCGCATCCGACGACTCGTCGTTCATGACCGGTGCGCAACTCGTCGTGGACGGCGGGATCACGGCCGCATACGTCACGCCCGAGTAGTCGTGGCCACGGCCGGGTCCTGGCCGTAGTAGTCGCGCAGGATGTCGTAGAGATCCGGCTCGTGGCGGCGGAGCGGTTCGGCCGCTTCGAAGAACGCTTCGGTCGCCACCGCGAAGAACTCGGCCGGGTTCGTCGCTCCGTATGCCCGCACCGGCGGCCGCTCGCCCCACTGGAGACCCTCGAACACCTCGCGACACACTCCGGCCCAGCGCGCCGGGTCGACTCGACCGCTCAACGGTGGTGCCCCGTTCACGAGACCGTCGACCATGTCCAACTTGTGGGCGAACTCGTGGAGCACCACGTTCTCACCGGTGCCCCGACCGTGCGCATCAGCCTGCACCTGATCCCAGGCCAGGATCACCGGTCCGCGGCGGTCGTGGGCCTCACCGAGCACGGGCACCGAACCGTCGGACACCGTGCCCGAGATCGGACCGGCATGCTCGCCGACCGAGACCACCGTGGTCGGGTAGACGATGACGGCGCTGACCTCGCGCAGCTCCGACGTCCCGAGGTCCACGACGAGCCGGGCGGCGTGGGCGGCGATGACAGTGACCATCTCGTCGGTGAGGTCGAAGCCGGCGGCGGCCTCCCAGTGCTTGTGGCGGACGAGGTATGCCGCGTCGGCGAAGATCTGCTCTCGGGTCGGCTCGTCGGCGCTGTGACCAGAACGGATGCGACTCGACCGCGGCGGACCAGGTCTCGGGTTCAAGGTGGCGATGACCGAACATCGCCCCAGTCGAGCACGTTCGCGTCGCCACGCCGGGTCAGGCCCCGGCCAGCGATCGTGCCCGAGCCAGATCCGGGCGCCTACCCTGCCCCGGCGGCCACCAAGGAGCGACCATGCGCGGACGTCTGACCAGCGACGAACTCCGGGATCTCATCTCGACCGGCGAGATCGACACCGTCGTCGTGTGCTTTCCCGACCTGCAGGGTCGACTCATGGGCAAGCGGGTGCTCGGCCACTACTTCGTGGAGCACATCCTCGAGGGGGGCGGCGCCATCGAGGCATGCAATTACCTCATCGCCCTCGACGTCGACATGACCCCGATGCCCGGCTACGAGTTCGCCAACTGGGAGCAGGGCTACGGCGACTTCCGCTGTGTGCCCGACCTCACCACCATCCGACGGATTCCGTGGCTCGACGCGACCGCGCTGGTGCTGTGTGACCTCGCCAACGAGTCGACGGGGGCACCCGTCACCGTCTCACCCCGTCAGATCCTGCGGGACCAGCTCGCACGCGCCGCCGCGTCGGGCCTCACCATCAAGATCGGCGCCGAGCTGGAGTTCTTCCTGTTCGAGAACAGCTATCGCGACGCTGCCTCGCGCGGCTTTTCCGGTCTGACCCCCGGCTCGGACGTCATCGAGGACTACCACGTCTTCCAGACGACCCGAGACGAGTACCTGATCCGCCAGATCCGCAACGGCGTCGACGCCGCGGGGATCCCCGTCGAGTTCTCCAAGGGTGAGGCCGGACGCGGTCAGCACGAGATCAACCTGGTCTATGCCGAGGCGCTCGAGATGGCCGACCGCCACGTCGTCTACAAGAACGCGGCGAAGGAGATCGCCGCGGCCGCCGGGCGTTCACTCACCTTCATGGCGAAGTACTCGATGGACGAGGTCGGGTCCTCGTGCCACCTGCACTCCAGCGTCTGGAGCACCGAGTCCGGGGAAAGCCTGATGTGGGACCCCGACGGCCCGCACCACATGTCCGAGACGTTCCGCCACTGGTTGGGCGGGATTGTCGCGACGGGTCGAGAGTTCGCGTGGCTCTTCGCGCACTACGTGAACTCCTACAAGCGCTACCAGCCGGACTCCTGGGCGCCGACGGCGCTGGCCTGGGGGCAGGACAACCGCACGTGCGGCTACCGGCTCGTCGGCCACGGTCCCGCGTACCGGGTCGAGTCCCGCATCCCCGGCGCGGACGTGAATCCGTACCTCGCGTACGCCGGACTCGTCGCGGCCGGGCTGCACGGGATCCAACACGGCATCGAGCCGCCGGAGCCGTTCGCCGGCAATGCGTACGACGCGCCGGAGGTGCCGCGGGTGCCGTCGACACTCGTGGAGGCCATCGACGCCTTCGACCAGAGTGATGCGGCCCGCGCCGCATTCGGGCCCGAGGTCCATCACCATCTGCTCAACACCGGGCGGCAGGAGTGGGCCGCCGCCAACCGGGTCGTCACCGACTGGGAACGGCGACGCAACTTCGAGCAGATCTGATGACCAGTTTCTCCCCCGCCCCGCTCATCGCGGTCCCGTCGTATCCCGTGCTCGCTGGCCGCGTCGACGGCTGGGCCGATCCGGCGTTCGCGATCCAGCAGATGTACGTGCAGTCGCTGCAACGGGCCGGGGCGCAGGAGGCGGTGCTGGGTGCCCGCCATCTCGACCACGCCGAGGCCGTCGCGGTCCTCTCGCGCTTCGACGGGCTCGTACTGACCGGCGGTGGCGACGTGATCCCGGAACGCTACGGCCAGGAGCGAGCGCCCGGAGACCTTCGCCACCATCCCGGTGCGCGACGAGTTCGAGTTCGCGCTCTGTCACGCGGCGCTGGAGTTGGAACTCCCGACGCTCGCGATCTGTCGCGGCACGCAGGTGCTCAACGTCGCGCTGGGCGGGACGCTGCACCAGCACATCACCGACGACTTCCCGGGCCACGGCACGCCGGGCGTCGAAGGCGGCCAGACCGTGCACGAGGTGACGGTGGACGCCGACACCCGGCTCGCGGCCGCGCTCGGGACCCTCCGGCCCCGCTGCTCGTGTCATCACCATCAGGCCATCGACCACCTCGGTCGGGGGCTGACGGTGACCGCTCGTGCCGACGACGGCGTCATCGAAGCCCTCGCGCTGGACTCGCCCCAGTGGTTGCTCGCCGTCCAATGGCACCCGGAGGACACCTCGGCCGACGACCCGGCCCAGCAGGGACTCTTCGACGCCCTCGTCGCCGCCGCCCGCTGACGCCCCCGGCCTCCCCGGGTTTGTCGCGTTCCGGTCGGTGAGCAGGACCGTCGCGACCAACCCGGGGTGGATCGGGCAGCCCTTGGTACCGTCGGCCGATGACGGACCGAGACGGTGATCGGGTTGTACCGATCCGGCGTCAGCGGCGGTCGGCGAGCAGGTCCACGGTTGGGACGACGAGCAGTGGGCCCGTCCGGCGTGCGGCGTCTGGACCGGAACCGATCTCGCCGGTCATCTGGTCACCGTCATCGGCTGGTACCACGACTGGCTCGACCGGGGCCTGGCCGGTGACACCGAACCGGCGTTTCCTCTCGGGCGGTTGGACACCGAGGCCCTCGCCGCGGTGTCCGCTCTCCCGGCAGGCTCGGGCCCGGACCGACTCGCCACCTTCGCGGCCGAGGCCGAGCGATACGCCGACCGGCTGGCCCGACACTGGGACACGCCTTTCGCATATCCACGCGGTCTCGTCACCGCGGGACTGCACGCCGGGGTCGCGGCGGTCGAATGGCACGTTCATGCCGGGACCTCGCCCGAGCCGCCGACCGGTCGTACGAACCTGCGGAGCCGCAGGCGTTGTTCCTGGGCGCGGCCCGCTGCCAACTCGCAGCCGACGGTGGCGTCGCGGCCAAGCTCGGACCGACGATCGCCAGGCTCGCCGCCCGCAAGGATCCCTGGGGTCGGCTCCTCCGTCGCACCGGTCGCGCCTGAGTCCGTCAGCCACACCCGTCCCACGCCAGCCGCGGACGCTCGCTGCCTCCGGTCACGAGGGTGAGTCCCGTCTCGTAGTCCATGCCGGACTGGCGGGCCACCCGGACACGGCGGCCCTCCCAGCGCCACGACGCGGTCTGGGACCCGTCCGGACCCAGCACCAGGCGTCGCCAGACGTCTCCGACCTCACCGGTGACCTCGTACAGCGTGAGCGAGCACGATCCACGGCCGCCCAGGCCCGCGAGTCGTCGTAGTCCTGACCTCGGGATGCCTACGTACCTGCCGCTCGGCTCCCGCTCGGTGAGCCGTCCAGGGTCCCGGGCAGGCAGGCCTCGTCGGCCGTCGGCAGATCGACTCCGTGCGCCGCGGCCTGCCGGGCGAGGTCGGCGTAGACGGCGGGACCGTCGCCGTTGATGCGCAGCGCGACCCACCACGCGCCGGTCGTGCGCCGCCCGTCGCCCGCCGAGTGTCCCGCGGAACACTCCCGAAGCGCGAACCACCCGACACGGCCCGAGCCAGAGTGTCACACCCCCATGCGACCATGCGAAGAGGTCCAGTCCGTCGTCGTTCGCAGAGGTAACCCATGTTGCTCGCCACCCTCACCCGAGAATCCCCGGCTCCTCCCGTCGCCGACCTGGCCGAGATGCCCACCGAGCGGCTCGAAGCCGAAGCCACCACCTACGCCGGCCACATCGCCGCGGCAACCTGCCACTTCCTCGAGATCATCGGCGAACTGGACCGGCGGAGGGCGTGGGAGGCGTGGGAAGCCCGCTCGATGGCGCATTGGGTCTCGTGGAAGTGTGCGCTCAGCCCCCGGACCGCGGACGAACACGTCCGGGTCGCGCTGGCCCTCCGCCAGCTCCCGGTCACCCGGGCCGCGTTCGCCCGTGGCGAGCTGTCATATTCGAAGGTGCGTGCGATCACCCGGTTCATCACCCGGGGTTGCGAGACGGACACCGTGGAGTTCGCCCGCCAGACCACTGCCGCGGAGCTCGACCGCGTGGCCGCCCACCACGGCGCCGCGTGCCGAGCCGCGGATCCGGTGCGCGGCCGCGCCTCACTCGCCGCGTCGTCGGTCCACACCGCGAGTAACGCGGACGGCACGGTCACGATCACTGCCCGCGTCCCGGCCGACGTCGCCGCTCGCTTCTCCTCGGCCATGCAGTCCCTCGCAGACGAACTCGAACCGGATCCGGATCGTGACCTCCGAGCACGCAGGGTTCAGGCCTTCACCGCCATGGTCGACGCAGTCCTCGAGCCCGATGCCGAGCGGTCGGCCGTCGAGGTCGTCGTCCATGTGGATGTCGAGACACTCGCCGAGGATGCGTCCGGACGCTGCGAGATCGACGGTCATCCGATCGCGACCGAAGCCGCCCGGCGACTCGCTTGCGACAGCGGGATCCGGCTCGCCGTGGACCGGGGCGAGACCCTCCTCGACCTCGGCCGACGCGCCCGCTTCCCGAACCCGGCACTCCGTCGCGCGGTGCTGCAGCGGGACGGCGGGTGCTGCCGATTCCCGGGCTGCACCCAGCGGACTCGGCTTCGGATCCACCACGTGAAGTACTGGACCCACGCAGGCCGGACCGACCGGGTCAACCTCATCGCCTTCTGCCCGACCCATCACCGCGCGGTGCACGAAGGTGGTTGGTCGGTAGCGCCCGACGGTCACGGCGGCTTCACCTTCGCCAGCCCGGAAGGACGGATCACGCCCGAGATCCCGACCGCGCCCCCGGACTCGAGTGCGACCGCCGCAGCCCACGCCAACCGCGACCACGGCACGGAGGTCGATGCCACCACCATTGGATCCCTGTCGGAGGGCGAGCCAATGGACTGGGACTGGGCGATGATGGTGGTGCTCGGCTACCACCCGCCAACGCCACGCCCACGCGACGGTTCCATTCCCTGGGCCTGGTCCCGGAGGCGGTGCGCCGATGGCCCCGTCGACGTAGCCCCGATCGAGACCTGGAGTGTTCCGCGGAACACTCCTGCCGTCTGACGCCCAGGCTCACTCAGGCTTGGTCGCGACCGCGACGGTCCAGCCGGCGGCCGGGGTCGAGGCGGTCGCCTCGGTGTACGACGGTCGCAACTCCACCGTGAACCCAGCGCCTTCGAGCACCTCGCGGACCTCGACCGGCCGGTAGAGCATCACCACGTGGTGCTCGTCGATGCGCCGGTACCGACCGTGGGGCTCCCTCATGAGGATCACGATCTCTCGGTCGAGTCGGGAACCGTCGGCCCCCTCGGTCGCGTGCATCCCGAGCATCCAGCGGTCGTGGTCGTGAAACACGTGACGAACGTCCATCCCGAGGTTGCGTCCCGGCCCGGAAACGTCGAGCACGAACACCCCACCAGGCGTCAGCGTGGCGAACACGCGCGCTGCGACCACGCCGAGCGCCGCAAGACCGGCCCGGGGATCCGCGTCGCGACCGCCGATCGGTCTGCGACCGAGAACTCCTCCGCGCCGCATGCGCCGGTCACGGCGTAACCGGCGTCGAGCATCGCCGCCGCCAGGATTCCGGACCCGCAGCCGAGGTCCGTGACGTGGCCGGCACCGAGGCCGGCCGCCGCCAATCGGGCCACGACCAGCCGGGTCGCGTCGGTGGCGAGGTCGCCGAAGCGCTCGTGATGAATCGCCGCCTGCTCGGCACCGTAGAAGCCCATCGCTCGACCCTACGCGCCGGTCGGTCGCCTCAGATGGCGTCCGGGCGGAGCAACGCGTCGATGCCGCCGTCGACGAAGAGGATCGATCCATGGACGTACGAAGCCGCCGGACCGAGCAGGAACTCGATGACCGCGGCGACCTCGTCCGGCGTGCCCATCTCCCCGGTCGGGACCGGGAGCGCCTCGATCAGCGGCCCCAAGGTCGGGTCGTCCAGACCCTCCTGGAGCAGCGGCGACATGAACGGCCCGGGCGCCACGGCATTGATCCGCACGCCGCGACCGCCCCATTCCGTCACGCGACGGCGGACATCACGCGGAATTGCGACCTTGCTCGACGCATACACCGAGTTCCCGGGCAGTGCCTCGGCGAGTTGGCGGGCCCGCGGTTCGTCGCGGTCCAGGAACGCGGCAATGAGATCGGCATCGATCGACGGGTCGATCGTCGTGGAGTTCGACGAGATCGCGACCGCCGCCGACGGAGAACCCGCGGCGAGCGCGTCGAAGCATCCATCGAAAAAGGCGACCGCGCCGAAGAAGTTGACCGATGCGATGAGCGCATGGTCCGGCACCTGCGGACCGAGTCCCGCGGACGGCACCAAACCGGTGAGCGGGCCGTCCACGAGCGCGAGTGCGGCGGCAAGCGCCTCCTCCCGGCCTGCGACGGTCCCGAGATCCGCGTTCACGTCCGAGCCGCGAAAGATCAACCGAGACGACACGATCGCCGCGACCGCGCAACCGAGCCGTCACCGCGGCACCGAGACCCGATGCGGCCCCCGTCACCAGGAAGGTCGTCGCCACTTCGTCGGTCCTACTTGGTCGCCGTCGGTGCGACCATGCCGCCACTGGAATGGGTGATCGGCAGCGGCGTCGCCGCCAGGAGGAACTCGTACACACCGTCGTCGGCGCAGTCCGCCGCCAACTCGTCCAGATCCCACTGCTGGCCCTGCGGCATCCCGACGTCGCGCAGCTCGATCATGTGCGTCGGGAACAGGAACGGGTTCGGTCCGGGGTTGGGATACGGCTCGAAGACGTGCGTGTCGTTGGCGATCGCCGCGATGTCGTGATCGTGCAGCCACTCGACCGCGTCCAGACCGATGCCGGGTGAGATGTCTGCGTAGCGGTTCTTGTCACCGATCCGAAGCCAGTGCATCTGGCCGGTGCGGACCAGCAAGACGTCACCAGCTTCGGCCTGAAGCCCGGCGGCGTCCAGACACGCTTCGAGGTCCGTGCCGGTCACGTCGTACGGCTCGTCGAACCACTCCACACCCTTCAGGCGCGCGACGTCGCACAGCAGGCCGCGGGTCACCACCGGACCGAAGTGTTCGATGCCCAGTTTGCTCGCGCCCGACTCCATGGAGATCGCGTCCGCGGGGATGCCGTTGTAGAGCAGCCCGTCGTAGCCGGCATGCGAGAGCGCGTCCCAATGTGTCGCCGACTGCGTTCCGGTCGTCACCGAGTCGTCACTCGTCGCGAAGTCACCGATGTCGCCGGTGAAGGCGAACGAGGCCTGGTTGACCGTCAACGTGGGATTCTCGCGTCCGAGGACGCGCCCGGTCTGCGGACCGTCCTGGTCCATCGGAATCGACAACGAGAACGACACGCCACGCCGCACCGCCGCCGCGCCCCGCCGCACCGCCGCCGCGTCGATCAGGTTCAGCGTGCCGCGCTGATCGTCGGGACCCCAGCGGCCCCAGTTCGACACCCGCGCGGCCAGCGCCTGTTGATCCCCGTCCAACGGCATCGGACTAGTCCGCGTATACCTTGCGCAGCTCGTGCTTGAGCACCTTGCCGGTGGGGTTGCGCGGCAGGACGTCGACGATCTCGAGCTGCTCGGGGATCTTCTGGACCATCAAGCCCTCGGCCTTGCAGAACTCGAACAGCTCCGGCAAGGTCGGCGCATCCGCCGCGTCGGCGGGCACCACCACGGCACACGCCCGTTCGCCGGCGGCCGGGTCCGGCAACCCGATCACCGCCGCGTCGGCGATCTTCGGGTGGGTGAAGAGCAGGTCCTCGACTTCCTTGGCCGAGATGTTCTCGCCCTTACGGATGATGACGTCCTTGAGGCGGCCGGTGATGACAACGTGCTCGTCCGGGCGGACGATGCCGAGATCGCCGGTGCGGAAGTACCCCTCCTCGTCGAAGCCGTCGGCGTCGAGAGCCGGGTCCATGTAGCCGAGGCAGAGGTTCGGGCCCTTGACCCGGATCTCACCTTCCTCACCGCGCCCGACGACCGCGCCGTCGATCGTGACGACCTTCACGTCGATCCCCGCGGACAGCGGGCCCTCGGTATAGGCCATCTGCTCATCGGTGGCGTCGACGCGACACATCGACAGGATCGGGCACTCCGTGAGCCCGTAACCCGAGAGGATGCCCAGCCCGCCGAGTTCGGCCTTGACCTCGTCGTGCAGGGTCGGCGGCTTCGCCGCACCGCCCCCCACGAAGATCCGCGTGTCCGGGAACAACGGGTGATCGGCGGCGCGCTGCGCGGTCAGGTACACGAGGTGGAACGCGGTCCCCGCGCCGGCAATCGTCACCCGCTCGCGCTCGAGCACCGGGATGGTGGTGTCGGGCACGAAGCCTTCGACGATGACCTGCGAGCAGCCGGCGATCAGGCCGGCGATCAGCCAGCCGATGCCGCCGATGTGGGTGAAGGGAAACACGAGTGCGTTGCGGTCGTCCGCCGTGAGGTCGAAGGCGTCCACCATGGCGTACGCCGACGCGCCCACGGTGTTGTCGCTGTGGCGCGCACCCTTGGGATCGGCCGTGGTCCCCGAGGTGTAGAAGAGCCAGCGCAGCGGACCGTCGCGACGAACGCCGGGCTCGAACGGTTCCCCGCCCGCCGGGACCGGCGGCAGCGCGCCGACATCGCCGTCCAGTGTGTCGCCCCGGTTGATCTCCATCACCTCGAGCGCCGTACCGGCCGCAATATCGCGGGCCATCGCCCCGAAATCGAAGTCGCGCCACACGCTGGGGACGACGAGCAGCTTGGCACCCGACTCCCGGACCACGAAGCCGACCTCCCGCTCGCGGTAGATCGGCAGGATCGGGTTCTGCACCGCACCGAGACGCGCGAGCGCGCCGACGAGCACCATCGCTTCGATCCAGGTGGGCAGTTGCCACGACACGACATCGCCCTCGCCGATCCCTCGTGCGTGCAATGCGGCCGCGGCACGTTCGCTCGCGTCGCGGTACTCCGCGAAGGTCAGCGTCCGGCCGTGCTCGTCGACAACGAAGCGGGCATCGGGGGTATCGGCAACGCGTTGCTCCAGCAGATCCCAGAGCGAGGTGAACGAGTTCAGTCGTCTCGCCATCGTCTCACCCAGCTGCCTTTGTTGGGGTCGACGACGGTGGCTTCGGGAATCCCCCGCCGTACGTCACCAGTCCCCCATCGATCGAGATGATCGAACCGATCATGTATCTCGCCGCGTCGGAAGCGACGTAAGCGATGCATTCAGCGACCTCCTCGGGTTCGGACACGCCGATTCGGCTCATGATCGGACGCAGGACGTCCATGTCCGCATCCTCGGGAAGTCGGAACCCCTTCGTCAGGGGAGTCCGCATGCCACCAGGCGCGACGCAGTTGACCCGCACCCCCTGGTCCAGGAACTCCACGGCCAGCGCGCGCGTCAGGTTGATGACCCCGCCCTTGGACGCGCAGTACGCCGCCGAGTACGGCTGACCCATCAACCCGGCGTTCGACGCCACGTTGACGATGGCCCCACCGCCGTCGAGCAGGTACGGGAGCGTGAATCGGCACATCAGGAACGTACCGGTGAGATTCACGCCGATGATGGATGCCCAGCGCTCCGGACTCTCCTCCTGGGATTTGGCGAACCCGCCGATTCCGGCCGAGTTGACCAGGAGCTCGGGGCGCCCGAGGTTCGCGGCTGACGGCCTCGACGCACGCGGAGACGGCATCGGCATCCGACACGTCGGCGGCGTAGGCCTGCGCCGAACCGCCGGCTTCGGCGATGTCGGCCACCGTGGCGGCGGCCGCGTCCTCGGCGAGGTCGACGACAGCCACCCGGGCGCCCTCCGCCGCGAACAGCCGGGCCGTGGCGCGGCCGAGGCCGGACCCTCCCCCGGTGACGATCGCGGTCCGATCGGTGAAACGGGCCATGGGTGGCAGACTCCTCGGGTCGACGGGAACGGCGGGCGAAATCTAACGCCTCGTCAGATTTCACCGCGGCTCGGTCCGGGTGAGGGTCATGGCGAGGCGCCGAACACCGCCGGGCCTTCAGCGCAGACCCAGGACCGCGTCGAGATCCGCGACCGTCTTGGCGCCGTCGCCGTCCACGAGGATGGATCGGATTTCCAACGCACGGGCCGCGACGACGTTGCCTTCGAAGTCGTCGAGGAAGATCACCTGGTCGGCGGTGTATCCGCCGATCACCAACGCGTGCTCGAAAATCGCCGGATTCGGCTTGCGCATTCCGACTTCACTGCTGTCGACCACGAAGTCGAAGAGATCGTCGACCGGCAGCATCGAGCGCCAGTGTTCCCGCAGCTCGACCAGGTTGTTCGTGATGATGCCGGTCTCCAACCCCGACGCTGCGGATGGTCCGCACGTACTCGACCAGTTCGGTGCGGAGCCCGCCCCCGTTCTCACCCATCGCGGCGAACACGTCCCAGATGTCGATGATCAACCCCTGGTCCCGGCCGATCGCGCTGATCTGCTCACGGGCCTCGGCCAGGGTGATCTCGCCCCGCTCCACTCGGTGCCAGGGGTGATCGCCGTCGATCCCGTAGCCGCCGAAGACGATCTCGGTGACCTGCGGGCTCCGGGGCGCCGATCCGCTCGGCGTAGGCACCGATGGCGTGGAACGGCGAGTCGGTGAAGACGCCACCGAAGTCGAACAACACGGCTCGGGGCTCGGTCGGCATGACTACTCCTGAGAATCAGCGGTGTACGGGCACTCGCCCGCGGCCAGTCTGACGGCACCGCGTGAGTACCTTCGGGGGAACCCTTTCGCAAGGAGCACCGACATGGCGAACCCGACACTGGCCCCCAAGCGTGTGGAGCAGGTGGCCGAGGAGCTGCAACCAGGCTGGGCCTTGGCCGACACCGCCGCCGCGTCCGCCGACGGGACCGCAACCACAACCGGCGGCGCGACCCGGACCTTCAGCCCCGAGGCCGCGTTCGGCAAGACGTTCCTCCTCTGGGCCCTGATCGTCGCCGCCGCCACCTACGGGTGGTCGCAGGTCGAAGCCGCGCCCGTCGACTCGCTCGGCAACTCGACGGTGAAGCTGCCCGGATGGACCCTGATCGCGCTGCTGGTCGCGTTCGGCCTCGCGATGCTGACCATCTTCAAGCCCAAGGCCGCACCCATCACGGCGCCGCTCTACGCAGTCGGCATGGGGATGTTCCTCGGGGCCATCTCCCACCTCTACGACATCCAGTGGAACGGCATCGTCCTCCAGGCGGTCCTCGCGACCTTCGCGGTGTTCCTGGTCTGCCTCGGGCTCTACGTCTCCGGCGTGGTGAAGGTCACGAAGAAGTTCGTGTTCGTCGTGATCGCGGCAACCGCCGGCATCTTCGTGATGTACCTCGCGGCAATGGTGCTCAGCCTCTTCGGCGCGGACATCGCGTTCTGGAACGAGCCCACCCCGCTCGGCATCCTCGTCAGCGTCGGCATCTGCATCGTCGCCGCCCTGAACCTGTTCCTCGACTTCGAAATGATCCGCCGGCTGGGCCTCTCCGGCGCACCCAAGACGATGGAGTGGTACGGCGTGTTCGCCCTGACCGTCACCATGGTCTGGCTCTACATGGAGATCCTGCGCCTGCTCAGCTTGCTCCGGCGCTAGGCGCGCGGGTCGGCACCCTCGCGCGTCGAGTCCCCTACAGTCCGAGCCGATGACGGCACCCGTCGACACGGCCGCGCTCCTCCGCGCCGCCGCCCATGAGCACCCGGAGCGCGAGGCCTACGTCCACGGCGAGAAGCGGGCCACCTACGCCTGGCTCGACCGGGCGGCCGACGGCTTCGCGGCGACGTTGCTCGATCACGACGTCGCGCCGCGCGACGTGGTCTGTCTCATGCTGCCCAGCTCGATCAAGTTCGCGGTCTGCTACCTCGGCGCGTTGCGGGTCGGGGCCATCACCAGCGCGATCAACGGTCGCCTCGGCCCCACCGAACAGCACAGCATTCTCGAACGGACCCGACCCACCGTCACGGTGCTCGGCGACGGTCACGAAATCCCCGACGGCGCGCCCACGGGCCGGATCATCGACGTCGCTGACCTCAAAGGGGCGTTCGGAGCATCGCCGCCGGACCCCGCCGGCCTTCCCCGGATCGCCGCCGACGACCTGGCGTGCATCGTCTGGACGAGTGGCACGACCGGTGCCCCCAAGGGCGCGGTGTTCGACCACGCGCGCATGCGGGCGATCAGCGCCAACATCGGCCAGCTCACCGAACCGGGCGACCGTCGACTGGTGGTGCTCCCGTTCCCGCACGTCGGCTACATGACCCGGATGTGGGACGAACTCGCGAACGGCACCACCATCGTCATCGCGGGTGAACCCTGGTCCGCGACCGAGACCCTCCGCCTGATCCGCGCTGAGAACATCACCATGGGGACCGGCGTGCCCACCCAGTGGGAGCTGGTACTCGCCCACCCGGACCTCACCCGGACCGACTTCTCCCGGCTGCGCGTGTGTGGGATCGGGGGTGCCGCGATCGCTCCGGATCTCGTGCGGCGGATGCGCGAGACCCTGGGTTGCCCGGTGATCACGCGCTACACCAGCACCGAGGCCGGCGTCACGACGAGCACCCTCATCGGCGACAGTGACGAAGTGATTGCGACGACCGTCGGCCGGCCCGCGCCCGACGTCGCCCTGCGCATCGTCACGCCGGACGACGGTCGGGAGCTGCCGAACGGTGACGTCGGCGAGATCGTCGTCCGGTCCCCCGCGATGATGCGCGGGTACTGGCAGGACCCCGAGACCACCGACGCCACGATCGACGCCGACGGTTGGCTCCACACCGGGGATCTCGGCCGCTACGGCAGCGACGGCAACCTGCGCATCGTCGGTCGGCTCAAGGAGATGTACATCCGGGGCGGGTACAACGTGTATCCCGCCGAGGTCGAAGCCGCACTGGCCGACCATCCCGCGATCGCGCAGGTGGCGGTGCTCGGCGTTGCCGATCCGGTGCTCGGCGAACGGGGGGTCGCCGTCGTCGTCGACCGAGCCGGGGGCCACCCCACCCGAGATCGGCGAACTCCGGGACTGGTGCCGAGCCCGGATCGCGGACTACAAGGCACCCGACCGATTGGTCCTCGTCGAGGAGCTGCCGGTGAACGCCACCCACAAGATCGACAAGGCCGCACTGGCCCGGACCGTCCACGAGGAGATGCCATGACCATCCAGGAAGTCGGTTCGGGAGACACCCGGGTCAAGCCGATCAAGCTCGGTGGCGCACTGATCACACTCGTGGAACCCCACCGCGGCCACGAGGTCGACTACAACCGCTGGTACGAGCGCGACCACTTCTACGCCGGCTGCATGATCGGCGCGTGGACGATCGCGGGCACGCGTTACGTCGCCACCCGGGACCACAAGGCGGTGCGATTCCCCGAGACGAGCCCGTTCGGCCACGACCTCGCCGCCGGCTCCTACGTCGCGATCTACTGGGTGCTGGCGGGCAAGTTCGGCGAGTGGATGCAGTGGGGCACCAACCAGGTGAACTGGCTCCACGACAACGACCGGATGTTCGAGGAGCGCGATCACATCCACACCGCGATGTACAAGTTCCGCGGCGAGTCCCATGCCGACGCCGACGGCGTGCCAGTGGAGCTCGCCCTCGACCGTGGGTACCCGGGCCTGGTCATGATGACGGTCGAGCCCGCCGAAAGTCAGGACGCCAAGTCCCTGATCGACTGGGTCGGCTCCCGGCCGACGGCACCGGCGGACCAGGTCACCGCCTTCGTCGCCGTCCCGCTGCTCGCGAACGCCCCCAAGGACGTGCCGCTCACGCCTGAGACCGAGCGGGTGACGCTCCTCTGGTGGAGCGAGCGGGACCCGCTGCAGGACTGGTCCGGCTACGAAGCGTTCGCGGCGGCCGTGGCCGAGGCCGGTGGGCGCGTCACCTACGCCGCGCCGTTCGTGAAGACCGTGCCGGGCACCGACACCTACACCGACCAGCTCTGGTAGCTGCTCAGATCGGCGGACGCATGGGACTGCATCGGCTCACCTCCGTCACACTCGCCACGCCGGATGCGGCGGCGGCCGCGGACTTCTACGAGTCGTTCGGTCTCACGCGTGTCGACGAGGCAACGTTCGCCACCGCGGACGGCGGTCAACAGCTGCGCCTCGTCGAGGACGACCACCGACGGGTGGTCGAGCTGGGACTCGGCGTCGAGCACCCCGACGACCTCGGGGCACTGGCCGAGCGGCTGCACGGGACGGACCGCCCAGCCGACCGCGACGGCACCACGTTGCGGAGCCATGAGTCCGGCGCGGGCTTCGATGTCGTCCTCACCGTCGCGCCAACCATCCTCAGTACCCCGAAGGAGTCGGACCCGGTCAACCGTCCCGGCGACACCGAACGGACCACGCGCGCCGCGGCGATCGACCGCGAAGGACCGGTCCGGCCCCGAAAGCTCGGCCACGTGGTGATCGGCTCCACCGAGCCCGAACGGACCCAGCGGTTCTTCACCGACGGGTTGGGCTTCGCGATCAGTGACGAGATCCCTGGTATCGCCGCGTTCCTCCGCTGCTCCACCGATCACCACAACGTGCTCGTCCAGGGTGGGCCGGTGAACTACGTCCACCACACGTCGTGGCAGGTGGACGACGTCGACGAGATCGGCCGCGGTGCCAAGCATCTGCTCGACGGCGATCCACACCGCCACGTCTGGGGGCTCGGGCGCCACTACCTCGGCTCCAACTTCTTCTGGTACCTGCGCGACCCCGGCGGCACCTTCGCCGAGTACTACGCGGATCTGGACATCATCGACGATCCCGCAACGTGGGAACCCCGCGCCATGACCGACGAGCGCGCGCTCTACTCGTGGGGACCACCCCCGCCGATGGAGTTCCTGGCCCCGAGCGACCTGGGGGCACGCCCATGACCCCGGAGGCGCGTCGCCAGATCGTCCGAGATCACCGCACCGCGGTGATCGCCCCGATCCGTCCTGACCCGTACGCGACCGGCACCGGAGCTGTCAGCGAGGTCGGTACGCTCGTGGGTGCGTTGCCGACGCACCTCCTATGACCCACGCCGCCTCGACCCCTTCACCCGCCGACCCCGGCGAGCCCGACGAGGTCGAACCGGACGTGCGGTTCACGTACGCCAACGAGCGGACGTTCCTCGCGTGGAACCGCACTGCCCTCGCGCTCATCGCCACCGGCGTCGCCGCGACGCAACTCCTCCCCAAGTTCCACATCGTCTACGGCCGCCGACTCCTCGGCTTACCCCTCATCGCCCTGGGCGCCGCACTCGCGATCACGAGCTACCGGTACTGGCAACAGAACGAACGCGCGATGCGACGGTCCGAACCGTTGCCCCGCTCGCCGATGCCGCTCGTGCTGTCGATCGGCATCGGTGTCATCGCGATCATCGCGGTGATCCTCGGTGCACTCGAGACCTGATGGGGGACCCGCTCGGCCCCGACGACGACGGGCTCGCCCCTGAGCGGACCGCCCTGGCCTGGAACCGCACCGGCACGGCCTTCCTGGTCGTCATCGCCGCACTCGGACGCCGGTTGTGGCCGATCGACGAGGGCAACCACGCGCTCGTCCTCGTCCTGCTGGGCGTCGCCGGCTCACTGTTCCTGCTGAGCCTGTTCGTTGCCGCACAACTCGCGACCCACCACCGCTACGCCGGGCACACGATGCACATCCGCGCGTTCCGCCTCGTCGCCATCGGCACCTTCGTCGTCGGAGTCGCCGGCTTCGCGCTCGCCCTCGCTCCGGTCTGAGCGATCAGGCGGGACGAAGGCGCGGCAGGACCTTGGCCGCGAACAGCTCCAGGCTCTCCCAAGCGAGCGGCGGCGGCAGACCCCCGGCGAGCGGGTTGAAGGTCAGCGCGCCGTCCGCCGCGATGCCGCCGGCCGCCGCCACGATTTCGTCCGGGGTTCCGACCAACACCTGCGGAGACGCTTTGAGGTCCCCGACGGTCTCGGCGTGCACCACCGGCGTCGAGTACTGGCCGCCCGTCTGGATGCGTGCGTACGTCTGCGCCTCCGAGAGCACGTAGGGGCCGATCTGGCTCCACGTGCGGTCCGGGTCCTCGGTCACGTGCACGAACGTCGGTCCGGACGGCTTCATCACGAATCCGCCCTCGAAGCCGATCTTGGCGGCCTCGTCGTCGTACCACTCCGTCAGTTGCGGATCCCCGTGCATCGGCATCATCGGCAGCCGGAGCCGCGCCGCGCGTCGCGCCGCGGCTTCGACCCCACCACCGACCATGAGCATCGGATGCGGGTCGGTGAACGGACGCGGCAACACTTGGACTTCCCGTCCCTCGTACACGAAGGGCTCGCCGGTGAACGCCCGGAGCATGACCTCGAGGTGCGACTCGAGGACCTTGCCCCGCCGCTTCAGATCCACACCGGCCATCTCGAATTCCTCGGGGCGGTATCCGGCACCGGCGATGGTCCAGACCCGACCCTGACTGAGATGATCGAGGACGACCAATTGCTCAGCGATCCGCACGGGATCATGCAATGGCAGGATCACCGCGGAGAGCAGGACCGGAATGCGCTTCGTCGCCCCGACGACCGCGGCCGCAGCGACGATCGGTGCGGGCAGCCATCCGTCCGCGAAGGCGTGGTGCTCGGAGAGCACCGCGAAGTCGAACCCGTGCTCGTCAGCCCAACGGAACTGTTCCATGGCGGCGGTATAGATCTCGGCTTGCGACGACGAACCGTCGATCGGCGTCCGGAAGTCGTGGCGCATGGTGAGGAACATGGATTTCCCTTCAGCGGGTCAGGTACGGCCCGACCTCCGCGCCGAAGCGCGTCGATCTGGTCGCAGAGTTCGTCCGCGGATCGGGCCGCGAAGCGCACTTGCAGGTGCGAGACACCCATCGCGCCGTATTCGTTGAGTGCTTCGGCGATCGCCTCCGGTGCACCGGAGCGTGTGTACTTCGGCACCTCCCAGGTTGGCGCGCCGACGTGGATCATCTCGGTGATGACCCCGATGTCGAACGTCGCACCGGGGCGGACCTGGTCTGCGTGTTCCTGGACGTAGGCGATGGACTCGGGCATCAGCTTCTTCGGGGTGCCCTGGGGGATCCAGCCGTCGCCGCGAGCCGCGACCCGGCGGAGCGCGGGCTTGGACGACCCGCCGATCCAGATCGGCGGTCGCGGTTGCTGCACGGGTCGCGGGGAGAGCCCGACGTCGCCGACGAACTCCGACAGCCAGGACTCCACGATCCCGTCGATCGCCGCATCGGTGCGCGGCCCCCGTTCGGTGAAGGGAATCCCCAGCGCGTCGAACTCGCCTTCCACGTGCCCGGCTCCGACACCGAGAATCACCCGACCGCCGGACAGCCCGTCGAGCGTGGCGAACGCCTTGGCCGTTTCCAACGGATGGCGATAGGCGGGAACGAAGACGTTGGTCATCAACCGGACCCGGTTCGTCTGACCAGCCAGCCAGGCCAGGGTCGCGACCGGGTGGTACCAGGTGGTCGACATCGCGTCGGCCTTCTCGCGTGGAATCGCGACGTGGTCGCAGACCGCTACGTAGAAGAACCCGGCCGCGTCAGCTGCCTGCGCCGCCGCCAGCAGCTCGGCCGGCCCCGCACCCTCACGCTCCCAGGGTTGGGAGGTGAGCAGCGACAACGCCTGGACGGGTAGTTGGATGCCGAAGACGAGCGCGCCGTCGGGCACCACGGCAACGGTGTCGAAGGTCATGCGCGAGCGGTCTCCCGGTGGCGAGTGGTGGAGTGCACCGGATCCTTGTCGAAGCTGGGGAGCACGTCACGCCCGAAGACCTCGAGGCTCTCCTGGGCGATTTCCACCGGCAGCGTGTTGTTCAGGACCCCGAAGATCAGCTGATCCGCGCCCGCCGACTCCCACCGGGTCACCGATCGGGCGACGTCCTCAGGTGCCCCGAGGCTCCGTCGGCCGTTCGCGATGTCGGACCGCAGGTCCTCGACGGACGGTTCCGGAACGGTGAAGTCCGCCCGGTCGATCTCGACCGGCAGGGGAATTGAGTCCAGCCATCGCACGACGAGCGATTGGTAATGCGACGCCCCGATGTTACGGAACAGGTCCACCGCCCGGTCCCGGTCTTCGAGACAGAGCAGCATGCTCACGCAGGCGACGTTCTCGTTGACGTACCCTCCGATCGGGTCGTCGCACTGCGCGATCGCGTTCCGATACGTCTCGATGAGCGGCGCGAGGTCCTCGGGCTCGCCCATCGTGAAGCAGAGCGCACCCATGCCCAACCGGCCGGCCTTCTCGAAGGTGGTGGGGCTTCCGCACGCGAGCCAGAGCGGTGGGTGCGGCAACGTCCACGGACGCGGGAGCACGTTGCGTTCGGGCATGGAGAACGCGTCGCCCTGATAGGAGTACGGCTGCTCGGTGAGGAGGCGCACCAGCTCCGGCAGGGTTTCGTCGAACAGGGCTCTCGTGGTCTCCGCGTCCGGTATCCCGAAGCCCTGATACTCGGTGCTCGACGACCCGCGTCCGACGCCCAGCTCGAAGCGACCGTTGCTCAGGTGATCCAGCATCGAGACCCGCTCGGCCACACCGCGCGGGGTGGTTGACCGGCGGGGTGATGTTGAAGATCCCGGACCCGATGTGGATGCGCTCGGTGCGCGCCGCGACGTAACCCATCAACACCTCGTTCGCCGAGATGTGCGAATACTCACGCAGGAAATGATGCTCAGTGAACCAGCCGTACTTGAACCCGGCTCGGTCCGCGGTGACCGCGATCTCGACCTCGTCGAGTAACCGCGCGTGCTCCGCTGGCCGCTGCGCCGCCGGTTCCGCCTGCACCGGCACATGCCCCGAATGAAACACCCCGAACTCCATCAGGCGGGCCAGACGACTGACTGGAGTTCGGTGTAGGCGTGCAGACCGAAAGAGCCGCCGTCGCGGCCGACGCCGGACTGCTTCGTGCCGCCGAAGGGCGTCTCCTGATTGCGCTGCACCGTGTTGATCCCGATGTTGCCGGCGCGCATCCGTCGACTGACGGCCATTGCCCGGGCGCTGTCGCCGCTGAACACGTAGTCGTACAGCCCGAACTCGGTACCGTTCGCCGAGCGCGATGCCTTCGTCATCGTCATCGAACGGCAACGCAACGATGACCGGACCGAAGATCTCCTCCTGGACGACCCGCATGTCCAGCCGACACCCCGCAATGAGCGTGGGCGCCACGTACCAGCCGCGCTCCATGTGCTCGGGTCGAACCCCACCGGCGACCACCTCGCCACCTTCGTCGCGTCCGGAGCCGATGTAGCTCTCGATCCGGGCCCGGTGGGATTCGGTGATGACCGGGCCGACGACCGTGTCCGGTTCCAGCGGGTCGCCGACCTTCAAGACCGTCGCCATCTTGGCGAGACCCTCGACGACGTGGTCGTAGATCGAGCGGTGGACGATCGCCCGGGTCGGCGCGGTGCAGATCTGACCCGAGTGGAACGTCCAGACCGAACCGATCATCCCGATGGCGTTCTTCACGTCGGCGTCGTCGAGCACCAGGGCGGCGCCCTTCCCGCCGAGCTCCAGCAACTGGCGCTTCATGCCCCGGCCGGCGACCTCGCCGATGCGCGCCCCGACGCCGCTGGACCCGGTGAAGCTCACCATGTCCACGTCAGGAGACGAAACCAGTGCCTCCCCCGACTCCGGCGTGGAGCCGGTGACGACGTTCACGACGCCCGGCGGGAACCCGACGTCCTCGAGCAACGCGACGAACTTCACGATCGCGAGCGGGTCCTGACCGGCCGGTCGGACGACGACAGTGTTGCCCGTCGCCAAGGCGGGCGCGATCTTGCCCACCATGTTCACGATCGGAAAGTTGTACGACGTGATGCATGCCACGACACCGACCGGTGCTCGGCGGGCGATCGCACCGATGACGCCACCCGGAGCGAGGGGCGTCCCGGCCGTCTCCTGGGGTGGGAGTGGCAACACGGTCGGCTCGAGCGCACCCGGGCGTAGCGCTGGAACCGCACCGCGGCCTGCGGGACCTGCAACGACTTCCCGACCGTCGCGGTACAGCCCGTCTCGGCAATGACGAGCGGGATGAACTCGTCACGCCGAGCCAGCAGTGCCTTCCCCGCGGCCTCGAGCAGGTTCGCTCGTTCCTCCGGCGTGGTGCGGGACCACGAGTCGAAGGCCTCGCGGGCCGCCCGAGCCGCGTCTTGCGCCTGCGCCGCGGTTGCCTCAGGGGCATTGCCGACGACCTCCTCGGTCGCCGGATTGAGGATCGGGTACGTCCCGGCTGCGCCGTCCACCCATGACCCGCCGATGAGGAGGCGGTACCGCTCGTCCACGTTCACTGCAGTCATGCCGCCAGATTAGAACGTGTTCTACTTCTGTGCTGGCCCGGGAGGAAGGAACTTCACATCTCCGCCATGCTCCGGGCGCGGAGGCCGAGGGACCCGAGCATCTCGCGATCGGTCGCGTGATCTGCGCACGGCGTGGTCTCGGTCAGCATGAGATTGCGCTCGCTCGTGAAGATCGAGTTCGCCCCGGCGAGGAAACACAACGCCTGATCGGCGTAGCTCATCAGGTGCCGACCGGCGCTGATACGCACCACCGATGCCGGCATCAGAATCCGGGCCGCCGCGATGACCCGCACCGTCTCGGAGATGTCGACGTCCGGTGCGTCCTCGAGCGGTGTCCCCGGCACGCGAGACAGCACGTTGATCGGGACCGACTCCGGCTGGGGATCCAGGGTTGCGAGCTGGTGCAGGAACGACATCCGATCCTCGACCGACTCGCCGAGACCGAGGATGCCGCCGCAGCACACGTTGATGCTCGTCGTGCGAACCGCCGCGATCGTGTCCAGCCGCTCCTGGTACGTACGGGTCGAGATGATTTCCGGGTAGTACTCGGGCGACGTGTCCAGGTTGTGGTTGTAACTGTGGAGTCCGGCCGCTTCCAACCGCTGCGCCTGGTCGGCGGTCAGCATGCCCAGGGTCATGCAGACCTCGAGGCCGAGGGCGTCGACCTCGCCGCACCATGTCGAGCACCCGCTCGAACTGGGCGTTGTCCTTCACGTCGCGCCAGGCGGCCCCCATGCAATAGCGGGTGACGCCGTTGGCCTTGGCCCGCGTCGCCGTGCGAACGACCTCGTCGACGTCCATCAATGGCTCGGGCTTCACTCCGGTGTTGTGGTGCACCGACTGCGAGCAGTATCCACAGTCCTCCGGACAGGCCCCGGTCTTGATCGACAGGAGTTGGTTGACGTGGACGACGTCCGGATCGAAGTACTCGGCGTGCGCCGCGCCGGCCTCGTGGACCAAGCCCATCAGGGACGCTCGAAGAGCTCCCGGATCTCGTCGATCGTCCAGTCACTCCGGACGGGGAGATCGTGGTCGAGCCTGGTTGCGGTCGTCATCGGATGCCTCGGTCGCCGGTAGCGGGGAACCGCTGCATGCTATTGGCCGTGCAGCCGTCGACTCGTCAGGTCCGGGAGGCGTCGAAGATGCTCTGGATCGCCGAGTCGAGTGCGGCGTCGAACTCCGCGGCGCTCTGCTGGGCGCTCAGCCCCTCGGTCAGTGCCCGCGAGAAGCTGGCGATCATCGCAGTGGTTGCGGCTCAATCGGGCGTTGGCTTCCTCGCGGGAATACCCACCGGACAGCGCCACCACCTTGAGGATGCGATCGTCGGCGATCAGATCGGCATAGAAGTTGTCCTGCTCGGGCAGGGTCAGCTTCAGCATCACCTGCTGACCGGCACCGAGCCCGGCGAGCTGCGCGGTGATCGCGTCCCGCAGCAGCTCCTCGGCAGCCGCCTTCTCCGGGCTGTGGATGTCCACCTCGGGCTCGATGATCGGGACGAGTCCATGGCCGAGGATCTGCCGACCGACGGTCGAACTGCTGCTCGACGACCGCCGCCACGCCTGTCGGGTTGCCGAGCTTGATGACCGAGCGCATCTTGGTACCGAACACACCCTTGGTCACGGCCCGCTCGCACAGCGCGTCCAGGTCGGGCATCGGCTTCATGACCTGCGCGCCGTCGACTTCGTCCGCGAGGCCCTTGTCCACCTTGAGGAACGGGACGACCTGCTTGTCCTCCCAGAGGAACTCGCGCCGAGCCCTTGCCTTCGATCTCGCGATCCATCGTCCCCTCGAAGAGGATGGCGCCGAGTATCCGGTCGCCGTTGAAGGCCGGGCTCGTGATGATCCGGGACCGCATCTCGTGGATGCGGTCGAACATCTCGTCCTCGTTCGAGTAGGCGTCTTCACCGACGCCATAGAGCTTGAGGGCCTTCGGGGTGGATCCGCCGCTCTGGTCGAGGGCGGCGATGAAGCCCGGGCGCGTCGATACCGTCTGCAACTGCTTATCGGTCATGGGTTGGATCCTTTCACGCGTCGAGGTCGAGGCGCAGCATTCGAATCGCGTTGGTTCGGACGATCTTGACAATCGTGTCGTCGTCGAGTCCGTCCATGATGCCCATCGCGACCTTGCGGGAGTGCGGCCAGGTCGAGTCCGAGTGCGGGTAGTCCGTCTCGAATGTCACGGTGTCCACGCCGATCTCGTCGAGTGACTTCAGCCCGTGCGGGTCGTCGAAGAAGCAGCCGAAGACGTGCTCGCGGTACGCCTGGCTCGGCGGCACCTTGACTTTGTCGGCGACGCCACCCCAGCCCCGGTTCTCCTGCCAGACCTTGTCGGCCCGATCGAGGACGTACGGGATCCAGCCGATCTGACCCTCGGAGTACGCGAGTTGGAGCTTCGGGATCCGTTCGAGCACCCCCGACATCAGGAAGTCCGTGAGCGACATCGCCGCGTTCATCGACGTCAGCGTTGAACTCACAGCGGGCGGTGCGTCGGCGGAGGTGGACGGCATCTTCGAGCTCGAACCGATGTGCATGCTCACGACCGTCTCCGTCTCCGCGCACGCCTCGAAGAACGGATCCCAGTAGCCGTCGGCGTCGTGGATCGACGGCAGACCCAGGAACGGAGGGATCTCCGAGAAGCAGACGGCGTGCGCACCCCGAGCGGCGTTGCGCCGCACCTCGGCGGCGGCGAGCTTCGCGTCCCAGAGCTGGATGATCGGCAACGGGATCAGGCGCTCACCGGAGCCGGCGCACCATTCGTCGAACATCCAGTCGTTGTAGGCCTTCACGCACAGGTCGGCGAGTTCCTTGTCCTCACGTTCGAGAAACGTCTGACCGCAGAAACGGGGAAAGGTCGGGAAGGACAGTGAAGCCTCGACCCAGTTCACGTCCATGTCGTCGAGCCGGGCCTTCGGATCCCAGCAGCCCGGCCGCATGTCGTCCATCGTGATCGGACTGATCGTGACCTCTTCGCGCGGGCACCCCCGCCGCGGCCATGACTCGGGTCATCGGGTAGCGCAGGTCCTCGCAGAACCACCAGTCGCACCACGTGCCGTCCTCGCCCGGATCGGCCTCGCGGTAGCTGTAGACGCCGCCGACGAAGCTCATCTCCGCGATCTTGCGGCGCTCCATCCGGGGGCCGACCGCCTTGAACTTCTCGGGCAGACGGTCCTGCCAGACATTGGCCGGCTCCACGACGTGATCGTCGACCGAGATGATCTTGGGAAACTCGTCCGGGGTGAACATGCCCGCAGGCTACATCTGACGATCCGTCAGATTCCGGGCCCGGCGTGCGTTCTAGGGTCAATGGCGTTCAAAGTCGATGGAGGAACTTCGATGGACGTCGGTGACGTGAACGGGATCTGGCGGTTCCCGGTCAAATCCATGGGTGGCGAGCGGATGGACCGTGCGGACCTTCGAGCCGGGGGCATCGTCGGGGACCGCGCAGTTCGCGGTTCGCGACTCCGAGACCGCCAAGATCGCCAGCGCAAAGCAGCCTCGCATCTGGGGTCCGCTGCTCGACTTCTCGGCCACCGCGACACCCGACGGGGCCACGGCAACGATCACCACGCCGGACGGTCGGATCGCCGGTCACCGGGACGAGCGACATCGATGCTCTCCTCTCCGACACGCTGGGGCGCCCGGTCACGGTCGTCACCGCCGACGGCTCCGACGCGCAGTACGAATCCGAGTGGCCCGACATCGAGGGTCTCGTAATCCGGGACGCGTCCATGGACCTCCCCGTGGCCATGGCCACCGAGAAGACCTCCTTCGTGGACCTCGCGGCGATACATCTCGTGACGACGGCATCGCTCGCGACGCTGGCCGCACTCGCACCCGACAGCGCGGTGGACCTCCGGCGGTTCCGGCCGAACATCGTCGTGGACACCGGCGACGTTTCGGGCTTCGTCGAGACGGCATGGGTGGGTCAACGCGTCGCGCTCGGTACTGAGGTGGTGCTGCGAATCACGGACAACGCGACCCGCTGCGTCATGACCACCCTCGCCCAGGGTGAACTCCCGCGTGACGAGGGGGTGCTGCAGACCCTCGCCCGCGAGAACCAACAGGAGTTCGGCGGGCTCGGCCGCTCGGCCTGCCTCGGCGTCTACGCAGAGGTCGAGACCGGCGGCACCCTCCGTCCCGGCGACACCGTCACGCTCCTCGGACCCTGAATCAGCCAATCGACGCGCAACTTTGCACGGAAGCGATCCGGCATCCGCACGCATTCGGTGTGGGCGGGAACTACCTCCAGGCGGCGAGGACGGCCTCGGTCGTCGTCAGGGTGGCGACCAGGCTCAGCGTGTTGGCGACGACTGCCGCGGCGTAGTCCTCGGGGACGCCGGCGACCGCGTCGGTGGGCATCACGAACTGGTAACCGAGGTTCACCGCGTCGAACGCGAAGTTGGTCATTCCGATGTTCACCGACACACCGACGCCCGACGATCGTGGTCACCCCGAGGTTGCGCAACATCGAGTCCAGCTGGGTGCCGGTCATCGGTCCGAGTCCATGATGGCGAGGGAGCACGACGTCGCGCTCGTCGACGCCGATCGCTGCGGGCACCTCGACCGCCGCGCTCCCCGGGGAGAGTTGCACCGGCGCTTTCCGGACGCCGGCGAACAGTCGGGCGTTGCGATTCGCGCCGACGAGATCATCACGCGTCTCCGCGGTGCAGTGGAAGACGGGCACGCCGATCTCACGAGCCCGAGTGGCCAACGCCGCGCAGTGCTCGATCAGTTGCACCCGGGCGGCCGCGGCCGCAAGTTCGGGCAGGACCGACGGATCGCCGACGACCCCGTTCTGCACTTCCTGGAGCACGCACGCGGTGTGGCCGGGCCCGACCAAGGCCACCAGGTCGACTGCCATCTCAGTCCTCCTCGAACTGCAGGGAGTCCTGCTCGAGGAGGACGGCTTTGATGACCTTCCCGGTCGCGTTGCGCGGCAAGGACTCTGACTGAACCCGCCAGACCGTCGGCACCTTGTAATAGGCGAGGGTTTCGGCGCAGAACTGGGCCAGCGAATCGGTGTCGATCGCCGCGCCATCCCGCGGTACCACGACCGCGCCGACCTCCTGACCCAGGGACTCGTGGTCGATACCGATCACCGCAACTTCCGCCACGTCTGAGTGAGCTTCGAGGCGGTTCTCGATCTCGATCGGGTAGACGTTTTCGCCGCCGCGCAGGATCATGTCGCGCTTGCGGGTCGCCAGATAGAGCCGACCGCCATCCATGTGGCCGATGTCGCCGGTACGCAACCAGCCGCCCGGCAGAATCGTCGCGGCGGTCTCATCCGGGCGCCGCCAGTAGCCGGGCATCACCATCGGACCGCGAAGCATGATCTCGCCGTCCTCCCCGTCGGCGAGCACAGCACCCGACTCGTCGCGGATCTCGAGTTCGATCGTGGGGAGCGGCCGACCGGCCGCGTCCGGGAACGCCAGCAGTTCCTCGCCCGCGTTGATCGTGGCCAGCGCCGCGCATTCGGTCTGGCCGTACCCGACCCCCATCACGCCCTTCAGATTCGGGATGACGGTCCGAGCCTGCTCGAGCAGCGCCGGTGAGAACGCCGCGCCTCCCCCACCCCCGTTGCGCAACGAGGACAGATCGAACTCGCTGATCCGCGGGTGATTCACGACCCGGTGGAGCATCGTCGGCGTGTACGACCAGCCGGTGATCTGTTCCTCCTGGATCAGCCCCATCACCAGCTCCTCGTCGAAGCGACCCAGGGTCCAGACCGAGGAGATACCCGAGATCATGAACGCGACGGCGCCCATGTGCAGGCCCGAGACATGAAACAGCGGGTAGGTCACGAGTTGACGGATCGGTGTAGCCGCGGCGGCCGGGTCCGGCTTGAGCAGGGCGAGACGCGCCCCATGGAAGAACGACATCCCGATCGCCGCGATCACATTGCGATGCGTGTTGACCGCGCCCTTGGGCCGGCCCGTCGTGCCACTGGTGTAGAGAATTATGGCGGGGTCGTCCTCGGCAATCGGATGCTCCGGGAGCGTCGCGTCCGGGTGCGCATGCCACAGCCGGTCGAAGTCGTCCTCGATCACGATCGTGGGAACCCCCGGGTCCTCGCCGCCGAGCCGGTCAAGTCGCTTCCGGTCGACGACCAGCACCGTGGGGTCCGAGTCCGCGATGCCATAGCGGATCTCGTCTCCGACCCACCATCCGTTCAGTCCGACGGCGATCGCGCCCAGGCTGACCGCGGCCCAGAACGTCACGATCCATTCGGGACAGTTCGCGGCAAGGATTGCCACCCGGTCGCCGGGGCCGACGCCGTACTCGTCGCGCAGCACGGCTGCCACCGACGCGACGGCCCGACGGTGCTCCTCGTGGGTGACCGCGCGCCGGGTCTCGCGGTCAGCGAAGACGAAGTACTCCCGGTCGCCGAACCCCGCGGCGGATTCGAGCGCGGCTCGCAGGTGCGGGAGCCGACCCGTGAAGACAGCCATCTCCCGACCGTCCACGATCTCGGCGCCGACCTCGAACAGGCCACCGGGACCGACCAGTTCGGCCTCGAGCGCGAGCAGTCCTTCGGGGATCCCATCGGTCATGGCGGCGGAGGCTACCGAAGGTGACCCCAGCCACGATCGCTCGGTGACGTTCGCGGTCCTTCCAAGGGCTTCGGGACACTGGGATCGAACCTGGGGAATCACTCAGGAAACCGTCAGGCGCCAAATGGAATTCGCCTGCTGGGAACCGCCACACTGTCCGGGCCCTCGGGTGCAGGCCGCAGGCCTCCCTGCCCGGTCTGCCGGCCGCCCCGAGGGCCTTGCCCGTCGGCTCCGTGACGATCTCGCGCGAGCAGTCAACCCACACCGCGAGACGGCCGATACAAGACCGTGCCCGCTCGCCGTCCATCGCCAGCATTTCTTCTGGTCCTCGGACTCAGCTGCCTCGCGCTTGGAGCCGGCCTCCTGGCCCTTCACCGGACGATCACCGACCGATCGACGATCCTCGCCGAGTCGGGCACACTCGCCCAGAGCGAACCCATTCGCGAGGAGTTCGCGGGTCGAATCGCGGGTGCGCTGACCGAGGAAATGGTCGCACCGAATCCGGCAACTCTCCAACAGATGAACGACGTCGCGAAAGCTGCGGTCCGCACCCCACAGTTCGAAGAAGCGTTCCAACTCGCACTACCGACGATCTATGCACGGGTCGTCGACGGGGTCGACGCATCCGCAACCCTCGATCCGGCCCTGCTCGCCGACGCGGTTCGCAGCACCGGCACGCAACCACCCCCCAACCTCCGAGTCGATTTTCCCGCCGACCGGGTTCCCGACCTGGCGCGTACCTTGGACCTGGCCGAACGCGGGGCAACTGCGCTGGGCATCATCGGTCTGATCCTCGCGATCGCCGGACTCGTGATGTCGCCGCATCGCGGCCGCGCGGTGATGCGGATCGGACGGTGGCTGGTCGTCGTCGGGGTGCTGGCCGTCGCGATGTTCTGGGCGGTACCGACCTTGGCCCTGCTGCCAATGGGCGGATGGCTCGCAGTCCTCGGGATACTGCTCGCGACGGGCGATTGGGTCGTGGTGCCGGCGGCGGTGATGGCGTCGATCGGGGTCGCGATCATGGTGTTCGGCCGACTCGACGACGAAGGCGAGCGTCGGCGCGAACTCTCCGTCATCCCACGGGTTGCCGGCCGCCGCACCACCGCTCCTCCCCAGTTCTGAGGCGTCCACAGTTCAGGCGCCGTCGAGCAACCCCGCCATTGCGCGGTCGCGGACGCGTTCGAAACTCTCGATCACGAGGTCGGCCCATCGGGGATCGTCGGGGGCGAACGCGGCCCGAATGGCGTCCTTGATCGGACCTGCGGCCGCGCCCACCGGATCGTCGTAGCCATGAAGCCAGGCGTCGGCGCGCAACGCCTGCAGGACCTCCACGATGTCGACGGTGCCCCACTCGAGTGCCGCGCCCGCCACCGCCACGCCTGGAAGCCAACGAGCGATGCCATCGAGGATGTCGCCCTGGACATCGGCGGACACCGAGGTGCCGTCGGCCGGAATCATGACGTCGTCGAAGCAGGCGGCAAGGTGCGCGCGAGCGGCCGCGTCGGGATGGCCGCCGATCAACTCGCCGTGACCGAAGGGCCCCAGTCCGGTGTGCAGGTCGATGACTGCGACCCGAGTTGCATCGGCGAGCGTTTCGGTGACCACGGATCGCAGCGTCTCCTGAGACCACACGGCCCGGCGGCCGCCGAAGAAGAGTCCGGCGGGGTGACGGTACTGACCCACGCTCACCGCAGCCTGCAGCGCGTCGAGCCCGTGGACCCCGGCGTATTCGAGCAGCGTTGCGGTCGTCGCGTGTTGGGTGGCCGCGTCCCAGGTCGGGGGAACGATGACCTCCGCCAACTCGTCGTAGCCCGGATTGGCGGGCAGCGTGGCCGCGAAGTCCACACAGTTCCGGTTGAGGTCGACGTTGTCCTCGTTGACGCGTCGGATCCACGCGAATCCGTAGGGGTTGATCGCGTGGACGATGACGACGGCCAGTCCCGGCGGTGGCTCGACACCGCCGCGCAGCCAGTGGGTCTGGCACATGCTGCCGGCGAAGCCCTCGACGCCGTGGGTGCCCGAGATGCACAGCAGGCGATTCGGCGCCTCCGGGTCGCCGAAGATCGCGACATCGGTGGCAAGTGCACCGCCTTCCGGACCGGTCGCAGGGTGCGCGATGGTCCGCACGATCGCGGCACTGGCCGCGGCCTGCTCGAGGAACCCGGCGCGCGCCGACTGATAGTCGGCCGCGAGGGTCACCGCGTCGCGACGGTCTCGGTATCGCGCCCGGACCGCAGCAGCGCGCCCGGGACCGCGCCCGTGGACCGGTTGGACCGCACCGTCTCGACGCCGTTGACGAAGACGTGCTCGACTCCGGTGGCGGTCGCCGTCAGGCGGGCGGTGCCTCCCGGAAGGTCCGCAACGAGCGTGGCGTGATCCGCGCCGACCGTTTCCGGATCGACGAGCGCGAGATCGGCCCAGTTTCCCACGGCAATCGTGCCGCGGCCCCGGAGCCCGAACAACCGCGCCGGGTCCGACGTGAGCATCCGGACCGCCGCTTCGATCGACACCAGTTTGCGTCCGCGCAGCGTGTCCGCGAGGAAACGGGTCGTATACGGAGCGCCACACATTCGATCGAGGTGCGCGCCCGCGTCCGAGCCGCCGAGCATGGCGCGCGGATCCTCCCAGACCTGGCGACGCAACTCCCACGAAGCATCGTCACCGTCAGGTGGGATCGGCCAGAGAATCGTCCGAAGGTCGTCTGCGATCACGATGTCGAGCAAGGTGCCGAAGGGATCGGTTCCGCGCTCCTGGGCGACGGACTCCACCGTGCGACCCTTCAGTCCCGCGTTCGCCGTCGCGTAGGTGTCCCCCAACACGTAGTGGCGCCAGTCGGCCAGACGACGGAACACCCCTGCCTCGTCCGAGTTCGCGCGTTGATCCATCCAGCGGCGGGTTTCGGGGTCGCCGAGCCGCACCATCCGCTCTGCGGGCGGCAAGGCCATCACCTCGTCCCACCCGGGCAGCATGAACAACGCGCAGTAGTTGAGGAAGCTCATGTTCATCGGTACCTGGACCGGCATGGTGAGCGCAACGACGCGACCACCGATGGCCGCGGCCCGGTCGGCCGCCGACAGCTGTCGGGGAATTCGATCCGGCACGCGCGAGTCCACGGTGAGGACGTTCCAGTTCAGCGGACGGGCGCCGGCGGCGGACATGCGCGCGAAGAGATCGATCTCTTCATCGCTGAACTGGTCCAGGCAGCCGTCGATGATGCCCTCAAGGGTTGTGCCCTCGTGGTCACCGACCGCCGCGCACAGCGCGAGCACCTCGGCCTCGCTCGCCCATCGTGACGCGACGGGTTCCCCGTCGCCATCGGAGTGCGTCTTACTGAGCGTCGTGGAAAAACCCAGTCCGCCGGCATCGATGGCCCGATGGAGTTCGGCCACCATCGCCGCGAGTTCGTCGTCGGTCGCTTCGCGCCCGACCGCCTCGCGGCCCATGACGTAGCGGCGCAACGCGCAGTGGCCGACCAGAAAGCCCGCGTTGACCGCGATTTGCCCGTCGAGCCGGCCGAGATACTCCTCGAAGGTCTCCCAGTTCCAGTCGACCCCGTGTTCGAGCGCGGCGAGCGGCATCCCCTCGACCTTGGCCATCATGCGGCGCAGATAGTCCGCGTCATCAGCACGCAACGGGGCGAGGGTGAACCCGCAGTTGCCGCCGATCACGCTGGTGACGCCGTGCTCGTTGCTCGGAGAGGCGCCCGGGTCCCAGAACAACTGCGCGTCGTAGTGCGTGTGGGGATCCACGAACCCGGGCGTCAGTAGCAACCCCTCGGCGTCGATCTCCCGGGTACCGGTGTCGCCGACATCGCCGATCTCGATGATCGAGCCCTCATCGACTGCGACATCGGCGCGGCGCGCCGGGTCACCCGTCCCGTCGATCACCGTTGCGTTGCGCACCACCAGATCAACCACACCGACTCCTCTCGCGATCAGGAGGCGGAGGCTACCGCCGCGAAAAGGGCTGCAGTCAGCCGCGCTCTTCTGGATTGGGGTTCAGCTGGCGGGGCCGGCAGAGCATCTGTTGGCCGCCCGTCACCAACAGGGTTCCGTGCTCGGACCAGATCGCGCCCGTCCCGCCCACGAGTCCGTCGGCCGCCGCCGGCGAGTGCGCGTCGGCGAGCAGGAACTCGGCGCCGGGATCCAGGGCATGAAATCGCGCCTGCACGTCGACGCTCGGCGCATACCAGTCGGGGTTCTCCGGATGACCTCTCGCGGCGACGGGCCAGAGCACGGTGTCGAGAACGAGCAACGCCCGGCCCGCGTCCAGGAACGGATCCTCGAAGGTCGGCGTCGGCTGGAATCGGTACCAGGTCTGTTCGTGGAACTCACCGGGCGGACGGCTGTCCCAGTCGGCGATCCAGTTCGTCGGTCGGCACTCGAGGTTGAGCCAGAACGGGAACGAGGGCGCGTCGTCGGGCATCAACTCACGGGTCGTGGCCAAGCTGCGCGGCGCCGGGACCTCGGGCATCGTCCAGGCGGCATGCTCGACGCCGTCGACATCGCCCACGACCCAGATCATGGCCTCGAGGATCGGTCGACCCGACTGGGTCATGGACACGGCCAGAGACTCTGCGCGCCGGGTCCGACGCAAGGTGCGAACCTCCAGCACCACCTCATCGAACTCGGCGACGCCGAGAAAATGCGCAGCGAAGGACGCGGGCCGCCGGAGATCGGAGAACGCACCGGCGGCGCGTAGTGCGAGCACCGCCAGATAGCCGCCGTTCGGTCCCCAGATCTCCCAGTCCCGGCTCAGTGTGACCGTATAGCGGCCGTCGTCACCCTCGAGGTTCGTATCGCGGTCGAGTGCTCCCATGCCCTGGATCGTACGGAACCGGTGCGACCGCGGCGGTCCCATTACCCTGCCCCGTCCGAAAGGAGTTGCCATGCGCGCCGATCTCGAGTGGGGCACGATCCCGAAACTGCTGGACCACGCTGTCGCCACCCGGGGCGACCGGCTCGCGGTCCAGGACGATGACGTCACGCTCTCCTGGGCCGAACTGGGAGCCACCGCCCGCCGCGCCGCGGCGGCCTATGTCGCCCACGGCATCGAGCCTGGCGACCGGGTCGCGATCTGGGCGCCGAACGTCTGGGAGTGGATCCCGGCCGCACTTGGCATTCACTGCGCCGGTGGCGTCCTCGTCCCGATGAACACTCGGTACAAGGGCATGGAGGCCCGCTACATACTGGGCCGCAGCCGCGCCAAGGTGCTCGTCACGATGGGTGAGTTTCTCGGGGTCGATTACGCCGGGATGCTGGCGGACGGGGCCGACCTCGCGACCGACGCTCCTGATCTGTCGGCGGTGGTTCGGGTACGTGAACACGGCACCGACGGGTGGGAGGCTTTCCTCACGTCGGGCGACGGCGTGGAAGCCAGCGAACTCGCGGCTCGCGCGGCTGCCGTCTCGTCCGACGACCTCTCGGACATCCTGTTCACCTCCGGCACGACCGGGAACCCCAAAGGCGTCATGGAGACGCACGGGGCGACGCTTCGAGCATTCCAGTCCTGGAGTGAGGTGGTCGGTCTGCGCGCCGGCGATCGCTACCTCATCGTGAACCCGTTCTTTCACGCCTTCGGGTACAAGGCCGGCTGGCTGAGCGCTCTCCTCACGGGAGCCACGATCCATCCGCAGGCCGTCTTCGACGTGGACGAAGTGCTCGCCCGAGTGCACCGCGAGCAGATCTCAATGCTCCCGGGTCCTCCGACCCTCTTCCACACCATCCTCGACCACCCTCGCCGCCCGGAGTACGACCTCACCTCATTGCGACTCGCCGTCACCGGTGCCGCCGCGATCCCGGTCGAGCTCATCGAACGCATGCGGGACGAACTGACCTTCGAGACGATCATCACGGGGTACGGACTCACCGAATCCTGCGGCATCGCGACGATGTGCCGCTTCGACGACGACCCGGAGACCATCGCCACGACCAGCGGTCGAGCTATCGACGACGTCGAGGTTCTCGTCGTCGACGAAGCCGGCACTGAGGCCCCGCGCGGCGAGCCCGGCGAGGTCGTCGTTCGGGGCTACAACGTGATGCGCGGGTACTTCGACGACCCCGACGAGACCGCGGCGGCAATCGACGAGGACGGCTGGCTGCACACGGGTGACATCGGCGTCATGGACGACCGCGGCTACCTGCGCATCACCGACCGCATCAAGGACATGTTCATCGTCGGTGGATTCAACGCGTATCCGGCCGAAATCGAGAGTCTCATGCTGCGCAACGAGGAGATCGCGCAGGTGGCGGTGGTCGGTGTTCCGGACGACCGGATGGGCGAAGTCGGGATGGCGTTCGTCGTCCCCCGACCCGGCGCGAATCCCACTCCCGAGGGGATCATCGCCTGGTCTCGCGAGGCAATGGCGAACTTCAAAGTTCCGCGTGCGGTCGAGATCGTCGAGGAATTCCCCCTCAATGCGACGGGCAAGGTCCTCAAGTACGAGCTGCGCGATCGCGCTGCCCAGCTCCGCGCCGAGCGGGCCTGACCTCATGGGGCTCACCGAACCGGAGCAGGAACAGCGGCGGACCTACCTGCGGGATCAGATGTGTCAGACCCCGTACCTCGCGGGGCTCGGGGTGACGGTCGAAGCCTGGTCGCCAGCCGGCGCCACCCTCCGGCTCCCGTTCGACGAGCGCCTGACCAACGACGGCAAGGCGTATCACGGCGGGGCGATCGCCTCCCTCGTCGACACTGCCGGCGCGGCAGCCGTCTGGGCCGGCCACGACTTTGACAAGGGGACACGCGCCGCGACGGTGTCGCTGACGGTCAACTACACCGGGGCAGCCCGGCGTTCCGACCTGCTGGCGGCCGCCGTCTGTGTCAAGCGGGGGCGCGACCTTGCGTTCAGCGAGATCACGGTGACCGACACCGACGGAGGCCAGGTGGCGTCGGCCACGCTCGTCTACCGCATCGTCCCCTGAAGACGGGAGGCCGGATCGCCCTCCGCCGGGGCCTTCCTTCGATCTTGCAGGGTCCGTGCAACCACCCCTACCGTGCCGCCGATGACGAGCAGCGCCACGGTCGACGGGCGGTCCGCCCGAGCAGCGCGGACCCGCGAGTCGGTCGTCAATGCGGTTCTGGCACTGGCCGGACGGGGCGTCGTGCGTCCGACCGCCCGCGAGATCGCCGAAGAGGCCCGCATCTCGGTGCGATCGGTATACGTCCACTTCGAAGACCTCGATGACCTCTTCGGGGCGGCTGCCGCACGGCACTTCGAGTCCTTGACCGCGCTGCTCAACCCGGTCGACGCCGCCTTGCCGGTCTCCGCCCGTCTCGATGCCGCGCTCGACCAGCGCATCGCAATCCACGAACAGCACGGCGCCGTCCGCCGGGCCGCGGAACAGTGGGCACCGCACTCGGCCACCCTGACAACAGCTCTGCGTCAGGGACGCGAGACCGGGCGGCGCGACCTCGAACGACTCTTCGGCCACGAACTTCGCGGCCGGAGCGACCAGGACCTTGCCATGGCGGTCATCTCGGTCCTGCTCAGCGCGGAAAGCTGGGACGGGCTCCGAGCCCAGGGATTGAGCCCCGACGCGGCGCGTGAGGTCATCGCCCACGGAACCCGTCGCATGTTGGAAGGACCTTGATGGAAGTTCTCCGAACCCCCGACGATCGATTCACGAGCCTGGCCGGGTATCCATTCGCGCCGCACTACTCAGAGGTGGAGCGCGGCGACGGCACCGGCCGCTTGCGGATGCACCACCTCGAGGAGGGCCCGGCGGACGCGCCCGAGACCCTGCTCCTGATGCACGGCGAACCGTCGTGGAGTTACTTGTACCGCCACATGATCCCGGTACTCACGGGCGCAGGCCACCGGACATTCGCGCCGGACCTCGTGGGGTTCGGGCGGTCCGACAAGCCCGCCGCGCGCTCCGACTATTCGTACCAACGACACGTCGACTGGATGACCGAGTGGCTGGTCGCCCGGGACCTCCGGGAGATCACGCTGGTTTGCCAGGACTGGGGCGGGCTGATCGGGCTCCGCCTCGTTGCCGCCATGCCGGAGCGGTTCCGGCGCGTCGTCGCCGCGAACACCTTCCTGCCCGTCGGCGACGGCGCAGTCGGCGACGCGTTCTTTGCCTGGCAGAAGTTCTCACAAGAGGTGGAGACGTTCCCGACCGGTTTCATCGTGAACGGCGGATGCGCGACCGACCTGGTCCCGGAGGTGATCGCCGCCTACGACGCGCCGTTCCCCGACGAGTCGTTCAAGGAAGCAGCCCGGCAGTTCCCGTTGCTGGTCCCGACGACACCCGACGATCCGGCCGCAGGACCGAACCGGGCCGCTTGGGAGGTCCTGCGGCGGTTCGACCGTCCGTTCCTCTGCGCCTACTCGGACGCAGACCCGATCATGGCGGGCGCGGACGCTCCGTTCCGGGCCCAGATCCCGGGTGCCGCCGGGCGGGAACACCCGACCATCGCCGGCGGCGGCCACTTCCTGCAGGAGGACCGCGGCCCGGAGTTGGCCGCGGTCGTCAACGAGTTCATCGCGAGGACCCCCGCATGAGGGTCTCCAGCAGCTGCCACCCGCCCCGTCCGGGAACTGCGTAGGGTCGGCGCCGTGTTCCGGGGGGAGCAACACAGGAGACCGCGAGGATCAGCGTCTTGAACGATCTTGTCACGCGTCTCCTTCCCTCCCCCACCGCACGGCGCGTCGCCGCGTGGGTGCTCCCGATCGCGGCGGTGCTCTTCGCCGTGACGGTCGCGCCGTACCCGGCACCGGCGGGGGTCGTGCTCAACGGGGCACTCGTCGGCGGCCGGATCGCGCTGATCGCGCTCGGAATCGCGCTCGTGTACCGCGCCAACCGGGTCATCAACTTCGCCGCCGCGGAACTCGGGCTCGTACCCACCGTCTTCGCGGTGCTCCTGATCATCACCGCCGGCTGGCCGTACGTCCTCGGCGCCGCGGCTGGCCTCGCCGCAACCGTGCTCGTCACCTTCGTCGTTCAGGCCGCGATCGTCCGCCGCTTCGCGACGGCACCGCGGATGATCCTCACGGTCGCCACCATCGGTATCGCCCAGCTCTTGATCGCCTTTTCGGTGCTCCTGCCCGGGTGGATGAAGAGCATGCTCGGCATCGGCTTCGAGCAGTTCGGGAGTAGTCAGATCTCCCCGCCGTTCACGGTTCGCTTCGAGTTCGGCGGCGTCTTCTTCAACTCCAACGACGTCCTGACGATGATTGCAGTCCCCGTCTGTCTCGTCGCCTTGATGTGGTTCCTCACCCGTTCCGCGACGGGCGCGCGGTGCGGGCCGCGGCCGAACGTTCGGATCGCGCCGCCACACTTGGCATCTCGGTGACACGCGTCCACACGATCGTCTGGATCGTTGCCGGACTGCTCGCGTTCGTCTCGGTGTTTCTCCGCGCCGGAACCGTCGGGCTGCCGCTGGGGCAGGTGCTCGGGCCCACGTTGCTGCTCCAGGCAATCGCGGCAGTCGTCATCGGTCGCTTCGAGAACTTCCCGACCATCACCCTGGCCGCCATCGGGATCGGCATCCTCGATCAGGCAGCCACATACCAGCCTGGGAACCGTCCCGCCTTCAACGATGTGATGCTCTTCGTGATCGTGGTCGGTGCGCTGCTGCTCACGAAACGCTCGACCTTGACCCGGGCGGGCGAAGTCTCGTCGTGGCAGGCCGCCGCCGAAGTCCGGCCCATCCCGGCGGAACTCGCCCACCTGCCCGAAGTCCGGTTCGCCAAGTGGGGCATCATCGCCGCGGTTGCCGCGTTCGCCCTCACGCTGCCACTGTGGTTGAGCGAAGCGCAGATGAACCTCGCGTCGGTCATCGTCATCTTCTCGATCGTCGCGGTCTCCCTCGTGGTGCTGACGGGGTGGGCGGGCCAAGTCAGCCTGGGCCAGGTCGGATTCATGGGGGTGGGCGCGATCGTCGGAGGGGCGCTGACGAGCCGCCAGGGTTGGGACATTTCCCTGGCGCTCCTCGTCGGAGGCGCCGTCGGGGCGGTGGTGGCCGTTCTCGTAGGCTTCCCGGCAATCCGGCGGCGCGGACTCACCCTGGCCGTGGTGACGTACGGCTTCGCGCTCGTGGTTTCGAGCTACTTCGTCGCCAACCAGTTCTTCGGCGACTGGCTTCCTTCGTCTCGCATCTCGCGACCCGACCTCTTCGGAGTCGTCCGCATCGACACCGAGACCCGCTTCTATTTCTTCTGCCTCGCCATCCTCGGGCTCGTGGCCGTCGTCGTGCGGGGAATCCGTCACAGTCGCACGGGGCGCACACTGATCGCGATCAGGGAGAACGAGAACGCGGCCCGCGCCTACGGCATCAGCACCGTGCGCACCATGGTCGCCGGTTTCGCCATCTCGGGCTTCTTCGCGGCGCTGGCCGGCGTGTTGTTCGTCCATCACCAGGAAGGCCTCGGAACCGCCGCCTATGCACCCAAGGAGAGCCTGACTGCCTTCTCCGCGGTGGTGATCGGGGGAATGACCTCGGTCCCCGGCGCGATCCTCGGCACCGTCTACGTCCGGGGAACGCAGTACTTCCTGCCGGGCAGCTGGACCCTGTTGGCCAGCTCCTTCGGGTTGCTCATCGTCCTGTGGGCGTTGCCACGCGGCCTCGGCGGCTCACTCGCCCTGGTCCGTGACCTCGCGCTGCGTCGGGTCGCAGAGCGCCGCGGCATCCTGGTCCCCAGCCTGCTCGCCGACCGACGCGTCGACGAGACCGACGACTCGTCCGAACCGGACGCTCAAGTCCTCGCCGCGGTCGGCGGGCCGTCGGCCGAGGCGATCGAGGAGGCGTTCTGATGCCACCGTTCTGGCGCGCCTCGTGGTGGCGGGACTGGTTCAAGGGAATTGGCGGCCAGCAGTCGCTCTACCCACTCTTCGTGCTGTTCGGGATCAACTGCGTCGACGAGCTGGACCGGCGTGGGTTCGACGTCCTGCTCCCGGAGATCCGCGACTACTTCGGTGTCAGCACCGGCGGAATTCTGACCGTCGTCGCTCTGGCGAGCGTCGGGGCACTGCTGCTCTCCGTGCCCATCGGCTTCTACGCCGACCGCTGGAACCGGGTCACGATCATGATCCTGGGCGCCGCGGCGTGGGGCGGCTTCTCGGTGATGACCGGCCTCGCGACGACGATGGTCTTTCTCGGCATCGCCCGGGCCGGGTCAGGGATCGGGCGGGCGGTGGTCGACCCCACGCACAACTCGCTTCTCGCCGACTACTACGACATTCCCGACCGACCGAAGGTCTATTCGATCCACCGGGCGGCCAACGCGCTGGGCCAGTTCCTCGGTCCGCTGAGCGCCGGCTTGATCGCCGCACGTTGGGGATGGCGGGCGCCATTCTTCGTCTTCGCGATCCCCACGGCGATCTTCGTGCTGCTCGCACTCCGACTCCGAGAACCGGACCGCGGCTTCTTCGAACGCAAGGCCATGGGCATGGAAGGCGACGCGCTCGCCACCGAGGACGTCCCGCCAAGTTGGGCCGAGTCCTGGCGGGCGCTGAAGCAGGTCAGGACCCTGCAACGGATCTACGTGGCGTTGCCCTTCCTGGCACTTGCCCTGATCGGCCTCGCCAGCCTCACCTCTTTGTTCTACGACGAAGTCTTCGGACTGACGGTGGCCCAACGGGGCTACGTCGCCGCCGCCGCCGAACCCGCCCAGTTCATCGGCCTGCTCATCGGTATTCCGATCGCGGACGCGGCTGATGCGGCGCGACCCCGGACTCGTCCTGCGATTCGTCGCGGTCGCGGGCACCATCGCGGCCGTCGCCTTCGTCATCTTCTCCCAGACTCGCATTCTCGGGCTGGCGATCGCCATGAACATCCTCGTCTCGGGGGTCATGGCCGTGGTCGCGCCGGCGATCTTCGCCGCACTGTCACTCGCCATCCCACCCAAGGTCCGGTCGTTCGGCTTCGGCGTCGCCGCCCTCTACGTGCTGCCCGGCCTCGCGATCCTTCCTTTCATCGGTTGGCTGACCGACAACTGGGGGATCCGCGCCGGGCTCCTCGCGATGGCGCCCGTCTTCCTCCTCGGCTGCCTCATCATCTCCACGGGCGCGCCGCTCGTCGCCAAGGACATCCAGAAGGTCTGGTCAGCTGCAGCTGCCCAGTCCGAGGTGCTGTACGAGCGCCGGCAAGGCCGGGCGAAGCTCCTGCTCTGCCGCGGCGTGACCGTGCACTATGACCAGGTCCAGGTCCTGTTCGGCGTGGACTTCGAGATCGACCAGGGTGAGATCGTCGCGCTCCTCGGCACCAACGGGGCCGGCAAGTCGACACTACTCAAGGCCATCACCGGCACCGCCGACGTCAGCGGCGGCGCAGTGATCTTCGATGGCCGAGACATGACGCACACGCCGGCGAACGAGGCTGCCGCGCGCGGGGTCACGATGGTCCCCGGCGGTCAGGGGGTCTTCCCGTCGCTGTCCGTGCGGGAGAACCTCAGCCTCGCCGGCTGGTTGCACCGCAAAGATGCTGCCCACGTCACCGCCGCGACCGAGCGCGTCCTCGACATCTTCCCTATCCTGCCGCGACCGCATCGACCAGACCGCCGGCAACCTCTCGGGCGGTCAGCAGCAGATGTTGACGCTCGGGATGGCCTTCATCGAGCGGCCCCAGCTCCTCATGATCGACGAGTTGAGCCTCGGTCTCGCGCCGGCCGTGGTCGCCCAGCTGCTCGAGATCGTCCAGGAGCTTCGTGACGCCGGGACGACGATCATCCTCGTCGAGCAGTCGGTGAACGTGGCGCTCACCGTGGCCGAGACGGCGTACTTCATGGAGAAGGGCGAGATTCGCTTCCACGGACCGACTGCAGAGCTCTTGGAACGACCGGACATCCTCCGATCGGTCTTCCTCGAGGGCGCCGGCGCGCGAAAAGACGGTGAAGGCAACCTCGGCTCGGTAGCGCCCGCCGCGGCGCCGACGGGCACCGAGCCCCTGAGCCCGGAGGAGCCGACGACGAACGGGCACGGCCCGGTTCCCGAGGACCGCCTCGAGGTCCGGTCGCTCGACAAGCGCTACGGCGGCGTCGTCGCGCTCGACGACGTGTCGCTCACGATCCGCGCCGGTGAGATCGTCGGCTTCATCGGCCCGAACGGCGCCGGCAAGACGACCCTCTTCGACGCGATCTCCGGACTGATGCCGACCGACGGCGGCCGAGTCCTGATGCGGAGCAAGGACGGCGAGATCTACGACCTCACCGAACGGCCCGCACCGGTCCGCCGCGCAACTCGGACTCGGACGCTCATTCCAGGACGGTCGCCTCTTCCCGTCGTTGACCGTCGCCGAGACGATCGCCGTTGCCCTCGACTGCAGCATCGACGTCAAGGACCCGATCGCCGCCGCGTTGTACCTGCCCGCGGTCGCCGATTCGGAGGCTGCGGTGACCGCGCGCGTCGACGAGCTCGTCGAACTCATGGGACTCGAAGCGTTCCGGAACAAGTTCGTGAGCGAACTCTCCACGGGGAGCCGAAGGATCGTCGACCTCGCCTGCGTCCTTGCCCACCAGCCGAGTGTGCTGCTTCTCGACGAACCCTCGAGTGGGATCGCCCAACGCGAAGCCGAAGCGCTCGGACCGCTGATCCTGCGAATCCGCGACGAACTCGCCGCCAGCATCCTCATCATCGAACACGACCTGCCACTACTGACGTCGGTGAGCGACCGCATGATCGCCATGGACCTCGGCCGCGTCATCGCGCAAGGATCGCCGACCGACGTCGTGCACCATCCCGCCGTCGTGGCCGCATATCTCGGAGACAACGCCGCCGCGATCGCCCGATCCGGCACCAGCACCTAGACCCAGGGGGAAACACTATGGAACCGACCAAGACCGGAAAGGGCGGGCCCGCCCGCGCGAGCAACGCCAAGCGGTACGGACCACTGATTGTCATCGTGGCAATCGGGGTGGTGATCGCCCTGATCGTGGTGCTCACCGGAGGCAACGACGACAACTCCACGGCCGACAAGGGATCCAGTTCGGTCGACACCACCAAGGGGTGGCCGATCTTCTCGACGGCCAACGCGGACTCCGAGGACTGGGGCGCGAAGTGCGACACCGACCTCGGCACCGTCGCGGTGCCCTGGGAGCGTGCCGCCCCGTGTGCGAAGCAGTTGGCTGCCGGTGAGAGCAACGGCGGCGCCACCACGTCTGGTGTCACCGGGGACGCAATCAAGATCGTCATCTATCAAGGTGACCCGGCCAAGAACCCCCTCCAGGCCGCGAGCGTGAAGGGCAGCGGCGCGGACGTGTCGCCCGAGACGGCCGAGACCGTATTCCGGAACTACCTCAAGGGATTCGAGGAGTACTACAACTTCTACGGCCGCAAGCTGGACCTGGTGTTCTTCACCGGCTCCGGCGGTCCCATGGACGAGATCGCGGCCCGCAACGACGCCAAGCAGATTGCCGAGATGAAGCCCTTCGCGGTGCTCCAAGGCGCGAACCAGACGCCCGTCTGGGCCCAGGAGATCGTGGCCAACAAGATGATGTGCCTCGGCGACTGCTCCCTCGCCACCCCGCAGCAGACGGTCGTGGACAGCGCCCCCTACATCGTCAGCAACGGTCCGACCCCGGAACAGGCGGCGCTGCTCACCGCCGAGTTCGTCGACAAACAGCTGAAGAAGGGCCCGGCCGAGTACGGCGGCGACGACGTCAAGAACAAGGAGCGGGTCTTCGGCGTCGCGCACTACAACACCGTCGACAACCAGCAGGGCCCGGCCTTCGAGGTGTTGCAGGACGAACTCTCCAGCCGCGGCATCGACATTGCAGCCGAGCAGGAGTTCACCCTCGACCTGGCGCGCGGTCAGGAACAGGCTCGGACCGTCATCGCCAAGATGAAGGCCGCCGGCGTCACCACGATCATCTACACCGGTGACCCGCTGACGCCGTCGAACCTCACCGCCGAGGCGACCGCGCAGAATTACTTCCCCGAATGGGTCATCGGACCGAACGTGCTGGTCGACATCGCGGTCTTCGGCCGCACGTACGACCAGGCCCAGTGGGAGCACGCCTTCGGCGTCGCACTCACCGGTGCCCGGGTGAACGAAGATGCCAACCAGGCGTACAACCTGTACCAGTGGTTCACCGGGAACGAGCCGGAGAACAACACCTACGGCATCATCCTCGCCGCGCTGTCGTCACTCGTCTCCGGCGTCCATCTCACCGGACCGGACCTGACCCCCGACAGCTTCGCCGCGGCGCTCCAGCGAGCCCCGATCAACGGCGGTACCGCGCTGTATCCCCGCGTCTCTCGCGGCGAACACGGGCTCTGGCCCGATTTCGATTGGGGCGGCTCGGATGACATCGGCATCATCTGGTGGGATCCGACCGCCAACGGTGAGAACGAGATCGGCGAGGTGGGCGACGGCCTCTACCAGTACACCGAAATGGGCAAGCGCTATCCCTTCGGCAAGGTGCCGACCAGCGACATCGGCCTCTTCCAGAAGGACGGTTCGGTCACCATCTTCACGACCGTTCCGAAGTCCGACCAGGCGCCGGACTACCCCTCGCCGGCCAAGTAGGTACGCCGCATCCGATGGTCGGGACCCGCTGGGGTTCCGACCATCGGGTCGGTCGGACTAGGGCCGGGTGGCCCGCGCCGACTCGGCGTGCCCACCGAGTTCCTTGATCCACTCCTCGCGCTCGGTGTCGTACCGACGAATCACACGCGCCGGGTTCCCGACCGCCACGGAGTAGCTCGGGAGCGCACCGGTCACGACCGAGGCGGCACCAATCGCAACGTGCTCACCCACCTGCGCGCCGGGGAGCACCACGGTGCCGTGCCCGAGCCAGGAACCGGCACCCACCACGACCGGCCGGGGCTCGGAGAACTGCCGACCGATGGTCTCGTGGACGTTCTGATAGCCGTGGTTGGCGTCGGTCACATAGACGTTGTGCCCGGTGAACACGCCGTCACCGATCGTCACCGACCGGTGGCCGACCACACCGCTGCCACGCCCGATCAATACGTCGTCGCCGATCGTCACCACCGGATCGTGGTCGGGCACATGCCCGGGCATCACGCCGGCCGAGAGTGTGCAGTAGGGCCCGACCACGACGTTGTCACCGATGCGCATGTACTGCTCGCCGTACAGCGCGACGGTCGGGAAGAGAATCCCGCTTCCGGTGCCGAAGGCACCGAACCGGCGAGCGCGACGACTCTTGGGCCCGATCGCCGCCTGCTTGGCGTACCAGCGGTACAGGCCCTCGAAGATCTCGTCGCGTCCGCGCACCTCCGGACGCTATTCGGCGGCGGCCTGGGCGACGGAGTCGTCGTCCTCATCGCCCGCCGCCCGCTGCAGGCTCGCTTCGAGCGCGGCCATGAGATCCAGAACCTTGGCCGGCGCGTCGACAGCTGGTGCCGACTCGATGACCTCGCCGGCGGCCTTCTTGTCGATCAGCGCGAGAAGCTGCTCGCGATATTCGTCGTGGTACCGCGAGGCCTCGAAGTCGCCGGCCAGCGCCTCGACCAACTGGCGGGCCATCGCCACCTCACGGTCGCTCAACTCGATCTCACCTTCCGGGAGCCCGAGCGTGGCCGGGTCGACGATCTCGTCCGCGTACCGCATGGTCGACACACACAGCATCCCGTTGACCGGTCGGATCGCAACCAGGCGCTCCTTGGACCGCATCACCACGCGGCCGATCGCGACCTTGCCCAACTCCGTCATTGCATCGACGAGCAGCCGATACGGCTTCGCGGCTTGCTCGTCCACGAGGACGTAGTACGGCGAATCGAAGTAGATCGGATCGATCTGGCTGATGTCGACGAAGTCCTCGATGTCGATCGTGTGGCTCGCCTTCGGAGCCAGCGAGTCCAACTCCTCCTTCTCGACGACGACGTACCGGCCCTTCTCGATCTCGAAGCCCTTGACGATCTGGTCGCGAGTGACCTCTTGCCCGGTCTGCTCGGATACGCGCCGGTTCCGGATCCTGGATCCGGTGCCGGCTTCGAGCTGGTTGAACGAGACGTCACGCGACTTGGTCGCAGGAGTGAGCTTCACGGGCACGGTCACCAGCCCGAAGCTGATGGAACCGGTCCACACTGAGGTGGGCACGACGGGCAACCTCCGGTCGAGGGGTCTCCACTAGGTTCGCACAATGGCCGACGTTGCCGTGCAGATCGACGGTCGCACGCTGACCTTGAGCAATCTGGACAAGGTCCTCTACCCCGAAACGGGGTTCACGAAGGCCGCGATCGTGGACTACTACGCCCGGATCGCGCCGGTCGTGCTCCCCCACCTCCACGACCGACCCTTGACGCTGGTGCGATTTCCCGACGGCGTCGACGCCGAATCCTTCTTCGAGAAGCGCCGGCCACCGTCGGCGCCTGACTGGGTCCCGAGCGGCGGTGAGCTCGGGTCGGTCCTGTGCGAGGAACCCGCCACACTGGTCTGGCTCGCGAACCTGGCCGCACTGGAACTCCACACTCACCAACACACCGCAACCACTCCGAACGCCCCCACCGCAGTCGTCCTTGATCTCGACCCGGGGGCGCCCGCCACCGTCATCGACTGCGCCCGGGTGGCGCTCGACCTGCGCGCGGTCCTCGACCGACTCGGCCTCGTGAGCCTGGTCAAGACCTCCGGATCAAAAGGGCTGCACGTCTCGGTGCCCATCGCGTCCGACCGGGCGGGCGACGAGGTCACCAAGGCGTTCGCGCTGGCCTTGGGGCGCATCCTCGCTCAGGCCGCGCCGGACCGGGTGACCACCACGATGGCCAAGGAGCAACGGGCGGGTCGCATCTTCGTGGACTGGAGCCAGAACGACCGCCACAAGACCACCGTCGCCGCGTACTCGCTGCGCGCCCGGACGCGACCAACCGTTTCCACCCCGGTGACGTGGGACGAGGTCAGCGATGCGCTCGACGCCGGCGATCCCACGCAGTTGCAGTTCCAGACCGACGCGGTGCTCGCTCGGGTCAGCGACCGAGGGGACCTCTACGCCGCGAACCTCGACACGCCCCAGGAACTCCCCACCCTCGCGTAGCGTGCCCGGATGGATCTCGCGGGAGCCGTCGCCATCGTCACCGGTGCCAGCCGCGGGGTCGGCGCCGCGACGGCAGCGGCATTGGCCGCCGAAGGCGCCACGGTCGTCTGCGCAGCCCGGGCGACCGATGCCGCCCCGTTGCCCATCGCGGGCACCCTGGACGAAACCGTCCGCCGGATATCGCAGGCCGGTGGCACCGCCTGGGCCCGGCCCACGAACCTCGCGCTCGACGTCGAGGTGGAGGGACTCATCGACGAGACGGTCGAGCGGTTCGGCCGCCTCGACCTCCTCGTCAACAACGCGGCCATCACCTTCCCCGGTGATGTCACGCTACCGATGAGGCGCTTCGACCTCGTCTTCGCGGTGGACCTCCGGGCGCCCGTCCTCGCCGCGCAGCGGGCACTCCCCCATCTACGCGCCAGCGAATCCGCCGCCATCGTGAACGTCTCGTCCGCCGCCGCGTTGAACTACTACCCGGGCCAGATGGCGTACGGCATGGCCAAGGCTGCGCTCGAGCACTTCACCACGTCGCTGGCCGCCCAACTGCGGCCTGACGCCATCCCGGTCAACACCTTCCGGATCGACGTGCCGGTCGCGTCAGAAGGCTTCGTCGCGGCGATGCCCGACGCCGACCACTCGGACTGGGAGCCGCCCGAGGTCGCCGCCGAGGGGATCCTCTGGATGGTGCGCCAGCCTGCGGCGTACACGGGCAACAACGTCGGCATGGCCCGCCTCCGGGCCGAACACGCCATCATGAGGAGTCAGGCCGCGCGCCCACACACGCAGTCGCCCGACATGGCCACTGACTCGCCCCTGCGTCCCTGACCGGGCGGGTCCGTCCGATACCTTCCCACCGGTGCCGGCCTCTCCCCGTGACTCCCAACGCAGCCGGGTGTATCGCGCCGAGACCCCGCTCGGCGGGCGCCGCCTCCCGACCCTGCCGGACTGTGCGGGGTATCTGGACGAGGTCGTCGGATCACTGTGGTGGTTGGCCCGTTTCCCCGAACGGGATCTCTTCCGTGCCCCGCGTCTGCGCCCGGGTCATGGCGCCCGCCAGGCGTTCTACCGGGAGGAGCCCGACGGACCCACCATCACCCTCCCGCGTCGGTACCGGACGACCGGCGTGATCCTGCACGAACTCGTCCACTGGGCGCTCGCGGATGCCGACGACCTGCCGAACCACGGCCGCACCTTCACCCGCGTCCTGCTCGACGCCACTGCCGAGTTCCTGGGGTCGGCGAAGCGAGAACGGCTGGCGGCCGGCTACACCGAACACAAGGTCCACATCGCACGGCCGCCCCGCCGCGCGCCGGACGGCGGCTACGAGTACACGTGGGACGAACGTCTCCGCCTCGGACGGGGTCGCACCCTGGTGGTGCGCCACGGCGCCGCCGAGACCGCGACCGGTGTGCTCGTGTCCCGCGCCCACCACCGGGTCCGGCTCCGGCGTGCCGACGGCGAGGTCGCGATTCCGGAGCGTGACATCTGGGCGGTCCGACCGGGCGAGTCCGAGGCTCCGATTCAGCAACCCGCGGCGACCGCGGCACCGAAGCGGACCGGGTCCTCGACCATCGGATAGTGCCCGACCCCGTTGAGGATGGTCAGCGTGGCGTCGGGCCGGGCGGCCGCGAGCGTGGTGGCCATCGAGGCGACGGCGACCGGGTCCAGCTCGCCCCACACGATCGTGAGTGGGCTCGGATGGCGCTCGATGGCCCCCGTGAAGCGGGCCTCCTCGACCTGACGGTCTTCGAGGTATCGGATCGTCCGGGTCATGAGCGTGTGCCCTTGCTCCCGGGCCATCAGGTCCCACTGCGCGTCCATCTCCGCATCCGTCGGACCGATCGCGAACGTCTGGGCCAGCCCGGCCCGGAACCCCGGGCCCGGTTCGATCCCGATCGAGGCGAGATCGAACCGTTCGTCGGCCGCCGCCATGAGCGCGTGCTGCCCGTCGGTGAGCTGGGCCTGCGCGAGATAGATCGAACCGTTCGTCAGCACCCGTGCCGCAATCGAGAACCCGAGATCCCCTTCGAGGTCCCGGGCCAGGAGTTCACCGGCGATGCTGTCGCCCATGTCGTGGGAGACGAGCACCACTTCGGTCAGATCCGCCGTGGCGGCCACCAACTCGGCAACGTCTGCGTGCAGGCGTATGCCGTAGCGGCGATCCGGCTTGTCGGACAGGCCGAACCCGAACGCGTCGTGCAAGACCACCCGGCGGCCGCCGGCCCGCCATCCGTCCACGACGTGGCGCCAGTCGAACGAGCTGCTCGGGAAGCCGTGCAGCACCAGCAGCGGGGGCCCCGACTCCGGAGCCGTCGGCGCGAGGTCCGCCATCCAGACCTCGCCGCCCGCGGCTGCGATGCGACGCCCACGCGACTCCCAGGCGACGACGTCCGGATGCATGCTGGACCCTCGACCCTCGGATCAGGCGAGGCGCTCGACGATCATGGCCATGCCCTGACCACCACCGACGCACATCGTCTCGAGCCCGATGCTCTTGCCGGCGTCCTCGAGACCGTTGAGCAGCGTGCCCATGATCCGGGCACCGGTCATGCCGAACGGATGGCCGAGCGCGATCGCCCCGCCATTCACGTTGAGCTTGTCCATCTCGATGCCCAGCGCCCGGGCCGACGGGAGCACTTGCGCAGCGAACGCCTCGTTGATCTCGACGAGGTCGATGTCGTCGATGGTCATGCCGGCGCGAGCCAGCGCCTGGCGCGACGCCTCGATGGGTCCGAGGCCCATGATCTCCGGGTCCAGGCCACTGACGCCGGACGAGATGATGCGTGCGATCGGGGTGATCCCCAGCTCACGGGCACGCGTGTCGCTCATCACCACCACCGCGGCCGCACCGTCGTTGAGGGGGCAGGCGTTGCCGGCAGTGACGCGCCCGGTGGGGCGGAACGCCGGAGCCAAGGAGCCGAGCTTCTCGCGCAGGGTGGAGGGCCTCGGACAATCGTCCGCGCTGACCACGGTGCCCGCCGAGGTCGTGTACGGCGTGATCTCGCGCTCGAAGAACCCACGCTCGATCGCGGCGCCGGCTCGCTGCTGCGACTGGAAGGCGTAGTCGTCCATCTCTTCGCGTGAGATGTTCTCGACCTCGGCGACGTTCTCGGCAGTCTCGCCCATCGCGATGTAGACGTCGGGCAATCCAGTGGGAGGCGTCCACGTTCCCTGGTCGCCGGCGGTGCGCGCCGCCGATCGCTCAGCCGGCGCGTCGAACTTGTGGTTCTGCGTGTTCGGCGTGTGGTCGCTGCTTCCGCCGACCATGAACCGGCTCACCCCCTCGACCCCGGCGGCGATGAAGACGTCGCCCTCACCGGCCTTGACGGCGTGCGACGCCATGCGGATGGTCTGGAGCGAGGACGAGCAGTATCGGGTGATCGTGCACCCCGGGACCTTGGGCATGTCCGCCAGCACCGCGACGACGCGACCCATGTTGAAACCCTGTTCGCCACCCGGCAGGCCGCAGCCGAGCATGAGGTCGTCGACCTCGTTCCGATCCAACTCGGGGACCTTCTTCAGCGCCGCGTCCACGATGAAAGCCGCCATGTCATCGGCGCGCTCGTCGACGAAGGAACCCTTGAAGGCGCGGCCGATGGGCGTACGGGCGGTGGCGACGATGACGGCTTCGGGCATAACGGACTCCTGACGGAACGATCGGGAAGCAGGGAGATTAGGAGCCCTGCCCGCGCCGCACGAACCGACCCGCGCCAACCCCCGAGCGGCCCATCCCTCGGCGTCAGTCGATCCGGCGGAGTTCGGCTCGGTAGCGAGCGCCGTTCTCGACGTACTGGCGGGCACCGAGCTGGATCATCGTCTTCGGTTCGACCGCGTCGAGCTTGATCTTCGCCGGAATCCCGAGTGCCATCGCCCGGCTCGGCACCTCCATGTCGTTGGGCACCACCGCGCCGGCGCCGACCAACCCCTGGGTCCGGACCACCGCCCGATGCAACACGACCGAGTTCGAACCGACGAGCGCGCCGTCCTCGATGGTGCAGCACTCGGCGTGGACCAGGTGGCCGATCACGCAGTCGTCGCCGATGAAGGTCGGGTACATCATCGTGGCGTGGATCACGCTGCCGTCCTGGATGCTGGTGCGGGCCCCCACCGTGATGCGGCCGTAGTCGCCGCGTAGCACCGCTTGCGGCCAGATCGTCGAGTCAGGACCGATCCGGACGTCTCCGATAACCGTCGCCTGTGGATGAACGAACGCCGTGGAGTCGATGTCGGGCACGAGATCGCCGAGCGCGTAGATGGCCATGGACCGAGCGTACGGGATCCCACGGGCGATCCGGAGGTGCAGCACTACGGTGTCGGCATGCTCGACCCGACCACACGGTCACGCCACCTCGATGCCATCGCCGAGCACGGCTACACGATCGTGGAGAACGCGTTCGACGCCGACCTCGCGGCTGAGCTACTCGCCGATTTGGAGCGCCTGGAAAGGCGCTACGACATCCAACCGGCCGACAACGCGTTCGAGGGCTCCCGCACGCTACGCGTCTACAACCTGCTGGGTCTCTCGCCGATCTGGCAACGGGTTCCGGTGGACGACCACGTGCTGCCGATCGTCGAAGGGGTCCTCGACCACGGCTGCCTCATCTCTTCGTTGTCATCCATCCGTATCCAGCCGGGCGAGACCGCACAACCAATCCACGCGGACGACCAGCTGATGCCGCTCGCCAAGCCGCACGTGCCGACGGTGTGCAACTCGATGTGGGCGCTCACCGACTTCACCGAGGCCAACGGCGCGACGCGCCTGGTGCCCGGGTCTCACCGGGCCGACTGCTCTCCCGATTTCGGGGCCGCGTACGAGACCATCCCGGCCGAGATGGATCGCGGCAGCGTGCTGCTCTGGCATGGGAGTCTCTGGCACGGCGGCGGCGCGAACACCTCGGAGTCGGACCGGGTCGGCATCGCCATGAACTACTGCGCCGGCTGGGTGCGCCAGCAGGAGAACCAGCAGCTCGGCATCCCGGTGGAGATCGCCCGGACCTTCTCCCCGCGACTCCGCGAGCTGGTCGGCTACGGCATCTACAACATGCTCATCGGCCACATCAACAAGCGGAGCCCGGTCGAACTCCTCGACACCGACCCCACCACTGCGTCCACCCCGATGGTCTGGGATCTCTGACGCTGATGCACGAGGGTTCCCGTCGCGCGATCTTCGCTGCGCTGTTCGCGAACCTCGGGATCGCCGCGGCCAAGGTGGTCGCGGCGGTCCTGACCGGCTCGGCATCGATGTATGCCGAGTCCATCCACTCGTTCGCCGACACCGGCAACCAGGGGCTGCTCCTCCTCGGTGGCCGCCGCGCCCGACGTGCCGCCGACGCCGACCACCCGTTCGGCTACGGCACCGAGCGGTACTTCTGGGCCTTCGTGGTTTCGATGGTCCTGTTCACCCTCGGTGCGATGTTCTCGCTCTTCGAGGGCATCGAGAAGCTCCGGCACCCCCACGAGCTGGAGAGTCCGGCGATCGCGTTCGCGGTACTCCTCGTGGCGATCGCGCTCGAGGGTTTCTCGCTCCGGACCGCGGCCCGCGAAGCTCGACCGCATCGCCACGGCCGAAGCTGGCTCGGTTTCATCCGCACCACCCGAAATCCTGAGCTGCCCGTGGTCCTGCTCGAAGACGTCGGCGCGATCACCGGCCTGGTCATCGCTCTGAGCGGTCTCGGGCTCGCCGTCCTCACCGACGAACCGCGCTTCGATGCCATCGGCTCGATCAGCATCGGCCTCCTCCTGGGCGTGATCGCGGTCGTCCTGGCCATCGAGATGAAGAGCCTCCTCATCGGCGAGAGCGCCGACACCGAGATGGACCGAGCGGTACGCCAGGCATTCGACACTGCGCCCGAAGTCGACTCGTTGATCCACCTCCGGACTCTCCACCTCGGTCCCGACGAACTGTTGGTCGCGGCGAAGATCCACTTCCGGGCCGAGACGACCGCGGAACTGGCCCGGGCGATCGACGCCGTCGAGCAGCGGCTCCGGGCCGCCGTTCCGACGTCGCGCTACGTCTACCTCGAACCGGATCTGCGGCGGGTCGACTCAGGCGGCAGTGAAGTCGACGAGCGCGACCGCGTCCGACCGACGGTCGAGCAGGACCCGGACCGGGAGATCGAGCTGTAGGTCCTCGACGCGCAGCCCGACGAGGTTCCCGACCAGGCGCGGGCCCTCGTCCAGCTCGACGACGGCCACCGCATACGGCACGTGTGCCGCGAACGCGGGATCGGTCGGACGATGGGTCACCGTCCACGAGAAGAGTCGCCCCGTCCCTGCAATGGGTTCCCACGACCACTCGGGTGAGCCGCAGGCCGCGCACCGCAACCGCGGCGGATGCCGCCAGCGCTCGCACTGCTGGCAACGCTGGAGGTGGACTGCACCCGTGGCCGCCGCGCGCTCGTAGAACGCCGCTCCGAGTCCGCCGCCGCCGGGCAACAAGCGATCCGGGGGTACCGACAGCTCTCGACCGCCACTCATCGGTCCGCTCCCAGCACTGCGATGCTGCCGTCGCCGAAGTCGCCCCAGCCCGTGACCAGACCCAGTTCCGCATTCGGCACCTGCAGTGCCGCGCTCCCCCGCAGCTGTCGAACCGCCTCGACCACGTGATTCATGCCCCACATGTGGCCCTGGGAGAGCAGGCCCCCATGCGTGTTCGTCGGCAGGGATCCGTCGATCCGCAACCGGCCGTCTCGGACGAACGCACCGCCTTCACCGCGCCCACAGAAGCCGAGGGCTTCGAGTTGCAGCAGCACGACGTAGGTGAAGCAGTCGTAGATCTGACAGAAATCCACGTCCCTCGGCGCGATACCCGCCATCGCGAGCGCACGCGGCGCCGCGTCGGACAAACCGATGTGGAAGGGGTCGGGTCGGTTGGCGATGTCGTCCGCCGGAGATGGGTGCCCTTCGCCCACGCCGAGCACCAGGGCTGGTCGATGTGCGAGATCTCGCGCGCGCTCGGCGCTGGTGACGACGACGGCTGCGGCACAGTCGGTCTCGACGCAACAGTCGAAGAGTCGGAACGGTTCACTCACGATCGGGCTGGCGAGGTAGTCGTCCATGGTCATCGTCCGACCGCGCATCAGCGCCCTCGGGTGGTGCTGTGCATGATTCCGGAAAGCCAGTGCGATCTCGCCGAGGTCCGTCGTCTCAGTTCCGTAGAGCTGCTGGTGGCGCGTCGCGAGCCATGCGTAGAACTGCACTGCGGAGCGCGCGCCGTACGGCAGATAGAAATCCATGACGACGTCCGCCACGGCATTCGCATCCATCCCGCGCCGTGGCACGGGCGCACCCGGACGGGGCCGGAACGCCGAGTAGCCGTTCCAACCCACGACGACGAGCACATTGCTCGCGACTCCCGTGGCCACGGCCATCGCCGCGTCCTGAATCGCGGCCACCGAGGAGGCCCCACCCATGTGGGCCGTCGCGCTGAAGGCCACCGAGGGAATGCCGAGATTGGCCGCCAACTCCTCCACGGTCGTATAGCCGGGTGGCGGAACCACGCCGTCGATGTCGGCCATCGTCAGCCCGGCATCGCGAACCGCCTCGTGCGCCACATCCAGCATCATCTCGACCGGCAACCGGTCCGATCCCCGGAGGTAGTCGGTCTCCGCCACCCCGACGATCGCGGCAGCACCCGACAACCCGCTCACAACAACACCAGCTCGAATGCCACCGCGTACTCGACGCCGACCTGCCCACCGATCCCGGCCGCGGCGCCCCGGAGAAAGGTGTCCGGGTCCGTGGCACCGTCACCCAATCCGGCGAGGTACGCGCGGTGTTCCGAGAGTGAGGCCACACCCCGGGTGATCGTCGCACTCACATCGACGACGTGGGTCGGAACCGGCGCGGCGTTCACCGCCGCCCAGCGCACACCCGACCAGGGCTCGAGCCCTTCATCGAGCAACTCGCGGAACACCCACCGGTTGCCGGCATCGCGCGCCGCGTCGAGCGCCGCGATTCCTACGGCGCGATGGTCGGCCATGTTCATCGGGCCGAAGCCCCATCGCTCGGCGTAGTTCGCCAGCACCAGCACATCGGGCCGATGGCGCCGGATCGCGCGGGTCAGGTCCCGACGCAGTGGAAGCCCGGCCTCGACGACCCCATCGGGATGGTCGAGGAACTCGACCGTGTCCACCCCGACTCGCGCCGCGCCGGCTCGTTCCTCGTCGCGCCGCAGCGGCCCGGCCTGCGCCGGATCCAACCCGTCGATCCCGGCCTCGCCCGAGGTCGCCAGGACGTAGCCGACCCATTTGCCTTGGTCGGTCCAACGGGCGACCGCCGCGGCTGCTCCGTACTCGAGATCATCGGGATGGGCGACGATCGCCAGCGCCCGGTTCCAGTCCTCGGGCAACCGCTCCAAGGAGTTCACGCTGTCGCCATCGCTTCGACCATGCGCCGGCGCCAGTGCATCAGATGCTCGCCCTTCGTCGCGTCGGTCCGGCCGACGCGCACCGCGATCAGGTCCAGGCCTGGTGAGATCATGATCGACTGGCCCTCGTAGCCGTTCGCCCAGAACGTGCCGTAGTCGTCGCCGGTGACCCACCATTGCCAGCCGTACCCCCGACCGTCGGTCGGATCCACCGATCGCCACTGCCGGCCCGAATCCACCCAACCCTCGGGCAGGATTCGGGTGTCGTCCCACACTCCGTCGCGCAGGTACAGCGTGCCGAACCGGGCGAAGTCCTGCGCGGTGGCATGGACGTAACTGGATGCAACCCAGAGCCCGGTGGCATCCATCGTGGGCTCCGCCGACGTCATGCCTATCGGTGCGAACAGCCGCTCGACGAGGAAGTCCCGGTAGGCGGAGCCGCGACCGACAACATCCGCGACCAGTCCCGACAGAATGTTCGAGGTGCCGCTCGAATAGTTGAACCGGGTCCCCGGTGGCGCCGCCAGTGGCCGCGCCCGGGCGAACGCGCCGACGTCCTCGGCGCCGGCGCCGAACAGCATCTCGATGACCTGCGACCCGCCCGCGTCCACGTAGTCCTCGTTCCACGCCAACCCGTCGCGCATCCCCAGGAGGTTGGCGACCGTGATCGCGGCTCGTTCGTCATCACGCCACTGCGCGATCGCGGCCGGGAGATCGGGATCGAGTCGACCCTCACCGACCAAAATGCCGATCGCGGCGTGCAACATCGACTTCGCCAACGACCACGACAGCAGCGGCGTCGTCGTCGTCACCGGGATCGGATCCCCGACCCAGTTCGGCAGCGCACCCTCGTAGCGTTCATGGATCAACCGTCCCGCCTGGACGACCACCACCGCATAGGTGGTCTCGTAGCGGCCGAAGTCACCGAACATCTCCTCCACCAGTGCAACGACCGGCGTTGGGGCGGGACCCGTCGGCCATGCCCGTGTCGGCCACTCGGTCCCGATCGGATGCGCAGCGAGCGCGACGAGGGGCGCGTCGATACCGGTCATCGGCACACCCTGGCACGTCCCGGTGATGCCGGGCATCTCTCAACGCCAGTACGCTGCCCGCCGTTGGGGAGCCTGGGGGGCCGATGACCGATCCGACCGTGACGACGACCGCCGGACCGGTCCGCGGCCTCCACCGAGACGGCATCGCGATCTTCCGTGCAATTCCCTACGCCGCGCCGCCCATCGGCGCCCGCCGGTTCCGTCCGCCGGCGCCGCCCGAGCCCTGGTCCGACGTTCGCGACGCGACGGCGGTCGGCCCGATCGCCCCCCAGCAGCCTTCGATACTCGAAACGGCCATGGGCGGCGGCGAGCCGATCATCGACGAGGCCGAATGCCTGACCCTCACGGTGTTCACCCCGGGCGCGGACGACGCCCGGCGGCCGGTGATGGTCTGGATCCACGGCGGTGCGTTCCTGATCGGCTCGGGCAGTACGCCGATCTATGACGGAGGCCGCTTCGCCGAACACGGCGACGTCGTCGTCGTCAGCATCAACTACCGCCTCGGTGCGCTCGGCTTCACCCACCTCGACCACATCTTCGGCGAGGAGTTCAGCGGCTCCGGCAACGCCGGCATCCTCGATCAGGTCCTCGCGCTCGAGTGGGTACGCGACAACATCGCCGCGTTCGGCGGCGATCCCACCCAGGTCACGATCTTCGGGGAGTCGGCCGGCGGGATGAGCGTCGGCACTCTCCTCGGACTGCCCGTTGCCCAGGGACTCTTCGCTCGCGCCATCGTGCAATCCGGCGGTGGCTCGTTCTGTCATGAGTCCGAGCCGGCGACAGAGATCGCGCGGAGGCTCCTCGCGGAGTCCGGTATCGGTTCCGTCGCGGATCTCGAACGTGCCTCGACGGACGCGATCCTCGCGGCGCAGGGCAAGATCCTGACCTCTCCGGAGACGCTCGACCTGCCGTTCCTGCCCGTCGTGGACGGCAAGCACCTTCCCGTCCGGCCGGTGGACGCCGTGCGCCACGGCCTCGGCTCCGTACCGACCATGATCGGGACCACCAAAGACGAGATGACCATGTTCATGCTGCTGGATCTCGGCATGGGTCAGATTGACGACGACCGCGTGCACGCGGCGCTGGAGAGCACGTTCGGGGTCGAGGCCGACGCGGTGGAGGCTACGTACCGCGCCGAACTCGGCGAGGTGGCGCACGCAGACTTTCTCAGCGCGGTGGCGACCGATCGCGTCTTTCGAGTCCCCGCCCTCCGGCTCGCCGAGGCCGGCCACACTCACCGGGCGACCTACATGTACCTCTTCACTTGGGAAACCCCGGTGTTCGACGGCAAGCTCAAGAGTTGTCACACGCTCGAACTCCCGTTCATGTGGGACGCGCTCGACACGCCGGGCCTTGCTTTGTTCACCGGCGACGGCCCCGAGCGCCAGCAGATCGCAGATGTGATGCACGCGGCCTGGATTTCGTTCGCCCGGACCGGTGATCCGGGTTGGCCTCACTACGACACCGACCGCCGATCGACGCAGGTGTTCGACGTGGAATCGGAACTCGTCGAGGACCCGATCCGCGTGCGCCGGGAGATCTGGGCTGCGATCGGCTGACCGCGGCAGAGGTCAGCCGAAGTACTCGCCACCGTTCACGTCCAACGTCTGACCGGTGATGACCCGGCTCATGCCGGACACGAAGAACACGATCGACTCGGCGATGTCCTCCTGGGGCGGAATCTCGCCCAGCGGGATCTCTCGGGTGATTTCGGCGACGACCTCGTCGGAGGTGATGCCCCGGGACTGCGTCTGCCAGTCCACGTAGAGCTGGACGTTCGGACCCCAGATCCAGCCCGGCACGACCGCGTTCACCCGGATGTGATCGGGCGCGAGCTCCGTCGCCAGCGATCGCGTGAGCGTGATCAGCGCCGCCTTGCTTGCCGCGTAGCCGGCCTCGTTGGGCCGGATCTTGCGCGCGCTCTGCGAGGCCACCATCACGACACTCCCACCCCCCCACGGCCGCGCAGCGCCGGAAGGCACGCCCGGGTCATCAAGGTCGGACCGTAGAAGTTCACGTCGAAGATCTTGCGCCACACATCAAGATCTGCGGACTCGACCGGTTGGAACGGGTCTCCCGGAACGCGCTGTTCACGAGGACGTCGATACCCCCGAACTCGGCGGTCGCCGCCGCGGCCACCCGGGTGCAGTCCTCCTCGCGAGTCACGCTGGCCGGCACGGCGAGCGCTCGACCACCGGCCGCGGTGATCTCCGCCGCAACCTCGTCCAACCGGTCCACGTTGCGGGCGACGAGTACCACCGCCGCTCCCTCACGGGCCAACGCCAAGGCGGTCGCACGGCCCAACCCGGGACCGACCCCGGTGACGACGGCAGTGCGGCCCTCGACCAGACCCGGTCGCGTCATATCTCGTCGCCGACCTCGAGCCCTCCGGACCGCGATCGACCACCGCGCCTCGCCGCCGAGGCGATCTCCGCTGCGCCGTAGAGCACGGACGCCGCGATGACCGCCGGCCCCACGACAAGCAGCGCGAACAAGTAGTTGAACGCGCCGTCGGCTGGCCCCTGAGTTGAGATCGTGTAGCTGACGGTCTTGGTGGTGAGGGAACCCTCGACCGGCGCGACGTGGGCTTCGAACATCGTTCCCACCAGGAATGCCACGATCAGCCCGCCGACCAAGGCGCCGGCCGCCAACCCCGAAGCCGGGCCACCCTCGCACTGCTACTCGCCACCTTGCCCCCCCAATGGTCGTCGTGTCGGGCGTCAGGCTGCCAGGATCGACGCTCACCGGCAACCCGGAGGTCCCGTGATCAAGCGCATCGGCTTCGTCCGCCGTCACCCCAGTCTCAGCATCGACGAGTTCCACGATCGCTGGCGGGAGTCCCACGCCGCATTGGTCTCGGCGAGCGAAGCGGGCGCCGAGGAGCTTCTCAGGTACGAGCAACATCGCCGGACCGCTCGGGACTACGAACGGCCGGATTGTCCCTACGACGGCGTCGCGGTGCAGTGGTACCGATCGTGGGAGGGGTTCCATGCAATGCGTGACGACCCCCGTCACGCAGGGGTGCGGGCGGACGCGGGCGAGTTGTTCGCCGACGTGCTCGAGGTGTTCACCGGTGAGGAGATGGAGGTGATCCGTGGACCGGCCGACCGGGGCGAGCCGATTACCAAGCTCATCTGCGGTGTGCGCCGCAAACCGGGCATGGACCGCGAGGAGTTCCACCGCTACTGGTGGGACGTGCACGGTCCGCTCGACCGCGATACGCCGGCCGTCCGCAAGTACTTCATCCGCTACGAGCAGAACCACCGACTGCCGGAGGACGAAGACCGGGCGGGGTGTGATCTGGAAGGGGTCACCATCGAGTGGTTCCGGTCGGCCCGAGACTTCTTCGGCATGGCCGTCGACCCGGAGAGCCGCGACGTGATCCGCGCCGACGAAGCGAACTTCCTGGACCCGAGCGGCCTGCTCTGGATGCTGACCGGCCCCGAACACGTCGTCCTCGATCGCCGCTGAGCCCACCGGCACCCCGCCGCGCGCCACCGCGGTGGTCAGCGAGGGTGTCTACAGGCAGAGTTCAGCCATGGTGCGGAGCGTGGTCGCGTCGCCGTAGAGGAGGATCTCGGTCACGCACGACTCGCGCCACATTTCGAGGTCGTCGCGGATCTTCTCCTTGGGTCCGATGAGCGCGGTCTCCTCGATCAGTGACCGGGGAACCCGCGCCGCCGCCTCGTCCTTCCTCCCCGCGAGGTACAGGTCCTGGATCTCCCGGGCGTCGTCTTCGTAGCCCATCCGGCCGAAGACGTTGGCGTGGAAGTTGACCTCGCGCGCCCCATCCCGCCGATGTACAGCGCGAGTACCGGGCGGAGCATGTCCGCGGCCTCGTCCACGTCGTCGTGGAAGATCACCGGGACCGTCGCCGAGACCGTGAAGTCCTCCGCCGTACGGCGCGCCCCGGGACGGCTGAACCCTTCGGCCAATGCCTCGCGGTAGAAGGCATCGACCTTCGGCGAGAAGTAGATCGCCAGCCAGCCGTCGGCGATCTCGGCGGTCAGCGCCACGTTCTTGGGTCCCTCGGCCGCCAGGTAGATCGGCAGGTCCTCGCGCAACGGATGGGTGATGGATTTGACCGCCTTGCCGAGCCCGGTGCCGCTCGGATACGGGAGGGTGTAGTGCTCCCCCGCGTACGTGACGGGCTTTTCCCGGGCGAGGATCTCGCGGATGATCTCGACGTACTCCCGGGTCCGCGCCAGCGGCTTGGCGTACGGCTGGCCGTACCAACCCTCGACCACCTGCGGGCCCGACGCACCGAGGCCGAGGATGAACCGGCCACCGGTGAGATGGTCGAGCGTGATCGCCGCCATCGCGGTGGCCGTCGGCGTCCGCGCCGACATCTGCACAATCGAAGTGCCGAGCTGGATCGTTGACGTTCTGCTTCCCCACCACGCGAGCGGCGTCGGCAGCGTCCGATCCGTACGCCTCGGCAGTCCACGCCGTCCGGTACCCGAGCCGTTCGGCTTCGGCCAGCATTTCGGCCGTGCCCACGGGTGGTCCCACGCCCCAGTATCCGATCATGCAGCCGAGGTCGAGGGATTTCGTCATGCGGCGAGGCTAGCGGCGCGTGTCGGTCTCGGGGCGCGTCAGACCGACCACCAACTCCACCAGATTCTCGGGGTACAGCACATCGGCGGTGGTGGCGAGTTCTCCGACCTCCCACCACCGCATGTCCGACAGCGACCGCTGTTCGACGTCGGTCCAGCGTTCGCGAGTCGGAGTGAAGCGCGCCGTGCGTACGGCGAAGAAGGATTCCTGCTGTCGGTAGCGCACCGATTCGAACTCGAAGCTCACCTCGCGTTCCGAGACCACAGCACCCAGATCTTCGACCTGAAGCCCGGTCTCCTCGAACAGCTCACGCCGGGCCGCGTCCTCGACACGCTCACCGCGGTCGATGCCGCCCCCGGTGTCATCCACCAGGTGCCGCGGTCCGGTCGCGTCGGATCACACCCCGCGGAGCAACAGGACCGCGCCCGACTCGTCGAGCACCAGGATCCGAGCCGCCCGCCGAGATTCTTCGGCGGCGCTCACGCGAACACAGTCGCGAGGCCGGCGACGAGCGCCTCGAGGTACTCGGGCTTGCCGTTGGGTCCCAGGTTGCGAACCCACGGTGGCAGCTCCAACTGCACCCCACCGCCGCGCGTCAGGTTGACCGGATTTGCCGGATGCAACCCGCGGAGCTCCCGCGGGATCTCGTCGATGTCGTCGACCACTTCGAAGCCGTCGAGCGACGCGCGCAGCGATGCCGCGACCTGGCCGGCGAGGACCCGGTCCGCACCGCCGACGAGCAACCGGGTCCACCAACCCTCGCGGCCGTACCCGTGGACCGACACCGTCCGGTCGACATGGTCCAGGAACCGGCCGAGCGCGGGCGCCGCAGCGGGGTCGTAGTGGTGCGAAGGGATGTGCCAACGGAGACTCTCGGGCTGCTCGACCACGTACAGCGACGCCGCGCACTGTTGCGCCGCGGCTCGGGCCACCTCGGCAGTCCCCCGTTCCAACGAACCGCCGTGAATCGCCATGAATCCGAACCCCGCTCGCAACTGACAGGTCTCCACGACACCGTCGTGCTCCAGAAGTTCGGCGATCACGAGGACTCGGCGCCGTGCCGTCTCGCATCGGCCGAGCCGGCGTACGTCGAAAGGTCGGCGAGGAAAGCGAGGATCACCAGGAACCAGCCGAAGCCCTGCACTCCACGTACGGGCGCCGAGCACACGGCCCACGCCAGCGTCGTCCACGGCAGGACGAAGAAGCCGACCAGGCCCATCCAGAAACGGTCGAACGCAATCGCCATCTGGTTGCTGAACAGCCACACCAGGACGATCCCAATGCGAGGCGAGATCGCCGCGCCGAGTGCCACCAGGCATCCACAACCCATGCCGGGCCATGGTACGGCTGTCAGCCCAGCGCCGCTTCCAGCCGATCCAGCTCGCGGGGATCGTCAGTGGTCGGCACGAGCACGAACTCGTCCGCCCCGGCCTCGTCGAGCGCAGCGACCGTCTCGCGCAGTTGCCCGGCGTCGTTCATGAGGCAGAGGCCGGCCATTGCGTCGGCGGCCGCGTCCCCGAAGGAACCCAGGTAGTTCCGGGCGTAGGCGCGCAACCGCGTCGGCCCGTCCCCGCCCAGCGCGAACCAGGTCGAGGTCGCGAGCCATGGACGGTCCGAACGTCCCGCCGCTGCCCACGCGTCCCCAACCGCCGCAAAGGTGGCCGCGACCGCGGTGGGGTCCGGTCCGAGATCGAAACCGGAGAGCCCGTCCGCCCAGCGGGCCGAGCGGGCCAGGGACTTCGGCCCCATCGCCGCGGTGAGCAGCGGGGGACCTCCGGCCTGCACCGGCGTCGGCCCGATTGGTGGAATCCCCGCAACGGCTTCTTCGCCACGCCAGACCCGGCGCATCGTCGCGACCTGTTCGTCGAGACGCGCGAACCGGCCGGCGGGACTCGACCCGACCGCGAGATAGTCCTGATCGCGACCGCCGACGCCAACGCCGAGTGTCAACCGCCCACCGCTGAGGACATCGATAGTGGCGGCTTGCTTCGCTACCCGCACCGCGTCGTGACTGGGGAGCACGACGATGGTCGACACGATGCGAACCCTTGTCGTCGCGGCCGCCGCGAAGGCGAGCGAGGTGATCAGGTCGTGACTCGGATACGCGACCCGCTCGCCGACCGCGACGCTTGCGTACGGACCGTCGTCGATCCGCCGGCACCACTCCCGGATCCCGGTGCCGTCCACCCCCGCCACGAACGACGGCAAGGTCATTCCCAGCTTCATGAAATCCCCACTTTCACGAGATTCTCCCGACGGCGCAACACCGGACCTCTGCAACCCGAACCGGAGCGCAGCGGAGGTGAGCCGCGGCGCAGCGAGCCACCGTCACGACAACCGCGCTGAGGTGCGAGCGGAGCCGCCGAAATCACGCCGAGGTCACACGTTCTTGGGGACGTCCTTGAACGGCGCGCCCTTGTGCGGATCCGGCTCTTTCGGGAGGCCGAGCGCGCGCTCGCCGATGATGTTCCGCTGGACCTGGTCGGTGCCGCCGTAGATCGACGGGCCGGGCGAGAACAGCACGCCTTCCTGGATCAGGCCGCCACTCGGGCTGTCCTTGCCCATGACGCCGATATGCGGTCCGAGAATCTGCGTGGCGAGTTCCCGGTTGAGTCGGAGCATGTCGCTCATCATCAGCTTCGCGATGTTCGGTGCCGCGGCACTCGCGCCGCCGCCCCGCATCCGCAGCGACGAGTACTTGCCGATCTGCTGGAGCGTGTAGAGCTTGGCAATCCCTTGCCGCACGACCGCGTCCTCGATCGTTCCGTTCTCGGTGGCCAGACCGATCAGCTGCTTGGTCATCCCGCCGCCACCGCCGCCGGTGCCGCCGGTGCGGACCTGGCCGACGGTATCGCCGACGCGCAGCCCGAGCTGGTTCGCGAGCGGGCCGGGAAACGCTGAACCCGCCGCGCCGCTACCCCCGCTGCCGAGACCGGCGCGCTCGCTGGCCAACGTCGTGTTCGCCACGGCCCAGCCGTTGTTGAGTCCGCCGATCAGATTCGCATCCGGCACCCGGGCCCCGTCGAGGAAGACCTCGTTGAACATCGCCCGACCCGTCATCTCGCGGAGGGGCCGGATCTCGATCCCGGGTTGGTCCATGTCGATGCCGAAGTACGAGATCCCCGCGTGCTTCGGCGCATCCTGATCGGTCCGGGCGATGAGCATCCCCATGTTGCACATCTGTGCCGTCGAGGTCCACACCTTCTGACCGGTGACGACCCACTCGTCACCGTCACGCTCGGCCTTGCACTGCAGCCCCGCCAGGTCTGAGCCCGCGCCCGGTTCACTGAAGAGCTGACACCACGCGTCCTGTCCGTCGAGGATGCGTGGGAGCCAGTGGTCCTTCTGCTCCCGGGACAGCGTGGGCCGCGATCGTCGGCGCGGCGAGCAGATACCCGAGACCAGCTGGCGGACCGACGGCTCCGGCCTTGCTCAGCTCCTCGTTGACGATGTTGGCCAGCGCCCGGTTGTAGCCCTTGCCGAAGTCGTCCTCCGGGAAGGTCGGCGCGCCGTAGCCGGACTCGCCGAGGCGGCGTCCACCACTCGCCGACGGTGAGGTCCGCGTCCCAGTTCGCCGCGATCCACCGCGCACTTCCTCGCGAACGGCATCTGCATCCATGGCCATGTAGTCCTTCCGGGTCAACCGAGGAGGTCGAGCAGCTTTTCGGGGGGTCGGGCGATCACACCGCGCGTACCGGCGAGCACCACCGGGCGCTCCATGAGTGCGGGGTGTTCGAGCAACAGATCCACGACCTGCGCACGCGTCTCACAGTCGGCGGGACGCAAGCCGAGTTCCTTGAACCGTGCATCGCGCCGCACCAGCGCGCTCGGAACGTCATCGATCGCGTCGATGATCCGTTCGAGCGTCGCCCGGTCCGGTGGCGCCTTGAGGTACTCGACGACCTGAGCGTCGACGTGACGCGTCGCGAGAATCTCCATTGCACCGCGGGACTTCGAGCACTTCGGATTGTGGAAGATCTCGACGTCCGTCACGGGCGAGGAGATTAGTGGTCCCGCCGCGCAGCCACCGTTTCGACGAGCCGACGCAACTCCACAACGGCCTCCTCCAACGCCGCGACCCTGGCCTCGAGATGGTCGGCGGTGACCGGTGCCACATCGGGAGATGCGCCCGTCTCCATGCCCGGGGACAGCCCGGCATCCACCGCTGGCGCTTGCAGCGTGTCGCGCCAACGCCGTTCCTTGTGCCCCGGCTCGCGGACCAGGTACTCGGCCAGCGGCCCGTCCTCATGGTCGGCCAGCTGCTCGAGGGCCGCTTCGACCGACGGACCGTCCGGAAACCGATGCAGGCGCTGCGACACGCGACTTCAGTTCCGCCGTCGTCTGGTGCCCTCGGAGCAGGAGGACCGCAAGCAACGCGAGCTGACCATCAGTGACGGTGACAACCCCCTGAAAAGCCTCGGAATACTTGATCGCCCGGCTGCCGTGCGGCTTCTCCCGGCGAATCAACCCGAGCCCTCGGAGTTCGTCGAGCGCCGCTTCCACGGTGCTGTCGTCGTAGCGGACCACCGGCCATCGGTTGGTGGTCTGATTACACGCCGTGACCAGCGCGTTCAGGCTCAGCGGGTATTGGTCCGGCGTCGTGCGCGACTTCTCCACGAGACATCCGAGCACGCGAGCGGCTGCCGTCGAAAGGTGCACAGCTGCAGAACCTACCGATACCCTGATCGGTTCGAAAGTATTCCCGGCATGGACGGAACCATGAGCGCAGAAACCCAGCAGTTCCTCGGTCGTGACGACGTCAACGACATCGAGTCGATCCTCGCCGACGACGCCCGCGACTTCGGAACCCATGCGCACGCCACGGCGAGCCGCGGTGACGCCATCTTCACCTGGGACTACGAACGAACCCGAGCCGGCCTGAGCAAGCTCTACGAGAAGGCGAAGACCTCGCAATGGAACGGCGCGACTGATCTCGACTGGTCGATCGCGGTCGACCCCGAGAAGGTCGCGCGGGAGATGTCCGGTGCGGTGACGTTCTTCCAGCAGCGCATGACTGAGGTCGAGGGATCCCCGGTTCGCTCCTGGGGCGACGCGGAGTGGTTGCAGTTCCAGATGGAGGCTTTCAACTGGCGGATGAGCCAGTTCCTGCACGGCGAGCAGGGCGCGCTGCTGTGCACGGGCAAGATCGTGGTCACCACACCGTGGATCGACGCGAAGTACTACGCCGCGTCCCAGGTCATGGACGAAGCCCGTCACGTCGAGGTCTTCGCCCGCTACCTCGACCAGAAGCTCGACGGCCACTATCCCGTCAACGCGAACCTCCAGCTGCTCATCAACGACGTCCTGGGCGATTCCCGATGGGACATGACCTACATGGGCATGCAGATCATGATCGAGGGTCTCGCCCTCGCAGCATTCGGCTTCATGCACCAGGTCACCGAGGAACCGCTGCTGAAGCAGCTGTTGCGGTACGTGATGAGTGACGAGGCGCGCCACGTCGCGTTCGGAGTCCTCTCGCTCGCCGAGTACTACGAAGGACTCAACGCGTCGGAGATCCGCGAGCGGCAGGAGTTCGCGTTCGAAGCCGGGCTCCGGATGCGCGATCGGCTCATGATGCAGACAGTCTGGGAGAAGATGGGGATCGACCGCCGCACCATCACCGAGACGATGTTCCGGCTCCGCGAGCAGGGCGGCAACCCGTTCCAGGGTGCGCTGTTCTCCAAGATCGTCCCGAACTGCAAGAAGCTCGGACTGCTCGATGCCGGCGACGGCTGGCTCCGTGATCGCTTCACCGAGATCGGCGTCATCGAGTACGAGGACGCCATGGACACGGGCGAGGAATACGCGTTGCTCGACATGGTCGCGGCCGACCGGGCGTCCTGACGGTCCAACTCGTACGTCAGGCCCAGGGACTCGCGGCCGGGAGTGCATCAGACAGCCGCGTGAGGTAGTCGGCGCGCGGGATCTCGACCGCGCCGAGCGTCGCGAGGTGAGCGGTGACCCATTGCACGTCGAGCAGGCCGGCCGGGACGCTCAGGAGGCGATCGACGAGCGCGACCAACGCGACCTTCGACGCGTCCGTCGCCCGATGGAACATGGATTCTCCGGCGAACAGGCCTCCGATCGCCACGCCGTAGAGCCCGCCCACCAGCACATCACTCTGCCAACACTCGACGCTGTGGGCCCACCCGAGCGCATGAAGCTCCGTGTACGCGGCGACGAACTCGTCGTCGATCCACCCTCCGTCACGGCCCGGATGGGCACACGCGCGCATGACTTCGGGAAACGCGGTGTCGATGCGAATCTCGAACTTCGCACAGCTCCGCCGCAACGACCGCGTCACCCGCAGCCCGTCGAGCGGGATGACCCCGCGGGGATCCGGTGACCACCACCCGATTTCCCGGTGATCTCCCACCCTCATGGGAAACAGACCGCGGCGATAGGCGGTGAGCAGCGTCCCGGGCGCAAGGTCGGCACCGACCGCCACGAGGTCACCGTCGGGCAGCGCCCCTGACTCCGGCAGCGCCCACGGCGTCGGCGGCGGCTCGACCGGATCACGACTCGTCACGACCCCAGTGTGACCCACCCCACTGTCTTTCTCCCGGCGCAGAGACCTTCCTGAGTCTCGAGCTTGCGAGAAACCCACTGGGCATGCAGTCAGCGGGCGGCCATGGGTGCGGCGTCGGGGGTCAGCGGCGACGGGAGGTCGGTCTCGCCCATCAACCAGCGGTCCACCGACGCGGCACACGACCGGCCCTCGGCGATCGCCCAGACGATCAGGCTCTGACCTCGACCCATGTCGCCGGCGACGAAGATCCCGTCGACCGAGCTTGCCCACGCCTCGTCACGCGCCACGTTGCCCCGGTCGGTGAACTCGACGCCGAACTGCTCCAGCATGCCGTTGCGTTGCGGGCCGACGAAGCCCATCGAGAGCAGCACCAGCTCGCAGGGCAGCTCGAAGTCGGTCCCCTCGATCTTCTCGAAGCTCATCCGACCGTCGGCGAACTTCTGCTCCACTTCGTGCGCGCGCAGTGCCCGAACGTTGCCGTCGTCGTCGCCCAGGAAGCATTCGGTGTTCACCGCGAAGACCCGCTCTCCGCCCTCTTCGTGCGCAGAGGCCGTGCGGTACATCATCGGCCAGGTCGGCCACGGGTTCGCTTCGGGCCGATGGTCCGGAGGCCGCGGCATGATCTCGAACTGGTGCACCGACGCCGCGCCGTGGCGGTGCGACGTGCCGAGGCAGTCCGCGCCGGTGTCGCCACCGCCGATGATGACGACGTGTTTGCCCGCCGCCGAGAACGGGTGCTCGGCGAGGTCGCCCTCCTGCACCTTGTTCGCGGGCGGGAGGAACTCCATCGCCTGGTAGATGCCGGTGAACTCCCGGCCGGGGATCGGTAGGTCCCGCCACGCCGTCGCACCGCCGGCCAACACGATCGCGTCGAAGTCGCTGCGCAACTCGTCGACCGGCACGTTCTCGCCGACATTCGCGTCGACCCGGAACATGGTTCCCTCGGCACGCATCTGCTCCAGACGCCGGTCGAGGACCTTCTTCTCCATCTTGAACTCGGGGATGCCGTACCGCATGAGTCCGCCGATGCGGTCGGCGCGCTCGAACACCGTGACCGCATGCCCGGCCCGGGTGAGTTGCTGCGCGGCGGCGAGTCCCGAGGGGCCCGAGCCGACGACCGCGACCTTCTTGCCCGTCACGACCGACGGCATCACCGGCTCGATCGCGCCCTCACCGAACCCGTGCTCGATGATCGAGACCTCGACCTGCTTGATCGTCACCGGGTCCTCGTTGATCCCGAGGACGCAGGCGGCCTCACAGGGGGCCGGGCACAGCCGGCCCGTGAACTCCGGAAAGTTGTTCGTCGCGTGGAGCCGGTCGAGCGCCGCGGTCCAGTCGCCGCGGTAGACGAGGTCGTTCCACTCGGGGATGAGATTCCCGAGCGGGCAACCGGTGTGACAGAACGGGATGCCGCAGTCCATGCACCGTGCGGCCTGGTGCTGCAACGTCGAATCCGGGAAGGGCTCGTACACCTCGTTCCAGTCCCGCAGTCGCACCGGCACCGAACGTCGCGTCGGCGTCTCCCGCTCGTACTTCATGAACCCCGTCGGCTCACCCATCTGCGAACTCCTATCCGTGCGAGGCGGCCATGATCGCCTCGTCGACGTTGATGCCCCGCTCCTCGGCCAGCCGGGCGGCTTCGAGCACCCGCTTGTAGTCCTGGGGCATGACCTTGCGAAACCGCTCGACCTCGTTGTGCCAGTCGTCGAGGATCCGGGCGGCGACTGCCGAGCCGGTCTCGGTCTGATGCCGACGGATCGTGGCCCGCAGGAAGTCGACGTCCTCGTCCTCGAGGTCGTCGAGATCCACCATCTCGCGGTTCAAGCGCGTGAAGAACTGACCGTCCGGATCGTGGACATACGCGATCCCGCCCGACATACCGGCGCCGAAGTTCCGACCCGTCGGACCCAGGACCACGACCTGGCCACCCGTCATGTATTCGCAGGCGTGGTCACCAACGCCCTCCACCACCGCGATCGCCCCCGAGTTGCGCACGCAGAACCGCTCACCGACGATGCCGCGGATGTAGGCCTCGCCGCCGGTCGCGCCGTACAGGATCACGTTGCCGGCGATGATGTTGTCCTCGGGAACGAAGGGCGCATCGTCAGCGGGCCGCACGATGAGTCGCCCCCCGGAAAGACCCTTGCCGAAGTAGTCGTTCGCGTCGCCGAGCAACCGCATCGTGATGCCCTTCGGCACGAAGGCGCCGAAGCTCTGGCCCGCGGAGCCGGTGAGCGTGATGTCGATGGTGCCGTCGGGCAGCCCGGCGCCGCCATGGCGCCGAGTCAGTTCCGAACCGAGCATCGTGCCGACGGTCCGGTTGATGTTCCGCACCGGCACGTCGATCACGACGCGCTCGCCGCGCTCCAGGGCGGGCGCGGCCTGGGTGATCAGGTCGTTGTCGAGCGCCCGCTCCAAACCGTGGTCCTGCTCCTTCGTGCAATACCGGTCCTGGGCGGCTTCGTCGAACTCGGGCACATGCAGGATCGGTGAGAGGTCGAGCCCGCCGGCCTTCCAGTGGTCCACCGCGGCCCGGGTGTCGAGTACCTCGGCGTGACCGACGGCTTCGGCGATCGAACGGAACCCCAGCGCCGCGAGCTGCTCGCGCACCTCCTGAGCGATGAACTCGAAGAAGTTCACGACGAACTCGGGCTTGCCGTCAAACTTCTCCCGCAGCTTCGGGTTCTGGGTCGCGATCCCGACCGGGCACGTGTCCAGATGACAGACCCGCATCATGATGCAGCCGCTCACCACGAGCGGTGCCGACGCGAAGCCGAACTCCTCGGCACCGAGGAGCGCCGCGATGACGACGTCGCGGCCGGTCTTGAGCTGCCCGTCAGTCTGCACGACGATGCGATCCCGCAGGCCGTTGAGCAACAGGGTCTGTTGGGTCTCGGCGAGACCCAACTCCCAAGGTGCACCCGCATGCTTGAGCGACGTCAACGGCGACGCGCCGGTCCCACCGTCGTGACCGGAGATCAACACGACGTCCGCGTGGGCCTTGCTGACTCCCGCGGCCACGGTGCCGACGCCGACCTCGGACACCAACTTCACGTGCACGCGCGCACGCGGGTTCGCGTTCTTGAGGTCGTGGATCAGCTGCGCGAGGTCCTCGATGGAATAGATGTCGTGGTGCGGCGGCGGACTGATGAGTCCGACTCCCGGGGTGGAGTGCCGGGTCTTCGCGATCCACGGGTACACCTTGTGGCCGGGGAGCTGGCCCCCCTCGCCCGGCTTGGCGCCCTGGGCCATCTTGATCTGGATGTCGTCGGAGTTCACGAGGTACTCACTCGTCACCCCGAAGCGTCCGCTGGCGACCTGTTTGATCGAACTCCGCCGCAGGTCGCCGTTGGCGTCCGGCGTGAACCGGTCCGCGTCTTCGCCGCCCTCGCCGGTGTTGGACTTGGCGCCGAGCCGGTTCATCGCGATCGCGAGTGTCTGGTGCGCCTCGGCCGAGATCGATCCGTAGCTCATGGCGCCGGTCGAGAACCGCTTCACGATCTCGCTGACCGGCTCGACCTCGTCGATCGGCACCGGCGGACGGGCGCCGTCACGGAACTCGAACAGCCCGCGCAGTGTCGCCAGCTGCTGGGACTGATCGTCCACCATCTTCGTGTACTGCTGGAAGATCTCGTACCGGCCGGTCCGGGTCGCGTGCTGGAGCTTGAACACCGTCTCGGGGTTGAAGAGGTGGTACTCCCCCTCGCGCCGCCACTGGTACTCGCCACCGATTCGTAGCTCCCGGTGGGCCAGCTCGCTCGGGCGCGTGGGGTACGCGTCGTGGTGCCGCGCGGCGGCCTCGGCTGCGAGCACGTCGAGGTCGACACCTCCGAGCCGGCTCGTCGTGCCGGTGAAGTACTCGTCGACCAGTTCCTGGCCGAGACCGATCGCTTCGAAGACCTGCGCGCCGGTGTAGGACGCGACCGTCGAGATGCCCATCTTGGACATGATCTTGAGCACGCCCTTGCCGCAGGCCTTGACGTAGTTCTTCGCAGCCTTGCGTTCCGTTCCGGCGAGTCGCCCCTCGCGCACGAGGTCCCGCAATGCACTGAAGACGAGGTACGGATTGACCGCGGCTGCACCGTATCCGAGCAGCAACGCGATGTGATGGATCTCGCGCGCCTCGCCGGTCTCGACGACGAGTCCGACCTTGGTGCGCGTCTTCTCGCGGATCAGGTGGTGGTGCACCGCTGCGGTGATGAGCAGGCTCGGAATCGGTGCCAACTCCTCGGTCGCATACCGGTCCGAGAGGATGATGAGGTTCGCCCCCGCCGCAATCTCCTCACTCACCTCGCGGCGGACCGCTTCGATGGCTTCACGCAGGCCCGCGCCGCCGTCGGCCACGGGATACAGCGCATCGATCGTGATCGGCCGGTAACCCTCGGCGCCGCCGGGCTCGTCGATGTACCGAAGTTTGGCCAGATCCTCGTTGTCGATGACCGGGAACGGCAGCACGATCTGCCGACACGACTCGGGACCCGGAGCCAGCAGGTTCGCCTCCGGACCGATCGTGCCGCCGAGACTCGTGACCAACTCTTCGCGGATCGCGTCCAGCGGTGGGTTGGTGACCTGGGCGAAGAGCTGCGAGAAGTAATCGAACAACATCCGCGGCCGGCTCGACAGGACTGCGACGGGAGTGTCGGTTCCCATCGACCCGATCGGTTCGACCCCGGTGCGTGACATCGGCAGGAGGAGGATTCGCACTTCCTCTTCGGTCCAACCGAACAACCGCTGCTGTTGGATCTGCGACGCACGATGGGGCGTGAGCACGTCCCGCGGCGGGACGTCGTCAAGGTGGACGAGACCGTCGTTCAGCCACTCCTTGTAGGGCTGCGCCGCGGCCAGTTCGGCCTTGATCTCCTCGTCGCCGACGATCCGGCCCTGGGTCGTGTCGACCAGGAACATCTTGCCGGGCTCGAGCCGACCCTTCCGCACGACGTCGGCAGACGGCACTTCGATCACACCTGCCTCACTGGCCATGATCACCAGACCATCGCGGGTGACCCAGAACCGGCTTGGCCGCAGGCCGTTGCGGTCGAGGACCGCCCCCATCACGGTGCCGTCAGTGAACGCGATCGACGCGGGACCGTCCCATGGCTCCATGAGTGAGGCGTGATAGCGGTAGAACGCACGCTTTGCCGGACTCATCGTCTCGTGGTTCTCCCAGGCTTCGGGGATCATCATGAGCACGGCATGGGGTAGCGAGCGACCACCGAGGTGCAGCAGTTCGAGTACCTCGTCGAACGTCGCGGTGTCCGACGCGCCCGGTGTACAGATCGGGAAGATCCGGTTCAGGTCCCCGCTGAACAGATCCGATTCGAGCAGCGCCTCCCGGGCGCGCATCCAGTTCCGGTTGCCCATGACCGTGTTGATCTCGCCGTTGTGTGCGACGTACCGGTACGGATGCGACAGCGGCCAGCTTGGGAACGTGTTCGTCGAGAAGCGGGAGTGCACGAGCGCGAGCGCGGACTCGACGCGCTGGTCGCGCAGGTCCGGATAGAAATCCCCGAGCTGCGGCGTGGTGAGCATGCCCTTGTAGACGAAGGTCCGCGCCGAGAGCGACGGGAAATACACGCCCGTCTCGTGCTCGACGCGCTTGCGAATGACGTAGGCCCACCGGTCCAACACGATCCCGGAAGTGCCGTCGCGACTGATGAACCACTGCCGGAACGCCGGCATCGCGGCCGCCGCCGTCGCGCCGAGCATCGACGGGTCGGTCGGCACATCGCGCCAACCGAGCACCGTGACACCCTCGGATGCGGCGATCTCGTCGAGCTGTGCGGTGACCTTGGCCGCGTCCTGCTCGTTGACGGGAAGGAACGCAATCCCCGTCGCATATGACCCCATCGGCGGGAGGGTGAAGCCGACAACGTCGCGAAAGAACCGGTCCGGGACCTGGATGGTGATGCCCGCGCCGTCGCCCGTGTTGACCTCGGAACCTGACGCGCCGCGGTGCTCGAGGTTGCAGAGAGCGGTCAGGCCCTGCTCGACGCGCTCGTGGGTGATGCGGCCGTGCATGTCGATCACGAATGCGACGCCGCAGGCGTCGTGCTCGAACCCGGGGTCGTACAGGCCCTGGGCCGCCGGGAGCCGGCGAGGCAGGTCGAGGTTGGTCACAGTCGTCGTCACTTTCGGGTCTGGGCGCGTCATCACGCCCGGAAATACCGGATTTCCACCCGGGACGACGTTGGCCCGAAGTCCCGGCACTCTACACAAGCCGATCGCACTCCCCCGCCGCGTTCTCCGAACCCAACCCCACCCCAACTCGGGCGCGTGGGGGGGACCCGGGAGCCCTACGCGAGCAGATTCCGGGCGATTGCCGAGATCTGGATCTCGTCGGTGCCGGCGTAGATCTGGAGAACCTTGGCGTCCCGGGCAAGCTGCTCGACCTCGTACTCGGCCATGTAGCCGTTGCCCCCGAACACCTGGACGGCCTCGAGCGCCACCTCCATCGCCGCGCGTGCGGAATACAGCTTCATGACCGACGCCTCGGCCAGGGTCATCCCCGCGCCGGCGGAGGCCTTCTCGATCGATCGGAACACCATGTTCTCGACGTTGAGCTGGTGCATCGCCATCCGGGCGAGCTTCTCCTGGATCAGCTGATGCTCCCCGATGGGCTTGCCGAACCGGACGCAGGTCTTGGCGTAATCGAGACTCAACTCGAGGCAGCGCTCGATGAGCCCGAGACTCATGGCCGCGACACCCGTCCGCTCGATGGAGAACGCCTCCTTGGCACCTTCCCGGTACGGCGTGTCCTCGGTCTCGCCCAGCAGTCGATCCCGACCGACGCGGACGTCGTTGAGGAAGAGCATCCCGGTCGGCGACGAGTGCATGCCCATCTTGCGCATCGGCTTCGTCTGCTCGAAGCCCTCCATGCCGCGGTCCAGTACGAAGCTCAGAATCTTGCGTTCCGCGGGCGGGTTGCCCTCGTCGAGCTTGCAGATGAAGACGGTGGTGTCTGCGAACGGGCCGTTGGTGATGAAAGTCTTCGAACCATTGAGCAGGTACTCGTCGCCATCGCGCTTGGCGCTGGCCTGCATGCGACCGAAAGCGTCACTCCCGCTATCCGACTCGGTGATCGCCCACGCGCCGACCTTGTCGAAGGTGAGGAGGTCGAGAGCCCAACGTTCCTTCTGGGCGACGGTCCCGCGGCTCATGATCGTGCCCGCGGCAAGACCCGTCGACACACCCATGGCGGTCACCAGGCCCGGCGAACAGCGGCACAGCTCGATGATCGGCAGCAGCATGAAGCCGGCGTTGCCACCCGTTCCTTCGCCGACCTTCTCCTCGGGAGCGGCCTCACCCTTGTCCCGAGCGATGCGTTTGGCGAAGGAAGCACGCGCCATGTCCGCCATCCCGAACGTCGTGTAGAGCTTGCGGATCACCTCGTACGGCGGGGTGTCACCGAACTCGAGTTCCTCGCGCTGAGGGCGGACCTCCTTCTCCACGAAGTCCCGCACCGCGTCGCGGATCATCTTGTGTTCATCGGACCATTCGTACATCGTTCCCACTCTCGTGCCTGCGGCACAGGCCGTTCGGGCCCCGCCTCGGGCGTCGCACGGTACGTGCGCCGCGACTCCTCGGCTTCGGCGTCTCTCCCACTGGTGTCGCCCTGACCCTAGATTCCGGAGATGGCGAACAGCGAAGGCAGATTGAGCGGCAAGGTCGCACTGATCACCGGGGCGGCCCGAGGGCTCGGCGCGCAGATGGCCCGGCGGTTCCGCGACGAAGGGGCGACCCCCATCGTCACGGACCTCTCCGAACCTGCATGTCGCACCTTGGCCGACGAGCTCGGCGGCGACGCCTACGCGCTCGACGTGACTGACAGCGCGGCCGTCGCGGAGGTGTTCGCCAAGGTGGCGGCAAACCACGGTCGGCTGGACATCCTCGTGAACAACGCCGGGATCAGCGGCATGGAGAATCGCCCCGAGGAAGTGCAACGGAACTTCGACATCGGCGTCGCCCAGATGGGCGAGTCGATGGCCGGAAACCCGATCACCACCCATCTCGACATCACCGAGCGAACCACCGACGACGACTGGCACCGAGTCCTCGCGGTGCATCTCGACGGCACGTTCTTCTGCACCCGCGAGGCGATCAAGATCATGGGCGCGGGCGGCTCCATCATCAATCTCGGGTCGATCATGGGCACGAGCGGCGGCGCGGGCGTGCCCGCGTACTGTGCGGCGAAGGCCGGGATCATGGGCCTCACCCGGGCGCAGGCGCGGGAGTTCGTCAGCCGTGACGTCCGGGTGAATGCGATCGCGCCGGGGTGGATCGAGACATCGATGACCGACGATCTCGGCCCGATCAGGCCGATCATCGCCGCCCAGACGCCGATGCTGCGGCTCGGTGAACCCGACGACATCGCGTGGGCGGCCGTCTACCTCGCCTCCGACGAGGCGAAGTTCGTCACCGGCCAGGTCCTCTCCCCCAACGGCGGCTGGACCATGAACCAGTAATCCGGCCATCCGGCGATGGCCCGGCTACCCGCCCGGCCGACGTTCCGACAGCTTCATTGGCGCGTTGACCCAACGTCGGGCGGCCAACGCGCCATTGAACGACGACGGTGACGGGATTCGCGGAGACCGTGACATCTACCGCCCGCGGTCCAGAGGTTCGGTGCCGATCACGTGCTCGGCGCGGAGGCGATCCAGCTCGGCGTCGGAGACACCCATCTCGGCCAACACGGCGTCGGTGTGTTGCCCCAGTGTCGGCGCCGGGCCGCGCCACGCCACCGCGGGACCCGCCGACATTCGCATCGGCCAGCCGGGGTAGTCCTGTTCCCCGACGTCCGGATGATCCAGCCGCTGGAAGAACCCGCGCGCCTGCAACTGTGGGTCGTCGAGCGCAGCGAACGCCGGCACCACGGCGGCCGCGGCCACGCCACCAGCGAGAAGCTCTGCCACCGCAACCTCGGGCGTTCGTGACGTGCACCACTCGGTCCGATCTTCCGTCGACATCGGATCCGATCCCTCGTCCACCGCGACCCACGCGTCCTTCCCCTCGCACCGGTACACACCGTGCGCACCCCGCCGGCCATGCACCACACCGTTCGCCGAGAAGTCGATCACCTGCTCGGCGGTCACCGCCGCGGCGACCTCCACCATGGGCATCTCCACAAGCTGACCCTCCCCGGTGCGATCCCGGTGATCCAACGCGGCGACGAGCGCGAGTGCGGTGTGCGCGCCCACCATCGGGTCGACGACGCCGCCGGGGATGATCGGTGGTCCGTCGTCGTACCCGGTCCGCCATGCCATTCCCGTGATCTGCTCCATCGTCTGCGCGAACCCACCCCGATCGCGCCACGGCCCTTCCAATCCGAACGCCGGGAGCCGCAGCATCACGAGCGACGGGTTGATTGCGCGCACCTCGTCGTAGCCCAGGCCGAAGCCCTCCATCACGGGTGGCGTGAAGTTCTCGGTCACGACGTCCGCGGTCTCGATCAACCGCTTCGCCAGCGCGAGTCCGTCCGGATGGCCGAGGTCGAGCGTGATCCCGCGCTTGCCCAGGTTCGTGGAGTGCCACAACGCAGACATCTCGTGCGCGTGCGGCTCGTCCTTCGGTCGCACCATGCCGTTGAACCGCAATCCGTCCGGCCGCTGCACCGACTCGATCTTGACGACGTCCGCGCCCATCGAACTCAGCCAGGCCGTCGAGAACGGGCCGGACCAGAACGCGGTGAAGTCCACGACCCGCAGACCTGCGAACGGGCGCTCGCCCACCCCCGCTCGCGAAGCCCGAGCAGCCGGTCGCGCCGACCACGGCCCCGCCGCGCCCGCGTCCACTGGTGCCTGCAGCGCCCGATCCGCCACTGCGGAGAAGCGGAACGGCGCTCGCGGTCGGATCCACGCCTCGCCTGGTTGCGTCACGAAGACCCCGCGAGCCTGCGGCTGCTCGAACGTCGGCAGCAGTTCGCCGTTGCCCACGATCGCCGCGGGTACCCGCGCGGCCGCGCACACCTCCACCACCTCGGCCGCGGTGTGGCGCATCGTGAACTCGTGCAACACCTCGTGCACCTCCGCCGCACGCATGAACCGCCCGAGGAAGGTGACGAGCTCGTCGTCGTCGCACAGATCCTCGCGCCCGATCGCCTCGAGCAACGCCAGCCACTGCGGGATGGTCACCGTCGTGATGCCGACGTAGTTACCGTCCGCGCACGGCTCGTTCCCGGGGATCATCACGAACCGGAAGTTGGCCATGCGTCCGCCAGGAAACCGCGCCATCAACGTCGGCACACTGCCGAGCGTGAGTTGCATCGCTTCGAGCTTGGACACGTCAACGGTCTCGGGCGTGCCCGTACGCGAGGCTCGGTACCATGCGGTCGCGGCACCGAGCGCGGCGAACGCTCCGGTCACGTACTCCCCCAACTCTCCGGCCACAGTCAACGGCGGACGCGTCAGGTGCCCGTGGGTGGACAGGCAGCCCGACCGCGCTTGGAGCACCGGCTCCGGGAGTTCCAACCCCGAGTCCGGCCCGCCTCCGCCAAACGAGGACAGCGCGACCCGAACCAGAGGACCTGGACGGGACTCACCGATGACATCGAGCCCGCCGAGCACGATGTCCGCGCCCGTCCACCATGCATCGACATCCTCGACCGCGATGCGCTGCGACGTCCGGAGGTACGTCGACAGCTCGGGCCGATCGGACCAGCGGCCGTCGGCCGCGACGACGTCCGCACCGAGATCGGTGAGCAACTTCGCGGCGTACGCACCCGCGAGGTCGTGGGTCGCGTCCAGCACCCGAACCCGGTCGTAGATCACGGGCGCGGAGGCTACCGTCGCCAAATGCTCAGCGATGCGGACGACGCGACTCTCGGCCACGCCAACCTCATCGAGTTCACCCGTGAGGATCTTCGCTGGCAGTCACCTGCGGAGTTGGTCGAGCGAGATGGGCTGCTCCTCTGGGCCGGCGCATCGGACTTCATGGCGTTCTGCAACGGCATGCGCCGCGTGGACGACGCGGTGGCGGGTGCCGACGCGGTCGCAGCAACCCGGGACTTCTTCGCACCCCGACGGCGCGGCTTCTCGGTCTGGACCCGCAATCAGCCCGTCGACGATGACCTGCGCGTGGCCGCCGACGCCGCCGGACTGCTCACCATGGACGACGCCGCGCCCCAAATGATCTGCCGCGGGCCGATCACGCCGGAGCCACTCCCCGCGGGCGTCTCGATCCGTGCAGTCGCAAACTCCGCCGATGTCGCCGACTTCGCTCGTATCAACGGCGAGGCCTACACCATCTACGGCGCGCCGGCGGCGTCCACGGCGTCGCACTTCACCGGACCGCGCGCCCTCGACGCACCCAATGTGCACGCGGTCCTCGCCGATCTCGAAGGTACGCCCGTCGGCGCATCACTGATCCTGCTGAGCCACGGCATCGCCGGGGTCTACTGGGTTGGCGTCCTGGAGGAGGCTCGGGGACGCGGCGCCGCCGCAGCGATGATGCGCGACATCACCAATCGCGCCTTCGACCTCGGTGCGCAGAACGTGCAACTCCAGGCCTCGACCATGGGGGAACCGATCTACCGCCGCCTCGGGTACGAGGAGCTGTACCGGTACACGCTGCACCTGGCGATGCCGCCGGCGTAACCGTCGCGGTTGAGATGGACATCGACCACCGGTGCGGGTTCTCATTTGTCCGGATTCCCCCAGCGCGCGAACGCACCATGGTCCGTTGACGACCAGGACGCGGCCTGGTTGGATCGCCGCCGAGACACCGAGGGAAGGCCGGCATGAGCCGTAGAATCTGGATCGCCATCGGCGCCCTGGTCACGGTCGCGGCCGTCGGCGGGGTGCTCGCATGGCGGGCGCTCGGCGTCGACGAGGAAGCCCGCCCCAGAGATTCGGCCGTCGAACTGTTCCGATCCTGGCAGCGGGGCGACCTTGAACGCATCGCGCTGATCACGACCGGTCCACCCGGCACCGTCCGCAAGACCTACAAGGGTCAGGCCGATGACCTCGGCACCTGGCCCGCGAAGGTCCGTCTCCGTTCGATCACCGAGCACAGCGAACGCGCCACTGCCCGATACCGCAGCACCTTCCAGCTCGCGTCCGACGCGATCTGGAACTACGACGGCACGGTCCGCCTCACCCGCACCGACGAAGGCTGGAAGGTGATCTGGCGCGTCACCAATGTCCACCCAGATCTCACCGCAGGGGCGCGCTTCGAGATGGGACGCGAGTGGTCGCCGCGTGCCCCGATCCTCGCCGAAGACGGCACCCCGCTCACCATCGACGCAGCGGTCGTGACGGTCGGCATCGAGCCGCAGCGGATGCAGGACCGCGCCGCCACGATCGCCGCACTGGAGCGGGACCTGGGGGTGGACCCCAACGAGACCAACAACCGTCTCAACGCGCCCGGCGTCCAGCCCGACTACTTCGTGCCCATCGTGACCGTGCCTGAGGCGCAATACGAAGCGGTCAAGCCGACGATCTACCCGGTGCCCGGCCTTCTGTTCCGGCGGAGCACCCAACGCCAGGCTGCGACGCCACAGCTCGCGGCGCACGTCGTCGGGAACACCGGTCCGATCACCAGGGAGCTTCTGGACGAGCTCGGCCCGCCGTACTCCGAAGCCAGCATCGTGGGCCGGAGTGGTCTCGAACGGGCCTACGAGACCACGCTCGCGGGCACTCCGGCCTTGACCGTCAACCTCGTGCAACCTGAGAACGCGGTCACGTCAGTGCTGGCGACCTTCCCCGGGACCCCGCCTGCGCCGGTGCGCACCACCCTGGATCTCGCGACCCAACAGCGGGCCGAGACTGCGCTCGGCGAAACGAGTCCGGCCGCACTCGTCGCGCTACGTCCGTCCGATGGCGCGGTTCGCGCCGTTGTGAGTACCCCGGTTGCCGATGGGTTCAACCGGGCGCTGGACGGCTCCTACCCGCCCGGCTCGACCTTCAAGGTCGTGACAACGGCCGCGCTGCTCGCGACCGGCACGACGCCCGACACCGTGACGTCCTGCCCGCCGACGCTCACGGTGAACGGCCGCGAGTTCAAGAACTTCGAGGACGAAGCCGAGACGTCGCTCTCATTCCGAAGGGCGTTCGCGCTCTCCTGCAACAACGCGTTCATCGGCCTCGTGGGAAATCTCCCAGCTGGCGCGATCGCGAGCTCGGCTGATCAGTTCGGTTTCGGCGGCGAGCCCACCGTCGGGCTCGCCGCACGCGGTGGCTCCTACCCCGACCCCGGCGACGCCAGCGGACGCGCGGCGGCCGCAATCGGCCAGGGCCGAGTCACCGCGAGTCCGCTGACCATGGCCGGCGTCGCGGGCACGGCCGCCGCGGGTGCCTGGCATCCGCCGGTTCTGGTCCTCGATCCCCCAACCACCGATGGGCCATCGCGCGCACGGCTCGACCCGACCGTCGCCGACAACCTGCGATCGCTCATGACCGAAGTCGTACAGAACGGAACCGGCACCGCAGCTGCGATCGCCGGCCGGACAATCGGCGGGAAGACGGGCACGGCCGAGTTCGGGGAGGCCACCCCGCCCGCGACGCACGCATGGTTCATCGGCTTCCAGGACGATCTTGCGTTCGCGGTCCTGGTCGAGGGGGGAGGCGTCGGCGGCCGCGTCGCCGCCCCGATCGCCCGCGCCTTCCTCGCCGCCGGCTGAGAGTCCTCGCCGCCAGCTGGGGCGAGTTCCGGATCGATCGCGAACAATCTGACGGTCCGTCAGATCCACCGGTAGGGTCCGCCGCCGTGACGACCCCCGTGGCCATCAACGACATCGGTGCCATCGACCTCATGCTGAGCGTGCCGACGGGCGATCCGCGCCGCTGGTACGACTTCCTGCGCAAGTCGTTGCTGGACCGGGAAAGCCTCGAGGACTTCGAGTTCCCGGCCCAGTACATGTTCAAGGACGTTCCCCACCTCGAAGAGCACATGGACGACCCGCTGACCTACGTCCTTTCGGAGATGGACCGCCACGGGATCGCGATGGCGATGCTCGGTACGTCGTTGCAGAACGAGGGCACGCAGAAGATCATCAAGCAGCACCCGGACCGCTTCTTCGCCAGCTACGAGGTGGACCCCAATCGGGGCATGGAAGGCGTCCGAGAGCTGGAAGCCGCGGTGGTGGAGTTCGACGTGAAGGCGGCGACGGCGTTTCCGGCCGGCATGTCGCCGCAGGTGCCGATCAACGACAAGAAGTTCTACCCCCTCTACGCCAAATGTGTGGAGCTCGACATTCCGATCTGCGTGTGCGCCGGGATCCCGGGGCCCCGAGTGCCGTTCGAGTGCCAGAACGTCGCCCACATCGACGAGGTCTGCTGGTTCTTCCCGGAGCTGAAGTTCGTGACCCGCCACGGGTGCGAGCCGTGGGCCGACCTCGCGGTGAAGCTCATGCTCAAGTGGCCGAACCTCTACTACTCCACCTCGGCGTTCGCGCCGAAGTACTACCCGCAAGACGTCGTCGACTACGCCAACACCCGGGGCGCCGACAAGGTGATGTACGCCGGCTACTTCCCCATGGGACTGACCCTGGAACGCATCTGGTCCGACATGCCGGAGGTGCCGTTCCGTGATCACGTCTGGCCGAAGTTCCTGCGCGAGAACGCGATGAAGGTCTTCAAACTCGATGCCTGACTCGGCGGGACCCACTGCGTACTTCGACGCATGGAAGGGCGGCGTGGTCGACACGATGATCGGCGTGCCCGCGTCGCCCGAGCAGCGCAAGACTGAGCACTACGCCAAGATGAACGCCGGCATCCTGGACAAGGAAGCCCGAGAGAAATTCACCTTCCCCGCGCAGTACATGTTCAAAGACGTCCCCGACTACGGCGACGTCGAGGAGCCCGTCGCGATACTCCTCGCCGAAATGGACCGATTCAACGTGTCGGTCGGGATGTTGAACGTGTCCACCAACCCGGTCGCCCGCCAAGCCGTGGTCGACCATCCGGACCGCTTCGTGGCCAGCTTCAACGTGGACCCGAATGAGGGCATGGAGGCGGTGCGCAAGCTCGCGGGCGCGGTCGACGAGTTCGACGTGCGCTCCGCGCAGGTGTTCCCCGCCGGGCTTCTCCCCCAGGTCCCCATCAACGACAAGAAGATGTATCCGCTCTACGCCAAGTGCGTAGAGCTGGACATCCCGATCTTCGTGAACGCCGGGGTCCCCGGACCGCGGGTGCCGATGGACTGCCAGCACGTCGCGTACATCGACGAAGTGTGCTGGTTCTTCCCCGAGCTGAAGTTCGTCATGCGCCACGGCGCCGAGCCGTGGACCGCGCTGGCCATGAAGCTGATGCTCAAGTGGCCGAACCTCTACTACTCCACCAGCGTGTTCGCCCCGAAGCACTACCCGGACGACATCGTGTACTTCGCCAACACCCGGGGCGCGGACAAGGTCATGTATGCCGGCTACTTCCCCATGGGCCTGAGCCTCGATCGCATCTTTGCGGAGATGCCCGACGTCGGGTTCCGGGACCACGTCTGGCCCAAGTTCCTCCGCGAGAACGCATCGCGATTGCTGGGGATCGACTCGTGAGCGGCAACTCCGTGTACGAGGCTGCGCACGCAGGCGGAGTCATCGACACCGCGACCGGGATCCCGAAGTCGCGCGAGGAGATGTTCAAGTTCTACAAGTTCATCCGCGACCAGGCCCGCGACGCGGAAAGCAAGGCCGGCGCGGGCGGCCTCGAGTTCCCGGCCGGATACATGTTCAAGGACCCGGTACACATCGAGGAGGACGAGCTGGGAGACCCCGTCGAGTTTCTGCTCGCCGAGATGGACCGCCACGGCATCACCAAAGTGATCACGAACGTGGACGACGGCGGCAACGGCGCCCGTGCGGTTCGTGACTATCCGGATCGCTTCGCGGCCGGCATCGGAGTGGATCCGAATCAGGGTATGGAGGCGGTGCGCCGTATCCAGCGGATCGCGGACGAATTCGATCTCAAGTCCGTCAGCGCGTTCCCGGCCGGGCTCAACCCGCAGGTGGCGGTCAACGACAAGAAGTTCTTCCCGGTCTACGCGAAGTGTGTGGAACTCGATGTCACCTTCGCGACCACGATCGGGGTCCCCGGTCCCCGCATCCCGTTCGCATGCCAGGACGTCGCGCATCTCGACGAGGTCTGCTGGTTCTTCCCCGAGCTGCGGGTGGTCATGCGCCACGGCGCGGAACCCTGGGCGGACCTCGCGGTGAAGCTCATGCTCAAGTGGCCGAACCTCTACTACTCGACCACCGCGTTCGCCCCGAAGTACTACCCGACCGAGATCGTCGAGTACGCCAACACCCGCGGTGCAGACAAGATCATCTGGTCCGGCTACTTCCCTGCCGGCCTGACCTACGACCGCATCTTCGCGGAGCTCCCCGGCGTCGGATTCCGGGACCATGTCTGGCCCAAATTCCTCCGCGAGAACGCGATCCGGGCCTTCAAGCTCGACACCTGAGCCATCGCGCTCCACCGGTAGGGTCCGGCGCCATGAGCGGACCACTCACCGGCATCAAAGTTCTCGAACTCCCCAACATCGGACCGACGCAGTTCGCAGGGATGGCGCTGGGCGATCTCGGCGCCGAGGTTCTGCGCTGCGACCGCGCGACGTCCGTGGCGAAGGGCGAGGGCACCATCCCGGCCTCACCGTTCGCGAGCATCGACCGCAACCGGCGCAGCATCGGCGTGGACCTCAAGCACCCGGAAGGTGTCGCGACGGTGCTGCGACTCTGCGAGACCGCAGACGTCCTGATCGAGGGATTCCGTCCCGGCGTGGCCGAACGCCTCGGCGTCGGGCCCGACGTGTGTCACGTGCGCAACCCCCGCCTCGTCTACGGCCGCATGACCGGGTGGGGTCAGGAGGGCCCGCTCGCGCGCGACGTCGGCCACGACATCAACTACATCTCGCTGGCCGGCATCCTCGCCCACATCGGGACCGCGGGCGGACCCCCGGTGCCGCCCATCAACCTGATCGGAGACTTCGGCGGCGGTGGGCTCCTGCTCGCATTCGGCGTGCTCGCGGCGCTCGTCGAGCGCGGGATCAGCGGCGAGGGGCAGGTGGTCGACGCCGCGATGGTCGACGGCGCCGCGATGCAAATGAGCATCTTCTACGGCATGTCGGCAATGGGCATCTGGTCCGACGAGCGCGGCACCAATCTCCTCGACGGCGGCGCCCACTTCTACGGCGCCTACGAATGTGCGGATGGGACGTACTTCTCCATCGCCAGCTTCGAGCCGCAGTTCTATGCGGTGCTGTGCGACCTCCTCGTCCCGCTCGGGATCCCGCTCGACCCGACGACCCAGATGGACCGCAGCGCCTGGCCCGGCCTGAAGGAGCAGATGGCGGCGCTCTTCCGCTCCCGCTCCCGTGACGAGTGGACCGAGTTCTTCACGGGCAATGACGTCTGCTTCGCGCCGGTCCTCACGATGAACGAAGCGCGGGCCCACCCGCACAACGTGGCGCGCGAGACGTTCCTGGAGATCGAAGGCGCGCCCCAACCGGCGCCGGCGCCCCGTTTCTCCCGTACCCCGGGCGCCGTGGAACGCACGCCCGTCTCCCCCGGCGCCGACACGCACGGCGCGCTGACGGACTGGGGTTTCACCCAGAAGGAGATCGACGCCCTGGTCGCAGGCGGAGGCGTCGCGTAGGTCGTCCCGGCGGCGTCAGCTGAGGGACCAGAGCGCGATCGGTTCGTCGAAGCCCTTCACCATCCGGCGACCCGCTGATTCGAATCGCAGTTCCGGGTCATCGACCGCAGTCACCAGGTCTTCGGTGACGAGAATCTCGTCGGGCACCGCGATGTCGGCGAGCCGGGACGCGAGGTTGACCACCGGTCCGTAGTAGTCCCCGCCCCGCCCGAGGACCTCGCCGTACGCCACCCCCGCATGCGGAGCGACGCCGTGGCGTTCCGTGAACCGAGCCACCAACGAGCGGGCGATGCGTGCCCCGGTCGACGCGTCGACCGCACTGAACATCACCTCGTCGCCAATGTGCTTCACGACGCGACCACGTGCCTGCCCGACCACCTCGTTCGCGATCATCTCGAAATCCTCGACCAGTGATGCCAGGTCCGTCGGTGCGAGGTCCCGAGTCCGCGGGGTGAACCCGACGAGATCCACGAACCCGATCGCCAACCGGTACATCCCCGGCCCCGCCCTGAACGCGTTCGAGACGCGCTGGCGCCGAATGGCCTCCATGAGGTGCATCCGGAACAGACCGTTCATCACCCCTGGGATCATCACGAGCGAGCCGACGGCATCCTCCGTCGCGCGGGCCAGCGCGAGTTCGTCGACTTCGTCTCGGACGATCGGCGCTTCGACCTCCACCAGGAACGAGGAAATCGCCGCCTCGGCCACCTGAGCCATTGCGGCACCGAGCGCGCGGGTAAACCGCAACGTCGCGTCTTCTCCGAGGAGTTCGGCGCCGAGCGCGAAAATCGCGAACGTGTCCTGGTCGAGTGGTCGGTAGTTGCCGTCCTCGATCACCAAGCCCGCGGCCCGGATGACCCGTCGGACCATCTCGACGGTGATCCCGGCCTCGGCCGCGACCTGCTCGATGTCGAGGTGGTCACCCGGCCGGATCGCGGCGTCGGACCCGGCGGCGTGGAGCGAGCCGACCGTCGCGGCCTGGCGCATCTCCGCGATCGAAAGACCCAACTCCTCGAAGTGAGCGAGGAGCGACCGACGGCCGGAGGCGTTCGGAGCATTGGGGTCGAGCAGCCCGGCCGCGATGTAGTCGGCGTCCTCCACGAGAACCGACGCTATGCGTCCAACTGCGAGAGCGCGTACTCCTTGGCCCACGGGTAGTCGGGCTTGCCGCTCGGCGCCCGCCGGATCTCGTCCACGAGGAACACCTGCTTCGGCGCCTTGTAGGCCGCGATCTGGGTCCGACAGTGGGCGTCGAGGTCCTCGACGGACGGCGTCGTGCCCGTGCGGGCCTGGACGACGGCAGTGACCCGCTCGCCCCACCGTTCGTCGGGCACGCCGACGACCAGGACGTCGAACACTTCGGGGTGGGCCTTGAGGACGCCCTCGACCTCTTCGGGAAAGACCTTCTCGCCGCCGGTGTTGATCATGATGGAGCCACGGCCCAGCAGGGTCACCTGGCCGTCCGCTTCCACCGTCGCGAAGTCACCCGGGATCGAGTAACGCTTGCCGTCGTGCTCGAAGAACACCTGGGCACTGCGCTCGGGGTCGTTGTAATACCCCAAGGGGATGTTGCCAGTGCGAGCGACCCGCCCGATGGCGCCGGAGCCGGGCTCGATGGGCGCGTACTCGTCGTCCACCACGATCGAGTCGAGCGACGGGTTCACCGTCGCGGGCCCGCCCCGCATCTTCTCGCCCTTGACCGCGATCTTGATGCCGTTCATACCCGTCTCGGTGGCGCCGACGGAGTCGACCACCACGATGTTCGGCAGGCGCTCCATCAGCTGGTCCTTGATCGACGCGCTGAAGATCGCCGCGCTCGAACCGATCGAGAAGAGCGACGAGAGATCGACTTCGTCGAAGATCTCCTCGAGTCGGTCCGCGAGCGGGCGGGCCATCGCGTCGCCGGTGATCCCGAGCACGTTCACCTTCTCGGCCTCGATCGTGCGCCACGCGGTGTCCGCGTCGAACTTTGGGATGAGTACGACGGTGTCACCGGCGATGACACTGCGGATCACCGTGACCTCGCCGGCTCCGTGCATCATCGGCGCGAGCGTGAAGTTCACCACGGGACCGGCGCCATCCGCGACCTTCTGGGCGAACACCGCGGGACTCGAGACCTTCTCGTTCGTATACGCGTCGATACCACCACACAACGCGTAGAAGATGTCCTCCTGTCGCCACATCACGCCCTTCGGCATGCCCGTCGTTCCGCCCGTGTAGATGATGTGGATGTCGTCACCGGAACGAACCGGGAAGTCCCGCACCGGCGACGCCGCCGCCATCGCCTCCTCGTAGTCGGCGAACTCCAGCCCGTCCGTGGACGCCCCGCTCCCGTCGTTGGCGATCACCAGGTGGCGGAGCTTCGGCAAGTGGTCACGGATGGCGGCGAGGCGCGGTGCGAACTCCTGGAGCGCCACGACCGCGACCAGATCCGCGTTCAGGCACAGATATTCGAGTTCCGCTTCGACGTAGCGGTAGTTGATGTTCACCGGCACCGCGCGGATCTTGTAGAGCGCCAGCATCGTCTCGACCCATTCGACGCCGTTGTAGGCGTAAATGCCGACGTGGTTGCCGGACTCGACCCCCGCCGCCGCGAGGTGGTGCGCCATGCGGTTCACGCGATCTTCGAGTTCCGCGTAGGTCCGACGATCACCGCCGACGATCACCGCCGCAGTGCGATCCGGCACGAGGTCGACCATCGCCTCGAACATGTCCGCGAAGTTGCACTCCATCGTTACTCCTCGTCCGTGATCAACAGGCGGGCGGCGCGCTCGAGATCGTCGCCCACGACTTCGGGCCCGTCGACGCCACCGACCCAACCCACCAGCGACGACAGCCAGACCTGACTCAACACCCGGGCCACCGCGCGGTCGCGATCGCTCGGGACTCCTTCGTGCATTGCGCCGGTGATGATCGCGATCATCGCCTCGCTGACCCGGGCGACTGCGTCGGACTCCTCGGGGCGCGCCGAGCCGAGCGCCCGCACCATCGCCGCGGTGGCCTCGGGGCGACGGGTCTGGGTTCGACTGGCCCGGCGCAACACGTCCACCACCCGATCGGCGGCGGTGGTGCCATTGGGCGGCCGTTCCGCCAAGCGCTCACCCAGCGCGACCACCTGCTCCAGGTTCGCTTCGAGCAGGAGTCGCTCCTTGCTCTCGAAGTAGCGGTACACGGTCCCCAACGCGACGCCGGCCGCGGCGGCGACGTCTCGCATCTGGACCCCGTCGAAGCCGCCGCCGGCGGCCAGCTCCATCGTCGCGTCCAGTACTCGACGGCGTCGGGCGGCCTGGCTCCGCGCCAGGGCACCGTCGGCGGTGGTCTCAGTCACGCCAGCAATGAGAACACGTTCTCATTCCTGCCGCAACCGCCGCATCAGCCGCCATGACCCTCGGCGAGGTAGCGCGCCCGAGCGTCCTCGACTGCTCCCTCCGCCGCCTCGACGCCTTCCCAGCCGCGGGTCTCGACCGACTTCCCGGGCTCGACGTCCTTGTAGACCTGGAAGAAGTGCTCGATCTCGGCCAGCACGAACTCGGGAAGATCGTCGAGTCCCTGCACCGGCCGGGCGCGGGGATCCTTGGCGGGAACGCACAACACCTTGGCGTCGGGACCCGCTTCATCGGTCATCCAGAACACCCCGACCGGCCGGACCTTGATGTGGCAACCGGGAAACGTCGGTTCGTCCAGCATCACGAGCACGTCGAGGGGATCGCCGTCCTCGGCCAGGGTGTTCGGCACGAAGCCGTAGTCGGCCGGGTACATCGTCGCGGTGAACAACATCCGGTCCAGCCAGATTGCACCGGTCTCGTGGTCCATCTCGTACTTGTTGCGTGACCCACGCGGGATCTCGATGATGACGTCGACTTCCACCCGCCGAGTCTGACCCATCCGCAGACCCCCACGACGACTCTCATCCAGCCACCTCGACCGTCTCATCCAATTCACAGGTGCGATGACGACAATGCAGTCACGAGCGGATCGGCCGACCACCGTGGAAGGGGCACCGCCCCCTCCCCAACTGGTCCCCGCCACGATGTGGTCGGCCGGTCGCCGCTCCCCGAGTCGTCCGCCCTCTCAGGAGACCGGCTCCGGTCGCCGGTGGGAGACTCCACCCATGACCGATCTCCTGGAACTCGCCGACCGCCTCTTCACCGGCGCCGAACCGGTCACTCGCGAGAATCTCTTCGCCTACAACGGCGAACTCGTCGAAGTGGCCTCCGACACCGCCTTCGTAGCAGCCTTCTCGAATGTCGCTGCCTTCGCGACCGCCGACGGCTTCGTGCTCGCCGACACCAGCAGCTGGTTCGCAGCGCCTGCGGTGCATCAGGCATTGCGCGACTGGCGCGACATCCGACTGGACACCGCGGTCTTCACGCACGGCCACACCGATCACTGCTTCGGGGTGGAGCTCTATGAAGCCGCCGCCGAGGCCAACGGCTGGCGACCGCCGCGTGTCGTCGCCCACGAGGCGATCACCGACCGTTTCGCGCGCTACGTCGAGACCGCCGGCTACAACGGCATCATCAATCAGCGACAATTCCAGCTGGCCCGCCCCACCTTCCCCACGAACTTTCGCGCTCCCGACGAGACCTTCCGAACGCGGTACGACCTGACCGCGGGTGGCGAGACGATCGAATGCCACCACGCACGCGGCGAGACCGACGACCACGTCTGGCTCTGGGCGCCCGCCCGCAGAGTCCTGTGTACCGGCGACCTGTTCATCTGGGCGTCCCCGAACTGCGGCAACCCCCAGAAGGCTCAGCGGTACGCGATCGAGTGGGCGCGGGCACTGCGGACGATGGCAGCACTCGACGCCGAGATCCTGCTCCCGGGCCACGGAATGCCGATCCTCGGACACGACCGGATCGTCACCGCCCTCACCGAAACCGCGTCGCTCCTGGAGCACCTCCACACCGAGACGATCCGGATGATGAACGAGGGCGCGCCGCTCGACCAGATCATCCAGACGGTTCGGGCGCCCGCCGCGCTCCTCGACCGCCCGTACCTCGGTCCCATCTACGACGAGCCGGAGTTCGTGATCCGCAACATCTGGCGGCTGTTCGGCGGCTGGTACGACGGAGATCCGAGCCATCTCAAGCCCTCACCGGCGGGAACCTTCGCAGCCGAGGTGGCAGAACTCGCCGGCGGCGCATCATCCCTGGCCCGGCGCGGCGGCGGCCGTCGCCGAATCCGGAGACCTCCGGCTCGCGGCCGAACTGGTGGAGCTCGCCACCCGTGCGGCCCCCGAGAACCCGGCGATCCACGGCATCCGAGCCGACATCTACCAGGCTCGTGTCGCCGAAGAGGCGTCGGTCATGGCCCAGGGCATCTACTCCTGGGCGGCCAGAGAGTCCCGCGCGCACACCAGGGCCCCGGAGAGCGGCACGTAGAATCCCCCGATGGCCGACACCGCACCGCTCGCGTCGGAATCGGCGCCCGGTGCCGGCGGCGCGTCGCAATCGCTGCTCGCGGGCCTCATCCGAACGGCACGGCCGAAACAATGGATCAAGAACGTCCTCGTCTTCGCGGCACCGGCCGCGGCCGGCGTCCTCGACCAGCGTGCCGCGATGGCCGACGCCCTCATCGCGTTCGTGGCGTTCTGCCTCGCCGCGAGCGGCACGTATTTCCTGAACGACGCCTTTGACGTGGAGGCCGACCGGCTCCATGAGAAGAAGCGGTTCCGACCGATCGCCGCCGGCATGGTGCCCGTCGCGCTGGCCCGCTGGGTCGGCGTCCTCCTCCTCCTCGCCGGCATTGCGTTCTCGTTCCTCGCCAACTGGCAACTCGCGCTCGTCATCGGCATCTACGTCGTCCAGACCACGACCTACTCCCTCTGGCTCAAGCACGTGGCCGTCATCGACCTCGGCATGGTGGCGTCGGGCTTCGTCTTGCGCTTGATCGCCGGCGCGGCCTCGGTCGACGTGCCGATTTCGGTCTGGTTCATCGTCGTCGGCAGTTTCGGTTCGCTGTTCATGGTGGCCGGGAAACGGCACGCCGAATACATGGAGCTGGGCGACGAGCGGGCCGGGCATCGCGCCACACTCGAGCAGTACTCGGTGGCGTTCCTCGGCTACGTCCGGGCCGTGGCGTCGGGGGTCGCACTCGTCGCGTACTGCCTGTGGGCGTTCGACGCCGCGATCCATCGCGATGGCATCGTGTGGTTCCAGGTGTCGATCGTCCCCTTCGTGCTCGCGTTCCTCCGGTATGCGCTCCTCGTCGAACGCGGCGAGGGCGGTGCGCCGGAAGAACTCGTGCTCGCAGACCGGCCGCTCCAGATCCTCGGCTTCTGTTGGGTCGCGCTCGTGGGAATCGGTCTCTATGTCGCCTGACGTCGAGGCAGCGGATTCCGACGCCCAGACGGGCGACGGGCAGCTCTTGAGCGGTTGGGGTGGCACTGCGCCCACCCGCGCGCGGCTGGCGACGCCACTCACCGACGACGATGCCCGCACCTTCCTCCGGCACGCACCGCCCCGCGGCGCCGTCGCCCGCGGCCTCGGCCGGTCCTACGGCGACGCCGCGCAGAACGCCGGCGGGTTGGTGCTCGACGCCACCGCGCTGTCCGGCATCGTGGATGCCGACCTCGAGCGCGGCATCGTCACGGCCCGCGCCGGAACGAGCTTCGACGAGTTGATGCGATGGCTCATCCCCCGAGGCTGGTTCCTCATCACGCCGGGCACCCGCCAGATCACCGTCGGCGGTGCCATCGCCAGCGACGTCCACGGCAAGGGCCACCACGCCGACGGCACGTTCGGCGCCCACGTGCACTCACTGCGGCTCCTGATCCCGTCCGGTGAGGTCATCGACGCTTCGCCGGAACGGACGCCGGACATCTTCTGGGCGACGGTCGGGGGGATGGGACTCACCGGCGTCATCCTCGACGCCACCTTCGACCTCATTCCGGTGGAGACCCGATTCATCCGGGTCGACGAGCAACGGGTACCCGATCTCGACACGATGATCGAGCGCATGACCGAGACCGACGTCGAGTACCGATACTCGGTCGCCTGGATCGACTGCCTCGCGCGCGGCAAACACCTCGGCCGCGGCGTCCTGGGACTCGGCAACCACGCGTTCCTCGACGAGTTGCCGAAGCATCAGCGCGCCACCGCCCACACCTTCGATCCGACGGCGCTCGCCGTGGTGCCGCCCGTCGTCCCGTCGGGCCTCGTCAACCGTTGGACCATGCGCGCGTTCAACGGCGCCTGGTACCGCAAAGTCCCGCGTCAACCATCGCGGCGCCTACCAGGACCTCGGGTTCTTCTTTCACACCCTCGACATGGTCGAGGACTGGAACCGGATGTACGGCAATCGCGGCCTGGTGCAGTATCAGTTCGTCGTGCCGTTCGGACGCGAGGACGCAGTCCGCCATGCGATCGAGCAGCTGAGTAACGCGGCCGTGGCCTCGTTTCTCGCGGTGCTGAAACGCTTCGGTGCCTCGAATCCGGGGATGCTGTCGTTCCCGATGCCCGGCTGGACGCTCGCGCTCGACATGCCCGCCGGCAGCCCCGGCCTCGACCGGGTGCTCGATCGCCTCGACGAGGTCGTCCTGGATGCAGGTGGGCGCGTGTACCTCAGCAAGGACGCCCGCACCCGACCCGAGAATCTCGCACTCATGTATCCGCGCCTCGCGCGAGTGGCAAGCCGTGCGCGAGCAACTCGACCCCGACCGAACGATCATGTCCGACCTCGCCCGCCGCCTCGGGCTCTGAAAGGCTGACCCCGTGAACGACGCCCTCGGTTCCGTCCAATCCGTGCTCGTCCTCGGGCGGTGGCTCGGACATCGCGCTCGCCACCGTCAGGCGCATGATCGCCAGCCGCTGCCGTACCGTGGTGCTTGCGGGGCGCGACCCCGAGGCGCTTTCCGGCCCGGCGAAGGATCTCCGCGGCCTGCGGTGCGCCGACCGTCGAGACCGTCGCGTTCGACGCCCTCGACGCGGCGTCGCACCCGGGGTTCGTCGAGCAGGTCTTCGCGGACCACGGCGACATCGACCTCGTGCTCGTTGCCTTCGGCGTGCTGGGTGACCAGGACCTCGCCGAGCGCGACGCCACCGAGGCCCTGCGCATCGTCGACTCCAACTTCACCGGTGCGGTGTCGGTGCTCGTCCCGGTCGCGCAGGCGCTGCGGCGCCAGGGTCACGGCAGGATCGTCGTGCTCTCCTCGGTCGCCGGCGAACGGGCCCGCAAGTCCAACTTCGTCTACGGCGCCTCGAAGGCCGGTCTCGACGCGTTCTGCCAAGGACTCGGCGACAGTCTGGTGGGTTCAGGCGTCAAGGTCATGGTGGTCCGTCCCGGCTTCGTCCACTCGAAGATGACCGAGGGCCTCGAAGCCGCGCCGCTGGCGACCGACCCCGAATCGGTCGCGACGCGCGATCGTGTCCGGGCTCGGGCGCGGGCGTGAAACGGTGTGGGTACCCGGCTCCATGCGGTACGTGATGTCCGCGCTGCGCCACGTGCCGCGTGCCGTGTTCCGCCGGCTGCCCCTGTGACGGGTCCCTCCCCGACCCGTCAGGTCGCGGCGTTTGATTTCGACGGCACCATTTCCCGGCGCGACACGCTCATACCGTTTCTCGCCCGCGTCGCAGGGCGGGCTGCGTTGCTCGTCGGCCGCGATCGTCCGGCGCGCGCCCAACTCACCGGCATGGCGCTCGGGCGCGTGGATCGGGACCGGGAGAAGGAAACGCTCATCCGACGTCTCCTCGCCGGGCGCTCAGCCGCGGACGTGGAGACCGCCGCGGATTGCGTATGCCGAGGCCCTGTGGTCAGCGGGACGATTCCGACCGGAGGTGCTGAGCCGCCTCCGTCACCACCGGGGCCAGGGACACGAGATCGTGATCGTCTCCGCGTCGCTCGAGACCTACCTCCTCCCCCTGGCTCCGAGGCTCGGTGTCGACCACGTGATCGCGTGCACCCCCGAAGTCGACCGCCGTGACGTCCTGACGGGCGAACTCGTCGGAGGAAACGTGCGCGGACCCGAGAAGGTGCGACGGTTGGAGGCCTGGCTCGGCGAGGGTCCCGTCGAGTTGTGGGCCTACGGCGACAGCTCCGGCGACGACGAACTCCTCGCCCGCGCCGACCACCCGACACGGGTCCCATGAGTCACGTGGGTCACGCACCCGCTTCGATCGAGGGCTCACCGCGCTGGTGGATCGGGACGGCCATCCTCGCGGGAATCGCAGGCGTCCTGGCCCTCATCGTTCACCATCACGTCTTCCCCTACTTCTCCGGCGACCTCGACGAGCCGGTGTATCGATTCCAAGCTCAAATGCTGCTCGACGGGCACGTCACCCTCCCGGCGAGCCAATGGCAGTTCTTCCGGCCATGGCTGTCCGGCCCCGCCGACGGCCACCTCGTCCTCGCCTTCCCTCCGCTCTGGCCGGCCGTTCTTGCGCTCACACAACGGTCGACGGGCGCAATGACGGCCGCGCTCCCATTGGCCGCAGTCACCGGTGTACTCGGGGTGTACTTCCTCGGCATCGAACTGCTCCGCCACCGTTGGGCTGCCTTCCTCGCAGCAGCCATGTACGCGGGCGCCCCCTTCCTTCTCCTCCTCAACGGGACCTACCTCAACTACTCGCTCTCGGCCGCGGCGGGTGCGTGGCTGACCCTCGCCGGTATCCGAGCGGTGCGCCGCGACTCCACCGGTTGGGCAGTCTGCACGGGCGCGATCTTCGGGCTACTCCTCCTGCTCCGCCCTTTCGACGCGCTGATCTTCACACTTCCGGTGTTGTTCTTCGCCGTGACCCAACGAGAGGAGCGTCGGCTGCTTCGCCTCGCGCTCGTGGCCGCGCTCGCCGCCACGCCGTTTGCCATCGCGACGCTCGGCTACAACCTGGTGACCACAGGCTCCGCGCTCGAGTTCCCGACGACTGCCCAGAGCGCCGGCTGGGCCAGGTTCGGATGGGGCGAACGGGCGCTCAGCCCCGAGTTCGACCCCGTCAACTTCACCTTCGTGAAGGCGCTCCGGGGACTCGGACGAAACGCCGCGGCGCTTCCGACCTGGATGTTCGGCTCCTATTTCGGCGTCCTGCTCGCGGCGGTCGGCTGGCGATCGCTCAACCTCGGCGACCGCATCGTCGGTCGGCTCTTGCTCGTCATGACCCTGACGTTCCCGCTCGCGTACCTCACCTGGTGGGCATCATCACTGACGAGCGCCGGAGCGTTCACCGGGCTCGGACCGCACTACTACGTTCCGACACTGATCCCTCTGTCACTCCTGGCGGCCCAGGGACTCACGTCCATCGCCAACCGATGGACCATGACGGGTCGCCGACGCGGGGTCGCCGTGATGCTCGCCGGACTCGCACTGACGACTGTCGCCTTCGGCATTCCGCGGTTCCGGAGCCAGCTCGACTACACCGATGGGGTCGGGTCCTACACGAGAGAGGTCGATCGTGCGGTCGGGCGCCTGGAGGGGCCCATCGTCGTCATCCTGGCGCGAGACGTCCATCCTTTCGTCATGGGCGAGCACGCAACGCTGGCCAACCCGCCCGACCTCGCGACTCGAGTCCGATTCGCGATCGACCGAGGCTCAGCCGCCGTCGACCTCATTCGCGAGCAGCAGCGCCCGACGTACCGCATTCAAAGTCTGTTGACCCCTCGGGACGACTATTCCCAAGTCGCGCCGCGCCTCACCCGGCAGTCCGTCAGCACGGGAAGCGAGGTGGTCCTCCATACGACGATCACGAACACCTCCGGCGGATCCGTCGTGACTGCCTACGCCCGATACCACGGGAAACGCGTCGCGAGGGTGATCGACCGGAACAGCTCGAAGGGCACGCGCTGATGAGCTGTCGTGGGTTCTCCGGCCCACGGAGATCTCGCTGGATGCCGGGCGCGCGTCGAGCCGGGCCGGTATCCCAAGGTGCGCGGTCCCGAGCTCGAAACGACCCACCAGCCGGCCGCGCACCCGCATTCGACGTCGTCGTCGGTGCTGCCATCGCCAATCGGGCGGACGCGCCGGACCCGAGTCGGGTGGAGCAGCGGTACTACACACGGACCCGCGACGGCCGGGTCGAGCTGCTCACCGCTCCGGAGTACTGGACCCGGTTGGGTGCTCCGCTCTCCGGCTGGTTGCCGCTGTACGACACGCGCTCCCTGAACGTCCGTATCGTGGCGCCGTAGTCGGCCAGCGTGGCGCGCCGGGGCCGGACACTGAGCTGCGACCGCGGAGGAAAGAGGTCACCATCGTGAGCAAGCAGCGAACGGTTCTCGTGACCGGCGCGTCGTCGGGGATCGGCGCAGCGTTGGCACCCCAACTCGCGGCACGCGGTGCGACCGTCGGCATCGTCGCCCGTCGTACCGACCGGCTGGAGGAGGTACTTGCCGCGTGCCGTGAGCACACGCCTGGCTCTGCGATGTGGGCCGCCGACCTCTCCGACCTCGACACGGCAGTCGCGAGTCGCGCGACGAGCGCGAGACGACTTCGGTCACGTCGACGTCCTCGTGAACAACGCCGCGATCGGCAAGCGGAAACTCGTCCAGACGCTCACCGAAGCCGATCTCGACACGACGATGCGGACGAACTTCACCTCGCCCATCCGCATGGCCATGACGCTGCTTCCCCACATGCTCGAACGTGGCTCCGGACTCATCGTGAACGTTTCCAGCATGGGCGGACGACTCGGCATCGCCCACGAGGCCGCGTACTGCGCGTCGAAGTTCGCGATGGCCGGCTGGAGCGAGTCCGCGCTGGCTCGATCTGGACGGCACCGGCGTGCGCGTGAAGCTGGTGCTGCCGGGCCCGATCGCGACCGAGATCTGGGAAGTCCAACCCGGCGAGCTGCCCGGCCTCTACGACGGCCCCTTCGTCACCGCCGAAGATTGCGCGGCAGACATCGTGCACGCGATCGAAGATCCGGAGGGCTTCGAGTACTACGTGCCCGAGACCGTGCCCGGCGGCTGGGCGCAGAAGGATCTCGTGGTGGGGAAGACCCAGGGCTGCGACCAGTTCCTGACGGGCATGGCGCAGATGACCGCCGATTGACGCTCAGGCCGGAGCCGGCACGAGTGCTTCGACGGTGACGGGGATGCCGTTGAGCACCGCGTTGCCCGAGAGCGGATCCATCAGCTCGGTGTCGGCCAGGACGTTGCTGTTCACTCCCGCGTGACGCGCCGCGACGTCCATGTCCGCGCCCGCGTCGTCGTGACCCCAACCGTGGGGGATGCTCACGACGCCCGGCATGATCCCGTCGGTCACCTCAGCCGCAATCTCGACCTCGCCGACGCGTGAACGCACCCGGGTGGGCGCGCCGTCGGTGACACCGAACCGTGCGGCGTCTTCGGGATGGATCTGCAACGTGCAGCGTTCCTTGCCCTTCACCAACACCTGGAGGTTGTGCATCCACGAGTTGTTCGAGCGCAGATCCCGGCGACCGACGAGCACCACCTCGCCGTTGGCCCGGCGGTTGAGCGACGGGATCAGGCGAGTCTCGACGTCGGCGATCACCGACTCCGGCGCCAGTTCGATCATGCCGGACGGCGTGCGCAGCACTTCGGGGAGCCGCGGCTGGAGCGGACCGAGATCCACGCCGTGTGGATTGGCCTCCAGCACGTCGAGCGACAGCCCGCCCTCGTGGCCCGGCGAGCCGAACTGGTCACCGTAGGGGCCGGTGCGCAGCATGAAATCGAGGACCCGCTCGGGACCGCGCCGACCCTTGGCCGAGAGGATCCCGATGAGTTCGTCCGCGTCGCGGCCCTCGATCGGCGAGCCGCTGCGAGTGACGCCCTTCTGCACGACGGTGGTGAGCGCGAAGTCGTCGAGCGCCGCCGCGGCCTCGCCGCCCGCGCCCTGCCCGGAGACGATCGCCGCCAGGCGGAGCAACGTCTCCCACTCGGGCAGTTCGCCGGGTGCGAGGTCGACCACCGGCGGGGAATAGTTCGCGACGTTGCGGATCGCGAGGTTGTAGAGCGCGAGGTCGTAGTGGCTCTTCGTCAGCACCCGCGGTGCCGGGAGGATCACATCGGCGTGCTTGGTGGTCTCGTTGCGGTAGATGTCGATGGACACCATGAACTCGAGGGAGCCGAGCGCGCGGTCGAGCCGGCGGGCGTCCGGCGTGGACACGACCGGATTACCCGCAACGGTGATCATCGCCCGGATCTGGCCCGCACCAGGCGTCTCGATCTCATCTGCGAGCGTGACGACTGGGTACTCACCGAAGAACTCGGGCAGTTGCTTCACCCGGCTGTGACGCCGACCGAAGCGCACGCCGCGGCCCTTGCCGGACCCACCGCCGATGGACGCCGTGGCCGTCGCCGGCAGGGTGAACATCATCGTGCCTTCGCGATCGAGATTTCCGGCGAGGATGTTTACGACGTCCACCAGCCACGAGGCGAGCGTGCCGAACTCCTGGGTGCAGGTGCCGATCCGGCCGTAGATCCCGGCGCGGTCGGTGGTGGCGAGGCGGCGGCCGATGGCGCGGATCGTCTCCGCGTCGATGCCGCAGACCGGCGCGACCGCCTCCGGCGGGAAGCTCGGGGCGAGGCGTTCGACCTCGGCGAGGCCGTCGACGAGACCCTCGCACCGGCCCAGGTTCACGAGCCCCTCAGTGAGCAGCACATTGACCAGCCCGAAGAGGAAGTGCGCGTCGGTGCCCGGGCGGATGGGCACGTGTTCGTCCATCTTCTCCGCGGTCTGGGAACGGCGGGGGTCGATGACCACCACGTGGCCGCCCCGCTCGCGCAGCGCTTCGAGGCGGCCGGGGAAGTCCGGCGCGGTCATGAGGCTGCCGTTCGAGGCGTAGGGGTTCGCGCCCATGATGACGAGGTAGTCCATGCGGTCGATGTCCGCGACCGGCACGGTGAGGCCGCCGCCGAACATCAGGCCCGCGCTCACCTGCTTGGGCATCTGGTCCACGGTGCTCGCGCTGAAGAGGTTCTTCGTGCCGAGCGCTTGGTTCAGGACCCGGTTGAACACGAGGTTCGAGATGTTGTGGGCGCTCGGGTTGCCCATGTACACGCCGACGGCGTCTCGCCCGTCGCGCTCGATGATCGGCAGCAACCGTTGTTCGATCTCGGCGAACGCCTCGTCCCACGTGGCGTCGTGCCACGTGTCGCCGCGCCGGATCTGGGGGTGCGGAGACGGTTCGGATCCGCATCCAGCGCCTTGATCGCCGTCCCCTTCGGACACAGGTAGCCGCCGCTGAAGACGTCGTCCTTGTCGCCGCGCACGAGGGTGAGGTCGTCACCGTCGAGGTGGAGTTCGAGCCCGCAGGTGGCTTCGCAGAGCGGGCAGGTCCGGTACTCGATGCGCTTCGTCACGTCGGTCTCCGATCGGTGGTGCCACCATGGAGGGCGGCTCGTCGGGTCGTGCCCGACACCCTACGCTCCCCCGTCATGACGGACGATCGCCTCTACTTCCGCCAGCTGCTCGCCGGCCGCGACTTCGCTGTCGCAGGATCCCATCGCCCGCCAGATGGTCAACTTCGCCTACCTCGTGGGCGACCGCGAGACCGGCGAGGCGCTGATCGTCGACCCTGCCTACGCGGTGCGCGAGCTCGTCGAGATCGCCGGCGCGGACGGTCTCCAGCTCACCGGCGTGCTCGTGACCCACTACCACCCGGACCACGTGGGTGGCTCGATGATGGGCTGGGAGATCGAGGGCGTCGCCGAACTACTCGCGCTCGACGGGCGTCGACGCGCCGATCCACGTCCACAAGGAAGAGGCGTTCGGGGTCAAGCGAGTCACGGGCGTGTCGGACTCGGATCTGGTGCTGCACGAGGGCGGCGACGTGGTCACGGTCGGCGCGGTCGAGGTCACGTTGGTGCACACGCCCGGGCACACGCCCGGGAGCCAATGCTTCCTCGTCGACGGTCGCCTCGTCGCCGGCGACACGCTCTTCCTCGACGGCTGCGGCCGCACCGACCTGCCCGGCGGCGACTCCGACGAGATGTACTACAGCCTCACCCAGCGGCTGGCGTCCGTCCCGGACGACACCGTCCTGTATCCGGGCCACCTCTACTCCCCCGAGCCCTCCGCCACGATGGGCGACACCCGGCGGCACAACTACGTGTTCCGGCTCCCCACCATCGAGCAGTGGCGCACCATGTTCGGCGGCTGACCATCCACCCGCGACCCACCCCCCGACCTGTGCGCTCGGCCTAATGTCCGGTTCCATGACTGACATGCCGTGGTCCGGTGACACCGTCTCGCTCGTCGACGCCTTCCGAACCGGTCAACGATCACCGCTCGAGGAGTTGGACGCCACCCTCGCCGCGATCGACGCGTCGGGCATCAACGCCTTCTCGTTCCTCGACGCGGAGCCGGCGCGCCGCGAGCTGCGGCGGATGCCGACGTGTCCCTCCCCTTCGGTGGTGTCCCGCTCGGTATCAAGGAGTTGGACAGTGTGGCGGGCTGGCCCGCCACCGAGGCTTCGGTGGCATTGCGCGACGACGTCGCGGCCCAGGACTCCACCAAGGTCACCCGCCTCCGGGCCGCGGGCGCGATCCCGATCGGGTTGACCACGTCGTCCGAGTTCGGCGGCGTGAACCTGACCCGCACGAAACTCAATGGCGCGACCCGCAACCCTTGGAGCCTCGAGCACACGCCGGGCGGGTCCTCGGGTGGTTCGGCTGCTGCGGTCGCAGGCGGGCTCCTGACGCTTGCGACCGGCGGCGACGGTGGCGGTTCGATCCGCATCCCCGCGGGGTTCACGCGGGCTCCCCGGCCTCAAGGCCACCTACGGCCGGATTCCCAAGGGCCCCAACATGGTGATGGCCTCGCTCACGGCGGTGCCCGGTTGTCTCAGCCGTTCGGTGCGTGACATCGCCCGCTACTTCGACCACACCAACGGCTTCGACCGCCGGGACCCGTACAGCCTCCCCCGCGTCGAGGGTTGGGAAGCGGGACTCGGCACGCACCGCGACGCCCTGCGCGGCAAGCGTTGCGCGATCGCCGTCGGTCTCGGCAGCGCGGCCGTCGACGACGAGGTCGCGGCCACGGTGGATCTCGCGGCGCGGGCCCTGATCGCGGATGCCGGGCTCGAACTTGATCGAAATCCCGATCAAGACGCCCGAACTGTCCTACGAGTGGGCGTTGGGCGGGCTGTCCGAAATCGTGATGCGGCTCGAGGGCAAGTACCCCGAGTGCGCGGGTGACCTGACCCCCGAGATCCGGTTCGGCATGAAGATCGCCGGCGAGATGTACGACATGAAGACCCGGGCGAAGATCGAACGGCAGCGGGTCACCATGAACGAGACGATGGCTGCGATCTTCGACCAGGTGGACTTCGTCTTCGCCTCGACCAACCCGGACGTTGCCTTCGGCTGCGAAGGGCCACTGCCGACCCGGGTGAACGGCGAGGAGGTCGGGCCGGGGAACAACGGCGCGTTGACGATCCCGTCGAACATCTACGGCAACCCGGCGATGCAGATCCCGGCGGGCATGGTGCGCGGGCTCCCCGTCGGGCCTCCAGGTCCTCGGCCACCACCACGCTGAACCCCTGTTGCTCGACCTCGCCCTCCTGGCCGAGCGCGAGCGCCCCTGGCCCCTCGTGACCGCGACCCCGACTGATCCGCGGCCCCGGTTCCGACGGGTTCGGCTGCGGGAAACCGGCTGACGGGTCAGGACGGGGTGAACAGGACAGGGATGGTGTCGGGGCCGCGGAACGCGTAGCCCTGGACGACGGGCGCCACCGCGTCGGGGTCGAGGCGCAGGTCCGGGAGCCGGCGCAGGATCGCCGCGAGGCCGGCTCGCAGCTCGAGGCGGGCCAGGTGCATCCCCAGGCACTGGTGCGGCCCGGTGCCGAACGCGCAGATGGTGCTGGGTCGGACGGCCGAGCCGCCACTGCTCGGGATCGTCGAACCGGGCACCGTCGTGATTCGCGGAGCCGGTGACCACGTTCACCGGCGACCCGGCCGCGATCGGGCACCCCGCCACCTCCGTGTCGGCGGTCGCGACCCGGCTCACCATCGTCACCGACGTCTCCCAGCGCAGCGTCTCCTCGATGACCTCCGGGAGCAGCGCGTCGGGATCGGCTTGCACTCGCGCCAGGTCCGCCGGGTGGGTCAGCAGCGCGACCAGCGCGTTGCCCATCACCCGGAACGTCGTCTCCGCGCCCGCGGGAAGCAGCAGCCGCAGGAAGCCGTAGATCTTCTCGTCGGTGAGTTGCTCGCCGTCGACCTCCGCGTGCACGAGCTCGGAGAGCAGGTCGCCGGTCGGCGCTGACGCGGCGCGCTCGCGACGAGCGGCTCGAGGTACTCCCGCATCGCGACCGACGCGGCCATCCCGCGCTCGGGTGGAGCGGGCCCATGTTGATCTCCTCGGCCCACTGCTCGAACTGCGCGTGATCCTCGAGCGGCACGCCGACGATGCCGCAGATCACCTGCACCGGGTACTGCGACGTGATCGGCCGCCACCAGATCGGCGCGCCCGCGCGGTGCGATCGCGTCGAGAAGGCCCTCGATCACCGGCTGCACGAGTTCCACGTCCCACCGCTCCAGGACCGACGCCCGGAACGCGTGCGCGACCAGGTTGCGGTACTGGCGGTGCTCCTTGCCGTTCATCGCCAGGATCAGGTCGCCCATGTACCGGCCGATCACGTCGCCGTTGATCGAGCTGGAGAACGTCTCCCAATCGCGCAACACGCGCTCGGCGTCCTCGTAGCGGGTCACGTGGAAGGACGGCCGTGGGTCGAAGTCGGATCCCTCGAAGCGGATGACGCGGTCGTCGCCGCCGAGCCCGCGCCCACATGGCGTACGGCTGGAAGGTCATCCATTCGTGCTCGCTCGCCGGCTGCGCGTACTCGACCATCGGTCCCCCGGACTCCCGCCGCCCGAAGTCGACGTACCGTATCGTCGCCGCGGCCGCGTACGCTGCGGCCGATGGCACGCATTCCCCTCCCCGACGGTGAGCAACTCGAGGTCGTCAAGGCGCTGACGCTCCGCCCCGAACTCGCGGCGGCGGTCGGCGGCTTCGACCAGGCGGTCTGGAACAGCAGCCTGGACTGGCGCCTCCACGAGTTGGTCCGCATGCGGGTCGCGACGCATCAACGAGTGCACGGTCTGCCTCGACTGGCGGACGCCGAAGGCGGTCGAGGCCGGCGTGACCGACGCGGACCTCGCCGCGGTCACGGATCCAACCGACCCTCGCTACTCCCCCGCCGAACAGGTCGCGCTCGAGTACACGACCCGGTTCTGCACCGACTCCGCCCGCATCGACGACGCACTCCTCGCACGGCTCGGCGAGCACTTCGACAGCGGTGAGATCGTGGAACTCACGCTGGTCGTCGCGAAGTACCTCGCGATGGGTCGCTTCATGCAGGTGCTCGGCCTGGATCAGGCGTGCGGGCTGCACCTCACCGACACCGGGACCGTCGCGACCGGCAGCGCATGACCGGTCCGGCCACGATCATCGTGCTGCGTGGACTGCGGCGGGCGCGCCCACCTCGTCCAGGCCGACGATCCGGAATCGCCGTACCAACCGGGCGACATTGCGGTCTACCGCTGCGAGGACTGTCTCGACCGGTGGGATCTCGAACTCGTCGACGACGATTTCGCCGACGACGCGTGAACGCTCCCGGCTCCGGTCACACCCGTTTGAGAGACTGGGCGCGATGAGCTTCGGAAAATCTGCCGGACCGCCGGCGAGTCGGCGCCAGATCGAGACCCTGACCGAACTCGTCCACGCCGCGGGTCACCTCGACTTTCGCGATGCCGTGGTCCGCTCGGCCTCAACCAGCGCCAGGCCGGCGGACGGTTCACCCGAGATGAAGCCGACGAGTTGATCGAGCGTTTGGAGGCCGAGGCCGACGGAGTTCCGTCGGCCTCCGAACCCGAGCCCGCCGCGATGCGCACCTCCCGCACGGTTCACCCCTCGAGGTCTTCGGCGCCGAACCGCCTCCAGACCGTCTCGTCCGAGCTGCTCGCGGCAGAGCTCGCAGCGCCGCGGATGGGTGGTCATGGAGCCGTAGCCCGGCCCCACGCGGGACGGCCGTGGACGGCCGTCCGGCCCCGCCGATACTGTGCGACGCCGTGAGCAGCATCGGGACGGATCCCTTCGCCGAGACCGAGGACCAGCAGGCGCTGCGCTCCCTCGCCCGCGACGTCGCCGGCGCGCTCGCGCCCTGGCCCGCCACTGGGACGAGACCGAGGAGTTCCCCCAGGCTCCTGGGACGCGATGCGCGGCGGCCGACCTCTTCGGCATCACCATCGGCGAGGAGTACGGCGGCATGGGCATGGGCGACATCGAGGCCGCGATCGTGCTCGAGGAGCTCGGCCGGGCCGACGTGTCGTCGGCGATCCTCGCCCAGCTGACCTTCAACGGCCCGCCCCGTGCCATCGAGCACCTCGGCAGCGACGCCATGAAGGAGAAGTGGCTCCCGATGGCGGCGACGCGGCGAGGCGCTGTTCTGCATCGGGATCAGCGAGACCGAGGCCGGCTCCGCCGTCAACCACATGCGGGCCCGCCTCACCCCCGACGGTGACGGCTACCGGCTCAACGCCTACAAGAACTACGTCACCGGCGGCCACAAGGCCCGGGTCGTGCCTGGTCTGGTGCCGGTTCCCCGGCAGCGAGGGAGCCAAGGGCATCGGCGCGGTCGTGGTCGACCTCCAGTCGGAGGGCGTGACCGTCGCCGGCACCCACGTGAAGATGGGCCTGCGCGGCGACGAGCGAAGCCGAGCTCGCCTTCGACGACGTGTACATCGCGCCCGAGGACGTGCTCCTCGCGGGCGACGCCGCCGAACGCCGAGTCGTTCAAGACGCTCATCAGCCACATCAACCACGAGCGCTGCGGCAACGCGGCGATGTGCCTCGGCGCCGCGCAGGGCGCGCTCGAGTACGCGGTCGCATACATGAACGAGCGCACGATCGGCGGCGAGCCCCTGGCCGATCTCCAGGGCCTCCAGTGGAAGATCGCCGACATGGCGACGCAGCTCGAGGGCGCCCGCATGCTGCTCAAGCGGGCCGTGCACCTCGCCGGTCCGCACGGCACACCGCCGGCGCTCGAGACCGCGATGGCGAAGTCGGCCGCCAACCTCGCGGCGAAGTTCGTCTGCGACGAGGCGATCCAGCTGCTCGGCGGGTACGGGTTCGCCGCGAGTACCCGGTCGAGCGCGTCTACCGCGACATCCGCGGCCTGTGCATCGGCGCCGGCACCGTCGAGATCCAGAAGAACTTCATCGGTATCGCAGGCCTGCTGCGCGGTCCCGTCGCCGCCGGCGACGCCTGGCGCGGCCGGCCGGCTGATCCGGTGTGGCGCTCCGGCGACGTACCGCCACCCCCGGCGCCCGCGCGGGTACCTCGCGCCCCGGCGGCGCCTGGGACGCGCCAGCACGCTCGACGCGCGACTCCGTCGGCGTGCTGATCGCCGACCTCGCGCGGGCGGTCTGCCGACGCTCGGGGTCCGCCGCGGCGACGTCGTCGCGTGGCAGGCTCCCAACTGGTCCGAGTCGTCGCCTCTACCGCGCCTCGTGGCGCCTCGGCGCGGTCGCGGCCCCGATCCACCACCTGGCCGGTGCCGCCGAGGTCGGCGATGCTCGTCGCGGCTCGGCCCGAGGTCTTCCTGACTGCGGACGGGATTCGCCGACCGGGTCGCCGCCCTCCGCGCCGGCGAGCCGTACGCGTCGGACCAGCGCGCCCGGCCGATCCCGCGGTCGTCCTCTTCACCGCCGGCTCGACCGGCGGCCCGAAGGCGCGCTGCACACCCAGCGGAGCCTGGCGTACAAGGCCCGGTCGATGGTCGCCACCCACGGGCTGCCCGACCGACGCCATCCTGATGCCCGCGCCGCTCGCCCACGTGAGCGGGCTGCTCAACGGCGTGCTCGTTCCCGGTGCGGCGGCATGCGCACCGTCTTCATGGTCCGCTGGGACGCCGGACCGCGCTCGACACGATCGAACGTGAGCGCATCTCGTTCATGGTCGGCCCGACCACGTTCTTCGTCGGGCTCATGCACGACCCGGCTTCGCCGGTCGAAGGGTCGCGTCGCTCCGGCTGGTCTCGAGCGGCGGCGGCGGGGTGAGCGCGGCCTTCGTCGAGAGGCCAGCGACGCCCTCGGGGCGCGGTGAAGCGGACCTACGGCTCCACCGAGGCGCCCACGCTGACCACGCACGGGCGGGAGATCCACCGGCGCGCGCCGCCGAGACCGACGGGCGGGTGGTCGCCGACGCACGCTGCGCATCGCCGCGGACGGCGAGCTGCTGGTGCAGGGGCCCGAGCTGTTCAGCGGCTACCTCGACGAGGAGTCGACCCGCGCGGCGGTCACCCGGGGCTGGTTCCGCACCGGCGATCTCGCCACGCTCGATGACGGCTGGCTCACGATCGTGGGCCGCATCAAGGACGTGATCATCCGCGCCGGCGAGAACATCTCGGCCGCCGAGGTGGAGTCGAGTCCTCGAGGCCCACCCCGCCGTCGCGCGAGGCGGTCGCCGTGGGTGACCCCGACGAGCGGCTCGGCGAGCGGGTGTGCGTGTTCGTCGTCGCGGACGGCCGCTTCGACCTCGACGCGTGCCGGGCCTGGTTCGCCGAACGGGGCGTCGCCCGGTTCAAGACCCCCGAGCGGATCGAGCCGTCGACGCGTTGCCCGCCCTCGCCGCCGGCAAGCCCGACCGCAACGCCCTCCGCGCCCGCCTCTGACCGGAGGCGCCGACAAACCCGAGCCGCAGCGCAGCGGAGGCGAGCCGCGCCGGAGGCGTCCCTACCAACCAACACCCGAACTCCAACCACCCTCCGAACAAAGCCGGAGGCGCCGACAAACCCGAGCCGCAGCGCAGCGGAGGCGAGCCGCGCCGGAGGCGTCCCTACCAACCAACGCCCGAACTCCAACCACCCTCCGAACAAAGCCGGAGGCGCCGAAATGCAGGCGCCGACTAGGAAGGATCGTGGGCGTTCAGGGCGTGGGCCACGCCGCGTTCGGGGTCCTCCACGGCGACGCGCAGGACCCAGCCGGTCGGGCCGATGCCCACGGCGTCCCAGAGGTACCAGCGCAAACGCGCAGCCGCCTCACCGAGCGCGGACGCATCGGGCGGCCAATCCTGCGTAATCCCGGTGAGCTCCGCGAGGATCATCCAGGTGTCGAGTCGCCCTGCGGCGGCCCCGCGGCGGCGGCCGTGCGCTCCCCCACTCGCGCCGGCCCAGCCCAGCCAGGCGAACGCGTCCGGCGCGTCCATCGGGGTCAGTCGCACCTCCGGACCGTCGAGCGCACCCACCGCGCTCCGCACGCCACCGCGTACCGAGACCGCCGTCGCCTCCCCGTCGGCCGTCCACGGATGGACGAGATCGCGCAATGTCCGGGTGACGCCGGTCGCTCCGAGCGATTCGCCATCGTTCTGCACCTCGACGGTCGTTGCCGGGCCCGTGGGTGGCGGTGGCGACGGGAAGTCGGCGTCGTGCGACCGATACTCGGCGACGGCGTAGTTCGGTTCCCATGCGCACAATGCGAGCGGGAGCTCGAGCGGATCAGGTCCGAGCGCCGCAACCCCCAGCAGGTCCTCGCCTCGCACGACGCGGCTCGTGCATGCACATCACCGCAGTGGGCGAACCCGGTGCGAAGGGGGCGAGATCGGACCACTCGTGGCGGGCCGCCGCGACTTCTGCGAGCGGGCCCAGTCCGAACTGGCCAGCCACATCGCTGAGCATCCGCGCTGCGAACTCACCGGGGGCCTCGAGCGCGAGCCGATACTCGACGTGGTTCGCAGCCGGCCACAGCTGTTTCCCCCGCTCCACCGCCTTCCGGCACCGGTCGCGCAACTCCACGAGGCCGGTCCAGTCGCGTACCTCGACCAGCGCATCGGTGGCTCGAAGCAACTCGTCGAGATCGCCGATCTCGACGAGTTCAGCAAGGTCGGTCACAGAACGCTCTCGCCGGCCGCCACCTTGGCCCGGAGTCGGCCGGCGAGCCGCGACCCGGTGGTAGCCGGCGTCGCCGAAGGTGCAGCTGGTCGAGCTGCGCCCGCTTGAGGAACAGGTGGAGGTCGTGCTCCCAGGTGAAGCCGATGCCGCCGTGGACCTGGAGCGCCGTCGGCCATGACCCGCTTCGACGCGTCGGCGGTCCAGATCTTCGTGGTCGACGCCGCGACCGACGCCTCGGGGTCGCCGGCACCGATGCACCAGGCCGCCCAGTAGACGGTCGAGCGCATGCCCTCGACGTCGACGAGCATGTCGGCGCACCTGTGCTTGATCGCCTGGAACGACCCGATCGGCCGGCCGAACTGCACCCGGTCCTTGGCGTACTCGACCGTCATGTCGAGCGACCTCGTGCCGGCGCCACCGAGCATCTCGGCCGACGCGAACACCGCGCCCCGGTCGATGAGCGCACTCCACGGCGTCGGCGCCACCGAGCCGCTCGGCGGGCGGTGGCCGACGAGAGCCGACCCAGCCGAGCTCGCGGGTGCGGTCGATCGCCGGCTCGGCGGCCGGTCGGCCGACGGCGTCGAGGTCGACCCGGAACAGCGCCGGGACCGTCGGGCGTCGCCGCCACGACCAGCGAGCACCGACGCCGATGGCGCAACGGCGTCGGATCGGCCCGGCCGTCGAGCACCCAGGCACCGCCCGTCCTCGTCGCCCGGTACCGCGTCGGGTCGCGGCGCTCCAGGCCACCGCGCCGATGCGCCTCGCCGCGAGCAGCGAGCCGCTCGCACGTCGTCGGCGCGGCCCGTCGGCGTCGAGCGCGTCGATGGCGAGGACGGTCGGCGCGAACGGGCACCGGCGTCGCGTGGCGGCCGACCTCCTCGAGCAGCACCGCGAGCTCGACCGTGCCGAAGCCCGAGCCCGCCGCGGTCCTCCGGCACGGCGACACCGAGCCAGCCCTGCTCGACCATCGCGCGCCCAGATGCGGTCGCTGCGGTCCCCGCCGGTCTCGACGACGTTCGCCGCACGGCCTCGGGCGGCGACACGCCGTCGAGGAGCTCCGCGCCGCGTCCCGCAGGGCGCGCTGGTCCTCGCGAGAGGTCGAAATCCATACGCGGCGGAGGCTAGCCCCGCGCCACCGGCCCCCGGCAGGCTGCGCTCCCACGGCGGCCGACCGGACTGCGATAGATTCGACCGGACGACCACGCCGACCATCGAGGAGCGGTCCGCGTGAGCGGAGCGAGCGAACCCCCCGCCGTTCTCCACTACGGCGAAAGGGAGATCGAGCTCCCCGTCGTCCGCGGCACCGAGAACGAGCTCGGGCGTCGACATCGCGAAGCTCCGGGCCCAGACCGGCCTGATCACCCTCGACTACGGGTTCGTGAACACCGGCTCCTGCGAGTCCGCGATCACCTACATCGACGGCGACGCCGGGCATCCTGCGCTATCGCGGCATCCCGATCGAGCAGCTCGTCGAGGGCCACGCCCCCTCGTTCATCGAGACGTCGTACCTGCTCATCTACGGCGACCTGCCCACCGAGCCGAGCTCGACGAGTTCCGCTTCGGCGTCCGCAAGCACACGCTCCTCCACGAGGACGCCAAGCGCTTCTTCGACGCCTTCCCGAAGGACGCCCACCCGATGGGCGTGCTCTCGTCGGTGGTGAGCGCGCTGTCGACCTTCTACCCCGACAGCCTCGACCCCCACGACCCCGAGCAGGTCCAGCTCTCGATCCTGCGGCTCATGGCCAAGTGCCCGACGATCGCCGCCTACTCGTACAAGCGGTCGATCGGTCAGCCGTTCCTCTACCCGAACAACGAGCTCGACCTCATCGAGAACTTCCTCACGATGATGTTCGCGGTGCCGTCGGAGCCCTACGAGGTCACCCCGACCGTCGCTGCACGCGATGAAGGCGCTCCTCATCCTCCACGCCGACCACGAGCAGAACTGCTCCACGTCGACCGTGCGGCTGGTCGGCTCGAGCGACGCCAACCTCTTCGCGCGGTCGCGGCGGGGATCAACGCGCTCTGGGGACCGCTGCACGGCGGCGCCAACCAGGCCGTGATCGAGATGCTCGAGAGCATCCGGCGACGACGGCGGCGACATCGACAAGTACGTGACAAGGCCAAGGACCCCGACGACCCGTTCCGGCTCTCCGGCTTCGGCCACCGGGTCTACAAGAACTACGACCCGCGGGCGAGGATCATCAAGGGACCTCGCCGACCGGGTGCTCGCCGAGCTCGGCGACCGCGACGAGCTGCATCGACCTCGCGCTCGCCGCTCGAAGAGGTCGCGCTCAACGACGACTTCTTCGTCGAGCGCAAGCTGTACCCGAACGTCGACTTCTACTCGGGCCTGATCTACCGGGCGATGGGCTTCCCCACCAACATGTTCACCGTCCTCTTCGCCATGGGCCGCCTGCCCGGGTGGATCGCCCACTGGAAGGAGATGATGGAGAACCCGAAGACCAAGATCGGCCGCCCCCGCCAGATCTACACCGGGCCGACCGAACGGCCCTACGTTCCCGTCGAGGACCGCTAGCCGCCGCCCTTGTCGGGGTCCGGACCGAACTGATCTACCAGTCCTGCGCCCAACCGCCGCCCGGCGCCGCGTGGGCCGGTTTCGGAGCGGTCGACGGGAGGCTGGGCGCGGCACTGGCATCACAGCTGCCCAGCCCGAGGTTCGCGAACGCAGTTCCCTCACGCCGCGCGTCGTCACCGAGCACGAAGCAGTAGCCCGATGCGGACCGCGCCGCGAGGAACACGAGATCGTCGGTCGAGGCAACCGACACCATGTGTGCGTCGGTCGACGGGCCTGCAGTGAACTGCAGGCTCGGCTCGACAGTTTGAAGCGTCGTTGCCGTCACGCTGCTGTACGAATCGCCGTCGGCGAAGAGCGCCTTGGCGTTGCCGAACGCCGTGCGCAGATTCGCCTGGGTGGCGCGATCCTGGGCATGACTCTTGGTCCCCAGGAACGACGGGATCGCCACGGCGATGAGGACTCCGATGATCAAGACCACGACCGTCACTTCGATCAGGGTGAAACCACCATCTCGGCGGGCCCGGCGGCCGCCGAGCGGCGTCACGCGAGATCCGTGGGTACCCATCGCCCAGCAATCGGCGGGACCACCACCAGCCTGAAGTGACTTTTTCGACATCCACGCTGCTCCAGCGACCCCGAATAGCCTGCGCGTCGATGGATCTGCGTGCGACCGAGACCGAATCCACGCTGCGCTCCGACTGCCGGACGTGGCTCCAGGAGCACCTGCCCTGGCCCTATGGGGTCGGGCTCCCGCCCCGATTCGATGACCTTGCGGACGAGGTCGCCTTCGGGCGGAGCTGGCAGCGAGAACTCGCCGAGGGTCGCTGGGTCGGGGTCGCGTGGCCCGTCGAGTACGGCGGCCGAGACGCAGGACCCGTCGGCCACTACATCGTGACCGAAGAACTCGCCCGCGCCCGGGCTCCGGAACTCGTGGGGCGGATCGGCGTCAACCTCGTCGGCCCGACCCTCCTGGCCCATGGCACCGACGAACAGCGGTCGCGCTGGCTGCCGAAGATCCTGCGGGCCGAGGAGATCTGGTGCCAACTCTTCAGTGAACCGGGCGCCGGCAGCGACCTCAGCTCGCTCACGACTCGCGCTCGCCGGGTCGACGGCGGGTGGGCGCTCGACGGACAGAAGGTGTGGACCAGCTACGCGGAGTTCGCGGACTGGGGCGTGTGTCTTGCCCGCACGGATCCCGAGGCCAAGCCCCAGGCCGGCATCTCCTATCTCGTCGTCGACATGCGCGCACCCGGCGTCGAAGTCCGGCCTCTCCGCCAGATCACCGACGAGTCCGAGTTCAACGAAGTGTTCTTCACCGACGTCTTCATCCCGGATGCGCAACTCGTCGGCCCCGAACACGAGGGCTGGCGCATCGCCAACTCCACCCTGACCCACGAGCGTGGGGTGAATCCCCGCCAGTTGGTCATCCACTCCCAGCTCCTCGACGAACTCCTCCGCGACGCCGCGACGAACGGTGCGTGGGACGACCCCCGTCTCGCACCGCGCCTCGCGCAGGCGTTCGTCGAGGTTCAGCTGTTCCGCCTGCACAACTGGCGATCGGTCTCCCGGACCGCGAAAGGCGACGCTGCCGGACCGGTCGGCGCCATCAACAAACTCTGGTGGTCGGAGATGAGCAAACGGATGCACGACACCGTGATGAGTGCCTTGGGCCCGGCCGCGCCGCTCTGGGGTGACGCGACCCATAACCCGGGCAACGGGCGTTGGCAACGGTCCTGGCTCTACTACCAGGCCAGTTCGATCTGGGCCGGCACGAACGAGATCCAGCGCAACGTCGTGGGTGAGCGGGTCCTCGGGCTTCCCCGCGAGCCGAAGCCGACGCCCGCCGGCAGGAGTCGCGCCAAGCCCGGATCGCCGCAGCGATCGCGATCCATTCCATCCGTCGGCGTCGACGGTGTCGCGGGCACGGCTCATCAGCCGGTCCCGCCGACGTGTTGCCGTCGATCGCTCGCCCAGGTTCGGATCGCCACCTCGAGTGCATCCCGATGCCGGGCGAAGTTCGGCACGCACGGAGGGGTCGACGACCACGACGCGGCGCCGACCGATCCCTCGCCGGATCTGCTCCAACCGGTCGATCGTCTGCTCGACGGGCCGCGGCGTCTGCGCCGGACCGCGTTCGGCTCGACCGACGTCCCCGGCGTCGGGCATCAGAACCACGACTGACGGGTGGAAGACGTTCGAGAGCGCGCGCGAGGTCGTCGGGGATCGATCGACACCGAGGGTTCGTTCCCGTGAGCGCGCAGCCATTCGTCGCCGACGGCCACGCCCCGGATTCCGTCGCCATCGTACGGGCCCTCCGGTCCCGAGACTCAGCAGCGCGGCCCGGTTTCCGCCGACCACGAGAACGCGCGACGCGTCCGGGGGCGTCCCGACGTACGCGTCATGCAGCACGAAGGCGAGCACGTCGGACCGGGGTCGCGGTCGCCGCGCGCGCCGATGCCGACGGTGCTGAGCACGAGAATCACACTGACCGCCACTGCGCGCCAGGGACCAGCACCGCGCCACGAGAACTTCCCCCGACGAATCGGCTGCTCGATCAGCACGAAGGACAGCACCGCCACCAGGCCCGGTCACCGCCAGCCGAACCGCGAAGAGGGGACGCCGCTGCAGCCCGGTCACGTCGACGTGACCCAGGCGTAGATCGGGAGGTGGAAGAGATAGAGCCCGTACGAGATCCGACCGATCAGGACGAGTGGGGTCCAGGCCAACACGGTGCGCACCGCTCCCCGCTCCTGCACGGCGGCGACAATCACGACGCAGGTGACCACCGCCAGCGCCGTGAAGCCCCCAAGCTTCCAACCGGCGCCGTCGGGCACCGCAACGACGACGAGAACGATCCCGGCGAGCCCCAGCAGGCCGAGGCAGTCGACGACCCGTCGCCGACACAGCGCCGAGCCGAAACCGTCCTCCGACCGCGTCAGCGCAAGGGTCGCCCCGATCAACAACTCCTGAGCCCGAGTGTCCGTGCCGTAGTACGCCCGGATGGTGCCGTCACGATCGAAGACGTACGCGGTCCAGCACGCCCCAACGATCGCGAGAAGAGACACGACCAACACGCGTCCGTGCCGGGTGTGCACCGTCGAGAGGATCAGGGCCAACACGAACGGCCACACCAGATACCACTGTTCCTCGACCGACACGGACCAGAGGTGGAGCAACGGTGAGTTGAGCCCCCCGTGGGCGACGGCAATGTGCCAGTTCTGCGCGTAGACAAGGGTCCACAGCACATCCTCGTGGATGATCGGCGCCAGCGACGTCGGATAGACGAGCCGGGAGAGCACGACCGTCAACAGCAATGCCGCCAACAACGCGGGGCCAGGCGGCGGAGCCGCCGGGACCAGAACGACCCAAGCGCGATCGATCCGGTCGACCGATGCTCCACCATCAACAGCGACGTGATGAGGAACCCCGACAGGACGAGAAAGATGTCGACCCCGATGAATCCGCCGCGTCCGATGCCGTCCCGACCGAGAACCTGGTAGTGGTAGAGCAGCACCGCGCCGACGGCAACCGCCCGTAGGCCGTCGAGCGCGGGTTGATAGGTCAGGCGCGCCCGTGCTCCGTCGGAACGCGCGACGGAGGAGGTCGCCCCAGGTCGGCAGCAGTCATCGAGGGAGGACACGGTACTGGCAGCGCCGGGGCTAGATTTCGCAGCCGGGGGTGTGCGGTGGACAACGAGATGGTGCGCTACGACGTGGTCGGTCACCTCGCGACGCTCACGCTCGCGCGGCCTGAAGCCGCGAACGCACAGAATGCGCAGCTCATCCACGAGCTGGACGCGGCCTTCGACCAGGCGGAGGGCGACGACGCCGTGCGGGTGATCGTGTTGGCCGCGGACGGCAAGCACTTCTCGGCCGGCCACGATCTGAAGGAAATCCTCGCTGGCGAGGAGACCTGGGCCGCGCAGCGGGCCACGCCGGAAGGCAAACTCGAACACGAGCGGGTCATGTATTGGGACAAGCTCATCCGGATCCGTGACTGTCCGCAAGATCACGATCGCCGCGGTCCAGGGGGTGTGTAGCGCCGCCGGCCTGATGCTCGCCGCGATGTGCGATCTCATCGTGGCGGCCGACGATGCCAAGTTCTCGAACCCCGTCGCCCGCATGAGTGGCGTCGGCGTCGAGCTGCTCGTCGAGCCCTGGGAACTCGGCCCGCGCAAGGCCAAGGAGTTCCTGTTGTGCGCTTCGACCCTTGACGCATTTGCCGCCGAGCGCGCCGGACTGGTCAACAAGGTCGTGGACCGCGACGCGCTCCACGCCGAGACCAGAGCAATGGCCGACAGCCGTCGCGCTCGTCCCGCCGATCACCGCGCGGCGATCAAGGACACGATCAACCACACGGTGGACCGGCATGGGTCAGCGGGACTCGTGGGAGTACCACTTCATGGTGCATCAGTTCGTCAGCAACTCGGCGGAGGCGCTGGGCCGCACGGAGGCGCGCCAGGCCGGCGGTATGGACGCGGTACGCGCCGAACAGTCCGGCGAGACCCCGTCACCAGCATGACCGGACCACTCGCGGGACTGCGGGTGCTCGACCTCGGCACCCGCATCGCAGCACCCTTCTGCGCCGGCCTGCTCGGCGAGCAGGGCGCCGAAGTCATCAAGATCGAACAACCCGGTGTCGGCGACTTCATGCGCGAGATCGGACCATTCACCGAGGACGGCTACTCACTGTTCTGGGCAGTCGAGGGCCGAGGCCGGCGCAGCGTCACCCTCGACCTCCGCCACGCAGCCGGTCAGTACGCTGCTCCGCGACCTTGCCGCGACCGCCGACGTCGTCGTCGAGAACTTTCGGCCGGGAACTCTCGAACGCTGGAACGTCGCGCCCGGCGACCTCGACCCGAGACTGGTGACGGTCCGGATCTCGACCTTCGGTCAGGACGGCCCGTACTCGAAACGGCCCGGCCTCGATCGTCTCGGGATTGGCTACGGCGGACTGCTCCATCTGACCGGGTACCCCGATCGACCCCCGGTGCGCGTCGGCGTGACCGTGTCGGACTACCTCACCGGGGTCTTCGCCGCCCAGGCCGCGACCGCCGCGTTGTACGCGCGCGGATGCTCGAGGTGGCAGCGGTGCAGTGATCGACGCGGCGCTGTACGGCTCCGCGCTGCGGATCCTCGAGTGGACGATTGCCGCCTACGACCGACTGGGCATCGTCCGATCACGTGAAGGCAATCGCCTGGCGAACAGCGCCCCACTCGACAACTACCCGACCATCGACGGGAAGTACGTGTGCATCGTCGCCGGATCAGACGCGAACTTCTCCCGCCTCTGCGCCGCCATGGAGCGGTCGGACCTGCTCGGCCGATCCCCGGTTCACCAAGCTCGTCGATCGGGCAACGCACAACGACGAGATCAACGGGATTGTTGCGGCCTGGACCGCCGCCCGTCCGGCCGCGGAGATCGAGGCGGTCTGCGTGACCCACGACGTCCCGGTGGCGACGGCCTACACCGCGGCGGACATGTTCACCGACGCACAGTTCGCCGCCCGCGGCGACCTCGTCGCGGTCGACGATCCCGTCATCGGCGCCGTCCGCCAACAGGCGCCCTACCCTCGCTTCGTCGGTCAGTCCATGCCCGTTCCCAGCGGCGCTCCGGTGCTCGGCGCCGACACCGACGCAGTACTCGCGGGAACTCGGCCAGTCCGCCGCTGACATCGAGCGGCTGCGCGCCGAGGGGGTCGTCGGGTGAGCATCCCCGTGACCGAGGGGCTGTTCACCGTGGATCCGCCACGACTGCTCGGTGGGCACTGCGACGCCTGCGCGCAACCGCACTTCCCCGCGCCTCGATTCCTGTCCCTACTGCGGCGCCGAAGTCGTCCGCCGAGGTCGAACTCTCGGATCACGGAACGCTGTGGGGTTGGACAACCGTGACCGCCTCACCGCCCGGCTATCTCGGCGAGGTGCCCTACGGCTTCGGCGTCGTCGAACTGCCCGAAGGCCTTCGGGTCGTGACCCGCCTCACACTCCCCGACTCCTCGTGGGAGCCAGGCCAGCCGATGCACCTTCGAGTCGCGCCGCTCGGCCCGCGCGACGGCGAGAGCGAGCCGGTGGTGACCTGGGAGTTCGCGCCGTGACCGCCGTCGAGATCGCCGGAATCGGGCTCCACCCGTTCGGCCGCTTCGGCGAGACGACCGTCACCGAGATGGGCGTCGTCGCAGTGCGCGGCGGCGCTGGCCGACGCCGCCATCGTCACCACGGATCGACCGGGGTTTCAAGCCGCCTTCTGCGGCACTGCGTATTCCGGCGTGGCCGCGGGCCACAAGGTGCTCGGCGCCCTGGCGCGCACGGGTGTGCCCCATCGTTGACGTCGAGGCAGGCTGTGCGAGTGGCGGTGCCGCGCTCGGTGCTCGCGGCCGCTGCGATCCAGGCGGGCCAGTACGACACCGTGCTCGTGTTCGGCATGGAGAAGATGCCCAAGGGCATCATCCGCTCCCGCTTCTTCGAGCCGTGGCGCGAGGAGGCCGGACTCGCCGCGACCCCCGCGTACTTCGCGCTCCGCGCCCAGCGACTGCTGCGCGAGTCGGGGCCTCACCAAGGAGGATCTTGCGCGGGTCGTCGTGAAGAACCGTGCCCACGGCGCCGACAACCCGGACGCCATGTACCAGTCGGCCACGACCGTCGACGACGTGCTCGCGAGTCGCGGTCGTGTGCGAGCCGCTGCATCTCCACATGCTGTGCTCCCCCAACGAGGGCGCGGCGGCCGTCGTGCTGCGTCGTGGCTCCGGCACTCCCGGCGCGGTGCGACTCGACGCCGCGGTCCTGCGTTCTCACCTGCCGGGCAGCGTGCTCGGCGAGGCCACCCCCATGGCCGGCATCGACGACACCGACATCCCTCCACCGACCACGCTCGCGGCCGACGCGGCGTATGCCGAGGCCGGGATCGGACCCGACGACGTCGACGTCGTGGAATGCCAGGACACCGACGCGGCTCGGGAGTTGCTCGGCTACGAGGAGCTGCGGCTCTGCGCCCCGGGCGACCAGGCCGACGTGCTGCATCGCGGCGACGCGTCAACCGGCGGGGCCCGGCCCATCAACCCCTCGGGCGGGCTGCTGTCGAAGGGCGAGCCTCTGGGCGCGTCCGGCCTCGGGCAGGTGGTCGAGCTGGTCCGTCAGCTTCGCGGGAGCGCAGGACCGCGCCAGGTCGACGGGGCCCGCGTCGGCCTCGCGCACACCGTCGGGCGCGGCGCGAACGCCAGCGTCACGATCCTCAGCCGCTGACCCGACACCCCGCCGCATCGCGTTCAGTGGCGCGTTGACCGCACGACGACGGGGCAACGCGCCATCGAACGGTCGCGTGGGCGGACTGGCGACTCCTCAGCCGCTGACCCGGCGGTTGTAATCGTCGATCGCAGTGGTGGATTCCTTCGCGGCCTGGGCGAGGGCGGCGTCCGGATCCGTGCCCTCACTCAGCATCCTCGTCATGGCGTCACGCATGATGTCGCGCACGCCGGCGTAGTCGCCGATCACGGGACCGGCAGTGGCGATGTCGTCCTTGCCTGACAGCAACTGGTCGTACGCGACGTGATACCCGGGTTCGGAGTTCCAACGGTCGACCAGCACTGGCTCGTTCACCGATGACTTCCGGATCGGCACGTAACCCGTCGCCGCGGCGAACTCGGCCTGGGACTTCGGTTCGACGAGGAACTTCACGTATTCCCACGTCGCCGCCATCTTCTGTGGCGAGGACGACTTCGACATGTAGAGCGCAGCCCCACCGACCAACACCCCGCCGACGCCCTCGGGTCCGGGCATGGGGCCGACACCGAGTTTCACCGATCCGGCCTCACCGGAGACCAGCGCCTGGGAGATCGTGCCGAGCGCCGCGGAGGAGTCGATCGTCATGCCGACAACCTTGGAGCGGATCCCCAGCAGGTTGTCGAAGGCGTTCGGCCCCCCGTCGGGGTTGGTCCGGGCCAGTCCGCTGTTCACCATCTCCTGCATCCACCGGAAAGATTCCTGACCGGTCGTGTCGTCGAACACCGCCTTGGTGGCCCGCTCGGCGCGGCCGTTCTCGCGGTTGACGTAGAGCGTGTCCGCCTTGGCCGCCCACTGCTCCAGGTACCAAGGGTTGATCTTCATGCCGAAGCCGCTCTCGTAGCCCGTGTCCCGGATCTTCTCGCTCGCGGCCCGCACCTCGTCCAGCGTGGTAGGCGGCTCGGCCGGGTCCAATCCGGCGGCGGTGAACGCGTTCTGGTCGTAATAGAGCACCGGGTTGGAGACGTTGAACGGCATCGGCCACAACGTGTCGTTGACGGTGTAGCGCTGCAGCACCCGGTCGACGAAGTCCGAGGTGTCGTACCTGTCCGCGGCGATGCAATCGGCCACCGGCACGATGGACTGCGTGTCCATCATCTGCTGCGTGGCCGTGTCCTCGAGCTGCGCGACATCGGGAAGATCGTTGGTCTTGAGCCCGGCCACCCACTTCCGCAGGATCTCCTGATACCCCGTCTGGTTGACGAGCGTGACCCGAACTTTCGACTGTTCGGCGTTGAACTTGTCCGTCAGGGCTTGGAGTGATGCCTCGCTCTCCCGGTTGAGACCGTGCCAGAACGTGATGTTCACCGGTCCCGTCGCCTTGGCCAAAGCGTCCACCGGGCACGCGTTGGCTCCTCCGCCACCACTCGGCGAGCTCTTCGAGCCGCTCCCCCCGCTGCATGCCGTAAGTCCGAGCACGAGGGCACCGGTGATCGCGACGACCGCTCGGAGCCGCAACGGGAAGGTCTTTCGGGATCGCTTCATGAACTCAGCCTTTCACGGCGCCCGCGGTCAGGCCGCGCACGAGGTGTTTCTGGAATGCGAGCAGGAGAATCGCGATCGGGATCACCGCGATGATGGTGCCGGCAAAAGTCACGTTGATGTCCGACAAGCTGGACTGGCGGAGCTGCTTGAGTCCGATCTGTACCGTCCGCAGCCGATCGTCCTTCGTTGCCAGAAGCGGCCACAGGTACTGGTTCCACGCCCCGAGGAATCCGAACACGGTCAGGGCCGCGACCGTGGGTCGCGCGATCGGCACGGCGACGCGGGTCATGAACCGCCAATGTCCGTACCCGTCGAGCGCCGCCGCGTCGACAGGTCCGGCGGCACCTGGAGAAATGCCTGGCGCATGAGGAACGCACCGAAGCCCGTTGCGAGGAACGGGACTGCGAGGCCCTGGTAGGTGTCGTACCAGCCGATGCGGCTGATGGTGTCGATGTTCGTGACGACGGTGACCTCGAACGGCACCATGAGCGTGGCGAGGAAGACCGCGAAGATGATGCGCTTGAAGCGGAAGTCGAGAAACGCGAACGCGTAGCCGGCCAACACAGCGGTGGCCACCTGCCCGACGGTGATCATCATCGTCACGATGAAACTGTTGACGAGGTACTTCGACATATGACCGCCGGTCCACGCTTCGCGGTAGGCCCCCCACTCCGGATGCACCGGAAACAGCGAAGGCGGACGGGCGGCGATGTCGACGGGACGCAGCAGCGAGTTCACAATCGTGATGTAGATCGGGAACAACACGATGAAGGCCAACACACTGAGCAGTGCATAGGACCCGACGGTCCGCCACGAACGCCCGTCGCGCCCCGGATCGTTCAGCGCGGCATAGTGCACCCGTCGTTCCATGACCCGCATCTGGACGAGCGTGAGCCCGAGCGTGATGAAGAACAACGCGATCGAAAGCACCGCGGCCCGGCCCGGATCCGCCGCACTGCGTTCGGGGTTCAGCGTGCCGTAGATCGAGTACGTGAGGGTGTTGGTGTGCTTGAACGGCCCACCACTCGTGAGGAGATCGATCTGGCCGAAGCTCTGGAACGCGTTGATCGTCCCGATCACGAACACGAAGAACAACGTGGGCGAGAGCATGGGGATGGTGACCTGCCAGAATCGGGTTGCCGGACCGGCCCCGTCGACCTGGGCGGCTTCGTAGAGGTCCTCGGGAATGCCCTGGAGTCCGGCCGAGATCACGATGAACGTCAGGCCGAGGTTCTGCCAGACCGTGACCAACGCGACGGCGACGAGCGCAGACTCGGGTTCTCGATGATCGGCGGGACCGGGTTGATGCCGAGCCACGGCAACAGCCCCACGATCGGGTTGAACAACATGCTGAAGATCACCGACGCCACCGCCACCGATGTCGCGACCGTCGACGAGAAGATGGTTCGGTAGATGCCGATCCCGCGCAAGCGTCGATGTCCGGCGACGGCGAGCAACAGGCCGAGCCCGATCCCCGTCGGAACGGTCATCACCGCGAAGAGCACGGTCACCTTGAGGCTGTTCAGGAACGCGGCCGAGGTCCAGACGTCACGGAACTGTTCGAAGCCGACGTAGCGCTTCGGCAGGTTCGGAAACGGCGGGTTCAGGTAAAAGGCGAGTTGGAAGTTCTTGACGAACGGATAGAACACGAACACGGCGAAGATCACGAGCGCCGGTAGCACCATGGCGTATCCGAGCGCGGCCTCGCGGCGCCGGCGCCGACCGGATGCGATCACGACCGCCGCGCTCCGGTGGCCGCATCGAACTCATGCATGTCCGCGGCGGCGAAGTGCAGCTGCACGGCGTCGCCGAGACCCGGCAGCGGTTCCGCGGCGGACTGGCGAACGATGACCAGATCACCGGATCCGACCCTGGCGATGACATGACGTTCGTGCCCGAGGGATTCGATCACCGCCACCGAACCCGTCAGTCCCGCACCGGGCCCGTCGAGTGTCACGTGTTCGGGCCGGACGCCGATCATGACGTCGTCACCCCGGCCCAGGAGCCCGCCGGGCAACGTGTTCATCGGCGGGGTTCCGATGAAGCGCGCGACGAAGAGGTTCGCGGGCTCGTCGTAGACCGTCTGCGGCGCACCGACCTGTTGCAGCACGCCCTCGCTCATGATCGCGATGCGGTGTCCCATCGTCATCGCCTCGACCTGATCGTGGGTGACGTAGATCACCGTGGCCCGGAGTCGCTGCTGGAGCTCGACCAGCTCCGCGCGGGTCTGGACCCGCAACTTGGCGTCGAGGTTCGAGAGTGGCTCGTCCATCAGGAACGCCTCGGGCTCCCGCACGATCGCGCGCGAGAGCAACCCGCTGACGTTGGCCGCCGGACAGCTGCGCGGGCTTCCGGTCCAGCAGCGCGCCGAGATCGAGTGCTTCCGCCGCCGCGGCAACCTTGACCGCGCGCTCGTCCTTCGGGCACCCCCCGGGTCCGCAACGGGAACTCGATGTTCCGCCGGACCGAGAGATGGGGATAGAGCGCGTAGCTCTGGAACACCATCGCGAGGTCGCGGTCCTTGGGCTCGACGTGCTCAACCGGTCGGCCGGCGATACTGATGGAACCCTCGTTCAGTTCCTCGAGCCCGGCGATGATTCGCAGCACGGTGGACTTCCCACATCCCGAGGGTCCGAGCAGAACCAGGAACTCCTCGTCGGCAACGTCCAGGTCGAGGGAGTCGACGGCGGTCACGTCACCAAAGCGCTTGGTCACCCCGGCGAGCGACACCTCTCCCACGAGTCGGAGGTTAGGGCCCGTGCCGGCCCGGGGGCTGGGACCCGCGCACTCAACCTCGGAGGAACCAGCCTCGGGGATCCCAACGTCGCAGCGCCGCGATCTCGGCAGTCTCGGGGGGCGCCAGCTCTGCGACCTCGTCGACGACACGCAGTTCCCAACCACAGGCCGCAACCGCGGCGGCCACCCGCTCGGCAATCGGCGACGACCCAGCCGGTACCGCGGTCAGGACCAACTCGCCGTCGACGCGCTCCAGCGTGCCGAGGTCGGTGACGAGCGCGCGCACCGTCCGGCCCGGCGTGGTGACGTAGCCACACGCGGGCGGAGTCCGCATCGGGGTCAGGGTGGCCACCACGACATTCTCGGCCGCGACGGACCCGACATCGTTCCCGCCGCCCGATCCGACGAGGAAGGGTCCTTCGGGCACCAGCGTCGAGTTGATGTTGCCGTGGCGGTCGATCTGCGCACCGCCCAGACAGCCGATCGTGGTCGTCGCCGCGCCACCGACGAGGCCGCCGAGCACCATCGCCGCGTCACCGAGCATCGTGGCGGTCGGGAAGCTGCCATGGTTGAGCACGAACGGGTCACCGTCCATCGGCTCGTAGCCCCACATCCCGATCTCGGCGGTCAGTTCGACCTCGACGCCACGGTCGCGCGCACTTCGCACCGCCAACCACGCCGCGAGGTTCGCGACTCCGGCCCCGGCCAACACTGCATGGGCGCCGATCACCTCGATCCGATCGGCGAGATGGCGCGCCCGCGTGGACTGCCGCACGCTCCCAGGCGTTCGGCGGCGCGGTGAGATCGGGCGCCGCCTCCCCCATCTCCCGCGCGTGTGCAGCCGGGTCGGCCTTGGTCCGCAGCGCGGCCACGCGCGCGGCTCCGAGTCGATCGAGGTATGCGCTCTGGTCCGTGGGCTCGAGGATCCAGTGGCGAATCCAGTCGTCGTAGTCGTCCCGCCGGGTCGCGGCGCGGGCTTCGATCCAGAAGTCGTAGTCCTCGCCATATCCGTCGACCGGCAGATCTCGAGCGAAGACACCTCCGGGATGCGCCCCCATCGGCACCTCGCACACCGCCAGCACCCGATGAGCCGGAATCCGCACATGGGTTGACCAGGGCCGGAGGTCATCCACCACGCGATCCACCGTGACGACTGCGCCCCGATGGGCACCGAGCGCACCCCAGATACCCTCCAGCATCGGCGCCGCGATCGGCGATGTTTCCGTCGCGGTCGGCCACCGGGGCGTGCAGGATCGCGACGTCGGGCCGAAGCGGCGCCAACATCCCGACGGAGCCGAAGGGAGTGTCGACCTCCGCGAACGCATCGTTGTCGGCCATGGACGATCCTGAGATCGAACGGGTCGCGACCGCAGGCATCCCGCGGGCACCGGCTTCGAGACGCTGGGCGAAGGCGAGGAAGCTCCAATGTTCGGCTTCGACTGTCCCGTCGGTGTACGCGCGTTGGAACCACGGGTTTGGCGTGAAGTTCGGGAACGTGTCGCCGGAGTAGCCCGTAACGACCTTACGGACGAGACCACCACGGAAGAACAACGCTCCGAGGCTCGAAAGACTGAGCATCACCAGCGTGAACTGCGGGTCGCGCTCCCACCATTGCCGCACGACCTCGCGGGCAGCCGCGCTCCAACGACTGTGGCCGACGACGAGATGGAGCGAATCGCCGGCCCGCACGTGCTCGCGTACTGCCTCCTCGACCGTCGTGAACTCGGCCATCAGCTCGCGTCGAGGACGGCGTCGGCGATCCGGGACCGGTGCCACGAACGGCTCCCGCCGAGCACGTCGTTCTGCTTGGCCCGTTGGTACAGCACGCCCGCCCGCGACTCCCAGGTGAAGCCGACGGCCCCATGCACCTGGATGTTCTCCGCGGTCACCATCACCGCGGCGTCTCCCATCTGGGACTTGGCGATCGCGGCGGCCCGTGGTGCGTGCGGATCCTGGGTGTCCGACGCCCAGGCGGCGTAGTGGACCCCGACCCGCCCCAGCTCAGTGGCGTGGAGCATGTCCACCAGCTTGTGCTGGATCGCCTGGTGCGACGCGATCGGCACGTCGAACTGCACGCGCTGTTCCGCGTAGTCCATCGCCATCGCGAGCGCCGAGTCACACACCCCGGTCAGCTCGGCCGCGAGCGCGACCGCGGTGTCGTCGGCGACGCGGCGCCAAGCGGACGTGTGGTCACCCTCGGTACCAACCCGACCGACCGGGGTGTCGCGCAGGTCAAGGCGGCCGGCGGCCCGCGTGCGATCCACCGTGGGCACCGGCGTGACTTCCGGCCCATCGAGCCGGAACGTGCCGAGACCGTCGGGAGTGCGGGCCACGACGAGCACCGAGTCCGCGCCCACGGCGTCGAGCACGAAGGGCTTCGTGCCCGTCACGGTCCACTGCGCACCCTGACGCCGGGCCGACGCGCGGACGCGATCCAGAGGGTCGCCGTGACCAGACTCCTCCAGCGCGACGGTCACCTGATCGCCACGGGCGATGCCGGCCAGGAGGTCCTCGCAACCCAGGCGACAAGCGGCAACGGCCGCGAGCGTGCTGGACAGATACGGCCCAGGGAACGCGACCCGGCCCATCTCTTCGAGCACCACGACGGCATCCACCAGCCCCAACCCGAGTCCGCCAAGGGATTCGGGCACGAGCAGACCCGTCCATCCGAGGTCGACGATCGCTTGCCAGTCAGCGGCGTCGAGCCCGTCGCGCGCATCCGACCGCGCCGACCAGTCCGCCAGGAAGCCGCGCACCGTGTCCCGCAGCGCGTCCTGGTCGTCGGAGAACTGGAAATCCATGGTCTGGCGAGCCTACGGGGAGACCGGTCTAGGTTGACAACCTCATGGACTTCTCGCTCACTGCCGCCGACGTGGCGTTCCGAGACGAGCTTCGGGAGTGGCTCACCGTCGAGTTGCCCCGCTTCCTCGCGGACTGGACCGACGACGGCACGGAAGCTGCGAGCTTCGAGCGGACCCAGGCCCGGCGCCAGGACTGGCAGCGCCGACTCGACCAAGGCCGGTGGGCGGCCATCAACTGGCCGAAGCAGTGGCACGGCCGCGAAGCCACCCCGCTCCAGAACGCGATCTACGCCGAGGAGATGGCCCGGGTGAAGGCCCCGGGCATCTACAACGCCAACGGCATCTGGCAGATCGGCCCGATGATCCTGCAGTGGGGAACACCCGAGCAGCAACAGCGCTGGCTCCCCGGCATCCTCTCGGCCGACGAGCACTGGTGCCAGGGGTTCAGCGAACCCGACGCCGGATCCGACCTCGCCAACATGCGCACCGTAGCGATCGCCGACGGCGACCAGTACGTGGTGAACGGACAGAAGACCTGGATCTCCTCGGCGCACCTCGCCCGCTGGGGATTGTTCCTGCTCCGCACCGACCCGACCGCCATCGAGCGTGGCGCCAAGCACGAGGGCATCACCGCGTTCATCATCGACATGGACACGCCGGGGATCGAATGCTCGGCGATTCGCGACATCACCGACGACACGATGCTCAACGACGTCTTCTTCACCGACGCGGTCGTGGCCGTGGACTGTCGGCTCGGCGGAGAGGACGAGGGCTGGCAGGTCGCGATGAGCACGCTCGGTCACGAGCGCGTCGGTACCGCAGGTTTGTCGATCACGATGGCCGCGGACCTCCGCGCCATGGTCGCGACGGCACGTTCCTCCAATCCGGCCGCGTTGCACGACCCCGCGCTGCGTGACCGAATCGGGCGGGCCCACGCCGAGATCGAACTCACCCGGCTCCTCAACTACCGCGCGCTCACCAAGATCATCAACGGCCAGCCGAACTGGCCCGAGGTGCCCCTTGCGAAGTTGCAGTGGTCGTCCATCGCGGAGAATCTCGCCGAGCTGGCCGTCGATCTGCTCGGACCGGAGGGACTGATCCTCAAGGGCGGCGCGGGCGCGATCGACGGGGGCCGGTGGGCCCGCGACTACTCCTGGCAGCGGTACACGTCGATCGGAGCGGGCGCGACCGAGATCCAGAAGAACATTCTCGCCAAGAAGGCGCTGCGACTCAGACGCGGCTGACGCCCTAACGGTCGGCGTCGGTGAACCGCTCGCGCTGGTCCCGCAACGCGGACCGCGCCCGGCTCGCCCGCCAGCCGATGACCGTGAGCACTCCGGGCCATCCCCCCGCGAGGTACATCAGCACCACGCCGACCTGCCAGTTCCGACGGTTGCCGTACCCGACCCACTCGGGGCGGTGGAAGGACTTCAGATCGGCGAGGCACCAGAGGACGAGCGGCAACCCGACGATGTACCCGACGATCACGACACCGGCCAACCCCGCCACGGCACCCCCCAGGAGCGAGACAGTCCGGCCAGAATGCACCCTCGCGCGAGGGGCGCACAAGGTGACGCAGAGCGTGGGCCCACCACCCGCCGCGTGAGGGCGAGAATGGGGCCATGAACGCTCCGTTCCGGCTCGGCGTCGTCACCCCGATCGTGACCCGGCTCCCCGACGCCCACGCCCGCTGGGAGCGCGACGCCGGCATCCTGGACATTGCGACGGCCGTCACCGCTGCCGAGGCCCTGGGGTACGACTTCTGCACGTGCAGCGAACACGTTGTGGTGCCGGCCGAGGTTGCCAAGGTGCGCGGCGCCACGTATTGGGACCCACTCGCCGTGTTCGGTTTCCTCGCGGCCCGGACCGAGCGGATTCGGTTCGCAACGTTCGTGCTGGTCCTCGGCTATCACCACCCACTCGCGATCGCGAAGCGATACGGCACCTTGGACGTCGTCAGCGGCGGTCGGTTGGTGCTCGGCGTCGGCGTCGGCTCGCTCGAAGAGGAGTTCGATCTCCTCGGGGCACCGTTCGCCGATCGGGGTGCCCGAGCGGACGACGCGTTGCGAGCACTCCGGGCATCCCTCGGGGCACCCGAGCCCGAGTACCACGGTACGCACTACGACTTTTCGGGCGTCGTCGTCGACCCGCCCGCGGTCCAGCGATCGGTGCCGATCTGGATCGGCGGCCACACGATGCGTTCGCTGCGGCGGGCCGTCGAACTCGGCGACGCCTGGGCGCCCTTCGGCCTGCGGGGTACGGAGCTGGCCGACCTGTTGGCCCGGGCACGCGAGACCGATGCCTGGGCACAGCGCGAGCGGCCCATCGAAGTCGTACTGCAGAACGACCGTCCGTGGGACCCCGTCGGCGAGCCCGACCGGGTTGCAGAACAGATGACGCGTATTCGCCAGATTGGCGCGACGGGTCTCGCCGCCCGCCTCGTCCATCACTCGCTCGACCACTACTGCGAGCAGCTGGATGCGCTCGCGACCCTCAATCGCGCGCTCGCCTGATTCCAACGTGTGCTGCGCGCCCGGCGTGCAGCACGTGCACGGGCTCGCCGGTCGCGGTCGTAACATCCCGGCCCGATGAGTCTGCGCATCGCTGCCCTGGTGAAACAGATCCCTGCCTTCGAGGCCATGACGATGGGGCCCGGCGGCCGCCTGGTGCGTGAGGGCCTGCCCCTGGAGATGTCGGCCTACTGTCGACGCGCGGTCGCCCAGGCCGTGGCGTTGGCCGCCGAGCACAGCGGTGAGGTCACGATCCTGACCCTGGGGCCGCTGTCGGCCGAGGCCTGCCTCCGCGAGGGGATCGCCTGGGCCACCGACCACGGTGTACCCGCGACCGGCGTCCTCATCTCGGATCCCGCGTGCGCCGGCTCGGACACTCTGGCGACCGCACGAGCACTGGCGGCCGCACTGCGCGTCACCGGTGCCTTCGACCTCGTGCTCGTGGGACGCAACTCGGTGGATGCCGACACCGGCCAGGTCGGGCCGCAGCTCGCTGAGCTCTTACACATCCCGTTCCTGACGACGGCCCGACATCTGACGCTCACCGACCGGGTGCTCGACGTGCGGAGTGAGCACGATGACGGGTGGGCGCAGGTGCGCGCACCACTCCCGGCGGTCGTGTCCACCGCCGAGCGGCTGATCGACCCGTGCAAGGTCCCCGAGGACGAGCGCCGCGCCGCGGTGCCGGCGGACAGACTGCACACGCTCACGACCCACGATCTCGGTCCCGGACCGTGGGGCGCCGCGGGGAGTCCGACGCGCGTCGGCGCGACCCGGGTCACGGCCTCGGTGCGACTCGCCCAGCAGGCCCCGTCGCTCCCTCTCGCCGAGCAGGTCGACGTCGCGGTGTCGGTCTGCCGCCGCGGGGCGCTGGATCAGATCCACGACGATCCCGGTGCCGCCCCGCCGGTCCCCGCGTCATCGGTCGAGGGACGGCCGATCGGGGTGGTCGTCGAACCTGACCGGCCCGGACTCACCCGGGAGCTCCTCGGACACGCGGCGACGCTCGGTGGGCCCGTGACGGCGCTCGTCACCGAATCCGAGACACCCGACGATCTCGCGGCCTGGGGGGCGGACCACATCGTCCAGTTGACCGGAATCGTCCTCGCCAACGAGCAGGACTGCTCAGCCGCGACCGTCGCCTGGGCCGTCGACGCAGAACCGTGGGCGATCCTCGCGCCGAGCACCGCATGGGGTCGCGAGGTAGCCGGCCGAAGCGCGGCCGCGCTGGGAACCGGCCTGACGGGCGACGCCGTCGATCTCGAGCGGGAGGGCGACGAACTCATCGCATGGAAGCCGGCTTTCGGCGGTCAGATCGTGGCCGCGATCCACTGTTCGACCCGCCCGCAGATGGCGACGGTTCGGCCCGGGGTCCTCCCCCGCCGCCCGCCGCGGACCGCATCGGCGACCCACGAGTCCCGCGTGGCCGCCACGAACAGCGTCGTCGAGGTGCTGGCCCGGACCCGCGACGATGACATGGACGTGCTGGCCGAGGCCCAGGCAGTGATCGGCGTCGGCCAGGCGGTGGACCCTGCGGACTACCCCCTCGTGGACCAACTCGCCACCTCGCTCGGTGCGCAGGTCGCGGCCACGCGCAAGGTCACCGACCAAGGGTGGCTCCCCCGCGCGCGGCAGCTCGGCATCACCGGCCGAAGCATCTCGCCGCGTCTGTTCGTCTCGATCGGCGCGAGCGGGAAGTTCAACCACATGGTCGGCGTCCGGACTGCCGGCACGATCGTCGTGATCAACCCCGATCCCGACGCTCCGGCCCACGCCGCGGCCGACGTCTCCATCCTCGGCGACTACCGCGACGTCATTCCGCTCATGATCTCGTCACTCGCCGGCGGGTGAGGAACTCGTCGCAAGCTTCTCGAGGAGTTCCAGCTCCTCGCCGAGGTAGTCCATGAGCGACCAGATGTCGGGCACCATCTCGCGGTCCGCGACCAGCCCGAAGTCCAGATTGCCGTTGTAGGACATCATCGTCATGTTCAGGCCGACGCCGTCGACGATCGTCGACAGCGGATAGATGCCCTGCATGCGGGCGCCGCTCGTGTAGAGCGGGAACTGCGGTCCCGGCACGTTGGAGATGATCACGTTGAACGGCAGGTTGACCCGGTCCATCAGGCGGGCGCGGGTGATCACCCGCGAGGCCGTCCCCAGCACCGACGGCGGCGTGAACTGGGCAAAGTCCTGCAGCAACGACGCCGGGAGCGCGCCGTGCTCACTCTTGGCGACCGACATCTCGCCGCGCATCGCGTCGACCCGGGCCCGCGGATCGGCCTCGTCGGTCGGTAGCACCGCGACCATCGCCGACACGCGGTTCCCGCCCGCACCCTGTTCGCTGTCGTCGCGAACCGACACCGGCACCATCGCGAGGAGCGGCAGGTCCGGGAGCGCGTGGTGCTCGATCAGCCATCGCCGCAGTGCCCCCGCGCACAGCGCCATCACGACGTCGTTCACAGTGGCCCCGAATGTGTCCTTGACGAGCTTGACCGTGCTGAGTGGCAAGGAACCGAACGCGAACCGCCGATGGCGGGTGATCGAGCCGTTGAGCGCAGTCTTGGGGGCTTGGACCGCGGGGCGGGAGAGCACGTCGTCACGGCGATTCACCCCCGGTGCCGACAGGGCGAAGTTCCGCATGATCGAACCGACGGCCGGAACGGTCTCGCGCACGAGACGCATGCCGACTCTCGGTCGGGTGAACGCGCCGACGAGGCCCCGGGCCAGCATCTCGCTCTGACTCGGATCCCGCTCCCACTGCCAGGGCTCGGCCGGTGGCGGGGTCGGGGCGGGTTCCGGTTCGAGATCCAGGAGGACGCCGAGAATCTCCGCGCCGGCCACGCCGTCGATGCACGCGTGGTGGATCTTGGTCAGCTCGCGCGATGTGGCCTCCTTCGAGACCCTCGATCACGTACATCTCCCAGAGCGGCCGGGTGCGGTCGAGGTGGCGAGCGGCGATTCGCACCGCCAGCTCGGACAGCTGGCCCTTGTCGCCCGGGGGCGGCACCGCGATATGGCGGAGATGGAAGTCGAGATCGAAGTCCGGATCTTCGATCCAATAGGGGTGGTCCAGACCGAGGGGCACCTCGACGAGCCGACGACGAAACGGCGGCACCAGGTGGAGTCGCGCCTCGATGAGCTCGCGAACCTCCTGATATCCGACCGGGTGAGGTGCCGTGTGCGGGTCGAACACCGCCAGGGACGTCACGTGCCCGTAGGTGGTCGGCGTCTCCAGTCGGAGGAACGAGCTGTCGAGGCCTGAAAGCTGCTTCACGCGCCGAACGCTACCGGTCTGCTTCCGGATTGCCCAGGGGCGCCCGTCAGCCGCCTCTCAGCTGTCTGATTTGGCCGGAGGCCGCCAGTAGACGGCGAGGAGCGCGACGGCACCTCCCGCACCTGCGACCGTGGCGACGAGCAGCCCCTTCAACCCGCGCAGCCAGTTGGTGTCGATGTGCCAGTCGATCGACCACTTCCCCGCGCCGATACCGGCGATCGCAAACCCGACCAGCAACAGCGTGAGGACGTATTCGTAGCCCTCGCCAGGCCGGAAGATGAAGAAGCCGTTCTTCAGGTGGTTCGTGATCAACGCCACGAGCATCACGCCGATGACGCCGGCCGCGGCGAGCGGCGTGAGGAATCCGAAAATCAGCATCACGCCGGCCGCAAGCTCAGTGATGCTGGCGAGCCACGCGTGGAGAATCCCCGGCTTCATCCCGAGTGACTCGAACCACCCGGCGGTGCCCTGGATCTTCCCACCCCCCCAGATGTGGTTGTACCCGTGGGCGATCATGACGATCCCCACGGCACAGCGCAGGATGAAGATGCCGGCGTAAACCCCGTCGACGTTGTGCACCGTGGCCCCTCCTCGGTATCGCGAACCCGACGAACCTACCGTGGTCGCGGGCCGACCGGCATGACCGGGCGGGATGCGCGATTCGCGCCACGGTGCCGCGTACGGTGCGTCCCCTGTTCGAACAACGGAGCGAACCCGTGGACCTGTCGACCCTCGAACCCCTGACCATCACGTGCCCACGCTGTGAGCAGACGGTCGAGGTCCGCCTCTACGGGCCCTGTGCAGACTGCGTTGTCGAGCTGCACGCCCGCTTCGACGGTGTGGCGCGCGACGTCGAGACCGAGGACTACGAGCCGAAGATGAACGTCACCCCCAACGCGATCGCCACCAAGGAGTAGGTAACCTGACGGTCACGTCAGGTGTCGCGAACTCCGGGGGTACCACTGTGCGGACCGAGGACATGATCCTCGTGAGCGTCGACGACCACGTCGTCGAACCGCCCACCCTGTTCGACAACCACCTTCCCGAGAAGTGGCAGGACGTTCGCGCCGAAGATCGTCCACAAGGACGATGGCATCGACGTGTGGGAGTTCGAGGGCAACGTGATCCCGAACATCGGGCTCAACGCCGTCGCCGGCCGGCCGCCCGAGGAGTACGGCATCGAGCCGACCGTCCTACGACGACGATCCGCGCACGGCTGCTACGACATCCACGAGCGGGTCCAGGACATGAACCGCAACGGCGTGCTCGGCTCGATGAACTTCCCGAGCTTCGTGCAGTTCTGCGGCCAGCTGTTCTCGCAAGTCCAAGGACCTCGACACGTCGATCTCAACCTGCTGCGCGCGTACAACGACTGGCACATCGACGAGTGGTGCGGCACCTACCCCGACCGGTTCATCCCGCTGTCGATCCCGCCGATCTGGGATCCCGCAGCTGATGGCCGACGAGGTCCGCCGCGTCGCCAAGAAGGGCTGCCACGCGGTGACGTTCTCCGAGAACCCGTAGAAGCTCGGCTGGCCCCACATCTTCGGCGACCACTGGGACCCGTTCTTCGCCGCGTGCGAGGACGAGGGCACCGTCATCTGCCTGCACATCGGCTCGTCGTCGACGCATGATCGCGATCGCGCCGGGCGCGCCCATCGACGTCATGATCACGCTCACGCCGCTCAACACGATGCACGCGGCGACCGACCTCATGTGGTCGCACGTGCTGCGGAAGTTCCCCGACCTGCAGTTCGCGCTCTCCGAGGGCGGCACCGGCTGGATCCCGTACTGGATGGAGCGGCTGGACTACACGTACCAGCAGCACCACTACTGGACCGGCCAGGACTTCGGCGACAAGCTGCCCGAGCGAGGTCGCCCGTGAGCACTTCTCCTTCTGCTTCATCAGCGACCGCGACGGCATCGAGCGACCGCCACAAGATCGGCGTCGACACGATCACGTGGGAGTGCGACTACCCGCACTCCGACTCCACGCTGGCCGAACTCGCCCGAGTCGGTCGACCAAGCAGCTCGAGGGCGTGCCCGACGACGAGGTCGAACAAGATCACCCACGAGAACGCGATGCGCATCTACCAGTTCGACCCGTTCTCGTCGATCCCGCGCGGCCAGGCGACCGTCGGCGCCCTCCGTGCGTTGGTCACGGACTGACCGGACCATCGACCGTTGTCCCCTGCGGTACCGAGTCAGTACCGGAAGGGACAAAGGTCGGGTGTCCGGCTGAGCGAACGAGTCGGTCGCGCTCGGCCAGGGCCAGCGCGATCCGGTCGAGTGTGTCGGCACGACGCTTGGCGACGTCGCCCCAGGTGACGACGAGCACCCGCCAGCCGAGTCGCTCCAGGGCGGCGACCCGCAGCTTGTCGGCCTTCCAGCGCGCCCGGCTGCCGTGCCACTCGAAACCTTCCGCCTCGACCGCGACCAGCAACTCCGGCCACGCGAAGTCGATTCGGTACCACCTGCCGTTCGGGAGATCGACCCGCAGCTGGCGAACCGGCTCGGGCAACAGCGACGGCCGCAGCAAACGGGCAACCCGTCCTTCGAGCTTCGAGTCGAGCGGGTTCGGGCGCGTGTGGGCGAGAACCTCCCGCACCTTGGCCGAACCTTTGCGGCCACGACTGCCGAGCAACTCGAAGCGCTGGGCCAGGGAATTCGCCGACACCAAGCCGAGCCGCCGCGACCGTTCGAATGCGTCCTCCAGAGCATCCTGATGGAGCCGACCGGCGAGATCGATCAACGTGCGTGCGGCATCCGTGCAGCGAACCCCGTCCACGGTCAGCCACGGTTCGCCGAACGACTGGTATCGGTGCACGACCACGGGATGGAAGGACCGTGAGCTCGTCGCGACCTCCACTCGGCGGACCTTCGGGTGACGAGTCGCGCCATCCACGGTCACGTCGATCGGCACGACCGGGGCCCGCACTTCGAGCTGCAGCAAGGATCCGGCGGCCGCGTGCGACGCCTCCCCGTCCGCCGCGAGCACCGCCGCCGCCATCGCCATGCGCTCCGTCTGGGGCGCGCCGCCCACCCGGTACACCGAGGGGGCGACCCGCAGGATCAGGCCGTCCGTCCGTGCGCCGTTGATCATCCGATCGCTCAACCCGCTCGAACGCAGCTGATCGAGCGTGATCAGGCCGTCGCGGGACGCAGCCGTGGCGAGCGCACCCCGCCAGTTCTCGTGCATCGTGATCCTCCCCGACCGCGCCGAGGCACGACCATTCGACGTTGGGGAAGACCGCCGCGACCATACGACGACGGTGCGACACCGCACCCGTCCCGACGTTTGTCCCGCCTGCTACCGAGGTGGTACTGGAAGGGACAACGGTCGAGACCCCGGTACGGGCGCGTCGGCTACCAGATCATGTGGAGCGTCGAGGAGATCGAGGCCGAAGTCGCCGAACTCGACCGTCGCGCGCATCTCCTCGACTCCCCCTGACAACCTTTGTCCCGCCCGCTACCCAGGCGGTACTGGAAGGGACAACGGTCGGCAGGGGTCGGTCGCGGTCAGCCGCAGCAGCCGGAGCCCGCTTCCGACGCGTCGTCCGAGGCGAAGCCCTCGAGGTCGCCGTCCTTCGTGTACCACTCCCAGCGTTGTCCGTCGGGCGCCTCGAGCCAGGTCTCGGTCTTGGCTGCGAAACAACAGCCGGTCTCGGCGACGCCCGTCGTCTCGATCCCCTCGGCGGTGATGCGCGCCTCGGCGGCACTCACCAGGTCAGCGGACGCCACCTCGACGCCGAGGTGGTTGAGCGTCCCGGGCTCCCCCGCCCCGCTGAACAGCACCAGCTTGAGCGGCGGCGAAGCGATCGCGAAGTTCGCGTAGCCGTCCTTGACCTTGACCGGCCCGACCCCGAACATGCGCGTGTAGAAGTCGATGGCGGCGTCGAGGTCGTCGACGTTGAGAGCGAGTTGCAGCCGCCCGGTCGACGGGGCTGCGAGGTCCGGGGCGAGTTCGGTGGCGGTCATCGGTGTCTCCAGTTCTCCTGATGTTCACGCATCGATCGTTGTCGAATCGACGTTGGTCTATGTATACTCCTCAAATCGATAAGAGTCAATATCGACATTCGTCGATCTGATCCCAAGTCACCCAGGAGCCACCATGGACGTCCACGAGATCACTCCGTGCTGCAGCCCCGTCCTCGCCGAACCGTTGAGCGAGCGAGACGCCGACGAACTGGCAACGGCCTTCAAGGTCGTGGCCGACCCGGTCCGGCTCCGCCTGCTCTCCCTCATCGCCCAGGCGGGCGAGATCTGTTCGTGCGACCTCGTCGGCCCCATCGGCAAGAGCCAGCCGACAATCAGCCATCACATGTCGGTGCTCACCGACGCCGGGCTCGTCCACCGAGAGAAGCGGGGCAAGTGGGCGTGGTACTCCGTGGTCCCCGAGCGCCTCGCGGTATTGCGCGACGCGCTCGGTGGCACTCCCGTGATTGCGGGCTGATCCGTTGATGAAGCCCCTGGCACGCGCCGCGCTCGCCGAATTCCTCGGCACGATGTTCCTCGTCGCAGTCGTCGTCGGTTCCGGGATCATGGCCGTGCGCCTCTCCCCCACCGACGTCGGTCTCCAACTCCTCGAGAACGCCTTCGCGACCGCCGGGGGACTCATCGCGCTGATCCTCGCGTTCGGTTCGGTCTCGGGTGCGCACTTCAACCCGGTCGTGAGCCTCGTCGACTGGAAACTCGGCGGGCTCACCCCCACCGCGCTCGCGACGTACATCCCGGCGCAGATCGCCGGCGGGTGCGTCGGCTGCATCGTCGCGAACCTCATGTTCGACCTCGACGCAGTGAACGTCTCCACCAAGGTGCGCAGCAGTGGCGCGCTGTGGTTCGCCGAGGTCATCGCCACCATCGGCCTGTTGCTCGTCATCTTCGGATCGACGCGAGGCGGTAACGCGCGAGCGACGCCGTTCGCAGTCGGTGCGTATATCGGTGGCGCCTACTTCTTCACCAGCTCGACGAGCTTCGCGAACCCGGCGGTCACGATCGGTCGATCCCTCAGCGACACCTTCGCCGGCATCGACCCGTCGAGCGTGCCCATGTTCATCGTTGCGCAGCTCGTGGGGGGACTGCTCGCGTTGGGTCTCGTCGTCGCGCTGTTCCCCCACTTCGACGCCACCAGGGTGGTCGTCCCCCACCCCGAGGAGGTCACATGACCGCCCACCGCCCGACCGTCCTGTTCGTCTGCGTGCACAACGCCGGCCGGTCCCAGATGGCTGCGGCACTGTTGCAGCGCGCCGGCGGCGACCGCATCGAGGTGCTGTCTGCTGGCAGCGAACCCGCCGATCAGGTGAATCCGGCCGTCCTCGAAGTGATGCGGGAGCTCGATATCGACCTCGCCGCCGAGCGACCCAAACTGCTGACCGACTCGGCGGTCCAGGAGGCCGACGTCGTCATCACCATGGGTTGCGGAGATGCCTGCCCCTTCTACCCCGGCAAGGACTACCGCGACTGGCCGCTTGCCGACCCGGCCGGCCAAGGCGCGGACGCCGTCCGCCCGATCCGCGACGAGATCAATCACCTCGTGAACGCCCTCGCCGCCGAGCTGATCGCACCGGGGGCGTCGACCTGACCGAGTTCGAAACGGTTGCGATCGCACGTAGACTTCCTGCCTCAGGCGAGGGGGCACGATGCGAGCGACGATGCGGACCGCGATCGTCTTGGCCGCGGTCGTCGCGCTCGGGGGCTGTTGGTTCCAGCCCGGATCCGACGCCCGGCGCAGCGGCTACGTCCCGCTCAACGACGGTGTCGACATCAACAACGTCGCCCAACTGCACGAACTTTGGACCCGCACCCTCGGCGGCTCGGTCCCGGCACCGGCGGTCGGTCCCGATGGCGTCTATGCGGTGTCCGGTGACTCGATCGTGGGTGGGGACCTCACCCTGATGGATCCCTCCGACGGGAGAACCCGGTGGAGCAAAGCGCTCTGGGACCCGACCATCCCCTACAGCACACACCCGCCGGCAATTCTGGGCGGCAAGGTCCATGTGCCGATGCTGGGCGCGTCGACGGTGCTGTCGAGCAGGGTCAGGCGATTCGATGCCGTCACCGGCGCCGAACTTACGGCCATGGCCAACAGTGGCGCGACCACGGTGATCGGCCGCGACGGCACCGTCGTCGGCACCGTCGCGCTCCAGATTCCACCGGGCGGCACCGCGTTCTCGCGCTATTTCGTGGAGTCCGAGTCCGGCACCGGTTCCTATCTCTCCTACCAGTATTTCGGCGGCGTGGCCGATCTGCCCTTTCCGACCAGCGCGGCGATCGGGGCCGATCGGTTCTTCATCGGCCGGGGTTCGGCCCTCGAGGCCTATCCCCTGACCAAGCCCGGCAACTGCACAACCCAGGTCGGCATCGACTTCTGCCCGCCGATCTGGTCGGCACCATTGACCGCACCAGTGGCGGGGAACCCTGTGCTCGACCAGGAAGAAGCCAACACGGTCTACGCAGCCTCGGGCACGAAGCTGCTCGCCTACAACGCCACCTCCGGAGCGCTGCGCTGGACCGGCACTCTCGGCGCGACGCGAGCGCCGCACCCGCCCTCGCCAACGGCTACGTCTTCGTCCCCACGGCCTCGGGCGAACTCGACGTGTTCACCACCGGCTGTGGCGGCGCGAGCTGTACGCCGATCTGGACCGCGAGCACCGGCAGCGCGATCACCCAACCGCCGGCCGTCAAGGTTGGGGCGGTCGTGTTCGTCGCCTCCGCGAACCACACCGTCGAGCGCGTTCAACGCCCTCGGCTGCTCCGGGGACCCCCAGCCGTGCGCGCCGCTGTGGTCGAAGAACGTCGGCGCCGCTATCACCGGCGGCCCGGTGTCGGCACTCGGGAAGGTGTTCGTCGGTACCGATGACGGGCGCCTGGTCGCCTACGGACTCTGACCTAGGACGATCCCGTCCGCGGCAGGTGCCGCAACTCGGGGAGCAAACCCGCCCGGGCCAACATCCGCACGGCCCGCTCCTCGGCAACATCGATCACGATCGCGTCACCTGGCTCCCGGTTCACCACGAACGAAACCACACAGTCGTCGCAGGCGTCGGACGCCTGCATCACACATTCCTCGCAGTTGATCTTCACCCGTGCACCATCGCACGAGGGTGTGACACCGGCCGGTCGGAGGCTCCGCTCGAGGCCCGAAGCCGGGTCAGCCGGCGAGGGCAGCCGCGACGGGGTCAAGCACGTCCGCAGCCTCGGCGGCAACCAGATCCACCGCGTCGCCCCGCTCCACCGCCCGAATCGCGTCTCGGCCGCTGGCGATCGCCTGGTCCATGTTGAAGTACTCCCACTCCCCGAACCGCCCGACCGTGCGGATACCGATCGCGTCGAGCCACTCCCGGATCGTCGCCACCGCGCGCTGATGGTCCAGGGTGTAGATGACATACGCCGGTGTGATGGGCGAGACCCGCCCGAACACGATCTCGTCGTCGTCACGGATCACCTCGGCGTCGCGGAGTCCGGCGATGGTGTCGGCCACCAGGTCCCGTCCGCTCATGTCTCGATGGGGCGAGTGGGAGATCTCGGCCATGATCGACGAGCAGCCATCGGGCGCCAGCGTCGGCGAGAAGTTCATCGGGAAGCTGATCCGATGGAAGACGAACTTGTCCTCGTGGAAGTACACCCAGTGCTTGTCCGAGATCTCCGGTCGCCTGACGCCGAGCAATACGGCAAAGACGGTGTTCCACCGCAGCGACGCCACCGCGTCGCGTACGGATTGGGGGACGTCGGCGACGAGTTGCACCAGCCGTGGCAGTGGCAGCGAGGAGATCAGCGAGGTGTAGGAGTAGCTCCGGCCGTCGGTGGTCGTGACGAGCCGCCGGACCGGGTCGATCGCCGCGACTTCGGTGGCGGTCTCCACCCGCTCTGGTTCGAGCCCGGCCATGAGCGCCCGCGGCAGCGCCTCGATGCCGCCGTCCTCGGGATACCAGAACGACGAGTTCGGACCCCACCGCAACGCCGGCGGCTGGAAGGCACCGCGCACGACTTCCTCGAGGTCCGGAACGGCGACCCGGTCCGCGATCCACCGGTAGTCCATCTCGGCGGGCGGCGTTGCCCAGACCCGCTCGTTGTAGGGCAGGAAGAAGTGGCGGGCGATGCCCTCACCGAAGGTGGCGACCGCCCATTCGGCGAAGTTGGCCGGCACCTCGGCCGGCGGATTGCGATGCGCCTCGATCAGTCCGAGCACACAATCGGCCGCAACCTCGGGCGGCAGTCCGTGCAGGTTCGACTGGAACGGATAGCCGGTGTAGCCGCCGTGGCCGTAGACCCACGAACTCCGTGTGTGATCGTGATACCGACCGCCCAGGAGGTCGTCACAGATGAAGCGAGCCAGATCCGGGCGTTTCGTGAACAGGATGTGGATCGAATGGTCGAAGCCGAATCCGCCGTACCAGTTCGTCCGACAGAGGCCGCCGACTCGGTCCTCCCTTTCGAGGATCCGGTAGTCGCCGGTTGCGTGATACCCGGCGCTGAGCCCGGCGAGACCGCCCCCGAGGACCAAGGTCTCGACGACGTGACTCATGGGGTCAGACCGCACCGGACCCCCGCATCACTGCCGGCAGCGTCTGCGCCAGAATTCTGACGTCCCCGACGAAGGAACGCTCGCGGATGTAGCGCAGGTCCTCGTCCATCATCCCCAGTGCAGTGGTGTTGTCGTCTCGGGCACTGATCTGCCACTGACCGGTGAGCCCCGGCTTGACGACGCCGCGGGCCCGCCGGAGATTCGGGTAGGGATCCAACATGAACGGCAGGAGCGGGCGCGGCCCGACGAGACTCATGTCGCCGTGCAGCACATTCCACAGTTGCGGCAACTCGTCGATACTGGTCCTTCGCAACCAGCGGCCGACACGCGTAACCCGGGGATCGCGCTCCGATTTCGCGAGGACGCCGCGACGTTCGAGTGCCTCGACTTCGGTGAGATCGATGACCGCGCTCTGGTCGACGACCATCGTCCGCAACTTGACGACCCGAAACGTCACGCCGTCGCGCCCGTACCGGTCCTGCCAGAACAACACCGGACCTGGCGACGTGAGCCGAACCGCGAGCGCGCCGAGCAGGAGCAACGGGCCGGTCACGACGAGTCCCAGGAGCGCGCCGCAGACATCGACCACGCGAATCGCGAACTCCGTGAACGGTCGAGGCCTCGGCCGCGCCGGCACCCGGTCCAGATCCCGCGTTGGTCGCACATCGCTAGAAGCTCTGACAAATGCCGCGCGGCCGTGCTTGACCGGGCCAATACCCAATGCCATTGCCGCCCTCCCCCAGGAGACTCCGACCGCGGAACGAGGCGGGAAGGCTACGACCGGCCACGGAAAGCGTCAATGAGGGATCCGGCCCGGGCCGTTCGGACTACGCGCAGAAACCGCAGCCAGCAGTCAGCCGGGACCGTGAACCTCGGCCATCAGATCGTCCCACGCGTCGACCACGGTGCGTACTTCGATCGCCTCCATGCAGTCGTCGAAGTTGGCGTCGCGCTCGAAGCCGAGGTTCAGATACCCATCGGGAACGAGCGGCGACGTCACCGAACGGGTCGCGGGCCCGATCGGGCCCCACCGGGTCGTGCTCGTCGGTCCGTTGAGGGCGACCGTGGGCGTGCCGAGTGCCGCCGCGACGTGCATCACCCCGGTGTTCACGCTGACGACCCCGCTCGCGAAGGCAAGCCAGGCAAGGCTCTCCTCCCACGACTCTCCCGCCGCGTTGAGCGCGCTGATGCCGTCCGACCGCCACCGCTCCACGATCGACTGCGTCACGGCGACATCACCGGGCCCGCCCGACAGTGCAACCGCGTACCCGCGTGCGTCCAGCGCCTGGGCCAGCTGATGCCAGTGCTCCAGCGGCCACGACCGTTCGGCGAAGTTGGCCCCGCCCGGCCAGAGGTGCAGGACCACGTACGGCGCCTCGATCGGTGCCACGGCCCCGGACGGACACGGGACGAACGGCTCGGCCGTGGATTCGACGCCCAGGGCCGCAAGCAGTCGGCGGTCGTTCTCGATCTCGTGGTCGGTGCCATGGTCGACGACGACGTCGTACCCACCGTGGCGGTGCTGGCCCGGCGTACGCAGGCCGATCGTGGCTTTCGCCCCGCCGAGGATGGCCAGCACCGCGTCGAATCGGCGCCAGGCACCAAGGTCGACGATCACGTCGCACCCACGGGCGCGCACCTCGCGCACCGCCTCCCAGAGCTTCCGGACCGGGAGCACCACCACCTCGTCGGGATCCCGCAGGAGTCGGGCGAAGTCGGCGTTGTTCGCGGTCACGAACAGGACGATCCGGGCATCAGGATGACGCTGACGTAGGTCCCGCAGCACCCCGGTGGCCACGACGGTGTCGCCGATACCCGAGGTCAGCAGCACTCCCACGGTCTGCCAGCGCCCGGGGAGGCGGCGCGGGCCTCGCAGCCGCCGCGGCAGCGAAAGCGCGGCAACGAGGGGAATCCCGGCGTAGCGGTCCAGGAACTTGAGGCGTGGATTCCCCCGATCGGCCTGGAGTTGGTCGGAGCGCGCCATCGACGGGAGTTATACAGCCTGTCGCCGGATCTGCGCCCATCCCCGGCCGACCAATAGGCTGGCGCCTTCATGACGGTCCATCACGAGTCGTTCACCCTCGATACCCGCGCCGACGGCGAGGTGATCGACATCACCGACCTCGCCGAGAAGTCCCTCGGCAACAGTGCGTTGACCGAGGGGATCGTGACCGTCTTCGTCGCGCACAGCACCTGCGGCGTCACGATCATCGAGTGCGAGCCCGGCTGCAATGCAGACCTGAATACGGTCCTCGAGCGCATTGCCCCCGAATCCGATCGATGGGCACACAACGAACGCAACGCGGACACGAACGGACACAGCCACGCCCGTGCCGGACTCATCGGACCATCGGTGACGATCCCGGTCACGCAGGGCGCCATGATGCTCGGCGTCTGGCAGCGCGTGATCTGTGTCGACTTCGACGACCGGCCCCGGAGCCGGACCGTCGTGGTCACGGTCGTCGGCTAACCCGCCTCGGCCGGGCCCCTCAAGCGTCGATCCGCTCGATCCGGTCCCCGGTCGCGCCACACCAGCGGCACGCGACCGCCTCGACCTCCTCGGTCAGGATCTCGACGTCTTCGACCTCGAGCTCGCCACCGACCGTGAAGTGCCGGAATTCTTTGGTGCGCCGCGTGACGGTGACGTCGAAACGGGTCAGGTTGCCGCAACCATCACAGCGGTAGCGCGGCGTCGGCGGCGCCGAATCCGGTGTCGATGCAGTCATGCGGACCGATCCTATCGACGGGCGGCGCCACCCCATCAGCGTCGTCACCGCCGAGGGGAACCCGGACCGACGAACGCCTGTTCGACTAGCCTCGAACAGATGTTCCCGCCCGCCGGTCAGGCGAGCTTCGATGATCTCGGGACCCCGCTGTCGGAGGTGACCTTCGTCGTGGTCGATCTCGAGACCACCGGCGGTTCACCGGCCGACTGCATGATCACCGAGGTCGGCGCGGTCAAGTACCGCGGCGGGGAGCAGCTCGGCACCTTCGACACGCTCGTCAATCCGGGAGTGCCGATTCCGCCGTTCATCACCGTGCTCACCGGCATCACCGAAGCGATGCTGCTCCCCGCACCACCGATCGAGGAGGTGCTCCCTCCGCTGTTGGAGTTCATCGGCAATGCCGTCATCGTCGGTCACAACATCCGCTTCGACGTGTCCTTCCTCGACGCCGCACTCACCGCCCACGGCTACCCCAAGCTCGACCATCGCCGTGTCGACACGCTCGGGCTCGCGCGACGCCTCGTGCGCGACGAGGTCACCGACCTGAAGCTGGGGACCCTCGCCCGTCATCTGCGGGTCGCGGCCGAGCCGTGCCACCGTGCGTACGCAGATGCCGCCGCCACCGCGGAAGTGCTCCACGCGCTCCTCGAACGCGCCGGCACCTTCGGCGTGCTCGGTCTCGACGATCTGCTCGCACTCCCGTCGATCCGGGCTCATCCTTCGGCGAGCAAGCTCAAGCTCACGGCTCGGCTCCCGCGCAAACCCGGCGTCTACCTGATGAAGGATCGCGGCGGGCGCGTGCTCTACGTCGGCAAGGCAACCAACCTTCGATCTCGGGTGCGTTCCTATTTCGGCGGCGACGACCGGCGGAAAGTCCCCCAACTCCTCCGCGAAACCGAGGCGATCGACTGGATCGAGTGCGGCCACGAACTCGAGGCATCGGTACGCGAAACCCGGCTCATCCAGGAGCTCGAACCGAGATTCAACCGACAGGGCAAGCGCTGGCGTTCGATCGCCTACCTGAAGCTCACCTTGCGCGAGCGGTTCCCGCGCCTCACCGTCGTCCGAACCGTCCGCGACGACGGCGCGCTCTATCTCGGGCCCTTCTCGTCGACCCGTGCTGCCCATGCCGTGCGGGAAGCAGTCGAGACCGCTGCGCCGATTCGGCGCTGCACGACCCGGATCGGCAAGACCGCGGCGATCACTCCGGACGCGCCGTGCGCGTCGGCCCAACTCGGCGTGTCCTGCTGTCCGTGTCGCGGGCACAGCTCCGACACCGAGTACGCAGCCGTCGTCGAGACCGTTCGACGAGGGCTGACCGAGAATCCGAAATTGCTGCTCGATCCGCTCGATCGCCGCATGCGGACGCTCGCGTCGACCGAGCGATTCGAGGAAGCAGCGTTGACACGCGACCGAGCCGCCGCGCTCACACGCGCTCTGCGCCGTCGCAACACCCTCGGCTGGCTCTCGACCAGCGGCAACATGACCGTCGCGATCGACGGCGGAGTGATCACGTTCCGCGACGGACGACTGCAATTCGGTGATCCCGAGCTCGACCTCGAACCCATCACCCCCGGGCCCGGCGGCGTTCTGGACCGCCGCCTCGCCGACGAACTGCTCGTGGTCGCGCGATGGCTGGAAAAGGAGACCGCTCGTGGCAACGCGCGTCTCCTCGAAGCCTCCGGTGCACCGACGTCACCGCGAGCTGGTCGCTTGGCGGACTACGAGGCCGCGCCGCGCCGCGGGATTCGCCGCGGTCGCTGACCGCTGGCCGCGCGCTCTGCGGCGTCGTCACTGGGTCGGGATTCCGAGGTCGCCCCGGCCCCCACGGGAATGTGGCGAGTCACATCGGGTTCCGAAACGGCCTTGCCCCCCTCGGCGGCGACCGCCGCACCCACCGCCGTCGCCTTGGCCGCCTTGCTCGCCTTGCTCGCCTTCGGGATTCGAGCCTTACCACTCCGGTCCGAAGCCGCGGGCTCCTTGGGAACGACCTTGTCCGGGGGCGAGGCGCCAGATCGAGCCCGCCGCTCGGCGAACCACTGTGGGCCTTCGAGGAACGCCGTCGCGAACAGTGCGGTGAACAGCCCCCACACCGGGACGAGGATCGCCAGCCGCAGATAGTTCGACAGCGAGTTCTCGAGCAGGAGGTCGACCAGCGTGTCCCCGCCGACCAGTCCCGTCAGCTTCGCGAGCACGCGGACCACGACGGCACCGAGAATGAACGCGACGATCCACGCCAGGATCCGAACCGAGAGTCGGGCGCGACCGCGGCCGACCGGGCGAACGCTGCCGGCAGCCGCCGGCGCCTTGTCAGCCCTGGTGTCGGCCCGCCCGCCCTCGCGCGCCGCTCCGCGAAACTGCTCGGGCACCTTGAGCGAACGGCCGCACTGCGCACACGGAAAGACCGCCGCGTCTCCGAGGTCGGCAAGTCGGTGGGCACTCCCGCACGCAGGACACTGCAGCGCGGTACTCATGTCGCACCCGCGAGGGACTGGGAGGTCGTCACCCAACGGTCGAGCGTGGCCGCCGCCCGACCGTCGTCGATCGCGGCCGCGGCAAGGGTCAGGCCCTCTTCCCAGGTGCTCGCGACCTCGGCGACCTGGAGCGCGGCGGCGGCGTTCAGCACCACGACGTCACGACGCGGACCCGGTTCTCCACCGAGGACGGCCCGGGTGATGGCGGCATTGGCGAAGGCGTCCCCGCCGCGCAATTCGTCGCGCGCCGAACGGGCGAGGCCGAAGTCGTAGGGATCGACGGTGCCCTTCGTGACGGCACCGTTGCGCACCGTCAGCACGGTGGAGACGTCTGAGGTCGTCAACTCGTCGAGGCCATCGTGACCGAAGAAGACCATGGCGTGCACCGAACCGAGCTCCACGAGGGTCGCGGCCACCCGTTCGGCCATCGCCGGATCACCGACGCCGACCACCTGGCGCCGGACCCGGGCCGGATTGGCCAGCGGGCCGAGGAAATTGAACGTCGTCGGCACGCCGATCTCGCGCCGGGCCGGGCCGGCGAAGCGCACCGCCGGGTGGAACTTCTGCGCGAAACAGAACCCGATGCCGACGTCGTCGATGCAACGAGCGACGCCTGCGCCGTCGAGGTCGATGACCACGCCCAGGGCTTCGAGTACATCTGCGGATCCGCACTGCGAGGACGCCGCCCGATTGCCGTGCTTGGCCACGCGGACCCCGGCCCCGGCGACGACCAACGCGGCGATCGTGGAAATGTTGAACGTGTGGGACCGGTCACCGCCGGTACCGCATGTGTCGACCAGCGGCCCGCCCGTGGCCTCGTCCGCGACCGACACGGATTCGGCGAACTGCAACATCGTGCGGACCAGCGCCGCGAGCTCGGCCGGGGACTCGCCCTTGGCACGCAGCGCGACCGCGAACGCGGCGATCTGGGCGTCGGTCGCGTTGCCGCCCAGGATCGTGCTCATCGCCGCCTGACGAGCGCGGGATCGAGGTCCTCGCGCCGGAGCAACGGCATCAACACCTCGGGCCAGTCGAGGGTGCCCACGGTCATGACGTCAATCCCACCAGAGATCGTGATCCAGGACACCGCGGGCGATGAGTCCGAGCTGTACCTGGGTCGTACCTTCGACGATCGTCAGCTGCTTGGCGTCCCGGTAGTACAGCTCGATCGGGTGGTCCTTCATGTACCCCGCCGCGCCGAGCATCTGCAGCGCATGGTTCGAGACCTTCACCGCGAGTTCGGTGGCGTAGTACTTGCACATCGAGAGAAACGGCACCCACTCCTTGGTGAACTCGCCCTGATCGGCGAGCCAGGCCGCGCGATACGTCAGCAGCCGGGCCGCCTCGATCTCGGTGGCCAGCTCCGCGATCTTCCACTGGATGCCCTGGAAGTCCGCGATCGTCTTCGTGAACGCGGCTCGCTCCTTCGCGTAGTCGACCGCGTACATCAGCGCACCCTCGGCGAGGCCGATGCCACGCGCCGCGACGATGGGGCGCATCGCGTTGAGGCCGAGCATGCACAGGCGGAACCCGCCGATCTCGCCGACGACGTTCTCGTCCGGCACCCGAACCCCGTCGAGAATGCAGCTCGCCGGTGTCGACGCCCTTGACGCCCATCTTGCTGTCGGTGCGACCGACCGAGACCCCCGCCCAGCCCCGTTCGACGACGAAGACGGTGATGCTGTCGTGGGCACGGGAGTCCGGAGCACCGGTCTTGGCGAAGACGCAGTACCAGTCGGCCTGGCACCACTCCGCTCATCCAGCACTTGGTCCCCGTGAGGACCCAGTCGTCGCCGTCGCGCACGGCTCGGGTCCGCATGCCCATGACGTCGCTGCCGGCCTGGGGCTCGGAGAGTCCGAAGGCGGCGCGCTGTTCGCCGTTCGCGAGGGGGGTCAGGTACTTGTGCTTCTGCTCCTCGTTGCCGGCGATGAGCAGCGCCCCCGTGGGGAGGCGGGTGAGCAGCAGCATGAGTGCGGCGGCGTTCGAGTACTTGGCCACCTCCTCGATCGCGATGGCCAGGCCGAGGATCCCGGCGCCCGAACCGCCAAGGCCTCGGGAATGCAGAGTCCCGTGAGCCCCGTCTCGACGAAGAGGTCGAAGATGTCCTGGGGATACTCCTCGGTGTCGTCGATCTCCCGGGCGCGTGGCGCGACCCGGTCCTGAGCGATGCGTCGCACCGTGGACTGAAGTTCCGCCAGCTCCGGCGAAAGGTCGAAATCCATGAGGCCGGGAGCCTACCGGGAGTCTCCGAATGCTTCGGGGTTGTCCGGGCCGGTGCCCAGCCCCGGTTCAGCGAGGCACTCGCTGCGCCAGCCAGGCCGCCTCCTCACGACCGAGTTCGCTCGACGGCGGACCACCGACCCAGGGCCACAGCTCCTCGCCGATCGAGCGCCAGTCCGCCGTCGCATCCAGGGCCGCGAGCACCGCGAACAGTCCGAGGTTGACCCGCTGCACCACGACGAACGCCGGCGGCACGTTGGCGTGGCGCATCACCTCCGCGTATGGACCGCGGATGTCGAAGAACCGGCGCACGACCTCGCTCGCGAACTCGCCGGTCATCCGGTGCGGTCCCCGTTCGCGCATGTGGGAGTAGAAGTGGCCGAAGTACTCCGTCACCGCTTCGTCATCGACCGGCGCACCCGCCTGGAGGAACCCGGCCGATTCCATGGCAAGCCGGAAATCGGCGGGGTCCGGCTCCAACACGATGCTCTGGATCAGGGATCGAATGGCATCGATGTCGCGCGCGGTGAACTCCTTGACCAGTCCGAAGTCCAGGAACGTCACCCGACCGTCCGGACGGAAGATGTAGTTGCCGGGATGGGGGTCGCCGTTGAACAGGTGCAGTTGGTAGAAGGATCGGAACACGAACCGGAAGATCGCTTCGCCGGCGAGATCGCGCTGCTCGGGCGACCACTCTTGCGCCTCGGCGAACCGGGCGCCGTCGGCGAGTTCGGTGGTCAGCACCCGCCGTGTACTGAGCGGGTCGTGTACTTCGGGGATGTGGATGAAGGGATGTGCCGCGTAGTACGCCGCAAACCGCTGCTGGCGCCGGGCCTCGAGCCCGTAGTTCAACTCTTCGCGGAGCCGCTCTCGGAGTTCGTCGACGAGCGGGCCGGAGTCGAACCCGGGGTACGCCCGGCCGATACCGCCGAACAGGAGACCGACGTTGCCCAGGTCGGCTTCCACCGCCTCGGCCACCCCGGGGTACTGCACCTTCACTGCTACAGCCCGACCGTCGTGGGTCATGGCGCGGTGCACCTGCCCGATCGAGGCGGCAGCGATCGGTTCGGGATCCCACTCCGCGAACACCACATCGGGAGGGGCACCGAGTTCCTCCTCGACGACCTGCGCCGCAAGTTCGATGCTCATCGGGGGCGCGTCCTGCTGAAGTCCCGCGAGTGCGATCCGCACCGGTTCGGGAAGGCCCTCGTCCAGGTAGCTGACCATCTGGCCGAGCTTCATGAGCGCGCCCTTCATCTGGCCGAGTTCACGGGCGACGTCCTCGGCCTGACGAAGCTCGAGCCGTCGGTCGAGTTCGTCGCGTCGCGCCGCCGAGGCGAACACCTTCCGGGCTTTGCTCGTGGCGTGGCGGGTCCCGGCCCGCACGCCGAGGCGCGCGAGACGGGCGTTGCGATCCAGGCGGGTGCCCCCGCGGACGGGGCGACGACCCGCAGGCCGATGCAGCAGGCGGGCACAACCGACGCCGAGCGCGAGCCCGACCGCAGCCCCGGCCATCAACCCCCGTCGCACCCGCGCAACCTACAGCGCGCCACTCCCTCGCAAGACCCGAGCTGCCGGAGTAGCCCGACGACCGCTCGAGCGGAGGCGTCGACTACGACGCGCGGCGGCGCCGGCGAATCAGCCGACGACGTTCCCGGGCGGTCAGGCCGCCCCAGACCCCATGCTTCTCACGCACCGAGATCGCATGTTCCAGGCAGGACTCGCGCGACGGGGCACGCGAAGCAGATCTCCTTGGCTTCGTCGGCCGCGAACTCGTTCTCTTCCTCGTCGACGGGATGGAAGATTCCCGGGTCGACACCACGGCACTCGGCGTGAAGACGCCAGTTGGTACCCGTGAGCATGGTGGTCATGGCGATCATCAGCGACCTCGTGGTGAGCGTTCCCGATAACGGCCTCTTGTCGGCGCGTATTCCGGACGACCTGAGCCGAAACACCCCAACCAGGGCTCGCGGGCGAGGTTCTGGGTCGTTCGACCCGTAGGATTCGGACGATGTCCGCGCTCCCCCACAGGAACCTGTCCGCAGCCGGGGCCACCGGCCCCGCCGGTGGCCCACCGAGGTGCCCCGGTGCGAACGGTCTGATCGGTGTCGGCTCATGAACGTGATCGACCGCCACGCCGTGACCCGCGGTGCGGCCGTCGGGCTCGTGCTCTTCGTCGTCATCTCGGCGCTGCGAGTGCTGGTGGATCGCAACGTGACCGATTTCGACGACAGCGGATGGGCACCGCTGTTCCTCGTTGCGCTGTTCGGAGCGTACGTCGTCGCCGGGTTCGTCGGCGCCCGGCTCGCCGGAACGGCACCATGGTCGAACGGCATGGTCGCCGCGATCATCGCGTTCGCCGGGTGGATTCCGATCCGGATCGCCATCTGGCTCGTGCGCGACAACGGCGCCGGGCTCTTCACCGGCCCGGACAAGGTGTTCACCGCTCCCGGGATCCTCGGGAACCTCGTGTTCGCGGCCCTTTTCGGCCTGATGGGTGGCTTCGTCGCTTCGCGACGCGCCGTCGCGCCCGAAGTGCCGGCCGACTGACCAGTTCGGTTGCAAGGTGTGGGACACTCTCCGGGCGGTGGTGAGCCGGCTCGGTGGTCGCGTACGGGCTTGACCCGTCCGAGGAACGTCCGGACTCCACAGGGCAACGTGCTGGGTAACCCCCAGTCGAGGTGACTCGCAGGACAGTGCCACAGAAAACAAACCGCCGATGGCGGGCTCCGGCCCGCACAGGTAAGGGTGCAACGGTGCGGTAAGAGCGCACCAGCGCCCGGGGTGACCCGGGCGGCTAGGTAAACCCCACGTGGAGCAAGGTCAGACAGGGAGCGGGCGGCCCGCTCAACTCCCGGGTAGACCGCAAGAGTCGTCGGGTAACCGCCGACCGAGATGGATGACCACCCTCGACAAAATCCGGCGTACAGGCCGACTCACCACCGCACCCAACGATTTCCGCGCTCCTACAAGGGTGAGCGTCGCATGACGGCGTGACGATCCAGGACGGTCAGGGGCCGCTGAGCAGGCGCGCCGCGGCACCTCTCCCTGAACGACCCCGCAGACGCGGGCGACCGCGGCCCACGCGGATCGGGGCCGGCCGGCGCGCCCGATTGACTTGACCCGGGTTGTATCCTCTCGCTGTTGGCAGGTGCGTGGCCGGGATTCACCCTGCCCGAGTCTTCGGCCCGCCTGCCAACCTTTCTCTTTCTCTCACCGAACTTTCACTGGCGGTGACCCGCGCCACCTGGAAGGATTCGTTCCGCCGGGATGCGATGAGTCCGGGGGGACGAGCAGGGTCACCGCATCTCGGCACTTTCGCGTCTGCTCGTGTGCGGCATCCGTCGGGTGATGCACCACGCTGAGCGGGGAGGCCGACGAAACTGGCCACCCACCGTGAGCGTCGGTATTTGCGCTCTGCGTGTTCTTTGGGCCACGCTGCATTCCTCGGCAAGCAGTCATTGGGGGTGACAGCGTGCTGGTCGTGATCGTGGCGCTCGCGGGCTATCCGCTGGCGCTGCCGTTCGTGGCTTGGTGCAATCGCGATCTCGCCTCCTTTCGGCGCGCCGTCTGGGCGGGCTACGGCCGACGAGACCGGTGGCGGCGAGCATTGCGCATCGGATTCGTACTGCTCGGCTGGGGTGCGATCGCTGTCACCGGTGCCTGGCGCTTCGGTCGGACACGCGCCCAACTGATCAACGTCCGCGCCAACATGCGCCACGCGCGGGACACACGCGTCGAGTCCAACGGCGTCTGACCACGTCAGGGAGCGGGACCCGCGGATCGGGCCAGGCCGAACGCGTCACCTCGCGGGGCTGCGATGATGATGCGTCCCGGGATTTCCCACCGACGTGACGAGGAGCAGCCATGTCTGACCGCGATCAGCACGAGACCCCGCGTCGCCGCGTGTCGATGAGGACCGCCGGCTGGATCGTCGTCGCCGTGCTGCTCGTGACGTTCATCCTGCAGAACACCGAGAAGGCACAGGTCAAGTTCCTGTTCCTCGACATCGAATCGGGCGTGTGGTTCGCACTCATCGTCGCACTCGCGATCGGTGGGGCAATCGGGTACGTCGCGGGGCGCCACAATCGTTCCCGCCGCGACCACAGCTAGCTCGGCGCCTCCCGGTCGCTTTCGGAGGGCATGTCGTCGGCGCCGACGCGGACCCGTCGAGACCTGACCCAGAGCAAGGTTGCGGCCACTCCGGCGAAGCCGCCAGCGAGGAACACGAGCGCGCTCCCGATCGGCGAGGGGCTTGAGTCCCCGGACTGTGGCCGCGGCGGGACCGTCCCCTCCCCCGGCGCGGGGACGGTCGGTATCGAGGTCGTCGTCGAGGACGCACGTGCTGCCTGGCGGGAGGCGGCACCACCCTGACCGGTCGCGCCTCGTCGACCGGGCGAGCCGGTCGACGGTTTGAGACCGGCGGTGGTGCACGACCCCTCCGCCGCGATGTCGGTCGCCGCGCCTCGGAATTCGTTCCCCGCCACCTGCTCGTTGCACGAGTTCACGAGTTGGACCGGCGCCACCCCCGACGCCACCGCCTGCCGATTGCCGCGTACTTCGACGCCGTCGATACGTTCGAAGCGCATGAGCGCACCTTCGTATCCCTCGGATCGCCCGATGCCGACGTTGTCGATGAAATGGAACCCGGCCCGCACCTGGCGCTTCACCCCGGCGTAGGCGCTGACACCACGACCGCCCTCGACACGGTTGCGTTCGATCCATACGTCGCCCACCTGCGGACCGGCGCCCTTGGCGGCGAGCAGGAAGTTCGTCACATCCTTGAACTGGCTGTCTCGCACCCTGACGTCCAGCGCCGGGCCGCCCGCCGGTTCCAGATCGATTGCGGAGCGACCGATGCCGTTCATCCGACAGCGCTCGACGACGATCTGCAGGCCGCTCACGACCGCGACGCCCTGACGGCCGATCCGCTCGAAGCGGCAATCCGAGATCCGCACGCCAGTGGACCGGCCGACGACATAGACGCCGTCACCGAAGACCGACCGGACCTCGACCTCCTCGAGGCTGACGTTGCGCGACCGGGTGACGAGAATTGCCGCCTGGGCTTCGAGGGGGATCGAGTACTCGCCGCTCGCGTTCGGCCCGACGATTCGGAGGTTGCGGATCGTCACGTCACTGCCGTCGGCGAGATTGAGATGCATCCGACTGCGGGGCCACTTGTGGCGGAGCGGAGCGCGCGTCGGCGGTGTACCGGAGCCGTCGGTGGTCGCCACGAGTGTTGCGCCTTGACCGTCGAGGGTGACCTGGCGCCAGCCCGAAGCGAACACGGTGCCCTCGACTCGGAGCCGTGCTCGGGCCGGGAACCGGACCGTCGAGCCCGCGGGAATCGAGGCGAAGAAGGCGTTCAGCGCCGCCGTCACGTCATCCCGGCCGGTGGTGTCGATGTCCGACGGGAGCGACACCACCGCGGTCGGCCGCCGTGTGGGAGCGGCACCGGTCGGCACTCCTCGGCCACCGACGATGACGACGAGCGCCGCCGCGACAAGCACGGCCGCAGCGCGTCGGATCACGGTACGACTGTACCGACGCCGTTCCCCGGCCGGATGTCGGCACGACCCGTACCGGCGCGCCGGGCCGATACCCTCCTGGGCGATGTTCGACCGGGTCCGGCGTGAGTTCGACCGCATCCCCGCGTTCGTCTGGGCGGTGCTCGCGGTTTCGGCGTTCGCCGCGGCCGCGACGTGGCTCACGGTGACGACCTGGGACCAGATCTCCCCGAGTCGCCTCGACGTCGGGCTCCTCACCGACTTTCGCGACGCGGTCTACTACCCGATCCGCGTGCTCGGCGACGGCGTCAACCCGTACCACGTGGATTCGTACTACCGCGCGTATCCGGTGGGCCAGGAGTTCCCGCTCTACACACCGGAGTTCCTGCTGCTGAACTCACCGCTGCTGTTCTTCTCGTTCCCGGTGGCGCGCGCCGTGAACTTCGGGCTGAACCTCGGACTGGTGCTCGCCTACGCCGTCGCGATCCTGGGCCTGCTCGGCGCCCGGCTGCGCGTGGCATCGATCTTCGGTCTCGGCACGCTGATCCTGCTCTCGGATCCGGGCAAGTTCGACCTCCGAACTGGTCAGCCCACATTGCTCATCGTGATCTGTGTCCTCGCGGCGTTGCGGGCGCGGGGCCGGCCGGGCCCCGCGTCACCGCTCGACGCGGGAGGACCGGGCCGCAGCCTCCCGTTCCTGGCCGGGGTCGTCGGGGTCGCCATCGTCTGGATCAAGCCGACCTTCGCGATTCCCCTTGTTGTCCTGCTCGTCGCACGCGGTCGGGCCCGGCTCGCCGCGGTCGGCACGGCACTAGCTGCGGCACTCAGCGCGGTCATGCTCCCCTTCCTCGTGAACGCGGCAGGCGGGGTCGGCAAGCTGGTGGAGTCGTGGCAGGAGAGTGCTCGGATCACCTCACAGTCGCCGCAATCACGACTGGGCACGTCGCTGCGCATCGACGTGATGAACACGTTCACCCGCATCAGCAAGATCCGGGTCTCCGAGACGCTCGCGACCGTGATCGGTCTCGTCGTACTTCTCGCGGGGCATGGCTCCTCGCCCGACTCCACCGTCGCGATCCCGTCGGAGACCGCGACGAGTTGGCCGTGACCCTCGCCTGCCTGCTTCTGATCGTCTGCGTGTACCACGTGCCATACGACAACCTCTTGTTGATCGCGCCGTTGGCGCTCCTCCTCCGACGACGACCAACCCATCCGATCGCCTGGCCCGACCGGGCCCGTACTGCGGTCACCGTGCTCCTGCTCCTGCCGGTCGTCGATCCGCTCGGTTGGAGTCCGGTCAACCGGGTCCTCGGCAAGAGCGGCTTCGAGTGGATGCTGCACACGACGATGATGAACACCTACGTCCTCGTCGTGTTCGGTCTCTGCATCTGGACCGCGCTCCGCCAGGCCACCGCAGCCACGAGCCCCGAGCCCCGAGCCGACCCTCTCGCCGAGCGGTCGTCCTAGCGGCGTCTCGCACCAACGGTCGACGGCCCCCGGGTCAGGGGGTGAGCGCGGTCAGATGGGTCGTGTCGTTAAAACCGAGCAGGACCGGGCGACCGGTCGGGGCACTGATCCGGGAGACGGAGGCAACGTCGAGATGCATGCGCCAGGACAGGAGCGGGTCGGCCCCCAGCGCCCAGATCACGGCCGCCTTGATCGGCGACACGTGACTCACTGCGATCACGGGAGCGTCGCCGATCAACTCCTCGCACCAGGGCGCGACTCGTTCGGCCACGGCGAGCAGACTCTCGCCACCGGGTGGGGCGAAGGTCGGGTCACGCCGCCAGCGCGCCAGTGACTCGGCCGGGAGGTCCGCAAAGGACCGCTGGTCCCATTCGCCGTAGCTCATCTCGACGAGCCGCGGCTCGATCTCGACGGGCACTCCGAACGACGCCGCGATCGCCGCCGCGGTCTGCTGTGCCCGCTGCAACGGACTGGAAATCACGCGCACCGCACCGCTGCCTGCCAACCGCTCGGCCAGCGCAGCCGCCTGCTGCTCCCCCACGTCGGTGAGCGGAGGGTCAGCGTGTCCGAGCGCGAGCCGGGCGCGATTCGCGGCGGTTTCCCCGTGCCGGACCAGCACGATCACGCCCGTTCCTCCAGCCGTCCGGTCCGCCACAACTCTGCACGAGGCCCCGGGCGATCCAAGCCGAACCGACCGACCGACCAGGCGATCAGCGCCACTCCGATGGCCTCGGAGAGCACCAACAGCGTCGGCGGTGGCAGCAGACCCACATCACCGGGGTCGGTGCCGAGCAGTGGCCAGAGAAACGCGGCGTCATGCAGGAACGCGCCACTCAACACCAGACCACACAACCATCCGATCGGAATGCAGATCAAGCGGCGACGCAACAGCCGTGAGCGTCCGATCGTGCCGACCATCACCGCACCGAGCACCACCACCGCGACAACGAGCGAGTGCCCGGGGCCGAAATGACCACTCGGCGCGTCGAGCAACAGGGGCAGCACAGCGCCGAACGCAACCAGTCGGTAGTCCAGCCCACGGCTGCGGAACACTTCGAAGACGCCGAGCACCGACGGTCCGATGTACCAGAAGAACATCTAGGCGCCGGCGGCCTCGGCCGCGTCCAACGCCGCGTTCGCCAACGCGTCCGCCTCCGTGTTCTCCTCCCGAGGCACGTGTTGCAGATCCACCTCCGGGTAGCGGGCCAGGAGTTCCTGCACGCGCCGAAACAGCGGGCGGAGGCCCTCGTTCTTGACTCGGTACCTGCCCTCGAGCTGGCGGATCAGAAGCTGCGAATCAGCTCGGACCTCCACCCGCGTGGCTTCATGGCCCTCGGCGACCTCGAGCGCCCGGATCAGTGCCTGGTACTCGGCCACGTTGCTCGTGGCGAGCCCGATGTGTTCGGACACGGATTCGAGGACCGACGGCGGGTCGGTGGCGGGATCCAGGACCACCGCACCGACCGCGGCCGGGCCGGGGTTCCCGCGCGAGCCGCCGTCACAGAAGATCCGGATCGTGCGCGGACCGAAACCGGGTAGCTGTTCGTTCACGACGAAGCCACGAGGATCACGCCGCAGTTGTCGCAGTGGGACACGTCGTCGGCACCGGCCTTCCGGATGCTCGCAACTTCCATGGCCGGGATGGTCAGCCGGCAAGCCTGGCACGTGTTCCCGACCAGTCGGGCGACCCCGATGCCCTTCGTCCGCGCTCGGCACTGCTCGTAGAGCGACAGCAACGAAACCGCGACGCCGGCCGACGCTCCTTCGCGTTCCGCCTGCTCGCGGACGATCTCGGCGTCGATCTCCGCTTCGTGCTCCGCGAGGAGCGCCCGGGAACGGCTGATCTCGTTCTCCGCGTCCCCGACCCGAGCCGTGAGACCCCCCAGCTCGGCGTCGATCTCCTCCTGCCGTTCCATCAGCTCCAGCTCGCGGTCCTCGAGGGTGCGCTGATGACGCCGGAGCTGCTCTACGTCGGCCTGCATGGCCTGGAGCTCCTTGGGCGACGTGACCGTCCCCGAGTACATCGCCTTTTCGACCTCGCCGACCTTTGCCGCGATCGCCTCGGCTTCGTCTTCGAGCCGACGCACGTCGCGCGCCACCTCGTCGCGCCGGCCTTGGGTTTCTCCGACGGGGACCGTCAGCTCGACGACGACGGTCTCGGCCGCGGCCAGGACCTTGCGCTCCGGCAGCGTTGCGCGCCGATGGCGGAGTTGATCGAGCACGCTGTCGTGCTCCTGGACTACGAGGAGCTGTTCGAGCGGCGTCATCACCTCGGAATATACCGGTGACCGGGCGAGGCGCCCGCTCCGGCCGTCAGGGCCCGGGTTTGGTCGTCGTGGTGGTCGAACTCGTCGTCGTACTCGACGAGGTGCTGGTCGTCGACGAACTCGGCGGCGGGACAGCCTCGGGTGCGGTCGTGGTCGGGGTGAACAGAGGCGTCAGGTCCGCGACCGGTCGCCCGCGGCCGCCGTCGGGATTGACCATCGTCGGCTGGGGCCACTTGCTCTGATCCGGCGCCAGGAACGGGATCACCGGCGCGTCTTTGAGCGCGTTGGTCATGAACTTCTGCCAGATGATCGCCGGGTAGGAACCCCCGTAGACCTGAATGCCACCGACGTTGCCCATGGCGGTGAGTTTGCTCGGGTCGCCCATCCAGACCGCGGCGACCAGCTGTGGGGTGTAACCCGCGAACCAGGCGTCGGTCGACGCATCCAGGGTTCCCGTCTTGCCCGCCATCGGCCGGTCGTCGAGTCGGGCCCGCGTTCCGGTTCCTTCAGTCACGTGGCTCAGGACGTCGGTGACGGTACGGGCGACCTGAGGGTCGAGCTTGCGCACCCCGCCCGGGGCCCGATAGAGCACCCGCCCGCTCGCGTCCTCGACCCGGCGGATGAACACCGGATCGTGGCGGATCCCGTCCGCCGCGAAGGTGCTGTACACCGTGGCCATCTCCAGCGGCGAGTGTCCGGTGTTACCGATCCCGAGCGACAGGTTCTTGCCCACCGGCCGGGTCATCCCGAGCCGGGAGGCCATCTCGCGCACCCTGTTCGGGCCGACACTGGTCATCAAGCGCAGGTACGCACAGTTCACCGAGTTGCGAGTCTGACTGAAGAGATCGGCAGTGCCGCCGCCTTCACCCGAGGCGTTGACGAACTTGTGGCCCGCGCCTCCTTCACGGTGTCGTACCAAGGTTGGTAGCCCGGCTGGCCCGGAGTCCCCTCCGCGTACTTGATGTAGCAAGGTGCGTTGCCGTCGACGACGTCTTGTGGCGAATACCCATCCTCGATCGCGGTGGCGAGCGTGATCGGCTTCATCGTGGAACCGACGTGGCGGGCGTCGGTGCTCGTCGGCCCCATCGTCGCCAAGTTGAACCCTTGTGGCGTCTTCTCGCCCTTCGGATCGCTCCCACTGACGATGGCCAGCACGTCACCGTTCCGCGGGTTCATCACCGCCATCGCGGCCGTGAACGGCGCGAACCGTCCGACGGTGGAGTCCACCGCCGCTTGTGCGCCCCAGTACAGCTTCTGGTCCATCGCCGTGTAGACCCGCAACCCGCCTTCGAAGACCCGCTGCGCCGCCTGGGACTCGTCCGCGCCCAACTCCGTCAACTCGAGGAGCCGATTCTTCACCTCTTCGGTGTAGGTGCTGTGGGCTTGCAGCGTCGGCAGATCAGGCTTGACGGGCAGCGGCGCCGCGCCGGCAAGATCCGCCTCGAGCCTTGGTGATCATCGACTGGGTGAGCATCGCGTCGAGCACGTCGGTGCGCCGTCGGATCGCGGCCTCTGGATCCACGAACGGATCGAACTCGCTCGGGCTCTTGATCAGCCCCGCCAGGAGCGCAGCATCGGCCAGCTCGAGTTCCCCGAGCGGCTTGGCGGCGATGCGGTTCGCCGCGGCGTTGACGCCGTAGGCGTTGGTTCCGAAGTACACCGTGTTGAGGTACTCCTCGAGGATCCGCTTCTTCGACCACTCGTTGGTCAGGCGGGTCGCCAGCACCGCTTCTCGGAGCTTCCGGTCCACGGTCTGCTTCGGGTCGACGAAGAACCGGTTCTTGACGAGTTGCTGGGTGATGGTGGAACCACCCTGACTCACCCCGCCGGCGTCGACGTTCTCGACGAATGCTCGGAGCGCAGAACGGACGTCCACGCCCGAGTTCGTGTAGAAGCTCCGGTCCTCGGTCGCAAGGACAGCGTCGACGAGCACCTGGGGCACATCGGCCAGCGGCACCGGGGTGCGGTCGAGGTTGCCGATCCGATCTACGACGTTGCCCTCACCGTCGTAGATGATCGTCGGGCCCTCCAACGGGCGGAGACGCGGTGCGACCGGCCCCGAATACTGCGCGCTTGCCGCAATCTCTGCCATCCCCGGCCCGAGCGCGACGAATGACGCACCGAGGGTCACCCCGCCCGCGATCGTGATCGCGACGAGTCGGAAGAGTCGGTTCGAAGGGCGCATGAGGGGCTTCCAGGATCGCACATGGAGGCCCGCCAGCCCGGGCACCCGCTCTCTTCAACGCCCGGCGCACCGGATCGGTTCCGCTCAAGGCGCCTTCACAACGTGGCGAGCAGCGCCTCGATGCGATCGAGCTCCAACGCATCTCGAGCAACGCGGTGTTCGACCGGCCCCGTCGGAGTGGCGAACACCAGCACCCCTGCGGCAACGCTCAGACCGGTCGACCGCTCCAACGCGAGCGTGTAGGCGGCGAGTTGCGGCCGGTACTCCTCGGCACGCGCCTCGATCGCCGCGGGCCCCTCCACGGCATCGGTCTTGTAGTCCACGATGACCAGACCTTCCGGTGACGGGATCAGCAGGTCCACGTATCCCTCGACGGTCATCGATCCGATCGGCGCGGCGACGTATGCCTCCCGACGGGCCGCGACCATGGCCGCCGCCCGCACGACCGGGGCTTCCCAGAGCACCCGTGCCGCCGCGGTCACCTCGTTGGCCTGGTCGAAGATCCCTTCGGCTCTCGCAGCGGCAACGGCCAAACCCGCGAGGCCGGACGGCTCGTCGAGGTCGGCGTCTTGCATCGCGGCGTGGACCGCACGGCCGAATGCAGTCGCCGCACGCCCTCGGCGCCATGGGTCATCACGCCACGTGCAGTCGGCCTCCAGATCGGCCTCGGCCTGGGTCCTGCCCGATTCGGGTTGGAGGACAAGGCGCCCGGCCTCGCCCGCGACCCGGCGCAGCCCAGTGGCCGAGATCACCCGCGGACGGGTCGCCTCCTCGAGCAACGCCGCACGGCGCTCGATCCACACGCGGCGCGCCTCGGGGTCGAAGGTTGCCGCCGTCGTCGACGACGCCGACTTTCCGGCGGTCGCGATCGGCTGCTCGCCCACCCGCCAACATGCGGTGGGAGCATCCGCGGTCGCCTCCCACGCCATGCGCGCGAACGTGACGGCCCTGCCATCCTCGACGTGGTTGGCTGAGACGAAGAGGTAATCGCGCGCCCGGGTACACGCGACGTACAGCAGTCGGAGCTTCTCGGCCTCGTCCATCTCGGATTCGAGGTCGGCCAGACGGTTGAAGCCGGTCGTGGCAACGTCCTTGCGCGCCGACACCTCGATCGTGTCACCGTCCCAATGCGCGTCGTAGCGGATGCGACGACCACCCGGGCGAGTCGTGAGACCCGTGACGACCGTGATCGGAAACTCGAGACCCTTGGCCCCGTGGATCGTCATGATGCGCACCGCGTGGTCGTCGCACTCCGGCAGGGACGGCTCGTGGACGCGCGGCGAACTCTGAGCGCTGGGCCTCCGCCCACGCAACGAACCCGACGAGATCGGCGGACTGGGACGATTCGTAGAGCCGGGCCTGATCGACGACGAACCGGAGCCGCCGCCAGGTGTCGCGGGCCCGGGTGGACGCCAACGCGATGGCGAAGACCTGCCGCTCCCGGATGACGCGCTCGAGCACTCGACTCGGTGGCGTCCACCACCGGACCGAGCGGAGCTCGGCGAGGTAGTCGAGTGCCGCCACGACGGGATGGTCGGCCGGCAGGGCCTCGGGCCGCGGCGCGGTGACATCCCAGCGGCCTCCGGCCGCGACGTAGGTGACGAGGTCGTCGTCACCGCAGCCGAGTATCGGTGACCGGAGCGCGGCGACGAGCGCGACGGCGTCGGTTCCCTGGGCGATGGCTCGCAGGATGGCCAGGAGGTCCCGAACCTCCTGGGTCTCGTAGACCAGCGAACCGGTCTCGGACCGGAACTCGACGCCGCGTTCGCGCAGCGTGTCCATGAGAACGCCCAGCGATGTGCGGGTCGGCATCAGGATCGCGATGTCCTCGGGGCGGGCCGGGCGCCAGTCCTCTCCGTCCTGGACGGGCCACCGGTCGGGATCCGCAAGTATCCCCGCGATCGCATCGGCCACCGTCGCCGCTTCGAGCTCGCGCAGCGCGGCCGCCCGGAGACCCTCGTCTTTGGTGTGCGGACCACCGAGCAACGTCACCCGGTGATCGGCGTGGTCCTCGCGGTGCGCGACCAACGGCGAGTACCGCGGTCGGCGGCCGGGGTCCTCCTCCGCCATGAGCGAGCCGAACACGTGGTTCACCCAGTCGAGCACGGTCGGGACGGTTCGGAAGTTGGTCGTGAGCTGCTCGGCACCGTCGGCGAACCGGTCACGAGCGGCGAGGTAGAGGGCGATGTCCGCGCGCCGGAAGCGGTAGATCGACTGCTTCGGGTCGCCGACGAAGAACAGCCGCTCCGGTGCGACCGGCACCTCGGCCCACGTCGAGTCGGGGCGCACGTGCTCGACCGACGCGGCAACCAGCGTGGCCAGCTCGATCTGGATCGGGTCGGTGTCCTGGAACTCGTCGACGAGCAGTCGCGAGTAACGCCGGTGCAAGGCGGCGCGGGACTTCGGGCGACTGCCCGGAGCAGCCGGCGGGCGAGCACGAACAGGTCGTGGAACTCGAGCCGTCCCGCCCGACGCCGATCTTCGGCAGCGGCCACGGTGAAGCGCGCGACCTCACCGGCGAGCACCCGCAGGACCGCGTCGGTGGCCTCGTCGAGAATCCCTCCGACTGCGGCCTCGGCCGCGTCGACGACATCCATGACCGCCGCCTTCTCCTCCTTCCCGCCCCAGTCGGCCGCCCTTCCGAGCGAGCGGGCGCCCCACTTCTTGGTTTTCGCCCCGACCATGCGGAGCACGACCCGGTCCGATCCATGTTCGAGCACCGCGGCCAGTCGTTCGATCTGCTCCCGGTTGCCGAGCAACTTGTCGGCCAACTTGTCCCCGGCCAGAACCTCGCACCGCGTCGAACACCGGACCGAGCGCGGCCAGCGCCTCGCGCGCGGCGCGGCGATCGAAGGTCGGGACGAGGACCGACTCCTCGCGCACCCCGTCGAGCCGGTCCCAGTTGTCGGCGAAGAGTGCTGCGATGTTTCGCAGTGAGGGCAGCTTCGTACCGTCAAGGCGGATGCCCAGCAGTGACGCGAGGGCGAGCACCGGGCCGAGCTGGACATCCGCGAACATCGCGTCGAGATGCTCCTGCCACCGCCGACCGAACTCGAGCAGGCTCTCCACCTCGTCGAGCACCTCGACGTTGGGCGGCAACCCCGCCTCCACCGGGTGCTCGGCGAGGATGCGCTGGGCGAAACTGTGGACCGTGCCGATCGCGGCGACATCGAGTTCGACCAGCGCCTGCTCGGCGCGAGCCCGAGTCTCGTCGTCCACCGTCAGGTCGTGGGCGCAGCGCTCGAGCGATTCGCGGATTCGCGTCCGAAGCTCGGCCGCCGCAGCCTCAGTGAACGTCACCGCGGCGATCTCCCGCATCGGTACGTCGCGCCGGAGTACGAGTGACGCGACGCGTCCGACCAGCTGACTGGTCTTGCCGGTTCCCGCGCCCGCCTCGACGAAGAGGAGCTCGTCGAGTGCTTCCTCGGTGATACGGCGCCGGACCGTGGCGTCGGTGAGGGCCGCAGTGCTCACTCGGGGACCTCCGGCACCAGGTCGTGCAGGAAGGCGAACTCGGGCGCATCGGCCTTGACGTCGTACTGCGCGATGCGCCCGGCCGGGCAGAGGTCGTCGTAGTCGCAGAATCCGCAGTTGGCGCCCAAGTCGTGGAACCAGCTCGCGTCGCCGGGCGCGGCCGGAAAGATCCCGGCGTCGATCCCCGCCACGATCCGGCCGACCACGTCACGGAACCGATCGTCGGTCGGCTCATCGAGCACAATCTCCGCGCGTCCGAACCCGCCCTTCTCCGATACGTACCAGTACGCCGCCTCGACGTCGTCGGTACCGAGCTGCGCCCGCGCCGCCGCCGCGTACAGCGGCAGTTGGAGCCGGGTGCCGGCCCACGTCGGATCCCCGGCACAACCGGAGGGCTCTTCGGGTTGACGGCCGGTCTTGTAGTCGAGCACGACGAAGCCACCGTCGGGACGTCGATCCACACGGTCGGCACGCCCGCGGAACCGCACGACCGAACCGTCGGGTACCGCGACTTCGACCGGCGCCACATCGTCGAACCCGAATGGGAACTCGACCGAAACCGGGACTGCGCCGGTGGCCACCCTTTCCTCGCCGTCCACTGCGAGGAACTGAACGAGATCCTCCTCAATTGCCTCGCGGTGCAGCTCCCACAGCGCCGACTTGCCCGTCAGGCCACGGGCTTCGGCGTCCGCCGCGTGGCCCGCCGCGATCTCGCGTATTCGATCAAATGCCGCGGACGGCCACGGAGCACCCGGGGGCACGCGCGCGGTCTCCGGTTTCGCCAGTTCCTCGCCGACGAAGTCCTCGAGTACCGCGTGCACGAGGGTGCCGCGATCGAGCGGCGAAAACTCGAGCAGCCGCTCGGGTTGCTCTTCGACGGGGATCCGCAGCACGTGTCCCAACAGATACTTCATCGGGCACGAGCTCCAGGTCTCGAGGCGCGTCGCGGAGACGAGCTCCCCCGTCGCCGGACTCGGCACTGAAGTGACCACGGTGCTGACGTTCCCGTCCCAACGCGTGAACGCGGCCGAGGCGCGGGCCCGCGTCGCTTCCACACCGCACGCGGCCGGGGCGGCGAGGACCAACGGGTGTTCCGCGACGTCGCCACCGTCGGATACGTACCGGGCGAGATCGCCGAGATCTCGATCGGTGACCGTCGGCGCCGCATCGATGCGTCCGAGCGCGGCGGCGAACGACGGGACGATCTCGATGCCGTCGTTCACGCGCAGTGCCGCGAAATCGCTCGCGAAGACCCGACTTCCAACGAGTGCACTGGCCGTCTCGAGCAGCAACCGGGAGGGCACGCGCTCCCGAGCGGAGCGGAGATCGCCACCGCGCGAACGACAACACCCGATGACCGCCGGCCGACGCCAGCGCGGCACGAAATGTGCGCACCTGCTCGGCCCGTGCGAATTCCCGGGTGGCGAGTTCACCATCGACCGCAAGCGCACGATCCGCCTCGGCCAGGAGCGCGTCCTCACGGCGGGACCGCGGGAACTGCCCCTCGGCGAGGCCGAGGATGAAGACGGCATCAAGATCCAGGCCGATCCCGGAGGTGATGGCGCCGAAAGCGACGCCCTCCCCGTACCGGCCGGTACGCCCGAGCGGTGCGCGGAGATCGTTGGCGACGACCGCTGCGAATGTCGCGAACGTCGGGTCCGGCTCGATCGCATCGAGCGGTCCACAACGAGCGAGGACCGCACGGACTGCAGCGCCGGCCTCGACCTCGCCCTCCGGCCAGCTCGCTGCACCCGCGGAGTCCAGGAACTCGTCGAGCACCGCCCGTGCGCGGTTCACTCGCTCCGGCCAGCCGCGCGCCGCCTCCAGGCTGGCCAGACGGGCTCGCAGATCGCCGACGAAGGCGTGGAGCGCGCGTGCCGCCTCCGCCTCACGGCGCACGCGCTCCTCGCCCCCGACTCCGGCCGCGGCGCGGTCCACAGCCTGCTGGTCCAGTTCCGCAGCGTGTCGAAGCAGTCGCACGTCCCAGTCGTCGCCGTCCACGACGCCGGCGCGCCGCGAGACCCGGTCCCAGCGGTCGACCGGCACCGGCCGTCCGTCCGGGGTCCGGATCGGCCCACTCGCGAGGAGCGCGAGCAGTTCGTCACGCGCGAACCGTGCGCCGACGAGCGCGAGGATCCGATCGAGGAAACGGCCCGGAACCGTGTCGACCAGCGTTCGAACGTCGGCACCGTTCGCGGGGATTCCGGCCGCGTCGAGCTGCGCGACCACGGTTCGCGCGTAGGGCTCGATCGGAGGCGTCAAGACCGCCATGCGGTCCAGACGAACGCCGGATCCGGCGAGTTCGAGGATCCGGCGCACCACCGCGCGCACCTCCTCGTCGACATCGGACGCGGTCACGATCTCGGTGCCGGTGATCAGCTGCACCGCCTCGGGCGGCGAGACGACGATGCCGAGAGCTCCCGCGGCCGCGAGGACCGGCGCGTCAGCCAGCGCATCGCCGGTGCAGGCCAGGTGGACGGCCGCCGGACGAGCAGCCAGTACGGCCCGCAGGACTGCGGCGAGACCCGGTGGGAGAGGCTGGAACAGGTGGACGATGACCGTCCCCGAGCGCGCTCGACGGCCGGGTCATCGTCGGCGACTGCGGCCAAGGCGGCTTCCACCACGACGTTCTCATCCGCGACGCCATCGAGCCGGCGACGGACGTCCTCATACAGTTCGACGAGCGCCCTCGCCCGCGGCGAACCGTCCGCGACGAGGCGCGCCCGGGTCTGCGGAGCGACCCGCGACAGCTCGACGAACCGACGCGCCAACGCCCGCTCGGTCGCCGCGTGGTTGGCGACCGGCGCAAAGAATCCCGGTGCCGTCGCGAGCTGGACACGGATCGCGGCAAGCAATGCCGACTCGGTGAGGGTCGGCTGAGCGGCCGCCGCCAGCCGTGGCCGCGCCACCCGCTCGGCGAGTCCGAGCGCAGTGACGAAATCCACGTTGGCGAGTCCACCGGCCTCGCCGAGGACCCGCCGGGCGATCACCCCGGCGAGATTCGACGGGACGACGACGGTCACCGGTGCGAGCGGGTCCCCTTCCTGGGCTCCGGCGATTGCCGCCGCGAGCGCGTCCGTCGCCTCCCGGCCGTAGGCCGTCACCACGCCCTGATCGACCTGATCGGCCTGATCACCCCTGCGACCCACTGTCTGCTCCGCCACGCCTCGGACTGTACGCCGGAGGTGTGACCATGACCCGCTGACGCCTTTCCTCGCCGGACTCGGGCCGCGACACTGAACGGAATCGTGAAAACGGCGGTCGAGGGAGTGGACCATGAGACACGACGCCACCACGGTCGGGGACTTGCTCGCGCGCCTCGAACCGGGTCGTCGAGGAGACGTCGAAGCTGTCGATCGCGTGATTCGAGGCGCCGCACCCGAACTGGACCGAGCGCTCTACGCCGGCCCGACCATCACGATGATCGGGTACGGGTCGATGCCGTGGCTCTCCGATTCGGGTTCGGGCACGTGGCCGCTGATCGGCATGGCCTCGCAGAAGCAGTACATCAGTCTGTACGTCGCCGCCCAAAAGGACGGCCAGACTCTCCCTCAGTACTACCGAGAACGCCTCGGCCGGACCACCAACGGAAAACAGTGCATCCGGTTTCGACGCGTACGCGACATCGACGTCGCGGTTCTGGCCGACGCGGGTCCGCGACACGGTGGCGTGGGCTGCCGTTCAAGGCAACAACTACAGGCAGGCGTGCGGGCGCCCGTCGCGGGGAACTGACCGAACCACGCGCCTCAGAGGTCGAGCGTCGGGCCGAGGCTGATCGCGGCGCGGGCGATGATCTTGGCCTTGGTGCGTGCCAGCAGGTGCCTCGGCGCGGCGACGACGGTCGCGGCATAGGCCAGCGCCACGTCGAGCGCCTCGCCGTCGGGCACGACCTTGCTCACCAGGCCGATACGAAGTGCCTCCTCGGCGTCGACCGGTCGACCCGACAGCACGAGGTCCCGGGCGACCCCACCCCCGACGAGATCGTGCAAGGGTCCGTAGACCACATCGCCGAAGGCGTGCTCCGGATGCGAGAAGCGGGCGGAGGCGGCTGCGATCCGCACGTCGCACATCACCGCGAGATCGAATCCGCCCGCCAACGCCGGACCGTTCACCGCCGCGATCAACGGGAGAGGGAACGTCAGACACGCGTGGTGGAACCGGTCACTCGAATGCCACAGTCGACGCTGGTGCGCGGCGTCGAACTTCTCGAACTCTCCGAGGTCGAAGCCTGCGCTGAACACCTCGCCCGCGCCCGTCAGCACGACCGCACGCACCGATTCGTCCGCGGCGAGCGCGCCGAGGGCGTCGGTCACCTCATTGCGGATCGCGATCGAAAGCGCGTTCTTCTTCTCCGGGCGTGTCAGCGTCAGCAGTGCCACGTGCTCGACCGGTCGCGTGATGGTGGCGAGTTCCACGGCCGGGCCCTTCGCCTATTCCCCGATCGTTTCCGGCCGCGCGTACTCCAGCATCGCGTCGCGGTCCGGTGCGAGGACCACTCCCGATTCGATCGCCGCGGCGAGCGCCCTGCGGTACTCACGCATATATGCGCTCGCATCCGGGTACCGGGCCGCCAACTGTTGCGCCGAGAACGGTCGGGTCGAGCCGAGCAGGAGACAGATCGTCGACGGGTTCGGACCCGGTGCACCCGAGAGCACCTCGGCCGGCACGTCGGTCGGCGGTGTGCGTACACCACCCACGGCGATGCCGTCCTCATCCACCGCCACCGCGACCGTATCGCCGTCGGCCAGCACGAGCCGCGGTTGGCGGGGCGGCGCGATGCCGTCTTCGACCCAACGCACGAGTCCGCGGTAGGCCGCCTTGGCCACGACGTGGAGCGGGCCATCGTTGATCGGCGTCCCGCAGTCCAGCGTGTCCGCGAGCGGGCCCATGAGGTGGCGGTCCGCGTGGGCGGTGCCCGCGACTTCCCAGAGCCGGAACGTCTTCGAGTCGGGCTGCCGGGAGTCGACCGAACTGAGCACGCCCGCCACATCGCTCTCCGACTGCAACTCCATGACCGGCGCGGCCTGGTCGGTTCGCATGATCACCGAGTCGGAGCCGATGGACCCGGCCAGATCCGCCGACTCGCCCCGCCCGACGAGCGGCAACGCCGACGCCCCTCGGCTGTGGACGAAAAACCCGTCGAACGCCTCGGTGAGCGGTTGGACCCCGTTGTAGTAGGTCACCAACGCGTAGGCCGACTGTGACTCGCCAGCCGCGAGTACCCGGTCGGGCTCGGTCCCGTCGAGCAGCGCGCCGTCCCGAGCCGCGCGCGTGACCTGGGTGTAGATGTCGAAGGAGTAACCATCACCCGGGTGGTCGAGGGTGTCGTATCGCTCCGGGTCGATCACACGGAGCCCGAGCCCGGTGACCGACGCGGCCGGGCCCGGAACGGCAACCGCCACCGGACCGCCCATGACCCCGATCTCCTGGACCGAGACGCCCACCCACGCGTCGCCGCGCCGGATCATCGCCTCGTGCAGACTCGTCCAGTCCGGGTTGGCATCGACGCCGCCGCTGACGTTGAGCCACTCGACGACGACCGTGCCGCTGAAGTCCGCGGTGCGAGCCGGCCGCCGCACGAGAACGCGAGTCCGGTACGGCGCCGAGTCGGCGGGCGTGAACGTCCACCGACCGTCGCCGCCCAACTCGCCTTCGGCCGTGTAGGAGGTGGCGGTGCCGCTGGCGACGAACTCCTGTTGTTCGTACCCCGCATCGGCGAGGGCCGCGGCAGTGGCCTCACCGGCGGCCGCGACATCCACGGTGGCACCGTCGTCGGCGGGGACCGTCACGCCGGCGGCCTCGCCGATGAACGGCGCGTTCGCCCCCGTGTTCTCACTCACGTCCGCGGCCGGGCCGGCGGGGCGCTCGACCGCCGGGCCGGTCGCGGTGGTCTTCGTCGGCGAGTCGGCCGATTTCGGGCTCGAGCCGCTGCTCGAGCATGCAGTTGCGCCCACGGCAACCACGCAGATGAGGACGGACGCTCTCGATGCCACTCGCAGACGCATGAGGCAAACCTACGGGCTTGCAGCGAGCACAGGCCAGGAGGGTTGCACGACAAATTGCTGCCGCACCTCCCAAAAGGCCCCGTAGGCTCGACCGGGTGACGCGCGTCGACCTGGTCATCACCGATCTCGACGGCACGCTGTGGTCGGGCCACGAGGTCGTGCATCCCCGCACCGTGGCGGCCTGGACCGAGCTGGAATCCCGTGGCGTCGAGGTCATGGTGGCCACCGGTCGGCGCGTCGGCTCCACCCGCACTCCCCTGGCCGCACTGGGCCTCACCCCCACGGCGGCGGTGATGAACGGTGCACTCGTGCTCGACCTGGCCTCCGAGCAGCGATTCCATCACCACGCGCACGACCCGGCCGCGGCGCGCTCGATCCTCGGTGCGTTCCGCGCAGCCGGGCTCGAACCCTGCGTCTACGTCGACGTGCCCGACCACGCGGTGCTCGTCGACGCGGCGCCGTCCACCCACCCCGAACATCTCGCCAGCCTCGGCACCGAAGTCCGTCAGGTCGACCTCGACGAGCACATCGAGCAGGCCACCGTCCTGATGTTCGGCATCATGGGTCACGACGCGGACACACTCCGAGCCGTCGCGGCAGCGGTCGCGGGCGTCGGCGAAGCGCACGTCGCACCGAGTGATCAGTGGGACGGCTCCACCTGCACCGTCACTCCCCTGGGGCTTTCCAAATGGGTCGGCGTCACCCGCTACTGCGAGTGGCGTGGGATCGACCCGGCCCGGACCCTCGCGATCGGCGACGGTCCGAACGACCTCGAACTGCTCGCGGGCGCCGGAGTGGCGGTCGCTCCCCGCTCGGGCGCCGCGGCCGCGATGGATCTTGCCGACCACCTCGTCGCGTCGCCGGCCGACGGCGGGTGGGCGGAACTGTTGGACCTGGTCTGAGCAACCGGCCGGATCACGCGAGGATGGGGCGATGACCACGGTCGACGCACTCACCACGCGGTCGAACCGCCGGTTCTGGTGGAGCGTCGCGGGCATCACCGCAGTCGGGCTCGTCATCCGGCTGATCGTCGTCGCATTCTCCAGCCGCCAGCTGCCGTTCTCCGACAGCCTCTGGTACCACGGCCAGGCAAACCAGATCGCTGTCCGGCATCGGGTATGTGAACCCCTTCGTGTTCACGTTCCTCCAACAGACTCGTGCGACCGCCGAGCACCCGCCACTGTTCCCGCTGCTGCTCTCGGTCACGAGCTGGCTCGGCGGACGAACGGTCCTGGCCCATCAGCTCACCACGGCGCTGCTCGGCACGGCCGGGATTCCGGTGCTCGCCGCGCTCGGCCGTCGCGTCGGCGGGACGAAGGTGGGTATCGCCGCCGCGCTCATCGTCGCGGTGCTTCCGAACTTCTGGCGCTACGAAGTGCTCGTGCTCGCCGAGAGCGCGCTCCTCCTGGTGTTCGGGCTCTTCCTCCTCGGCGTGTACCGCTGGTGGGACCGACCCACGTTGAGTCGCTGCCGCGCTCGTAGGTCTGGCGATCGGCGCCGCGGCGCTGACCCGCTCCGAACTGCTCCTGCTCGGCGTGGTGATCGTCGTACCACTCGTGCTGCGCACCCCGAACCTTGACGGCGCCGCGGTTCGCTGGCGTCACCTGGTGGTCGCGGGCGCGGTGACCGCGGCCGTCATCGCGCCGTGGGTCGTCCGCAATCTCGTCACCTTCGACGAGCCGGTGCTGTTCACCACGAATCAGGACGCGGTGATCGCCGGCGCGAACTGCGAGCCGATGTGGAACGGCTCCGGTATCGGCGGATGGACCATCGGGTGTTTCAACGAAGTCGTCCGCGCAGAAGAAGACGAGTCCACCGAGTACGCGGCGTGCCCGCGAGCGGGGCATCGAGTACGCGCAGCAACATTGGCGCCGCGCACCACTGGTGGCGGCGGCGCGTGCCGGCCGCGCCTTCGACGTCTACCAACCGTTCCAGGGCCTGAGCAGCGACGGGCAGAACCGGGGCACCGCCGGGAGCAGTGTGCTCGGCTTCTACGCTGCTCGTCGTCGCGGGGGCCATCGGGCTCCGTCAGTTGCGTCGGGACGGACAGCTCATCGACCCGGTCGTGACGACGGCGGTCTTCGTCTTGGCGATGTCGGTACTGACGTACGGATTCGCCCGCCTCCGCATGCCCTTGGATATTGCGCTCGTCGTCCCGGCCGCGGTCGCCATGGCGGGGTTGCACGCGCAGCGCCACCCAGCGACGAATCCGGCTCGCCAGGTACCCTCGGAGCATGACTCCGGGTGAATCACGTGTCCGGCGTCGCCGCGTCGCGGCGCCGCCCCTCCTGCTTCTACCGTGCCTCGCGCTTGCTCTGCTCGGCTGCGGCGGAGGTTCCGACGCTGCGTCGGGCGACAGCGACCTCGAAGCACCTCCGGCGGCTGAGGACGAACGGCGCTCCGACGAGCCCCCGACGTCAGCCGTCGCGTGGCGAACGGTGGAGTTCGTCGACGAATCTCGGCCCACGGCGGAGATTGCGGGCGGCGATGGGGAAGTCCTGCTCGCGGCCAGCGACACCCGGACGCTGTCGACGCCGATGCTGTATCCGGGCGCCGATGACGGCGGCGAGGATTCCGGCCCGGCCGCGGTCGATCCACGACCACTCGTCGTCTGGCTGAACGGTCTCGCCGGCATGGCGGCGGCCGGCGACCCTCTCCTCCTGGATCTGTTCGAGGCGGGGTACGTGGTTGCAGCACCGAACGTTCCGGAGATTGCGCGACCGGCTTCCAACTTCGAGGGCTTCGTCCACCAGCCAGCGGACGTCAGTTTCATCGTCGACGCCCTGAAAGACGACTCCGATGGGATCGCCGACGACCTCGCGCCGATCATCGACTTCGACAAGATCGCAATCCTCGGGCACAGCACTGGCGCAGTCGGAATGCTGGGACTCGTCGGACACGACTGCTGCCGCGACGATCGATTCTCGGCGGCGGTCGGGTTCGGGACCAACAGGCTCCAGACCTTCGAGGGGCCCGACTACGACCTGGGCGAGACCCCACTGTTGTTGATCCGAGGCGACGGCGACGATGTCGGACCCGAAGAGCAAGCCGAGCAGATCCTCGCGGCCGCCGGGTCACATGCGTATCTCGTCACCGTGCCAAACGCCGACCACTTCACGCCGGTCTATGGCGCCGACAACGATCCCACGGCACAGGAGTTCGCGTCCGCGGCGGTTCTCGAGTTCCTCTCGACCTTTCTCACGGGAGAGCAGCCCGTCAAGGACCTCGAGAAGTTCGGCGCGACCCTGCCGCCCGGTTCTTGGCACACCAACGCCTGAGACCGGCCATCACGCGCGCCCGTGCTCGCCAGTCGACGTCGCGGGCGCGGAGCACGTCGTCCAGGTCGGTGTTGTAGAAGCCGCTGTATCGGGTCTTGTACATGACAACGTCACCGGGTTCCGGGACGAGCTTGTCGATGACGTCGGTGTTCCAGCAATCCCGAACCAGGATGCGCGACGGCGAGCCGTCGGGCGCGGTCACGTTGTCGCCGACGTGGAGGGGCATGTGCTTCAGCCACGTCGGGCCCGACGGGAAGCCGGCATCCTCGAGATCGGGGCCGAACCCCATCTTCAAGAACACGAGCGTCAACCCCGCACGACGAGCGGCATCGAGCACCGCGGCCACGTTCCCGACGATGGCTTGGACACACCCGATGTCGACTCCGGCTCGATCGAACATCCCCCCGGACGACGCGAAGTCGTTCTGCATATCCACCACGATCACCGCCGTCCTGGCCGGCGCGAACGAAACCGGCGCCGGACGCGCCGGCACTTCGACCTTCTGCTGTTCGATCGCCATGCTGCCCCTCAATGGTCACATCCGTCGGCCGCACATCCTGACCGCGCCGACGCCAGACCGCTACCACGCGCTCGAGTACATCGGAATGCCAGACTGTCGTATGCGCTACATCCACGTCATCGGCGACGACCGCGGAGCCCGCTTCGAGGATCGCGAAGTTGCGTTCGGACCTGCCGACTTCGCGCCGCCGGCTCCACCGCTCGAGGTGTCGGCCGGCGTCGAAGTCCAGGAATTGACGTTCATCCGGCTCCCGACCGGATGGACCGATCCCGCTCACCCCGCACCCGCCCGCCAGTGGATGCTCATCCTGTCCGGCCGGGGCGAGACCACCGCCGGCGGCGAGACGAGGCGATGGGGGCCGGGCGACGTCGTGCTACTCGAGGACACCGAGCCACCCGGACACGCGACCACCATCCTCGAAGCGGCGTGCATCGCCGTCGTGCGTTGCTGAAGAGGCCGTAGATTCCTCGCCCGAGCACGGACGCGGGCAGTTTCGACCCGCTCGGCACCTTGCGGCCACACGGACCGAGAGACGCGTACACCACAGAGCCCGAAAACGGCGGAAAAGTACCGCGACCGGGCTGGCGTCGTCTTGCATCGGACTCGCGGCGCAGTTCGCTCGCGAACTCCGCCATATAGGACACCGCGTCGTACGTCGATGCTCTCTCGGTGGCAGATGCACGCGCCGACGTGCGGGAACCCCGCGCGGAAGCCGATCCGAACGCAACTCCCCAGTGGACGGCTCATCCCGTCGCGGCCGTGTGCGTGCGGGTTCTGGTCGCCATCGTTCCAATCGCGGCTTCCCTGATCTTCGTCCTCATCGCCAGCCGTCTCTTCAGCGCCCCTTCCGGATCCCTCGTCGGCTACCTCGTCTGGTGGCTCGCGCTGTGTGCGGCATCGACGGTCGTCCTCATCGTGATCGACAAGCTCGCCCGCCGGTGCCTGCCCCTGAGCACGTTGCTCGGCCTCTCGCTGGTCTTCCCCGACCAGGCACCCTCGCGCTTCAAGATCGCACTCCGTACCGGCACCGTGCGCCAACTCCAGACGGTGGTGGACGAGGCGCGTATGGGAAGGGTCGGCGAGACGCCGGCCGAGGCCGCCGAGCGCGTCCTCGAATCGGTCGCCGCACTGAACGCGCACGACCGGATCACGAGGGGCCACTCCGAACGGGTACGCGCCTATACGAAGATGATCGGCGACGAACTCGGACTTCCTCCGTCCGAAGTCCAGCTGCTCCACTGGGCCGGCCTGCTGCACGACATCGGCAAACTCGAGATTCCCTACGAGATCCTCAACAAGACGAGTCGGCCGACCCCAGAAGAATGGGAGATCATCCAACGCCACCCGGCGGTCGGGGCGCAGATGATCGCTCCGCTACGCGACTGGCTCGGCGAGTGGGCGCTCGCCGTCGGAGAGCACCACGAGAAGTGGGACGGTACTGGCTACCCGACCGGCCTCGCCGGCACCGACATCTCGCTGGCGGCGCGGATCGTGTCCGTCGCCGACGTCTTCGACGTGATCACCTCGGCTCGGTCGTACAAAGAACCGGTCGATGCCCCGACGGCCCGGGCCGAGATCTCGCGCTGCGCCGGTACGCACTTCGACCCGACCGTCGTGCGCGCGTTCCTCAACATCTCGCTCGGCCGGCTCCGGCTCGCGATGGGACCGCTTTCCATCATCGCCCAGAGCCCGCTCGGGGGCGTCTCGGTCCCGCCGATCATCGGTGCCGCGGCAAGCGGCCTCGCAATCGGTGCGGCGTCGCTCGTCGGGGGCATCTTCACCGGACCCCACCCGACGTCGGCCGCCTCGCTCCCGACCCGACCCGCCGTCCACGCGGAGCAGTCGCCGCCCGCGCCGACCGTCCTGCCTGTCGACAGTCCGCCTGTCGCGACCGCTGACAATGCGACCATCGAACCGGGAACGGGTGAGTCGGTGACGGTGCGCGGGTTGGTCGTCAACCGGGCTCCGATCGCGCGCGACGACTCCTTCGCCGTCACCGAGAGTCAGACCGCAGTGCTCGAGCCGCTGGCGAACGACTCCGATCCCGACGACGACCCGCTCAGGGTGACGAGCCTCGGCCGGCCGGCGATCGGAACCGCATCGATCGTCGGCAAGCTGATCAAGTATTCGCCACCCCACGGATACTCAGGGCCGGACGCGCTCACCTACACGGTCAGCGATCCCTCCGGGGCATCTGCGACCGCCGCGGTGAGCATCACGGTCAGGTCGGTGAACGATGCGCCGACCTTCTCTGCGGGTGCGAACCAGACGAGCCTCGAGGACGGCGGCCCACAATCGGTCGCGGGATGGGCGTTCGGGATCAGTCCCGGCCCCGCCGACGAGAGCGCCCAGACCGTCTCGTTCAGCCTCACGAACGACGACCCGTCGTTGTTCGCGGCGGCGCCGGCGGTCGCGGCTGACGGCACCCTCACCTACACGGCCGCTCCCGACGTCTTCGGGCACGCCGTCGTGACGATCGTCGCGACGGACAGCGAAGGCGCGACATCGACCCGGCAGTACTTCACGATCACCATCACGTCGGTGAACGACACCCCCAGCTTCTCCGCCGGAGCCGACCAGACAAGTCTCGAAGACGGCGGCCCGCAATCCGTCGCGGGATGGGCGACCGGAATCAGTCCCGGCCCCCCCGACGAGAGCGCACAGACCGTCTCGTTCAACACGACGAACACCAACCCGTCGTTGTTCGCGGCGGCGCCGACGGTCGCCGCCGACGGCACCCTCACCTACACCGCCGCACCATCCGCGTCCGGGACCGTCACCGTCACCGTCACCGCGACAGACAACGGCGGCACCCTCAACGGCGGCACCGACACCAGCCCCCCACGGACCTTCACGGTCACCATCACCTCGGTGAACAACGCACCCAGCTTCTCGGCGGGTGCGAACCAGACAAGTCTCGAAGACGGCGGCCCGCAATCAGTCGCGGGATGGGCGACCGGCATCAGTCCCGGCCCCGCCGACGAGGGTTCGCAGTCGGTGTCGTTCAACCTCACGAGTGACAACCCATCGCTGTTCGCCACCGCACCCGCCGTCGCCGCCGACGGCACCCTCACCTACACCGCCGCAACCCACGCCTGGGGCCTCGCGACCGTCACCGTCACCGCGACCGACAACGGCGGCACCCTCAACGGCGGCACCGACACCAGCCCCCCACAAACCTTCACCATCACCATCACGCCGATACCGCCGAGTCCCCAGGAGGACGCGTACAGCGTCGACCAGGACACGGTGCTCAACGTCCCGGCCCCGGGGCTGCTCGCGAACGACTTCGACCTCCTGGGCCTTCCGTTGACGGTGTCGACCACACCCGTCACCTCGCCGGCGAGCGGTGGGTTGACACTCGCCTCCGACGGTTCGTTCGTCTACACCCCGAACTCCGGTTTCATCGGCACCGACATCTTCACGTATCTGGTCGACGACGGGTACGGCCTGACTGCGTCGGCGACCGTCACGATCACCGTCGACTCGGGAGTCACCGCCGATGCCCTGTACCTCGGCACCAGCGGATCGAGCGCCGACAACTACGACCTCACCCTCGCGCCGCCGGCGGCCGCGACCCCGGTCCCGGACTTCGACGGGGACGGCAACCCCGGTCTCACCATCAAGGACAGCGACGGCAAGGAAAGCGTGAGCGATCCCCGCAAGTATCACCTCTGGACCTACGCCCCGTCCGCACCACTCGCGCTCGACGGACCGGTCGCGCTGGACTTCTGGTCGTCCATCAAGAACTTCGAGGTGGGCAAGAAAGGACATCCACACGTCTACCTGTACGACTGTCTGGCCGGCGGCACCGGCTGCGTGAAGCTCGCCGAGGCCGAGCTGGAGCTGGACAACTGGAACACGGGCCCGACCTGGACCGAGCACACCTTCGTCCTCGGGTCGGTCACCCGGACGATCGCCGTCGGCCGCGAACTCCGAGTGCGTCTGCTCGAGGAGCAGAACGACGTGTGGGTGGCGATGACCGCGGCGTACCCGTCCCACCTCACCGTGACGCTCGCGAACACCGCGCCGACCGCAGTTGCCGACACCGCTTCGGTGCTCGAGGACTCGGCGCCGACCAACCTCCCGGTGCTCGCCAACGACGTGGACACCAATCTCAACCCGGCCAGCGTCACGATCGTCACCCCGCCCACCAAGGGAAGTGCGACGCCGCTCGGCAACGGCACCATCGACTACACACTGTCGCCCGACCTCAACGGCACCGACACCTTCGTGTATCGCGTCTGCGATACCGGCGCCCTGTGTGCCAACGCAACCGTCATCGTCACCATCACTACGGTCAACGACATCCCCCAGTTCCTCGCCGGCGGCGACCAGCTGACACTCGAGGACGCGGGTCCCCAGACCGTCGCCGGATGGGCGACCGCGATGAGCCCGGGACCGGCGAACGAATCCGGCCAGGTCCTCTCCTTCAGCCTGACCAGTGACAATCCCTCGCTCTTTGCCGGAGGTCCCGCAGTCGCCGCCAATGGCACCCTCACCTACACACCCGCGGCCGATACGTTCGGCACTGCCACCGTCACCATCAGGGTGGTCGACGACGGTGGGACCACGAACGGCGGGATCGACGCTTCGGCGCCGCAGACGTTCACCATCACGGTGGGTCCGGTCAATGACGCCCCCACCTTCAGTGTTGGTCCCTTCACGAGCGCCACGGGCAGCGCCCCCGTCTCGGTGGCCGGCTGGGTGTCTGCGATCTTGTTCGGCCCGGCCAACGAGTCGGCCCAGACGGGCGCCTTCGCCGTCGTCAATGACAATGCCGCCCTCTTCGCTGTCCAGCCCACACTGACACCCGACGGGACACTGACCTTCACACCCACCGGGACGCCGGGTGCCGCAGTCGTAACAGTGACCCTCACCGACGACGGCGGCGTCGCGAACGGTGGGTCCGATACTTCGGCACCACAGGCGTTCACCATCATCATCGTCTAGGCAACCGTCTGCCCGCCGACGCAGACGCCATGCCGTCCTTCGCGCCCAGCCCTAACTGACGGTGAAGGGCTTGATCATCCCGAGAGAACGATGGTCACCGTTGGGATCGCCCCCGTCGCCAGCTCCGACCTGGGCCATGGACGTCGTGCCCTTCGGCAGGAAGCACACGGTGACGTAGTCGCCGGGAGTCAGATCCGTCAGCAGCACGCTGTCTTCGCCAGGCGCGGCCGGCAACATCACGCCGACGTCTTCCAGGCGTCCATCGCTCACGGTCGGGTCGTCATTCACGATGTCGACGAGATCCCCCTCGGTGCCTTCGGCCCGACGGTAGAAGAGCATTTCGTGGACCTCGGTGCCCGCATTCGTCATGTGGAACGCAGTCGGTCCCGCGACGAGCGTGGCCGGGAGCCCACCGAACTCGTAGTCGGCGGCGCTGACGTCGACCGTCTGATAGCCGCACGTCGACGCGATTCCCGCGAAGGTGGCGCTGGCAGCCGCGCGGAGATCATCGGCCAAGAACGCGGTCTCGTCCCCAGAGGAGGCAGCTGCCCCGAACTTCTCGCCGAGCGTCGACAGATCACCGGCCAACGATCCGGCGCGCGAGATGATCGCGGTCTTGAGCGCCTGCGACGGATCCCCGTCGCCACCGAGCGCCGTCACCAACTTCCCGGCGGCGGTGCAGAAACCGGCCGCACCGGCAGTCCCGGTTCCATCGGCGTCGCTGGTCCGAGATGCAGCCGTCGAACTGTCGCCGCACGCAGCGGCCGCGGCGACCAACGCGAGGAGCACGGCCACAAGGGCCCAACGGGAGAACAGTCGATGCACGGGGACTCCTAGTCGTTGGCGATGCGGCGCACGACACGCCACGAGAGCAAGACGATCGAGAACAACACCGTGATCAGGAGGGTGAGCAGGAACCCGGCCCAGCCGGTTGCCCCGACCCAGTAGGTCCCACCGTCGGAGGAGGTCTTGTCGGCGCCGATGCCGCCGACGAACCAACACACCACGAGGAGCGGCACGAGGATTCGGTAGGCCATCTGGGGCCGATCAAGCAGCCGGCGCATCTGCTCCACGGCCGACAACCTACTACAGGAAGATAGGGGATGGCAACCTACGGGAAGATAGGTGACTCCGCCACGGCTCGCCTCCCGTGACGCCGACGCCGACCCGTGTCGACGAACGACACCAGCAGCAGCAAGGCGGCCAGCTTCGGCAGCAAGGCCAGCCCGGGCACGTGTACCGGTTGGTCCAGGCTGGCCAGGTACACGATCAACATGGAGACACCGGCAATCACCGTGCTCCCGAAGGGCGCGAACATGATCGGCGCCCAGCCGGCTCGTCGGCGCTCGTCCCGACACCACCGCACATCGTCGACGGCGCCGCGGAGCGCATCGCGCAGGAGAGCGCGCGCCGTCACGTCGCCCGCGGTGGGCCTCGAAGAAGTGCGATGCCAGTTCCTGGCGCCGCCGTTCGCGTGGCCCCTGCGGCGACGCGGCCGTGTAGCACCATACCCAGAGGTCCACGGGAGCACTCATACCGTTGCCGCCGTTGCTCCCGGCTCGGTGGTCAGTGCCTGCGATACCGCGATCGCACCGGCGGCCCCGCCGGTCACGCGATAGAGCCGGCGTCGGGGCCGCCCTGCCGCCGCGGGGCTCGACCTCTTCCCACGCGCTCTCCAGCAACCCTTCGCGTTCGAGGCGAGCAAGCGCCTTGTAGAGCGTCCCGTGACCGAGCAGCGGACGATTCAGTCCGCCCTCGCCCAGGGCGACGGCCAACGCGAAGCCGTGAAACTCCGGGTTTCCGGATCGGAACCGTCGGAGTCCCTCGATGAGGATCGCTTCCTCGAGCGGCAGGAGCACCCCTGGGCGTCGACGCGGCACGGGGCGAGGTTACGTCACGACCACCGCGCCGATGCGGGCCACGGTCTCACCAACGTGGAGATCGGCACGCGCCTCTTCATCAGTCCCAAGACCGTCGAGCATCACGTCAGCCGCTTGTTGGCCAAACTCGGCCTGAGCAACCGGTCCGAAGCCGCCGCCTTCGCCCACCAACGCGCCGAGGCTTGACTATCGACTTTCGATATATCATACTCCGATCATGGCACAGCCTCGGAAGGCACTTCCCTCCGCCTCACTCCACATCGTCTTGGCGCTCCTCGACGGCGAACTGCACGGATATGCGCTGATGCGCCGCGTCGCGGAGATCAGCGACGGCGCGGTGCGTATGGGCCCCGGAACGATGTACGGCACACTGAACCGGCTGGTCGACGAAGGCCTGATCACCGAGACAACCGACCGAGTTGCTCGGACCGAGACCGAGCGTCGCCGCTATTACGAACTCACCCCGACCGGCCAGTCGGTGGCGAACTCGGAGTTGGACCGACTTCGAACGCTGCTCCAACGCACCCGAGGTGGCCTGGCCGGCGGGGCGACCGCGTGAGCCGCGACCCGATCGCGGTCCGCGCGTACGGCGCATTCATCCGGCTCTATCCGCGTCGCTTCCGCGACGAGTACGGCACCGACATGGTGGCGATGTTCCGAGAACAGTCCCGCGACGAATCGACCCGGCGGGTCCTCATCCGCTCAGCACTGGACCTGGCGATCACGATCCCGACCCAACATCTGGAGGCAAGTATGCGAAAGTCCCCGAGTCCACTCGTCCCGCTGATCTACATGGCTATCGCGATCGCGGGGCTCCTTCTCGCGGTCGTCGCCGGAACCAACCCGGCCATCGCGATCATCGGCCTCGGCATCGCGCTCGTCGCCGGAACCGTCGGCACAGTCGCGTGGCGCCGCGCGGCGCCGGTCCGCGGCACCCCCGTCACCGGTCACTGGTGGAAGTTCGTCGTCGCCGGACCCTGTCTCATCGTGACGGTGATCATCCTCGCCGGGATGGGCGTCGAAGCGTGGGAGCTCGGCATCCTGACGGTCTTCGCCGCCCTCGTTTCGATCGCCATCGGCATCATGCTCGGCGTGTCGCACCTCCTGAACCACCGCGGCGGCGGGATCACCGCGTGACACGCCCCGCGCTCCGGGGTCATTCGCGGTTTCGCTCAGCCTGAGCTTGCTGGCGGTCGCCTGTGGATCAAGCGGCGATCAGACTGCAGCCACCGCCAGGAGTAGTAGTCGTGCACCAGCGACGGGAAGCGCAGCCGACACCCAGTTCTGCACGATCATGTCCCAGGCCGCCGCGCTCCTCGAGCCGGATCCCCCAGACTACGAACCGGCACCCGCGGAGACGCAGACGGACTACGAAACGATCGCATCGCTGCTCGCACAGGCGGAAGCGGCCGCGCCCCGCGGCTGGCGTCCGACATCAGCACGTTCTCCGCGGCCATCGACCAGTACCGGACCGCACTCGCCGACGTCGGCTACAACCTCGGCGCCATCTACAGCACGCCCGAGGGGATCGCACTCGCGACCGACACCTCCCACGCGCTCAAGCCAGCTGTGGTCGAGTACATGATTGGCCCGTGCGGCATCAGCCCCAACGGCGGCGAGAAGCGCTCGCCGTAGCCCGCGGCCGGGGGTGAGGAACGCAGCGAATCCGGCGGTCCCTGAACTACACGCTGAACTTCGTGTAGTAGCCGTCGACCATGTGCGGGCGCGGGACGCCGGGGTCGGGCATGAAGTCCACCGCCAGGTAGTCGCCGGGCGCGAGATCGAGGTAGAGGTAGCCGTCGAAGCCGGGGGAAATCGCACCCATGCCCCCGACGGCATCGAGTTCGACGTCCGGCGTCTTGTTGACCGCCAGATCCTCCACGAGTGCCTTGGTCCGGTTGTCACCGATCGCTTCGCCCAGCCGCATCAGCGACATCTCGTGCAGCACCGAGTCCGTGTTCGTGACGTGGTACCAGCCCGTTTCCAGGTCGTCGGGAATCTGGTAGCCGTCCGAAGCCATCTCGATGGTTCCGAGCACGTTCTGATCGCTCCGCTCGGGTGATTCCGCGCCGCCGGCCGGTGCCGACACGGTCAGCGCCGTCGACATACCGCTGAGGGCGTGCGCCACTCCATTGGCGTCGGGGACGTAACACATCGCCATCACGAGACCGTCGGTGAGTTTGACCATCGCGGTGGTGTCACGGTTCGGGGCGATGTAGCTGACGCCACCGATCATGTCGACGAACTCGATCGCGCCAGCGCCGGAGGAATCGCCGGCACCCGCCGCAGCCAACTCCGACATGTCGACGCCGTCCTTGATGCGGGCAAACATCGCCTGATGAGCTTCGCCGCCGATGTTGTGGAACTTCACCAGTGTCCAGCCCGGCTTGAGTCCGGCCGAGGGGTCAGGACTGATCTCGAACGAGTACTCGACGGCATCGAACTCCAGTTCCTGCACCGGCTCGGGCAGCAGCGTCGGTTTCGCCACGCCGTCCGGTGCCGAGGAGTTCGACTTGGACGACCTGTCCGAGGTGGCGTCCTGGTTGCTCGTGCCACAGGCACCGAGCCCGGCAGTCAGCAGGATGGCCATACACACCGCGACTCCCCACGATGTACGGGTTGTCGCACGGCGGTCTCTCATCAGCGCATCTCCCATTGGCCGCGGCGCGTCTCGGGCGAGAACGTAACCGCGTTCACCGGTCCGACCTCCCGGCGACCGAGTCGGCCGACCAGGCGGGCGACAGCCAGCGGGTTCAAGGATGACCACCGGGTTCGACCGGGCGAGTCATACGTGACGAGTAGTCCCACGACGATACGACGAGGGTGTCAATCCGGACGGCCACCTCATCAGCCACTCGCGATTGCAGCCACAACGCCAGTGGCGATTCCGAATCGACGAGGTAGCGGCTGATGAGACGCTCGAGCAGCCCCGCCGCAGGTCCGGCATCCATCGACGCAACGCCCCTCCCCCGCACGCCTCGGTAGGGCGGATCGTCGCCGGCGACCTCGAAGCCACATCGAGGGTCACTCCGAAGGCGCGTGGCGACGACCGAATCTCGCTGGGTGCAGCACCACAAAGCAGACCCGTCGAAGAGAAACCACAGAGACTGCACCATCGGCCCTACTGCCCCGTGGGTCGCGAGCCGCATGGGGATCACCGTCGAATCGAGGAATTCCCGGATATCGACGAGGTCCCAGGGACCCGAGCGGACTTCGACCACCGGTGAGTGCTGCATGCGCTCATCTTCACAGAACCGACATCAGGCTGACTACAGGGACGCGATCTCAGGTGCTTGATCGGAGGCCGACTGCCACAACACGTCGACGACGTGGGTGGGTTCGCTCAGTCCTTTGAGCTCCACCGACCGAGGTTCGGATATCCGCGCTCCGGAAACGTCCGCGAATATGTCGGTTGCCACGATCTCACCACCGTCGGCGAGGCTCATGACGCGCGCGGCCGTGTTGACGGCCATTCCGAAGTAGTCGCCGTTGCGTTCGGTCGCGGATCCGGAGTGCAGACCAATGCGAACGGACGGCGCGAAACCGTGGGCATCGCGATGTGCTGCGAGTCGCTGTTGAATCACCACTGCGGCACCCACGGCCGAGGGCCGAGTGTCGAAGACCGCGAACAGACCGTCTCCTTCGTGCTTGACGACCCGACCGTCGACCTCGCGAATGGCGTCTCGCAGGAGGCGATCGTGCGAGCGCAGGATCCGGTCCCATTCGTCCTCGCCCATCGCCGAGGCGAGCGCCGTGGATTGCTGGATGTCCGTGAACATGAACGTCTTCTCGACGCGCTGCCCAACGGACAGGTCGGGCGTCTCGTCGTCGATCTCGGCCAACAAGGCCGACACGCGTTGGACATCGGGTTCGGCTCCCAGCTCGAGGAACGTCAATCGAGCAGCCTGAAGCTCGAGCCGAGCCGAGTGGGGATCAGTCGTCTCGATCAGGATCTCCGCCAGCCGAACCCGCGACAGCGCTGCCTCGTATGGCGAACCCACCTCGCGCCAGCGAGCAATGCCCGCGCGGAGTGATGTCACTGCCGTCTCGTGGTCACCGTACGCCGCCGAGATCGCTCCATGGGCACAGCGTTCCGCAGCATTGAACGCATCGGACCCGTACACCTCAGCGATCTCGGAGAGCTCCTCGTATGCGCGCTCAGCTCCCGCGACGTCGCCGAACGCGAGGCGAATGTGTACCGCGGCGTCGAGAAGATTGACCCTCGACAACCGGTCGACGACCTGTTCTTCCAACGCGCGGTCGATCTCCCTCGCGGCGAGGTCCTGGTCGCCTCGGGCCATCCAGAGCAGAGCGAGGCCCCGGCTCGGCGGGTAACCCTTCTCGTGGGCCATGGTGAGGGCTTCCCCGGCACCATCGAGATCGCCCACCCGGAGGCGGATCTCCCCGATCTCCGACCAACCCCACCCGTAATGCAGGTTGTGCTCCCAGCCGCTTTCGGCGAACTCCTGACATCCCAGCCTCGCTTCGGCTTCCGCCCGCGGCAACGACCCGCATTGCTTCATGACTCCGGCGCGGTGAATGCGGCAGTCACCCGACCACTCCACGCCACGTGCGCTCGTGAACCGGTCACCCGCTGCGATCCATTGCGCGGCACGCTTCACGTCTCCGAGTTCCTGACAGAGCGTGATCGTCTCGCAGAAGATCTGTTGCATGACGATCGGATCCAACCTGGCACCGAGCGCCGCCACCATCGCCTCATCCGTCAAGGCCAGTCCGGCCTGGACTTCTCCTCGCTTTGCTCGAGCCATACCCTCGCGTTGGAGTGCCCACATCTCCAGATCAAGCTCGCCGAGTCGGCGGGCAGTTTCCCGGGCCGCGATCATCGAATCGACGACTCCGTCGTAGTCACCGGCTGTCATGCCCCGGTACGACAAGAACACCCCAGCCAAGACGTGGGCCTTGCACTCCGCGAGCCCCTCGAAATGGCGGCCCGCGGTCGTACCCCAGCCACCGGAAAGCGCGAAATCGCCTCGCGCCCCTGCCAAGAACGCGAGGAACAGCGACGTCCAGGCGGCTCCTGCATCGTCGCCGTCGTCGACGTATCGCGGCATACGAGAGCTCGAGATCAGCAACGCTCTCGTTCAACTTGCCCGACCGCGACTCTCGCCGTGAACAGCGTGAACAGCTCCTCGGCCGTCAGGTCGGCCGGATCGACTGACCCCAACGACTCGACCACCTGTTTCCAGTCCGAACGACGCAGGGCTGCTTCTGCCGATTCTCGAACCTCCCGCAGGACCTGCTCCATTCGAACACTCTTCCACAGGGCACCCACGCCAGCACCGCTACAGCGGTATTACCCGGTACGAGGAAGGCGCATCGCTCGCGGCCGTGGCGAGCGAGTTCGGGATCCACCAACGGACGCTTGCTGGAGAGCTCCGCCGAGTGCGCTGCATCAACGGGTCGGTCGTGCGAGGGATCGGGTGCACCGCAACTCCACGGCCGGAGCAGGAAGTGGACTTGTCCGAAGACCGCCCGGGCTCATTTCCGCGTGGGGTTGGGGTTGAAACACTCGAAGAACGCGACGTTGCGCTGGGTGTAGTCGGCGTACATGGAATGCTCCGCTCGCATCGTCTTCACCTGGGACCTGACCGCCGCGATCCTGGGCTGTGAGCTGATGGTGGGAAACGCGCCCCGGTTGGCCAGCACCGTCGCCGCGATCTGGTCGCCGTCGACAGTGATGAACCCGGCCGCGTCGACGAAGCCACCCGCACGGAGCTCAGCCGCCATCGCCGCGGAGGTTGCCGCGGTGATCCCGGGGATTCGGGTGAAGCGGGCGTCATAGAGCGGCGACGGTGGGTGCTCCACGTAGTCGGTCGGGACACCCCGCGCCCGCAGCGTGGCCTCGTTGGCCCGAGCCTCGGCGTTGGACACCTCCGGATTGTCCTCGGCTCCGCACATGAACCACGCCGACGGCGTGGTCGATACCGTCGCGGACCGCGACGCCGTTGCGTCCGCGCAGTAGCTGACGACTGCGTTGAAGCGCAGCTGAGGGAAGCTGGACGCCACGGCAGTCGCGCCGACCGTGCCGAGAAAGTGACTGAACGACCCGCCCGCAGACATCCCCAACGCGAACTTCGGCGTCCCGGCAGGAATCAGGCCCCGGGTCTCGAAGTCGCCGAACATCACTTCGAGATTCCGAAGGTCGACGTTGCCCGCCGTTGCCCTGGTGTTCCATCGCAGCTTGCCGTCACCGTTCAGATCCCCCGCCGCGGACTCCTCGGCCTCGGTCGAGAGCACCCCGTAGCCCCGAGCCACCAACGCCAACGCGATGGGGAACGACTCGGGTCCCTCGATGAAGCCGCTGTTGCCCCCCGTTCCATGGCTGAACACGACCAGTCCGCGCATCTTCGGCGGGAAGAAGTAGCGCACCGTCTTCGAGACGGTCGTCGCGCCCGTGAACGACTCCACGGTCAACGGGACCGACTGCCGCGAACTATTCGCCTCCAGGCTCACATCGTGCGCGGGCATGACAAAGCTGGTGTGCCACTCGCCTGGCTCCGTCAGCAGCGACGACTCCCCACCCCACGGCTCGGACACACCATCGGTGGTGGACACGGCCGACCACACATGGACCTTCGAGCCGATCGGGTAGATCCCCGACCCGTAGCCGCCCGAGACCGAGACTCGCGCGGATCCGACCGTCACCACCGACATTGCGGCCAGCACCACTGCGAAGCGTTTCGTTGCATTGCCCATGCCCGGAGGTTAGGAGCAGTCTGTGAGGAGATCATGAGGAAACGGTGGGGAGCCCGCGAGCCGAACGCTTCAGGAGCGGTCGGCGACCCGTCACGCGCCCTCAAGCCCACGTCCGACCAGGAGAAACGTTGAACTTCTGACAACGAGTGGGCGCTGAGGGACTCGAACCCCCGACCACTGCGTTGTAAGCGCAGCGCTCTGACCAACTGAGCTAAGCGCCCGGGAACCAGTCGAGGGTACTCCGACCGACCAGAACCCGATGGAAGGATGACGGCATGGACGGGGTTACCTCCACCGTGCTCGACGTCCCGTTCGCGCTCGCTTTCGGCGCGGGCATGGTCGCCACCGTGAACCCGTGCGGGTTCGCGATGCTGCCCGCCTACCTGGGTTTCTTCGTGGGTTCCGACACCGACGAGGAGCGTCCCCTCGCCGACCGCCTGCGCCGCGCCCTGGTCGTCAGCGGGGCGATGACGCTGGGCTTCGTCACCGTCTTCGGCCTCGTCGGGTTCCTCGTGCAGGCAGTGTCGTCGTCGATCGACGACCACCTCGCCAAGGTCACCGTCGGCATCGGCATCGCCCTCATGCTGCTCGGCATCTGGCTCCTGGCCGGCAAGGAGCTCCGCATCGCGATGCCGCGGGTCCAACGGGGCGGCCGGGAACGCACCGTCGCCTCCATGTACGTCTTCGGGATCTCCTACGCGACCGCCTCCCTCTCCTGCACCCTTGGGCCCTTCCTCGTCGCACTCACGCCGACCTTTCGCAACGGCGGGACCGCATCGGGCCTGGCGGCGTTCGTGGCCTACGCGCTCGGGATGGGACTGGTGATCGGCGCGGTCACCATTGCCCTGGCCGGCGCGCAGCAGGTCTGGGTCGGCCGCCTCCGAGCCCTCGGACCGGTCGTGAACCGGATCTCCGGGGCGCTGTTGGTGGCGGCCGGGGCCTACGTCGCCTGGTACGGGTACTGGGAACTTCAGGGCGACTACGGCGCAGATCCGGTCGTGGATCGGGCCACGTCGATCCAGACCTGGCTCACCCGCCAGGTCGACGGCCTTCCCCGCTGGCCCATCGCGATCGCCATCGGGGCAGTGCTGGTGGGCCTGATCGTCGCTCGGCGACGCTCCACCGAACCGTCCGAAGAGACCGGGAAGGATCGAGACGCAGAACGGGTTTCCGAGAGATGACCAACTTTCGGCCGCGGTCGCTCGCGGCCCTGGCCATCGCCGGCGGCCTGACGCTCGCGGCCTGCGGGGGCTCCGGATCCGGGGCCCAGGGCAACAACTCCCAGCAGATCCAGGCCGGGACCCCGGCCGAACCCCAGGACATCACGCTGCCGTCCGTCGAAGTCCTCGACACTGCGACCGGCGACCGCACCCAGTTCGCGGATCTCGTCCCGGCCGAACGACCGACCCTGCTCTGGTTCTGGGCACCTCACTGACCCGTCTGCAACCGGGAAGCCCCCGGTGTCGAGCAGTTTGCTCGAGCGCATGCAGACGAGGTCAACGTCGTCGGGATCGGCACCCAGGACTCGTTCCCCGAGGCCGAAACCTTCCGAGAACGTCACGGGATCACGTTCCCGCTCCTCTGGGACGAGGGGTTCAGCACCTGGGACGCGTTCGACATCGTGAGTCAACCGGCCGCCGTCCTGCTCGCCGCCGACGGGCAGTTGATCAAGGGTTGGCTCGGCGGATTCCCCGAAGACGAAGTCCTGCGCCTGGCCGCGTCCGCGGCCTGAGCCCGGTTCATTGGCGCGTCGGCCGCTTCACGGCCGGCCAACGCGCCAATGAACGAGGTGACTCAGTTCGACGACGGGTCGGTGTGCACGTGGTCGTGGCCGTCGTCGGCGAGTGGAGCCGCGTCGTCATAGCCGATCGGCTTGCCGAAGCGATCCGTGCCCTTCGGGTCGATCAGCATCTTCGACCCCTGACACGGCGCCGCGACGATGGCGTCGGTCCGCCCTGCGTTCTCCGGTGCGTCGTTGAACTGTCCGACGGTCCAGTCGAGGCGCGGGTTGGCCGACGAGAACACGCCATCAGGGCTGGGACAGTTCTCCGGCCAGTAGTGGCCCATCCAGCCGGTCTTGCCTTGGACGTGACCGCCGCGAGCCTCACACGAACCTGGGTCGGACTGGTCGCCACCGATCACCAGGCCGGCATCGTTCACACACAGTCCCTCGTGGACGTGCCAGGGCATGTACCGGGCCCAGAGCGGTGCATCCGGTTGCTCGTTGGGGGGACCGTCGGTGTAGATCATGTAGCTCAGGCCCACGATCGGCGCCGTCGGGGCACTCCCCGCGTACAGGAGCATCAGCGGCTTGTCGAGCACCGCTTCGTCGGACAGGTTGTCCGTGCAGACGTAGTGCGCGGCGATGCCCGGGATGTAGATGGTGGCTCGGTAGCACCCGGCATCGAGCGCGACCTGCGCGGTCGGGTAGCGGGCGATCACATCGTCCATCGCAGCCAGTTGCTGGTCGAGCTTGGCGCAGTCCTTCCAGTCGTTCATCGGTGCCCAGGCCTGCGCGCCGTGGTCGTTGCCCATGTGGTCGTGTTCGCCCGAATCTTCTGCGGGAGGGTTCTGCGACCAGTACGACGTGGTGTTGAACTGCCAGTCGCAACGGCCCGCCGGCGCCGCCGGTGCTTCGCCGGCCGCCTCGGTCGCAGTCCCTCCGCTCGATCCGCAGGCGGCGAGCGCCACCACGAGCGAAACTCCGAGGAGCAGGACACGGGTACCGCGGGAACGAAAGGCCATGCGACCAGCATGACGCCCCGAACACCTGAACGGCAACCACCCCTCGCATTGGGGTGTTGGCCGCCTGGCGGGCCGGGGCTCGTCTGGGGACGTGATCGGTCCCCGTCGTCGGTCGGGGCGGCGGGGGGATGCGCCCCGACGTCGACCTTGACTGCGTCACCCCGGCCCGCCGTCGAATGGCGGCGGCCGGTGGAGCCGGGCGGGATCACACCGCCCGGCTCCCCTGTTGGGACGACCGGCTCACCGACCGGTCGTCCTCTCGCCATCAGCTACGCGGACTGACGAGCGGCGAGCACCTCCTGCACCGGAATGACCGGCGACAGGAGGTCCGGTGGCCGGACCTTGGGAGGTCGGCCCCGGTTGCGCTTCTGGGCAAGGATCTTGCCGTTGGCGAGCAGCTCACCTCCCCACACGCCCCACGGCTCACGCCGTTCGAGCGCGGCCTCCAGACAGGCCGTGCGGACCGGGCAGGCCCGGCAGAACCCCTTCGCTCGCGCGATGTCGTCGAGCTGCTCGGAGAAGAACAGCTCGGTCAGGGCGGCGGACCCGTCCCGGCAGAGGGCGTCCTCCCTCCAGGCTTCGATGTCGGTCATTTCCCACTGCAGTGCGAACATTTGGTGCCCCTTGCTCGGTGGTGGTCGGTGGTCGGTGGTCGGTGTCGGTGGTACGGGCGGGGGTCCGAAACAGCTGCGGACCACAACGAAAAAGCCGCCGGGGTTGCCCCGGCGGCCTGGTCAGGTCTTGCAGCTGCGGTGTGGCTACTGCGAGGAGATCAGGGGCCGGGGCCAAGGCTTCGTGGCGTTGTCCACCCGGAAAATCGGGGCGACGGTCCACGAGCGGGTCGACGGCATCGGGCACGTACCGACGGCATACGCGGCGGAGCCCGGCGCCGTGCCGGTGCTGGAGCTCTGCGAGGCGATGCATCGTGGTCATGTCCCTGAGTCGGAATTGAACAGCCTGGACACTCGCAGATGCGAGTGGGGCGGGTCAACCCATTTTATCGGGCAGTCAGATGAAGTTCTGGATACCAGGATCCGCGACCACTTCGAGAATGGCCGCGTGGACCTGCGGCGAGCCCACCACGATGTTGCCGGAGTCCAGCCAGGCGACCGAATCGCCCCGCCAATCGGTCACGATCCCGCCGGCTTCCCGGACCAGGATCGCCCCCGCCGCCACGTCCCACGGGCCGAGCCGAAGCTCGAAATATCCCTCGAAGACCCCAGCCGCGGTCCACGACAGGTCGAGGCTCGCGGCACCCGCCCGGCGGAGATCCTCGAAGGTTCGCAGCGCGGTGCCGAACACCCCGAGATAAGGATCCTTGAGATCCGCGTGCCGGAACGGGAAGCCGGTCGCGACCATCGCCTGTGCGGGTGCCCGGTCCGAGACCCGCATCCGGGCGCCGTTGAGGAATGCACCCGAGCCCTGCGAGGCCACGTAGGTGTCGCCGAGCAACGGCGCGTGGACGACGCCGACGACCGGCTCGCCGTCCCGCACCAGGGCAATGGACACGCCGACGGCCGGGAATCGATGCAGGAAGTTCGCGGTGCCGTCGAGCGGGTCGCAGATCCACCCGATCGGGCCCCGCTCACCACCGCTCTCCTCTCCGAAGAACGGGATCTCCGGCGCGGCCTCGGCCAGTAGCGCCGAGATCGCACGCTCACTCGCAGTGTCGACGTCGCTGACCCAGTCACCCGGCGACTTCTCGCGCACGTTGCTCGGATCGCCGAATCCGCCAAGCACGATCTCGCCCCCGGCACGGGCCGCGGCCTCGGCCACCCGGGTCAGTTCGGCCAGGTCCATCAACCCGCCGCTCGACGCAACGCGGCAACGAGCTCCGGTGTGCCCCCGGCGATGAGCTGGCGACGGACGTTGGGGTCACCGATGTCGAGCGGGCGCGCCTGCGCGTCCTCGACGACCGCACCCGCTTCGGTGCAGATCAGCAAACCGCCGAGGTAGTCCCACGGCGCGTGGACACTCCCGCCGTCGAAGTATCCGTCGAACGCGCCCGTCGCGACGTCGCACAACGCGAGCGCGCACGAACCCATCGCGCGGAACTGTTTCCATTGCAGCATCCGACCCGGGAACGTCGACAACGCGACGAAGGCATCCTCGACCCGCGTGACCGTCGATGCGGTCAGCGGTTCGTCGCCGCGGAACGCGCCGCCACCGCGTACTGCAGTCGTGACCTCGAAGGTGGCGTGGTTCACGACCATGGCCGCGAGCCGGCCCCTCGCGGTCGAGCGCACAGAGACTCGTCGCCCAGTAGGGCAGGTCGCGCGCGGCGTTCGACGAACCGTCGACGGGATCGAGGACCACCGTCACCGCCGCGGTCGGTGGCCCGGTCACCCCCGACTCCTCACTCACGATCGTGAACTCCCGACCGCCGAGCACTCGCAGCGCGGCTTCGTCGGCGAGGAGATCGATGGCGTACTGGCCGGGCTTCGGCGTTCGCGCTCGGCGGTCGGCGCCACGAACCGGTGCGACGGCCCGGGTGATCGCCTCGCAGGTGTCCCCGAACAGTTCGATCAGGGCGGCGGGATCCATCGCCGGCGAGTTTGTCAGACCCAGATCAGGACCGGTGCACCGTGACCCGGGTCGTGTAGTCCGGGACCCCGGACTGCGGGTCGCGCACACCGATCGGCAGCAGCACGTTGCCCTCCGGAAAGAACACCTGGACATTGCCGGCGCGGATCGGCGCCAGGTGGACCTGCGCCGCCATCTCGCCGTGCTGGGAACGCACCCGAACCGGTGCACCGTGGTCCAGTCCGAGGTCGGAGGCGTCCACCGCTGCCATCAGTACCGCGTCCCGGCCGGCGCCGGTGAGCGGGATCGACATCGGCGTAGACCATCGAATTGAACTGCTTGCCCCGCCGGGTGCTCAGGACGAACGCGCCGGCCGCGGGCGGCTGCGGCGGGTGCACGACATGGAAATGGGCCCGACCGTCGGGTGTGTCGAACCGTCCGTGCTCACCGAGTCGGGCACCGCCCCACTGGACCGAGTCCCCGAGTCGCTCGAGGTCCTCGATGCCTGCATACGCGGGCACAACCGCCGCGATCTCGTCTCGAATGGACTGCGCGTCGAGGAAGCGCACCAGTTCCGCCCGCTCGGGATCGACCCGCGCCGCGAGGTCGCCGAAGATCTCCCACTCGGCGCGCGCGGTGCCGATCCGCGGTCCTGCGACTTCGGGACTGAACGCGATTCGCCGCTCGGTCGTGGTCTCGGTCCCGCCGCCACGCTGCTCGTAGCGGGTGCAGGCCGGCAGCAACACCACGACCTCGCCCGGACCCACCAGCATCTGGCTCGAGACGACGATGTCCTGGTGAACACGCACCGGCACCCGCCCGAGGGCGCGCTCGACCTCATCCGGATCGGCCAGCACATCGAGGAAGTTGCCGCCGCTCGACATCAGCACGTCGATCTCACCTTGACCGCCGGCGAGCACCATCTCCTCGGCCGTGAGCCCAGGGTTCTCCGGAACCGCAAAGCCGTACTGCTGCGTCAGGGTCGCCGCCGAGTCCGACGAAATCGGGATCCCACCAGGGAAGGCCGTTGCATACGCGCCCATCTCCGCCCCGCCCTGCACGCCCGAGTGTCCTCGAATCGGCATGAGCCCGCTCCCCCGTCGGCCGACGTTGCCGCGCGCCAGGCCGAGGTTCACGATCGCGGTCACCGCGTCGGTGCCGTTCCGATGCTGGGTAATCCCCATCGACCACACCAGAACCGCCGTTCCGGCTCCCGAGTAGAGCGCCGCGAATCGCTCCATGTCCGCGCGAGTCAGACCACTGACCGCTTCCAGATCCGAGAAGGAAGCGACCTCAACCGCGGCGCGCACCGCTTCCCAGCCTTCGGTGTGGTCACTGACGAACTGCTCGTCGACACCACCCGTGGCGAGCAGGACCTTCAAGACGCCGTGGATGAACGCCACATCGCCGCCCGTGTGCACGCCGAAGAAGTCGTCAGCCATCTTCGTACCGAAGAACGCGCTCTCCGTGTTGCTCGGCACCCAGTAGTTGTCCAGACCCGGCTCCCGGACCGGGTTCACCACGACGACCTTCGCGCCCCGCTTGCGCGCGTAGTACAGGTACTTCATGAACACCGGCTGCCCGTTCGCGACGTTGCTGCCGAACAGCACGATCAGATCGCTCTCGATGACGTCGGTGTACGAGCACGTGGTCGCCGCCGCACCGATCGCCCGCTTGAGCGCCGTCGTGCTCGGCGCGTGACACACGCGCGCCGCGTTGTCCACGTTGTTGGTGCCGAGGAACCGCATGGCCTTCTGCGCGGCGTAATAGACCTCGTTGGTGATACCGCGGGCGGTGAGGTACAGCGCGATCCGGTCCGGGGTCGACTCCCGAATCCGACCGGCCACGAGGTCGAGGGCCTCGTCCCAGGTCACCACCACGAATCCCGGCTCGCCGGCCCGGCGCACCATGGGGTGGGGCAACCGTCCGAGCGATCGCAGCGCCGCCCCGTCCAGCTTCCGCAGTTGCTCGACGTCTCCGAGCACGGCGGGGTCGAGTGCACCCATCGTGTTCATCTCGAGCAGGTTGAGCCTGGTGGTGCAGAGGTGCACGCCCGAAATCGTCCAGTCGTGGAATCCCGCCACGCCGAGCGCGCATCCGTCGCACACGCCCTTGCGCAAGATGCGCCACGCGTAGGGAAGCTGGCGGCGGTTGCGCCAGACGATCTTGGCCATGTCGAGAAAGTGGTTCGGTTTCTGGCGGCCGACCCCATTGGGCGCGTAGCCCGCCCAGAGATCACGCCGAACCCCACGCGGTGGTTTGATCCGCGCGGAACCGCGCCAGGCCACTAGGCTCCGCACCGCCGCGGTGCCGATGATCCGCTCGGCGCCTGAGTAGACGTTGCAACCATCGTCGCGGACGAAGCCGACGAGCGTGATCCCGAAGCGCTCCGCGGTCGCGACGGCCAGGCTCGACGGTGCCGACACCGCGGCGATCATCGGGCACCCCGGCGCGTGCCGGCCTTCTGCACGATCTCGAAGCTGACGCGACCGGACACGACCAGCGCGACATCGGTCAGCGGCAGCGCGGACGCGCATCGCCGCCTGACCCACCAGCTTGTCGACCGCGTTGTGACGGCCGACGTCCTCGCGCACTTCGGTCAGCAGCCCTTCGACGGTCATCGAGCGCGGCGGCGTGGAGGCCGCCGGTCGCGTCGAACACCGATTGGGCGGCGCGTAGCCGATCCGGGAAGCCGACGAGTGCATCGATGGGGAACGTCGGACCGGGGCCGACCGGTGCACAGTGCACCTCGAGATCATCGAGCGTCGCCTTGCCGCAGACGCCACAGCTCGCGTTGCTCACGAAACTGCGCTCCGGGATCGCCACCGGGCCGCGCGTCGCGATGGTCACGATGTTGTATTCCTGATCGCCCTCCGGACCGACGCAGTAGCGGACCTCCGCGACCTGACCGGCGTCGTCGAACAGGCCCTCGGTGATACAGAAGCCGACGGCAAGTTCGAAGTCGTGTCCCGGTGTCCGCATCAGCACCGCCAGGGCCGTGGGCGCCCCGCCCGGGGCCGCCAACCGGATCTCCATCGGCTCCTCGGTGACCAACTGGTCGGGACGTTCCCGCCAGCGGTCGTCGGCCCAGACCCGGACGCGCGCCGGCGCGGTCGGGCGCCGAATCGCATCTGCGGTCACGGTCGCAGGCTACCGGGGCAACTCGAGGCCGAACCGCGCCGCGTCGGCCGGGGTGTCGACGTCCGCGAACGCGTCCGGCGCGAATCCGTTGAGGAGGTCGACCTCGGTCGGGTCGATCCGGCCGACGACCTCCCGGAGTGAAACCACGCCGGCGTCCCACGCGGCCCTCGCCGTCGTGAGCGCCGACACCGAGTACCGGGCGCAAACGTACTGCGGCTGCCCGTCGTCGTCGACGGGGATCGCCGTACGGCCCGCGGGCACTGCGGCCAACGCCGCCAGCCCCGCCGCCGGTTCGACGAGATCACACGCAAGGAGCACGACACCGTGCTCGCACACGGACCCGCCGAGTGCCGCGGCGCCCGCCAGCAACGCCGCCAGCGGTCCGCCGCCCCGAGGCGTCTCCCAGACCGACGGCAACCCACTCACGCCGGGACCCACCTCCCGGAGCGGACCGCAGGACTCCCCCAGCAGCCGAGCCGAGCGGACCGCCAAGGTCTCGGCGCCTCGCCGAACCTGCGCCTTGTCCACCCCGAGGCGCCGACTCGCGCCGCCGGTGAGGAGCAATCCGGCCGGGTGCGGCACGCCGGCGCTCACCGAACGTCGAGCGGAGGATCGGTCCCAACTCGGAAGTCGCGCACCGCCCACAAGCGGTCGCGGCATGCCAGGACGGCGATCGCCTGGCCGCCGTGGGGATCCACACGCAGCGTCACCTGAGCCCAATCGCCCTGCACCTGCGCATCGACCACGTTGATGGTGGCGGGGTCGAGCACGGGCGGGGTACGGGTTCTCGCTTCGGCGATCCAATCCATCCGATTGCGCCCCTGGATTCGGTCCGGATCGGTCAGGCGGTAGACCGCGTCGAAGTCACCACTCGCGGTGGCAGACGCGTAACCGATCGCGACATCGGTCGGCGTCGCGCCGGGTCGCGAGCGACGGCGATGACCAGCGCCAGCCCGATCAGCACGACGAGCGTGAGCACGACCCCCATGATCATGGTGCGACCTCGTCGATCGCGGCCGCCAGCTCGAAGTCCCAGTCGCTCAGTCCGCCGACGTCGTGTGTCGTGAGCACGACCCGCACCCGACGCCAACGAATATCGAGGTCAGGGTGATGGTCCTTCGCCTCGGCGAGGAATCCGATCCGGACGACGAATGCGATCGCGGCCGGAAAGCCCGGGCACTCGAATTCACGGACGATCTCATCGGCGTCGCGTCCCCAGCCGGGAAGACCGGCCAGCCGGCTACTGATCGTCGCATCGTCCAGGCGGTTTCGCACTGCGATCAGGCTACGCCGGGACGACTTCGGGCGTTCAAATTCGGGTGCCGAAGGACACGTTTCGGCGTTGTCCCGACCGTCGTACGATTCGGCGATGCCCTGCCCGTCCTGCGGCGCCGAGGCGCCCGCTGGCGCCCGATTCTGTCCGTCGTGCGGCCACGCCCTGGTTTCGCGTGGTGACGAGCGCCGAGTCGCGACCGTCGTCTTCGCGGATCTGGTCGGGTTCACCCGCCTCTCGGAGAGTACGGATCCGGAGCAGGTGAAGAACATCGTCGACCGGACTTTCGAACGGCTCGCCAACGATGTTGTCTCCTACGGCGGCCAGGTGGACAAAGTCATCGGAGACGCACTCGTCGTGATCTTCGGCGCCCCGGTGGCCCACGAGGACGACGCCGAGCGCGCGGTGCGGGCCGCGCTGCGCATGCAGGAACGCCTCGAGCAGCTCAATCGCGACGCGGGCACCGAGTTGCAGATGCGGGTGGGGGTCAACACAGGCGAGGTGCTCGTCGGCGCGCTCCGCGCCGGTGGCGACTACACGGCGATGGGCGACGTCGTGAACACAGCCAGCCGGCTGCAATCGATCGCCGCACCCGGCCAGGTGGTCGTCGGTCCGGCCACCTATGCCGCGACCCGCTCCGCGGTGCGCTACGAGCCGCTCGGGTCTTTGAGTGTGAAGGGACGCGAAGAGGCCGTCGACTCCTGGCAGGCCATCACGGCGCTCGCACCGCCCGGGTTACGGCAAGCTCGCCCCAAGACGCCCCTCGTCGGACGCGACGACGAGATGGTCGTACTCCGCGCGTCCCTGACCACCACCGTCACACGCAACCGCGCGCATCTCATCACCGTCGTGGGCGAGGCCGGCGTGGGCAAGACCCGCCTCGCGGCCGAACTCGGGCGGGAGGCGGCCGAGCAGCACGACGCTCGTGTGGTCACCGGACACTGCATTCCCTACGGCGAGACCGACACCTGGTACCCGATCGGCTCAATGATCGCGGCCGCGAGTTGTGTCGGCTTCGACGACGACACCGACATCCTGCAGGCCGCGGTTCACCACACCGTCGAGTCGGTTCTGCCGGCAACCCCGCGCGCCGAAGTCACCCGCCTGACCGAGGGGCTGCTCACCCTGATGGGCCGTGACGCCCACTCCGACGCCGTCGACCCGGTCCGAGCCCGTGACGACGCCCAACGCGCGGGACTCGCGTTCTTCGCGGCGCTGGCCGTCGACCGACCGCTCGTGTTGATCCTGTCGGACCTGCATTGGGCCGACGCCGAGCTCCTCGCCTTCATCCCGCGGCTCCTGGAGCGCCTCGCCGGGCATCGTGCCGTCCTGTTGGCGACAGCTCGCAGTGAGTTCGCCGACGAATGGTCTCCTCCCCCCGGGCGACACAACATGGTCAACGTCCATCTCGATCCACTCGACGCCGCGGAGACGGACGCGCTGCTCGCCGAGCTGCTCCCGGATCTCGCCCCGGAGTCGCGAGCGGCGCTCCGCGACCGCTCTGGTGGGAACCCGTTCTTCGTCGAGGAACTCGCGGCAATGACCAAGGAGCAACCCGAGGGCGCAGCCACCGAACTCCCGGCGACGCTGCACGGTCTCGTCGCCGCGCGCCTCGACCGACTCGCACCGGCAGAACACTCGGTGCTCGAGGACGCGGCCGTCATCGGCGTGAACGGACCGATCACCCTGGTCGAGATCCTGGCCACAGCCCACGGCGCCGACGCCCGCGCGTCACTCCTCCGACTCGCCGACCTGGCGCTGCTCGATGTCGGCGACGACGAGTTCTCGTTCCGGAGCGAACTCACGCGCGACATCGCCTACAACACGCTCACCAAGGCCGAGCGCGCCCGCCGTCACGGGGTCCTGGCGAAGTCGATCGCCATGGAGGGCGAGCGCAGCGGACGCATCGAGGAGGTCATGGATCGCCTCGGGTACCACTTCAACCTCGCCGCGACCCTGCTGAGTGAGCTGGACGGCACCGCGGGCCTTCCGCCCGAGATGAAGCGCGACGCCGCGTCGTTCCTGTTCGCGGGCCGCACGGCGAGCCGAACAGCGCGAGGACTGGAAGCAGGCCGAGATCTACCTCACGCACGCACTCCCCCTGCACGAACGATCCGAGCTCTCGGAACGGCTCGGCCTGCACATCCTCCGCACGCGGGCCCGAGCCGAGAAGCGCGACACCGACGGCGCGCGTCAGGACCTCGCGGCCGTCGACCGGCTCGCCCGCGAACTCGACGACCACCATTCCCTCGCGTCTGCGACGACGATCCTGGGCGACGTGCAGTACAAGGAGGGCGACCTACCCACAGCACAGGACACGCTCGACCGCGCGGTCGAACAGTGGCGCGAGATCGGCGACCCGAACGGCCTCGCCGAATCCCTCCGGTTCGCCGGCATGACCGCGCTGTTCCGCGGCGACATGGAACGGGCGGGTACCGCGATCGACGAGGCGCTCGGACTCTTCCGGACGGCCCACGATCGCCGGGGCGAGGCATGGGCGTTGCAGAACCTCGCATGGCTCGCGTTCCTCCAGGGCGAGTACACCAAGGCGGAAACACGCCTCGAGGTCTCGGCCGAGGCCTTCGGCGAAGTCGGCGACTGGGGCGGCGTCTCGTGGGCGCTCGGACTGCTCGCGTGGGTTCGATTCGTACAGGGCAATCACGCCGAGGCGCGAGATCTCGCGACCCGGATGGAGCAGGAAGCGGCCGAACTCGGCAATCGCTGGGCCGGGGCGATGATGAACGTGTTGCTGGCCAACATCGCCGTCTGGGCCGCCGATCCGGCGCAGGCGGGAACCCAGGCCGAGTCCGCCCTGGAGATCTTTCGTTCGCTCGGCGATCCGTGGGGAGAACTCCAGGCGATGAGTCCTCTCCTCGTCAGCCGCACCCAGGCGGGCCGATACCTGGAGTGCCTCGAACTGATCGATGAGATCGAAACGCTCGGTTTCCAGGTGGCCGACGCCTCGCTCAACCGAATGCCCGGGATGATACGCGCCGCGACCGCAGTGATGGCCGGCGATGAGCGCGCGCTCGAGATTGCGAACAGCCAACTCGGCGATCTCGACGGGCCGCTGTTCATCAACGACGAGCAGCGGATGCTGCTCGGACTCGCGAACCTGCAGTCGGGCAACGTCGAGGCCGGACTCGACAACCTCGCCCACGCACGCGCGGTGGCGATCGGGGCGGGCAGCGATGCCGCAACCGACGTCGCGTACACGCTGGCCCTGATCGCCAACGGCGACGCCGCGACGGCGCTCGAGGTCGCCGCCGCATCGGCAGGCGAACTCGTCACCTACGCCGATCGCTACCGACACGCACTCGCCCGCGCCTTCGCGCACCACCTCCTCGGCGATCTGGACCAGTCGGATGACGCGCTCCTGGAGGCACCGCGCGGTTGTCGAGGGAACGGGCGCGCTCACCGATCAGGCGATCGTGGACCTTGCCGGTGCACGACTCGCCGGCGTGACATCAATCGACGCAGTCGAATCCGCGGCGCTCTCGGCCATCGACTCGGTGCCGATCGGTTGGGACCGCCTGTTTGCGGCGATGGTGGCGCCACGGACCCTCGACTGATCGGCCCGCCCGCTGCGCTGCGCCGAAGATCGGCGTCATTCTCCGAACGTCGCGTCGATCGGCGGTGACCCGGCGTCGACGGCCAGGTGGAATCGCAAGAGGAAGAAGTGGCCGAGCGGACCGATGCCGAAGGCATACGCGACGGTGCCCACCCCGACGTCTCCGCCGAGCGACCAGCCGAGCGCCAACGCGGTGAACTCGAGCAAGGACCGAACCAGCCATACCGGGTGTCCCCGCGCCGCGAGTCCTGTCATCAGACCATCTCGGGGTCCCGGGCCGAGCCCGCACCCGATGTAGATCCCGACGCCGAGGCCCGAGACCAGAATCCCTCCGAGGAGCAGCGCCCAACGCAGGACGAGATCGTCGACCGTGCCGATCCCAATCATGGTGGCGTTGCTGATGTACCCGACGGTCAGCGTGTTCAGGATCGTGCCGACCCCGGGCCGCTGACGCAGCGGTATCCAGGCCAGCAACACCACGACACCGACCAGGACCACGACCGTCCCGAACGGGATGCCGGTCCGCCGCGCAATCCCCTGGTGCAGAACGTCCCACGGGCTCACACCCAGCCCGGCTTGCAGGGTCATCCCGATGCCCACGCCGAGCAGGATGAGGCCGACAATCAGGCGGGGTGCCCGTCGGATCACCTCTCGTCGGTCAGTGAACCCGACGACACCGAAGGCCCCGGGGTCGGTCGGGTGCATCACGCGCCGGAGGCGACGGACCCGGCCGCGCTCGCCGCCACCGACGTTGTCGCGCTCGCTCAAAGCCAGCGCTCGAAGAACGCCAGCGCCGACGCGCCGTCCCAACGGTGACCACCCGGAAATGTGTGATGCACCGAGCGCGTCATGCGGTGCCCGCATCGCTGCGAACACCGGCCGAAGTTCGGCGACCGCGGCTCGCGCCGCATCAATCGAGAACTGCTGGTCCTGCTCGCCGGATTCGATGAGCAAGGCACGCGGGGCGACGAGCGCTCCGAGATCGACGTGATCGAGGTGTCCGAGCATGCCGAACAGCACCTGGGATCCACACAGGTTGTACGGGACCTCGTGGGCAGCCCGCCAGGACGAAAAGAACCCGGAGACGATCGTCGCCCGGACCCGGGCGTCGAGCGCGGCGAGGAACAGACTCATCGTCGCGCCGAGCGAGAAGCCGGCCACGCCGATCCGGCTGGGATCCGCGAGCGGGTGTTCCTCCAGCAGGTCGAGGGCACACACGAGGTCGTACAGGTTTGCGGTCAAAGGATTCCGGCCCGCAGCGACGGCCGCGACCAGGTTCGCGTCGCAGGGGTCCCGGTGCCCAGGCGTCACGTCCGACCGTTGACCGAACTCGCGAAGATCCGGCGCCAGGACGACGTACCCGGCGGTGGCGAGGTCGTGCGCGAACGCGCCCGGGTGCGGATCGAGGCCGCTCGGGTCGGCGGTCACGGCACAGACGTCGTCCTTGCCGGGACCGTGACCGTGGAGCGCGAGCACTGCGGGACCGCGGCCCTGGCGGGCGTGCGGCACCAACAGGAACGCCGGCACGCTCATGGTCTCCTCGGAATCGAAGACCACCGACTCCCGGGTGTAGATGCCGCAGTCGACGCGGTCGGTCACCTCGAATTGGAGCGGCACACCCCTCGGAAACCGACCGAGGAGGTCGCTCAGCCGACCACGAGTGCGAGCCCGCCATCCGGGGACCGCCTCCGGGACCGTCGGCACCGTCTCCTCGGCCCGACTCGCGGCCAACTCCATCTGGACCTGGGCCCAGGGCGAAAAATTGCGATCGTGAGACGGTGGGCTGACCCACTCGTCGTCATGCGGGGTTTCACCCGACAAAGGCTGGGATTCCGTCGACTCGGGGTCACTCATCGTGGTCGTGCTCCTCGGTATTCGGCACGGCCTCGATCGACGGTGCCGCACCGAACGGTAGGCGCAGGCACTGGCACCCGCCGGACATTCGGACGCACAGTGCTGTGTTTCGGTGCTGCCCCCCGTTCGACGGGACAGCACCCCGGCGGAGTGCGCGATATTTCCAGCGAGTGGAACCGACCTTCACTTCCAAAGGGGCACAATGCGCGGCTGGACCCGAGTACTCATCGGAATCTTGGTGTTGGTGGGGACCTTCACCATCGTGTTGGTGGCGGTCAGAGACGACGGCGTCGCCAGCCCGCCCGAGCCGCAAGGGCTGATCACGAAGCGCGACGGCATTGCACCGGGCTACACCCTCTACGCGCCGTTCGAGTTGCAGCGAACGGTACTCATCGACGCGGATGGCGCCGTGGTCCACGACTGGAACACCACCACCCGGCCAGGAGCGATGCAGTACCTGCTCCCCGACGGCTCGCTGTTGCGCGCCGGCGACCTCGACCACGCCGGGACCTTCGCGAGGGGTCAGGGTGCGGGGGGGCGGATCGAACAGCTCGACTGGGACGGCAACCGACTCTGGCAGTTCGACTTCGGCGACGACGAGGTCATGCAACATCACGACATCGAGCCGCTCCCGAATGGCAACGTGCTCATTCTCGCGTGGGAATACAAGACCAAGCAGGAGGCCATCGCCGCCGGTCGGGATCCGAAGTTGCTCCCCGACAAGGCACTCTGGCCGGACATGATCGTCGAGTACTCCCCCGCGCAGGAGACCATCGTCTGGCGCTGGCACGTCTGGGATCACCTCGTCCAGGATCACGATCCGACCAAGCCGAACTTCGGGGTTGTCGCTGATCACCCCGAGAAGATCGACCTCAACTGGGTGTTGCCGGGCAACGACGGCGACGAGGACTGGAACCATGGCAATGCTGTGACCTACAACGCCGACACGGACGAGATCATGATCAGCTCGCGCACCTTCAGCGAGCTCTGGATCATCGACCACGGCACGACGACCGAGGAAGCCGCGGGCCCGGCGGGTGACCTGCAGTTCCGCGTCGGCAACCCGGCCGCCTACGACCGCGGCGGCCCCAAAGACCAGGAACTGTTCGTCCAGCACGACCCGCGCTGGATCCCGGCCCGCACGCCGGGAGCGGGAGACATCACGGTGTTCAGCAACGGGCTCCCCGAGGTCCGCGAATACTCGACGGTCAACCAGATCCACCCGATGATCGACGGTGGCGAGTACGTGATCGGACCGGACGGCCGTTTCGCCGCATCGGTGAAGCAGATCTACCCGCAGCGCACGGATGACCAGGAGTTCGCGGCCATCATCTCCAGCGCACAGAAGCTTCCCAATGGCAACGTGCTCGTCGACTACGGCAACCTCGGGCTCTTCGTCGAGGCGAACGCGGACGGCGAGACGGTGTGGAAATACGAGAACCCGCGGTACACCGTCCGCGAAACCACGCCGAGCGGCACTGGTGCCGGTTTCGTGATCGAGCCGTGGTGGGTCTTCCGGGTCACCAAGTACGCGCCGGGCTACCCCGGGCTCGCGGCACTCAACAACTAGCCGGCGCGGGTTCACCAACGGTCGGTCACGGTCGTCAGCGCGACACTGACGCGATGCCGACGGCACTGGAAGGACTGCCCACGCTCGCGAACCCGATGCCAGATGTGACGACCGACCGCCTGGAACTCCGACGGTTTCGGTCGGAGGATCTCGACGCGCTCGTGCCGGTGTTCGCCCAGCGAGAGGTGTGGGCCTACCCGGTCGGCCGCGGTTTCACGGCCGACGAGACCGCCGCCTTCGTCGACCGTCAGGTCGAACAGTGGGAGACGTGCGGCGTTGGCTGCTGGATCGCGATCCGGCGCGAGACCGGCGCCGTGATCGGTTACCTCGGCCTCTCGGTCCCGACGTTTCTTCCCGAGGTGCTTCCGGTGCTCGAGGTCGGGTGGCGGCTCGAACCGGCCGCGTGGGGCCAGGGTCTGGCCACCGAGGGTGCGACCGCCGCGCTCGACGAGGCCTTCTCCACACTGGGCCTCGACGGGGTCTGCTCACTACCTCAGGTGGACAACCTCGCGTCAGTTCGGGTCGCGGAGCGACTCGGTATGTGGCGCGAGCGCGATGTTCCACTCCCGGCCACGGAGCAGCACGGCTCGGTGACGGCCGCCGTTTTCCGCATTACTGCGGAGACCTGGCCCGCCCGCACCTGACCCATCCTGCGTCGGGCGTCCGTCGGCTGGGGTGCGTTTCGCTCCACCTAACCGACAATCGCTCGGGACGGTTCAGGTTCGGGTTCGTCACCGCCTTGGTCGAGGCGGAAGGGTGGGTACCGATCGGTCATCAGGGTGACGTACGCGGCGACTCGGTAGAACCACCGGTTGATCCCCACGATGAGGTCGTAGAGACCGCGTGGATACCGAGCCGTGAACAGCAGCGCGAGCGCGGCGATGAAGACCAGGATTCCCAGCAGGGAACCGAGACCGGCGGCGCCCACGAGCCACGCTCCCCGTCGCGGGCACGGCCGCTGAAGAGCAGCCCGAGAATCAGGTAGTGCGGGATCGCCAGCAACCACCACTTCACGAGCACGAGGCCACGGGACAGCTGTTCGGGGTATGCCACCTCGAGGTGCGCCGGATAGTCGGCGACATCGTGCAGTGAGAACGGCGGGTAACGGTCGGTCCCCAGACCCCCGCTCGACGCGTAGTAGTTCACGCGCCAAGACCACCGCATCACGCCGACGTTGAAGTCGAAGACGCCGCGTGGGTACCGACCCGTGAACAGGATCGCGAAGCCGGCGAAGACCGTGAGCAGCGCGAAGGCGGCCCAAAGAAAGAACAGCACGAAGTAGTGCGGGATCGCGAGAAACCATTTGACCAACCACTGCCATCGGGACAGGCCCGGGTCGAGGGTCGCCCGCAACGCGACCGGCTGGGGAGCATCCTCCCCCGGCGGCACCGCGGCACCGTCGGACGCACCGGCGGTGTCATCGGGTCCACCCCGCCGCCGACCACTCGCGCCGGCCACGATCAACACGATCGACAGGATCGCCAACCCGAGTCCGATCAGGCCGAGAATGACCGCGAGCGGAACCAGGAAACCGGCCCTGACTCCCACCCGCAACTGGTCGACGGTCACCCCGGCCGAACCATCCGCGTTCATGATCACCGCGGCCCAACGGCCGGATTCGAGCTCCCAGGTAACCCGCCGGACACCCGTACCCGAGGATTGTGCGACCCAGAATCGCTGCGAGGCCGGGGCGTCAACAGTGGCGGTGCCGGGTCGCGACCGCAGGATCACGTCCCGGCCGTTGACCTCATCGACCTTCGAGATCCGGGCGTCGCGCAGGTAGTCCGCCACCTGCCTTGCGGGGCCGATGCCGATGAAGATCTGGCCCCGTCGATCCTCGGTGCGCGCGGCGAGTCGCACCTTGATGTCGAGGCGGTCGATGACCCAGCTCGGGTCGCCGGGGTCCGCGCCGAGGTCCAGGTCGTTGGCCGTGATGGCCACGCCCCGGGACTCCATCGGATCGAGGTGCGTGCTGAAGTACCCACCGTCGTCCCGCGCGACGGCCGAGGCCGCGCCGATGCCCACCCCCGCCCCGAGTAACCCGAGTGCCGGGAGCGCGAGGACGATCCCCAGAACAACCATGACCTTGCGACCGGTACTCATCCGTGCCTCCTCGGGATGCCGGACCCATTGTCGGCAGGGTGCTGAGCGAGATCCAGGGTAGGAAGGCCCGGCCCTCCCGGAGCGGATTTCGCTTTCCCGCGGAACTCGGCGCCCGGGAGCACCCATCTGGCACGCTGCGAGGGTGCCGCTCGCTGCTCCCCCACCCGACGACGTCGAGGTCCCCGCGGCAGTCGCGCACCTGGCATCCGGCCGCCCGACCCGAGCGGTGTGGCGCAACGAACGCGGCGGGCTGACCTTCGACGTCGGCGCCGGCCCCAACCGCGTGTTCGTGAAGTGGACACCCGCTGACGTCGACCTGGACCTCGCCGCGGAGGCGGAGCGGCTCCGATGGGCAGCCCACTTCGTTGCGGTGCCGACGGTGCTGGACCTCGGCGCCGACGCAGAGGGCCAATGGATGAGCACCGAGCCCCTCACCGGGGCGTCGGCGGTCTCGCCGCGCTCGGCGCGCCGACCCCGCGCGCGGTCGCGGCAATCGGCACCGGTCTTCGCCACCTCCACGATCACGCGCCGGCGGCCGAGTGCCCGTTCGAGTGGCCCACGGCATCCCGCGTCGCAGTCGCCCGCCGCCGGATCGCCGACGGCGACACGGCGCCAGAGCGGTGGCACGTGGTCCATCGGCACCTCGCGACCGCCGACGCACTCCGGATCCTGGGCGACCCCCCGGAGCCGGACCGGACCGTCGTTTGTCACGGCGACGCCTGCGCGCCGAACACCATCGTGGGCGCCGACGGGACGTGGACCGGACTCGTCGACCTCGGCACACTCGGGGTCGGCGACCGGTGGGCGGACCTGGCGGTCGCCACCTGGAGCACCGAATGGAACTACGGCCCGGGGTGGGAGGACACCCTCCTCGACGCGTACGGCATCGAGCGGGACCCCGACCGCATCGCGTACTTCCGGCTGCTCTGGGACCTCACCTGACCCACCTACGATCGCACCACCGTCGGTCGATGAAGGGGCACGTCATGGCAGATCTCAGCGGGAAAGTCGCGATCGTCACCGGGGCCGGATCCGGACTGGGCCGCGACGGTGCGGTCGCGCTCGCCGCAGCGGGCGCGAAGGTCGTGGTGGCCGATGTCGACGACGACGGTGCTGCCGCGACCGTCGAGTCCCTGCAGCAAGGCGGCGCCGACGCCGTCGCGAAGCACACCGACGTCAGCGTGGCGGCCGACTGCGAGGCGATGGTCGCGACCGCCGTCGAACACTTCGGCGGGTTGCACATCCTGCACAACAACGCCGGCGTGGCCTGGCCCGGCCGGGACGGGTTCGCGCCCGACATGGATCCGGCCGTGTGGGATCAGATCGTCGGCATCAACCTCAGCGGCACGTTCTACTGCTGCCACTTTCGCGCTCCCCGCGATGACCGAGGCCGGCGGGGGCTCGATCATCAACACCGCGTCGTCCATGGCCACCCTGCCGCTCGGCGGACTGGACGGCTACGCCGCCACCGAAGGCGGTGTCGCGGTGCTCACGAAGTCCATGGCGCCGAATGCGGGTCGGGTGGGTGTGCGGGTCAACGCGATCGCGCCCGGTTACGTCGACACGCCGATGAACTCGCTCATCTGGGGCAACGACGACGTGAAGCACACGTTCGACCTCGGCCACGCGAGCGGCCTGCAGGACCCCGAGGAAATCGCCGAGGTGGTCGTATTTCTCGCGTCCGACGCGTCACGCAGCTTCAACGGCGCGCTCCTCACCTGCGACCGCGGTTGGACGTCGTTCAAACAGCCAGATCTGCTGCGAGGCTTCTGACGACGCCGCGAGTGCTCGCGGGGGCCATAGGAGAATGGTCGGGACGGGCCGTCCGGGCGCTCACTGCCCTGGGGCCGCGAGGGGCGTGAAGAGACTGGCGGCGGAGTACCCGTCGGTCTTGACGCTGCGCTCGGTCAGCAGCCACCGGCCGCCGACGGGGGTGAGACGGTCCCGGTAGCGGCCCCAGTGATCGAGGCCGACGTCGGTGATCACCTGGAAGTAGCTCGCCGCGGTCGCATGCTCGGGGGAGTCGACGTCGATGACGAGATTGGTGACGCAATGGCGCATCTGCGTGAGGTTCTGATGCGCAGTACCGCCGACGCTGGAGAAGAACTGGTGCAGAGCCTCCCGGCCGCGGTGCTCCGCTGCCCCGACGATGATCAGCGCACCGTCGAGCGCGAAACACCCGACCATGTCGTCGTATCGCCCCCGGTCGCCTGCGAGGTTGTACCGGGCGAGCGTGTCCCGGATCTGTTCGCGGGCGGTGAGCTCCCAAAGTTCCACCCCGGCGACGTTACGTGGCCCGTCGCCACTCCCCCACGCGATGCGCGACCGAATCGAGCTGGACGCCTGCCAGAAGAGCAGTTCCGACACCTGGGGCTGAACCAGGCAGGTCCGCCAACCGGCTGGTGGGGCCGGGAGGGATCGAACCTTCGACCGAGGGATGTCAGCACACCCGGGCAGTAGCCGAACAATCGCGCCGACACGACCGGCCGCTTGATCATGCGCGACCCAAAGCCGATGGAGCTAGCTCCGCGGTGAGGCGACCGACGATGCCGGCGAAGATCGCTGAGCATCCTCGACGGCCTTCGCGATGACCAAACTGGAGACGACTCCGATCGCGAGCGCGGGTGGGTACCAGAACAGGACGATCGGCGCGACCGCGGGCAGCGTGCCTATCGCGATGAGCGTGCACCCCACCTTGCGCCTGTTCGCACGAATCACGAGCCCGATGATGATGAGTCCGGCAGCACCGACGAGCAGCACCGCGATGAGCGCGCGCTGGTAGAGCGGATCCCGCGTGTCTTCGAACATCGACATGATCCCCACGATGGTGAGGCCGATCGCGATGAGCGCCGCTGCGTAGCGCCACCAGCTGGTCTTGAGGTTGTTCATCGTGTCCTCCCGTCGTCGCGGAAACGGTCTACCGACCGTTCCGGGGGTCAGCCCGCGGGACCGCCGATGCAGGCGTCTGAGACGCCGAGCGCGGTCATGGCGTCGAGGGCCTGGTTATCGAGGGCCTCGATGGTCGCGTCGTCGAGATTCAGGTCGGTGGTCGTGGTTTCGATGGCTTCGAGAAGTTCGTCGGCTTCGTTGGCCATCTCATCGGGTGCGGGGAGCTCGCGCATCTCGTTGAGGGCCCGGCGGCTGATCGCCGCGAACTCCTTGTCGGAGAGGTCGGCGGTGAGTTCCGCACTGGTTTCGACGCAGAGGCGGTCGAACTCGGCGACCCACTCGCTGACGGGAACGGTCGCTTCCGCGGACGAGGCGGGGGTGCCGCAAGCGGCCGCGAGGGCCGAGAGCCCAACCACGCCGACCGCGATGGCCCATCGTGGGGACCGGCGGCGTTGGGTGGTGCGAGGGAGTGGGATCATGCTGGTCACGCTTTCGTAGGGATCGTTCGACAACTCTATCGGAATCTGATAGAGTCAGTCAAGATCCGATAGCTCGAAAGGTGACCGAGATGGCAAAGTCTTCGACAACCCCGGACGAGAGCGCACACCTGCCGTTGGCTCCGGCCGCGCTCCACATCGTGTTGGCCCTCAACCGAGGGGAGCGCCACGGCTACGCGATCATGCGTGAGGTCGATCGCCTCTCGGATGGTGTGATCAAGATCGGACCCGGCACCCTCTACGGCACGATCAAGAAGCTCCTCGCCGTGGGCATCATCGAGGAGTCCGACGTCCGCCCCGACGAAGCACTCGACGACCAACGCCGCAAGTACTACCGGCTCACCGCGCTCGGCGATCGGGTCTCCGCGGCTGAAATCCAACGCCTGACCAACCTCCTCGAACGAACCCAGCGACCCGCCCCGGCGCGACTGCTCGGGGGGCTCACATGACCACGGACCCCCCGCAACCGAGGGGGCCCTCAATCGAGCGAGCGGTCCGGATCTATCGCCGGCTGCTCGTGATCTATCCCCGCGAGTTCCGCAGCGAGTACGGCGACGACCTGGTCCAAGGATTCCGCGACCTGCTCGTCTTCAGCAAGCCCCGGCGCGGCTTGTGGTGGAGCACTGCCCGCGACCTGTTCTCCAGCGCCGCCAAAGAACGCGGCTCGATGCTCTCCCCCGACCAACCACCAAACCTCGGCGTCGTCTTCGCCGTTCTCGTCGCAGTCGCCGGGCTCTTCCTGCTCGGACCCGGTCCGTTCCTCCCCCTCATTTTCATCCCACCGATCGTGCTGATCGGCCTGCCGATCTTCGGCCTCACCCGATTCCATCGGGCCTGGCTCATACGCCGCAGCACTGGCGCCGCCGTCGCCAAACAGATCGCGGTTGGCGTCGCGTCGTTCGTTCCTGCGGCGGCCATCCTCCTCGTGTATCGCGGCGAGGCCGGCTACTGGGTCTTCGTGGCCGTCGCGTTGACCCTCATCGTCGGAAGCGCGCTCGGGATCATCTGGTCCCTCATCACACTCGCCTCCCCGCGAGACCCTGACACCCCACGACGATGGACGCGCCCCGCACTGATCCTCATACCGAGTGTCGCGATCCTCGCGTTGATCATCGGCGCATCGCTCAACTCCTACTGGAACAGCCTCGGACCTCCCGGCGACCACTCCGTCGAAAACGCCTCCGCCGATACCCGTGCCCTCTGGGTGGCCGCCGGCGCCGGCAACGTCGACGAAGTCTCTCGGCTCACCTCCGAGACCTGCGCCGACCCCTGGGTGAAGTTCCCAATCGGGAACGGCAAGCACAACGCCAAAGGACTCGCCGAAACCAGACAGTTCGAAGTGTCGGGAATCCAAGACCGACCACTCGAGAAGATCGCCAGCATCCTCGGCGACTACATGGACGACTGGCACACGCGATGTGTCAACACCCAGGACTGAGGCCTCCCAGATTCCGGCCACGCCCGCGCATCCCGAGCAGCAGAATGCCGACATGACGGAGGGGTCGCTACATCTGGCCGACAGCCGCACCCTGGGATGGCGGGAGTACGGAGACCTCACCGGACCTCCTGGCCATCTCTGGTGGGAGCCCCGACGGCGCGCCTGGTCGTCCGTCTGGTGGACCATTTGCAGGGCGTTTGCAGAATGACGGCGAGCGCACCGCCGGTACCCGAGCGTCTGCCACTTTCCCCTGGTGGATAGGTGGGGCCGGAAGGGATCGAACCTTCGACCGACGGATTGTGAGTCCGTGAAGGTACGTGTCGTCGCGTCCCGGTCGGTTCCGGTCAGGGTGGCTGACCTGCGACGTACGCTCTTCGTCGGGCTGCGAATCCGAGTGGGCGTCGGCACGTCCCGGGTGGTTCGTTCGCAGGATGTTCGCTGGCTGGACTGATCGACCAGCGGTCAGGCGAGTTGTTGAAGTGCCTCGGTGGAACGGCGCTCGACGGTTGCGTACCCGTTCTTGGCCGCCGCGCTCTGGGCTCTGGTGGGTCAGGTCGCGTGCCCGTTGCGTGTCGCCGGGCAGGTTGCGCTCGGCGAGCATCTTTCCCGAGGAAAGACTGGTGCGGGCAGCGAAGAACTTGGCGTGCATCCGTTCGCTCATGTCGGAGGCGTGGCTGAAGTACTTGTCGGCTTCGTCGTAGCGGCCGAGGACGGTGGCGAGGCCACCGAGATAGTGACTGATTGGGCCGGCGGTGATCGTGCCGCCACACGAAAGCTGATCCCCCCAGGGTGCGAGCCGGTCGAACAGCGGCTCGGCGTGTTGAGGGTCTCGGCATTCGATGGCGGCCTCGGCATATCCGACCATTCCAATGGTCCAGAAGGCATCCATGCGCATCTCGAAGTTGGGGGCGGCGAAGTCCGACAGCAGTTGACGTGCGTTGTTCATGCTGCCTGCCTCGGCGTGGGCCATCGCGAGCACGCCAACGGTGAACTCGCGGAACGTTGTCTCCAAGGACTGCCCGATGAGCGGAACCAGGTCACCGAGGGTTCCACGTTGGAAACTGGTCATCAGCATTTGCCGCGCCGAAGAAGAGGTAGGCGTCGGGCTCGCCAGCTTCGGTGGCAATCCGGAGTCCTTCACCGGCGAGGTGCTCGGCTTGTTCGATGTTCCCGGCGATCTGGGCTCGCAGGACGAGGTTGAGTGTGAGTCCCCACCGCAGGACCTGAATCCGATGTCGTTCGGCGAGAGACTCCATCATTCCAAAACAGCGGTCAACTTCATCGATATCACCCACCGTTGCCGCAGCGACGCCCCGCCACGTGGCCGCAAAACTGAGCAGATTCGGATCTCCTATGCGTTCGGCTCGGACGAGTGCATCGGCAGTGCGGGAGAGCCGCGGATTCGAGGAGAGGTGGCGCGAAGAGCGGAATGAAGATGTGGTTCAGGACGCGCAGCTGGATGGCGTCGTCGCCCGTGAGTCGGGCGAGAGCAAGGGCCTCGTCGGCAATGGCCTTGCGATGCTCGAGCGAACTTTCGACCGTGACCTCCGCGCAGAGGGCCGCGAGGATGAGAGGCCGGTCGGGGCTGTCCTCGGCGAGCCGACCGAGGGCGATCTCAAGGATCTCGACCCGCTCGTTGTCGGTCCCAGCCGCGGAACTGAACACGCCCCGGTTGTTGGCGAGTGCCGCGGCGACAAGTCGGTCGGTGTCGTTGTGGTCGGCGGCTTGGTGGGCAGCGGCGAGGAGCGTCTCGCGAAAGGCCGGGTCACCAATCAGAAACTGGGCAGTGCCAAGACCGATAGCGAGGTCGATGGCGAGGGTTGGGTCGGAGTCGTCGGCGTGGGCGTGGGCGTGGAGGTTGATGGCGCGGGTGTAGTGGTCAAGCGCGTCGCCGGGAGCAAGCGCCGCGAGGGCAGCGTCGCCGGCTTGGTGGGAGTAGTGGATGGCTTTGGTGGGTTCGGCGGGTTGGGCCACGACCCCAGTGGCGCGCGAGTTCTCCGACCCGAACGCCGGGACGACCACCGCAGAGTTCTTCGAGAGCTTCGCCGACGCGGCGATGGCACGCGACCACGACGAGTCGGACCAAGATCCTCGAAGAGGGTGCGCTGGATGAGCGCGTGGGCAAACGTGTACTGCCCGGACGTGTGTGTCACTTCCCGCACGAGACTCACCATGGCTGCGGCGTCGAGCATGTCGAGGAGGTCTCCTTCGGAGGTTCCGGTCGCTCGGGCGAGGAGGTCAAGGTCGAAGTCGCGTCCGATCACCGCGCCGACCGACAACGCGCGCGCCGCCGGATCGCCGAGGCGCACGACCCGGCCACTGATCACCTCACGGACACTGTCGGGCAAACTCTCCTCATCGAAGCCGCCTTCGGCCACCCACCGGCCCGTCGCATCCTGGGAGATTGCTCCGGTCTCGACCAGATGGCGTAATACCTCGCTGACGAAAAACGGATTGCCATCGGTCTCGCGCAACAACACACGGGCCAAACCCAGCCCGTTGTCATCGAGGGCATGTCCCGCGGCAGCCTCAAGAAAGGCGGCGACCCCGCTGTCGTCGAGGCCGGCCAGTTCGATGCGGGTCACGCCATCCTGTCGGCGTAACGCCGCCAACGCCTCCACCAGGCCAGACGCGCTGGGCAGTTCACTATCTCGAAACGAGCCGACCACCAACACCCGCATTGGCAGTCCCGACACGGTCAAATGACGCAGGAGTTGCAGGCTGGCCCGATCGGCCCACTGCAAATCGTCGAGGACGATCACGACCGGGGATTCCTCGGACACGGCTGCGAGGAGGCCGACGACTGCCGCGAACAACAAGAACCGTTCCGTGTCCGCATCCGTCGGCTGCGGCGGTGCCAGATCCGGAATCCTGCTCGCCAACTGCGGCACCAGCCGGGCGAGTTCGGAGCCATGCGCCTCGACATCCGCGACGAGTTGACGATCAGGCCGCGTGGGTCACGTAATGGCCGAGGACTTCACCGAACAACTGATACGGCGTCGCCAGATCCTCTTCGCAGTGTCCGAAGAGGACGCACGCCCCCGCACCAAACGCGGCCCGTGCAGCCTCCGCGACGAGAGTCGTCTTGCCCTGCCCGGCCTCACCCGACACCAACAGCACTTCGCGGCTCTCACCCGCCGCGACTCGCTTACACGCATCCGCGATCACCGCCAACTCGACGTCGCGTCCACCACCCCCTCGACGGGACGCACCCCGAGCCGGGCCGGTAACGGCACCCCACCTGTGGCCACTCCAACCAACGGCTCCCAGGCGACCTCGACCGTCTCCACCGGCTCTGGGAGTCCATTCAACTGCAACGGACCGACCGGAACACATTCGTGACGGTTGCGGCGACCCGCAGTGAGACGCACCCACTCCGCGGACAGGATCTGTCCACCTTCACACGCGCACACAGACGGGCGGCTTCGATCACCGGATCACCGAAATAGTCGCCGTCGTCGCCGATGACTTCACCACCACTCACACCCACCCGCAAACCGATCGCCTGCGAACGAGCACGGTTGTCGCGCTCGATGCCCTGCTGCATCGCCACCGCACACCCCAACGCCGCCGACGCCGAGGAAAAGACGACCATCACCCCGTCACCCAGGTTCTTCACCTCAGAGCCACCCGACTCCACGACCGCCTGACGCAAAATCGAGAAATGCTCCCGACGTAACTCGTCCGCCGCATCCGGCACCAGCGCCGACGACAACGCCGTCGAATCAACCATGTCAGTGAACACCACCGCCAAATTCTCGGTCGTCACCGGCCCGTCCCTCCTGCCTGCGCCGCTCCAAGGGTATGCCGTACCCATCCCCGGCGCGCAGGTTGCCCCCCACCACACAACGTTCTAGATGTGCAACTAGCGGCGATCACGTCCGGGAAGGAACGCAGCTTCTCTGAGGTCAGCCCGGTCCCTCAGTGAGGACTCGGAGCGAAGGCGACCTCCCGCAAGGCCAAAGGCAGCACGCCGGTCTGTGGTCAGAGATGGTGTTGCTGAAAGAACTTCCAGATGAGTTCGGTGGCATCAACCTCGAGGTTCGTGGGACCGAGAACGACTTCGGTAGCGACGTCGTTCTGGCTGCCAGGCCAGGTGTGACCGCCTTCGTCGATGACGTAGAGCTCGGTTGCCGCGCCTGCCGGACAGTCCTCCCAGATGAGGTGGCGGACCTGATCGGCCACTGCCCCTTCGGTGTAGGTGTCGGCGCATCCGTTGCGTAGCGCCCAATCGGTCATGACCTCGACCGAGTCAGGGCCGCCGTTCGAAACAACACCCGGCTCGAAAGCCTCCTCCATCTCAGCGACGATCTCGTCGATCTTTGCTGCACCGAAGATGTTCGTCATCGTCTGTCGGGCCTGCGGGAGGTCTCCGTCGTACCTCCACATCTGATCCGCGGCGCCTTGGAATGCCCGAACCGGAACCGCGCGGGCCGGATCGCAGTCGGCGACCGGCACTGTCGCGGCCACCGGGGCGGCCGCGGCGAACCGCTCGGCGGCCCTGCACGACAGCACCGCCGTCAACATCGCTCCGCCCGAATAGCCCGTCAGGTACAGGCGTGAGGTGTCAATGCAGAGCCCTGCCTCGAGCGAGTCGAGGAGCTCGTCAACAAAACCGATGTCGCCCCCATCGGCGGTGATCTTCAGGTACGGAAGATCACCGAGACCCTGGGGCATCACGGTGACGAAACCCTCCTGCTCGCCCAACTCGCTCATCTGGGTCTGGGCTTCATGACCCGCGGTCGTCTGAGACAGACCGTGCATGTCGAGAACGAGGGGCATCGGTGTTTCCCCGTCATTCGTAGAGGGAATACCGAGGAGGAACGTTCGCTCGACGCCCCCGCTCGTGAACTTCCCGTCGGTCGTGGCCGCGAGCGTCGGGTCTTGGTCAACGCACCCAGACGACGGCACCGGGTCGCCGTCGCCGTCAGCCCCGGACGCTGAGTCGGCCGAGGTCGGTTCGTCCGCCGACCGCGGAGCCGATCCCGACCCGGTCCCGTTTGAACACGCACCGAACGCGACAAGGGCCGCCAACAGGAGTGCTCCCCAGACGAAGGATCTCCGCGCTGGCCTCATCCGCCCCGCTCCCCGGCGACGCCTTGCGCGTCCGCCAGCGAGAAAGCTACGCGGGTTCGACCGTCCCGTCGAGAGGTCGAGGAGTTCAGAGCCGCGCGACTGCCCCGGATGGAGTGGACGCGGTTTCGTGAACTCCGAATGGCAACGTGGCCCCGGTCGCGCGAACACTCGCCCCCGGGATGCGACTCGCCAAGATCTCGCCCTGTCCAGGCAGACAAGTCAGAACAACGGCCGTTCGTCCTCTGCGGCGGCCAGGAGATCGAATGCGATAAGCCGCTGGCGACCCAGATCAGCTTGGTCGCAACCCGCGTCGCACCGCGTGCTCGCTACGGCCTGGACCAGGGCGTCGGCCCGCGTGGCGAGTTCCTGGAGCCCTCGGAGACGTTCGACGGTCTGTGTGCGGATCAGTTCAGCCTCCGCAATGAAGTGGGGCTCGAACTCGTCGAGATGGCCCGCGATTCGCAGGAACCGGGTCCGGCACCCGACTCGTCTGCGGCCATAGACCAGTAACACCTGGTCAGGTTGGTGGGGCCGGAAGGGATCGAACCTTCGACCGAGGGATTATGAGTCCCCTGCTCTGACCACTGAGCTACGGCCCCCGCTGCGAATGTTCTATCCCACCAGCGAGCGACGGTCAGTCGTCGTCGAGGATCGAGACCCACTGCCGAACCGTCGCGGGTCGTTGCGCCTATCGGGTTGGACAGCAACACCCGTTCGAAGTTCCCCGAATCTGCCTACATGCCGGCGAATACGCGCCGACACGTTCGACTCGGACCTCGGAGCACGCAGCAGCGTCGCGGCGAATGCCGGGGATCCCCCTAGCGGACCCATCGCATCGAGGGAAAGGTCTTGTCGAACCAGCGCTGCACGCTGAACGCTCCGGGCCCCACGGTGGCAATGCCGAGGAAGGCGACCATCTCGATCACGTGACTGCTGTTGACAGGATTCGTGGGAGGCCACACGTCGCCGGCAAGAAACATGAAGGCCATGAGAACCGCCCCGCCGATCGCACCGATGCGAGTCCCGAGGCCGAGCATCAGAGAAATCCCGCCAAACAGGAGCGCGGCCATGAACGCTACGTCCGCCAGGTTGATTGCGTCCGGGGCTGCGGGTGCCATCCACTTGAACAGGAAGCCGGCATGACTGGCTTCGGTCCCGAAGGTGAGAAAGCCATAGGTCGGCGAGCCACCCTTCATCATCGCAGCGCTACAAGCGAAATCGATCGATGAGCTGTCTTCCGCGCGACAGGTCGAGAACCCCAAGCCGAAGAGCTTGTCGAGAAACGCCCAGAGGAAGGACCAACCCAGCAGGAGCCGCAGGACCGTCCACGCCCACAGGCCCTTGACGCGCTCGCCATCCAGGTCGACCGAGATGCGATCCACAATGCCCGATGCCATCAACACTCCTCTTCGTCGGACGAGGTCGAAGGATCAGATTCCACCGAGAGCGCCGGACCTCGGCTCGCCGCTCAAGGGCCCAGCTCGACCCAGTGTCACGAACTGCGGCGCGGCGACCTAGGGCCCCGCGACCCTCCTCCCCGTGACAAGGGTCCCGGCGCGCGAAAAGGAGTAGCGATCAGAAACCGCCGCAACCCCCCGGCACGCCCGCCGAATCTGCCCATTGTGGGTCACCGAAATCCCGGGGCGACGGGTTGGTAGCTCAGTCGGTGAGCAGGCTGTAGGAATGCGACAACCTGTCATAGGAGGCGACGTAGAGGATGCCGTTGACAACGGTCGGGACGAGTTGACCGCACCTCCGGCCGTACCCTTCCATAGCGGTGAACACGTCCTCGGGGACCCGGCGCAGTTCATCGACCCGGCCGCGTCGAGTACTGCAGTGCCACCAATACCTGCCGTCACGGCGCCGTCGTCGTGCATGGATCTCGTCGGCCCAGAACCCCGATCCGACTCGCGCCCCTCCCGGTGATCTCACCGGAACCCGACCGCTCCACAGCAAGAGATTCGCGGGGCGACGCTCGACCATGACCTGCGAAAGCACCCGCTAGCACAGCGCTCACGCCCAGGTGGTTATGAGTCCCCTGCTCTGACCACTGAGCTACGGCCCCGGGTGATGCGGACCGCAAACTTGGCACAACGGCACGCGTCGTGCGAGGTCCGTTATGGCAGTGCGTCGAGCACGGCTTGGGCGAAGCGCGCATCGGGAGCGAGCCCGATCTCGGTGGCCCGTTTGAGTGCGTCTGTCGCGAGCTCGCGCGCCCGTTCGCGGTCGCCGGGTTCGTTCCTCCTCGCGAGGGCGCGGGCGAGACGATGCTGGTTCATGATGCCGTGGGGCACGGAGCGGGCGCGCTCGCACAGCACCGCAGCCGCCTCGTGACACGCGACGGCTTCGTCCACCCGGTCGAGGAGGAACAGCAGCATTCCACGGACCGAGTCCGCCGCCTCGAACACGATCGAGGGGCCGTTCGCGACGAAGAGCTGACCCGCGTAGGGCTCGAGAAGCGGTGCGAGCTGGGTGGCGAGATCGCGATCTTCAAGCCAGGCGGCAGCCGAACCGACATGACAGAGCGATCCGACCCGGTTCCCGTCTCGGGGCATCCCACCGAACCCATCCGCAACCAGCGCGTCGAGACGCTCATGACGCTCGCCCCGCCGCGCGTGCGTCGAAGCTCGGACCGAGTCGACCAGGTAACGCGATGCCGGCGCGCCAGAAGCGAATGCGTCCATCGCGCCCAGGAGCTCGTCGTCTCGACCGCTCCAATACCACGTCGCAGCGAGTTGCCCTGTGAAGCCAGCCGCAGTTGGCGACACCGAGTCGACGCTCGCAAGCCATTCGAGCGCGTTGCGTTCCGCATCGCCGAAGCGACCGTCCATCAGGGCGATACAGCCATCGATCAGCGCGATCGGTGGCGCAGATCCCGCGCCCCACATGCCGGCGATCGTCTCGCGTTCGCGCTCCACCGCCGCGTGATCCCCGGATGCGAGCGAGAGCGTCGCTCCCATCTGGCGGACCAGCGACATCCACTGGGCGACTCCAAGGGACTCAGCCGCGTTCGAGCGCGGTGGGCGTTGGTCGTGGCGCGTTGGTCGAGATCAGCGCCTCCCTGGTCCGAGAAGGCTCGGTAGCCGAGGGCAGTCACGAGTCCGATACCGCCGTGGGGCTCGGCGGCGGCGACGGCTTCGTCGATGAGCGCGGATCCGCGGTCCCAGTTCCCGAGCGTGATCTCGTGGAGACCGACGAGTGCCTGGAGGCGGGGGCGCTCCTGCTCGCCTGCACCCAGATCCAGGGCCGCAAGTGCCAGATCGTTGACCACCGGATCTACTGCGCCGAGCGTTCTCAGGGCGCTGTAGATCGCTGCCGCACGGGCGGCGAGCTCCGCCGACTCGATTGTTCGAGCGATGGTGGCGGCCTCGACCACCAGGGCGCGGGCCGCTTCGAAGTCCTGCTGGAGCCGGGTGGCAGCCTCACCGACGGCAAGTAGGGCACGGCAGCGGATCTCGGGCTCGTCGACGTGCGCGTCGTCGAGGACACCGATCGCGCGGCCGGCGAGCGTGCGCGCTTCATCGGGGGCCCCGACCTCGTACGCGGCCTCGGCTGCGGCGACTGCGGCGTTGGCCGCTTCGGTGACCTCGCCGGCAAGCACGCCTTCACAGAGATGAAACGCGACCGCCGTGAGGGAGCTCCCGGGTCCGGCACCGAGGACCTGGCCGATCTTCCAATGCAGTCGCGCCCGGCGGGCGCTGCTGATCTCCTCGAGCAGCGTCTGGCGCACCAACGCGTGTGAGAACGAGTACTCGCCCGCCGTCTGGGGCATCTCGGTCACCAGCCCCGAGCCGAGCGCGGCGTCGAGCGCGTCGAGCGCCGCGTCGCGGTCGATGCCACCCGCCGTGATCACCGCCGCAATGTCCCAGTCGCGCCCGACCACTGCAGCGATCGTCAACAGATCATTGGCTTCCGACGACAGCCGGGACAACCGACGACCCACGACATCGCGTACACCCTCGGGGAGCCCGAGATCAGCAGGGTCGGCGTCGGTCACCCACACGCCGTCACGCTGATAGATCCCGCCGGTCTCCACAAGATGCAACAGCACTTCCTCGACGAAGAACGGATTGCCTTCCGTCTCCTCCAACAACACCCGCACGAACGCCACGGGCGCGTCGTGACCCGCACGATCCGTCAACATCGCCCCGAGACCGACCTCGTCAAGACCGCTCAGCGATACCCGCTCGACCCGCGTCTCGCGACGAAAGTCTGCCAGGACCTCAGCCAACGGATGACGACGATCGACATCGGTGTCGCGATAGGTCGCGAGAAACATCACCGACCCGGCCCGATCGGATACGAGCAGCCGCCGCAACAACGCCAGCGACGGCCGGTCGGCCCAGTGCAGGTCGTCGAGGACGACCAGCACCGGATGCTCGGCACCCATTCGGGCCAACAGCACATCGACCGCGTCGAACAGCCGCGACTGGTCGGCCTCCGAATCCATCGCGCTCGTCCCCCCTGGGTCCGGAACGCGGTCGACGAGTTCGGGGACCAGCCGGGTGAGATCGGTCGCGACCCCGGCGGTGTGGCGCTCGACCACATCGTCGGGCACCGCACGCACGTAGGCACCCAATGCCTGAGCCCACGGCTGGTACGGGCTCGAGAGGTCTTCGTCACACCAACCGTGCAAGGCCACCCCACCGTGACTGACCACCCGTGCGGCAATCTCCGACGCGAGACGCGTCTTGCCGATCCCGGGCTCACCCGCGACCAGCACCAGCCTCCGCTCGCCGGCCACCACACGCTTCCACACGTCCACCAGCGTCGCGATCTCCTCGTCTCGACCCATGCAGCGACCCCGGGCATTGACCTCCGCGAGGCGCGCCGGCACCCCCACCATGGTCTCGATCTCGACCGACCACGGGATCTCCCACGCGACGAGCGGGTCGGGCAGGCCCTTCAGCTCCAATGCACCCATCGGGGAGAACCGATGGCCGCCTCGGCTACCGGCCAGCACCCGCACCACGTCCGCCGCGAGCACCTGCCCGCCACCCGCGGCGCTGCAGAGCCGGGCCGCTTCGACGACCGGCGTCCCGTGAAAATCCTCCGACTCCTCGACCACATCTCCGGCGCTGAGGCCCATCCGGACGTCGAGCCGCTCCTCGTCGCGGCCGTCACGGGCCAGGCCCTGCTGGATCACCACCGCGCACGACAGCGTGTCGGCAGCCGCGGTAAACACTGCCATCACCCCGTCACCGCCGAACTTCACGACCTCACCGTGGTGACGCTCAACACTTTCCGCGATCAACTGGTCGTGCGCTCGGCGGCGCACGTCGAACTGATCGTCGCCGAGACGCGTCCGCAGTTCGGTCGACGCGACCAGGTCCGTGAAGAGGATGGTGCACGTGCGCGAAAGGCTCACTCGTGGTCCCTAGCCCGAAGCATCAGGGCCGCATCGTTGCACGCGTCCACTTCCGCCAGCCAGATGGCCGTCGTCGCGATGGCATTCATCGCGCGTCCGGAGCCGGGAGGCGCGACGCACTGGCCACCTCAGAACCCCGGATCGACACCGAGAGATTCGCGTCCGCGACGCTTGACGCTGACCTGTGGAAAGCCCGTGAGTACAGCGCTCACGCCCAGGTGGTTCTGAGTCCCCCGCTCTGACCACTGAGCTACGGCCCCGCTGACTCCGGGCGTTCTAGCAGCGCGTTCACATCGGATCCGCCCAACACCGGTCTTCGACCCCTGCGCGGCAGAGCGCCCACTGACCTCCGTTTGACCGTCCGACAGAGAGGGGTAGCGCCGGTTCTCTTCCATCCGATCGGCAGCTCGAAACGCACATGGACCGACCCGTCAGGGAAACCAGCGCCGATGTGCGCCAAGGCGATGACGGACCTATCGGTAGCATCCGGTACACAAGAATCGGGGGATCGGCGATGGCCGGCTATGACGAAGGGCTCTACCGGATGTACCTCGCCGGTGTCCCAATGTTCGCGACCTGCTCGGCGGACCAGCTTGAGCTCGTCGCGAAGACGGCCGAGGCCCATTCGTACCCGACTGGCCGCGACATCGTTCTGGAAGGGGACCCAGGCGACGGGTTCTTCGTCGTGACCAGCGGTCGGGCGAGGGTTCACCGGGCCCAGCGCAACCTGGCCGAGTTCGGCCCCGGCGACTACTTCGGCGAGCTGTCGCTCTTCGACCCTGAGCCCCGCAACGCGACCGTGACTACCTCCACAGATGTCACGTGTGTGGTGCTGGCACCCGATGCCTTCCGGCGCGCGCTCGATGAGATCCCCGCAGTCTCCTCGTGACGACGCCGGGATCGGGACCGCACCCCTCGAGGCCTGAACCTACGAGCGTCCGCAAGTGTCCCGTGCACCGGACTTCGCCCGATCGGCCCCCTCGCCCCGCCGAAACGTGCCGCGTTCCCTACGGCCGGGACGCGACGCGTGCGTCCCGCCACGGTGGGCCGCGCACGAGACAACCCCACCTGGTGCTGCGCCACTGGACTGACACCTCCGGGCGGAGTAGGAACGCCAAGACGCGCAGTGACCTGTGGCGTTCGCAGCATCCACTGCACGCCCCCGACCCGAAGGAGTCCCGATGGACAACGCCACGACCATGCGGAAGGCATACGAACTGATCAGCGCGGGAGACATCGACGGGTTCGGAGATCTGGTGGCCGAGAACTTCGTCGAGCACGAGGAGACCCCGGGGCTCGCACCGACCAAGGAGGGAACGCTGGAGTTCTTCCGTATGGTGCTCACGGCGTTCCCTGATATGCGGATGGACGTCGAGGACCTGATGGTCGACGGCGACAAGACGATCAGCCGCGTCACCGTGACTGCGACGCACCAGGGCGAGTTCATGGGAGTGCCCGCCTCCAGCAACCGGGTCGAGGTCGGACTGATTGACATCATGCGCTTCGACGACTCCGGACTCGTCTGCGAACACTGGGGAGTCATGGACATGTTGACGCTCATGCAGCAGATCGGCGCGATCCCCGCCGAATAGCCCGACCGTCGCGCCACAGCAAGGGATTCGTGTCGCGACGCTCGACCGTGACCTCCGCAAACACCTGGTGCCACAGTGCTCACGCCCAAGCGGTGATGAGTCCCCTGCTCTGACCACTGAGCTTCGGCCCCTCAACCCGTTCGAGCAGCGCATTCCCGTCGAGCCGACCAACGCCCGTGGGCCACAACTGCACGAGCGCTGCCTCGCGGCGCGGCTGCATTCCGCCTGTTCCACGGTCCGCACCCTTCGCGGAACGTCGCGTCGACGATGGCGACGGTCGCGTCTGGCCTGCTTGACACTCACGGTCGCATCCGCAGCGAGGTTCGGGTCGCCGCAACGCCCGTCGAGGGTGATCGTGGTCACCTTGTCGATCTGGACCGTGCACGACTCGTCCAACTCGACGATCGTGTCGCCGGAGACCCTCACCGCGATCTTCGCCGAGGTCTTGCCCGTCTTGATCTTCACCGCCTTCGCCTTCGGCGTCCCCCGCAACAAGTCGTCCTGCGCCCCGTCGAGCACCACCGGCCGCTTCGCGACCCCCGTCGCGGTGCCGTCCACCGTCTGATACCAGACACAGATGTCGTGATCGACCGGAGTCTGCAAACTCATCATCGACGCAAACGACGTCGCTGCTCGGTCGTAGACATGAGACGCCGAGCCCACCAAGGACTCGTCGCTCAATCAGGAGAAGGTGAACTCGCCGTAGAACGCGTCGAGTACAACAGGGTCGCCGACCAGAGCGACGCGTCCTGTCGCCGGACGTTGGTAGAGAAGCATCTCGAGGTCGCTCACGGATGCAGAGATCGAGAGGTCCGCGGTTGCGTGCTCCCGGGAGACTGTTGTCTTGTCTCGACCGAGACGCACGAACCAATCGGCGGGTTCATGGCCGGTCCCATGCAGTTGAAGCGTTTCCCCGTTTCCCGGAGTGCCGCGTTGTCCGTCGACGCCGTACTCCGCGAGCAACCGGAAGACCTCCTCGATTCCGGCAGAGGCCACCGCTGAATCAACAGGATCCGCCGCACCGAGAGCGGCCAACTGGGCATCGACCCGATGGATCGCGAGTTCGTGACACGCGCGCGACGCGACGAATCCCGCGGTCTGATCGGGCGAATACCACGTCCAACACGGGGTCTCAGATTCCGTCATCCTGAGTTGGGCCACGAGATGAGCGGTCAGTTCGTCGACCCACTCCAAGCGCCCGGCCGGGCCAGGGTCCCGCGGGAACGGCGTCTTGGCCCGTCCGGTGGCCTCGCACACGACGTGCGTCCAGAAGCTCGAGAATTCGCCGATGTGGAACGCCAGGCGATCGAGTGTGAACTCCGGACATGTCGGAACCGTGACGGCGAGATCCCCCACGCGAAGCGAGTCGACGATCAGACCGCGGCTCTCGTCGACCGCATCGAGAAGGTCCTCGTACTCCACCGGACCAATGGTCGCACAGCGCAGCCTCGAGTCAAGATCCTGTCAACCGTCGGGGGCGGAGCAGGTCAGACGTGGGTCCTACCGATGGAGCGTGCGTGCCGACCCGGACCAGCACCTCAGTTGATGATGCCGGCCCGGGTCGGTCCGCCGTCAGTCGTTGACGTAGGTGCCGCCGAGGCAAGGATCAGTTCCCGATCCAGCGACTCCAATGGTGATGTGCCCGTCGGCGCCCGGCGTCGCCTTGGTGGACCAGGACGTGCAGCGGGTGCCGGCGGTCCTCAGCGCCGCCTGCGAACGGGAGCGACACGTGCCTTCTCGCCGCCGTTCTGTGCGAGCAGCACGCACGAACCGTTGCCGGTCTGCATCGAGTGGACGTGGGAGGCACCGGCAGCGCCGGCCCCAACGGTCATGACCGTCGCCGCGGCGAAGGCCCCTGCAATCAACTTCCTCATTGTTACCCCTTGTGTCGGTTTGCGTGGTTGGTGGTGCACTCTTACAGACGCACGAGGGAACGGTCCTGGGTGACAACGACAACGGTGGACGGATCTTGTCACCCGGAGCCAGTTTCCACCCGTCTGTCGGTACGAGAAACCGAGCCGCCGAGCCGCCGAGTCCGGCGACAGGAGGAACAACGATGAGCCACGTGTCTTCGGCCCTCAAGCAAGCCTGGTGGGCGCCCGTTGCGGCTCTGCTGGTCCTGGCACAGTGCGTGCTGGCGCTCATGATCCTGTTCGGGGGCGGGGACACCGGGGAGCTGATAGCGGGTGCCGTCATCGCGACCGTCGGTGCGCTCACATTGAGCGCCGGGCTGTGGACGCGGCTCGACTCGCGGCGAACGGGGAACCTGCTGATTGTCGTGGGGGCCCTGTTGGGCGTGTTTTGGTTCTGGAGCCTGATCCTGCCGGCCCTGGGGCTCATCGTGCTCGTGGGCCTCGCCACGACCGCGTTGCAGACGCGCGCGCCCGCCCGCGCCCGCGTTCAGAGTCCAGAACGACGATGAACGAACCTTTGGACGCCGACTCGCGCATCGTGTCGTGGTGCGGGATCGTGGCCATCGTCATGATCGTTGCCGGCTTCTTCGCAGTCGACGCCGGCGGGTCGACGCCAGCGGACGGGCGACTGCTGACCCTCGCACGAGAGATCACCGAGGACAGGGGTCGCATCGTCGTCGGCAGCCTGATGGGAATGGTCGGCGCGATGCTGCTGGTCGTGTTCACGGCCGGACTCCGGGTTCGTCTCGCTTCCGACGACCGGAACGGAGCGATGGGAACGATGCTGGGTCTCGTCGCGTACGCATTCGGAGTGATCATGACCGTCGGAGCCTTCACCCATGGGTCCTTGCGGGTAGCCGCCACGGCGATCGATGATCCGGGCGTTCTCGCCGGCGGCATGCGAGCCCTCACGCTCGTGATCGGCGTGGGAGCCGCCTTGATGCTGTGGGGCGCGATTGGACTCGTCGCGACACTGAGCGCCGGCTCGTTCCTCGGTGGGTCCTTCTTGCCAAGGGCGCTCGCGTGGATCGGAGCTGTGCTGGTAATCGCGTCGGTCGCCTTGACTCCAACAGATCGAGGTGGTGTCGGGTTGATGTTGTTGCCATGGATCGCGATCAGTGGGGTTCGGATCCTCAACTCCGCCCCAACCGACACTCGGCCCGCGCGTTGACCCGACGCGCCGGATCTCCACAGCAATGGATTCGCGTCGCGACGCTCCACGCCGACCTGCGGAACTGCTCGGTTGCACAGCGTTCACGGCCAGGTGGTTATGAGTCCCCTGCTCTGACCACTCAGCTACGGCCCCGCTGAACCGTTCCTTTCTACCGCGCTCTGTCCGCACCAACCTTCGAGGAACTCACCGTTCAGGTGCGACCACAGGCGACCACGGCGGGGTTGGGGAACACGACGCTCCCGTCGCGTCGAACAAGAGCGCCGAGCACGGCCGTTACTCGCGCAATGAGGGCAGGGTCATCGGACGAAATGTGGCCTGCAAGAGGTGAGCCATCGATCTCACCGCGGAGCAGCGACGCCACCGACGAGAATCGTGCCGTACCCTCGATGGTCGTCACCTCGGCTCGGAGTAGTCCCGCCTCGGCGAAGAGTGCGCGGAGCGCGTCAGCTTCTCCGAACGAATACGGAGAGCGGAAGGTCACGGCATGTTCACCGGCAACCTCGTCGAACACAGCCGCCAGCGCGCGATATCCCGGGTTCATCGCAATCGGAGCCCAGACCACCGCGACGACGGCCCCGCCGCCAACCACGACGCGGCGCATCTCTTCGAGCGCGAGTTGACGGTCGGGCACGTACATCAGGGCGAACTGCATGATCGCCACGTCGAAGGAATCGTCCGCAAACGGAAGAAGGCTCGCTGATCCCTCACGGAAGTCCGCTTCCGGGGCCAGGCTGCGTGCCACCGCCAACATCCCCGGGTTGAGATCGACACCTGCCACTGCACAGCCGCGTTCGAGCGCCACCCGCGCGACGACACCAGTGCCGCACGCCACATCCAGCACGCGATCCCCAGTGCGAGTGCCTGCGGCATCGAGAGCGTGCCCCGGCCACTCGGCGAAGAGAGCGGGAACCAGGTCGCGCTCGTAGACGGCCGCCGCCTCGCCCGCGACCTGCCAGCTCTCTGTCATGAGGTCGTCCTCCCGGCCGAGGAATCCGTTCCATCGACCCAATCGGCCATCCGGCCACCGCTCATTCTGGCGCAATCGGCGACGTTCTCGCTTCGACCAGACGCAGCATGACCTCCGATCGGCGCCGCTGCTCATCGGGGCGCCCACCGCAAGAGATTCGCGTCGCGACGCTCGATAGTGACCTGCGGCAACACCCGTAAGTACAGCGCTCACGCCCAAGCGGTTATGAGTCCCCTGCTCTGACCACTGAGCTACGGCCCCGCGAAGCCGGTCGGCGACTCCGGGTCTCGATCTGCGAGGTACTGGGCGGCTCCTGCGATCGCCCGGTTCGCCTGCCGATGAAATGCCCTCGTGATGACGAACCGCATCGGTCGCGCCCATCTTGGTACTTCGGATCGATTCTCAAACGTCAGGCGAGTTCCGCCACCGTCGGGAGTGAACCGGATCGAGTCATCGCTGACAGTGAACCCGAACTTGCCCGAGTAGCGGACGAATTCGTTCCGTGTGACCTCAGCCAGTACTGGCCAGGCGGTCAACTTGAACGGGCCGCGCACGACTGTGCAGCGGTACCGCGCGCCCTTGACGAAGCACTCTCCGGACACCAACTCCGAAGTCGTAACGGCCGGGTTCCAGTCGGCCAGCATCGCCATGTCCGCGATGGCGAACGCGTCCTCCGGGCTACACGGCACAAAGATCGAACCCTCGAACTCGATCGCACGATCAGGCCCGTGTGCAGGCGAATCGTTTCCCACCATCGCGTTGCAAGAATAGCTACATCGCCCGCCTAGGCCGCGCCGAGTTCCGCCGAGAGCCCACCCTTGACGACGCCGAACCAAAAGACCGCGGCTGCAAGCAGGAGCGGAACGAAGAACAGCCACCAGAAGCTCGCAGCAGCGAGCAGGCCAATGACAATCAGCACGTTCGCAACTGCAAGCGAACCACCCCGATGCAGCAACAGGAGGCCACCTCCGAAGATCGCACCCAACACTACGAAGAGCGCACCGAAGCCGATACGCGCCGCCGCCGTGTCGTCGCCGCCGGCCGCGAAGCCAACGCCGATGACGACGAGTCCCCCAGCCAGAACTACCGAAATTGTGGTCAGCCAATGCTCTCGAAATTTCTCCACGGATTGCCTCCATCCTTCGACACGCCGACACCCCTACAGACGTTCCGGCACGGACAGCCGGGCGACAATCGAAACGGGTCCCGTCACCCCATACTGTGCCCGTTCGGGGCGCTTGGTGTCGCCGCTTCTGGGGCAGTCGCCGCGCCCCACCGCGGGGTTCGCCAATGTTCCTAGAGGGCGAGCGTGGTCGGCTCAGCTCGTCTCAGCCTGCTGGTGATGGAGCCGCTCCAGTTCGGCGATGGCTTCGTCAACGTCGCCAGCGTCAAAGTCGATGATGACCTGCACAAGTGTCAGTGTCGGGTCGAGTCCGATCACCTCGACGACCTCGCTCATCATCCCGTTGCCGTAGTCGAAGTCGTAGCGGCAGGCCGCAAACCGGTCCCCCCGCACCGCCACAACCCCATGGACTCGCCACTGAGGGTCACCGGCACCGGTCTGCCAGTTGGACAGGAGAAACTCGTACCAACCGTCGGCGTCGACGGTTCCGAGGAGACGACCCGGCCGGCGGTCCTCGTACACGAAGTCGTCCGTCACGCTTGCTCGCGTGCCTGCGGCTGGCGGCTCAGCATTTAGAAACGCGCAGCCGGCAATCCAAGCCTCGCTCGCAGCGTTCGACAGTTCCTCGCTCATCGACAAGACCTAGCTATCCGCATCGAAGCCCTACTCCCTGTGGCAAGTGAGTGCAGGTCCCGCCATGCGAGTGTGACCTCACTTGGCTCTGGGGCGCCGTCCCACCCGATGGTTCCCACAGCTAGAGATTCGCGTCGCGACGCTCACCGAGCGGGCTTGATTTCAGGGGCTTTCTCGTCAGTAGCACAGCGCTCACGCCAAGGCGGTTGCGAGTCCCCTGCTCTCACCACTGAGCTACGGCCCCGATGAATGTTCAGCTTCTCGCGCGGCGGCCCGCCGGCGTCCTGGTCGTCGTTGGTGACCGTGACGCCTCAGGCGCGGTCACGGGTCGACGCGCCGATCGGCATCGCGTGGGCGGTAGGGCAACTACGCGAACGTCCACCGGCCCGCGCGGTTCGGGAAGACCATGTCTGGACCGCAGGCTCAAACAGGGACGGTGCTCCACGCGAGAACGACCCACGGAACGACCTCGATGGTCCCGTCCGCGATGATTTCGGGTTCAGACGCTCAGGAAGAGTCCCGCAGCAGCAGCACACTGCCCGCGAGTATCCAAACCAGGCTGGCGACCATTGCGGGAATCGCAAATGGCCCAGCGGAGACCTTGACCGCAGACAAGAACGCCAGCACGCCGAGCACGGACGTCACGAGACTCAACCATCCGTACCAGGCCGGCCAGAGGCGGTGTCGCAACACCGGGACACCGACGCTGATCCCGAGACCGGCCAAGCCTGCAGCCAACATCGCTGCGCTGACAATCTGCGTGCTCCAGAGGACCCGCAGGGCCCCGCCATCGATTCCGCCCTGAGGGGAGAGCGCGAGGCCCCCGTACAACATGATGCCGAGCGAGCCGAAGACGTTGGTGAAGACCCCCGATGCGAGGATCGCTGCACTCCAGTTTTCGTCGTGTTGCTCGTCCGACACGCGGAACCTGCGGAGGATGCCGGCAAGAAACAGGAAGAACGGGACCACTGCGGCGAGACCGGCCAAGACGGCGGCCTTGTGCGCACCGGTGTCCGTCGCGAGATAGTCGCGGATCTTCGCGGCCCCGTCCTCGGCCGTCGGCATTGAGCCGCCAACGACGAGGCTGACCACGATCAGCGCGACGAACACGAACCCCGCAATCGCGCCAACTCGGCGAAAGCCGGTTCCACCCTGAACGGTGCTGGAAGTCATCCCGATCTGCCCCCCGACGGGCCGACGAACTGTCGTCGGCGACATGCAACCACGCTGATAGAAGCAACCTAGGAGTGCGGAGTAGGAGGGCGCAACCAATCCTGCCCGCGGCAACGACTCACGTCGCGGCGCTCGACGCCGGCCTCGGGACAGCGCACGCAGCCTCGTCGACCGTGTCGTCTTGCCATGGCGCGCAGCCGTGCTCGGACGTCCCCAGAGCAGCGACGCTCCGACGTGCAGATCGCCGGATATGGCGTTGGCCGTGGCGCGGGTACCGAACGCGAGCTACACCTTCCGGGCTCGAACGACGTACCAGCCAGGCAGTGCAGGATGGCTTCCTTGCGAGACGTAATTGTCGAGTACCTCGGCTTCGTAGCCAGTGTCACCCAGGATCGTCACGAGAGTTGTTGGGTCGAAAAGGCGCAGGACGTGGTGCTCGTCCGAACGTCGATACCTGCCGTCGGCCTCGACCGTAAAGATGCTGATTTCGCGATCCAGGCGAGCACCGTCGTCCGACTCGATAGCGATCATGCCGAGACACCACTGGTCGTAACGGTGGAATCGCTGCATCGAACGCGATGCGCCCGCGCAACCGCAGCCGGGCCAAGTGGGCCTCTACCGTGGCGTCGGTCTGCCCATTGTGGGTCACCGCGGGCAACCGCTACCCTCGTGAGCAGGCAGGCCAGAACGGTTCGATTCCAAGAGCTCGGAGTCGTCCGGCACGAGGACACCGGGCAAGGCGACACCGTCGCAGTTGCCATTCTGGTGGGCCACTCCAATGTGAGCGGATACCAGGGGGATCGACATGCGACTCGTGAAGGACAACGAGAGGATCACCCTTCTCCGCCAGGTCTGGCTCTTCGAGTCCTGCACGGACCGGGAACTGCGCGAACTCGCGACGATCACGACGCCGCTCCTCGTCGACGCCGGCCGGGTGCTCGCCCGAGAAGGTGATCCTGGTACCGACTGCTCAGTCGTGGCCGAGGGACAGGCTTCGGCGACCATCGAGGGTGAGGAGATCGCCACTATCGGTCCCGGCTCCTTCTTCGGGGAGATGGCACTGCTCGACGGGACTCCTCGGGTCGCCACCATCACGGCGTTGACGCCGATGCTGCTGCTCGTGCTGAGCAGAACCGAGTTCGACCAGTTGCTCGAACGCGCGGTCCCGTCGGTCGAACGCAAGATGCTCACTGTGCTCGCACAACGACTCCGTCTGGCCGATGAGCGGGCCAAACTCCACGTCGACCGGCTCAGCGGCTGGTAGGCGAGCCCGCTTCTCCACCTCCCGCGGGACCGACTATCCGACGACCGCGATCTGATCGTCCGGCTTCAGGCGGATCCGCCGGTCCAGGTGGGGGTTGAGCGCCAACTCGCCGCCGCGGGCGGTCGACGCCCGCCAGCCGATGGCCACAACGCCGGCAGCCAGCGCGGTCGCCACGACGTCGGCGAACCGCACGTCGCCGGTCAGCCCGAACGCGGCGCACGGCATCATTCGCATCCCGACACCGGCGCCCATGTACAGGTTCAGCAGCACGGCCCGTCGCTCGGGACAGTCGGCCAGCTGGGCGAGGAGCTGGCTCGCCATCCCCCCGCTGATCACGACGTCGTCGGGCCCGGTGAGCTCTGCGAGGTCCGCATTGTCGGCATCGACGAGTTCCACGACGATCCGGGGTCGGTTGCCGGGCCGCGTCTCGAACTCGCGCCGGAGTTCCAGGAGATTCAGCAGCGTCCGAGCGTCCGCGGCATCATCACCCAACCCGTCGGCATACCCGATGAGCACCACGGTCGTCGTGGTCTCGGGCAGCGGGAACAGGCCACTCAGTCCACCCGCCTGCGGCGCGGTTGCCAGGGTCACCTGCACGCGATCCAAGGCGTCGACGTCGTCCACGGTGGCCAGGTCCGGGTCGTACAGGACATGCGCCGTCGATCCCGGCGCGGCGAACGCCGCCCATTCGGTGAGCATCTGAGCGCCGAGACCATTCCAGCCGACCACCACCAGGTGTTCCGCGGCGTTGGAGCTCACCGGTTCTGCCGGTCCTCCAACCGGCACCTCAGTGTCGAGCCAACCCGGGTCCCGCCGATCCAGCGTCTCCACGTCGTCGGCCAGGATCACGAGCCGGTCCCCACGTTCGAGGTGGCTCGCCGGATCCGGCGGGAGTTCGACGGAGCCGTCCTCGCGTATCCAGCCGATGGGGCGCGCATTCGCGAACGTCCCCACGATCTCGCGAAACGGCCGGTCCACACTCCCCACGTCGTCGATGACCTGGATGTCGGTGCCGCCAAAATCGACCAGCTCGCTGATCACCTGGCTCAGCCCGCGCTGGCGGAGCCCGAACGCCGCGATCCGGCTCACCGCAAGCGACGTGGCCAATGGGTGAACCCCACTCCCGAACGCGCGGGCCAGCTGCGCGCCCACGGTCGGGTCGTCGAGCTCGACGACGAGGGGTACGCGCTCAAAGTTGCCGAGCTCCGCGTGAGCCGCCAGCGCGGTCTGGAGGCTGAGGACGTCATCGTCGTCGGCATCGCCCGAGAGCAAGATCACAACGTGCGCGTCCGGAAGACGAGCGAGCGCGAGATCCGATCGCCGCGTCGGATCGCCGGATCGGAACACGATCCGGGTTCCCCGCCGATCCGGAACCAGGCGATACACCTCGTCGTACATCTCGGACGGATCCCGGTCCGCGAGCACGACGATCGTCCGGGGCGTCGTCTGGGCGTTCGCCAGCACCAGCTGCTGGACGACCATGGGCATCCGGTCCGAGCCGCCGAGGACGACGTAGTGGTCCGACTCGATCACGACGCTGCGCCCGCGGCGCATCCGGTCAATCCGGTCTTCGACACCAGTGGCGATGATCCCGATCAAGGTGCCCGCGACGAGAACACCGAAGATCGTGACAACGAGGGCGAGTATCCGCCTCCCCCATCCGATGTCGCCGGCCATGGTGCCAGTGTCGAGCACTCGCAGCGTGCTCTGCCAGAAATCCTCGAGCAACGAACGCTGCTCACTCCCCGCGAGAGCGACCCCGAAGAGACGTAGCAGCAGACCGCTGACCACGACGGCCGCAAGGGTGACGACACCCAGCCATACCAGCGCCACCCAGGTACCCCGGGCCAGGAGATTGTCGAACCGGTACCGAAGCCGGTGGCGCACTCCCGGCCGTATCGCGCGGTCCTGCTTCGGCGACCCCGGTCGATCAGCGCCGCTTCCCCGAACCATCGGACTCCCTCGCTCCGCAGGCGACGACGCACCGTACCCGAGCACTGCCGGCGGTCCGCGGCGATCCCCGGGTCTTCGCGCGGACGCGCGCCGAGACGCGGTCACCGCGGCGGAGTCACCACCGGTCAGGCAGGCGTCAGGTCATCGAGCAAGCGCGCCGCGCGCTGCTCGATTTCGGCGTAACCGAACTCCCGGCCGCGCTGGAGTGCCTCGGTCGCGTACTCCTCGGCGAGTTGCCGGTCGTCTCTCGCGCCGCGAGCGGCACATGCCCGCACGGTCGAGGCGCTCATGCTCGGCCCAGTAGCGGGCACCGAACGCCGCCGCCTGTTCGGTCGCCGCGGCGAAATGTCGGTCGGCCGCGGTGTAGTCCCCGAGCACCGTCGCCAATCGTCCGAGCGAGGCGTCGAACGTCGTCGTGGCCGAGACACGAGAGCAGGCAGCCTGCCCCGACCACGGAAGGAGCAGGTCGTAAAGGATCCGGGCGGACTCCGCGTCGTCCAGGTACGCCGCAACGATGGCCCAGACGGTGACCGCGCCCGACCATGGGTTGTTGACCACGTAGTCGAAGCCCAGGGCGGCGTGCTCGTGGAGCAGGCTGCGCGCCCGGTCGTCATCGCCGGCCTGGACGTGGAAAGCGGCTTCCACTGCGATCAGCGTCGGAATCATGGGGTTGTCGAGGACCGCTTGGTGCACCTGATCGATGATCTCAGGCCCCCGCCCCTCGTACCAGCGCGCCGAAATGACAGCCATCCCGAAGTAATCGAGAGCGTCGGGTTCCCCGGCGTCAGCGCCGACGGTGAGGTTCTCGGCCGCGATTCGTTCGATCTCATCGGCTTCGCCAGTTGTTGTGAGCATTGAGCCTCGGAGGTAACCGGAGATCCACTGGAGTCCGGGCCGACCAATCTCCGTCGCTGCCCGATCCATGCGGTCGAGCGCGGCGCGGGCGTCGTCGGCCGCGACCGACGCGAGCGCGACTTGGAAGGCCCCGGCGGCAGCCCAAAACTGCAACGTGAGGTCCCCGAGACGGTCGGCGATGGCGGTGCTCTCGGTCACCGCGCCGCGCCGAGCCTCCAGCGTGTGGGGCACGGCGAAGCTCATGCAGAAGCGGTTGAGGACGACGGCGAGGGTCTCCGGGTCCTCGAGAGCCCGGGCGATCGTAATCGCCTCCTCGATGAGCGCCATGCGCTCATCGAACGGCCGCGTATATTCGAGTTCGCTGCTGAGGGTGGCGAGCAGACGCGCCCGCTCACCGCAGGACTCCGCGCCAACGGCGGCAATCGCAGCTTCGAGGGCCGCGATGCGCTCGTCGTCCTGGGCACCGATCTTGCTGGTGAAGCCACGGTTGTTCACCAGTGCCGCAGACACCATGAGCGAGGTGGCGCCGACTCGTTCCGCGAGCGTCGAGGCCTCCAGGAGCGTCATGCGGTAGGTCGGATTCCCTGCGTGCTTCTGGGAGGTTCCGAGTTCGACGAGCAACGCGGCTCGGATCTGGGCGTCGGAACCGTCGGCAGCATCGAGGCTCTCGAGTGCCATCGTGAACCAGCGGACCGCTTCGTCGGGGGCCAGTGCGGCCTCGGCGCGTTGACCCGCAATACGTGCATAGTTGGTGACCTTCTCGGGGTCGACAGAGGTGGTGGCGGCGTACCAGTGGGTCGCGAGCTCGCCGGCCCGCTCCCCCAGTTCCGCTCCACCCGTGGCCTCGATCGCTTCGGCGACCTTGCGATGCCCTCGCCGGCGCCGGCCCTCGCTCAGTCCTGCCTCGAGGGTCTGGCGGGCCAGGGTGTGCTGGAACCGAAATCGCTCGTCGGCACCCGAGATCTCGACCAGGATGCCCGCGGTCATTGCACCTTCGAGCAGGTCGAGCAGATCGTCCTCGTCCTGACCGGTGACCGCCGCGAGGAGGGCAAGGTCGAAGTCGCGACCGATGACCGCCGCGGCACTGAGCGTCTTGAGGGTCTCATCCCCCAGGCGGGCAATGCGCTGGCCCACCACATCGCGCACACTCTGCGGAACGACCAACTCATCGAAGTCCTTGTGGACGACCCACCGACCATCGTCGCCGAGGACGAGCTCACCGGACTCCACAAGGTTGCGAAGGATCTCGTCCGCGAAGAACGGATTCCCCGCCGACTCGCGACGCAGCAGGACCGCCATCTCGCGCGCCCGCTCGTCGAGGTCGTGGCCGGCACTCGCCTCGACGAGCGCGAGCATCTCCAGATCATCGAGCCCTCGGATCGGCAGCACCTCCACGCCCGATTCCCGCCGCAATGCTGCGACGGTGTCGACGAGCGGATGCCCCGCCTCGAGATCGGAGTCCCGATAGGTACACACGATCATCAGTCCCGTCGCGTGCACATTCGTGAGCACGTGGCGCAGCATCGTGAGCGTCGGCTTGTCGGCCCAGTGCAGGTCGTCGAGCACCAACAACACCGGAACCTCGGCAGCGAGTATCACGACCGTCGCCGCCACGGCCTGGAGCAGGAGGTACCGCTCGGTCTCGGCATCCGTCGCCGCGGGGACCGCCAGGTCCGGGAATCGACGCCGCAGGTTCGGCACGAGCGTGGCCAGCTCTGGCCCGTGGGCGTCGACCACCGCTTCGACCACTTCGGCCGACGCGTGCTCCATCAGGTAGGTCACGACCTCGACCCACGGTTGATACGGGACGGTGAGCTCTTCGTCGGCGCGCCCGTACAGGACGACGGCGCCTCGACCGTGGGCCTGGGTCGCCAGTTCGGCGGCGAGTCGCGTCTTGCCGATCCCCGGCTCACCCGCCAGGAAGAATCACGCGGGGCTCACCCGCTTCCGCGGCCTTGAAACCGTCGCGGAGGGTATCGGTCTCGACTCTCCTCCCCGCGAGCGCCTGGTCCATGTCGGGTTTGAGGCGTCCGGGCAACGCGAGGGCGCCGTGGACCTGCAACGACTCCCACTGCAGGGTCACTGCGGGCACCGGGTCAGGAATGCCCCGCAGCTCCAGATCCCCGGCCGATTCGAACACGTGGCTGCGGTTGCGAGCCATCACCGACACGAGCTCAGTGGTGATGATCTGGCCCGCCTCGCACTTCGCACAAAGGCGCGCCGCTTCGACGACAGGCTCGCCGAAGTAGTCGCCCTCCTCCTCGGTCGCGTCACCGGTCGAGATGCCGACCCGAACCCCCAACGGCTCCTTCCCGCTCGCGTTGTGCCGCTCGATCGCCTGCTGCATTGCCACCGATCCGTCCAAGGCCGATGCCAGACCGGGGAACACCATCATCAACCCATCCCCGAGGTTCTTGACCTCGGTGCCGCCGTGGGCGTCCATGGCCGCTCGGAGCAGGCTGAAGTGGACCTTGCGAAGCTCCTCGGTCGCCTCGGGGCCGAGCCGGGACGACATTTGCGTCGAGCCCACCAGGTCCGTGAACACGACGTTGATCGAAACTGCTGCGCTCACCGAGACGAACTCGTTCCTCGGGCAGCCGGGAAGCAACGCTCATCACCAGACCGGAACTCACTCACGAGACTTCCCGATCTGTTGACGACGTCATCTTCTCTGCACCTTTCCGGAGCACCTCAATCACGGAAAGTGACCAACTGACCGTACCCGCGAACGGTCACACGTTCGAATCCTCGATCGCCGCGCCGAGGCAGGCGGCTCGCTCACCGCCGGTCGCGAGCTTCCTGACGGCTTGTACACTTTCAAGGGTGACAGCGCTTTTGCGAGGATCAACCCTAGATATTCCGGTTTTAGGGCTGACCCGCCCGCGAAGGAACCGACCGCCACCGGCGACGGGAGCGGCACCGCCCGCCTCGGGTACCAGCCGGCGCTCGACGGACTCCGGGAATCGCGCTGCTCGCGATCATCGTCTACCACTCCGGTCTGTCGTGGGCGCCCGGCGCATTCCTCAGCGTCTCGACGTTCTTCACCCTTTCGGGATTCCTCATCACTGCGCTCCTGCTCGCCGAACACGACCGATCTCACACGGTCGCGCTGCGCAAGTTCTGGGGGCGACGATTCCGACGCCTCCTACCGGCGGCGACCGTCGCCATCATCCTGATCGTGATCGCCACCGCGATCTTCGGCGACGCCACGCAGGTCGCTCGGCTCCGAGGCGACGCACTCGAGCGCGATCGCCTATGTCGCGAACTGGCACTTCATCGCCGCCGGCGACACCTACGGCGCGGCATTTCAGAGCCCTTCGCCGCTGACCCATTTCTGGACTCTCGCGATCGAGGAGCAGTTCTACGTCATCTTCCCGGCACTCGTCGCCGTCGTCCTTGCCCTCGGCCGCGGATCCCGTCGGACCCTGACCATCGCGCTGGTGTCGATGGGCGTCGCTTCCTTGTCCTGGTCGGCCTTCCTGTTGCACAACGGCGCATCGCTCGACCGCCTCTACTTCGGCACCGACGTCCGCCTCGTCGAGTTCGTCACCGGCGCTCTCCTGGCGATCGCCTGGAGCCGACGCACACACCGAGTCCCGCAAGGACGCGCCGGAACCGCGGCGAGCTGGCTCGGGTGTCGCGGCACTCGGACTGATGTTGGTGTTGTGGGCGACCGCGAACGTCCGCGACCCGGCCCTGTACCGAGGCGGACTCGCCGCCTACTCGGTCCTCACTGCTTTCGTCATCGTTGCGGCGCTCCAGCCGTCGGGACCGGTTCGATACCTCCTCGCCCGACCGGCACTGGTTTGGATCGGCGTCGTTTCCTACGGCGCCTACCTGATGCACTACCCGATCCTCCTCGCGCTCGAGTCGCACACCCGGCTCTCGCCAATCGGTCGGTTCGCCATCGCGCTCCCGCTCACGTTGCTCACGGCTGCGGTATCGAGCGCGATTCCTCGAGCGCCCGATTCGGAATGCCAAGCGCTTCGCCGGGCCACGCGCCTGGATGGCCGTTCCCGCCGCGGTGGTGCTGGCGATCGTCGTCACGCTGGTCGCGACGGCGGCCGCGCCCGGCGCCGCCGCTAACGACTTCGCGAACGTACCCCGACAATTCGACGCGGCGATGGAGGAGCTCGCCCCGAAGGCCGCGACCTCCACCGCGCCACGCATCGCGGTCTTCGGCGATTCGACCGCGCTCATGACGGGACTCGGCCTCCTCGAACGCAGTGTGGCGCGACCCAGGAGACCATCAGTGTGCGCGGCTCCGCCAACCTCGGCTGCGCCGTCCTCAGCGACGTGACCCGCCGGGCCCGGGGTGTGTCTTCCCCGGTGCCTCAGCATTGCCGCCGATGGATTCAGCGTTGGGACCAGGCGGCAGCGTCCAACCCCGCCGACATCGCCGTAGTGCAGTTCGGACCCAACGATGTCGTGGACGAACAACTGGGAGGTCGGGGTCCGTTCGTGAACCTCCGCGACCCCAAGGTCGGCGCTCGGGTACGCGAGGAGTTGACCCGCGGCGTCAACACTCTCCTCAAGCGATACAACACCGTCGTCCTGCTCGCGAGCCCGAACATCGATGTAGGACGGGTTGACGGGCGCTCGCCGACGACGGCCTACCCGGAGTCGGATCCCCGCCGCATGGAACGCTTCCGAGAGATCGAACGCGAGATCGCCGCGACGGACGACCGCATCGTCGTCATCGATCTCGCGCGCTGGATCGACGGTCGCGCCGACGAGCGAACATTGCGCCCGGATGGCGTGCACTTCACGCCGGCGAGCGCTCGCACGGTGGCCGAGTGGCTCGCCCCTCGCCTGGTCCGCATTCAGGAACGCACCGCCCAGCGCAGTCCCGGGGACGGCGCCCCCGCTTCGTGAGCCACGACGTCACCGAGCCTGGGTTCTCCGGACCAAGCTCGGCCGCCTGACCGACTGCAGCGCCGTAGCCTGGCTTCGTATGGCCCTCTTTCACCGAGCAACGATCACACCCCGTAAGGAGGACCTGATCGCGAGGTGGGCGCCGACCCAGACCTGGGGCCCCGATCCCGACCTCCCCCTCGAGTCGATCGGGTCCTATCGCTTCGACGATCCCGACGGTCGCGTCGGCATGGAGACCTTCCTCGTGTCCGCCCGTGACACGCTGCTCCAGGTCCCGCTCACCTACCGCGACGAGCCCCTCGACGGAGCGGAGGACTCGCTCATCACCGAAATGCACCACTCGGTGCTCGGCACCCGTTGGGTGTACGACGGTCTCGCAGATCCCCTGTTCGTCGTGATGCTCGCGGCGGTCGCGATGACCGGTCAGGGTGAGGCGCTCGGCATGGCGATGTTCGAAGGCCGCTGGTACATCGCGCCGACCAACATCCGGCTTCAGGGCGGAGGTTGGACCCAGGAACGCGTGCCCGTCGACCAGTTCGAGCCTGCCTCCGGGGACGTCGCCATCGCCAACTTCCACAACGAGCGCTTCGCGCTGTCTGTCCATCGGCGCCCACAGCCGGGACCTCAGCCGTCGATCGGTCTCACGGCAACGTGGGGCGACATCCAGATGCCGGTCGTACTGGCCACCGTCGCGGAGCGGAACACCGGCGACGATCTGCGTTAGTCCGCACCGGCGATCTCTGCGGCGTCGCGGCGGGTCTTCACTTCGCTGAGCACGATCGCTCCGACCAGGATCGCGATGATCACAGCGAGTGCGACGTACGTGTTCATGTGGAACCAGTGTGACACCGACATCTTGACCCCGACGAAGATCAGAATGCCCCCGAGCACGTGGGACAAGTAGTGGAACCGCTCCTTGGCGTTGGCCAACAGGAAGTACATCGCGCGGAGTCCGAGGATCGCGAAGGCATTCGACGCGAACACGAGGTACTGCTCGTGCGACACCGCCAGGATCGCCGGCACTGAGTCGACCGCGAAGATGACGTCGGTGATTTCGACCACCACGAGCGCGGCGAGCAACGGCGTCGCCGCCCGCCGCCCGTTGATGCGCGTGAGGAACTTCTGGCCATCGAGTTCGTCCGAGACCGGCATGATCCGGCGCAGCAGTCCGAGGCCGCGGGTGGCCTCCTCCTCACCTTCGTCATCGCGGTGACGGATGATCTTGGCGCCCGGTGTATACGAGGAAGACGCCGAAGACCACGAGCAGGACCCAGAAACGACTGATGAGCGTGGTCCCGAGGAAGATGAAGATCGCCCGGAGCGTCGAGCGCGCCGAAGATGCCCCAGAAGAGAACCCGGTGCTGGTATTTCACCGGAATCGCCATCGTGGCGAACAACATCGCCCAGACGAACACGTTGTCCACGCTGAGTGACTTCTCGATGAGGTAGCCGCTGAGGTATTCGCCGAACGCGGCGCTGCCGAACGCCACGGCGATCACGACGCCGAACCCGAGCCCGCACATCACCCAGATGGTCGACTCGATCAGGGCTTCGCGAGTCGTCGGCGCATGCGCCTCGCGATGGCGATAGAGATCGATGCCGAGCAGGAGGCCGATCAGGACGAGAAGACCGATCCAGGCCTCGACGCCGACGTCGAGGTCGACGAAGTTCGCTGATCTGCTGGCGCTGGCGATCATGGGACAAACCTCGACTGTCGACGAGCCGGCAGTCGAAGGTCCTGCTCCGTCGACGTGACGGTCGGGAGGCCGGGCAGCAAGCTGCCGTACTGACGACGTTTCCCGTGGGGCTACTCCCCTACGACTGGTGCATTATGGCACCGGGAAGTCCATCGCGACCGCCGACCGCCGGGCACGGGCGATCCGCCTGAAGTGCGCTCTGATGGCGAAACCCGTCCATACCGGCTACCTTTCGACGCGCGTGCGGCGGTCCGCCGCTCTCGATCCGGGAGGAATGACGATGGGCGACGGCTGGGCCCTCAACTGACGGTGCGCTGGTTCTTTCGGCAGCCATCGGCGTCCTGACCACGACCTTCATGGCCGCGCCCGCATTTCCGGCGGTAGCACCCCAGACGCGCATCACCGCCCCCGCCGTCGGCGCGAGCGCGGTGACCGGGCCGGTCCAGATGTCCGGCATCGCGACCGACGACAACGGTGTGGCAGCAGTCCACTACGCGGTTCGGAACCTCAGCACCGGCTCGTGGCTCCAGAGCAACGGGCAGTTCGACGACCCCCGTGTCGATCTCCAGGCGTCGCTCGATCAGGCAGGGAATCCGTCGACAGGATGGTCAGCGGGCTTCAACGCGATCGACGAAGGCGACTACGCGCTGATCGCGACCGCAACCGACGTCGACGGCGCGGAGGACCCGAAACCCGCGTTCCGACGGGTGACCATCACCAGCGGCGGCGCGTGGTCCGCCCCGCCTGGCAGCAGACGATCGGCCATCCGGGCCACGCAGGTACCTACGCATGGGGGATGGCAACCGCGATCCACGGCTCAATTCTCGTCGGCGACTACTGGAACTACTCGATTCGCCGGTTCAGCCCCACCGGCGGCCTGCTCCAGACGATCAGCTCCAAAGGCACTGGCCCGGGCCAGAACATGGGCGCACACGGCCTTGCCGTGGATCCCCGTGACGGAGCGAATCTATCTCGCGGACATGAACCACCCGTGGGAGATCGACAAGTTCGCGGCCGATGGGACGTTCATCAGGTCGTTCTCCACTTACGTCTTCGGCAAGACGGTGCCCTACCCGTACATCACCCGCATCGCGGTCGACAGCCAGGGCGTCGTCTACGGAATCAGCTCCCACAACGTGCCGGTGACTTTCAAGAGTGTCGTCGTCAAATGGAACCCTGACGGGACGTTCAACTCGTCGTGGGGGGTCACCGGACCGGCCGACGGCCAGATCGAACTGACGCACGGCATCGAGATCGGACCGAATGACGATGTCTACCTGGTCGACACCTACAAGAAGAAGGTCCAGGTCTTCACCAAGGACGGTATCTACCTCCGTTCCTTCGGGGAGGGGCACCTCGACGGCGATCTCCGAGGAGTCCGGATCGACCACCAACATGGGTGGGTCTACGTCGTCGATGCGGCCCCCAGCCAGATCGAGAAGTTCGCTCTCGACGGCACTTGGCTCGCAAGTTTCGGAAGCGAAGGAACCGGGCCCGGCCAGTTCCGTGACGGCGGACGGGAGCTCGCTATCGACTCCGACAGCAACGTCCACGCGGCTGACTTCGGCAACAATCGGGTCAACGTCTACAACGCGAACGGCGTCTCTCTGTACGCCTACCCATCACCTCCTATCCAACCACCGGACGACGGGTTCAACCAGCCCCAGGGCATCGCGGTCAGCGCCTCGGGCGACGACCTCTACACCGCCGACACCTACAACCATCGCCTCCAACGATGGACACGCGACGGAACCCTCGTCTCGAAATGGGGATATCGCGGCACGGCCGCGCCGAACGCCATGAACTACCCGCGCGGCGTCGCCGTGGACCCGCGCAACGGTGACGTGCTGCTGATGAACAGTCGCGAGGGCAACGTGAAGCGGTACTCCCGCACCGGCAACTACATCTCCCAGTTCGGCTCCTGGGGCACCGGCGCCGGGCAGTTCAACCTCGCGCGAGGTATTGCGGTCGCGCCTGACGGCACAATCGCCGTTGCCGATTCGATCAATCTCCGGGTCCAGGTGTTCACCGGCGACGGAACGCTCCTCTGGACCGCGCCATGTGGGGTCAAGCCCGTCAGCGGCAAAGGCCCAGGGCTCCTCGGAGGCTGCACCGGTGTCGCATTCGATCCGGCCGGCAACCTCTACGCGGCCGCGGTGACCGAACACCGCATCTACAAGTGGTCATCGTGGGGTTCGCCGGTCACGACCTGGGGAACCTTGGGCACTGCCGCCGGGCAGCTCAAGGGACCGTACGGCATCGCCGTCTACTCAGGGACTATCTATGTGACCGAGTCGAACAACGGACGGGTGAGCGCCTTCACGCTCACCGGCACCTACCTCGGCAGTTTCGGGGCCAAGGGGACGGACCTCGGCCAGTTCCGGCTTCCACGCGACATCGCCATCGATGGATCCGGCCGCATGTACGTGGTGGACTCGCAGAACGAAGAGGTCGACGTGTTCGAGGTGGCGGGCTGAGAATCGCGGAACGGTCATCGGCTGCCCGGCTCCCATCGGGCCTCAACACCGCGCCAAACTGGGTCGATGAGCACCGACTACACCCCACCGCTCGCCGATATCGAGTCCGTCATGGCCCAGTGCGGCCTGGCGGAGATCGCGGCGCTCCCCAGCTTCGATCACGTCGACGCCGACGGGATCTCGGACCTGATCAGCGAGGGCGGGCGCTTCTTCGCCGACATCGTCGCACCCCTCAACGTCGTGGGCGACACCGTCGGCAGCGTCCACAACGCCCCCGACCACAGCGTCACGACACCTCCGGGTTTCGCCGACGCATATCGCCAGTACGTCGAGGCCGGCTGGGGTGCAGTCGGCGCGTCGCCGGAGTACGGCGGTGGCGGGTTCCCGTTCCTCGTCGGCGTGGTCTTCGAGGAGATCATGTCGACGGCGAACCTTTCCTTCAGCATGTGCCCGCTGCTGTCCCAGGGAGCATCGCGTCTCCTTGAAGCCCACGCGTCCGATGCCCTCAAGGCGACGTACATGCCGAAGATGATCACCGGAGAGTGGACCGGCACGATGTGTTTGACGGAGCCCGATGCCGGCTCGGATCTCGGCGTGATCCGCACCAAGGCTGTCCCGCAGGACGACGGCACCTACCGCATCACCGGCACCAAGATCTTCATCACCTTCGGCGAGCACGATCTCGCCGACCAGATCGTGCACCTCGTCCTCGCGCGCACACCCGACGTGCCGGCCGGCACCAAGGGCATCTCCTGTTTCGTCGTGCCGAAGTACCTCGTGAACGCTGACGGTTCGCTCGGGGACCGAAACGACGTCGCATGCCTTTCCATCGAACACAAGATGGGCATCAAGGCGAGCCCCACCTGCGTGATGTCCTTCGGCGAGCGCGGCGACGGCGCCGTCGGTGAACTCGTGGGCGACCTGCACGGTGGCCTCCTCGCGATGTTCACGATGATGAACCACGCTCGGATCGGCGTGGCCGTGGAAGGCCTCGCGCTCGCCGAGCGGTCGTACCAGCAGGCCCGCGACTACGCGGCCGAGCGGCTCCAGGGCCGCGCTGACGTCGACGCCGAAGGGTGAGCGGGCCGCGATCATCGAGCATCCCGATGTGCGTCGGATGTTGCTGACGATGGAGTCGAACATCGAGGCCATGCGACGCCTGATCTACGCGACCGCCGCCGCGATCGACCTGAGTGAGCACGCGACCGACCCGGCAATGCGGCAGCGCAACGACGAGACCGCTGCGCTGTTCACGCCGCTGGCGAAGGCATGGTCCACCGACACCGGCTTCGAAGTGACCTCGATCGGCGTGCAGATCCACGGCGGGATGGGTTTCATCGAGGAAACCGGCGCGGCGCAGCACCTCCGCGACGCTCGAATCGCGATGATCTACGAGGGCACCAACGGGATCCAGGCCATGGACCTCGTCGGCCGCAAGCTCGGACTGCGCGGGGGCGGCGCGGTCACCGACCACTACGACCGCATCGAGGCCGATCTCGACGCCATTGCCGATCCCGACCTGGCGGCGACCCACGATGCGATCTTCGACGCGCTGCAGCGCGGCGCGCCAGGCCACGGCATTCTTCGCCGGCATCAGCGACGTGAACGACGCGCTGGCCGGGGCGACGCCGTTCCTGCGGCTGCTGGCCATGCTGACCGCCGGGCACCTGATGCTGCAGTCACTGGTGCTCACCGCCGGCAGCGACCGGGAAGCGGCCCAGCGCCGCACGACCCGATTCTTCTGCGAACAGCTGCTGCCGACGGCCACCGCACTCGTGCCGTCGATCACGGCCGGCGCGGAGGCCTTGACCCTTCAGTGAGCTCCGGGGGCGAGGCTCGAACTCGCGACATTTTGATTAACAGTCAAACGCTCTGCCAACTGAGCTACCCCGGAAGGTGTTGCGAAGATAGCAAAGCTCACACCGATCCCATGACCTGCCGGTGGGTGGTTCCGCAGGTCTCGCGGACACGGAACAACGAACCTTTGTTCGGCTCGCTCAGTCGACATCCCGGGCGGCGAACGCGATAGGAAGAGGTCATGAAGTTCCGCATCGGCCTCGTGCTCGGCTTCGGCGTCGGCTACTACCTCGGCGCCCGCGCCGGTCGGGCGCGGTACGAGCAGATGCGCCGCCGTCTCGAGCGGCTCCGCGACAGCCGGGTGTTCGAGCGAATGCAGGCGGCCGTCGAACTCGGCGTCGAGCGCATGCGTACCGACGACCCGAGAACCGACGCGGTTCTGCACATCGTCGAACCCGTTGTTGCGCAGCCGACGACGAAGCCGGCCGAGCCTCAGCCCTCGTCGAGATAGTCCCGGAGTCGGTTCGAGCGCGTCGGATGGCGCAGCTTCGCCAGAGTCTTCGATTCAATCTGGCGGATGCGTTCTCGAGTGACCTTGAACTCGCGACCCACTTCTTCCAGGGTTCGCACCTGCCCGTCGTCCAGACCGAAACGCATGCGCACGACCTGGCGTTCACGATCGTTCAACTCGTCGAGCGCTTCTTCGATCGCCTCCGTCAATAGCGCACGGGCCGCGGCCGTCGCCGGCGCAGTGGCGTTGGGATCCTCGACGAAGTCACCGAGCGACGAATCCTCTTCGGTCCCGACCGGAGCTTCGAGTGACACCGTGTCCTGTCCCAACCGCTGAATCTCGCGCACGCGGTCCGGCGTGAGGTCCACCTTCTCGGCGATCTCATCGACCGTCGGCTCGCGACCCAGCTCCTGGAGCATCTGGCGCTGCACTCGGGTCACCTTGTTCATCGTCTCGACCATGTGCACCGGAATGCGGATGGTGCGGGCCTGGTCTGCGATCGCCCGCGTGATGGCCTGACGGATCCACCAGGTGGCATACGTCGAGAATTTGAACCCCTTCGTGTAGTCGAACTTCTCCACCGCACGAATCAACCCGAGGTTGCCCTCCTGCACGAGATCGAGCAGGGCCATGCCTCGGCCGACATACCGCTTGGCGATCGAGACCACCAGCCGGAGGTTCGCCTCGATCAGTTGACTCTTGGCCAGCTCGCCGTCGCGGACGACCGCCCGCAGGCTCGCTCGCTGCTCGTGGGTCAACACCGTTGCCTCGTCGAGTTGCGACTCGGCGCCGAGGCCCGCCTCGAAGCGCTTCGCCATGCTCACCTCTTGCGCGGCGGTGAGCAGTGGGACTTTGCCGATCTCCTTGAGGTACATCCGCACTGGATCGAAGCTCGAACTCTCGACCGGTGCTCGGTGCCGAGGGCGCGTTCGTCGAGCGGGCGCTTCGCTCGCGGCTGCGGGAGCCGGATCCGGCAGCTCCGGGGTCGCCGATGGCGGTGTGATCGGCTGGATCACCGCCCGCTCGGGTTCGTCCGATCGGCCGCCGGCCCGGCGCTCGTCCTCCCGTTCGAGCTCTTCGATGATCTCGTCAACGACCTGGATGCCGCTGGCTTCGAGACTGGCGTAGATGGCCGCGAGCTGCTCGGTTTCGGGTTCCAACTCCGGGAACGCGGCAAAGACCTCACCGGTCGTGACAAAGCCACGCTCGCGTACACGCGCCACGAGATCGTCGACCGAGCCCACGGCTGGTGGAGCCGCAGGGCCGACCTTCCCGTCCGCCTCGGGTGTGGTGGGTTCGTTCAGTTCCACGAAGAGATGCAGCGTACCAACTGCATCGCCGCGGTTTCGCCGCTGGCCCACCCACCTTGCGCGCTGCTGTGCAGGCGATCCAACAACAGCGTGATCTCCGCCGCTCGGTCGTCGCCGTCGCGGAGCAGACGCTTCTGCAACCGTTCGGCCGCCGGACCGACGATGTTCACCACCAACCGGGCTCGAATCGTCTCTGGTTCGCTGTCCAGGTCGGGCTCCTCGACGGCCAACCGCTCGAGCAGCCCACGCGACGGCCCCTCCGCGGCGCCGATCGCCTCCGGAAGCGACTCCGCCGCCCACAGATGATCGAAGGCCTCCCGCGTGACGGGATCC
>CAVPAT010000003.1:0-23812 GCA_963701625.1 uncultured Acidimicrobiia bacterium | reverse complement strand
GAGCTCACCTCCGAGACCTTCGACGTGGTCGTGATCGGCGGCGGCATCACCGGCGTCGGGGTCGCGCTCGACGCGGCGTCGCGCGGGTATTCGACCGCGATCGTCGAGCGCAACGACTGGTCGTTCGGGACCTCGAGCCGGAGCTCGAAGATGGTTCACGGCGGCCTCCGCTACCTGCAGAACTTCGATCTCGGCCTGGTCCGCGAGGCGTTGCTCGAGCGCCAGCTGATGGTCGACCTGGCGCCGCACCTCGTCTACCCGACCCCCTACCTGGTGCCGACCCTCGGCGATGACCGGCGCGACATGCGGATCGGCATCGGACTCAACATGTACGACGTGATGGCAACCACCCGGGTCGGCCAGGGTCGCAAGCAGCGGGCCCGAGGCGATGACGATGACGCCGGTTGGTCGCCCGACCGGCATCGGACGATCAGCGCCGAGGAGACGATCGACTACCTGCCCGCGCTCGAGGCCCGGCAGCCGACCGCGGCCTACCTGTTCTACGACTGCCAGACCGACGACGTCCGCCTGGTGCTGACGATCCTCGGGGAGGCCGAGCGCTTCGGGGCGGTGATGGCGAACCGGCTCGAGGTCACCTCCCTGCTCGAGAACGGCGGCAGGGCCGCCGGCGTCAACTGCACCGACGCCGAGACCGGGGAGCAGCTGCAGATCAAGGCCGAGAACGTGATCAACGCCACCGGCGTCTGGGCGGACCGCGTGCGGCCGGGCGAGATCCTCGACGAGACCGAGGTCCCGCGGATCGCGCCGAGCCGCGGCACCCACCTGACGCTGCCGCTCGAGCGGCTGCCGCTCAACGACGCCGCCTGCATCGTCCCGGCCGGAGCCGGGCGGACGATCTTCGTTCTCCCCTGGTACGGGCGGGCGATGATCGGCACCACCGACAACGACTACGACGGCGACATCGATCTGGTCCGGCCCGGCGATGAGGACATCGACTACCTGCTCTCGGCGGTCAACGACTACTTCGGCGAGGACTTCGGACGGGGCGATCTGACCGGCGCCTTCGCCGGGGTCCGGCCGCTGATCTCGACCGGCGACCCAAAGAAGTCCGTCGACATCTCGCGCAAGGCGGAGCTCTACGAGACCTCCTCGGGCATGCTGACGATCACCGGCGGCAAGCTCACGACCTGGCGGCGGATGGCAAAGCAGGTCGTCGACCGGGTGGCCGAGCGCGAGGGCCGCGAGGTTCCCTGCCGGACCGCCGACATCCCGCTCGGGATGGAGGCCTCCGACGCGGACCTGGAGCCGCCCGACGGCCTCGAGCCCGGTCTCGTCGGCCCCGACGTCAAGCGGCAGCTCGCCTTCCGCTACGGGCACGCGGCGCGCGACGTGCTCAGCGTCGCGGCCGAGCGCCCCGAGCTCGCCCGCCCGATCCTCCCGGGCCATCCCGACCTGCTTGCCGAGGCGGTGGTCGCGGCCCGTCTCGAGCAGGCCCGGACGGTCGCCGACGTGTTGCTGCGCCGCACCCGACTGGCGCTGGTCGCGGCGCCGTCGCTGCGGACCGCCGCCGCGGTCCGGCCGGTGGCCGAGGCGATGGGCGCCGAGCTCGGCTGGGATCGGGCCCGAGTCGAGGACGAGGCCGAGGCCTGGGTCGGCGAGCTTGCCGCCGAGGGATGCGACCCGGCGGGCGCCCCGGCCTGACACCTATAGTGCCACGCCCATGGCCGACGGATCACTGACCAGCAAGCACCTCTCTGAGCTCCACGAGCTTGCCTCCGAGCGCGGGATCGATCGCTTCCGGATGCTCAGCCGGGAGGAGCTGATCGCCGAGCTCGGCGGGGGCGAGGAGCGCGCGCCGGCGACCGCAGGCGGCCGCGAGGGCGGGCGTGCTGGCCGCGGCGGCCGCGAGGGCGGCGGCAGGCGAGGCGGGCGCCGCGAAGCAGAGCCCGATCGGAGCGAGCGCGATGAGCCACCGGCCGAGCCGGTCAGCGGCATGCTCGAGATCACCTCCCGGGGCCACGGCTTTCTGCGCCTCGACGACCCCGAAGCCGAGGGAGACATCTACGTCTCGCCCTCCCAGATCCGCCGCTGCGAGCTTCAGGACGGCGACGCGATCACGGGCCCGGCCCGTGGCCCGCGGCGAGGCGAGCGCCACCCGGCGCTGGTCCACGTCGACACGGTCAACGGTGAGGAGCCGGGTGGCGAGCGCTCGAGGTTCGAGGAGCTCGTCGCCGTTCCGCCGCACCGCCGCCTGCCGCTCGCCGGCGCCGGCGCCGAGCCCGAGCAGGCTCTGTTGCTTCGCGCGGTCGATCTGCTGGCGCCGCTGGCCCGCGGCCAGCGGGTTCTCGTCCAGGCTCCCCGGGGGTCCGGCCGGACGACGCTGCTGCGCGCCCTCGGAACGGAGTTGAGCGCCGCCGAGGATCTCGAGGTGATCGTCGTCCTGATCGACGAGCGCCCCGAGGAGGAGCCCGCCTGGCGCGAGGCCCTTCCGGACGCCGAGCTGCGGATCGCCGGAGCGGAGATGCGCTCCAGCGACCAGCTGCGCGCGGTCGAGACGGCGGTCTCACAGGCAAAGCGGAAGGCCGAGGGCGGGGCGGACGTGGCGCTGCTGATCGACTCCCTCTCGCGGCTGGCGGTGGCGGCCGACGACCCGAGCGCCGCGAAGCCGATCTTCGGCGCCGGTCGCGAAACGGCCGAGGATGACTCGGGCTCGTTGACGGTGATCGCGACCGCGCTCACCGATGACGACGATGATGTCGCCAGGGCCCTGGCGACGACCGAGAACGTGACGATCGCGCTCAGCCGCGAGCTCGCCGAGGCCGGCGTCTACCCGGCGCTCGAGATCGCATCCTGCCGCGTCGTCGCCGAGGACTCGCTGCGCGAGGGCGCCGAGTTGGCGGGTGCGAGAGCCCTGCGGTCGGAGCTGGCCGCGATGCCGGCGCGTGAGGCCGCGGAGCGTCTCGCCGAGCGGATCGGCGCGGCGGAGACGAACGAGGCTCTGCTCACCGCGCTCGCCGAGTAGCGGCTCCGGCGCTGAGCCGAAGCGGGGTCAGGGACGGTAGGCGAGCCCCGCCCAGGAGGGCTCCCGCGAGAGCTCGATCGGCTCCGAGTCGCGGTCGGGCTGGATGTAGCCGAAGGCGTTCGTCTGCTGGTCGAAGACGACGTCGAGCTCGCCCTCCTTGACCCGCTGGTCGAGCCAGGCGCCGCGGAAGACGAGGCGGCGGATCCAGTGCACGAGGCTGCGATTGGAGCCGTCGACGAGCTCGCCCCAGTTGTCGTTGACGTGATCCCCGAGCGCCGATGCCGCCTCGCGGATCTCGCCATTGACGGCGAGCTCGACCAGATCGTGCAGCTCCTCTCCCTCGAGCCCGGGGTGGGTGAAGTTGAGCTTCACCGCCGCCTGCTCGACTCGCTGCGCGAAATCCTGCTCGTTGAACGAGAACCGGAGCTCCCCGTACTCGAGGACGTAGTCGGAACCGGATTCGTAGTTGCCTCTGCGCGTCGCCTTCTCCACTCGCTTCTTCCTCCCACGCGGGCCTCCCCCGCCGCGGGCCGCGAATGTTTCAGAAACGGCCCTTTCCGGCGTGGCCGGTGGGGCGGCGCTGAACGCAGGCTTGCACCCAGCGAGCCGGGCAGGAAAGCGCCGGCCGGCCGCGACGGCTAGGCAGCGGCCCCCGGGCGATACCGGGGCGCCGCCTCCTGTCATGGGGTTTGCGGGTTTGTGGGAGCCGACGGTCGAGCCGGAGCCGATCCAGCCCGGGCGTGGCGGTTGCGCCGGCTTCCGGCCCGAACGGTGCTCGGGCATCGCGTCGCGGTCGCCGACGGTCACCTGAGCCGGTTGCTCGGCCTGGCACTGCTGCGGCGCCGGCGTGCCGGCCCCGGGCTGCTGCTGCCGGGGTGCCGGGCGGTCCACACCTTCGGCATGCTGTTCCGCCTCGACGTCGTCTTCCTCGATGCCGACGGCCACGAGCTGCGGCGCGAGCGCTCGGTCGGATTCCGACGCTGGCTGAACGAGCCCGGCGCCGCCGCGGTGCTCGAGTTGCCGAGCGGGGCGGACCCGGGGGAGCGATCGCTACCTAGGTCTCGACGGCGAAGATCCCCCACGGCCCGGGGACGCCCTTGAGGTCGTGCTCGCCGTGGTCGCTCAGCGTCACGCCCGAGCCGACGATCAGGTCGCGGACGGTGCTGCTGACGAGAATCTCTCCGGCCCCGGCGAGGCCGCTGACCCGGGCGCCGATGTGCACGGCCAGGCCGCCGACGTCGTCGTCCGGCAGCAGCTCGCATTCCCCCGTGTGCACGCCGGCGCGAATCTCGAGGTCGAGGTCACGAACGCCGTCGCGAATCGCGATCGCGCTGCTGATCGCCCGGCTGGGGCCGTCGAACACCGCGAGCGCCCCGTCGCCGAGCGACTTGACGAAACGCCCCCGGTTGCGCTCGACCTGGTCGCGGACGAGGTTGTCGTGGCGCTCGAGCAGCGACCGCCAGGCCTCGTCTCCGAGCTCCGCGGCACGCTCGGTCGAGCTGACGATGTCGGTGAACAGCACCGTTGCCAGCACCCGGTCGCTTACCAGCGGACGGCGCACGCCGGTGAGGAACAGCTCGATCTCATCGGCGATCGCCTGCGCCTGGTTGAAGAACAGCGGCCCCGCGCCGGGTACCTCGGCATAGCGGGCGCCGGGGATGTGCTCGGCGACGTAGTGCGAGTGGCGCGGGTCGAGGTAGGTCTCGCCCTCGGGCCGCAGCACCAGCGTCGGGCACTGCACGCTGGGAAGCACGTCACGCACGTCGGTCTCGCCGATCCACTCCAGCGACGCGGCAGCCGCTGCAGGGGTCATCGCCAGGCGCTGAACGCGCGCCATCAACCGCCGCACCCGCTCGTCCTCACCGGCAACGAGGACAGCCAGGGGGTTCTCGGGCGAATCGATGCCCCACGACTCGACGATCGCCCGCACCATCTCAGCCCGCTCCTCGACGGTGGGCGCCCACTCGTACCCCGGTCCCGCGACCAGGCGGGGCTGGGGCGAGAGCAGGACGAGCGCCCGTGCCAGGTCCGGATGGGAGGCCGCGGACAGCGCCGTCAAACAGCAGCCCTCGAGAAACGAGATCAGCGCCGGCTGCTCGGCACCGGCCGCGTCGATCACCGCCCGGACGTCGTCGACCTGCTCCTCCAGCGGCGTCGCCCCGGCGACCCCATCGGACATTCCGGTGCCGCGGCGGTCGAAGAGGATCACGCGGGAAAACGACGCGAGCCGCTCGAAGAAGCGCCCGAAGGCGGGCAACTCCCAGAACAACTCGATGTTCGACAGATAGGTCGAGACGAAGACGACGTCGAGCGGGCCCTCACCCGCCACCTGGTAGGCGATCTGGAGCTCACCGCTGCGTGCGTAGCGAGTCTCGGGAACGTCCACGGCACCAGACTACCCGCGGCCTCGCGGCCGGGCAGCCGGGCAGCCGTGGCACGGAAGCGGGATCCGGGGGGCGGGGGAGGGGCGGTTGGGGTTCGGGTGGCCATGGAGGCGATGACGAGCGAGCGCGAGGCCAACCGGCTGTTGCCCGACCTCGACGGCCGGGGCACGATCGTCGTCTGCGAGGACGACCAGGTGACCCTCGAGCTGCTGATCGAGAACCTCGAGGCGGATCGCTACCACGCGCTCGCGGCGCCGACCGGCGCCGACGCGCTGCGGTTCTGTCGCTACAGCCAGCCGGACCTGCTGCTGCTCGACCTGGCGCTCCCGGACGGCCTCGGCCTCGACGTCCTGCGCAGGATCCGCGGCTCGGAGGGCGCCGCGGCTGAATTCGATTGCGGCCTGCCGGTGATCGTGCTCAGCGGTCGCGGTGCCGACTCCGACCGGGTCAGGGGACTACAGGCCGGCGCGGACGACTACCTGGTGAAGCCCACGTATTCATTGTTTGCCGAAGTCCTGAGCGGCTCTCGGGTCAGGATGGGACGGATTCCTTCCCAGCCTTGAAGGACCTCAGGGTTCACCCAGACTTCAATCATCCAGTCGGTGTCAACATCGACCAACGGGGTCACCTGGGGCCCGGTGTAGCTCCCTCCACGCTCTTGTGGGCCGATCTTGCTGCCCTTGGTCGGGTGGACCACGAAGCCGTCGAACATCTGCAGAAGCGCCGTCCGGACCGCTCCCACGTCGTCGGCGTTGCGCACCTCACCGGCAACGGCGGCGCGGATGTCGGCCAACCGCTCGAGCGTGTCCCGTTCGGCGTCGTGGATGACGTCACCGGCGGCGACCTCGGCCTCTTGGTTTTGCACCCGATCCAACTTGGCGCGGGCCGCGTCGCGTTGGTCCGTCAACGCGGGTCGTTGTTCCGCCCAGTCACCCGCTTCGATGGCGCCGTCTTGATAATCGCGGCGGACGCGGTCAAGCCGTTCCGTCGCACGTTGCAAATCGCGTTCGGCCGAACGCACCAAATCGCGGACGTCGGCTAGTTGCCGTTCGTGCGCCGATTCCAAATGCGTCCGTGTGGCTTCCAAATCAAGCCCGACGGTGGCGAAGTAATCGAAGACGGCCGTGTCGATGTCGGCGGCCGGGATCGGTTCTTGTGAACACGACGACGGGTCCTGATTGCGCCGGTAGCACCGGTACATCTCGACGTCGTCGCCCTTGTTGCGGTACGTGCGCGGAACCATCGGACCACCACACCGACACCGCAGCATTCCCTTGCGGAACAGGTGACGCCCGCGGGGTGTTCGGCCGCGACCGGTGCGACCCTTCGCCGTGCGGATCGCTTCAGCGCGCTCCCACGTGTCCCGGTCGATGATCGCCGGATGGTCGCCGTCAACCAACGCGTCGTCGTTGCGGATCAACCCGGCATAGATCGGATTCGCGAGGATCGTGCGAACGGTGCCTTGGTGCCATTGACCGCCTTTCCGGGTCGGGACGCCGTCGTTGGTCAACCGCCGGGCGATTGCTTGTTGCGATGCGCCGCCGATGTAGTCCGAGAACATCGAACGGACAGCGACCGCTTCGGCATCGACCGGGCGCAACGTGCCGTCGGCGTATTCGTACCCGAACGGTCGCGGGCCGCCGTGGTGCTTCCCACTCGCCCGGCGCCGTGCGTTGCCCGATTTCACCGCCGCCGATTTCCGCAACGATTCCTCGTGCGCCAACTTCGCGGACGCGGCGACCAACAACGGATCGCCCAACATCACGTCGTTCTGCACCGACCGCAGCTTGACGTCCAACCGGGCGAGTTGGTGCCACACCTCAACCAACGAATCGGCGGCGCCGGGCCGGTCGCCCGCACCGCGGGCCAACCGGTCGGAGTGCTGGCAAACGAGGAACGCCTCGCCGTGTTCCGCGGCCGCGCCCGCCGCGGCACGTTTGGCGTCCTCGAGACCGGGGCCGCGATTCCCGGTGTAAGCGCTGAAACCCTCGTCGGTGAACTCGCCCGCGACGGCCCACCCTTCGCGCTCGGCCATCGCCCGGCAGTCCGCTAGTTGCGTCGGGATCGATCCGTGAGCGTCGGCCGTTGATTTGGCACCGTAGAGAATCGCGGAGGTCATCGGTTGCCCTCCTTGTTGCGGATCATTTTTTGCACCATCGCGCCGACGACGGCCAGGATCAAAACCCACCCGGCCACGGCCAGCACCGTTTCCCCGGCGCCAAGCGCCCAGCAAATCGTGAACACGACAAGCGCCGCCAAGATCGCAGCGAACGCCGTTCGTTGGGGACCGTCGTAGTTGTTCATTGGTTGTCCTCCCTGTCGCTGTTCAGCCATTCGAAACGGCGGACCACGTCGGGCGTGCGCAACGCAACCATCGCGTCACGCAACGACCCGGTGGACGCCGACGCCTCCGCCGCGTTGATGACGGCGGGGGTTTGTCGGGCGGTGGTGGTCACGGTGGTGGCTCCTATTTGTCGGGCTGGGTTGGGGGTGGGCAGACCCCTTTTACACCGTCGGGCGGAGCGGGATTTGCCGCAGCGACCTGGCGATGCGGCGATTGTCTGTTTGGGCCGATCCCGGTCGGCTAGGGTCCGGAGTTCAGCCTGAAGCCGCCCAGGTTGCACTCATAGATCGGACGGCCAACCGCCCCGCAGTTGTCCACCGCCATCTGCTGGGTCTCCTCAATCTGATCGGCCAGCGTGCTGATGTCCTCAGCAACCAGCGGCGGGATACCGTCTTCCACCGCCACCTGAACGTCATCGACCCTGCCTGCCAAGTCGGCAACCTCAGTCGAGAGGTCATCGGCTGACGGACCTCTCGGTCCCCTCGGCCCAGGTTCGCCCTGCGGACCCGTTTCACCGACTGGCCCACGCTCGACGAAGTAGGCGGTTGCCCCTCCTCCGATGCCAGCGCCAACGAGGCCAGCGGCGGCGACAGCAACAACAAGCATCCAGGTAGGCATGGATCAGCCCCTCTCGATCTGTCGGGTCGAATCATCCTATTCCCGGCCTGCGGCCTTCCACCGACGGGTGGGGTGGCGATGCGGTGCTTCAGCGGTGCTATCCTCGCCGACGACTGTTGCTGCAAGAGTCCGCAGATGAAGGTCACACGAACGGGGAAGGCAGGCTTGATGGTTATGAAGCACCGCAGGGGGATGAGAACTTGGGCCGTGGGGGTCGCCGTTGCAGCGTGCGCCGCGACGTCCCTGGCTCTTGGCGGAGGGTTGGCCTCCGCGGCTCCAGGCGACAGCTTCTACCTCAGCCAGAAGAAGAAGACCTTCGTCAGCTTCATGATCGGAGCGGGATCAGATCGGGTCAGCAAGCTCGGCTACACCGCGCGGAAGCTGTCCTGCCCGAAGGGCCGGAAGCTCAGTGCTATGACTGTGCTCGGCAGCCGCACAGCCCCAATCCAGGAGAACCTCCTCGGGGAACCGTTCTTTGAGTCCTTCTGGGCGCTTGGGGAACCCAGTTTCGGAGGCATCGGGGGCAAGATTCGCGACGCCAGCGTCAAGGGGTCGCTGTATCTCCAAATGAGCCGGAAGGTGGACCGCAAGAAGGTGTTGTGCACAACCGGGCGTAGGACCTGGACGGCGAAGCCAGTCTCAGAGGAAGCCTGGCTCGCCGCTCGTGAGCGACAGGGCTACCCCGACGGGTAGACACCCCGGAAGGCGGATACCTCGCGGACCGAACGCGGGATCGCTCCCCGCTAGCGCCAACCGGCCCTAGCCAAGTCCCAAGCGACGCTCGCGTCCCTTGGGGAAAGCGAGGCAAATATGACTACGCGTGAGACGCGTGTGTCCGTGACGCCGATGAAGGCGTCCGGTATCCAGCACCAGGTGAACCGGGTCTACCGCGAAGGCGGTGCGAACCAGTGGGTTCGCGAGACGTACCTCAACTCCATCGAGGCCGACGCGACGAAGGTCGAGTTCGGGGTCGAGTGGCAGGCCGTCGACGATTTGGGCGTTTATCGGCGTCTGATTGCCGACAACGGCCGGGGGATGACCGCCGAGGAGCTCGTCGGCTTCTTCAACGTCTGGGGAGGCGGCGGGAAGCCAATCGGTGGCCTACACGAGAACTTCGGCATCGGCGCGAAGTCCTCGCTCTTGCCGTGGAATCGGCACGGGCTCGTGGTCGTGTCGTGGGTTGATGGCGAGGGGTCCATGATCTGGGTGACCGTCGACCCGACCACCGGGGAGTACGGCCTCCGTAACTTCAAGGCGGTCGACCCGGATACGGGGGAGATTCGGATCGACGACGTCGTCGCGCCGTTCTACGACGAGGACCACGGCTGCGACTGGTCGGACGTGGCACCGGACTGGCTCGAGGACCACGGGACCGTCGTCATCCTCTTGGGGGACGAGCCGGCGACGGACACGGTGCTCGGTGACCCGAGCCGGACCGACGAGTCGGACATCAAAGGCATCTCGACCTACCTGAACCGGCGGCTCTGGGAGTTGCCCGACGGGGTGGAAATCGTCGTCGACGAACTGCGGTCCGAGGATCGCAAGCGCTGGCCGACCTCAAAGCACATGGCCCACGTCAGCGGCGGAGCAGACCGGCGCACGAACCGTCGGAAGATCGAGGGCGGGAAGTTCTACATCGAGTACCCGTCGGCATCCTTCACGAAGGGGAAGCTCGCCGCAAAGGGCACGGTGCCGGTGCGCGATGGCACGGAGATCGACTGGTTCCTGTGGGAGGGAACCCGGCCCAAGATCTCTGCCTACGCAGCTGAGGGCGGATACATCGCGGCTCTCTACAAGGGCGAGCTCTACGACAAGTCAAACCACCATGCGACGTATCGCTCATTCGGCATCCCCGAAGCGCAGGTGCGCTCGAAGCTCTGGCTGATCATCCGCCCGCCGGTGTTTGACGAGAGCAATGGAAAGCACGGCGTGTACCCGCGCGGTGATCGGAACTCCCTGCTGATCATGGGTGGCCCGCACGCCGGGGACCCGCTGCCGATCAACGACTGGGGCGCGGACTTCGCCGACCACATGCCGGAGCAGATTCATGAGGCGATCAAAGCTGCGCGGGCCGGTGGGAGCGGCAGCGTCACCGACGACTCTTGGAAGGACCGGCTGGCCGACCGCTTCGGTTCCCGCTGGCGCATCTTCAAGCTGCGCGCCAAGAAGAGCGGGAAGCTGTCACTCGATCCGGACCAGCCGGGGTCGATGCCACGGGTCGCCAAGCGGAACAGGATCGGCGCCGACGGCACGCATGGCAACGGAGGGACGTCCGGCAGCTCCAACACGGGCTCCTCGAGGGGGCCGGTCCCGGCGACACGCAAGAAGGTCGCGGGCGGCATCCCGACGTATGAGCTCGTGACGAGCGATGACCTCCCTGACGGCATGATGGCGGCGTGGATGCCGAACCACCCTGATCATCCCGAGGGTGCCGTGCTCCTCGCCGTCGACCACCCGGTGATGGAGGAGGAGATCACGCACTGGCAGTCCCAGTACGCAGATCACCTCGCTGACAACGTCAGCGCTGAGGTCCTCGCGTGCTACGGCGAGATCGCGGTCGCCAAGGTCGCGCACAGCGAACATCTCAAGTCGGTCCTGCCGACCAGCACGGTCGAGAACGACCTTCGCTCGGAGGCCGCCCTGACGATGGCCCTCCTTGGCCTTATCGGCGAGGAGGCCGTGATCGCACCGCGTATCGGCGGCAAGTTCGGCAGGCGGGCGGCCTAGTGCCGCCCCCGCAGGGCTCTTGCCGCACGGGGCTCTGAGCCACACCAGGGTGCGTTCGGCGGGAGGCAGTTGGGACAAGTACGGCGGCCCAGCCCCCATTCCGGAGTTCGTCGAAGAGCAGTCACCGCAGGCGGGGTCGCAAGTGCCGTCGGGGGGCCGTCGTGCCGGCTATCTGTCCCGACCGAAGTGCCGTGATGCGCTCGGGTCATTGATTCGCCCGCCGGATCGCTGGATTCGCCGGGCGACCAAGTCCGTTTGACCGTCTGCCGATAACGCGTCCGCGGCCCGCCCTGCCGGATGTAGAGCGCGCCGGGCCATCAGTCGAGAAACGTGAACGTGGCCTTCGGTTCCGGATCGCCGCCGACCATCACCGAGTAGCCCATCGCCAGCGCAATCAACCCGTCAATCTTGGCCGCGCCCCGGCCGCGTTGTTTCACGAACCGGAACCCCTCGCCGACGGACTTCGCGGCCGCGTTGAGGACGTGCGCTGTCAACGGCCCGCCCGCGTACCGGACGCGACCCTCCGCAATCGCCGACGCGATCCGGCCCGAAGCCAACGCCATCGGTTGCGGCTTCTGCGAATGCTCGGCGGTGTTGACGCCGGGCAGCTCGGCGTCAATCCATTGGGCGATGACCTCGCCGGATGCCCACGGGTCGAACACGACCAACAGGCCGGGGTAGCGGTCGGCGTATGACCGCAGCGCGTCCTTCACGCCGTCCACCGGTGTGGCGGTGCCGTCTTCCGGCGGGTCGATGATCGTCACGTCACCAACGGCAAGCACGCCGTCCGCGTCCACCATCGGGACCAACGCCGTGGCGTCACGACGCCATCCGAAGTCGGCCCCGAGGACAACGCCGGTGGTGCCATCGGGCAACGACGTGGCCGGGTCGAGGCACGCGTTCCACTCCGTCGCGGTGATAACGCCACCTTCGCCCGACATCCACACGCCGCACGTGAAGCGAGCCCACTGCCACGGACGCATTGACGGCGACGTGTGCCGCCGCTCGATCTCGGCGAGGTCAATCCACGACGCCGGGTTTGCTGTCTTGACCAACGCGAGGTCGTCCAAATCGTCGTCGGCTTCGAGCGCATACTCGTGGAACGCGAACCCGTCTCGGCGCACGTGCCGGTAGGCGCCGTCGTGGTGCATTTCCGGCAGCGCGTGGGCCGCCGCCCGCAACATCCCCAACGGCGATTCGGTGTCGTCGCCCGCCGTGGAGATGGAAACCAACTGACCGCGCCGCGGGCCGATGCCGTCGCGCAAGATCCCGTAGAGGTCGGCCGATTTGTGGCGGTGCAACTCGTCCACGAGGGCCAACGTCGGGAGCTGTCCGTCCACGGTGTCGCTGTCCGACGCCAACACCCGAATCCGTCCATCCGTTTGGGGGTTGACGATTTCGCGTTGTTTGGTGATGAGCCGGGACGTCAACGCGGGCGACCGGCGGATTAGGCCGTGGGCTTGCCGGAGCAGGATCGCCGCTTGGTCGCGGGATGCGGCGACCACGACGCACTCGGCGAAATCGACGGTGAGGACGTGCCACATCGCCAAAGCCGCGAGCAACGACGACTTCCCGTTTTTCTTCGGCACCAGCAACGCGATTTCCGTCGCGGCGTCGGGTCCGAGGATGTCGGCGAGGACGGTCCGTTGGAATGGTTCGATGACGAGCGGGGCACCTGTTTCGGTGGTCAACGCGTCGGCGGCGAACGCGACGAAATCGGGCACGCCGTCGATGGTGTCGATCATCGGCGGACGGATCGGCGCCGGGCGGCGTGGCGGTCAACCGCAGCCAACGGGTTCGGTCCGTCGTCCACCGGGTCGTCGTTGGCCTCGTCCTCCCGGTCGAGAATGTCCGCGTACAACTTCGCGGCATTCACCGATCCGCGTCGCGCCATATCCGACACGACGTGCTTCAGCTCGTCACGGGTCATCGGTTCGGGTCGCTCGTCGGACGCGCGGCGTGCGCCATCGACCGCGGCGGCGAACGCGGCGAAATCGTCGGGTGCATCATCGGCGCGACCCTTCGCGAGCCATTCCTTCAACGTTGTATGACGGACCCCGGCGGCGTTGGCGGCGTCGGCGATGGACACCCCGGCCGCCACGGCCTCGATGATTTGCGTCCGGCGTTCGGTGGTGAACTTCGACCGTGCCATTAGTTGCCGTCCGGTCCGTTGGTTCGATCCCGGCGGGCGCACTCGGTCCCACGGCGGTCCCGCAAGTGCTTCGAGGGGGTTAGCTGGGTGGGGTCGGCACCCATCACGACGGCGCCACCGTGCCCGAAACGACGGCGTCAGCGCCTGTCTGCGCCGCTTCGACCGACCCGCCCGTGTGGTCGGATGGTCGGTTGGCCAGCGGGCGGATACGCTTCCGCATCACACGGCGGCAACGGTCCAACGTCCACTCCATCGCCAGCGCGTCGTCGTCCGGCAACCACGCCGCGACGAGGTCGGGATCGGGTCGGGAATCATCGCGCCGGTTACTCATCATCGTCGTCTGGGTCCGGCATCAGCGAGACCACGGTGTGCGCGACGAATCCCGCGGCCGCTGAACCCAACACCGTCGCCAACGAAAGCAGCGCGTCGGTCATCGCTTGACCCCGCGAGAATCGCCGGCAGTTTCGGCACGGTGAAAGCGCGATCCGTCGGGTGTGATTTCATTCGTCGGGCCGGGGGGGTCCGGGGGGGTTGCTGAACGGTCCCGGCGAGGGATGTCGCCCCGTTCGATGCGTTCCGTTTTCAACCGCTCGGCGGCGTCGGGTGCCGGTTTTCGGAACCGATCGAGGCGCCGAGCGCCCCACACCCATTCGGTCGTCTGTTGGATGCCCGGGCGAATGTCGTCCAGCGGGTCGGTCATCGACCGATGTCCGGGTTGTCGATGAGTCCGAGGTCACGCAACCGGTCACGGTGGGCGATGGCGCGTTGCGCGATCGCGTCGCCTTCCGATTGGGGCACCGGGTCGTCCGCCGTGCTTTCAACCTCGAACGGGTCGGGTGCGTGGTTCGCGTGCGCTTTCGTCAACGCCGCGTGTAGCGCCTTCGCGTCGTCCACGATGTCGGCCACCGTGTCGCCGCGCAATCGAAACGCTGCTTCCGGTGGCAACCCGACCGACGCGGCCGCTTTGGTTTTGATCCATTCGGTGTCGGTGAGGTCATCGTTGGCGATGGCGTCCGCGACAACCGGCGATGTGTCGGGTGTGACACCGCGACCCAACGCCGCCTCGAGCGCGGATTGAACTTCGTCTGGGGTCGCCATCATCGACCGTCCCGTTCCGCGATATACGCCGCCTCGAACCGGTCGCCCCGGCCCGACACGATTTGCACCGGATGGACGTCGTCGATTGCCAACCGGCCGGTGGCGAACCACTCCCCGTTGACGGATCGTTGGCACGACGGTGGTTCACCCGTCGGCCACAAGCTCCGGGGCACCGGGACCGCCACACCGTTTGTGTCAACCAACCGCTCCAGTTCGCGGATGAGTCCACCGAGACCATCGACGCGCGGGATGTCATCGCGCAACGCACGACCGACCGGGACCACGGTTTTGACCGACTTCGCGTGGAGCGCCTGTTGGTCCTTCAGCGCCTCGATCAACGCGTTGGCCGCGGTCACGATCCGGCCGTTGTTCGCCTCACCCTCGGCGGCGATGTCGGCAACGATCAGGTCGATGTTGGCCGCCCGAAACGTGGCGAGGTTGCGCTCGGCCTCGGCCACGTTGCGTTCCGCTAGTTCTCGTTCGATTGCAAAGTCACGGGATTCCTCGGATCGCAACCGTTCATCCATCGCGGCGAGCTTGGTCCCGTCGATGGACAACCCGTTGTCGATTTGCGCCGGGTGTTCGCGGGCGTAGTTCGCCCGTTCCGCCCGCATCGAATACAGCGTGTCCTGATGGGTGCGTTCCCGGTGGTTCACATCGGCCAACGCCGTACGTGCATCGGCCAACGCTTTCTCAAGTCCGGCGAACGTCGGCCGGGTGCGTTTCTTGGTGGCGGTTGCCATTGTCATCACCTTTCGGTTGTTGTCGGTTTCACGATTGCCCCGCGCGTTCGGCGTGCCGCGAGCCACTTATGCGGCGCGAACAGCGCGGGGGCACCCCGACCGGATGGCGTTTGGCGCCAATCCAATGACTAACCGGCGCCCGGTTGGGGGTTATGCCACCGACCGCCGTGCAACCCAGGAGGTCACGGTCGGTGACACGGTTGGAAAGTTCGATCATCACGGCACCGTTGGGATCGGTTCGGCGTCCGGTGGAAACAGCTCGCGTGTCGGCACACCCAACGTCGCGGCGATGTCATCGCGCGTCCGTTGTTTCGGCCACCGATAGTCGTGTTCGGCTCGGGTGATCGTTTGCCGGGACACGCCGACGGCGTTCGCCAGCTCGGTGACGGTGACACCGGCGGCGGTGCGGTGTGTCCGTAGTCGGTTGGACGGCATCGGGTTCCTCATTGAGCGGTCGGGTTTCAATCGGCCGTCAGCTTGTATCAACCACCCCGGATGGTGTTATCAGATTGTGATAACGACCGATACATCCCCGGCTCAGCTCGCACAAACGGCCCCGCCGGGAGACGGGGCCGTTCGTTTGATCGCGTCGGTCGGAAGGGTTCACGGGTTCCGTCCGACGGACGCGTCAGGGTCGATCCACCACAAATACAACCGCCGCGGACGTTTCCGCTCGTGTCGAATGTTTATTTGTGGTGGCACCGCGATCAGCCACCCCCATATTTCGCGGGGACTCCGTGACACACCCCGTGTCGCGGCGGACGTCGGAACGCCTCACCGGACGCCGACGGACGAACGCTGTTGCGCCACCCCCGGCGAGGGTCGGGGACCGGGCACCGTAACGGGTACAGGGTCGAACCCCAAGCAACACCGCCCGCCACCATTGTGTCCACACCGGACATAGGTTGCCCCGCGCCTAAATACGGGTTGGCGGCTCAACACCCCTTCACTACCGTGCAACCGGTTGACACCAACGGCCAACGAGAACACGACGGAACGGACCTTGCGGCCACGCGGACGCCCCCACCACCGACCGTGTCCTCGTCTTGGCGTCGGGCAATACGGCATCGCCGGGCGGAACGGTGGCGCGGCAGCGTCGCCGTCCGCCGTTACTACGACGACGGGCGACCAACCGGGCCGCCCGTCCCCGCGTGATGTGCCCGGTGTTACGCCACCGGAATAGGCCCGAACATTGACGTGGTCGGAAAGCCGTTCCACTATCCGGAACTGCTCGCACGGATCGAGAACGTCCTCGCCCGTCGCGGAAGCGAGCGCGCCGGGCCGATTCAGGTCGGGCCGCTGAGGATCGACGCGGCCACCCGCAAGGTCCAGGTGGGCAGCCGGGAGATCCGGCTCGCGAACAAGGAGTTCGGCGGCTTAGATCGCTAAGGCCCTATGGATAGCGGGGTTCGCGCCAAGGGTGGCAACGAAGTGGCAATGTCCACCGAAGCTCCGACGAGCGGAGTTTCGGCCCCACCAATCATCCGCCTCCGCAGACTGCTCTGCAGCGGTTGTCCAAGGCAACGCTATACACCGTATAGCGGTAGCTCCCGGTGCGGTCAGGGGTTGGCTGGGGTGAGCCGACCGCCGCACGTCTACAGGGCCTAAACGCGCGGGAGGAATGGCGCTCCGCCGGGTCGCTCAGAGCGTCGGCGAGCGCCACGCGGGGCGTGAAGTGCTCGCGCCCCGACGATGGTCGAGAGATGGCGTGGGGCGAGGCGATCGACATCACCTTGGACTTCAGATATCTACATATAGGCCTGCTCCCGCCGGAGGGGGACAATCTGATGGCCTTGGAGATGCAGGAATATCTGAGGGGTGGAGGCAGAGTGAGGGGTGGGCGATAGGAATCCTCCTGGGCCGCGTCGCTGAGGCGAGTTGCAGAGGCCCGACTCACGGGCTAGCAGGCGCGAGATTCGCTGCCTGGATAGATTGTGGCCGTGGGGATAGGAGGCACTCACCGAACCCAACGCCGTCCTGCAGGCGATTCAGCAGTTTGACGAGATCGGCCGCGACGCCTTTCTCGAGCAGTATGGATTCGGTAGGGCGCTCGACTATGTGATCGTCCATGAGGGCGAGGAGTACGACTCCAAGGCGATCGCCGGAGTGGCCCACGGCATCCAGCACCCTGAGATGGGCCCACTCACATCGGGCGACTTCACCGGTGGGGGCCAGACGGTTTCGAAGCTCCGGTCCCTTGGCTTTGAGGTCGTGCGCAAGTCTGGGCTCGACTCGGACGATGAGAAGAACTCCTGGGACGCATGGCTGACCCATTGCTCGCAGATCGCGGCACGAGAGGACTTCGACGCCAATGAGCGGACTACAAGCTTGAGATCTCGGAGGCAACCAAAAGAACGCTCGAGTCGGCTGATCAGGGCCTAGCCACGGCCCTCTATACCCAGGTCTTCACGAAGCCGGTTCGGTCGGGGAAGTGGAAGTACAACCTCACGGGCTGGCGAGACAACCAATGGCTCCTGGAGTGGGAAGCATTGGATCGTGCGTCACTGGACTCCGCCATCCGCGACTTCTTTGATCCTGATGCGGACCCCCTAGAGGCATTTAGGGCGTTCGCTGAGGGGGCTCCGCCGCAATGGCGCAGACGGATGGAGGTAGCCCCGGGATGCTTCTCTCGCTCGGATCCTTCCTGAACTTTGCGGCGAGGCCAAAAGAGTACCCAGTGGTCCGCGCGGCACCCTATGAGACGGTGGAGCGAGGGGTGGGCTATCCGCTGCCCCCCTCGAAGCCGCCGATCGCCCGATACGAGGGGCATCTCGCCTTCGCGGCCAACGCGCAGGAACGGCTCGACGAGGCGGGCATCCCACTGCGTGACGTCCTAGACGTGCAGAGCCTGATCTTCGTGTCGTCGCAGGAGCTGGGAGCCTGGACCGAAAACGACGAGCCGCAGTTTTGGGTGGTACGAGCAGGTAGGGAGGGTGAAAACGAGGCCTTGGCGCTGGATGAGGGCGCCGCCGTCACCGGCTGGCAGGACGTCGGCGACCTAGATGGCTTTGAGACCTTCGAACAGGTGCGCGACCTGATCTCGGACAGCCGCCCCGGCATCAGTTCTGCGAGCCTCTCGAATCAGGCTGGCCAGCTGTGGGCGTTCGTGGACCGAATCAAGCCCGGGGATTTCGTCGTTCTTCCCAAGGTCACGAATCCGGGCCACGTCGCCATAGGGGAAGTGGCAGGTCCCTATATCTGGCGACCCGAGCCTGAGTTCTCAAACAACGCGGGCCATACGCGGCCTGTGCGCTGGCTGTCGAAGGACGTGCCGTACGAGCAGTTCACAGACGAGCTTCAGCGCAAGTTCGGGATCCAGGGCACTGTGAAACGCAATGGGTGGGCCTAAATACGTCGAAGCGCTGCGGGATGGCCTGGGCGCCGGATCGGATGATGTCGGCATCGAGCTCGTTCTGAAATGGTCTCGCTCTGTCGAGCCGGAGACGGTTGAGCTTCATCAGGCGGTCGCCGAGGAGAAAGGCAGCGTATGGTGGGCACGCAGTTCCGAGGGTTCAGGCACCGGTTTAGCGACCAAGTGGCTGGAGTTGCTCCACCAGCAGCTTGCGGCCGGCCTCCCAACGCACGTCTTCCTCTATGCCGGTGGCGAGGTAACCAAGACGCGGCTGCTTGAGGTGACAACGGATGATGTTCCGCTTGAGCACGATTTGGTCCCCGACTACTACGAGCCCGGGGAGAACCGGATCTTGTGGGTCCGGATCACGGAGTTCCAGGACGTACCCGTAGAGGTCCTGACGGACGGCTACGTCCTTGCCGAATCGGGAAAGCCCGTCACCCTAGGTGGCCTCCGAAACCAGACTCCGCTGATCGTACGTCCCGCAGAGCATCCGCCCGGTCCGAGTGGCCCCGACGTCAGCGAGGCATTCACGGCGGACGCCCTTTCGAAGGCAAGCCGAGGCGCTGGCCTGATGCTGCCGGACGCCGTCTACGAGCGCCTCGTGACGGCTCTTCGGTCCGGCAAACATGTGGTCCTGACTGGTCCGCCTGGAACTGCGAAGACGACCCTCGCGATGCTTGCAGCTGAGCTCGCGAAGAACGCGGGGCTGACGACCGACTACCTGATGACCACGGCCACAGCTGACTGGACAACCTACGAGACGATCGGCGGCCTGAGGCCGACTGGGTCTGACACGCTCGAGTACGCGAGTGGTCCATTCGTCGATGCGATGCGCGAAGACCGCTGGCTCGTCGTGGACGAACTCAACCGGTCCAATTTCGATCGGCGCCTTTGGGCAGTTGTTCACGGTGCTATCAGGCAGCCGGTGACTCTTCCGTATGAGGGGCCAAGCACGGGCGAGCGGATCACGATTTTGCCTCCGTCGCGCGCGCACGAGGCAGGTCCGGACGACGTTGTGATTGCCTCGGAGTGGCGCATGCTCGCCACGATGAATGTGTTCGACAAGACGCTTCTCTTCGAGATGTCGTATGCGTTGATGCGACGCTTTGCCTTCATCGAGGTTCCGTCGCCGCAGGAGTCCGTGTTCGGTGAGCTGATCGAGCGCGAGGCGTCACGGTAGAGCAGGCGGTCGGAGTTGCCAAAGCACTGCTGGAGCTGAGGAGCGTCAAGGATCTTGGACCTGCCGTGTTCATCGATCTTGCGCGGTGTCAACGAACCAGTCGCTGCGGGGGAGATCGGTGACGGTGAGCTTGCGTTCGAGTGCTTCTGCTCGACGCCTTCCTCTTGCCTCAGTTCGAGGGAGTCGACGATGAGGCTGGCCGCCATCTGTTCAACGCGATGTCCTCGCTGATTGGTGTCGAACTCCAGGACAAGCTCGAGAGCACGCTGGTCTCGGTGCTCGGACTCGTCCTGGACCGCCCAGTCAGGCCGAGCCAAAGGACGAGACGGCAGCCGAGGACGCCCACGATGAGGAATCCGGAGTGGTCACGTCCAGATCAGATCGCTTCGGTGCGGAAAGACATTTCGGCGATACGTCACTCCATCAGCGATGGGAGGCAGCCGGGGCCTCGCGGCCGCGGCTTCAGCGCTGCTTCAGCTCTCCGAGGCCGAGTTGCGAGCGCTGGCCGAGATCCACTTCGTTGGCAGCGAAGAGGTGCAGGAACTGCTCGCGGAGATGCCCAGCTTGATCAGAAAGCTTGCGACGACGACCGTCATAGAGGAGGAACGTCATCCGGAGCGGATCAGAGGCTCCATACGCTGGGGCGAGACCTTCAAGCAGTCGATTGGTCACTGGTTCTCGGTCTCCCTACGTGACCGCCCCCGCTCGTCGCGCGCACCAAACCCCGGAGCAACGAGCTCCTTGTCGATGTCCTCGACCTCGTCGCAGATGCCAGCAGGCGTATTGGCTGGCGCGCTGAAGGCAAGGGCATCGGGCGACGGGTTTCCGAGCGAGCCGAGCGAGCGAACGAGTTCCGCCGTCGACGATCTCTCGAGGCGATCGAGCGAATCCCACCCATGCGGCCAGCCCCCGCTGGCACGAGTGGCAACAGGTCGATACCGAGGGCGATATCGGTTTGCCCTCGATGCTTACAAGCTCCACACCCGTCTAATACGACAGCTGGATTCAGAGGCTATCCAGCGGGCCGTCAACGAGCTCGCGTTGGTCGTCGCCGACGATCCCACGCTTTTTGAAGAGATCCGCGTCCTATTCGACATCTTGACGCCCTTGGGGGCCGGGGTTGGGACATAGCCGGCCTTAGCCTCTTTGGTGATCCAGGGCATCTCAGAGTCGACGGTATTCGCGGAGGCGAAAGCGCGACGGTCTGGTACCAGCACGCCCCGGCGGACCTTGCGCGTAGGTCGGAGTACCGGGCTGCGCTTTCGGCGCACGGCATCTCGAGCGGGTCCCTCAGACCCGACTTCGTCGTTCGACACCGTAGCCCTACAACCGGTGGGAGCACCTGGATTGTCGGCGAGGTGAAGCTGACCCTGCGACGAGACGGGAAGGAGCCGCTCGACGAGCTGTCAATGACCTTCTGGCCTATCGTCGCGCCTTCAGATCTTGCCTGGACTCCGCTCCAGAGCCGTTCGGGATGGGAGTCGTGTGGGGTGTACGGACTCGAGCCGGCCGTGGAAGCGGGATCGTCCTGTGCACACCCGATTCGATTCCAGCTGCGTTGGAGGAGTTCATTCCGGTCGAACAGACAACAACAACCTCCGCACGTCTACAGCCCTAAACGCGCGCGAGGGCTTGATGAGGGGACGGGGCGGTTCAGATGGCGATAGCTGCCGCCCTAGCGAGCGTCCTGCCCTGCGGCTCTACCGGGCGCTGACCGGGGGTCAGGACGAGGCGATCAGAGAGGCTGGTGGCGGCGAAACCGGTTTGCACCCCACCCCCTCCGACCATAGGCTCGCTCCCTGAGTCTGACTCGGAGGAGTACCCAATGCAGAGGATCAAGCAGGCAAAGCCCTCGGCGGCGCTGGTCGTTGCCGTGATCGCCCTGGTGGCGGCGCTCGGCGGCGGCGCGGTCGCGGGAGTGGCTGTCACATCGCTCAACAAAGAAGGACAAGAAGCAGGTGAAGAGGATCGCCAAGAAGCAGGGGAAGAAGCAGGCGAACAAGCAGATCGACAAGAAGGCACCGGGCCTGTCGGTGGCAGCGTGCAGACCGCCCATAGCGCGACGATCGCTGAAAGCGCCGACACCGCTAACGGCGAAAGCCGGTGAAGGTGAGCTTCGCGGCCCCGGCCGACAGTGGCACCGAGGTATTCGTGGGGACCAAGGCGGGCATCCGAATCGAGGGCGAGTGCACAACCTCCGGCTCGGCAAGGCGTCAGTCACCAGAGCACCGCAGACGATGGCGACATGTACTTCGCGATTGTTCTCGAAGATGGGACACGACCGCGACGGGCGTCCCGCCCACCGCAACTCGCGCGCCTCCGTGGGCAACAGCCACTAGCGCCAGCAAGCATCATCATGCAGACCACGCCTCACCTATCCGCGGTGCGGACGGAACCACGGTGAGCGGTGAGCTCATACAGGCTCAGGCGACGGGGCGGCTCAGTGCAGGATCGGGGGGACGCTGTTGGTTGGCTAGGGATGCTCGCGGTAAAGGAGGCGATGCGACACGGAGGGCGCCCTTGGGGTGCCCTCCGTCGTTTTAAGTGGTGAACGCGGCAGTCGCCGAGGAGTCTTGACTCGACGCTCCCTGCGGTGGGCTACCTCGTAGACCTCGACCCTTGAGCGGCTCTGGCCAGCGTCGACGGCTGGCGACATCGCGTTGAGCGCCTGATCGGCGCGACGCAGGTCCTCCTCGTTCTCGTAGAGGGTTGCGCTGATCCCCCCCCTGAACGAGCATATGGCGGCCGAGGTGATCGCGATTGAGGTCAAGCAGTACGTCGGACCCGACGGGTTACGGACACTCGTGCCGCGCGCAGTGGGTCAGACGGCGGCAGCGGAGAGGCGAAAGAGGCCTCGCGAGAGCCGCCAGTGGGATCAGGCGTCCCTTCTCGGAGAGATTGAGGCGAAGCACGGTCCGGCCGAGGCGAAGGTCGCCCGCGAGCTTATGGAATGGGCGCGAGCGCACGGCCTGCGCTTCTGGTTTGGTCGCGGAGCAGGCGGGTGGGGCCCAGTCCTCGACTACGCGGGGCATCAGTACTAGCGCATCTCCGCCCTTGTCGTCTACAGCCCTAAACGCGCGCGAGGGCACCAGGCGCGGACCGGAGCATTCGGTCTACGAAACCGAAGGTCACAGGTTCGAATCCTGTCGGGCGCGCTGGCTCACTTGGCCTTAACCGCATGAACATGGGGCGCCGGGCTGGCGCCCCACGCCGGTCGCATCGCAGGAGAGACTCACCTTCCTGTTGTCGGACTTCTTCTTCAGCCTGAGCCGATGAGCGGCCTCAGCCCGGGAGCGACTTCACGGTTTGAGCTTGAAGCTCTTGGCACTGAGGAGGGCCCGGCGTATTTCCCCCGTTCACCTTGATCTTCGCCCGAGTCCCGAGCCGGCGTCGGGACGTCAGGCTTGTCAGGATGGGCGGACCGCTACCAGGAGGATCCATGACGACCGAGTTGATCTCGAGCGCAATCTCGGAGGCCCGCCGGCACCTCGAGCAGAATCCGCAACACGCCACGGGCGAGGATGGCGCTGTCCACGCACGGCTTCGGGGTGGCCTGGTCGTCGAGGCGAGCGACGGCGACGATCACGCGGTCGTCACTGACATGCCGCCCTCGGTCGGCGGGGGTGGCTCTGGGTTCAAGCCGGGAGGCTTGCTCCGGGCGGCGCTGGCCAGCTGCGACGCGACCCTCCTCGCGATGGAGGCCGCGGCTCGGGACATCGAGCTTTCTCGCCTGGAAGTGGTGGTCGAGAGCAGCTCGGACCACCGCGGAATGCTCGGATTCGACGGGGCTCCGCCCTGGACCGCTCGAGTTTCGGCTCGGCTTTCGGCTCTCCTCGCCGGACGCGAGCGAGGAGCAGTTGCGCTCCCTCGTCGAGTACGTCGAGGCCCACTCCCCGGTCGGTCAGGCGCTGCGCGCGGTCCCCAGTGAGATCACGGTCGAGATCAGCTAGTCCGTAATGCCGGGAGGAGGAGGCGGCTCACCGGCCACCCCGCGATGCCACGTACCGCGGCATGCCGAGCTTCGTCGAGTGTCCTCACGCCAGAAGGAGGAGGAAATCCACCCTCCGTCTACTCCTTCTGTGCACGCAGACCTGCCGACCTGACCAATATGGCGACGGCCGGACACATAAGAACGGCCGCGAGGCCGACGAGGCTCGAAACCGAGACCGCGCTGAGCTCCGCGCGAGCACGCCCCGCACGGTCTCAGGCCACCACTTCCGCCCACCGT
>CAVPAT010000002.1:0-101621 GCA_963701625.1 uncultured Acidimicrobiia bacterium | reverse complement strand
ATACGCACAGCGTTGTCCGGTGGAGCTTGGGGTGCCGATGGAGGCGGTGATTGCTGCGTAGCTGGTCGAAGAACGCGAAGGAAACTTGGCACCCGCTGCCAAACTCGTCGCCATCCGCCGCTGAACCTCGCCGTAGGTGAACTCCACCACTTCGACAAAGTGCCCTGAGGCTAGGGGTGCCACCTTGCCAGAGGGCGCTTGGAATCGAACATCTGGCGATTCGCCTGCTTTCGACGATTCTCGAACGGTTTCGCGGACAGGTATCCCGCAAGACACCGTCAAACAACACGAACAAAACGCGTTGCCGGACATTCTTATGACAATGTCACAAATCCCCGATGTGAATCGGGAACTTGCTGAAGCGTGGTCGATGCACGCGCTGTTCGCTGCCATGAAACAGGAGGTCGAATCTTCCTGACCGCACCTGCAAGATAGGACGACTAGCTTGCAGAGTTTCCGAATCGACTATGCTCACCGCGGAACCCTCGCTCTGCCCCGACCACCCCGGCCTAGGTTGGTAGGCCGTTGAGCTTGCGGACCCAACTCAAGAACTCTTGCACCTTCTCAGTGCGGTGGAGATCGACATGGGTGACGACCCAGAGCGTGGCCGACCACTCGGCAGTGGGGGGCATGACAACCACCAGGTCGCTGTTGCCCATCGCTTCGAACTCGGGAAGGAATCCGAGCCCCAGTCCGTCTGCGATGGCTACGCCCTGGACGGTCTGGTTACGCGTGAGGAGCGCTAGCCGGCCCTGACACACGTTTTCGTTCATCCAACGTGCATATGGCAAAGGGCTCGGGTGCCCGATCGACCCCACAAACAGGTGGCCATCGAAACCGGGCAGGACGGGCGTGCCCTTGCGCACGATGTAGTCTCGGCTCGCATAGAGGCCATACCGAATCTGCCCGAACGTTCCCACGACATAGTCCGGGGTTTCCGGTCTTGGACCGGGACGAAACGCGATGTGGGCCTCGCCGTACTCCAAGCGCGCGAGCTGTGCGCCAGCGACAAACTCGAGTTCGACCTCGGGATGCGCGATCTGGAACTCCCGTATGGCGGGCATGATCAGGGGCGCGAATCCTGAGAGCGCTGTCACGATGAGCTTGCCCGACAGCTTGCCAGCACGACCGCGACTGCGCCCGGCGAGGTCATTGAACATCTCCTCTGCGCGTGCAGCGACGTCCAGCATGTGCTGGCCTGTCTCCGTCAGCGCATACCCGCGGGCGTGACGCTGGAAAAGCGGTGCACCGAAGCTCTCTTCCAGGAGATCGATGTGTCTGTTCACCGTCGCCCGATGGACTCCAAGCGCCTCGGCAGCGGCGCTGACGGTTCCAAGCCGCGCGACCACGAGAGCGGTTCGAAGTTCGTTCCAATGTTCCATGCTCACTCACTTGGCTGAAGACGTGCTGCATCAGCGCACATATCATGCGCAAGACTGCCGGTTGTCGTCAACCATCGCGCACTGTATTTTGACTGGCAGATGAATCGCGGCGCGTCCCCCCGCATGGAAACGCGGAAGACGCCACCCGTCTCCTTCAGTCAGATCACACCAGGTGAGGCGCTGCTATGAACACCACACAAATCAACGCCCTGCGAGTCACCGCCGTTCTTTGGGTCATCTGGGGAGTCGTCCACGCCTTCTTCGGGGTGGCGATCATGTCGATGGACGCCTCGGAAGGCTTTGCCGCAATCGCTGCCGGCGTTGCTCCCGAAGCCGTGAGTGCGGGCTATCATCCGGCCGTCGGTGCCATCCTGAACCAGCACGCGTGGAACTTGCTGTGGTTTGGCATCGTAACGACGCTCGGCGGGGTGATGGTCTGGCGGCGCAACATGACTGCGATCTGGGTCAGCGCCATGGTTGGCGGCCTGGCGGACCTGGGCTACTTGGTGTTCGTGGACTTCGGGGGCTTTGCGACGTTCGTCCCGGGCACGCTCATGACCCTGGTCGCCGGCTCCGCCATTCTGCTTGGCGGTTGGGTCTGGCTCGCGCAGCACAAGAATTCTGAGGGTTAGCGCGGCCGCAGTGGCCCACGCTGGGATTCAGGAGGTTCAAGCCATGTCCAAATCAACGAAGAACGCATTGGTCGTCGGGGTCGGTCCCGGACTGGGCAGCGCTGCAGCCCAAAGACTCGCAGCGGATGGTTATCGGGTTGCCCTCGCTGCTCGAAACGTCGACAAGCTGTCAGAGATCGCGACTCAGACCGGCGGGTTCGCTCTCGCCATGGATGCAACCGAACCCTCGTCTGTCGAGGTTGGAATCGCCCAGGTCGAAGAAGAGCTCGGCGAGATTCATACGGTGGTGTGGAACGTCGGCGGCGGGGGGTTCGGTGACTTGGAGAAGGTCGGCATCGAGGCCCTCGAACTCGCCTTCGACACCAACACCCGCGGTCTCTTCGTTCTCGCCAAGCGGCTGGTTCCTGCCATGGCCGCCCGCGGCGATGGTGCGCTGATCATCACCGGCGCCACCGCGTCGTTACGGGGCAAGCCCTTCACCACGGCCTTCGCCGCCGGCAAGGCGGCCCAGCGGAGCCTCGCGCAATCCCTCGCCCGGCAGTACGGCAAACAGGGCGTACATGTAGCGTTGATCATCATCGATGGCATGGTCGACCTGCCGAGCAGCCGCGAGCGCATGCCCGATACGCCGCAGGAAGCGTTCGTCTCGCCCGAGGGCTTCGCCGACGCCATGTCTTTCCTGCTGCATCAACGCCGCAGCGCGTGGACCTTTGAGCTCGACATCCGCCCTCACGTCGAGGGCTGGTAGGCTGGGCACGATCAGCGTCCACGGACTCGATGCCGCGCCGCAGGACGCCGGCAGCTCGAGAGGATAGCCCGCACAAAGCCCCTTGTGGCGCGAAGCTGAAAGGGCGTCGGTGGAGACTACCTGCTGCACCGCGCAGAGCGGGCGAATAAGCCGGAGGCGTTGAGCGCGCAACTCGCGCGACCGATCACGCGACGAGCAGGAGAGGGGAGCGCGTCCAGTTTTGTTGGCAGACAAAACTCTTCCTTGCCCCAACAAGTTGTGTCCCTAGCTGGCGCCGAATGGCGCTAGGTGTCGTCAACAGTCATTTGTTGGCGCTCTCGCAACACTCGCTGTCACTGAGTGGCGTACTTGCCGCTAAACGCGCCACGTGTCGACAACCGACGCCAAGCCGCGCCGAGCAACGACAACGCGCGACGAGCGACGCCAAGTCGCGCCAAGAAACGACAGCGGGCGCCGAAGAGCGCCAAGAGGTGTGAGCCACGCCTTTGTCGCTGCAGTGATCTTCCGAGCTCTCGAAGCCTGCGAAAGAGGTTGGCCGGCTCGCGCAACTTTTCGAGGGGCAAAACCGATAACAAGGAATGGCCGGTACGAGTCACACAAGCCAACCTGCGCGTACATCGCGGCCCCTGCCGAAGCATCAGGGCGAGGAAGGCAATCGGTTCAACGCTCGACGCCAACACGAGCGGCTCTCCGCGCCCGAGCGGCACGCGCTGACGATCCTGGTGCGCGCGGCGGTGGCAAGTCTGATCAAGGAACGATAGGATGGCCCTACGATGGACCGGCAACTCGCAGGACTGAGGATCGGCGCCTACGCCCGCTTCTCTTCAGACAAGCAATCGGAGACAAGCGCGTCCGCGCAGATTGCTCGTCTCGCCCAGTGGGTGCAGGCACGGGGCGGGCAACTCTCCCTCAAGCACACCTATCGTGACGAAGGCATCAGCGGAGCAACGAACCAGCGGCCCGGGCTGATCGCGCTCATGGAGGCGGTGGACTCGGGGGATGTCGATGTAGTCGTCGTGGAAGACCTCTCACGCCTCTCGAGGGATATCGAGCACGCGGCGTCGGCGCGGAAGCGGTTCGCTTTCTCGGGTGTGCGGCTCATCGGAATCGCCGATGGCATTGACACGCTCGGCAATGGCGGCGACCTCCTTTACGGTGTGAAATCCATCTTGAGCGAGCAGTACCTCAAAGACTTGGGGGACAAGACCAGTCGCGGTCTGCGAGACCGAGCTCAAGTCGGACGGGTGACGGGAGGCCTGCCCTATGGATACTCGTCGGCGCCCGCCCCGGACGGTCAGGGAAAGGTGGCGGTCATCGTGGCGACGCGGGCGGCTATCGTTGATCGCATCTTCCGAATGAGAGCGGCCGGTCGGAGTTACCGGGATATCGCCAAGACCCTGAACCACGAGGGGGTCGAGCCGCCCCGCGGGCGACAGAAGGACTCGCGAAAGCGGCGCGACGGGTGGGCCATTTCTGGAGTCCGCTCAATGCTTCAGAACTCGAAGTACGCCGGCCGCTGGACCTTCGGCGCTCGTTCGTGGAAGAAGAGCCCGACGACCGGCAAGCGGGTGAGTCGGCCGGGCCAGTCTCCGTTGATCGAGGTCGCGCTGCCTGAGCTCCGCATCGTGGACGAAGAGACCTGGTCTCGAGTGCTGGCCATCAATGAGGAGGCCCGCGAGCGCTATGCCGCAGCGGGTCCATCCGCGTACGCCCGGGAAGGCGGAGCGAATACCGCCCGGCGGGTCTATCCCATGTCCACCCTCATTCGCTGCGGCGCGTGCGGCGGCCCGATGGTCATCGAGAAGACGCAGAAGCCTCGCTACCGATGTGATGCGAGCCGCGGCAACGGCGGCATCTGCGAGAACTCGCGCACCGTGATGGAAGACGCGCTTCGAGAAGCGTTCACGTCCGCCATGCTCCGATACTTCGACCGACCCGAGGTCGTGGCGCATCTGATCGAGGCCTCAAAGACAGAACTTGCCCGCGCACAGAACTCCGTGCCAGATCAGAAAGCAGAGGCGCAGAAGGCGCTCGCAGAGTCTCGAGGCAAGATCGACAACCTCGTCGATCTTGCCTCCCACGGCGCCGCCCCGGCCACCATCCTCAACAAGATCCGCGAGCTCGAGGCCCTCGCGGACAAACAGGAGCGCCACCTTCAAGAGCTCGGAGCTGCGCTCGAGCCACTCGATGCACCGCGGCCCGAGGACGTCGTCGCGCGTATTCGCCAACTGGGCGCGCTATTCGACAAGAGCCCCAAGGACGCGCGCGAAGCGCTCAAGCACCTCCTCGACGATGGCATTCAGCTCCACCCGCTCGAAAACGGGCACTACCGGGCCCGCTGGACCGTCCGCGGAGGCGCCCTTTTCTTCGCTGGAACGACAAAGCCCCCGGCGAGCACCGAGGGCTTTGAAGAGCGGACAACGCTATGGGTTGCGGGGGCCAGATTTGAACCGACGACCTTCGGGTTATGAGCTCTACAACGACCAATTTCTTCGCTTCAATCAACCCCAACATTTGAGACACTTCACGAACGATAACTGAGACTTAGATGCACTGGCCGGCGCTCGGGACCGTCATCCCATATCAGGCCATTCCAGATCTCCGCGTCAAATACGCGTCAAAATCCAAGCCGCCTCGTGTTGGACGAGTCTCGACTCGGCGCTCCTCACAAAGCTCGCCTGGAAGGCGATTCAGAAGACCTGGCCTCCCGGCACCTGGCGTCATTGCATCGCGAGCCGCGCGGCACAGCGCGACGCCCGTGCCACGCCACTTCTGCGGCGACGGGAGCTGGAACGCGGCCGCACCAACGAAGAAAGGGAGTTGTGAGATGCATGGAGACGGAGTGGTGCTGCAGATAGGCAATCCGAACGCGGTCTGCAGAGGGCTGCAAGTCGACATAGCGAGCTAGTATCGCGAAATTCGGCGCTCATCGTCATCCCGATGAGCTAAGAGAGACCCATGCCGAAAGGAAACCGGCTACGGCGCTAGAATACGTACGGCACGAGCCACCAGCTGCGCTTCTTGTATTCACGCCACTCAGGGTAGCGGCTCATGCTGGCCTCTTTCATCGCCATGTTGGTCGAAAAGTGGAGGCTCCAGAAGTACACGAGCACCAGCGCCGGAATCCAATGCCAGGCGAGCAGTGCGAAGCTTCCATACACCATCATCTCGCCGAGATAGTTCGGGTGCCGTACGCGCTTGAACATCCCGTCGGTAATCAGCCCGCGCTTCACCCGGAGCGTCGAGAACTTCTGGACGTCTGCAGCGATCATGATGACGCAACCCAAGATGCACAGCGTTACGCACAGACAGAACCACGCGTTCTTCGTCAGCGGGTAATTCTGGGTCGAAACGCCAGAGATCAAGACAAAACCGGCTAGCCAATAAAGTGCGAGCGCTGCCGCGTCGGTGATGCTGCTCAAGATGGTAGCCCGGCCTTGCCAGTTGGCGTCCGGGAATCGAAGGTCCTTCAACAGCCAAGTCAACCCGTACGACCCATGCATCGCGAGGTAGAGCCAAGCTGCGGTGGATGTCGCGGCTGGGGTCTTGCCGGCGTAGTACCACATGAGGAGTGCCATCACCGGGAAGGTGCCGGCCTTCTGCAGGTTGATGATCGTTGCAAGCTTGAACGGCCGCGGACCGCCACCGATGTCGAACATCATCCAACGGTTGAAGCGCGAAAGCGCATGCGCCCAGCGGGGAGGTGGCCTTTCCAAAGTGTCGTCCATCTGATCCTCCGAAGCGGGCGTGCAACGCGCCCCTACTCGATGGCTGGAGAGTACCGTCGGGCGCAGGAAAAACAAACGCCCTGTCCGCAACTGCGACACGCCGGTAATCAAAGATGAAATCGCCGAGCTAACTCGGGAAAGCGGAGTGTGCCAGACACGGAGCCATGCCGCAGCACCCCGAAGGCGTCGAAGTCATGACCAACACGGCGGCACACGCATCGTCTGGACCTACACCTTCGTGTCTGACCTCCGCCCTCGCCCATCTGCTCGCCATTCCAATCGTCTGGCTCTTCAGGGAATGGTTGCAACAGGGCCTCGACGCCATCCGCGCGGAGCTTCTCGCTTAGGTCGGTCTTCATTCGCTGCCGATGCTCCCGAAAGAGAGCTCGGAGACGGCGCGCTCAAATCGAGTCGGTGAGAACGCTTTCCGGGCGTGGAGCCGCCTCACTGCGAAGCCGTGCGACCTGGGCCTCGATGCCCGCTAGGCCCTTCTCGAACATCCTGGTGAGGCGCCATCGCAACGCGGGGACCAGTGGCCGGAGGTATGGGGCTACGTCAGCTCCCATGATGTAGGTCACCTTGGTCTGGTCGCTACCAATCGCGTCGAGTCGGGCCAGCGTTCGTTGTCGACGAGCACCGCCCACATCTCTTCCGGGGTGCCGTTCACGGCCAGTGCGCCTCGAATGAAACTCCGGCTGGTGGTCGCCGCGTCGTGGCCCGGAAGAAGGGTCGAATCGGCCGCAGGATTCGAGATCAACTGTCACGCGCGCGGGAGCGTTCGTCACGGAGGTCCTGACCACGTCGTGGTGGCCAGCCGCTTCATCTCATCTATGCTCCGAGGCCCAAACCATCGGCAGCTAGAACACGATGTTGGCTACCGATCGGAAGCGTATGGCCGGACGATCTCCATCCAGCGGCCGCCGCCATCTGTACGAATCCAACCATGCTTTTCATAGAACGAGTGCTCATCCTCCGTCTCGAGGTGCCAGCGCCGAACTCCTCGAAGGGCCGGTGACTCGTGCAAGAACTTCAGGAGCTCTGTCCCCAATCCTTTTCGTTGGTGCTCTTCGATCAAGAAGATGTCACAGAAGTAGGCGTAGGTAGCTCGATCGGTGACAACTCGTCCAAACCCAATCTGAACATCACCCAGATAGACGCCAGCGCAGAGCGAGTGCCGGACCGCGCGAGCGACCGTCGCTCGTTGAATGCCCTTTGCCCAGTACGACCGGAATGCCAGATAGCGATGCACTATGTCGACGTCGAGCCGCGCGTCGTCGGTGCTGAGTAGGAATTCGCCAAGTTCAAGCTCGCGAGGTTCGTCGTTTTCCATCTCCACGCTCCTTGCTATCGAAAGCGATTCGCGTCACGGTCGACCATCAAGATCTGACTTCCTCACACCCCATGCCATGACATGAGCCCTAGTCACCAAGTCATCTGGCTCAAACGGCATGTCGATGCACGTCGCGTGGAGTCGAGTCGCTTCTCGATGGCGATGCCTGTCACCAAATGCGGTCATCACTGCTACGCCCACAGACATTGACAGAACCCTATTCGCAGAAGCGACACCCCGGCAATCAAAGGTGATATGGCTCTCCCCCGCCTCCGGAGCTAGAGCTCGGACACCAATCCGCGCAGAGCACCCGCCGCTACGCCCACTTGGGCAGCAAGGCGCAGCTCCGACTCGTCGAGTCCTGCTGATGGTCGTTATACAACGCCGTTTCGGGTTCGCGTCCCAGGCGACATAACATTCAGTACCGCGCAATTTGGCTCTTCAACACCATCCCGCTGGGCGAAGAGAGCGTCGCGCTGAGCAGTGCCGTCCCTGGTCTGAAGGAAAGGCCTTCGCTAACGCGAGCTGCCGTGGGCAGGTTCGGCACCCACGACGGGTGCTTCGAGGCGCTCTTTCGCAATCGGAGGGATGCTTCTTGTCCGGTCCAGGGGATCAGCCGCTCAGTAGCACCGCCAAATAAGCGACATACCCAGCGAGCAACACGATTCCCTCGAGCCGACTTACTCGAAGGCCGCTCCGCATGAGAGGGAAGAGCAGTACCGAAAAGCCGATCATCCACAGAATATCCCGACTCAACACCTCAGCCGGCACAGAGAGTGGCTGAATCACCGCCGTACGTCCGACGATGCCCAGCATGTTGAAAACATTCGACCCGATGACGTTGGCGATCGCGATGTCATCGCGCCCTCGGAATGAGGCGACGGTCGACGTCGCGAGCTCCGGCAAGCTCGTGCCGGCCGCGACGATCGTTAGACCGATCACTGTTTCGGACACGCCCGCAGCGGACGCCAGGTCAACGGCCCCGACGACGAGGATGTGGGCCCCACCGGCGAGAACCCCACATCCCGCTACCACCCCAACGATGCTAGGCATCCAGGCACCAAAGCCGCTCCCAACCGGCGAATCTTCAATAGCAGCCGCGAACTGCTCGGCCTCTTCTGGATCCATAGCTGTCCGCGCAACCTTGACCGCAAATGCAACGAACAACACCAGCCCCAATCCGAGAAAGCCGCCTTCCAAGCGATCCACGACGCCGTCCCTGGCGAGGAGGTAGAGCTGACACGATGCAAGCAGCATAATCGGCCACTCAAACCGGACGATGTTGCCCCGAATGCGAAGCGGGGCGATCAGAGCGGTGATCCCGACGATCGCCGCAATATTGAAGATGTTCGAACCGACCACGTTGCCGACCGATAGACCCGCATTGCCAGCGAGCGCCGCATCCACGGACACGACGAGCTCCGGCATTGAGGTTCCAGCCGCCACCACGGTCAAGCCCACGACACTCGGCGTGAGGCCGGCAAGCTGCGCTATCGCGACTGCGCCCCGGACGAGCAGCTCTCCACCGATGACAAGGAGTGTGAGACCACCGATGATCATAACAACGGAGAGTGTCACCGATCGAACCGATCCCAGCTGGCACCACTGGCGGTCAGCAGCGGGCTGAACCCGCCAGCGCCCACGATGAACGGGACGTAGAAGACCGCATCGAGGAGCGCAAGGCGTTCATCGATCTGAGTCCAATCCGGCTTTGATGGCGGCCGCCTTTCGTGCTTCTCTAGCGGGCAGGAGGATCCGTGGATTGGATTGTATGGCTTGGGATCGTCGTCTGCCTGAGTCAGTCGGCTATGTTCTCCGGCCTCAACCTCGGAATGCTAGGATCAAGCCGCCTGCGCTTGCAGGTTGCCGCCGCGGGAGGAGACAAAGGCGCGCTCCGCATTCTCGATCTCCGACAAGACTTTCACCTGCTACTAACCACCATCCTGTGGGGCAATGTCGCTGTCAACACGCTGCTCGCGCTGCTTGCGGACTCGATCCTGACTGGCGTCACGGCTTTCTTCGTGTCGACGATCGGTATCACGATATTCGGCGAGATCGTCCCTCAAGCCTATGTTTCGCGACACGCTTCGGCAGTGGGCGGTGCACTGGTTCCGATCATTCGCGCCTACCCATTCGTTCTGTTGCCGGTTGCCTCGCCAACCGCTCGACTGCTTGAACGTATGGTCGGCAAGGAACGCATCCGCCTCCTCGAGCACGATCTTCGAGAAATGTTCGCGTCTGCATATCCCTGGATTTCGCGAACTCGGACGTGAGCCACGTCGAGGGGCGAGGCGCTCTGAATTTCTGGCCGTAGATGACCGCCATCCCGGGCCGGAGGCTGGGCCGCTCGAGCCGGCGTCGGTCGTCTCGCTGCCGACCATCGGGGGCCGGGTTCGCTTCCCGTCGTTTCAGGCGGAGTGCGACCGATCCTTTTCTTGTTCAGATTAATCGATCGCTCCGCACCTGGATCACCATCATTAACGGAGACGGTTGGCCGCGACTCGTGCTGAATGCCAGTGCCTTCCTGCGTCCGGTTCAGATGAACGCAGGTCCCGCTGAACCTTGCCACTTCTGTCACGAGCCCGTGGTGATCACCGATCCCGCCCCGGCAGCTCGACTCGGTGTCGAGCGAGATTCGCCTTCAGGCGAGCGGCCCCGGGGGGACCTATGTTTTGGCCCGGTTCTTCTGTGGACTCCGGAAGACAAGCAAATTCCCACCGGCGCCCATTCGCTCGGGATTTGCCCAGGGGCATCGCACAATCTTAGCCAGGCGATGCGGGTGTCTCCAACGGAGGTTCGGCCGTGCCGGGCTCGCAACCAGTCGATCGCGGACAAGACGTCGGGCCGCTGTATAAGCCAGCGCTCCAAAACGAACTTACCAGGATAGCTCATAATCATCAGGCGCACGCAACAGCGTGATCAGCCCCTGGCCAGGGACGAACAGCATCAGCAGCCCCGCCAACACGAGGGTCGCGCCGAGCAAGATTCTTTGCCGCCGCGAACGCAAGGTTGATCGCGGGGTACCGTGACGTTGCGGCCAGGCGATGTCGCCGTGAGTGGGAAAAATAGTCCGTGGGTCATCTATCAGCTCCCGAAAGGGATGCGGAAGAGCCTTTCGCTCAAGGACGACGACTACCGGCTGTCGCACCTCTACGGGAACTTCACCACGCTGACCCGCTTCACCGAAGCGGACCTCGAACGGGTGATCACCGAGGGCCTCGGTCCGCTGTACGTGTCGATCCACGCCACGGACCCGGAGATCCGTGCCGAGATGTTGCGGAACCGGCGGGGCGCGACGAGCCTGCGGTGGCTCCGGGTGCTGCTCGACGAAGGCGTCGAGATCCACGGCCAGATCGTGGTGTGTCCAGGAGTCAACGATGGCGCGGTGCTCGACGACACGCTGCTGGGGGTGCTCGACCGGTTCCCCGAGCTCGCGTCGGTCGGTGCGGTGCCACTCGGTGTTTCGGCACACAACGGCGAACCGACGATGCGTCCGCACACGCCCGCGGAGGCTGCGGCAGCACTCGAAACGCTCCATGCCTGGCAGCGTCGATTTCTCGACGCGCAGGGCCGCCGGGTGGTGTTCGCGGCGGACGAGTACTACCTCATGACCGGCGAACCGTGGCCGGATGCCGAGGCCTACGAGGGGTTCCCCCAACACGAGAACGGGATCGGCATGGCCCGGGAATTCGTCGACGGTGTTCGGGCGACGGCCCGGGGCGAGCATGCCGTCGGCACCGGCCCCCGCCCCGGCTTCTTCGCGTGGGTCGACGGCGCGCCAGCCGAGGGCTACCGCGCCCCGCGGACGTTCGAGGTCGTCGACGCCCGTGCTCCCCACCGTGGTGGCCCGGTCACGATCCTCACCGGCGAATACGGGGCCGAGGTCTTGAGCGCTGTCCAGCCCGAGCTGGCGGATGCGGCGGGCGCGGAGGTTCGGATCCGGCCGGTCTCGAACCGATTCTTCGGCGGGAACATCGCGGTCACGGGGCTGCTGACCGGCGCGGACGTTTCCGAGGCGCTCGCCACGGTCCCGGCGGACCATCGGGTGCTGGTGCCCGATGTGGTGCTGTCCCAAGACCGCTTTCTCGACGACGCTCGGATCGAAGATCTGCCCCGCGCCGTCGAAGTCGTGTCGACCACCGCGCCGGATCTCGTTGGCGCGCTCAGGGCTGCGGCATGAGTGCCGCCCGGCCGGTCGTCGCGATCGTGGGCCGTCCCAACGTCGGCAAGTCCACGCTCGTCAACCGCTTCGTCGGACGGCGTGAGGCGATCGTTCAGGAGCTGCCTGGAGTCACGCGCGACCGCAAGATGCTCGATGCCACCTGGAACGGTCGCACGTTCCAGGTCGTGGACACGGGGGGTTGGATCGCGACCGACGAGCCGCTGGCCAAGCAGGTGAGCCTGCAGGCCGAGCGGGCGATCCGCGAGGCGGACGTCGTCCTGCTCGTCGTAGACGTCACCGTGGGGGCCCTGGAGGAGGACGCGCAGGTGGCGCGGATCCTCCAACGCGCCGACCGGCCGGTGTTGCTGGTCGCGAACAAGGCCGACGATGACCGCCGGGAACGCGAGATCTGGCCACTGGCCAAACTCGGGCTCGGCGATCCCCATGCCGTCTCCGCGATCCACGGACGGGGGAGTGGCGACCTGCTCGACGCGGTGGTCGCGGCGTTGCCTCCCCTTCCGCCGGAACCCGACGCGGATACTTCGTCGGGTCCCCGACCGTTCTCGGTGGCGATCGTCGGCCGCCCGAACGTCGGGAAGTCGACGTTGTTCAATCGCCTGGTCGGCGACGAACGGTCGGTTGTCCACGACATGCCGGGTACGACGCGAGACACGATCGACACCATCGTCGAGACGCCGGACGGAGTCCTGCGCTTCGTCGACACGGCGGGCATGCGACGTCGGAGTCGGGTGGACGAGGCGACCGAGTACTACTCGGTGTTGCGCGCGCTCGACGCGGTCGATGTCGCCGACGCGGCGTTGCTCGTGATCGACGCGACCGAAGGTGTCTCGCATCAGGACCAGCGACTGGCGGAACGCATCGACGGAGCAGGCACCGCAATCGTCGTCGTGCTGAACAAGTGGGATCTGATCCCGACCGAACAGCGCGAGCAGATCAAGATCGACGTCGCCGACCGACTCGGCTTCCTCGGCTATGCGCCGACGCTCACACTCTCCGCGCTCACCGGCCGGAACCTCAAGCATGTACTCCCCGCGCTGACGGAGGCGGAGACGGCGTATCACACCCGAATCCCGACGTCGCAGCTGATCAAGGTGATTCGGGAGGCGCAACAGCGCCACCCACCGCCGCTGGACGGCAAGCATCGGCCCCGGATCCTCTACGCGACCCAGGGCGCGGCCGATCCGCCCACCTTCACCTTGTTTTCGACGCGGACGCTGCCGGCGACCTACCTGCGATACCTCGAGCGCATGATCCGTGAGCATTTCGATCTGGGTCCGACGCCGATCAAGATCCGGGTGCGACGAAGGAATGCATAGCGTCGAGCGCGGGCTGGCGGTGCCGTCCCGGGTCCCCGAGACCCCACCGTCACCAATTCCGCCGGAGTCGGCGGTTTCGACACCGTCTGCTCGGGCTGCCTGACCGTCACCTGACCGGACCGCCCGAAAGAGCCCGGTAGCCTGCCCCGAATGTCCGAGTGGCCGGCGCGCGTCGAGATCGGTGAGGTCGGCCCGCGTGACGGGTTGCAGAACGAGGCGACCGTCCCGGTCGCCGAGCGGATCCGACTCGTCGACGCGCTCAGCGCTACCGGGCTGCGGCGGATCGAAGCCGTGAGCTTCGTGAGCCCGAAGGCGATCCCGCCGATGGCGGGTGCCGGCGACGTGATGGCCGGCATCACCCGCGCGCCGGGCGTGGTCTACCGGGCACTGGTCCCGAATGTAAAAGGCGCAGAGTTGGCGCTCGCGGCCAAGGTCGACGAGATCGAGGTCGTCGTGAGCGCGAGTGAGACCCACAACCGAAAGAATGTCAACCGCTCGGTCGAGGACTCCCTGGCCGCGGCTGCCGAGCTCACCGCGCTGGCGCACGCGGCCGAGACACCGGTCGAGGCGATCGTGTCCACGGCCTTCGGCTGTCCTTATGAGGGCGATGTGCCCGAAGCGCGGGTCGCCGCCGTGGCGGCTCGGCTGCAGCGGGGCGGGGCGGACCGGCTCAGCTTCGGCGACACCACCGGGATGGCCACGCCACGGAGGGTCAACGCGCTCCTGGACGCGCTGGAGGCCGAAGGGATCCCTGCAGCCGAGGTGTCGCTGCACTTCCACAACACCCGCGGGACCGGGTTGGCGAACGTCGTTACGGCACTGTGCCGTGGTGTGGTTCGCTTCGACGCGTCGATCGGCGGGCTCGGCGGGTGTCCGTACGCGCCGGGTGCGACCGGCAACATCGTGACCGAGGATCTGGTGCACATGCTCGAAGACATGGGGATCGCGACGGGTGTCGACCTCGACGCGTTGATCGGTTGCGCCGAGCTCGCCCAGGACCTCGTCGGCCGAGAACTCCCGGGCCAGGTCATGCGGGCGGGACCCCGCACCAGGACCGTGGAGGCCTAGGCGATGACGGCCGACAACGTAGCGAAGCGTATCGAGCGCGCACTCGCGGGAAATCTGGAGAAGGACCGCGGGAAGCTCGCCGCCGCGAACAAGCTGTTCGTGCGCGATCGGCTGGCCCTCCTGCTCGACGAAGGGTCCTTCGTCGAGGACGCGCTGCTCGCCAACGCGTTGGCCGACGATCTCCCCGCCGACGGTGTGGTCACCGGCACCGGTCGCATCGACGGGCGCCCGGTGTGTGTGATGGCCAACGATCCCACCGTCAAGGCTGGATCCTGGGGCGCGCGCACCGTCGAGAAGATCGTGCGGCTCACCGAGAACGCGCTCAAGCACGAACTCCCCGTCGTCTATCTCGTGGACTCGGCCGGCGCCCGCATCACGGACCAGGTCGAGCTGTTCCCCGGGCGCCGGGGTGCCGGCAGGATCTTCGCCAATCAGGTGCGATTGTCCGGACGGGTGCCGCAGGTCTGCTGTCTGTTCGGTCCGTCGGCCGCGGGCGGTGCGTACATCCCCGCGTTCTGCGATGTGGTGTTCATGGTCGAGAGCAACGCCTCGATGTATCTCGGTTCGCCGCGGATGGCTGCGGAGGTCATCGGCGAAGAGGTGACGCTCGAAGAGATGGGTGGCGCCCGGATGCACGCGTCCGTGAGTGGCTGCGGCGACAACCTCGCGGCCGACGATGCGGGCGCGATTGCGCAGGCCCGGACCTGGTTGTCCTACCTGCCCACCTCGTGGCGGTCGACGCCACCGGTGGCGCCGGCGACGGCGCCCGCGACGACCGCAAAGCCGATCGGCGCCGTTGTACCCGAGCAGGAGCGGCGCGCGTACGACATCCGGGAGGTCATCGCGGCGTTGGCCGACGAAGGTTCGTTCTTCGAGCTGAAGCCCCTGTTCGCCAAGGAGTTGGTCACCGGGTTCGCTCGCCTCGACGGCGAGGTGATCGGGATCGTCGCGAACAACCCGATGCATCTGGGCGGGGTCCTGTTCGGCGACAGCGCCGACAAGGCCGCGCGGTTCATCTGGTTGTGCGATGCGTTCGGGGTGCCGCTGCTGTTTCTCGCCGACGTGCCGGGCTTCATGATCGGTTCGAAGGTCGAGAAGGAGGGGATCATCCGCCACGGCGCCAAGATGATCACCGCGGTTGCCGAGGCGACGGTGCCCAAGATCAGCGTCATCGTGCGTAAGGCCTACGGGGCCGGCCTGTACGCCATGTGCGGCCCGGCGTTCGATCCCGATGCCTGCCTCGCGCTCCCCAGCGCGCAGATCGCGGTGATGGGGCCGGAGCCGGCGGTGAACGCGGTGTTCTTCAACAAGATCCAGGCGATCGAGGATCCGGACGAGCGCGCCGCGTTCGTTGCCGAGCAACGCGCCGAGTACGAGGCCGACGTGGATCTGGTCCGCCTCGCCGCCGAACTGGTCGTCGATGCGGTCGTCCAGCCGGACGATCTGCGGGTTGAGTTGATCGCCCGGTTCTCGTTGGCCCGGACCCGGGTTCGCGAGGAATTCCCGCGTCGCCACGGCGTTCCGCCGGTCTGATCGCGCGAGGCTCGACTCGTGCCGTGGTGTGACGACTGTGATCGGTTCCTCTCGCCGTCGACGGTGACGCGCGACGGGGCCTGCCCGACCTGTGGGCGCCCGGTTGGTGTCGGCGACGTTGCCCGGGCCGTGGGGGAGGAGGAGCCGCTCCCGCCGATCCCCTGGCATCTGAAACTCCTCGCCGCCGCGGTGGCGGTCTACCTGCTCTGGCGACTGGTCCAGGCGATCGGATGGCTCGCCGGCTGACCCGGCTGACCCAGCTGCCCGATCGAATTCCGCGCCGCCGCGAGCATTCATTGGCGCGTTGACCCGATGGAGAGCGGCCAACGCGCCAATGGTCCGGGTCGGGTCCGTCCGGCGCGGGTCCGCCTGCGTAGACTCTCGCCCCTTACGGGCTGTGGCGCAGCTTGGTTAGCGCGTCGGTCTGGGGGACCGAAGGTCCCGGGTTCGAGTCCCGGCAGCCCGACCACTAGAAGTGCAGGTCAGACGATCACGGATTGGTCCGATCGCGTGCGTTGACGGACGTCGATGTGCCCGCGCCGGCGGTCTGGCCATCCGTTTCCCCACGAGTGGAATCGGCAGTTCTCGGCGGCGTCTCCGCGCCGAGTATGACCGTTCTGCGCGCCCAGCGTGACGATCTCCTCGCGGCTTGTGGCCGTCCGCGGTTCGGCCTACTCTCCCGGAGTCGGAGCTGGGGGTCCGGACCGAGTTCGGGAGCGCAGGCCAGGCGGGGCGGCAATCATGATCAAGGGCAGGCAATCGGCCGGAGGATCGATGCGTGCGGCGCGGGTCAGCGTCGTTGTGTGCGTGGCGCTCGTCGCTGCGATGGTGCCGGCCCAGCCGGGCGGCGCCTCGGTGCTCTCCACTGCGGACCAGATTGAGCAGATTGCTCCGCCGCCTTCGGTCATGCCGAACGCGTTGACGGGTCCGAGCATCAAGCTCTTCGAGGAACGTCAGGGGGTCACGCTGATGGCACCCCTGAAGATCGATCTCAACGCGCCCGGTACGTACGCGACCAGCTCGGACCTTCCAACCGGGCTGGCGAAGCTTCCCGTCGGCGCCCTGATCGACAGCCACTTTCTCCACGCCGAGTCCCGCAGCGGTGCCTCGGCGGTCTTCGAGGGAACCGTGACCTTCGCCGAGCCGATCGTCGGCGTCGCCGTTCGCGCCGGAACCCTCTCGCAGTCCGACTACCTCGGCGCGCCGGGAACGCAGTACCCGACCGGCAAGAGCCTTCGGCAACTCGAACTGGGTTCGGACGTCGTGACGGTGTTGCCGGATGGCAAGAGCCTGCGACTCCGTTCGAGTTCCGGATCCGCGTACGACCAGGTGCGCGTCTTCACCCAGCCCGTCGTCACCGCCACCCTCACCTCTGATCGCGCGGCGGTCGGTGCCGGTACTGCGACCGTGCCGCTCGAGAACATCCCGAGCAGCGCGCTCGACCGCGAGCAGCGACCCCGACACCACGAAGTCCGCAGCGTTCAGCTCGGCGCAGCTCGCCGCGACCCGCGATGCGCCGGGTTGATATCTCCGAATCCGCGATGCGTCGGGTGGCGATGCGTCGCGTGGCGATGCGTCGCGTCGGTCTCGGGGCGGAGCGGCTCAACTCGATTCTTCTGACCGACGTGCCGGTGCAGGGTGGCTGGGCCCCGCTCCTCGTGGGAACGGAGTTCGAGTTCGTCCCGCTGCAGACGGTCACCCTCGGTGACGTGATCGATCTCCCACAGGTCGCCGACCTCACGCTGGACCAGTTCGACTTCTCGGGGACGATTCTCGGGTCGATCCCGGCGGTGGCGTTCGCGCTCGGATCGTTGCAGCTCGCCGATATCCCGCTGACCGACGCCGCGGCGAACGGCTCCCCCCAGGATCGGCTCCAGGCGTGGTGCGACGCGCTCGGCGCAGGCAAGTGCGCCGCCTATGGGATCGATCCGGCGACGCCCGCAACCGCGGACGGCGTGACGGTGGTGTCGATCAGCGTCGCCGGGGCCAATCTCTCCGCGATCGCGATGCGCCGGGTGGCGATGCGCCGCGTGGATCTGAGCCAGACCGCGATGCGCCGGGTGGCGATGCGGCGGGTGGCAATGCGCCGCGTCGACAACTCGCCGACGCCGCTCGGATCGCTGTCGCTCGGGGCGATCCCCGAGGCGGACCGGCCGACGATCGTCGATTGCAGCATCGTCGACTGCTCGAACACGGCGCTGACCCTCGCCGAACTTCCGGCGACTGCGATCATCGGCACGGTCGAGGACCTCTTCGCCCTCGCCGGTGCGAGCCCGGAACTCGACGCCGTGCTCGACCAGATCACGCTCGAAGACGTCTTTCCTGGAGTGCTCCCACTCAGCAACCTGGCCTGGGAGAAGCTCGACCTCAAGGCCACGCCGCTCCAGAATCTCTCTGACCCGCTCGAACCGGTCGTCACCTACACGGTCGCGCTCGACCGTTGCGCGGGCCGGTGGCGCGGATGTGATTGCGGACTTCACGACGGCCGCAGGCTTCGCCTATACACCAGGGAGCGCGAGTCTCGACGGGATCCCGATCGGTGACCCCGAGCTGCGTCCCGACGGTGTGCTGCGGTTCTCTCTCCTCGGGCTCGCGACGGGACCCCACGAGCTGCGGCTCGCCAATCGCGCCGGTGTCGATCTCGGGCCGCAGTCCGCGAGTGTCGAGATCTCGGGGGAATGCAGGCGTGGGCAGCAGCACATCGAGCGCCGCCGCCTCGCTGACCGTGGTTGAGGCCTTCGAGGGGAACGGCGATCCGGGAGATTTCCGCGTGCTCGCACCGGACACCCTCTACGTGAGCCACATCTCGTCGAAGACCGATACGGACCTCTACCGGTTCGACGTCTCTGCCTCGCAGGCCGCGAGTGGCGCGGCTGCGAGCATCTTCCTCGGGAACTTGACGGCCGACTACGACCTCACACTGTACGGACCGCCGGCGTCCGCTCCGACCCGGCTCCCCGACGAGGTGCAGAGCAGCGTCGCCGATCCCGGGCTCGACGCCGCACCGGAGAACTCCTCGGTCGCTCCCGACCTCGTCAACGACGTCCCGTCGTCGGACACCCTGGGTCCGGTGGTCGCGGTCGCGGCGGGCCGGGGCGTCGTCGACGAGAAGATCGAGACGGGCACGCTCGTCGAGGGCACGTATTGGGTCCAGGTCTCGGGTTACAACGGCGCATTCAGCGCGTCGCCCTACGTGCTGCGTCAGCAACTGACTCGCGGCGTCGTTCCCGCGGTGTGTCAGCCGAGGCCCTTCCCCTTCGTCCCGCCCACCGCCGGCACACTCGCCGACCCCAGCACCTATCCCGCCGGGCTCAACACGGTCTTCCTCGTCGCGCAGCAGCAGATGCTCTCGACCTACGAGCCCGCCCGCGTGCAGCGGATCCTCGACGATGCCGTCGAGGTCTCGGGTATGGCGCCTGACGTCGTGGGTCAGGTCGTCCCGGTCGACTGGGACCCGATCGTCGCGAACGCCTACGCGGCCTGGACCGCGAACCGTTGTTCGCCGGAAGCCGCGCAGCAGGTGGCAAACGCGATCAGCGGATTGGTCGACCAGATTCGCGCGGCGCGCCCGTTGCTCCGCAACGTCGTCGTCGTCGGTGACGACTCGATGATCCCGATGGCGCGGGTACTGGATGGCACTTCAATCGCCAACGAGCGCACGCACGCCGAGTCTGTCGATGCCGATGTCACCAACAACGAGTTGGTCGGCAGCATCGCGGCCGGCCGCATCCTGACCGACGACATCTATGGCGCGCCCCGGGTGATCGCGATCAATAACAGCAACCGGCAGCTCTATCTGCCCCGCTTGGCGGTCGGTCGCCTGGTCGAGTCGCCCGAGGACATCGCCGCGGCGCTCGAGCGATTTGTCGAGTCGGGCGGGCGCCTCGATCCGCTCACCGTTGCCGGCTCGTCGTCAATCGTGACGGGTTACGACTTCCTTTCGGACGGTGCGGAGGCCGTGGCGAGCGTGCTCGCGACCAAGTCCACCCCGCGCCCGTCGCTCATCAACGAGACGTGGACCGCGGCGGATCTCTTTGATGCTTGGCTCGGGGGCACGGCTCCGACCATCGGATCGATCAATGCGCACTTCGACCAGTCGCGGCTGCTGCCGGCGGCCGGGAACGCCACCGGGTCGGAGAGCGACCTCTTCACCGTCGACGACGTCACCCGAGCGGGCGCCGGAGCGCTCCTGGGCCGGTTGCTGTTCAGCATGGGCTGTCACGCGGGTCTGAACATCTCCGACATCGAGGTCGGGACTCCGTCGCCCGATTGGGCACAGACCCTCACCGGCGAGCAGTCCGGCGCGTTGTGGGCGGCCAACACCGGGTACGGATACGGCGACACCGAGTACGTCGCGTACTCCGAGAAGCTCATGGCGATCTTCGCCGAGCAGCTCGCGGCGGATCGCACGATCGGTGGGCGCGCTGACCGCGGCGAAGAACGAGTTCAAGAGCGAGACGCTGCCGCTGAGTCCGTACGACGAGAAGGTGCTCCAGCAGGTCGTGTTGTACGGGCTCCCGATGTACAAGCCGGCCGGCGCGGCGCCGACGCCACCTGCGCCCCCGACCCCCCGGCCGCTCGTCACCGACCCGACGCTCGGACTCCCGACCGCCTCGGTGCCGATCGCGCTGACCCAAGGCGGCTCCAGTGGACCGGACGTCCTGCACGCGGTCGACTCGGGCTCCGGTCGGTACTACGAGGTCGACGGCAAGACGATGCAGGTGCAGTACCGCCCGGTGCAGCCCCTCGTCACCCGCGACGTCACGCAGCCGAACGGGACCGGCGGGCTGGCGACGATCGCGCACGGCGCGCTCATCACCGGACTGACCTCGGTGGACGAGCCTTCGTTCACCCCTTATTACTCCCGGCCGCTGATCGACCTGACCGAGAACGAGCGGATCGGCGCGCTCGTCGCGGACGCGGCGTTCCCGGCATCGATCTCGCGGGTCAACTCCACCGTCGACCCGGCTGGGCGTGAAGTCCAGACGCTCGCGGTCGTCCCCAGTCGGTTCCGGCCGGACCCGGCGACGCCGGGCCGGGGTACCCAGCGGCTCTTCACCCGGGTCAACGCGCTGGTGCACTACTCCGATCCGACGGACACGGACTTCGTCGCACCGAAGATCTCGCAGAGCAGCGGCTCGGTCGTCAACGGCACCGCGGGCTTCGCGGTGGACACCGATCCGACCGCGCAGCGGGTGTACGTCCTGTTCAAGGGCACCGGCGGGACCGGGTCGTCAACCTGGAAGGGCATCGATCTCGTCCGGACGCCGGGCACTGATCGTTGGACCGGCGGCGCGCAGACCGCGAGTTCCGAGATCGAGTTCTTCGTCCAGGCCGGCGATGCGTCGGGCAACTGGGGGTCGAGCAACAACAAGGCAAAGGACTTCCTCGGCACCCGGCCCGTGCCGGTCTCCGGACCGCTCGACATCGCGATCTCGGGAGCCCCGGAAGTTGGGGGCTGGTACACGGGTCCGGTCCAGGTTGCTGTCACCGGCCCGGCGGGGCGCGCGCTGTCGGTCAGTCTCGACGGCTCGGCGTTCGTTCCCTATACGGGACCGGTCGCGGTGACGGGGGACGGGCTCCACACACTGACCGTCACCGACGGCCAGGGCAACACTGCGACCAGTCAAATTCCGATCGACCTCAGCGGGCCGACGGTCACGGCAACGGTGACGCCTGACGTGCCCACGGGTGCCGACGGCTGGCGCCCAGGGCCGGCCACCGTCACGATCACTGGGATCGACGGTGGCGGGTCCGGGGTCGACACCCTCACCTATGAGGCGAGCGGGGCAACCACGGTCGCGGAGACGACGGTTGCGGAGACCGAGGTCTCGTTCTCATTGTCAGACGCAGGGACGACCACGGTGACCTATTCCGCCAAGGACACCGTCGGGCGGGAGAGCGCGGTCCGTTCGCTCGTGGTCAAGGTCGACCCCAACGCGCCGACCGTTGCGTGTGACGGCGTTCCGGCAGACTGGAGCGCTTCCGACGTTTCGATCAGCTGCACCGCGTTCGACCCCGAATCCGGTCTGGCGGTGCCCGCCGACGCCTCGTTCCTGCTCGTTGCCAGCGCTGCGCCCAGTACCGAGACTGCCGACGCCGCGACCAACGCGCGTGCTCGGTGTGTGATCGGGTTGGTAACTGTGCCGGCGCCGGGCCGATCAGCGGCATCAGGATCGACAAGAAGGCACCCGAGGCTGTGATCACCGCGCCGGCGAACGGTGACCGGATCACCCAGGGCGAGACGGGTGTCACTGCTGAGTTCACCTGTACCGACGCGGGCTCGGGGATGAGCGGTGGCCTGGCGTCGTGTACCGCAACCATCAATGGTGGTCCGCCGGTTGCGAGCGGCGCCCCGATCGACACCTCGCAACCCGGACCGGTCGCGGTCGAAGTGACCGCCAGGGATGCGGTCGGAAACACGACGACCGCCACGAGCCTCGCGACGATCGAAGGCGCGACGTCGGCATACTCGGTTCGGCTCCTGTACTTCCCGAACTGGGCGGTGCCGCGCGGCAAGAAGATGCCGATCGTCGTGCAGCTCGTCGACGCATCCGGGCGCAATGTGTCGGCGGCTGAGCACGTGTTGGTCGCCACCGATGTTGACGGCGGTGCCGCGCCGCCGACAACGTCCGCAACCGCCAGAACTACGGGAAGAAGTTCTTGTTCTTCGACTCGGAGTACGACTGGGCGAAGCACTATCAGTACTGGCTCCCGACCGGCTCCTATTCGGTGGGCACTCACGAACTCCACTTCACCGTCGATGGCGAGTCGGCGCCGGTCTACGTCGCGCCGTTCAGGCTGAGGTAGCAGACACCGCGCTTCCCAACAGCAGGTCCGTCACAGTCGTTCGAACGCCGAGCCGGCGCAGGAGCGTGGCGGCCTCGGCCGAATTGGTCCCGTCGAGGTGGGCGATCGACTCCAGGGTCAGCGCGCGCTCGAAGTCCGCGCCCGCGGCGCCCGCGGCGTCGAGGCTCGCCTCCCAGTGGTGTCGTGCTCCGACTTCGTCGCCCAGCTGGAATCGCGATGCACCCAGCAGTCGCTCGAGCCAGGCCTCGAGCAGTGCACCCTCTCGAGGTCAGGGCTTCGAGCGTGGCGGTGCATCGCTCGAACGCCTCGACGGCGTGGCCCTCGACGAGCAGTGCCTCGGCGCGCCGACCCTCGGTTTCGAGCACCTCGACCGACGCTCCCATCGCGTTGAACTGTTCAGTCGCGACAGCCAAGAACTCGTAGGCGTCGGCGACTGCACCGGTACGGACCCGTAACCGGCCGAGATCGGAACTCGCGTAGGCGATCCCGAAGACGTAGTGGGCGCCTCGGAACACCTGGAGCGCCCCACTGAACGCCGCCTCTGCCTCCTCGAACGCGCCTTGATCGCAGAGGATCTCGCCGAGGTTCACCATCGTGGTCGCGGCTTCGACGACATCGCCGATGCGATTCGCGAGCTCGCGACTCCGCTCGTAGTGCTCGAGCGCCTCCGACCAGTCGCCGAGGTAGTAGGCCTCGACGCCGAGATTGTTGTACACGCCGGACTGTCCGTAGAGATCGCCGCACTGTTCGAAGAGGCGGATCGCCTCGAGTGCATGGGCGCGCCCAGACGCGTCGCCCCGTTCCGAAAGTGCTGCGTGCAGGAGGAAGTGCGCCCGGGCGAGTGCCGGCACCGAGTCCGGGGTCTCCAGCTCGGGGAGTTCGGCACGCAGAATATCGATGCTGTCGTCCCAACGGCCTTGGCGTTGTCGGATACCGGCACGGTCGACGCGTAGCTCGGCCCGGAGCGCGTTGGCTTCGGTGTCACGGCTTGTCGCCACCGCTCGGAGTGCACGCGCCGTCAGGGCCAGCGCCTGGGAAAGGCGCCCGAGCCGCAGTTCGATCCAGCCGTCCTTCTTTAGCAGTCGGGCTCGAGTCACCGCGTCCGCTGCGCGAGCCGCCGGGCGCGCCGGAGCGCCGCTCGGGCGACGTCGTAGTGGCTTGCCCGCTCCTCGACATCGGCCAGGGACTCCTCGAGCTGGATGCGGTCGTCGATGGGAACGCCCCCGAGGGCGCGCGCCGCGTCGAGGGCACGTCGGTAGAAGGTGCCGGCTTCGACCGGTGCGAGATCCTCCCGCGCCCGGCGTCGCTGCGACGGTGCTGTAGTGCAACGCTTTGTCGAAGCGCCTCCCGTGGAAGTAGTGCAGCGAAAGGATCTCGGCTTCTTCGTCCGGGTGGCCGGCGGCGTCCTCCTCGAAGTGCACCGCAGCCCGGAGGTGGAGTTCGGCACGCTCCCGGAAGGGCAAGCCTTCGTAGGCCGTCTGGCGAAGCAGTGCATGCCGGAATCGCAACTGGTCGCGGTTGGTCTCGAGGAACCGGTCGAGACGCTCGAGGGTTTCCCCCAGTGGCGCAGAGCCGGCAAGTTCGGCGAGCAGGTTCGCCGGGAACTGCCGACCGAGCACCGAGGCCTGGCGCAAAACGCGTCGGTCGGACGGCGCCAGGGTGTCGATCCTGGCCGCGATGAGCGATTCGACGCTTTCCGGGAGGTCGTCGAGATCACTGCCGGCCTTTGCTGCGGCCAGGAGTTCGGAGAGAAAGAACGGGTTCCCGCCGGCTCGAGCGATCAGTTGCTCGATGGTTTGGGCCGGGAGGGCCAGGTCCTTGAGTTCGGTTGCAGCGAGTTCGGCTGCAGCCGAACTGTCGAGGGGGGTCAGCGACAGGCGGGTGGCGGCGAGGTCGTCGGGGAGGACGAGGCCGCCCCCGACCGGCCGGCGGGTGAAGACCGCCAGCCAAGGCCGCTCAGTGCACGCGCGAGCGACCGCGGCCAGGAGTTCCTGGGACGGCTCGTCCAGCCAGTGGGAGTCTTCGACCAGGACCAGGAGCCGGTCAGGATGCACAGCAGTGAGAAACTCGACGAACAGCTCCGCGAGGCGTCGCCGCCGGAACTCGGGGGCGAGGTCCGCGGTCGCGGGCGTGGGCGACAGCTCGATGCCGAAGGCGATCGCGAGCAGCGGGAGCCAGGGTTCGAGCTGGGGGTGGTCCCCTCGACGAACGCCGCGAGTTGGCGTCCCTGGTCCTCCTCCGCCTGGTCCGGCCGGATGCCGGTGAGACGGAAGAGTGGAGGAAGGAGCGCCCGGTAGGGGCTGGTTGCCGCGTACACGCCGCCTTCGGCAACGAACATCGCGATCTTCGACGTTCGACACGAGGTCCGCGACGAGGCGGGACTTGCCGATCCCGGCCTCGCCGGCCAACTCGATGACCGAGCCGGGTCCGGTCTCGGTGGCGGACCACGCGTCGAGAAGCACCCGTCGTTCCTCGGCGCGTCCGACGAGTGGCGTTTGTTCCGCCCGGTCCCAATGCCGGCTCGCTTCCGGCTCGCCGACGATCGCCGCGTGGATGGGCTTGGTCTTGCCCTTGACGTTGAATGGTTCCAGCGGTGTGCGGGCGAAGCGCGTGCGGACACTCCCGAGCAGGTCCTCCGGCGCGAGTACCGCTTCGGGCGGCGCGTGGGCCATGAGTCGGGCCGCGAGGTTCACGGTGTCGCCGATGACGGTGTAGGAACGCCGCAGGCTGCTTCCGACCGGACCGGCGAACACTCGACCCGCGTTGACGCCGGCGCGCAGTGTCAGCGGTGTGTCGATCGCGACCATGAGGCGCGCCGCTTCGAGCATTCGTTCGGCATCATCGGCGGTCCCGGTCGGCACCCCCGCGGCGATCAGGAACTTCACCGCGTCGGGGTAGACATCAGGGTCGAGGATGCAGACTCCGAACTCATCGGCAATCTCCTGCATCTCGCTGGTGAGCGCGTTCAGTGCCGCGTGGCGCTGCTTCGGGCGCGCGACTCGCGACCAGGCCGTCAGTGCCCTCGGCCTTGAGGAAGGCGATGGTGGCAGTGCGGTGCTCCGCCGGCGCGCCGGTGAGGATCTCCGGCCGGATGCGCGGGGCCACCAGGCGGGCGTCGGGAGGCGACCCCGCGCGGGTGATGGTCGGCGCCGGCCCAGGTCGGGGCGCCGACCGGAGGAGGTGACCGCCGCGGTCTGGTACTCCGACGCACTCGGCCGGCAGCGCCTGGGCGATCTCGGGGCTCACGAGAACCTCGTCCCGGTTGGCGGCACCTTCGAGCGCGAGGGTGGTGCTGACGGTCCCGCCGACCGCCAGGAGCTGCGGGTAGCCGGCGCCGACGCGAAGGAGATGGACGGGGCCCTGGTGGCAGCCGATGGACATGCCGAGTGAGATCCGGCCGACGGCCGCGTGGGCCGGGGTCCGGGTCCGAAGCGCGGTTTGCAGCGCTGCCGCGGCCGCGGCTGCCCGCGGTCGGGTGCCCGGACCGTCGAAGAGCAGACAGAGCGCGTCGCCACCGAAGGCCAGCAGGTCGCCCCCGAGGTCGAGGGCCGCGGCGAGCAGGCGGGTGAAGACGGCGTCGAGCAGATCCGTCATCTGTTCGGAGCCGATCTTGCCCCGCCGGGCGAGGCGCTCCGACAACGCGGTGAACCCGCTGACGTCGGAGAACACGATCGATCCGTCGACGACCTGCCACTGCGGCGGCGTCCTCGGACCAGTCCGCGGCGACCCGAGGCAGGTACGGAGCGAAAGGTCCGTCCTGGGGAGCCATCGTGACAGGGTATGTCGATCAGTCGGCAACGGTGCCCGGCGGGGCGAGTCCGGGTTGCTCCTACGAATCGACGCTCGCGAATTGACCGGGGCCCGCGCTTCGAGCGCGGGCCCCTGTCGTTTCGTTCGTTGGTGAGTGCGTGGTGCCTAGGGAGCGCCGATCTGTCCAGATGTTGGCGACCGTAGCGGCGCCGAACAGCGGGCTATGGCCGGCCTGGATGTACAACTCCCGCATGTTCGCGGTCTCGCTACCAGGTTCGGTTGTCGCCGCGCATCCTGCGGCACCCAGCGCGCCGCCGATGCGGTAGCCCTGGAAGGCAGCGACCTCGTTCGCCGTCGGAACCTGGTCCTCGGGGCCAGCTCCGGCGGGCGGGTAGTCGTAGTCGGAGTTCAGGTCCTTCGCGATGGACATTTTGAGATAGTCAGGACCGGACCCTGGTAGTCGACGGTGACCGCTTTGTCCTTGACGACCGGCGTCTGGGTGACACCGAGCTGGACATCCGCGCCGACACCGACACCCTTCGTGACGATGCCCGAGAGGACAACGTCGGAGTCGCCGGTACCGGGCCTGGTGGTCACGAAGAGGTCGCTCTTCAGGCCGTCGTCGTACGCGTACTTCAACTTGCCGCTCGGCGGCCACTCAGCCGGCGTCGGCGGTGGTCTCCGCAACACAGTCCACCGTGGGAGACACGAGCTTGGCACTCCACTTGCTGACGACCTTCGTGTCGGCGGGGGTCTTGGTGATGCCCTTGTCGAACGCCACGGCCTGGAGGAATCCGCAGGAACCGAGGTCGGTTCCGCCTTCCTTGACATTGGTGGTCCCGACGGCGTGAATGCCCTTGTAGCCGATCGACACGTCGTGGTTCTTGTCGGTGATACCGGCGGCCTTGCCGTCGCCCGGCCAGATGAACGTGCTCTTCGCCTTCGCGTAGGCACGCTGCCCGGAGCAGCTGGCAATCGTCGTCTCCGCCGCGCCGGAGGTGGCGGGGGCCACGAATGCCAACGCGCCCCCGATCATGCCGCCCGCGACGGCGACGCGGATCGCGCGCTTCAGAACAATCATGAAAGCTTTCCCCCAAGGTCGGATGCTGTCCGGCAAGTGTCGGATTGTTCCGTCCTGAGCGCGAGATGTCAACTCAGGTCGGCCCGTCAGGAATTGCCCGTCGGGCAGCACTTCGGTGCAAACGCGGGTGTTCGCATCCGAATCGGGATCTGATTCGTTCGGACTGTTTTGGCCGGTGACGATCGTCGATCGCCGGTACCGGCTCTAGAATTTCCGGGTGCAGATAGGGGTGCCGGAGGTAACGGATTTCGAACCGGAGAAACCGCGGTGGCGGGGCCGCCTCCATCAAACGACGTTCTGGCTCAGTCTCCCCGCCGGGCTCGTCCTGATCATCCAGGCCGCGAACGCATCCTCGGTCGTGGCCGCCTCGTTGTACGCGGCGTCGGTCGCAGCGCTGTTCGGCACGTCAGCGGCGTACCACCGCGGTCAGTGGTCGCCGTCGGCGCGAGCGCGGATGCAGCGCGCGGACCACGCGATGATCTTCGTGCTCATCGCGGGTTCGTACACGCCGATCACGTTGTTGGCTCTCCGACCAACGTGGGGCATCACGTTCCTCGTGCTGGCGTGGACCGTCGCGGTCGTCGGGGTCACACTCACGTTCACCCGCTGGGATTTCATGAACCGGAACGGTGGGTTCCTCTACGTCGCGTTCGGTTGGCTCATGGTCATCGGGCTGCCGGTGGTCGTGCAGTCGCTGACGGGGGTCCAGCTGGCGCTGCTCTTCGCGGGCGGCGTCTTCTACACCGGCGGCGCCATCATGTTCGGGATGCAGCGGCCGCGGTTGTCTCCCCATACTTTCGGGTTCCACGAGATGTGGCACGTGATGACGGTCGTCGCGGCGGGCTGTCACTACGCGCTGGTGTTGATGCTGGTGCGCGCCTGACCGATTGGCCCGGGTGCAGGTCTCGCCCGTCTCCGGACAAAGCAGCGCCCCGTCAACCGAGCGGGCAGGGTGCTCGGGACGGGGCGCCGCGCCTAAACAGTACAGGTCGGACCTCCCGAGGGCGGTCGCGTGTCGCCGAATTCCTACATCCGTTCTTTCGACATGGAGGGCGCGCACGCTGCCACGCAGCGTGCCAAGACTCGGGAGAGTGGTGCGTGCGCGCCCGTTACCATTGGACGCATTCCACGCTGATCGTCTGATCGCGCGACCCCGAAACCTGCCGTCTGCCCGTCGAGATGGAGATCATGGCCGACGAAATCCTGACCGTCGAAGACGACGACCGCATCCGCACGGCGATCCGTGTCGCACTCGAGGACGAGGGGTTCACCGTGCGCGAGGCACCGAGCGCCGAAGCGGCGTTGGAGACGCTCGGGGTGTCCATGGTCGACCTCGTACTGGTCGACGTCCGGCTCCCCGGAATGGGCGGCTTCGAACTGGTTCGCCGCCTTCGGCATGACAGCACGGTGCCGATCGTGATGGTCAGCGCCCTCTCGGACAGTCACGACATCGTTGCCGGCCTGGAAGCGGGTGCCGACGACTACGTGACCAAGCCGTTCGTACTCAAGGAACTCGCGGCGCGGGTCCGAGCGAACCTGCGTCGGGCCAACGATCTCTCGGCGGCATCGGGTGAGGACCCACGGTCTGCCCCCATGGTATTCGGGGACCTGGAGATCCGACACGCCGAGGCGCTGGTGCTTCGTGGCGGAGAGCGACTCTCGTTGACCAAGACCGAGTTTCGCCTGTTGTCCGAGCTCGCGGTCAGCGCCGGGGCCGTGATGAGCCGGGAACAGCTCCTCGAGGCGGTGTGGGGCTACGACTACTTTGGCGATACGCGACTTGTGGACGCACACGTCCGTCGACTTCGAACCAAGGTCGAACGCGACCCAAGCGACCCGGAACTGATCCTCACCGTTCGTGGTCTTGGTTACAAGCTCGACTCGTGACCGGGTTGGACACGGGGGTGCCGGCCGAGCTGGCGCCACGACCCGGTCGGCGGCGTCGGTTGCGATTTCGGGTCGTGGTGGCCTTCACGCTCGGCAGCTTCCTCATCTCGGCCACCGTCGCGATCGCGACGTTCGCGCTGTGTCAGCGATACCTCGTCGAGCAACGCGAGGCCGCGCTGATTCGCCAGGCGTGGTCGGACGCGCGGATCGCTGCGCAGGTGTTGGCCGCACCTGATCGAGGCCGGGCGCTCGACGAACTCGAGCCGACGGCGGATGTACGGGTCCTCGTTCGTACCGGAGGCGACTGGTTTGCCAGCGGGGTCGGCGTCGACCCGACCGATCTGCCGGAGGGATTGCGCGACGCGGTACGCGACGGCAGCCCGGCTCATCAGCGAACTTCGATTCGGGGCACGAAGTTCTTCGTGGCCGGCGTCCCGGTCCCGGCGGTCGACGCCGAATTCTATGAAGTGACATCGATCAGAACCCTCGATCGGACGTTGCGGACAATCTCGACGGCGCTGGCCGTCGGGGGTGCGGTCGCGACGCTGCTCGGCGCGGTTTTGGCCTGGCGGGTGTCTCGGCTCGTCCTGCGGCCACTGACCGAAGCCGCCGAAGCCGCCCAAGCCGTTGCCGCCGGGAACTTCGAAGCTCGGCTGGGCGAATACGCCGACCCGGACCTGGCGCGGCTATCGGAGTCCTTCAACGAAATGGTCGACACGGTCCAGCACCGGCTCGAGCGAGAGGCGAGTTTCAGCTCGGACGTGAGTCACGAGCTGCGGTCGCCGATCACGACCTTGGCCGCCGCGACCGAGTTGATGGCCCGACGCCGCGATCAGCTGTCCCCCGAGATTCAGGAGATTCTCGACCTCCTGCGAGCCGACATCGCGCGGTTCAGTCAGCTCGTCGAGGATCTCCTCGAGATCAGCCGGGCCGATGCCGGGGCCGAGGAGTTGCGGCTGGAGCCGGTCGTGCTCCCGGACTTTCTGGCCCACTGTCTCGCTCGGGCACAGATCTCAGTCCCCGTCGAGGTCGGTTCGGAGGCGACGAGGCTGCCGGTGCTCGTCGACAAGCGGCGGCTCGCCCGGGTCGTCGACAATCTCGCGGCCAACGCCGCTGCATACGCCGGCGGGGTGACTGCGGTTCGTCTCGTACGGCGCGACGATGTGGTGGTACTGGAGCTGGAGGACGAGGGTCCGGGGGTGGATCCGAAGGAGCGCGCGCTGATCTTCGAACGATTTCATCGTGGCAGCGCGGCCGGCCGGCGGGGCAGCACGAAGGGTTCTGGTCTCGGGCTTGCGTTGGTGGCGGAGCAGGTGCGGTTACACGGCGGGCAGATCGAGGTTCGAGCGGGCGCGGGTGGGCGGGGTGCCTGCTTCGTGGTCGAGATCCCGTGGCGGGAGGGGCGGTGATGCGCCGTGCCTTTGTGATGATCGGCGCGCTGGCCTTGGTGCTCTCGGCCTGCGGCGTCACCACCGAGGATCGTCCGGTCGAGGTGGATCGGGAGGCCGTGCCGTTCGGACTCCTGGAGCCGACCACGACGACGACGCCGGTCCGACCCGGCCCGGAAGTTGCCGTCTACTTCGTCGCCGCCGACGGTTTGGTGGCGGTGCCACGTTCTCCGGGCGGCGCACCGACGCCGATGGCAGCCTTCGACGAGCTCCTGGCCGGCCCGACGAGCGCAGAGTCGCGTGCGGGTCTGGTGAGCGAGGTCCCGGCCGAGGGGCTCAGGCTCGTCGGTATTCGGAACGGGCTGGCAACCGTCAGGTTCGCTTCCGATCTGGACACTCGCCCCGGGGGTTCGGTGCAGCCGGTGGCGCAGATCGTGCTCACCCTGACCGAGTTCACGACCGTGGATCGAGTCGCGTTCACCGTCGGTGCGGACCGGGTGGATGTCCCTCGGGGAGACGGGTCCGTTTCGAGGGAACCGGTGCAGCGGTCCGATTACACATCGATGCTCGTCGGGAGATAGTGCGTTCGCGCGCCCGCGCTCGCTAGTTCTTGCGGACCTGGCACACCGTGCTGGTGAGCCCAGTCGCAGTCGCGGTGACGTCCACGTTCGGCGGGTTGCCGTTGGGGAGCGTGAACGTGGTCGAGGCAGAGGTCTCGGACAGGTTGGCCGGCACGGTGAGCGATGTCGGGCTGAGCGTGCCGGTGACCGGACTCTGGCTGATCGTGACGGTCCGGTTCGTCGCTCGCGTGGCGAGGTTGTTGTACGGGTCGTACACCGAGACCTTCGCCGTGTACCCGCCGCCGTTGCCGACGATGACGAACCCGCTCGAGCAGTCCGCCGAGGCGTTGGTCCACCCGAGCTTGGCGCCCGCCGCGGCGACGACAGTGAACGGTGTGGTCGCGCCCGAGATGGTGCCGTCGGTCGCGCCGAGGCCGACCGTCTCGGCCGCGTAGAGCGTCACCGTCGCGGTGCCGATGCCGAGGCTGAAGTTGACTGTGGCCGGATAGTTCGGCGCGTTGCCCGCCGGCGCATTGCTCGGACCTGAGAAGGCGATCGTCTTGGTGCCGGTGTAGGCCGTGTCGGTTGTCGAACCGTTGGTGGTTGCCGTCAGCGTGACGTTGAACGGCGCGCCGGCGGTGCGGGTGCCGGCGGGAACGCCGACGATGAAGGTGCCGACGCCGGGAGTCGTCGCCGAGACGGGGGCGCCGGCGACCGAGATCCAGTTCGACCCGACGGTCGCCTGGACGGTGTAGCTGTAGCTGATGCCGCCGCTGAGACCCGAGTCGGTGCAGGTCGTGGTCCCGCTGCCGACGGTGCAGACGGTCGCAACGGTCGGTGCGGTGCGGACCACCACGTATCCGCCGGCGACGACGCCGGCGGGGGCGGTCCAGTTGAGCCGAATGGTGCTGGAGGTCAAGGCGGTGGCGGTCACCGCTGTCGGCGCGCCGATGCTGCGTGCCCCCGAGCTGCCCGTTCCGGTGGCTCCGGGGAGCCAGGCGGCGAACGCAGCCTGGGCGCCCAGCACGATCACGGCGGCGACGAGCGCCGCGACCGAACGCTTCATTGTCGGCCGTCGATCGTGCGGCGCGGTCGGCGCGACGCAACCACGAGGATGGCACCGCCGGTGACCACGGCGAACCCGAGGAACGCGAGCTGCGCGCTGTCCGAGCCGGTGAAGGCGAAGCCGGAGTTCCTCGAACGAGCGTCGGGCGTGACGCCGAGCGGTTCGCCGCTCGCCACGAAGGTCAATGGGAAGGTGGCCCCTTGGCAGGCGTTCGGTGCGCTGGCCGGCATCTGCATCCGAATCGTGACTGCGGCAGTGCCACCACGCGGGATCGTGACATCGCCGACAAACGATTGGGCAGTCAGGTTCGTCGCCGGGCAGCTGCTCGAAGCGCTGCCCACGATGACATCTGCGGTGTGTACCGCGATCGCGTAGGGCAGGGGATTGTGGACCGTGACCGGCGCCTCGATGTCAGCGCGCGGAAACAGACCGTCGACGCTGGCCGAGAGCGTGAACTCCTGCGTGGCCGCGGTCGCGACGCTGGGGAGGACTCCGACCGTGGCCAACGCGACACCAGCGGCGGCAAGGAATCGACGGATCATGAACTGGCCTTGGTGACCGAACCCGGGGCGGGCCCGTGTGAGCCCGCCCCGGTTCGTGTTCGGTCTCGAGCTATGCGCTCGCAGCCGTGAAGCTCACCGGGATGGTGAACGTCGCGCCTTGGCACACGTTGACCGACGTGTTGTTCATCGATACGCCAGCCGCGGTGAAGGACACCGAACCACTGGCGGGAACCGTCTGGGTGACGGCCGTGTTCGTGAACGTGACGCCTGTGGTCGTGCAGCCGGCGTGGGCACCGTCCGGGACAGCGGCGCCGTTGGCGTTCACCGAGGTGATGGCGACCGGGAACGGGTTCGGGTTGTTCACCGTCAGGAACAGGTTGGCGCCGGTGATCCCGGGGTAGAGCGCCGGGGTGGTCACTGCGACGCTGGTGGTGAGGTTGCCGGCGGTCACCGCGGTCGCGGTACCGGAGCCGGTGCCGCCGACGGTCCAGGCGGCGAACGCCGCCGAGGCGCCGACTGCGGCCGCGAGGCCCGCGGCGAGAATGACTGCCTTGCGCTTGCGGCTCCGGCGAGCGGGTGCCGGCGCGTCGGTGATTGCTACGGACATTGGGGTTCCTCTCGGGACGGGTGTACCGGCCGGTGCCGGACCTGCCGGCGGAAAGGGATTCCCGTCCGGTCAGAAGTAGTTCGTCGCTGACAGGATCGCGGTTGAGCGGTTCTTTGAAGATTTCAGCGCGGCCTCAGGTCGGGGCCTGGGGCCGCAGCACCCGCCGGGCGCATTCGACAGCGTGGGGCCATCGTGAGAGCATCCCTGTGCGCCGCTCGATGCGGCGAGAACAACGGAGGCATGGAGATGTTGGCCTGGGGCTACGTGCTCGGACTCGTGGCGTTGGTGTGGTTTGCCGTCGATTCTGGGCGAATACCGGCTTTGGTGTGGTTCTGGTCGGGCTACTCCCGAGCCGGCTGGTGGACCGCGATGGTGGCGTGTTTCATCGCCGGCGGCGTCCCGGCGTTCGTCGCGGTCCTCGTCTGGCGTTTTGGCAACACCCGCAAAGGCCTCAAACATGAGGTCGCCGACCTGCGGGGGTCGAATCGCAGTCGGGCCGCCCGGGTCCAGGGGACCGCGGGAGGGATTGCCTGACGGCCGATCAGGTCGCGCCGACGGGCGTCAGTTCGTCGATCCCCCACGGTGAGCCATAGTCGGTCAGCCGCTCCAGGAACGGCACGGCGTCGAACGCTTCGGGTCCGAGGACGCCGGTGCCGGCCCACGTACCCTCCGCGAGCAACTCGAGCGCGATCACCGGGTTGACCGCCGTCTGCCACACGACCGCTTGGTGGCCGTACTCGGTCATCGACCAGTCGTTGTCCACGACGTGGTGCAGGTAGACCTCTCGTGGCCGCCCGTCGAGACCGGTCCCGGTCACCCAGGTGCCGGCACAGGTCTTGCCGTGCATACGGTCGCCCAGTTCGGCCGGGTTGGGGAGCGCAGCCGCGACGACGTCACGAGGTGCGACCTCGACGTCTCGCACCCGGATCGCGTCAGTTCGGTCCAGGCCGGTCTTGTGGAGCGCGTCGAGCACGGCGATGAACTCGTCGCCGAGGCCGTACTTGAAGGTCACACGGTTGCAGTCGACCCAGCGGGGAACCAGGAGGACCTCCTCGTGTTCGACGTTGACGCACTCGACCGCACCGATGCCCTCCGGGAACACGAACGTCTCCGGTTCCGAGAACGGGCGCGTCGTGTACCAGCCTCGGTCCCGTTCCCAGATGACCGGTGGGTTGAGGCACTCCTCGATCGTCGTCCAGATGGAGAACGTCGGGGCGAAGTCGAAGCCATCGATCACGAGGTTGGCCCCGTCGCGAATGCCGACCTCGTCGACGCTGGTGAACAGGTGGTCGGCTGCATAGCGGGCGAAGACGTCCGAGAGCCCGGGCTCGACCCCGATACCGACCAGGGCCAACTGGCCGGCCTGGTCCCATTGGTCTGTGACCGCGAACTGCTCGTCGCCCAACTTCACGCCGGTTCGGTGGTACGGGTCCTGGGGGTGCGGGCGAGACAGGTGCATTGCCATGTCGAGGTAAGTGGTCCCGGCCGCGAACGCGCCGTCGAAGATCGGCGGGTTCAGCCGCGGGTCGCAGGCGTTGACGACGGCGTCGGCCTGGCACTCGCGCGCCAGCGCCTCGACGGCTCCCGGGTCTGACGCGTCGACCGACGCGCTGGCGAACCGAGGATCACCCAGGTCGGCGACGGCAAGGGCGGCACGATCCGGATCGACGTCGGCGATGGTCATCGCGGTGATGAAGTCCCGCCGGACGGCGATCGCGGCAATAGCCGAACCCACGCCGCCGGCCCCGATGACGAGTATGCGCATGGTCAGGAGGCTACCGAGTGCAACCGGCGCCGGAACGCGTTCGATGCGTCCGGCTACCGTGCGGCGGACCCGGTTACCCCGTCCAAGGAGTCATGTCGATGATGGTGCCCGGTCGCGCCGCACCGTTTCCGCAGGCCGGGTTGGCGACACCGCACTACCTGGCCTCCGCAGCCGGGCAGGCAACGTTGGCTCGCGGTGGGAACGCGGTCGACGCGTTGGTGGCGGCCAACCTCGCGCTCGGAGTGGTCGCTCCGTACTACTGCGGGTATGGCGGTGACGTGTTCGCGATCGTGTGGGACGGCGACCTGCACGGCTATCTCGGGTCGGGTCGATCGCCGGCCGACGCGACCATCGGCCAGGTTCGCGACGCGCTCGATGGCGCCGGACTCCTCGTCGGACCTCACGCCGTTACGGTGCCCGGCGCGATTGCCGGCTGGTTCGCGCTCCTGGAGCGATGGGGGACGCGCAGCTTCGGCGAGCTCGCGGCGGATGCCGTCCGATACGCCCGCGAGGGGTTCACGCTCACGCCGCTCGGCGCAGGGGCCGCACAGGCGTACCGCGGGCTCTACCGCGAGTTTCCTGACTGGCTCGCGGTCTACGGCGATCTCGCCGTCGGGGATCGTCTGGTCCAGGAGCCGTTGGCCCAGTTGATCGAGTTGCTCGCGGCCGACGGTCCGGAGGCGTATTACCGCGGACCGGTGGCGGCCGCAGTGGAGGCTGCGATCGGCCGAGCGGGCGGCTTCCTGAATCGTTCGGACCTCGCGGCCCATGAGGGTCAGTGGGTGGCGCCGCTGCGCGCGCCGTATCGCGGATCGCGACATCGCTGAACTCCCGCCGCCGACGCAGGGCGTGACGGTGCTGGAGATCCTGCGGATCCTCGATGAGTTCCCCGTGGGTGACCTGGCCCCGGTCGAGCGCGCCCACCTGCTGATCGAGGCGGTCAAGGTCGGTCTGCGAGACCGCGACGACCACGTGTCGGATCCCGACGCGATGGCCGTCGCGGCGCCGGACCTGTACGCCGACGACTGGGTTGCCGAGCGACGCCGGGCCATCGATCTCGACCGGGCCTCGGCGCCCGTCGCAGGCCACCCGCAGCGCGGGGGGACCGCGTACCTCTGCGCTGCGGACCGTGACGGTCTCATGGTCAGCCTGATCCAGTCGAACTTCCTCGCCTTCGGCTCGGGGGTCCACGTGCCGGAATGGGGCATCAACCTCAACAACCGCGGGTCGTCCTTCTCGCTGGACGAATCGCGCATCAACGTGTGGGCACCGGCGAAGCTGCCGATGCACACGCTGATCCCGGCGATGGTGTTGCGCGACGGCCGACCGGATCTCGTGTTCGGCTCGATGGGCGGCGACGCCCAGGCGCAGGTCCACGCGCAGGTCATGACTTCGATCATCGACGACGGCATGGACGATCAGGCGGCGATCGACGCGCCGCGCTGGCGAGTCGAGGTCGGTGATGGCAGTGTCCGCGTCGAAGCCGACGGTGATCCTGCCGTCGCCGCCGGACTGCGCGCGCTCGGCCATGACGTTCGGGAGGTCGGCGCTCGGGACTCGGGCATGGGTCACGCCCACGCGATCCGCCCCGGCCCCTCCGGCTACACGGTCGCGACGGATCCACGGGCCGAGGGCGCGGCGGTGGGCTTGTAGCCTGCGGCGATGGACGGGTCCGTCGACGAGGTGCTCACCGCGCTTGCCGAGCAGGACTACCTCGCCGACGAGGGACTCGCGACCGCGATCTTTCTGGCGCAGGCCCTGACTCGTCCGCTCCTCCTCGAGGGCGACGCGGGGGTGGGCAAGACCGAAGTCGCCCGGGCGATGGCCCGTCATCAGGGCGTGGAGCTCCTGCGGGTGCAGTGCTACGAAGGTATCGACGCCACGCAGGCTCTGTACGAGTGGGACTACTCCCGACAGCTGCTGCACCTGCGGGCGGCCGAGGCTGCCGGCGGTCCCATCGATGAAGACGCGTTGTACTCGGAGCGATTTCTCGTCCGCCGGCCGCTGCTCGCTGCCATCGATCATGCCGGGACCCCACCGGTGTTACTCATCGACGAGGTGGATCGCGCCGACGACGAGTTCGAGGCGTTTCTGCTCGAGGTGCTGTCCGAGTATTCCGTGACGATTCCGGAACTCGGCGTGATCCGTGCGAGCCGGCCGCCACTCGTGATCCTGACTTCGAACCGGACCCGCGACATCCACGACGCGTTGAAGCGTCGGTGTCTCTACCACTGGATCGACCATCCAGACTTCGATCGCGAGGTGGCCATCATCGGCCGCAAGGCACCCGCGGCGGCTACCGGGCTCGCCCGCGAGGTCGCGGGGGGCGTCGCGGTCCTCCGCGAGCTGGATCTGGTCAAGGCGCCGGGGGTTGCGGAATCAGTGGATTGGGCCTTGGCCCTCACCCGGCTGGGTCGCGACACCTTGGACGCGGCCGCGGTCGCCGCGACGCTCGGCGTCGTGGTGAAGTACCGGGAGGACCAGGAACGCGTGCTGGACGGCGGTCTCGAACGCGTCGTCGCCGGGGCTCGAGCGGCGCGAGTCGTCTCGTGATGGATCCGGATCGGGTCGCAGTCGGCTTCGCACAGGTCCTGCGCGCGGCCGGACTCGGGGCTTCGATCGACGGCACCGCGACGTTCGCGGCGGCGCTGCGAATCGTCGGGTGGGACCGAGCCGATCAGGTCTATTGGGCCGCGCGCGTCACCCTGTGTCGCCGTCCCGAGGACGTGGCCACCTTCGATGCGTGTTTTCGGGCCTGGTTCGGCGACGGTCCGGTCACCGCCGAGGTATCGACGCCGCGCGACACCATCGCCCGCGGTCTCGACGGTGAGGACCAGCCAGTGGTGCCCGAGGGGTCGGATGCCGCGGACGAGCCTGACTCGGCGATCCGTCCGGTGCGGTGGAGCGCCATGGAGGTGCTGCGCACCCGCGACTTCGCCGCTTACTCATCGGAGGATCACGCGGCCGCCGATCGTGTACTCCGGCGCCTCCGGGTGGTCGGGCCGGTGCGCCGGTCGGCCCGACGCGCCGCGAGCCGTTCCGGCCGGGGCCGCATCGACCTGCGCCGGACGACGCGCGCGGCGTTGCGAACCGACGGCGAGGTGCTGCGACGCTATCGGCGCCGCCCGACGACCCGGCCCCGCCGCTTGGTCGTGCTCTGCGACGTCAGCGGATCGATGGAGCCCTACAGCCGGGTGATCGTGCGCTTCTTGCATGCCGCACGGACGGCGCGGGCCCAGGTGGAGGTCTTCGCCCTCGGGACCCGACTCACGCGCCTGACCCGCGAGTTGGCCACGCGCGACGCGGACGCGGCCCTGGCCGCCGCGGCCCGACGGGTCCAGGATTGGTCGGGTGGCACCCGGTTGGGCGAGACGCTGCACGAGTTCAACCGGACATGGGGCGGTCGGGGGCTGGCTGATGGTGCGGTCGTGGTGGTCATCTCGGACGGCTGGGATCGAGGGGACCCAGGGCTGCTCGCCGAGCAGATGGCGCGCGTCTCGCGTCGAGCCCACCGGGTGGTCTGGGTCAATCCATTGAAGGCCGGCGCGGGGTACGAGCCCCGGGCCGCCGGGATGGCCGCGGCGCTGCCTTACGTGGACGAGTTCCTGGAGGGTCACTCGCTGCAATCGCTCGAAGACCTGGTGGACGCGCTCGCAGGAGCGGCGTCGTGAAAGAGGTGCTCGACGCAATCGAGGCCTGGCGCGCCGATGGCCGACCCGTCGCGATCGCGCGGGTGGTCGGGCTCGAGGGATCCGGTCCCCGAGACCCTGGGGCGACGATGGTCGTCAACGACCTCGGAGAAGTCGCCGGATCGGTGTCCGGAGGGTGTGTCGAGGGTGCCGTGGTCAGCGAAGCGCTGGCGGTCCTGGCCGGTGACCGCCCGCGCGGTGTCGTCTCGTTCGGCTACTCCGACGACGATGCCATGGCGGTGGGCCTCACGTGCGGCGGCACCGTACACCTCTACGTGGAGCCTCTCGACTGGTGAGCGAGGGATTGTTCGCCGCACTCGCGGACGCGCTCCGGGCCGACCGCCCGGTCGCGCTCGCGACCGTTGTGGAAGGTGAACCGATCGGCGCGAAGCTCCTCGTGGAACCGGGTCGGGAGCCGATCGGAGGGCTCGGCAATGCCGATCTCGACCGCGTCGTGGCGCGAGACGCGGTGGCTGAGTTGGGTGCGGGTCTGAGTTCGACGCGCCGGTACGGACCGAGTGGTCAGGCGCGGGCAGACGGGGTTCGAGTCTTCATCGAGAGCTTCGTGGCTCCTCCCCGGATGGTCATCTTCGGTGCGGTTGACTTCACCGCGGCACTTGCGCGCGTGGCCAAGGTCCTCGGATTTCACGTGACCGTGTGCGATGCCCGAGCCGTCTTCGCCACCGAAACCCGCTTTCCGATGGCCGATATCGTGGTCAACGACTGGCCGGACCGTTTCCTCGCCGCCCAGGGACAGGATCTCGGCTTCCGTGATGCGGTCTGCGTGCTCACCCACGACGCCAAGTTCGACGTCCCTGCGATCATCGGGGCGCTCGGGACCGAGGTCGGGTATCTCGGCGCGATGGGGTCGCGTCGTACCCATGAACGACGGGTCCATCGGCTCCGGGCCGAAGGCGTCGCCGACGACGGGATCGCGCGGATCATGGCGCCGATCGGGCTCGATATCGGATCGCGTACGCCCGAGGAGGCCGCGGTCGCAATCTGCGCGGAGATCATCGCGTGCCGGACGGGACGGACCCGGGGCGCGCCACTTCGCGAAGGCACGGGGCCGATTCACTGAGCCGGTCCCGAGCATGCGGTAGAAACAAGCGTATGGATCTTGGGATCGATGGACGCACCGCCGTGGTGGCGGCGGCATCCAAGGGCTTGGGTTTCGCGGCTGCAACCGCACTTGCGGCGGAAGGCGTTCGTGTCGCGATGTGCAGTCGGAACGAAGCGGAGATCGTTGCTGCCGCCGAACGGGTCGGCTCGGGCGCGGTGCCGATCGTCGCGGACGTCGGAACCGTCGCCGGCGCGCTGGGGTTTGTGGCCGACGCGCAGCGAGCGCTCGGAACCGTCGACATTCTCGTCGCGAATGGCGGTGGCCCACCCGCCGGGAACTTCGCCGCGGTGACCGACTCCGACGCGTATGCCCGCGCGTTCGAGTCCAACGCTCTCTCGACCATCGCGATGTGCCAGACACTCATTCCCGAGATGCAGGAGCGGGGGTGGGGCCGGGTCGTGGCGATCACCTCGATCGCCGTCCGTCAACCAATCCCTTCACTGATCCTTTCGAACACCGCCCGCGCGGGACTGACCGGCTTCCTCAAGACCGTCGCGCGGGAAGTTGCAGGCGACGGGGTGACGGTGAACAGCGTGCAGCCCGGACTGCACGCCACCGAGCGTGTGACCGGTCTTTATGGCGATACGAGCAGCCTGGGTGCCGCAATACCGGCCGGGCGGGTCGGGGATCCGATGGATTTCGGCGCGGTCGTCGCGTTCCTGTGCTCGGCGGCGGCGGGATTCGTGACCGGTGCGGCGATACCCGTCGATGGGGGAGCGGATGGCGGTCTGCAGTGAACCGTCATCCGGCGCGTTCTCGCATCGGCTGACCTACCCTGGGCCCATGGCCTCCCCAGAGCTTCGTGACCGCGGCCTGTGGACGATTCCGAACCTGATTTCGGTCCTGCGGCTCGCCGCGGTGCCGTGGTTCCTTTGGTTGTTGTTGCACGACGACCGTCCGATCGCGGCAGGAATCCTGTTCGCGGTACTCGGGGCGACGGACTGGGTGGATGGTTGGATCGCCCGACGGTTCGACCAGGGCAGCGAGTTCGGCAAGATCATCGACCCGGTCGCGGACCGGGTTCTGCTCATCTCGGGCGCCGTCGCTCTTCTCATCGACGGCAGTGTGCCGGTCTGGGTGGGCGTCGTGGTCCTGGCCCGGGAGGCACTGGTCAGTGGCGGGACGCTGGCCCTGGCGGCCATGGGGGCCCGCCGGATCGACGTGCAATGGGTGGGCAAGGCAGGCACACTCGCGTTGATGTTCGCGCTCCCGATGTTCCTCTGGCTCGACCACACCGATCCTGGTCCCGGCCGCGATGTCCTCGCCGTGGTGACCTGGGGATTCACGATCATGGGACTCGTGCTCAGCTACTACGCCGCGTTGGGGTATGTGCCCATCGCCAAGGAGGCCCTGCGCGACGGTCGCGGGACCCAGGAGGAACCGCCTGTGCTGAAGGAACGGTCGTGAAGGCGGTCATCCTCGCGGGAGGGGAGGGAACCCGACTTCGGCCTCTGACGAGCAACATGCCGAAACCGATGATGCCGATCGCGAACCGGCCGATGATGGAACACATCGTCCGCCGGCTGGCGACCGCCGGCATCGACGAGATCGTGGTCACGGTCGCGTTCCTTGCGAACCACATCCGCACCTATTTCGGCGACGGCGCCGAACTCGGGGTCACGATGCGTTACGCCACTGAGGACAGCCCGCTGGGCACCGCCGGGGCGGTACGGAACGCAGCCGACGAGTTGGACGAGACGTTCCTCGTGATCGCCGGCGACGTGTTGACCGACGTGGACATCGGCGGCTTGGTCCGGGCCCATGAGCAATCGGGCGCGCTGGGGACCATCGCGCTCAACGCGTCGCGGACCCGCTCGAGTTCGGGATCGTCATCACGGGCGAGGACGAGCGCATCGAACGCTTCCTCGAGAAGCCGACCTGGGGCCAGGTCTTCTCGGACACGATCAACACCGGCATCTACGTACTCGAGCCGCGGATCTTCGACTTCATCCCCAGTGGCGAGGTAGTTGACTTCTCGAGCGACGTTTTTCCCGCAGCCCTCGCCAAGGGCGAGGTGCTGTCGGGTCACGTGGTCGAGGGCTACTGGGAAGACGTCGGCAATCACGAGGCCTACCTGCGCGCCCATCAGGACATCCTCGACGGGCTCGTCGACGTGGAGATCGACGGGTTCCGGATCGGGGAGAACGTGTGGCTCGGTGACGGGGCCGATGTCGATCCGCAGGCCCGCGTCGAGGGGCCGGCCATCATCGGCCCGAACTGCCGGATCGAAGCGGGTGCCTTCGTCGGGGACCACAGCGTGCTCGGGGGCGATGTCGTGGTCAAGAGCGACGCGGTGGTCGAGCGGTCGGTGATCCACGAGCACACCTACATCGGGGCCTCGGCGCGCATCCGGGGTGCGGTCATCGCCCGGGCCTCGGACGTCCGGAATCACGCCACGATCGAGCCCGGCGCCGTCCTCGGGAACGACTGTTTCGTTGGCGAGCAGGCGGTCATCACGTCCGACGTGAAGGTGTACCCCTTCAAGTCGGTCGAGGCCGGCGCCGTGGTGACCTCGTCCATTCTCTGGGAACAGAGCCGCGCCCGAACCCTGTTCGGTCGGCGAGGTGCGTCCGGAATCGCGAACGTCGACATCACCGCCGAGGTCGCCACCCGGTTGGCGCAGGCGTACGGCACGTCGCTGCCGAAAGGTGCAGTGGTCACGACGAGTCGCGATACGTCGCGAGCCGCACGCGCACTCAAACGGTCGGTGATCGGCGGGCTGAATCTCAGCGGGGTCAACGTCGAGGACGTCGAGCTGGCGACCGTGCCGCTGACGAGGTTCCAGGTCCGGAACTCCCAGAATGCCGGGGGCATCACGGTGCGGCTCGCACCCGACGATTCGGAACGGGTCGAGATCCGTTTCTTCGACAACCGCGGGCGCGACATCACCGACCTCACGCAACGCAAGATCGAGCGGCTGCTCGCGCGTGAGGAATTCCGGCGGGCGTTCGCCGGCGATATTGGCGACATCGTTTTCCCGCCCCGCGCGCTCGAGTTCTATACCGCGGCCTTGGAGGATTCCGTCGACTCGACTCGGATCCAGGATCGGCGCTTCAAGGTGGTGCTCGACTATTCGTTCGGCGCGGTCTCGCTGGGGCTGCCGTCGGTGCTCGCCAAGTTCGGTGCCGATGTCCTCGCGGTCAATCCGTACGCCGCGACGCGCGTCACCACGCTCGCGAAAAGCCAGCGCGGCGGGCGGGTCGAGCGCGTCGGTGATCTGGTTCGGGCGTCCGGCAGTGATCTCGGTCTGGTCATCGATCCGGGGGGCGAGACCGCGACGTTGCTCGACGACCGAGGCCGGGTTCTCGACGACCAACAGACGCTCGGCGTGTTCTTGACCCTGGCGACTCGGGCGCAACCCGGACTGCGCGTGGCGCTCCCGGTGTCGGCCAGCCAGAAGGTCGCAGACATCGTGACGGGGGCCGGCGGCGAAGTGGTGTGGTCGAAGACCTCCGCGGCGTCGATCATGGAGGCCGCCTCCCGCGGTGACGTGGACCTCGCGGCGGCGGCGGACGGCTCGATCATCTGGCCCGACTTTCTCCCCGCGTTCGACGCCACATGCACGCTGGTCCACGTGCTCGACCTCCTCGTGCAGGTCGGCGTCGCTGTTTCCGACGTGGTGGACTCGCTGACGCCGGTGCATCTCGCGCGCCGTTCGGTCACGGTCGAGTGGGCCCGCAAGGGCGCGGTGATGCGCGAGATGGTCGAGCGGAACAAGGGCCACGAACTCACGCTGGTCGACGGCGTCAAGGTCGACCACGGAACGGGTTGGGCGCTGATCCTGCCCGACCCCGACGACCCACTGGTCGAGGTCATCGCCGAGGGCGCGAGCGACGCCGCCGCCGCCGAGTTGGCCGATCATTACGTGCATCGGATCCAGGAACTCTGAGCGGCATCGGCGAGCGTCCGGCCGGTAACCTCCCGGCCGTCCGTGGAAGAGGAGACCGATGACGACCCCGACCGATCGCAAGTACTCCGCCGAGCACGAGTGGCTCCGCGTCGAGGGCAACAGAGCAGTGGTCGGGATCACCGACTACGCCCAGGACGCGCTCGGCGACGTGGTCTACGTCGAACTCCCGAGCGTCGGCCTCGCCGTGATCGCCCACGCCTCGATTGCCGAGATCGAGTCGACCAAATCGGTGTCGGAGATCTACAGCCCGGTGACGGGGTCGGTGGTCGAGGTCAACGGAGCTCTGGAGGACACGCCGGAGGCCGTCAATGAGGATCCCTATGGTCGGGGATGGATCTTCGCGGTGGAGTTGGCCGATCCTGCCGAGGTGGACGATCTCATGGACGCGGCGGCCTACGAGGCGCTGATCGCCGGTTGAGGTGAACGCTCGACCTCCAGGTGAGGTCGAGCGTTGTAGCCTGGCTCCATGGCGTGCACCCACTGCGGGCACCGCAACGAGGCGTCGGCCCGATTCTGTTCATCGTGCGGGACACCACTGACCGGTGTCTCAGCCTCGGCCGACTCCACGGTCGAGATACCTCTGGTTCCCGATGTGCCGACTGGTGGAGCCCTGGTACACGTCCTGCGCGGCCCGAACGCCGGGTCCACCTACCTGCTCGGCGAGGCGGCGACGGCCATCGGCCGGCACCCGGACTCGGCGATCTTCCTCGACGACATCACCGTGTCGCGTCGCCACTCGGCGATCGAGCGCGACGACGCCGGGAGCTACTCGATCTGCGACGTCGGCTCGCTCAACGGCACCTATGTCAACCGTGAGCGGGTGGAGCGGCGAGCACTCGCCGATGGCGACGAGGTCCAAGTGGGTCGGTTCCATCTCGTCTTTCATGTGGGGGCCCGATGACGACCGACACGGACCACCAGTCCATCGGTGAAGTACTGGCGGCGCTGCGTGGCGAATTCCCGGACATCACCATCTCCAAGATCCGATTTCTCGAAAGCCAGGGCTTGATCGACCCCGAGCGCACACCGTCGGGTTACCGCAAGTTCCGCGATGGCGACGTGGCGCGACTGCGGTGGGTGTTGCACCAGCAGAAGGACAACTTCCTGCCGCTCAAGGTGATCAAGGCCCGCTTGGACGATGTCGGACCCGATGAGTTGCCCGAGGACATGGCGCAGTCCACCGAGGAGACCGCGGCCGCTGACGCAGCGGAGCCAGCCGCACCGAAGCCGAAGGCGAAGGCGAAGGCACCTACGGCGAAGCCCCGCGCGGCCAAGCCGCGGGCGAAAAAGACGCGAGCCAAGTCGGCCGCATCCACCTCGAAGACGGCCAAGGCCGCGCCATCGGCCCGGCCGGTTGTGGCGCCGGGCGGCGCGCCCGAGTTCGAACCGCAGATGTTGCCGCTCGATGATGCGACACCCGAGGAGCTCGCGGCCATGGCGACCGGTGCGAGTCTGACGCGGAAGGAGCTGGCGAGCGCGGCGGAAATGCGCGAGTCCGAGATCCTCGAACTCGAGGAGTACGGACTGCTGACGCCGGTCGCCGGCGTCGGTGATCGGGCCGTGTTCTCCGAAGAGGCACTCGTTGTGGCGAAACTCGCTTCGGAGTTCGCCGGTCACGGCATCGGCCCCCGTCATCTCCGAATGTTCCGCTCGTTCGCGGAGCGGGAGGCGGGACTCTACGATCAGGTGATCGCGCCGCGGCTGCGGCGCCGGAACCCGGATGCCCGGGCCGACGCGAAACAGGATCTGCTGGCTCTGGCCGGGCTCGGACGGGCGCTGCGTTCCGCCTTCCTCCGGGAAGCCACCGCGGGAATGCTGCGCGACTGAACGCAGCTCCGGAGCCTTCAGATCGCCGTGTAACGTCGGTGACGGAGGTGGTGTGGGTGATTCCTGTGACGCTCGTGGGCGTGCGAGTCGAGGTTCCGTCGAATCAGCCGATCGTGTTGTTGCGCGAGGACGACGGGGCGCGCTACCTCCCGATCTTCATCGGCGCGCCCGAGGCGACCGCGATCGTCTATGCGCTGCAGGGAATGGAGACGCCGCGCCCGATGACCCATGACCTGTTCGTGACGGTGCTCGAAGAGTTCTCGTTGGATCTGACCGAGGTCGCGATCGTGGGGCTCGAAGAGGGAACCTTCTACGCCGAGTTGGTGCTGCGTCGCGAAGACGGCGTGCATCGGATCTCCGCGCGACCCTCGGACGCGGTAGCCCTGGCGGTACGGCGCGAGACGCCGGTACCCATCGTGGTGGACGAGGCGGTCATGGACGAGGCCGGCGTGCTGTTCGAGGAGGAGCAGGACGAGGACCAGATCGAGGAGTTCCGGGCGTTTCTCGACGAGATCCGACCCGAGGATTTTGCTTGAGCCATGGCGTGAACTCGCCGAGGTTCCCGTTGACGCCGCGTCGTCGTGCCGGTACCGTCACATCCCCGTAGTTACGAAGTTGTGACTCCGTCCGGGTTCCGCCCGGATCCAGGACTCGAAAGGCCCATGATGACAGCACGATCAGGTGCCGCGGCAGCGTCCCAACCGGCCGAGACCGCCACCGGACTCCCCGAACGCCTGGAGCAGGGTGTGTTGGATGCCCAGGGGGAGCGGTGGGAGGAGGTCGGCTACAGCGGCCCCGTCGTGTGCACCATCGTGGGGATCTCGTACCGTCAGTTGGATTACTGGGCGCGTACTGATCTGCTCCGGCCCTCAATCTCCGAGGCGAAGGGGAGTGGGACGCAGCGTCGGTACTCCTATCGCGATCTCGTCGCACTCAAGGTCATCAAGAGCCTGCTCGACGGTGGTGTGTCGCTCCAAACGGCGCGCCGGGCGATCGACTACCTGCGGGATCATCTGGGTGAGGACCTCGCGTCGTCGAGCCTCGTGATCGAAGGCTCGTCGTCGGTGCTCGCCCGAACCGGTGACGACATCGTCGACCTCGTTCGCAAGGGACAAGGGGTCTTGAACATCGTTCCGCTCGCGGGCCTGGTGGAGTCGCTGGACGCCAGCATCCACGAACTGGCGCCGACCGGCACGGACGGTGCCACAACCGCGGCGCGCTGACGCCACTCGTGCGCCAGAGTCCACTCGACGCCGAGCACCGAGCACTCGGGGCGAAACTGGTCGAGTTCGGTGGTTGGGAAATGCCCATCCAGTATGCCGGTGTCCTCGAGGAGCATCGGGCCTGCCGTTCGGACGCGGTGGCGTTCGACGTCTCCCATCTCGGAACCTTGCGGGTGCGGGGGAACGACGCGTTCGCCACGCTCCAGCGCGCCTTCACGAATGACCTCGGTCGGGTCGGTCCCGGCCGGGCGCAGTACACCCACCTCCTGGACCCGGCCGACGCTCACGTGGTCGACGACATCATCGTCTGGTGGGTGGCCGCCGAGGACTTCTTCGTCATGCCGAACGCCTCGAACACGGACCGCATCGTCGCGGCGCTCACCGACGAGGCGCGGTCCGATTCGCTGCTGATCGATGACATCACCGCCACTCGAGCGGTGATTGCCGTGCAGGGCCCTGCAGCGCGGGCGCGGGTTCGCACCGTCGATCCGGGTCTGGCCGATGTCGAGCGATTTGCGGTCGCGACCCGGACGTGGTCGGGGCACGAGTGCGTCGTCGCCGGTACCGGCTATACGGGCGAGGACGGCTTCGAGATCCACATACCGACTGCAGGCGCCGCGGGGCTCTGGCGAGCGATCATCGCGGCCGGTGTGCTGCCCGCCGGTTTGGGCGCACGCGACACCTTGCGACTCGAGGCCGGGCTGCCACTCCATGGCCACGAGTTGGGGGAGGGGATCACCCCACTGCAGGCCGGGCTCGGCTGGGTCGTGCGCTGGGACAAGGGCGAGTTCCGGGGGAAGGCACCGCTGGCGGCCGAACGGGATCGGGGGATTTCCCGGCGGCTGCGGGGCCTGCTGGTCGAGGGCCGGCGTCCGCCACGGGCCGGTTACGCGGTGCTGCAGGACGGCGTGACCATCGGCGAGGTGACGAGCGGCAACTTCTCGCCCGTGCTCGGCCAGGCGATCGCGCTCGCTTTGCTGCCACCGACGGTCGCCGACGGCGAGTCCGTGACGGTGGACATCCGCGGCAGTGGTGTCGCGGCCCGGGTCACGAAGCCCCCCTTCCTCCCGTAACCGCCGGCGCGCCGCGGCAGCCGCGCCCGCCCTTCGCCAGCAGTCGGTCGGCGCGGGTAGCCTGTCGGCCCTGACAAGTCGCTGATACCGAGCGGGAGAGTCCTCGACGCGGGGACGCCGAAGGAGCAACCTCCCCGGAAACTCTCAGGCCCACGAACCGTTCGGCGAGACAACTCTGGAGAGAAGGGGCTTCGGTCCCTCACCGACGGGGAAAGCCCGCGTCTGCGGGTGAATCTCTCAGGTCCCACGACAGAGGGGGAATGGCCGCCACCGGCGGCCTCCGCCGACGTGTGAGGGGACCCGCGATGCCAGGATCGATACGCCACCGCTTCGAAGATCGTCATATCGGTCCCGATAGCGCCGAAGTCGATGCCATGCTCGGTGTGCTCGGATTCGGCTCGCTCGACGAATTGAGCGACGCGGCGGTGCCGCCCTCGATCCGCCGCCCGAACCCGCTGCAGCTCCCGGATGCCGTGAGCGAAGTCGAGGCGATCGCGGCGCTCCGCGAACTCGCGAACCGCAACTCGGCGATGGTCTCGCTCATCGGCATGGGCTACGCCGACACGGTGACACCGGCAGTCATCCGTCGCAACGTCCTAGAGAATCCCGGTTGGTACACGGCGTACACGCCGTATCAGCCGGAGATCTCCCAGGGTCGACTCGAAGCATTGCTGGACTTCCAGACGATGGTCGCCGACCTCACCGGGATGGACCTTGCGAATGCGTCGCTGCTCGACGAGGCGACGGCCGCAGCTGAGGCCATGGCAATGAGCCGACGCCTGGCTCGTAGCGGGGAACGGTTCTTCGTCGACGAGGATTGCCATCCGCAGACCATCGCAGTGGTGCGCGGTCGGGCGGAGCCGCTCGGGATCGAGGTGATCGTGGGCGACCCCACGGATGCTCCGTCCGAGGGTCTGTTCGGGCTCCTGTTCCAGTACCCAGGGTCGAGCGGCGCGCTGCGCGATCACGCCGCCGCGATTGATGCGGCGCACGCCGCGGGTGCGCTGGTCACCGTGGCGGTGGATCTGCTCGCGCTGACCATGGTGCGAGCCCCGGGTGAGATCGGTGCCGATCTCGTGGTCGGGAGTGCCCAGCGTTTCGGAGTCCCGCTCGGCAACGGCGGTCCCCACGCGGCCTTCCTCGCGTGTCGAGAGGCGCACAAGCGCACCCTGCCGGGCCGCCTCGTGGGGATGTCGCGCGACGCCGCGGGACGACCCGCGTTGCGCCTGGCGCTCCAGACGCGTGAGCAACATATTCGCCGGGAGAAGGCGACGAGCAACATCTGCACCGCACAGGTGCTCCTCGCCGTCATCGCGGGTCTCTACGCGGCGTACCACGGACCGGAAGGTCTCCGAGCCATTGCCGAACGGGTGCACCGCCACGCCTGCGGACTGGCCGAGGCGCTCCGGGCGGGGGGAGTCGAGGTTGTCCACGACGCGTTCTTCGACACCCTGACCCTCCGGGTCCCTGGGCGCGCCGCGACCGTCCTCGACGCCGCGCGGGTCGGCCGGGATCAATCTCCGACCGGTGGACGCCGACACCGTCGGCATCACGCTGGACGAAACCACGACGCCAGAGACGGTTCGCGCGGTCATCGCCGCGTTCGGGGTGACGGCGGCGCCGGGGGAGGGGAGGACCACGATCCCTCTGGCGCTCGTCCGCACGAGCGAGTACCTGACCCACGAGGTCTTCCACCGCTATCGCTCCGAGACCGAGATGCTGCGATACCTGCGCCGACTGGAAGATCGCGACCTCGCGTTGGATCGTTCGATGATCCCGCTCGGCTCGTGCACGATGAAGCTCAACGCCACGACCGAGATGGAGCCGATCACCTGGCCGGAGTTCGCCGGGGTCCACCCGTTCGCTCCCGCCGACCAGGCCGAGGGGTACCAGTCGATCGTTCGGGATCTCGAGGATTGGCTGTGCGCGGTCACTGGCTACGACGCGGTGTCGCTCCAACCGAATGCGGGGTCGCAGGGCGAGCTGGCGGGCCTGCTGGCCATCCGCGCGTACCACCGGTCCGAAGGTCAGGCGGGTCGAGACGTCTGCCTCATCCCGGCTTCAGCCCACGGCACCAACGCCGCGAGTGCCGTCATGGCGGGGATGCGGGTCGTGGTCGTGGCGACCGATCCTGACGGCAACATCGACCTGACCGACCTCAAGGAGCAGGCCACGACCCACGCCGACCAGCTGGCCGCGCTGATGGCGACCTACCCGTCGACCCACGGCGTCTTCGAGACGACGATCCGCGAGATCTGCGACCTTGTGCACGAGTGCGGCGGGCAGGTCTATGTCGATGGTGCCAACCTCAACGCACTCGTGGGCCTGGCGGCCCCGGGTGAGTTCGGCGCCGACGTCTCGCACCTGAATCTGCACAAGACCTTCTGCATTCCCCATGGCGGCGGGGGACCGGGCGTCGGCCCGGTCGCCGTCCGGTCCCATCTGGCGGCGTATCTTCCGGGCCATCCGCTCGAGACCGGCGCGGCCGTCCCCGCGGTCGCCGCTGCGCCGTACGGTTCCGCCGGCATCCTGCCGATCCCGTGGGCGTACATCGCCATGATGGGAGCCGACGGCCTGCGGCGGGCGACCCAGGTCGCGATTCTTTCGGCGAACTACGTCGCGCGGCGCCTCGCACCGCATTACCCGGTGCTCTACACCGGTCCGGGCGGACTCGTGGCCCACGAGTGCATCCTCGATGTGCGGGGGATCACCGAGTCGACCGGGGTGACGGCCGAGGACGTGGCCAAGCGTCTGATCGATTACGGGTTCCATGCCCCGACGCTGAGTTTCCCGGTCGCCGGCACGCTGATGGTCGAACCGACTGAATCGGAGTCCCTGGCCGAGCTGGACCGGTTCTGCGACGCCATGATCGCGATCAGGGCCGAGATCGAAAGAGTCGAGCGGGGGGAGTGGAGCCACGATGCCAGCCCGCTCGCGCGGGCGCCCCACACGGCCGAGGATCTCCTGGTGACCGAATGGGACCGGCCCTATGGCCGCGACGAGGCCGCATACCCGATCGCGGCGCTCCGCTCCGACAAGTACTGGCCGCCGGTCAGCCGCATCGACGGCGTGTACGGAGACCGCAACGTGGTGTGTTCGTGCGCTCCGATCGAGGCGTACGCGGACTCGTAGGCTGGGACCGTGGCGGCGATTCGAACGCGAGACTGGGCCGACTCGGATTACTACGCCGTGCTGGGTGTGACACCGGAGGCCCCGGGATCAGTGGTTGACGCCAGGTACCGCCTTCTCGCGAAGACCTACCACCCCGATCGCACAGACGACCCGGAAGACACGGAACGCTTCAAGGAGGTCGTCGCGGCGTACCGGACCCTCCGGGATCCGGCGACCCGGCTCGCCTACGACGATTTCCGGCGTCGCGTCGCCGAAGGGCGGCTCGAGCCGGACCGGCCGGTCTCCAGTAGCCGGGTCGTCGACCACTTCGCGCCACCCCGCCGGCCACGGGCCCGGGCTCCGCTGGCGCCGTGGCTGCGAGCGACGATCGTTGCGACGCTCGTGACCGTCGGGTCCCTCGTGGCGCTGCTGGCCCTCGTGGGCAACCTGACGGCGCCGACGGCCGCCGACACGCCGACCGCCGTGCGGATCACCATGTTGATCGCTGCGGTCAAGCTCTGGGCCTGTGGCGCCATCGTCGCCAACTATCCGGCGCTCCGGGCCCGCTGGCACCGCTGAGCACCGACTCGGGGGGCGGGGACTCGCTGACCCGGTCCCGGGACGCCGCACCGGCTGCCCAGGCCGGGTTTCTGCGCTACTTGACATAACGAGGATTCTCGGCACTTTGTGCCGAGAATCCCGGACCCGGAAGTCCCGTGATGCCCGCCGAGCATCACGCCCGGGAGTCTTCTCGGCCTGCGGCCGGTCAGCGGGCCTTGCGGTGCATGATGAGGCGGCGGGCGGTGAAGCCGTGGGCTTCGAAGAAGTTCTTCGCCTGGCGGTCGCCCGGCAAGGCGGTGGCGTCGATACCGATCGTGTCTCGGTCGGCGGCCCACGCTACGAGGGCGTCCAGGAGGGTCTCGCCGAGGCCCACGGCCCGGGCGTCGTCGGTGACGGAGATCTCGTCGATCACGGCGAGCGTGTCGGCCCCGACGGGCTCGGTGTGGGCCAGGCCGTACCCGAGGATCTGATCGTCGAGGGTGCCCACGTAGGTGGCGAGGTCGCTCCGGCCGAGTCGGGCCCGGACGGCGGATTCGTCCAGCGGCCCCAGTGCGTCATGGGCGATCCAGAGGGCGCCGCCGCGATGGTCGGCCAGTTCGGTCCGCAGTGCCGCGGCCAGGATCACGATGGTGCCGACATCGGTGGCTTCGGCCGCGAGCGGCCTCCTGCGGCGCAGTGCTGCTCACGGTCTGCTCAGACCGCGACGAGGTGCGCTCACGCGTCTGAGCTGGCTGATCTTGCCGAGGATCGTGTTCCGGGCCCGGTGGGCGATCTCGTAGGCCTGGATCGCCAGCAGGTCGGGTCGGGCCAGCCCGTCCAGCCGCTCGATGACCTGGGACGCGGCCAGGAGGTCGTAGTCGGGAATCGCGAGTTCGTCGGCCGCGGGTGCGGGTTCGGTGGGTGCCAGGGAAGGTCCGGAGGCCCGGGTGCCGTTGGCGACCGTCGGTGCCGCGGCCCGGGGCGCCGGTTCGGCCGGAGGCACCGTGGCCGCGGCCAGGCCGGCGAGCGTGTCCTCGGCCCGCTTGCGCACGGTCTCGGCGGCTGCACCCGCGGAGCGCTTCACCTCCGGTCCCCCGTACTTGACCGCGAACTTGCCGACCGTCTTGTACTGGCCGGCCTGCGACTCGGCGGTCTTGCGCCGCTGGGTGACCTCGGTCTGGCCGCGGGACACGAACATCTTGAGGAACGTCGGGACGGTGTCCTTCGCGAACATCGCAAGCCCGATCGGTGCGTAGACGAACAGCTCGACGGCCTTGTCGAGTGGTGTGTCGTTGTCGCTCACGGTTCGCTCCCCTGGCTGCCGTCGGCTCGGATATTACGGCGAGGACGGAAGGCAAGGCCGAACGCCCCGAGCACGGCCAGGGCACTCCCCCACTCGACCCAGTCCCCGAATCGGACATAAGGCGTTGCGCCGCGTGTCGTCGTGATCGTCCCGGTCACCACCTCGTTGCGGAAAAGCTCCGTGGTCTGATGGACATCGCCGTGGTCGTCGATCACCGCGGTGATCCCCGAGATCGACGAGTGGAGGACCGGGCGGCCGATCGCCGCGGCGCTCATCTGGGACAGTGCCACGTGTTGGGCCGAGTTCGCCGAGCGCCGGTAGGAGCGGTTGTTCGTGGTCACGACGATCGCTTCAGCGCCGCCGGCGGCGTTCTCGCGCATCAGCGGACCGAACGCGCTCTCGAAGCAGATCACCGAGCCGATTCGATGACCAGCGACGGTTTCGATGCCGACGCGGGTTCCCGGATCGAAGTCGTGCGGGATCTGGTTCAGCTCGCTGATGAACCGCAGTGAATCCCGCCACGGGACGTACTCGCCGAACGGCACGAGGTGACGCTTCGCGTAGGTGCCGACGAGCCGACCCTCGGGGTCATACAGGCGGTTGGCATTGAAGCTCGCGCCGGGTTCGGTCACGTCGTCGATCACGTTCGCCAGGATCCAGGACCCATGGCGGTCCGCGATGCGAGCGAGCTCGGCCCGCAAGGCGGGATCCGTTTCGGGGTCGCTCATCAGCGACGACTCTGGAAACACGATGAGGTCGTAGTTCCCCGAGAGCTGGGCCGCGAGTTCCAGGTGGGACCGAGTCAGGTAGCCACTCTCGAACTCGGCCTCGGTCAGGTAACGGTCCTGGTCGTTGCCCTGGAGGAGCGCGAAGCGCAGCGACCCCGTCGGTGTCGGTGAGTACCAGGTGACGGTCGCGATCACGGCGAGCGTGACGACGCCGACCAGCGCAATCGCCGGGGCGCGGATGGCCCGGCGGCGGTGCGGGTCCCGCCAGGCACCGGCCAGCGCGACGAGGAGTCCGTTGACGACGACCACGGCGTACGTGGCGAGGGGGACGCCGCCCCAGCTCGCCAATGCCCGTCCGACCGTCAGGTCGTGGAGTGCGACGCCGGAACTTCCCCAGGCCAGCCCGCCGAGCGGCCAGCGCGTCCGGGCCGCCTCGGCCACGACCCAGATCGCGGCGACCACGAACGGCGACCGGATTCCACGCCGAGCCAGGAGGCCCGCGACCGCGCCGGCCCCTGCCCAGAACCCGGCCTCGAGCGCAACCAACGGCACGATTGCCACGGCGCCGAAGTACCAGGACCACGAGAGGTGGTACCCGAAGAACGCCAGACCGGCGACCAGGCCCGTGAGCGCGCCTCGCCCGGGGCCGGCGTCGCGCCAGAGCCACAACAGCGGCGTGAGCGCGATGAAGGCAAGTGGCCCGAGATCAGGGCCAGGAAACGCGAAGGCGAGCAGCAATCCGGACGCGGCCGCAACGAGCGTCGCGCCGGGCCGACCGAGGCCGGCGCGCGCGACGTCGGTCACTCGCAGTCGCGGCAGAGGTTCTTCTGGCCCTTCGCCAGCTGACTCCGCGGCTTCACGAGGAAGCAGGAGTTGCAGAGGAACTCGTCGTCCCGTCGGGGCACGATGCGCCCGCCGCCATCGGTGGGGCCGTCCGGCTCGAGGTCTTCGTCCTCGATATCGGCTTCGTCCTCGTCGATGCGTTCCGCCGCGGTCCGCTCCTTGAGGAGAACATCGAGTGGCTCTTCGACATCGTCGGGGTGGTGCTCGTCCTCGAGATCGAGGTTCTCGTCGTCGTCGTCATCGCTGGCGCTGTCGCCGTCGGCTCCGGCGGACTTGGCCGCGACGGGACCGTCGCCGGTCGCAACCTCGGTCACGGCGTCCGCGTCGATATCGGCATCTGGGTCGTCGGCGAGAACCTCGTCGTCGTCATCGTCGTCGTCGGCGAGGACGTCGTCGTCGAGATCGAGATCGTCGTCGCTCTCGGTGTCGTCGTCCTCGTGATCGTGCGCCATAGACCTGCTCGCTCGTCGGTTCCTGCCCGTGAGGGCGCGCACTATATCCCCGGAGGGGGGCCGGATTGGGGTATCGGGCGGGCGGAGTCCGAGGGGCCGTTGGGGCCACTCGCCGGCTCGGGTGGGCGCGTTGACGCCCGCCGGTTCCGGCTGCGTTCTCTACTAGGCCCCTCGGTCTCCGCCGCACGACGCACGTCCGCTTCCCAAAAGCTCGGGAAGAACCACGACCAACGCACGCCGACGGGAGGGAGTACGCCAGATCGCGACCCCCTGTGTCAAGGCGAGGCTCGGAACGTCGCGAGGCTGTGACCAGCCCCGGCGCGGCGTCAGGGCAGGTCAGCACGACCGGGATTTTTTCTGTCCGACGGGCGCGTTCGCGCGCGAGCGTCACGAACGCGTCGCTCGTCGGACCTCCGCCGCACGCTCCGAGGCGAGTCGTTCGAGTTCGTAGACCTCGTGGTCGGCGTAACTCATCGCCGCCGCAATGGCGTGGTGGCCTGCTTGCTCGTCGATGAGTCGGTGCATGTCCTGGGCGACCACTCGATACGCGGGGTGGCCTTGCGGGGTCGTCCGCAGTTCGATGAGGTGCATGGCTTCACGTGCGTTCATCTGCATCGCGAAGCGGAGGCGGTACGCGAGCGCGACTGCATAGGACGCCTGCTCCGGGAACCGCAGCGCCATAGCGCCGTGCAGCACGCCGGAGATGTCCATCGCCTTGCGGAACTCTCCGTCGATGCCGGCCTCGACCACACCTTCCGGAACGTCGTATCCGTGGGCCGGGGACAGCTGCTGCCACTCGACGGTCAGCATGCGATGGCGCTGGAGATCCCGGAAGGCGCCGTAGTCGGCCAGGATGTCGAATCGGTAGCCGGTCCGCTCGAACGCACGGCCGGGTTTGTGACGCCGGTTGGCCCGCTCGCCGACGTAGGCGCGGAGCAGCGCCAGTCGTTCCTCGGCTCCGAGGTTGCGGACGCGCTGGAGAATCTGGTCGTCGGGCAGCGCCGAATGTGGGTACACGATCGCCGCGAGCACCTTGTCCTCACCATCGGGATCGAAATCCACGAGGGTGACGCCCGGCCGTTCCTGAACACTTTCGCGTCCGAAGATCCGGTGCACGACATCGTCGGTGTGCTCACGGGTATCGGTCAGATACTGACTCCAGGCCCCACCCCGCTCGGGCCGGTCGACGCGCACGAGAAACGACGGGATCACCTTGCGCAGCTCGGTGAGCATCAGATCTGCGTAGCGGCGAGCCTCGGGGAGTGGATGGGCCCGCATCCGGAGCAGCAGAGCCTCGTAGCCCTGGCCGGTGCCGTAGATCCCCAGGTTGGAGAGGGTGGCGGCGGGCAGAATGCCGCGCAGGGTGTCGCACGCTTTCGCTTTGATCGTCTGCTTGTAGACGAAGTCCGAGTCCCCCGGTTCCTTCGGGTATCGCGCCGGGCCCATTCCAACATCGTCGGCAGTGACGTCGAGTAGATCGAGAAGAGTTGGTCGATCTGTTCGACGTAGCGCGCACCGAGTTTCGACTCGAGGACCTCGGGGGGCCGGTGGTAGCGGTACCGTCCACCGAGGCGCGAGTCGTATTCGATGTATCGGGTCGACTGCTCCAGATATGCCATCAGCCGCCCCCACTCCAACACCTTGGTGAGGAGGTTCGAGGCCTGCTCGCAGGCGAGGTGGACCCCGCCGAGTTGCGCCACCGAGTCGTCGCCGTACTCGAGAAAGACGCGCTCGTAGAGTTCCTCGGCGCGCCGGAGTCCGATGCTGGCGTCGACCGAGAGATCGCCGGAGATGTCGAGGTCGCCGACGAACTCGTCGAGGAACAGACGCCGAAGGCTCTTGTCCGAACGTGAGTACCGAGCGAACAACGTGCCCTTGACCACTTCGGGGAGGTTCACCAACGCGAAGACGGGCCCGTCCAGGTTGGTGAAATAAGGGCGGAGAATCGCCTGCTCGTCTTCGTCGAAGTGCTCCGCCACGTACTGCATGGGACGCCGAGGATACCGGCGCTCCGTTCGCCGCCCGGGGATGGACCGGTGCGCTCAGACGAGGAGGCGGTACGCCGCGGGTGCCACTGCCAGGTGCAACGATGCCGCCCGTTCCTGCGGCCGTCCGTCGACCTCGACGTCACGGGGCCGGGCCCAACCGACGGTGATGTCCCGCCCGGTCGTCGTCGTGATCCGAGGGTGGGGCAGGTGGGTGCCCGCAGGGAGCCGCCGGCGCATACCCGGGCGCTCCCCTGCTGCGAGGGCGTAGACGTGCACTTCGAGCCGCCCGTCGCCGGGGTGTCCGCGTGGGACCACGTCGAGACCTCGCAGGAACTGGCCGTTGGCGATGACGACGCTGGTCGCGGGGCCGTCGTGGATGGTTCGTCCATCGACACTCACCGCCACGTTGTGGCGTCGGTGGTGGCGGCGCAGCCGGTCCGGTGCCGTGCCGCTCACGATCATGTTGACGGCGGTCCCGACCCCTTGCACGACATCCAGTGGGAGGGCGACGCCACCCGGAGTGCCCGACGCGTCGGACAGTCCGATCGACCGGGCCAGGTCAGACGTCTCGGGGGCGAACTGAATGAGCGGGCACGTTCGCCCCGCCGCGAGCAGGTCCCTGACCGCTGCCGCCAGGGCGACGTCGTTGCCCCCGACGGCGTGCTCGGGCGGCTCGGTGGTCGGCTCGCCCCAGGCGTCGCCCGGCTTCACCGAGCGCTTTCGAGGCCGGAGGCGACGACCACGCCTCGGTAGCAGGCGTCCGCGGCGGCGTGTGCGGTGTCGCGGGTCGTGGGGTTGGGCGCAGCCAGGGCGATCTGGCGGAGCAGATCGATGACCTGCTTGACGTGCCGCACGAAGTCGCCGCCCGTGAGATCGTCGTCCTCGTCGAGCACGTCGGCGAGGCTGTCACCCGAGGCCCATGCGTGGAGTGCGTCCGCCAATCCCGGGTCGGGTTCCCTGGTTTCGGGGAGCCCGGCGGCGTCCTCGGTGCCTCGCAGGTCCCGGCCGAGGCGCACGAGGTCCCGACTTCGCTGCGCGACCAGACTCGTCGGCCAGACCGGCCGGGCGGGGGGCCCGTCGGGCCCTCGGGTTTCGTAGGTGAAACAAGAAACCAGGCCGGCGAGTTCGGCGGGCGTCAGGTCATCGAGGAGCCCCGAGTGCAGCGCCTCGGCGACGAGCAGGTCGGCCTCGCAGTAGATCCGCCGCAGGATTTCGCCGGAGGGCGTGAGGCGCCAGCCTTCGACGTAATCCCACGACTCCAGGACCGCCAACACGCGGTCGAACTGGCGAGCAAGGCTTTCGCTCCGCCCGCGTACCCGGCGTCGGAGGCGCGGCGACGTCGCGGGTGAGGCGTTCGGCCCCGACCGCCGCCTTCAGGTGGCTCGAGCACTTGGGGCACGCGGCCACCGGGTGCTCGGCCAGCGCCTGATCGTCGGTCGGCGTCGACGCCTCGGAGGGCGTCTGGAGCCGGGCGGACCGCAACCGCTCCGCGGCGGTGCGCCGGAACGTGAGGGCCCGGGGCGCGAACGGCGTCGGAAGCTCGATATGTCCCTGCGCGGTCGGTGGGCTCCGGAAGTCGTGAGGGCCGAGGCGAAAGATCTGCCGATTCGTCCCCAGCATCATCAGCCGCCCGCCACTGCGACCGCTCTCGTGTTTGAGGACGACCGCCCGACCCCCACCGCGCCGGGTGGCGAGGACGTCCCCCGGGCGGAGTCCGTCCAGCCGGGCGGCGACCGCGCGGCCCCGAACCGGATCGCGGCGCTCGGTCTCGCTCGTGTGCAGCAGCGCCCGATACGCCTGGACGTCGCCGCGGTCGCAGCGAGCCGATTCCTCGAGTTCGGCGAGTTGGCCTTCGGTCCGGGCCAGTTGGCGCTCCAAGCTGACGACGTCGCGGTCGGCGCAGTACTGGGCGAACGAGAGGTTCAGGAGTCGGTGGGCGGTCTCGGGTTCGTACCGGGCGACGAGGTTCGTGGCCATGTTGTAGTTGGGGCGGAATGACGACGTCAGCGCCGACGATCGCCGCGACGCCAGGCTCGCGACCTGGTCGAAGGGAACGAATGGGTTCCAGCAGACGATCGCAAAACCGAGCGGATCGATGCCGCGACGCCGGCGCGGCCGGTGAGCTGGGTGTACTCGCCCGGCGTCAGGAACTCGTGGTGCTCGCCGGTGAACTTCGAAAGCTTCTCGATCACCACGGTCCGCGCCGGCATGTTGATCCCCAGGGCGAGGGTCTCGGTGGCGAAGACCATGCGGACGAGTCCGGCGGCGAATGCCTCCTCGACGGCCTCCTTGAGTGGCGGGACCAGTCCTGCGTGGTGCGCTGCGATCCCGGCCTCGAAGCCGGCCAACCAGCCGGCGTAGTCGAGCGCGGCGAGGTCGGCGTCGGTGAGCGGCTCGCAGTGGCGCTCGGCGATCTCCCGCAGCGTCGGCCGGTCGTCGGGTTCGGTGAGGCGGAGTCCGGCATCGAGGCACTGGCGCACGGCGTCGTCACAGGCCGCGCGGCTGAAGATGAACCCGATGGCCGGAAGCATCGAGGCTTCGTGCAGCGTCGCCACGAGGTCCGACCGGCGCGGGGCGACGAAGCGGGTGCGGGGCCCCCCGGGGCCCCGGCGGCGATTCCCCTTCCCGTCGAGTTTGGAGGCCTCCGGATTCGGTCGGAGATCACCGGTCTCGGTCCCCACGAACGTCGGCAGGAGTTGCACCTCGCCACTCCCCCGCTCGGCGACGGCGTAACGGTGATCCAGCGCAACGGGGCGTCGTTCCTCGATGATGGCGGTCGTGTCGCCCCGAACCGTCTCGATCCAGTCGGCGAATTCCTCGGCGTTGGACACCGTCGCGGAAAGGCAGACGAGGTCCACCGTCGGTGGGAGGTGGACGATGACTTCTTCCCAGACGGCACCCCGGTACCGGTTCTGCAGGTAGTGGACCTCGTCGAGCACGACGTACCGCAGATCCGCGAGCGCCGGCGATTCGGCGTAGATCATGTTCCGGAGAACTTCGGTCGTCATCACCACGATCGGAGCTCCACCGTTGATCGCGTTGTCGCCGGTCAGGAGCCCGACGTTCTCGGCACCGTGGACCCGGACGAAGTCGTGATACTTCTGGTTCGAGAGTGCCTTGAGCGGGGTGGTGTAGAACGCCTTCTGGCCCGCGTGGCGCGCGAGGTGGATCGCGTATTCGGCGACCAGGGTCTTGCCCGACCCGGTGGGTGCCGCGACCAGTACGGAGACCCCTGCATCGAGCGCGTCGAGGGCCTCGTCCTGAAACGGGTCGAGGTCGACGCGAAGCCCGGCCGTGAAGGCCGAGCGCGCGGTGGTCACGGTGCCGAGGTGCTCGAGGTGCTCGCCGCCGCGGTCGTCGTGGGCGTGTCGGGGACACTCTCGGGGGGCACCGCCTCGGACGGGGGCGACGCAGGCAGGCTCGTGCTCGGCAGCGGGACCGGTGGGGCGGTGGACGGAGGATCCTTCTTGAGGACGAACAGGAGGACCACGGTGAGTGTGACCACCGCGAGCGCAGTCAGGACGGCCAACACGATTTCCTTACGGTCGCGGAGCGGTCCGTGGGCGTCTCGACGTTGGGCGGTGCGGCGGTTGCTCATCGGCGGAGGATCCTACCGATGATGATCGCCGACTCGTAGAACAGGTACATCGGGACCGCGAGGAACATCAGGGAGTACGGGTCCTGGCTCGGGGTGATCACTGCGGCAAAGGCGACGATCCCGACGATCGCCCACCGGCGAGCCCGGTTGAGGTGTTCGACGGTGAGAACCCGCGCAATCAGGAGGAACACGAGAACGACCGGGAACTCGAAGCTGACGCCGAACGCGACGACCATCAGCGAGACGAGCGAGATGTACCGGTCGGCGGTCAGCAGCGGCTCCTGGGCGCTCCCGCCGATGTTCAGGAGGAACTCGAGCGCCGGGCCGAGCGTGAGGAACGCCACGAACGCGCCGAAGAGGAACAACACGATCGACGAGACGAGAAACGGCACGGCGTAGCGCTTCTCCCGCCGGTCCAGGGCCGGGGTCACGAACCGCCAGAGCTGCCACAGCCAGACCGGCAGCGCGAGCACGATGCCGCCGTACGTCGCAACCTTCAGGCGGGTGACGAAGGCATCCGCCGGGGCGGTGAAGATGAACTTGATGTTCGGCCGCTGGACCGCATCCCGGTAGTAGTCGAGCAGAAACTCGATGATCTGGTTGGAAAAGACGAAGGCGACGATTGCTCCGATCACCACGGCCGCGACGGAGATGAGGATGCGCTTCCGCAGCTCGCCGAGGTGCTCGAGCATCGACATCTGCGCGTCCGGAGTCCTTGGCTGCCGGGCACTCCGTCGGAGGCGCACGAGGATCAGGCTCCGGGGGCGCGAAAGCGCGACGGTGCCGGGCGGGCCGCGGGGACCGGTGGCTTCTCCGACGTCTGGTAGGTGACCGCCGGTGGGAGCGCGGGCGGGGTGCCCGCAACCTCGTCGCTGTGGATGACGTCGTTGATCTCGGAACGCACGGTGTCCTGGAGCCGCTTCAGCTCCCGCAGGCCGCGCCCGACTTGGCGTCCGACCTCGGGCAGCCGCTTCGGGCCGAAGACGAGCAACGCGATCACCATGATCACCAGGATTTCGGCCGGGCCGACCTGAGGCATCGGGCTCCCTTCGGAGTGCGGAGGTGAGCCTACCGGCGGTCGGGCGCCGGTCCGGAGCCGTCCCCGCCGTACTCGTCGAGTCGGCGAGCGAGAGACTCGCGGGCGTCGGAGACCTCGACGCGCAGTGGGATCAGGACCGGAGCTGTGCGGTCGAACGCCCCGAGGAGTTCGCGGACTTCGGCGCGGAGTACTGCGGAGAGCCGGATCATCGCGACCGCGCCCGTGGCGGCGATCACGAGAAGCGCAATCACGATCGGTAGCGGCATGCGGGCAACTTACCCGGCGTCAGCCTGACCCGCGGCACCAGGTTCTCGAGGTCGCTGAACCAGTCGTCGCCTTCGAGCATCTGGTGGAAGTCGAGCAGATCGTCGGGTGATAGTGCCGGGCCGGTCCGGGCCTCGGTCAGTTCGTCGGGAAGCCGCCAGACCTCCATACGTACCCCGGAGGAAACCAACAGATCGACGATCCGCTTGCTGGCGCCTTTGGCGACCGCGACGGTACAGGTCGGGCAGCGGAACGTATAGGAACCGCTCTCGTCGTCGGAACAGACCCGTACGACGAGATCGCTCGCCCGCAGCTGCACATCGCCGCAGGCTGGACAGTTGGCTCGGATGGTGGTCACAGTCGAACGCCCCTTTTGACTCCTGTGTCCGAACGCATCGGCAGGGTCGCCGGGACGCTTGAGCGTCGTTTCGACATCGATCGCCGGGCCGGGCCACGATCGAGCGGTGGTCATCACCTTCGCCCACCGGGGAGCCCGGGCCGAACGGCCCGAAAACACGCTCTCGGCGTTCACGCGCGCCCGGGAACTGGGCGCCACGGGTCTCGAAAGTGACGCGTGGCTCTCCGCCGACGGCGAGGTCGTGCTGGTCCATGACGCCACGTTCCGCCGAGGCCTGCGCCGGATCGTCGTGGGCGGTTCGACTGCTGCGGAGCTCGCCGAATATGACGTGCCCCGCCTGGCTGACCTCTACGCGACCTGTGGGACCGATTTCGACCTTTCGATCGACGCCAAGGAGGAGGCGGTCATCGACGCCATGGCTGCCGTCGCGCGTGACTACGAAGCGGCTGGGCGGCTGTGGGTCTGCTCGCCGGATCTCGAGGCGTTGCGGGTCCGGCGTGACGAGTTGGCCGACGTGCGCCTGGTCCACTCCCCCGGTTTTCGCGGTGTCGCCCCGGTCGCATTCGAACGCCACGGCGCGGATCTGGCTGCGGCGGGCATCGATGCTCTTAATCTGCACCACTCGGACTGGTCGCTCGGGACGGTCACCCTGGCCCATCGGTTCGAGCTGCGGGCGTTCGTGTGGGACACTCAGGAAGCTCGGCAGATCCTGGCCATGCTGCGGATCGGCATCGACGCCGTCTACTGCGACCGGTCGGACCGGATGGTCGCGACCGTGGGCGAATGGATGGCGGGCGGTTCGCCGGCCTGATCCGCGACGTCAAGCCGTTGCGTCACCGGCGAAGCGGCGCAGTCTCTCGTCTCCCGGTGGCCCCTCGATCATGACGACCTCGAGTTCGTTGGGACCATTACGGAACAGCGACTCGGCAACGACGAAACGCCCGCGTCGGTCGTCGCCGAGTTCATACGTCCCGGCGACGACGCCGTTGACGACGAGCGCGACCGTCACTGCTTTGGGGCTCCGAATCGTGGCGCGTGCCATCGTCGGGACCGGTCCCCTGCCCTCGGAATACCGTGGGTTCGGGTCATCGAGGACGGCCCGCCCTGCCACGGGTGGTCCGGGAGGGAGGTCGCCTGCCGGAAGCCCGACGAGCGCCGCGATGGACCCGACCGCACCGCCGCGAGCGCGTCGGTCCCCAACCCGGCCGCAGGCATGGCGAGGAGCTGACGGAACCCCCGGGCGCCGTCGATCGCGACCCGGCCTTCGTCGTCGCTCGGCAGCGTCGACTGCCCGATAGGCAGCATGTGTTTGGCGGACGACTGCGGTGCCGGTCCGAGGAGCGTGCGGCCGTCCACGGGGTCCTTGAGTGGTACGTCGAGGACATCGGCCACGGTTGGGAGGATGTCGATGGACTCGGCGTTGCGGTCGTCGATCCGACCACCCGGTTGACCGGGCGTCTTGATGAACAGCGGACTCCATGCGATTTCGACGAGGTTCTCCGGAGTGCTCGCCCGTAGGGGCTGTGTGGCATCGAAGGAGACGCCGTGATCCGCGGTCACGACGATCAAGGTCTGCTCGAGGGTGCCGAGGACGTCCATGCGGTCGAGGAGTTCCCCGAGCCGCCGGTCGGCGTACTGCAACTGCAACAGATGCCGCGCTCGTCCGACCCGGGCGGCCTCGCCGGTGACCCATGCGTAGTTGTAGGGCGAGATCGCGTTGTCCGTCCCCTCGTCGTAGGTGCGACCGGATGCGAGGAGTCGCCATGGGACATGGGGCAGCAGCGTGTGCATGAAGTCCAGTCGTGGCCCAGGGCCTGACCGGAGACCCTCGATGAACGCATCGAACAGTCCGACGCGGTCGTTCGCTTGGCTTTCGTTCATGACCGAGCCGGTGGGTGCGGATCTCCGGAATCGCCGTTGCCACAGGTCGATCGCGGAGGGGGCGAGGGTTCTGAGCCCGCCGCTGCGGGCGGCGCAAAGGTATTCGGGACAGAGCTGGGTCACGGGTTCGATGACCTGGGAGTTCTCGCCGGCGCCGAGGACCGTGAAGAGATTCTGGGGAAACTGGTTGGCCACCGGTGCGACCGGTTCCGATGTCGGTCGGCGGCCGGTGAGGATCGCGGGGACCGCTTTCTCGGTGGTCGAGGAAACCGTCGTCGCGTTCCGGTACCAGGTGCTGATCGACGCGAGGCGCGCGAACCCCGGGAAGGCCGAGGAGTCGATGCGGCCCTCACCGTCGAGCAGGGACGCAGTCGGGAGCTCGTCGAACACGATGAACATCACCGGCGTCGGCACGGTGGCGTCCACGCCTGTGGCGGTGTCACCGCGGAGGATGTCGACCACCGGAGCGGTGAAGAGAAAAGCTGCGACGAACAGGGCCGGCGCCAGTGCGAGGTACCGAAGAAACGTTCGGGCGTTCACGAAGCGCAGCCAGCACCAGGTCCCGGTCGCGGCGCCACCGAGCGCGATCACCCAGATCGCCGGGCGGGACCAGGTCTGCGACTGGGTGAGGGCCTGGGCGACGAAGACGCCCGCGAGCCCACCCAGCACGGCCGCGTGGACCAGACGGCGGACGGACGCACCGAACACCCGGGTCCACGCGGTGATCGCCCACAGCGCGAGGGGCGGAACCAGTGCCCACGCGAGTGCGAACGCCACCAGCGTCACTGGTGCCGGTCCGGCGGAGAGGAGTGCCTCGGGAGAGCTGGAGTAGGCCTCGAAGACGGGTTGCGCGAAGACGAACCCGCACGCGCCGAGCAATTGCAGGAAGAACCCGAACTCGGTTCGGATCGAGTCCCGTCGCGGTCGGGCCGCGCGACGCATGGCGATATCTCCCCCGCTCAGCTACGTCAACTCCGCTCCGCGTGCGGGTTCTCGCCGTCGGCGGCGGAAAATGTAGAACAGTCCAGTCGCGACGAGCAGGCCGATCGGGATGAACCACAGCCAGCCGGGGATGTCGATCCGGTTCAGCGGCCAGATCGTCGCGAAGACGGGACCGACGAAGAGGTCACGTTGTGCAGGCCCCCAGACCGTGGAGTCGTTCGAGGACTGGCGGTTGTCGCCCAGCATGAAATACGAGTTTGCGGGTACCTGCGCCGGTCCGAAGGTCTTGGACTGCACTCCGTCCGGCAGGTACGGCTCATCGAGCAGACTGCCGTTGATGTAGATCCGGCCGTCACGCCCCTCGATCGTGTCGCCGGGCAACCCGACGATGCGTTTCACGAGATCGTCCATGCTCGTGATGTTCGAACTCGGCGGGGTGCGGAAGACGACGATGTCTCCACGCGTGGGGTCGCGGAGGTCGTAGCTCAGCTTGTTGACCAGCACCCGGTCCTCGACCTGGAGCCGCGGGACCATCGAGGTCGAGGGGATATAGAAGGTCTGCAGGACGAAGCCTCGTACCAACAGCGCGAACCCGACGGCCACGACGATGATGACGATCCACTCGACCGCGTTGCGGATGGGGCTCGGACCGTCGGACCCGTGATCGGTGAGAGCAGGGTCGGTACGGGTCACGCGGTGCATCCTTTCACGTCGCCGGGCCGGTTCGGGTCCGTCGGGCACCCAAGATCGGGCATCGACAGGCGCACGCTCAGGCCAGGCTCAGGTCGTCGCTTCGTAGCGCGCACGAACCCGTCGGGCGCACTCGGCCCCGCGGTCGCGCCACTCCGGGGGGCCGACGACGCGGACGTCGGGACCGACCTGGAGCAGGATCCGCTCGAGAAACGAGGGTTCACTGATGGCAAGGACGAGGCGCTGCCGCCCGTCGTCGAGGTCCTCGACCGACTCGGCCGGTGCCTGCTCGGCAACCCAGCTGGCCCCGCGCGGCAGTTCGATCGTGACTCGTGGATCGTCGCTCCGAGGGTGATAGAGCGGCCCGCCCGGGTCGGCGCCCACCGGCGTGAACGACTCATCCGTCGCGGCCACCGACCGGATTCGGTCCACCCGGAACATTCGGGTCTCGCCTCGCAGTGAGCAGTGGGCATCGGTGTACCACTCGCCGAGGGCGAAGAACGGCGGCCCAGGATCGATCCGCCGTTCGGTGAGTTCCTCGCGGCCCGCACTCCAGTATTCGATGTCGATGCGCGTGCCGGCGGCCGCGGCGTCGCGGACCTCGGCGAGCAGTGGTGGCACCGGGAGTTCCACCTGCACCTCGCTGACGCCCAGGGCGGCCTCGAGCTTCGCGATGGCGGTCGCCAGCGGTCCGTCGGCGTCGGAGCCTTCGACGGCGAGCAGCGCCCGACCGCCGGCGAGGAGCGCGAGCCCCTCGCTCGCGGTGAGTTGCAGGGGTCGCGTGAAGTATGGAGCGAGCCACAGGTCGATGGTGTCGCCGTCGTAGCTGACGTTGATGTAGTCGCCCGGTGAATACGGTGGGACGCCGATCATCATGATCAGCGCGAGGTCGGCCTCCAGCTCGTCACCATCGATCCCGAACCGGTCGGCGACCTCGGTCTTGGTCACCGACCGGTGCGCGGCGAGCCAGGGAATCATGGCCAGCACGCGCGCGAGTTGCGGCGGCGCATCCGTGCGGCTCACGGCGACCACGCGTCCAGGGCCGCGACGATGGCCTGGCGGGCCTCGGCGGGTTCGACAATCTCGACGTGTTCGCCGAATCCGAGTGCGAAGCCCACGACGCCGGACACGTCGACCGCGTCGATGGTGACGAGTGTTCCCCCGTCGGGTCCGGAATCGGCGCGGGCTTCGGGGCCGGCGGCTTCGAGAACGGCGAACTCGTAGCCGGGGTCGACGAGCAGCGTGACCGGCGTGGCGCGTCCGTCGCCGTAGCTCCATGGCCGATCCTCGAGATAGGCGTCGGGTCGAAAGTCCGAGGGGACCGAGAAGTGGCCCGGCGAACCGGCGACGATCTCACCATCGATGCGGTCCGCGCGAAAGACCCGCATGTCACCGGCACCGTGTTCGAAGCCGACCACGTACCAACGCCCCGACTTCGACGTCAGCCCCCACGGTTCAAAGCGTCGAGTCCGACCTCGGTACTCGAATTCCACCACCGCGTGTCGACGCGACGCTTCGAAGAGCGGCGCCAGTGCCTCCACGTAGGGCAGCTCCGCGATGGGGAGTCCGCCTGAGCCGGCGCGCCCACCGAGCTTCATGAGGGCGCCCTCCCCCGCCGTCGTGCCAAGCCCGATCGCGGTGACTGCCACGTGGAGCGCCGCCAGTTCGTCGTCGGTCAGCTCCAGTTCCGGTAAGTAGTACTCCTTGGGGTCCACGCGGTATCGGCTCTGCTGATCGGGGCCGGACTCGTGCAGCGGTACCCCCATCGCGCGCAGGGTCGCCTTGTCTCGTTCGAAGGCGCGCCGCGCGGCACTTTCGCCGCTGGCGTAGCCGAGCGTGGGATTGGTGACGATCTCGTCCCGGGTGAGCCCCGCCCGGGACTCGAGCAACGCGGCGAGCAGGTTCAGGAGCCGCTCGCGGCGGTCGGGGACGTCGATGTCGTCGGCGGGCATGGGCGCCCGAGGTTACGGCACCTCGGTACCGGCGGTGCTGACACTTGCGACGCCGGCCGCGGCCGCGCCGAGGAACAGCATCGGATCCTCGGCCGCGGGACGGCCCATCGAGGTCACCCGGAGCCCCGCATCGTCCATCAGCGTGATGACGTCCGGGACGTCGACGTTGATGATCTCGTGCCGTTCGGCGATTCCGCCCGCGACGAGGTCGGCCCTCAGTGAGTCGGCGTGGGGACCGTTGGGCACCGGTACCCAGACCCTGCTCCGCGTCGCGATCGTGAGTGCCGTCACGGTGTGGTGCGACACCCCTTGATGGCGCGCCCGTGGGTCGGCAGCAGACGCCCGAAGGCACGCGATGGGTCGTCCCCCGAGGCCGGTGGTCGCGTCGAGCACGGCGCCGACCTCGATCCCCGTATAGCCAAGGGTCGAGTCGGTGCCCACGATGCCCGGTCCCATGGCGACGACCGCCACGTCAGCGTCGACCTGGTGGCGGGCGATCGCCAGGGCGGAGTGGACCGTGACGGCTTCGTGCGCGCCGCCGAAGGCCTGGCCGGCACTGATGGTGGTCGTCAGTAGGTCGCGGTCGCACATTTCCGCAACGAGGTCGCTGAACGCGACCGGCAGCGCCGCGCCGTCGGTCATGACGTACGCGATCCGGGCGTCTGGTTTCACCGATCGGATGGCGAGGACGACAGCGGGTACCTGGCTGTGCAAGGGGGTGGCCACCACGGGGAGGCCGTCGATCGAGGTGTGCGCGCTCGCGATCTCGTCGAGGTGTTCCTCGGTGGACCCCGTGTCGGCCTGGAGACTCGTGTAGCGCAGCTTCATGATGTGGCCCGGCCCCGGTTCCAACCACTCGTCGCGGCTGAGGTTCCAGTGGACGAAGTGCCACCCGCCGGTGCCGAGGCCGAGGTCCACGGCGGTGGTGTTGACGACGACCCGGTCCCCCATCGCGACCGGACCGATCAGCTTGGTCAAGACATAGGCCTTCTCCGGCCCGAGTCCGAGGTCCACCTCGACCCGCTGCAACCCGTCGCGCTCGGCGAGCAGCGCAACGACCTGACCAGTACGAAACGCCGGCATGGAGCGACGCTAACCGTCGGGCTGGCGACGCAGGCGGCGGGCTTACAACGAGGCGATGAGGCGGTCGACGCGGTCGTCCTGGGACTTGAACGGGTCCTTGCACAGGACGGTGCGCTGCGCCTGGTCGTTGAGCTTCAGGTGGACCCAGTCGACGGTGTAGTCCCGCTTGCGTTCCTTGGCCCGCTTGATGAACGCCCCGCGCAGCTTCGCCCGTGTCGTCTGGGGTGGCTCGTCCATCGCGACCTCGATCTCCTCGTCGGTGACCATGCGGTCCACCTGATCCCTTCGCTCGAGGAGGTAGTAGAGCGATCGGGATCGCGTGACGTCGTGGTAGGCGAGGTCCAGAAGCGCGACGCGTGGGTGCGTCAACGGCAGTTGATGCTTCTCCCGGTATGCCTCCACGAGCTGATGCTTGATCACCCAGTCCACCTCGCGGGTGAGCTTGAGCGGGTCCGACTCGAGGTGTGTCATCACGTGTTCCCACATGTCGAGTGCTTGCTGTTCGAGCGGCGAGAGCGTCCGACGCTTCGCGAATCGCAGCGCGCGGTTCAGGTACTCGGCCTGGATGTCCACGGCTGACAGCTCCCGGCCGTTCGCGAGGCGGACGCGGCGCCGACACGTGATGTCGTGGCTGATCTCACGAATGGCGCGGATCGGATTCTCCAACGACAGATCCCGCCAGGGACCGGAATCTTCCTCCAGCATGCGCAGGATGAGTGACGTCGTGCCGACCTTCAGGAACGACGTGTACTCGCTCATGTTGGAGTCGCCGACGATCACATGGAGCCGCCGGAACCGTTCGGCATCCGCATGGGGTTCGTCTCGGGTGTTGATGATCGGCCGAGATCGTGTCGTGGCGCTGGACACGCCTTCCCAGATGTGTTCGGCGCGCTGGGCGATGCAGAACATCGCGCCGCGCGCGGTCTGGAGGACCTTGCCGGCGCCGGCGTAGACCTGACGCGAGACGAGGAACGGGATGAGCACGTCGGTGAATCTGGAGAACTCGCCGTCGCGTTCGACGAGGTAGTTCTCGTGACAGCCGTAGGAATTCCCGGCAGAGTCGGTGTTGTTCTTGAACAGGTAGACCTCGCCGCGGATCCCTTCCTCCCGGAGTCGGGCCTCGGCCGATTGGACGAGGCTCTCGAGGATCCGCTCGCCGGCCTTGTCGTGGACGATCAACTCCCGCATGTCGTCGCATTCGGGGGTGGCGTATTCCGGGTGACTCCCGACATCGAGGTACAGCCGGGCGCCGTTTTCCAGGAACACGTTGCTGGAGCGGCCCCACGAGACGACGCGGCGGAACAGGTAGCGAGCGACCTCGTCCGGGCTCAGGCGTCGCTGCCCGCGGAGGGTGCAGGTCACGCCGTACTCATTCTCGAGACCGAAGATCCTGCGTTCCATCACCACTCCATCGACCGGAGTTGGGGTCTACTCCGCCGCGGGGTGCGCCGAGCAGTTCGTCAAGCTCGTCGCCGCGTACCCGTCGGAATGCCCGTCCGGTTCGCTCACGGTCCAAGAGTGCGACCTCGAGCTGCGTCGCGGGCAGCGCGCCGTTCTCCCCGCCCAGCACGCTGCTGCCGAGCTGTATGGCGGCGGCGAGTGTGAGCCCGTCCGTGTAATCGGCGCCGACGGCCTCCGCGATGCGCTCCGCCTCGCCCCCGAGCACGGTGAAGCCCTGCTCGTCCATCACGGTGCCGTCGTAGAGGATGTGGAAGAGCTGGTTGGGTTCCTCGGGTTCGTGACCGACCGCCGCCACCAGGATCTCGACCTCGTACGGCTTCATCTCGTGGGTGAAGACCTGTCCGAGGGTCTGCGCGTAGGCGTTGGCCAGCGAACTGGCGCTCACGTCCTCGGGTGAGTACTGGTACCCCTTGAGATCAGCGAGTCGTACGCCGCCGATCCGCAGGCTCTGGAATTCGTTGTACTTGCCGACGCCGGCGAACGCGATCCGGTCGTAGATCTCGCTGATCTTGGAGAGGGTCCGGCTGGGGTTCTCGGCGACGATGACCACGCCGGCCGCGCACTCCATTGCGATCAGGCTGCGCCCGCGGGCGATGCCCTTACGGGCGTAATCCGCCCGGTCCTTCATCATCTGCTCGGGCGAGACGTAGAACGGCATGCTCATCGCGCGCCCCCCTGCTTCTGCGGAGCGGGCCGGTCGGGCCCCGCTGCGCTTCCCCTACGGCTGGGTGTGCGAGATGCGAATGCTGCGATCACGTGGCATCGCCGCCTCGGGACTCTTGGCCGCCGCGCTCGGCGCCGCCGAGCAACTCCTGGGCCCGCGCCGCGACCGTGGCGTCGTCGAGCATCCGAAAGCCGTCGCCATCGATGATGGCGACGAGGGGGTAGATCCCGCGCACGAGGTCGGGACCGCCGGTGGCCGCGTCCTCGTCCGCGGCGGCGAACAGCGAGCGGATCGCGAGATCCGTGGCGCCCTCGGCGCTCAGTTCCTCGGTCCAGCCCGCCTTGATCCAGTTCCGGGCATGGACGCCACCAGATCCGTTGGACTGGAAGTCGGCCTCCTCGTACTTCCCGCCGGTGGCGTCGTAGGAGAAGACCCGACCTCGGCGCCGTCGGTGGTCGTAGCCCGCGAAGAGGGGGATGACGACGAAGCCCTGCATGGCCGCAGGGAGGTTCGCCCGCACCATCTGGGCGAGCTGGTTCGCCTTGCCCTCGAGGCTGAGCTGCTCGCCTTCGACCTTTTCGTAGTGACGGAGTTGTACCTGGAACAGCCGGACCATCTCGACTGCCGGTCCGGCGGCGCCCGCGATCGCGACCCCGGAGTGTTCGTCGGCCGCGAACACCTTCTCGATGCGGCGGTTCGCGATCGTGTGGCCGGCGGTCGCCCGGCGGTCGCCGGCCATGACCACCCCGTCCGCGGCGCGGATCGCCACGACCGTGGTGCCGTGCGCCACGTCGAGGTCAGCGGCGTGTAGTTCGCCGAGCGGTCGACGGGCGGCGTCCGGGTCGACGCGTCGCAGCAAATCAACGAAGGAGGGCCCGGGATCGCTGGCGGGCGCGAACAACGGCAGCATCGTGGGCTCGGGCATCGGGCGGCGAGCCTATCGGAGGGGTCAGCGAATCCGGCGGAGGCGTTCCCACCGTCGGATTCGACGGCGGAGCCGTTGTGCGCGGCGTTCCTCGACGGTGGCGGCGAGGACACGGTCCGGCGTCGGACTGGCGGCGAGCCGCGCGCCATGGGCGAGTGTCTTGCTCAAGGGATCCATCGGGATCCCTACTCGCCGCCCTTCTGGACGTACGAACGAACGAACTCCTCAGCGTTGGATTCGAGCACCGTGTCGATCTCGTCGAGCAGATCGTCGAGTTCTTCCTTGAGCGCTTCGCCCTGGCGCACGGGCGCGGCCTCCTCGACGACCTCTTCGCTCGTCTTCGGCGCCGGCTTGCGCTTCTGTTCCCGCTCAGGCATCGATTCCTCCTACGACCCCAACACCTCGACCAGTTGGCCAGGGGTGGTGCACTGCTCGAACAACGCCTCGACGTGGGCTCGGCTTCCCTTGAGCGGTTCCATCATCGGGATCCGCCGCAATGGGTCCGAACCGACATCAAGGATCAGGCTGTCCCAGTTCGCGGCGACCACGGAATCGGGCCACCGCGCCAGACATTGACCTCGAAAGTATGCCCGGGTCGACTCCGGCGGTTCCGTCATGCCCCGTTCGACCTCGGGTTCGGCAACCAATCGCTCGACCTTTCCGGCCCGAACCAGGCGTTCGTACAGCGAACGATCCGGGCGAACATCGTGATACTGAAGATCCAGCAGCGCGAGTTTCGGATCGTCCCAGCCGAGCCGGTCGCGGTCCCGGTACGCCTCGAGCAGACTCAGCTTCGTCACCCAGTCGAGTTGCCCATCGAGGCCCATCGGGTCTCGCTCGAGCGTGGCGAGCGTGGACTCCCAGCGGGCCAGCACGTCGAGCCCGACCGCGCCGCCGCACTCTTCCAAGCCGGTCTCGTCGGCGTACTTCTGCGCGCGCCGCACGAACTCCCACTGCAGTTCCAGCGCAGTGCAGGTGCCACCCTCCACCCGTTCGAGTGTGGCCCGCAGCGTCGGGTCGTGGGACACGGTCCGCATCGCGTGGACCGGACCGATGACCGCCAGGTCCTTGTCGAAGAAGTTGTCTTCGATCATCGCCAGCACAATCGCGGTCGTACCGACCTTCAGGTACGTCGCGACCTCGCAGAGGTTGGCGTCGCCGGCGATGACGTGGAGTCGTCGGTACAGCTGGGGATCCGCGTGGGGCTCGTCGCGGGTGTTGACGATCGGGCGTTTCAGCGTGGTCTCGAGGCCGACCTCCTCCTCGAAGAAGTCGGCGCGACTCGAGAGTTGGAAGTCGACCGGGTTCGCGCCGTTCTCGGCGCCCACCTTGCCGGCGCCGGTGAAGACCTGTCGGGTGACGAACCACGGCAACAGATGGCGGACCAGCTCCGTGAACGGGACCTGGCGGTCGAGGAGATAGTTCTCGTGAGTGCCGTACGAGTTGCCCTTGCCGTCCGAGTTGTTCTTGTAGACGACGATCTCCTGGCCCGGATCGAGCAGCCGATGAGCGGCGCGCATCGACCGCGCCAGGATCCGCTCGCCCGATTTGTCGGCCGAAACCAGTTCGAGTGCATCGGAACACTCCGGTGTCGAGTACTCGGGATGCGCGTGGTCCACGTAGTAACGAGCCCCGTTGGTCAAGACCGTGTTCACCAGATGGGTCTCGACGATCGGGGGTTGGGACCCTTCGCGGCCGAAGCCGCGCGCGTCGCGCCCGGGGGTCTCGTCCTCGAAGTCCCAGCCGACACGTCGGTGCTCGACGTAGGCGTTGATCAGCAGCGACGAGGCCAGCACCGGGTTCGGGTCGGACGCGTTGCGCAGCACGACGCCGTACTCGGTTTCGATTCCACAGACCTTCGGCACCGCCACCCGCGCAGGCTAACCCGGCCCTGTCGCGTCCCGTGTCGCACCGCCGCCGGCGGGGTTACAGGTATTGTCCGGTCGTGACCCGTTCGATCTGGCGGCCGCCGTTGCCGGAGTCGCGGCCTTCGGTGAGCAGCGTTCGGACGAACACGATCCGCTCGCCCTTCTTGCCCGAGATCTTTGCCCAGTCGTCCGGGTTGGTGGTGTTCGGCAGGTCCTCGTGTTCCCGGTACTCCTGCTTGATCGAATCGAGCAGATCCTGGGTGCAGATACCGGTGCTCCCACCCGCGATGGTGCGCTTGATGGCGAGCTTCTTGGCCCGCCGCACGACGTTCTCGATCATCGCGCCCGAGGAGAAGTCCTTGAAGTAGAGGATCTCCTTGTCGCCGTTCTGATACGTGACCTCGAGGAACCGGTTGGCGTCGTCGGTGGCGTACATCGCGTCGACGGCGATGTCGATCATGCGCTCGATCGCGGCCGCGGCGTCCCCGCCGAAGTGCTTGGTCTCGTCCTCGGCGATCGGCAGCGTCGGCACGAGATACTGACCGAAGATCTGCTTTGCCGAATCCTCGTTCGGCCGCTCGATCTTGATCTTCACGTCGAGGCGGCCCGGGCGCAGGATCGCCGGATCGATCAGGTCCTCGCGGTTCGACGCGCCGATCACGATGACGTTCTTCAGGCTCTCGACTCCGTCGATCTCTGCGAGCAACTGCGGAACGATCGTGGATTCGATGTCCGAACTGATGCCCGTCCCACGGGTACGGAACAGCGAGTCCATCTCGTCGAAGAACACGATGACCGGCACGCCCTCTTCGCTCTTCTCGCGGGCGCGCTCGAAGATGAGTCGGATCTGGCGTTCGGTCTCCCCGACATACTTGTTGAGCAGCTCCGGACCCTTGATGTTGAGGAAGTACGAACGCGTCTTGTCGTTGCCGGTCTTCTCCGCGACCCGCTGCGCGAGCGAGTTCGCGACCGCCTTGGCGATCAGCGTCTTGCCGCAACCTGGCGGGCCGTACAGCAGAATTCCCTTCGGCGGTTGCAGGTCGTGCTCATGGAAAAGTTCCGCGTGGAGGTAGGGCAGTTCGACGGCGTCCTGGATCTGATCGATCTGGTCGTCGAGGCCACCGACGTCCGAGTAGGTGATGTCCGGCACCTCTTCGAGGACCAGCTCCTCGACCTCGGGACGTGGGATTCGCTCGACGAGGAGGCCCGAGCGGGCGTCCACGAGGATGTGCTCACCGGCGCGCAGCTTGACGCCGATCAGCTCGTCGGCGATCTCGGCGATCCGCTCCTCGTCGGCCCGGCCGACGATCAGCGCCCGACGACCGTCCTCGAGCAGCTCCTTGAAGATGACGACCTCGCCCTGCGCGTCGAATCCGCGCGCCAGCACGACGTTGAGCGACTCGTTGAGGACGACCTCCTGGCCGCGCTTGAGCTCATCAGGATCCAGTTCAGGGTGCAGGGACACCCGCATCTTGCGACCTGCGGTGAAGACGTCGACCGTCCCGTCGTCGTTCGCACCCAGGAAGGTGCCGTACCCGGACGGGGGCATCGTGAGCTTCTCGACCTCTTCACGAAGGGCCGCGATGTGCTCGCGCGCCTCACGCAGGGTGGCCGAGAGCCGCTCGTTCTGGGAGACGGCCTTGGCCAGTTGGCCCTTGGTCTCGAGGACACGCTCCTCGAGGGTGCGGACCCGTCCCGGGGCGTCCTGGAGCCGCCGGCGGAGCAGGACGATCTCCTCCTCCAAGGTCTTGACCTGGTCCTGGAGCTCGCCGACCTGGTGCTCGTACTCGGCGAGGCGTCGTTCGTGCTCAGCCGCCACGATGCCCCCTCCTTTTCTGCCGTCGCGGTGACGGCTCGCTTTCGCGCACCCTATCCAGCAGGACGTACCGGCCGGAGCCTTTTCCCCGCCCGGGCCGGATAAATTGCTCCGGCCGGGTGGGACCCCGGTACGCTCCCATCGGTCGGCATCGGCTCAGGGTTGACCGATTCCGCACCGATACCCCCCGAAGGATTCTCGAACCACGAGGTGAGGACCGCAGAATGAAGGTCTGGATCGACCAGGATTTGTGCACAGGTGACGGTCTCTGCGAGGAGATCGCGCCCAGCGTGTTCACGCTGCTCGACGATGGTCTGGCCTACGTGAAAGAAGGCGACAAGGTCTTTTCGGAGCCTGGTGGCGCCGACGGCCTGGCCAACATTCCCGACGGCATGTTGGAAGCGACGATCGAATCCGCCGAGGAGTGCCCCGGCGAGTGCATCTTCATCGAAGCTGAATAGGAAGCCCGGTTCGAACGACGCTGTTCGTTCGAACACCGCATTCCCGGAAGGGAGGGATCGCATGGACCGCAAGAAATCCGAACCCCCGAGTAGATGCGGTCGCGCTCCTTCCGTGCGGACCGTCTGACCCTCCGGAGTCCGACCCAGCCACGGCCAGGCGGCGACCAGCCCCGCGTTCCGCCCACCTCGGCATCGCCTCGCGTGATGCGTCCGAAGGAGGCCTGCCATGGCTCGTCGTCCCCCACTCCCCACCCCGTCCTCGTTTCGCCGTCGGCGGGAGCACCGAACCCAGCGACTGCTCGCGAACCGCGCCGTCGCGGACGCGCTCGTTTCAGCTGCCGCGCTCGTCGGCCGTCCGGTCCACGACGGTCGCGGCGTCGAGGTTGGGCGGGTCGTGGACCTCGTCGTCCGGTGGGCCGGCGATCCGTATCCGCCGGTCACCGGACTCGTCATGCGGGTCGGCCGTCGTCACGCGTACGTCCCGATCGCCAAGATCTCCGAGATTTCCACCGAGCGGGTCACGCTGTCGTCGACCCGCCTCGATCTGCGTGACTTCGAGCGGCGCGACGGTGAGGTCGTGCTGAACCGGGACGTCGTCGACCACCAACTCGTGGATGTCGACGGCCGCCGCGTCGTGCGCGCGTCGGATCTCTACCTCGCGGATGTCGCCGGCGTGTTCCGACTCGTCGGCGTGGATGTCGGATTCCAGACGCTGATCCGCCGTCTGGGCCCGACCCGGTGGCGCCGTCGTCCCACCCCGGAGCGGGTCTTGGACTGGGGTGCGATCCAGAGCTTCGGCGCGCAAGGTCCGGCCCGGCGCGGACCGATGCGGCTGCATTCCCCGAACCAGGCGTTGCGCCGGTTGCGGCCGGCCGAGTTGGCCGACCTGCTCGAGGAACTCGGGCGCGACGAGCGCCAGGAGTTGTTGGCCGTGCTCGACAGCGAGACCGCGGCCGACGCACTCGAGGAGATGGCGCCTGAGGAACTGGGAGCGCTGCTGCGCGAGTCGGAGCCCGACCGCGCCGCAGCCTTGATCGCGGAGATGGAACCCGACGAGGCCGTCGACGCCCTGCGGGACCTCGAGCCCGACGAAGCCGAAGAACTTCTCGCCGGGATGCCGCCCGCCCGGGCCGAGTCGCTGCGAACATTGCTCCTCTACCGCGAGGGGACGGCCGGTGGACTCATGACCACCAACCTCATCCTCGTGCGTCCCGATCAGCGCGTCAGTGAGGTTCGCCGCATCTTGCGGACCCAGGCCGAGCACCAGGCCGACGTGGACGCCGTGATCATCGTGGACGGCGACGGATGCGTCGTCCACGACCTGGGCCTCTTCGAACTCCTGGTGGCGGCCGGCGACGACCTGGTGGGTGAAGTCGCCGGCCCGCCCGAGCCGATCTCGGTCCTGCCCGACGCCTCGCTCGGAGACGTCATCGAGCAGTTCGTGGACTCCCGGGGCTCCTCGGTGCTCGTGGTGGACGACGACGGACGGCCCGTGGGCCGCATTCTCGGTGACGACCTCGTGGACGCCCTGCTGCCCGAACGGGGCAAGGTCCGCTTCCCGCGCCTCTTCGGATGATGAGCTGAGTCCCGTGAGTCTCGCCCCGACGTCGCCGCCACCGCCGCGCCGCCGCCGTTTCGTTCGGCCGGCGGTGATCTTCGCGCTGCTCGGACCCGGGCTCATCGCCGCGAATGCCGGTAACGATGCCGGTGGCATCGCGACCTATGCGTCGGCGGGTTCGCAGTTCCAGTACCGCACACTGTTCATCTGTGTACTGGTGATCGCCGCGCTCGTTGCCGTCCAAGAGATGGCGGCTCGCCTGGGTGCGTATAGCGGTGAGGGCTTGATGTCGCTGGTTCGCGAGGAGTTCTCGCTGAGGATCGGCGCGGGCGTGGTCGTCTGTCTCCTCATCGCGAATCTCGGCCTCGTCGTGTCGGAGTTCGCCGGGATCGGCGCCGCGATGGAGATCTTCGGCGTGTCGCGCTACATCTCGGTGCCGATCGCGGCCGTCACGATCATCGGAGTGGTGGTGTTGGGCTCGTACCAGTGGGCCGAGCGGATCTTTCTCGCCCTGACCTTCGTGTTCCTCTCGTATCCGGTCGCCATGATTCTCGCGAAGCCCGACTGGGGCGAGGTCGTGCGCAACACCTTCATCCCGCATTTCGTGGGGAGCGAGGCGTTCCTGCTGATGGCCGTCGCGTTGGTCGGCACCACCATCACCCCGTACATGCAGCTCTATCAGGCCGCCGCGGTTGCCGATCGCGGCATCGGACCCGACGAGTATCCGCACGAACGCATCGACGCGATCTTCGGCGCGCTGTTCGCCGGGGTCATCTTCCTGTCGGTGTTGATCGCGACCGCGGCTGCGATCGGTGATACGGGCATGCCGCTCGAGTCCGCGGAGCAGGCGGCCAAGGCGCTCGAACCCGTCGCGGGTGCGGGGGCCGAGGCACTGTTCGCGATCGGACTTCTCGGCGCGTCGATGCTCGCCGCCGCGATCGTTCCGCTTTCGACGGCCTACGGACTCTCCGAGGCGATCGGTGCCGAACGGTCCGTCTCCCGCCGATTCCGCGAAGCCCCGTTCTTCCTCGGGCTGTTCATGCTGCAGGTGGTGATCGGCGCCGCGGTGGCGCTGATCCCGGTGAATCTCATCGACCTGCTCATCAGCATGCAGGTGCTCAATGGCTTCATCACGCCCGTGATCCTGGTCATCCTGTTCATCCTGACCAATCGCCCGAGTGCCGTCGGAGAAGCGGTCAACGGTCCGCGGTTCAAGGTGTTCGCCTTGATCTGCGTCATCGTGGTGTCCGCGCTGGCGCTGGCGGCTCTGGCCGTGGGTATCGTCGGCCTCTTCCGCTGAGGGCTCAGAGACAGGAGCCGGTCGAGACTGCTTTCCGGGTTGTTCTCGCCTCCCGGACGAACGGACGGAGTTCGTCGCTGGCGAGCGCGAAGCCGGTGGCGGGTGCCGCCGGATCCACCGCGAACACCATGGCCTGGACCACCCCGTCGCCACCGACGACGGGTGCCCCCGAGTCACCGGGGAGCAGCCGGGCGGCGAGTCCGACGATCGAGGTTCGGATCATGCCCACGCGTCGGATATCGCTACGCGGTTGATCGATGCGCCGCGCAACGCGTGCGGGCGCGGCCCGGAGCTCTCCGCCGTTGGGGTGACCGAGAACCGAGGCGATGGTCCCGACCCGGACTGGTCCCAGCGTGAGCGCAGGAAGCTGCGCGGGGACGCGCAGCAGCGCGATGTCGTGGCGGCCGTCGAACACCACGACGCGGGCCTGCATCGTGCGGCCGTCGCTGGCCGTGATGCGCGTGGCTCGCTCCCCCGCAACCACGTGGGCGTTGGTGAGGATCAGGCCGTCGCCGACGGCGAAGCCGGTGCCGGTGATCCGAAAGCCGCAGGCCGGGCCGTCCACCCGCACGACGGACCGGGCGACCGCGACGTCGACGCGCGGCCCGGCCCCCGCCGCCGGCGGGGAGTTGCCGACTCGAGCCGAGTCGTCGACTATCGGATATGGCGCCTCGCTGACGAGCCGGCCGAGCAGTCTCGCGGCACGTGGTGGCCGGGGGCCGTGGTCTTCGATCATGCCGACGAGGGCTGAGTCCCGAGCCGCGCGGGCGGACCCGCCGGGAGCGGATCGGAGCGCCGGGGTCAGGAGCCAGACCAACGTCAGGACACCCAGTACCCCGAGCGCGCCGCCGGCCACCCGGTCGGCCCGGGAAGGCTGGTCGGTCAGCTCGAGGCGACGCCGAAGTGCGGAACTCGCGAAGAGACCGCAGGTCTGCCCCATCAGTGCGAGCCCGATCAGCAGCGAGGCGACCGCAACCAGGCGGGTCCCCGGGCTGGCGTCGGCGAGGGCGCGCCCGAGGCGGGGGGTGAGTCGGAGGCCGATGGCCAGCCCGCCGGCGAGACCCAGCCAGGACAGGGTGCGCATCAGGAATCCGACCCGGTACCCGATCACTGCCGCGGTGACGGCCGTCGCGAGTACCAACAGGTCGAGCAGGTTCATTCCGGACTGAGCTTGCGAGCCACGGTGAGGAAGCCGGTGTGGGCGACCATGCGATGGTCCGGGCGCACCGACTGCCCCTCGACGTTCCACCCGCGATTGAGCACCTCGAGGGTTTCGGCCATCCCGAATGCTGACTCGGCGAGCGTCTCGCGCAGGGTGGCGACCTGCAGGATCGTCGGGAGGTAGGAGAGCAGAATGCCGCCCGGCCGCAGCGCCCGTTCCGCGTGCGCGACGACCTGCCAGGGTTCGGGCAGATCGAGCACGACGCGGTCCAGGTCGTCGATCTCGATCCCCTCGTACACGTCGCGCGTTTCGACGGTGAGCGGCACGTCGGGACCGAGGTACGCCTCGACGTTGGTCTGCGCGCGGGCGGCGAAGTCGTCTCGGATCTCGTATCCGGTGACATGACCGGTCGGACCTACCACGCGTAACAGCGTCATGGTCAGCGCGCCCGACCCGACTCCCGACTCCAACACGCGCGCACCCGGGAAGATGTCGGCAAGCATGAGTATCGGACCGAGATCCTTGGGGTAGATCACTTGCGCGCCCCGCGGCATCTCGAGGATGTACTCCGCGAGCGTCGGCCGGGTGGCGAGCATCGCCGCGCCGCGTGTCGTGCGGATGGTCACACCCTCGTCCTGACCCACGATGCGGGCGTGCTCGACGATCCCGGCGTGGGTGTGGAACTCGCCTCCGTCACTCAACCGGATCAGATGCCGGCGTCGCTTCCGGTCCACCAGTAGAACGTGATCGCCCACCGCGAACGCGCCGGGCATTAATCGGCTCCCGAATGGCGGCGGGTCGGGGTGGCGACGCTCACCGGCGTGCATGCCTGCGCCCGTTCCCGGAGTACGCAGAAGGCACACCGCTCGGCGGTGGTCGGCGCGCCGCACTCGACACAGCGCCCGAGTGCGTCGCGTTCCTCACCGGCCGCGTCCGCGAATGCGGCGTGGCCGCGCTTCCAGAAGCCGGTGAGGAACGCGGCTTTGGCACCCGGCGACTGCTCCTCGAGCCGGTTGAGTGTCTCCTTGAGCCCGAGGTGACGGTTGCCTTCGGCCATCGGACATTCCTCGACCTGATAGTCGATGTCACGCAAGACGCAGTACGCGGCCATCTCGCGTTCGCCCAACTTGACCAGCGGCTTGATCTTGCGGGCGAAGCCAGGAGCGGCGGGCAGGACCGGATACTGCCGGCCCAGATACCCGGTCTCCCACTGGAGCACGTTGCCGAGGAGGACGGCGGCTTCGTCGTCGAGATTGTGACCGGTCGCCACGACGTCGTAGCCGTGATCCAGCGCGACCTGATTGAAGAGGTGGCGCTTCGAGAGTCCGCACGCACCGCATGGCGCACGCCGCGTGGCCGCGGCGGCCGACGGAATGTCGTAGCCGTGGTCGGCCCGCAGGTCGACGACGTGCAAGGTCAGTCCCCGAGCCGACGCGAAGCCCCGGACCGTCGCGGTCGCCTGGTCCGAATACTCGCCGATGCCCAGGCCGAGATAGAGCCCGTCCGCCGGCAGCCCGAGTTCGTGGAAGAGGTCCCAGAGGGCGAGGGAATCCTTGCCACCGGACACGGCGACCAGGATTCGCTCCCCGGCGTGCAGCATGTCGTGGTCGGCGAGAGCCACGCCGAACCTGTTCCCGGCAGTGGTGCAAGAAGCACTCACCACAGAACGCGGCGTTGTGCCGGCGGATGTCGATCACCGCCGGCGCCTTGCACCGTCGGCACTTCACCCGCGGATTCCTTGGTCGGCGCCGCCGGAAATCACGGGCCGGATTTCGATGCGGTCGTCGTCGGTGAGGCGCACGTCGTGGGTGACCAGGGTGTCGTTGCAGATGACGAGGACGGATTCCGGTACGAGGTCGAGATGACTCAAGAGCGCCTGGACGGTGCGCGGGCCGGAGACCTGGATCTCGCGTCGGGGGTTGCGGAGCTGGACCAGCATGCCGACGTCACGCTACCGGTCGCGGCGGAGACCTCTGATCTCGTAGATCTCGCCGGGTTTGATCTGGAAGCGAATCACGGGGCGAGCGGAGGCGCGCGTGAGCCGACGGAAGATCCGCAGGCCGGTCATCGCGGCGGCGAGGCCGATCGCGAACTGGCCGCGCTGCTTGGTGCGAGCGACGAAGATGCCCCCGAGGGCCGAGGCGGCCTTCATACTCTGCGGATCTCGACGACGGTCGTGAGGCGTTTGCCCCGCCGCCGTCCGAGCAGGAACACGCCGGCCAGGACGATGCCGATCGCGACGGCCCCGACGGTGATCGCGATGCGCTTCGTGTTGTCGACCTGCTCGTCGACTTCGCCGGAGATCTCGGCCAGTTTGGCCTCGATGTCGGCCTTGGTGATCGGGCGGTTCCCGGTATCGGGACGGTTGGGGCTCACGAGGCGGGATCCTTGCTTCGGCTGGCGAGGTAGTACGACAGTCCGGTAATCCCGAGCAGCACCACCACGACGATGAGGTACGGGACGAAGGACCAGTTTCCTTCGAAGGCGGTGGTTTCCTCCTGCACCAGGCGCAGCAGCCCCACGCCGGCGAAGATCACGCCGAAGCCGATCAACAGGGACCCGGCCACTCCGAGGGCGATGACGCGTCCCAGTGCCTTGAGCGGTTCGGTCGTCTCCTGCTTGAAGTAGGCGAGGACGAGTTCCCAGAGCTCGACCAGGGCTTGCGGGATGGGTGCAGGTCGGTCGGCCACTGTCGGATTCAACACGCCGGGTCCCCGGCCGGGCAAGCCCTGGCCGCGGGGGTGGGCGCCGGAACGACGCCGGGCGCGTCCGAGATCAGGGGAAACGCGCCGATTGCGGACGCCACGGATTCGCGGAGTGTGAAGGCCGCCGATTCACCGAAGATGCCGTTGGCGAGGACCGCGAAGGTCAGCGGTCGGTCCGCGGTGACGGTGCCGGCCAGGCCGCTGACCCCTTCGAGGGTTCCGGTCTTCGCGCGCAGGTTGTCGGCCAGGGCGGTCCCGCGAAGCCGGGTTGCGAGGGTGCCCCGCTCCCCCGCGATCGCGAGGCCGTCCTCGATGGCTCCGAGGCCGGGTCGCCGAGCGAGGTCCAGTACCTCGAGCAAGGTGGCGCACGGCAGCGCGTTCTCTCGGCTCAGTCCGGAACCGTCCGCGACTGTCGCGTGGTCGAGGTCCACACCGAGTCGCTGCAGGCGATGGCGGAGATCGTTGAGACCGGCCGTGGTGGTGCCGGGCGCCCGGTCGCCGACGGTCGCATCCGCTCGAGCGCCGAGCGATCGCACCAGCATCTCCGCGGTCAGGTTGTCACTCGCGCTGAGCATCTCGGTGACGATCGCGTCGAGGCGCGGTGAGGTGATCCGCGCCACCGGCTCCGTGTCCGGCGCCTGCGTGGCGCGGCCGGGCGCACCCACCGCGACGCCGCGTTCGGTGAGCAGCCGGGTGAGCTCAGTTGCGGCATTGAGCGCCGGATCGGTTGCGGGCGCGCCGGTGCCGGCCGGGCCGGTGAGTCCGTCGTTGACGGTCAACGCGCCGACCGGTCCTATGGCGGCACGCAGGGACGGTGTCCAGGTCTCGAGGTAGCGGGTGTCGTCGAATGCAGCGTCGACGCCACGGATGCCGCCAGGGACCGATCGGATCCCGGCGCCAACGATCGCGTCGGCGAGATCCCCGAGCGGGCTGACGGCGAGTCCGGCCGTGTCAGGGTCGGCGGCGTCGACCGCGATCCGTTCGGGTGTGGCGAGCAGCGGATCGCCCCCGCCGACGAGGGCCAGGCGATCGACGGTCCCGTCGCGCACCGTCCCCTCCGGTCGCACCGTCGTCGCGAACCGATGGCCAGGGCCGAATGCGTCCAGCGCGGCCGCGGCGGTGAGCAGCTTCATCGTGCTGGCCGGCGTGAGGGCCTCGGCGCTCGTGTCGAGCAGCGTCGAGCGTCCATCGCTGACCGTCGTGCAGCTCTGGTTGGAGCCGACCGCAGTCGCGACGGCGGTCGCCAGTCGCTCGCGTCCGGCGGCGTCGACTACGACGGTCGGGGTGCGACGCACCGACCACAGGGGCGTGGTCAGCGTGCCCACGGGCGGCTGCTCGGTGGCCGTATCCGGTCCACCGAGCGCGGCGACGGTCAGCACCACCGAGGTGGCGAGTGCCAGGGCGACGAAGGTCCAGCGCGCCGCCGGGCTGCGATCTCTCATGGTCGGCGCCTCACCGTCAGGACGGCGAGCGACGATCGCGGAAACGGGCGTAGCGGTAGAGGTGGCCCAGCGCGGTGACGGCGCGATTGGACGAGGCGTAGCAGAGCCGACCGGTCTCACGAACGGCACGCGGCCCGGCGTTGTCGGGGATCGCGATCGCGAGTTCCGTTGCAGTGAGGATCGGTTTGCCCGTGGCGGCGCTGATCTCGGCGGCGGCAGTAGCGAAGCGTGCGTCCTGGCGCTCGTGGTAGTCGACGATGCGCTCGAGGCCGTCGCCGGGATAGAAGCGGCCCTCCCGCATGAGCTTCGCCTGGTTCGACTGGATGCCGAGCCCGAGGTACACGACGCTGTCGATCGCGGGGTGGCCCGCCACCATTGCCATCACCTCGGGGATCGTGTCGCGGGTCTCACCGCCGGCGAGGTCGATCGGGTTGTTGCGACTCCAGCGCGGCGGCAGCTTCGTGTCGATCTTTGCGAGCAGGTCCTCCGGCAACGGAGCGAGGGTCAGGTTCCGGTTCGCGGTAATCGCATCTGCGGTGACGACCCCCCAACCGCCAGCGGTCGTGAGCACCGCGACGTTGGGGCCCTGCGGGAGCGGCTGGGTCGCGAACGTTGCCGCGGCCTCGTAGGCCTCCTCGACCGTCGCCGCTCGGGTCGCTCCGGCCTGACGGCACATGCCGTCGAAGACCCGGTCGTCGCTCGCGAGCGCACCTGTGTGGCTCGCGGCGGCGCGCTGGCCGCCGGCCGTCGCGCCACCCTTGAGGAGGACGAGTGGCATGCGGGTCGTCACGGAGCGGATGCGATCGAAGAAGGCACGGCCGTCGGCGATGCCCTCGACGTACGCCAGGCCCACGGCGGTGGCAGGATCGTCGGCGTAGAAGTCGAGGTAGTCCGGCACGGTGGCCATCGCGGCGTTGCCCGCGCTCACGGCGCGGCTGATGCCGATACCGGTTTGGACGGCGAAGTTGAGGAAACTCGAGACGAAGTTCCCGCTCTGGCTGGCGACGCCGATCGCCCCCGCGGGCGGATACGGCGCCACGATCTGTGCGCAGAGCGCGGCCGGAGTGCTGACCACACCCTGTCCGTTCGGCCCCGCCAGCAGGATGTCGAGTTCCTCGGCGAGTGTCACGAGCTCCTGCTCGGCGACGCGGCCCTCGGCGCCGGCTTCGCCGTAGCCTGCGCTGGTGACGAAGGCGGCTCTGACGCCGCGGCGGGCGCAGGCGCGGAAGTAGGTCCGCGTTGGTTGCGGCCGGGGTGCAGACGAAGACCAGATCGACGGGGACATCGGCCGGCAGGTCGTCGATGCTCGGGACGGTGTCGACGCCAAGGATGGTGCCGCCGTCCCGGTTGGTCGCCCCGACGTAGCCCGTGTAGCCCTGACTCAGAATGTTGTGGAGCGCGACGAACCCGAACTTGCCTGGGTGGCTGGACGCGCCCGCGACCACGACGCCCCGCGGCTCGAACAGCGCCCGGAAGTGTTGCTCGGTCAGGCTCATGGAGTGGTGGTCTCTACGAGGGCGTCGACGGCAATCGGGTGGCCGTCGACGACGATGAGAGGGTTGAGGTCCACGCTGCGGACGTCCGGCCGCGCCGCGGCGAGCGTGGCGAGCCCGGTGACGATCTGGACCAACTCGGCGCGGTCGATGGCGGGCTCGCCGCGGAACTCTCCGAGGAGTGCTTGTGTCTGGAGGTCCTCGATCAGCTCCTCGGCGTCGATCGCCGTGAGCGGGACGAGGCGGAACGCGACGTCGGCCACGGCCTCGGCCAGGATCCCGCCGACGCCGAGCATCACGGTCGCCCCGAACTGGGCGTCGAGGTGCAGGCCGGCGATGAGCTCGCGGTTGCCTCGCAACATTGGCGCCACCAGCAGGCTCACCGGACCGTCGTCAGCGGTGGCGGCGTCGAGCAACTCCCCTGCCGCTTGTGCGACCGCGGTCGAATCCACGACGTTGAGCCGGACGAGGCCCCGTTCGGTCTTGTGGGCGATCGCGTCACCGTTGAGCTTGAGGACGACAGGAAAGCCGATGGCCTCCGCCGCCGCGACCGCGGCCGCGACGTCGGGCGCGATCCGCTCGTCGGGCACCGGGATCCCGTACGCGGCGACGAGCGCCTTCGATTCGGCTTCGGAGAGGGTCGGCACGGCTCGGGACGGTAGCGCAGCCCATCTCGCTGCCTCCGGGCACCGAGGTCCCCCACGGTCTTTCTCCCGGCCCCGAGACCCCGCGGGCCCTGGCGTCGGGGAAAAAGGGTGAGGGGCGGTCGGTCAGACGGCGCGGTCGGGCCAGAACTCGTCGCGCAGTACCCGCTTGAGCAGCTTGCCGGCATCGGTGCGCGGCAGTTCGCCACGCACTTCCCAACCGCGCGGGACCTTGTACTTGGCCATGTTCGCCTCGGCGAAGGACCGCAGTTCGTCGAGATCGAGGGTGACGCCTGTTCGGGCTTGGACGATGCAGTAGACGCTCTCGCCCCACTCGTCGTCCGGAATCCCGAACACCGCGACGTCCATCACCGTCGGGAACCCATGGAGGATGGCCTCGATCTCGGCCGGGTAGATGTTCACGCCGCCCGAGATGATCATGTCCTTCTTACGGTCGCAGATGTGGAGGTAGCCCTCGTCGTCCGCGTACGCGATGTCGCCCACCGACTTCCAGCGTCCGTCTTCGATCTCGGCGAGTCGCTCATCGGTCCGGTGGTACCCGTCCATCGCGAGGCCGGTCGACATGAACAGCTCGCCCTGCTCCCCTGGGTCGGCCAGCGTCCCGTCGTCGCGCATGATGCGGAACTCGATACCGCCGTACGGCTTGCCGCAGGACCCCGGCTTGCGGAGCTGGTCCTCGGGCCGCAGTACCGTGATGATTCCCATCTCGGTCGAGCCGTATACCTCGAAGAGGAAGCCGTCACCGAGCTTGGCGATCACCTCCTGCTTCAGTGCGTACGGCACTGGAGCTGCGTTCGCGATCAGACATCGCATCGACGAGCAGTCCGCGGTGGCGAGCACGTCGTCGGGAAGCGAGACGAGCCGCTTGAGTTGGGTCGGCGCCGAGAACGTGTTGGTGACCTGGTGCAGTTTCACGGCGTTGAGCCACGCCTCCGGGTCGAAGCGGCGAAGCACGACGATGGGACTCCCAGCCGAGTGATTGAGCGACACGAAGGCGAGCGGGCCCGAGTGGTACATCGGCCCGGTGGTGATATGCACCTCGTTCCCCATCTGGAACCCCAGCTCACCGAGGAGTGCGAAGACCACCTGGGCATTCGTGGTCGTCCGCAGCGCACCCTTGGGCTTCCCGGTGGTGCCGGACGTGTAGAGCATCTGCGCGCCGACTGCCGATGCGTCCGGGCTCTCGGGTTCGGTCTCGGGCTGGTTCGCGAGCAGGGCATCCCACGCCACAAACCCGTCCGGGATCGGGGTCGGCGCCGCGGTGGCGCAGTAGGCGACGAGCGCGCCGACGCTGGGCAACTGGTCCCGCACCGATGCGATGAGCGGCGCGTACTCGGCGTCGCACACCACGAGCGTCGCATCCGAGTTGTCGATGACGTACGCCATCTCCTCGGCCGTGAAGCGGTACGACAGCGGTACCGCGACGAGGCCGGCCTTGCGGGCTGCATGGATCACCGCAATGGTCTCGAGCGAGTTCGGCCCGCACCACACGATCCGATCTCCCGGCGCCGCGCCGTGGGCCCGCAGCCCGTGGGCCAGCCGGTTGACGAGGCGGTTCAGCTCGCCGTAGCTCGTGATCGAGAACCGGGCACCGTGACTCGCATCCACGATGACCGCGGCCTTGTCGGGGGTGCCGTCGGCGTGTAGCTGCAGGACATCGGGCATGGCGGCCACAGTCGACTCCTCGGGTTCGGTCGGCGATCTGCCGGCGACCCTAGGTGCTGCGACAAGTGGTCCGACTCGGTCCCGTGCCGTCGGGAGCGGGTTCGGGCGCGCCATGATGGGGGCCCGGAGGACTCGTGATCTCGGTCGTCATTCCCGCCTACAACGAAGCCGCACTGCTCGGTGCTGCGATCGAGGAGATCGTGGCGGGCCTGCGCGCGGCCGGGGACCCCTTCGAGATCCAGATCGTCGAGAACGGGTCCAACGACGGCACCCCGGCGATTGCCGAGCGGATCGCATCCACGTATCCCGAAGTCGACCACCACACGATGCGGGTGGCCAACTACGGCGAGGCGCTGCGTACCGGTCTGCTCGCCGCACGGGGCGAGATCGCGGTCATCTTCGACGTGGACTTCTACGACCTCGACTTCCTCAAGCAGGCGCTTGCCGTCCTCGACTCTTCGCCCGATCCCGTTGGCCCCGTCATCGTGGTCGGGTCCAAGCGCGCGCCAGGATCGCAGGATGACCGTGCCGCCGCCCGTCGGCTGGCCACGGCGGTCTTCTCGGGCATCCTGCGGATCGGGTTCGGACTCACGGTTTCGGACACGCACGGCATGAAGGTGTTGAATCTCGGGGCCCTGCGCCCCGCCGTGCGCGCGTGTCGCAACGGTGCGGACTTGTTCGACACCGAGCTGGTCCTGCGCGCGGAACGCTCGGGATTCGCGGTGGCCGAGGTTCCGGTCGCGGTCCACGAACTGCGACCGGCGCGGACGCCGATCTGGCAGCGGGTGCCGCGCACCCTGCTCGGGCTCGCGAAGCTTCGCCGCTCCCTGCGCCGATGACGCGGCCCGAAGCCGCCGAACTCGCCGCCGTCGAAGCCGACACCGTCGTTCCGGGCTACGTCGATCTGCAGGTCAACGGTGTCGGCGATGTCGACTTCGCAACGGCCGACGGCGACGACTGGACTCATGCCGGCCGGCGCCTCGCGGCGGCGGGAGTGGTGGCGTATCTCCCGACGGTCTGCTCGATGTCGCTCGGTGATTACGACGCTGCGCTCAACCGGATCGCGGCGGCGCGATCGGCAACCGCGGGGGCGCCGCTCCCGGCGATTCTGGGCGTCCATTTGGAAGGTCCGTTTCTCGGAGACGCGCCTGGTGCCCATCCGCTGGAGGCGCTTCGACCGATGGACGTGGGCTGGCTCGCCGGGTTACTCGACCGCCATCCTGACCTCGTTCGCCTGGTCACGGTGGCGCCGGAGGCTGATCCCGACAATGCGGGTATCCGGTTTCTGACTGCGGCCGGCGTCCGGGTGGCTCTGGGGCACACGCGGTGCAGCTACGAGGATGCCGTCGCGGCTGCGGCGGCCGGGGCCTCGCTCACAACTCACCTCTTCAATGGCATGGCGCCGCTCCACCACCGGGATCCGGGCATCGTGGGCGCCGCCCTCGACCCGCGGGTCGCGCTCACCCCGACGCTGATCGCCGACGGTGTGCACGTGAGCGACCCCGCGATCGCCCTGGCGTTCGCCGCGGCCGATCCGATTCTCGTCAGCGATGCGGTGGGGACGATCGACCCCGGCGATGCCGCGCGCCTCGCGGACGGAACCCTGGCCGGCGCCTACACCCTGCTCGACGGCAACGTCCGTCGGGTGGTCGGCGTGAAGGTGGATCGTGCCCGGGCGATTGCCGCGGCCTCCACCCGCCCGGCCGCCGTCCTCGGCCTCGTGGCTTCCCCCGGATGGGTCGCGCTCGACGATCGCCTCCGGGTGCGCGCGGTGTGGCGGGACGGTCGTCGCCTGGAGAGCGAATCGTGACCGGCGGGGATCGACTGCCGCGCTACGCCGCGGCGATCTCCGAACATCCTTTTCCCGCCCACGCCGTCGGAGAGATCGCCGGCGACCTGCTGGAACAGCTCGACGGCGATCCGCCGGATCTGCTCGTGGTGTTCGTCTCGCCGCATTTTGCCGGTGCGACCGAGGACATCGCTTCGGTGCTGCGAGAGGTGCTCCAGCCCGCTGCCTTCATCGGCGCGACCCACCTCGCGGTGGTCGGACCGGGCCGCGAGGTCGAGGACGGTCCCTCCATCTCGGCGTGGGCGGCGGCGCTGGGCGGTATGCGGGCCGAGGCGGTCGCGCTCGACCTGGTGGCAACCGCCGACGGCTCCGAGCTTCTCGGGTGGCCCGACGACTGCGCGGCCGCACACTCGCTCATCGTGCTCGCGGATCCCCACAGCGTGGGGAGCGATGAGCTGTTGGCGGCGATCGATCGGCTCCATCCCGGACTGCCGGTCATCGGCGGTTTCGCGTCAGCGGCTCGCGGTCCGGGCGGGAATCGGCTGATCGCCGACGGGGAGGTCCGCGCCCGGGGCGTGGTCGGGGTGTTCCTCACCGGCGGGGCGCCGATCACCACGGTGGTGTCTCAGGGGTGTCGGCCGGTGGGTCGGCCCTACACCGTGACGGCGGCCGACGGTCACTACCTCATCGGGCTCGGTGGACGGACGCCGCTCGATCGACTCCAGGAACTCGCCGCCGACATGGATGATCTGGAACGCGACCGTCTGTCGACGGGATTGCACATCGGTCTGGTCGTGGACGAACACCGCGCCGAGTTCGAGCGCGGTGATTTCCTGGTCCGCGGGGTGTTGGGTGCGCGACCGGAGGACGGAGCGATCGCGATCGCGGGCGGGGTGGCACTCGGTCAGACGGTGCAGTTCCATCTGCGAGACGCCGAGGCGGCCGCGGCGGATCTCCGTGCGCTGCTGGCCGGCCACGACGCAGGCGGGGCCCTGCTCTTCACCTGCACGGGCCGGGGCCGCCACTTCTTCTCCGACGGCCAGAGCGATGTCGGCGGCCTGTCAGACCTGCTGGGGCCGGTGCCGGTGGCCGGCGCGTTCTGCGCCGGCGAGATCGGTCCGGTCGGCGCGACGAACCGTGGACACGGGTTCACGGCCTGCGTCGCCTTGTTCTCCTGACCGACGGGCCGCTCAGGGAATGAGCACGACCCGTCCCACGGCCTGTCGAGACTCGATGTACTCATGCGCGGCGGCGGCTTCGGAAAGGGGGAAGGTCCGATCGATGACGACCCGCAGTCGCCCGCTCGCGACATCGGCGACCAGGTCGCCGACGAGCTGCTGCACGCGGTCCGTACCGATTTCCGCGCCGAAGAACACGCCGGTGAGAGATCGGTTGGCCGGGGCGAGCTCGCTGATGTCGAGCAGCTTGGCCTCCCGCCCGGCCGAACCGACGCTCACGACCCGTCCCCGCGGGCCGAGGCAGCGGATCGACCCTTGCAGGATCGATCCGCCGACCGGGTCCACCACGAGGTTGACGCCCCAACCGCCGGAGACCTCACGCACGCGGTCGACCCAGCCGTCTTCGGCGTAGTTGACGCCGTGATCCATCCCGAGCCCGCGGAGCTGCTCGAGCCGGCCGTCACTCGACGCGGTCGCGATCACGGTCGCCCCGGCGCGTTTCGCGAGCTGAATCGCCGCGGTACCCACACCGCCGGCGCCGGCCTGAATGAGCACGGTCTCCCCGGCCTGAAGCCGGCCGAACTCGAAGAGACAGTCGTGCGCCGTGCCGAACGCGACGGTGACGCAAGCGCACGCGAGGAGATCGGCGTCGTCGGGGATGACCCAGGTCATCATGGCGAGAGTCACGAAGCGCTCCGCGTGCGAGCCGTAGAACGAGTTGGCCACGACCTTCTGGCCGACGTGACGGTCGGTGACGCCCTCACCGACCTCGACGATGGTTCCCGCGCACTGGTACCCGACGACATGCGGAACCGTGGGCATCTCGCCGCCCGCGCGGTTGAGGGTGTCGCCACCTTCGACGCTGATCGCCTCGACCTGCACGACGACCGCGCCGGGGAAACACTCGGGGTCGGGCACCTCTTCGTAACGGAACACGTCCGGGGCTCCGGTTTCGTAGTACACGGCGGCACGCAATGGGGCTCCTCGGGTTCGGCGGTCGGATCACGGTAAACCCACCGCGTGACCCACGTCACAAAGGCCCCGACCCCACGGAGGCGTCACCTAGGCTCGCCGGACCGGTGGCGTGATGGCTCGTGGCGGAGGAGATCAGCTCGATGACTGACCTGGAACAACGCGGCGTGGAGGTGATCCGCGGCCTCGCGATGGACGCGGTGCAGCAGGCGAACTCCGGGCATCCAGGGACGCCCATGGCACTGGCCCCGTTGGCCCACGTGCTCTTCACCCGGGTGATGCAGTACGACGCGGGCGAGCCGACCTGGCCGGACCGGGACCGATTCGTCCTCTCGGCCGGGCATGCGTCGATGCTGCTCTATTCGATGCTCGCGCTGACTGGGCACGGTCTCACGATCGACGACCTGAAGTCCTTCCGGCAGTGGGGCTCGGCGACGCCCGGTCACCCCGAGTACGGCCACACCTCCGGCGTCGAGGTCACGACCGGCCCGCTCGGGCAGGGCATCGCCAACGCGGTGGGCATCGCGCTCGCCGAGGCGAACCTCCGCGCGCGGTTCGGCGCGGATCTCACCGACCATCACGTGTTCGCGATCGCGGGCGACGGCTGCCTCTCGGAGGGTGTCAGTCACGAAGCTGCGTCGCTTGCTGGACACCTCGGGCTGGGCCACCTGGTGGCGGTGTACGACGACAACCACATCACCATCGACGGGGTCACCGAACTCGCGCTCACGGACGACGCACCCGACCGTTTCCGCGGGTACGGCTGGCACGTCCTGGAGATCGGCGAGGTCGCGAACGATCTCGACGCCATCGAGGCCGGCCTGCGTGAGGCGATGGCGGTGACGGACCGGCCGAGCCTTGTAGTGCTGCGCTCCCACATCGGTTACCCCTCGCCGAAGTTCACGGACTCGCCGAAGGCCCACGGCAACCCCTTGGGTGAGGATGAGATCCGGGTCACGAAGGAACTCATGGGCCTGCCGCCCGACGAACACTTCTACGTCCCCGACGACGTGTTGGCCCTCTATCGCGACGCCGGCGCGCGGGGTACCTCCGCGCGAACGCGCTGGAACGATCGCGTCGCTACGGCGCGTACGGCTGATCCGAACCGCGTGGAGGACTTCGAGGCCTGCATCGGAGGTCGGGGCAAGCCCGGTTGGGAAGCGAAGCTGCCGACCTGGCCCGCCGGGCCGGGCCTGGCCACCCGCGCCGCCTGCAAGGAAGCCCTCGACGCGATCGTCGGCGTCGTACCCGGTCTCGTCGGCGGCGGTGCCGACCTCACGGGGAATACCGGGACGGCCGTCCCCGACGCGGGGGTCATCGACACCGGCACGTTCGACGGGCGCCAGGTGCACTTCGGTGTACGTGAACACGGCATGGGCGCAGTGATGAACGGCATGGCGGTGAGCGGACTCCTGCCCTTCGGGGGCACGTTCTTCGTGTTCTCCGACTACATGCGCGGTGCGGTGCGAGTCGCCGCGCTCTCGGGCTACAAGACCTTGTTCGTCTGGTCTCACGACTCCATCGGTGTCGGTGAGGACGGCCCGACCCATCAGCCGGTCGAGCACCTCGCGGCGCTTCGCGCGATGCCGGGCCTGCGCGTGATCCGGCCCGCGGACGCCAACGAGACCGCCGCGGCCTGGCGGGTACACGTCAACGGAACTGGCCCGACTGCCTTGATCCTGTCGCGGCAGAAGTTGCCGGTCCTCGAGGGGACCGAGACGCTGGCCGTCGACGGCGTTGCCGGCGGCGCCTATGTCCTGTCGGATACGCCCGACCGCGAGCCCGAACTGGTGCTCCTGGGGACCGGCTCGGAGGTGTCGCACTGTGTGGGCGCGGCCGAGCAACTCCGGGGCGAGGGCACAGCAACCCGGGTCGTCTCGATGCCGTCGTGGGACCTGTTCGCCCGGCGGAGTCTCGAGGAGCAGGCCGCCGTCCTGCCCCCGGGGACGCCGACCCTGGCCGTCGAGGCGGGGACGAGTTTCGGCTGGGAGCGCTATGCCGATGCCACCGTCACGCTCGATCACTTCGGGGCGTCCGCACCCGGCGACACCGTCATGGAGCAGTTCGGGTTCACCGCCACGAACGTTGCCGCGCGGCCCGCGAGTTGCTGGGAGTGCGCGCATGAGCGTCGCCCGGCTCAACGATCTGGGTCAGAGCCCGTGGTACGACAACATCACCCGCGCCCTCGTCAATGACGGTGGGCTCGCGGCGATGGTTCGCGACGACGGGATCCGCGGCGTGACGTCGAACCCGACGATCTTCGAGAAGGCCATCGCCGGCGGTGAGGGATACGACGAGGCGATCGCCACGGCGAAGCGTGCAGGCGACTCGATCGAAGCCACGTTCTGGGACCTCGCGGTTGGCGACGTCGGTGGCGCGGCGGATGTGCTCGCCGGCGTTCACGAGTCCACCGGCGGCCGTGACGGGTTCGTGTCGATCGAGGTGTCGCCGTTGTTGGCCCATGACACCGCGGCGACGATCGCCCAGGCCGCCGAGTTGTGGGGCCGACTCGACCGGCGCAACATCATGATCAAGATTCCCGCGACGCCCGAGGGGCTCCCGGCGATCAGTGCGACCATCGGCGCCGGCATCAACGTGAACGTGACGCTGATCTTCGACCTCGATCGCTACGCCGAGGTCATCGACGCGTACTGCGCCGGACTCGAGACGCTGCGGGACGTGGGTGGCGATCTTGGCGCCGTGCATTCAGTTGCGTCGTTCTTCGTGAGCCGGGTCGACACTGAAGTGGACCAGCGCCTGCCGGCCGACTCGCCGGTGCGAGGTCGCCCGGCGGTGGCCAACGCGAAACTGGCCTACGAACGGTTTCGTACCTCGTGCGCATCGACGCGGTGGCAGGCCCTTGCCTCGGCGGGCGCCAACGTGCAGCGGCCACTCTGGGCCTCGACGTCCACCAAGAATCCGGCGTACTCCCCCACCCTCTACGTGGACACGCTGATCGGGCCCGACACCGTGAACACACTCGCTCCGGCATCGATCGATGCTCTGCGCGTGCCTGGTCTCGATCTGCGGGCCGACACCGTGACCGAGGGGCTGGATGCCGCCCACCAGACCATGGCGGACCTCGCCGCTGCCGGGGTGTCCTACGCGGACGTGACCGCGACGCTGGAACGCGACGGGGTGGCCTCCTTCGCCAAGTCGTACCAGGATCTGCTCGCCACGCTCGACGCTCGAGCGGCGGCGCTCTAGAGCTCAGCCGGGACCGACCGCCAGATCGGCGACGGTCCGGAAGTGCTGGACCAGATCGGCGCGGGTCACGTGCGCGTTCGCGCCGCTCGGATTCGGCATGACGTAGGCGATGGAACCGCCGAACGGATCGGATTGTCGACCTTCGACCGCGGCCTTGTCGATCGCGGCGCGATAGCCGGTGAGCCCCGCGAAACACACGACGTTGGGTTCCAGCCATGAGACGACCGCACGCAGCCGGTCGGCGCCCATCGCGAACTCGGCCGCGCGCAGATCGTCCGCACGCGGGCTGGCTCGCTTCACGAGGTCGCTGAATCCGACGTGCGCCGCGGTGAACGCCCGCCAGGGGTCCCGCTCGGCGGGAACGAGGCCGGCTTCGACGGCCGTCGACCAGAACCGGTTGGTGGGGCCCGCGAAGGGGACGCCCGTCTCGGCCGCGACGACGCTCGGGTTCAGTCCGACCACGAGAACCCGGAGCAATGGTGCGACGAGGTCCGCGAGCGTCGGTTCCCGGCGCACGACCCACTCACCCCGCCCGAGCCCGGTGGTCGCACCGAGGACGATGCCCCCGGCCCCTTCGACCACGGTCTCGAACGGGATCGGGCCGAACCAGCGCCCGTGCACGTGAAGTTGGTCACCAGGTGCGTGGGCGCGCTGCCATTCTGCCAACAGGGCAGGAGTCGCTTCCGGAGTCAGACGGGCCAGATCCATCTCGTCGCCGGGCATCCCAGGAGTATCGCGGCCCGTCGTCGCCCGATCCAGGACCCGCTGGGGGCGTGGAAGTCCCTACGCTCTCGCCGATGAACGAGATCCTGGTCCCCGATGTCGCCTCGGCCTGGGCGGACTTCGTCGTGTCCCGCATGCCGCGCTTCCTCGCGCTCTCGGGGGAGGGACGGCGCGAGCGTGCTACGCCGAGCTGGCCCGGCGTCCCGCGGACTGGTCCGGGACCGCAATCTGGTTCGGCGACGAGCGCTGGGTTCCCGTGAGTGCCCCCGACTCCAACGAGGGCATGTGCCGGGAGGTCTGGTTGCGGGACGCCCGCGTCGCCGTGGTTCACTCCATGGCCGAAGCCGGTCCGGACCCTGTGGCCGCAGCCGATGCGTATGACGCGGCCCTGCGGGCCGCCCGCCCCATCGACATCGTGCACCTCGGACTCGGACCGGACGGCCATACCGCATCGATCTTCCCGCACTCGACGACGGGCGCGGAGACAGAGCGCCTGGTCGTCGTCGCGGGTGACGACCACCATCCCCACCAACGGTTGACCTTCACGTTCCCGGCCCTCACACAGGCGGCCATGATCGTGGTGACGGTCGCGGGGGCCGAGAAGCGGGCGGCATACACCGGCGTCCGAAACGCAGACCCCGAACTTCCGGCGAGCCGCCTGGTCATCGACGCCGACCTGGCCGCCCGAACCACCTGGCTCGTGGACTCCGCGGCCCGAGGCTGACCCCCTTCGTGATCGCGCACCGGTCACATTCGCCCCGAATCGGCGGGGCTCGGGACGGCCCCGGCCTAGAGTGCGCGGCGTGAGCCCCGACCCTTCGCGATCTGCTCCAGGCCGAGACCGGCGAGTTGCTGCGCGCGGCCGCGGCGGTGCGTGACGGTGCCCACGGCAGCCGGATGACGTATTCCCCCAAGGTCTTTGTGCCGCTCACGATGCTCTGCCGAGACCGGTGCGGCTACTGCACGTTCGCCAAGCCGCCGGCCCGCCTCGATGACCCGTTTCTCGACCTGGATGCGGTCCTGACGATCGCCCGCGGCGGCGTCGCCGCCGGCTGCCACGAAGCGCTGTTCACGCTCGGCGAGGCACCGGAGGCGCGGTACCCCGCCGCCGCGGCTTGGCTCGCCGACCACGGGTACGGCACGACCGTCGACTATGTCGTCGCGGCAGCCGGCGCAGTGCTCGCCGAGACCGGCCTCCTCCCCCACGCGAATGCCGGCGCCCTGGACGCGGATCAGCTCGAGGCGCTGCGGGCGGTGAGTCCGTCCCAGGGGATGATGCTGGAGTCCCTCGCCGACCGCCTCCACGAGCCCGGCGGCCCCCACCACCGCGCCCCGGACAAGACGCGGCTCGCCGCCTCGCCACGTTGGAGGCCGCAGGCGCGGCCCGGATCCCGTTCACGACCGGCGTCCTGGTCGGTATCGGCGAGACGGCCACGGAACGGATCGATGCCCTCCTCGCGATCGCCGCGGCCCATACCCGACACGGTCACGTGCAGGAGGTGATCGTGCAGAACTTCCTGCCGAAGCTGGGCACTGCAATGCACGGGTCCCCGCCATGCGACCACGAGGAGTTCCTCCGCACGATCGCGACGGCGCGGCTCCTGCTGCCGGCCGAAGTTCACCTCCAGGCACCGCCGAACCTCACCGACGCCGAGGCACTCGCCGACCTGATCGGGGCCGGCATCGACGACTGGGGCGGTGTGTCACCGGTGACGCCGGACCATGTGAACCCCGAGCGCCCCTGGCCCACGCTCGACGTGCTCCGCGCGCGGCGACCGAAGCGGCCGGTCACAGTTTGGCCCCGCGCCTCACGGTCTACCCCGAGTTCGTGCGATCCGAGGACCGGTGGCTCCATCCGGACGTGCGCGCCCGCGGTCCGCCAGGCATCGGACCTGGAGGGCCTGGCTCGCGACGACGCGTGGGCGAGCGGTGGCGAGGCTCCCCCACCGCTCCTGCTCGAGATCGCGGCCACGGCGCCGTGAAGCCGAAGCGGTCGGTCGGGGGCGCGGCCGGGTGGCCGAGGTGCTCGACGGTGTGCTCGCGGGGCATGTCGTCGGTGAGCCTGAGATCGTCGCACTGCTCGAAGCCCGAGGCCCCGAGGTCCAGGCTGTCGCCGATGTCGCCGACCAACTCCGGGCCGAGATCGTGGGCGACGAGGTCACGTTCGTCCGCAACCGCAATATCAACTACACGAACATCTGCACGTTCAAGTGCCGGTTCTGTGCGTTCTCCAAGGGGCCGCTCTCGCTCAACCTGCGCGGGGATCCGTATCTCCTCGATCTGCCAGAGATGCAGCGGCGGGTGTTGGAAGCCGTCGAGTGTGGTGCGACCGAGGTATGTCTCCAGGGTGGGATCCACCCGGATTTCGACGGCGGCTACTACCTCGACGTTGCCCGGGCGGTGAAGGAGGTTGCGCCGCAGATCCACATCCATGGTTTCACCGCACTCGAGGTCACCGAAGGCGCGCGCCGGCTCGGCGTGGACCTCCGGGACTACCTCATCATGGCCAAGGAGGCCGGGCTCGCGACGCTGCCCGGGACGGCCGCGGAGATCCTCGACGACGAGGTCCAGCGCGGTGATCTGCCCGGACAAGATCACGACGGACGAGTGGCTGCTCGCCCACCGGACTGCGCATGAGGTCGGACTCCGGTCGAACGTCACGATCATGTTCGGTTCGGTCGAACGCCCCGAGCACGTGGCCCGCCACATCCTCCGCACCCGCGAGTTGCAGTACGAGACCGGCGGCTTCACCGAGTTTGTGCCGCTGCCGTTCGTCCATATGGCGAGCCCGATCTACCTCACCGGACGCGCCCGACGGGGACCGACGTTCCGTGAGGTACTGCTGCTGCATGCAGTCGGCCGGATCGGGTACACGGGCGCGATCGACAACATCCAGATCTCGTGGGTCAAGACCGGCGTCCGTGGAGCCCAGCAGGCGCTGCGGCGGGCTGCAACGACCTCGGCGGGACCCTGATGGACGAGAACATCTCTCGCGCCGCCGGCGCGAATCACGGTCAGGAGGCCGACGACACCATGTTCGGAGCAATCGTCGAACCGCTCGGTCGGCCATTGGTGCAGCGCACGACGCTGTACGGCCGCACCACGACCGTCGGACGGCGGCTCCGGCCGCCCGACGACCTCGCGCACGCGCGTCGAGGACCCGGACACTGCGGCCGGTGTTCCGGTGACGCTGCGCGACCGGCCCACGGTGATCGCGTGAGTGCCGCGACCGACCCAGGTCGACGTCGTCGCGATCGGCAACGCACCTCGTCGACGTCCTCGCCGACACGTCGGACGACGTTCCTCGCCGAACAGGGCATGGCCAAGGGCTCGATGGCCCTGGTCGACACCGAGCAGCGCCGAGCAGATCTACGCCGCGATGGGACCCGGGGTCGAGATTTCGGGTGGGAGCGCGGCCGAACACCGTGGCGGGCGTGGCGTCGCTCGGTCCCGCGCCGCGTACATCGGTCGGGTGGCCGACGACCAACTCGGCGCGGTCTACACCCACGACCTGCGACGGCCGGGGTCCAGTTCGATCCGGTTCCCGCGGTCGACGGCCTGCCAACGGGCCGCTCCCTGATCCTCGTGACGCCGGATGCCGAGCGGACGATGAACACCTACCTCGGGGCCTCGGCGCAGCTGCACCGCCGATGACGTGAATCCCGATCTGATCCGTGCCGCCGCCTGTACCTACCTCGAGGGCTACCTCTGGGATTCGCCGGACGCGCAGGACGCGTTCCGATTCGCGGCCGAGGTGGCCCACGCGGCGGACCGCCTGGTCGCGCTCACGCTGTCCGATGGCTTCGTTGTCGACCGGCATCGCGACACGTTCCTCGACCTGATCGACGGATCGGTCGATGTGTGTTCGCGAACGAGATCGAGATCTGCATGCTGTACGAGGTCGAGGACTTCGACGACGCCGTCGGCCAAGGTTCGCCATCACTGCTGACGTCACCGCCGTCACCCACGGCGCGGACGGATCCGTGCTGCTCTCGGCGACGAAATCGTCCGAGTCCCGGTCGAGCCGGTCCCGGTCGGGTCGGTCGTGGACACCACCGGTGCTGGCGATCTCTACGCGGCCGGTGTGCTCCACGGACTGCGCCACCGGCCGCGACCTCGCGACCTGCGGTCGTCGGTGGGCTCGCTGGTCCGAGGTCATCTCGCACCTCGGCGCCCGCCCGCAGACGTCATTGGCGGCGATGGTGGCCGCGGCCGGTCTGTCGTCCGTGGACCTGCCCGCGCTATCGGACGGGCGACGCCGCGCTGGACGCCGAGGTCGCCGCGCTCGTCGATCACCTGGCGCCGGCGCACAGTCCGGAGCTGGTCTTCGAGATGATCGCGACAGCGTTGCGGTTCGCGCAGGACGGCGCCAACCGTGGCGACCTCGAGGATCGCGACCGCCACGCTCAAGGAGCTGCGTCACGCGTTCTCGGTGTTCGCTCCCATACCGAGCGGCCCGGAAAGCGTCGATCTTCGGATCGGCGCGCACGAAGCCGGAGGACCCGCTCTACGAGCAGGCCCGCCGCCTCGCCGCCACCCTGGCCGATCGGGGCTGGATGGTCGTGACCGGTGCCGGGCCGGGGATCATGGAGGCCGGGATCGAGGGCGCGCGGGCCCGACGAACGCGTTCGGGGTCGAGCATCCGACTCCCTTCGAGGCGAGCGATCGCGGGGCTGCAGCCCGACGACCCGAAGCTCGTGAACTTCCAGTACTTCTTCACTCGCAAGATCATGTTCGTCAAGGAGTCCGACACGTTCGTCCTCCTCCCCGGGGGTTTCGGCACGCTCGACGAGGCGTTCGAGACGCTGACGCTGATCCAGACCGGCAAGGCGCAGCCTGCGCCGATCGTCTCTGCTCGACGTGCCGGGTGGCACCTACTGGACGCGCTGCGCGAGTTCGTCGAGGCGGAGTTGCGGGACCGCGGCTACCTCTCTCCGAATGACCTTGACCTGGTGCTCGTGACCGACGACGTCGAAGCGGCCGTCGCCGAGGTGCAGCCAAGTTCTACGTGAACTACCACTCGATGCGATTCGTCGGTCGCGATCTGCGTGCTCCGGTGCGCCGGGCGCCGACAGCGCCGCATTGGCCCGTCTGAACACGGATTTCGCCGACATCGTCGCGTCGGGTGAGATCAGGGTATCGGGACCCACGCCCGCGAAGGAGCGTGACGGCGACGAGGTCCACCTCGACCGGGTCGTGCTGCGCTTCGACAACTACCACTGGGCGCGCCTGCGTCGACTCATCGACGCGCTCAACGCCCTCTGACCGCCGCAAGGCGGCCACCGTTCAGACCGGAACGACGCGCGGCGGTACGGCCACGATGGCGCGCTCCCGGGCGACTGCATGGTCGATGATCGGCGCCGGGTACGTCTCGCCGAGCGTGATGCCGGCGGCGGCGAGTTCGAGGGGCCGAGCGTCGCCGGCTCGTGGATGTCGTCGTCGGCCAGGCCGGCGAGTTCGGGCAGCCAGCGCCGGAGGTACCGGCCGGTCGGGTCGAACTTCCGGCTCTGGCGCACGGGGTTGAACACCCGGAAATACGGTGCCGCGTCGGGCCGGTCCCGGCCACCCACTGCCAGTTGCCGACGTTCTGGGCGACATCGCCGTCGGCGAGCC
>CAVPAT010000001.1:0-798885 GCA_963701625.1 uncultured Acidimicrobiia bacterium | reverse complement strand
AATGAGCCCCAGTTGCTTCAGATGGCGTTCGCCTCTCTGTTCTTCTGCACCAGGCGTACCACCACAGCTACCCAGTCGTTCGCGATTCGTACCATGTGACCGAGCGCACTCCGTGGTACCGCACCTACTGGACGAACGTGTACGAGCCCGCGACCAAGCGCAAGAGTGGTGGGCCGCTAGAAGAGGCCTTGGCAAACGCGGACAACGCAACTGGCGGCCGAACGAACCTGCCCATGCTCGATTCGTGGCGTGTGACCTTGTGAGCCGTACCCGCGACTATCTCAGTTGGCGGTTTCCATCTCGGACCCGCCGGGTTACTGCGACGCGACCAAGTACCTGAAGAACGAGCCAAACGCCGACGGCCAGAACCAGTTGAAGTCACAGGTACAGGAAGGAGTCGCGAAGCCGTTCCGGACCGCCGTCGAGTGGCGAATGGCCCTGAAGATCAACCAGAGTCTTCGGGGTGCCAGTTCCAACATCTGGACTCTGGTGCGAAGAAGGGCACGGCCAGCGCTTCCGACCTTCCCGCTCTATCGACCAGTCGCCAGCCAGAAACTCGAGAAGGTGCTCAAGAAGGTGTATCGGCTACTCGCGCAGTCAAAGGCGGCAAGGGATCACACATCAAACTGAAGGCCCCGGGCTATCGCTCCTGACGCCAGCTCCTTCTCGGCGATTGGGACCTCTCGCCTGTGGTGCTCAAGAACGTCGCCGGGGACCTGGGATACCGAGATCCAGGAGGCTTTCTAGAAGCAATCGGGTGCTGACGCCTGTGCTCGGTCGCTGGTCCTGACGAACTTGAGCGTTGATCTGGCAGAGTCAACGAATTGGTAGGCGAATCACCGAGCGATCGATCGGTGAGTACTGCGATGGCCGATGGGTTGACCCCCGATGAGGTGGCAGAACTCAATGAAGTGGTCCGGTTGTCCGGCTCGTGAGGCCGACGTCCGGCGGCTGTTGCTGCGTCTGTGCGGACCTGGCTCGGCAACGCCTGGTAGTTGACGCCTCGCTGGGCAACGAAGTCATGCAGTCCGATGAACTTGCAGCCCGACTTCTCACCGCGGTCGACGGCGAGCGCGAACTGGACGCTGAGCGCCTCTTCGGTTCTCCCGCGATCGCCTTCGTGCGAGATGCGTACTGAGTGTCCATTGCGCGAGGGTCACGACGGGCGCTGCGACGCAGCGAGTCCTTGTAGGTGAACGGCACTGTTGCGTTGATCGGAACCGTGACGTGTGGGACCGAGTTGCCGTCCCGTTTCGGAGTCAGATCGTGTGGCGAGCTCGGTGAAGGTGGTCTCGATGCGCCGGTGGTGGCGCGTGTCGATACCGAGTTCGTAGTGGCCGCGGCGGATGTTCTGCATCAGGGCATGACCGCGAATGACGAGCGTGCCGAATGCTCGCGTTTGAGTCCGCGCATCGGCCGTAGTCGGGCTTTGAGTCGGCCGTGGTCGCATTCGACGCGGTTGTTGGCGTACTGGGCGGTGTTGGGAGAACTCGCGGGGATGCTCCTTCGATCGACGGCCCGCCAACGCCGGGGCGCGATCGGTGACGACCTCGACGAGGCGTACGTTCCCGTGCCAGACAGCGCCTGGGCAAGAACCGGCGTGCTGCCCGGAGATCGCGCCGGGCGGAGACCAGCACGTCAATGACTCTGCCCGATACTGATCGACAGCGCGATAGACGTAGTGCCACTTGCCGGCGACCTTCACATAGGTCTCGTCGACGAACCACCGATCACCCGGACCAGCGGCCGACACGGTCCGGCCGCGTCGTGAGCAATGGTGTGAACCGTTGTACCCATCGATAGATGGTGACGTGATCGACCTCGATCCCCAGCCGCTCGCCAGCAGCTCCTCCGACGTCGCGGTAGGAGAGCCCGTACCGCAGATACCAGCGCACGGCGAGAACGATATCTCCGGCGGGAACCGGTAACCGTCGAACGCCGAGCTCGAAACGACGGGTACAGGACTAGAACAACGAAGCCTCATCCCGCCCACCCTCACCGCCGACCGCGACGACGCGCCAATGCAACAGAGCCGTTGATGGCTGCCGGCGTGATCACGCGGTGAAACAATTGCGGTGGCGCCAATTCGCGCTATCGGCTACCAGATTCACGGCAGGAGTGCTTGGCCGCCTGGATCCAACGGCTCGGCGGTGACGCCGGCCTCGAGCAATGCCGGCAGTACGTCGTCCAGAAAAGTGGCGTCTTTGGGGAGTGGCGGGTTTGAAAGGATCGCGATGGTCTGTGCGTCAACGTGCCCCGGTTCAAGCCGCCGTACTGCTTCGATGGCCGTTCTTGGCGGGGTCCACCACACGTCCGTGGCTCGCGGCGGCAGTTCCATGCCCTGGCGTGCACCCATCGTGATAACGAGAACGTCGCCATTCCAGTAACCGTTCGCGTGGAAGTTCCCGCTCGGCGAACGGGATCGCCCCCGTCAGAAGGCTTAGATTGAGTCCGCGATCGGTGAGGTGGCTCGCCAGATAATTGGCCTCGTCGGCCCGACTGGTGGTAATCGCTAGCGGTCGGTCTGCGGCGTGCGCGCTGACGGACCATGTCATCGAGACGCCGCAGTCGCCCGTCTTCTCCGAGCCTTTCCAGGGCATCAATCGTGCTCCACACCTCGGAGAGGTGTTCAACCTGCTGTTGCTGCGTCCTCAGCTTGAGTCCGGCGGTTGTGGATGGAGCCGTTCTCTGGTTCCGCGAGGCTGTCGTTGATAGGCGCCCCGCGAATCTGATGAGTGTCGAGTGAATCGTGGGCCGCGTCGCCATGTGCAGGATGGAGTTACCCTGCTGGCGGTGATCGCGACCATTGAGTCAGGCCGGTCGCGATCAGCGCGGTCCGCTTTGCGGTGCAACGCATCCTCCTCCGGATCGACGACGTAGGTCGTGATCTCGATAGTCGCCGTCGACGGCGACGAACTGAGGACTTCGCCAAGGGAAACTTCGATCGATTCAGCTGCCTCCGCCCATGCGGGACCGGTTGGGGCCCTCGTCGCGATCCAAGAGTCGCTGAGAACGGCTGGCAAGGAACCGCAGGGCTTCCGCTTCTTGTCCCTCAATCGCCGGATCGGAACCGCTGTCGACGATCAGCAGTGATGGCGCGATCCAGTCCGAGTTCTTGCGTCCCACTCCCCGGGGCCAACTGCAGGCTTGTTATGACCACGGCCCCGTGACGGTAGTAATCCGCTAGGCCGTCAAAGTGTGATCAAGAAGTCCGAGGCAGTGCGCAGCATGTTCGGGGCCGTGCCAATCTGGTTGAGCGCAGACACCCATCGAAAAACCTCTTGCGTCCCCTCTTCTGTCACGATCAGAACCAAGCCTTCGTCGTGTGCGACGCGAGAGGCCATGTCCGCGAGGACTTCGGTAACGCCTGCATTGGCAGGAGAACGGATCAATGTCGAGTGCGCATCAGTTCCTTCGGTGAGGCGGCGAAGGAGTCGTTCTTGGTACGGCAGGAGGTCGCTCACCGCTTGCCTCCGACGGTAAGGACCTTCCGGATCAGCCACTTGCGAGCGCCGACTAGCAGTTCAAGTTCATCTGCCGACACCTCGTCACGGAAGTGGAACACCTTGTTGCGGATCTCCCTGACCGGTTCAAGCTGGTTGCGAACGAGATCTCGGTTGTGGCCAAACGTGTTCTGAAAGAACTGGCCGAGGTTCTCGCCATGGAGGACGACACTCAGGAGTCCGCCGAGGGTCAGTTCATCAAGTTGAGTCGGCGTGTCCTCCTGGTCACCATCATTGGGGTGAGACGCTTTGATCCGCGAGCGATCTCGGCAGGGGAAGGGCACGCTGCTCGGATTAGATCTCGCACAGCGAGTTCGATGTCCTGGAGGAGCACGAAAGGTCGTGTCGCCTCCCACAAGAACTGGATCACGTCGGTCGTCGTTGCGACGGCACGAACGTTGCTCTCATCGCCGATCAGCACAGCTCCGTCACGGTCCAGTTGACCCAGGATCTCGCCGACTTCATCACTTGCGAGGACGAAGGCTAGGTCCTCCAACAAGTCGTCGACCGGTGCCTCAAGTGGGTCGTCGTGGCTACGGATCGAATCGAGTTGCGTTGCGAGGGATCGATATGTGAACACGCCGATGAGAGTGTTTCCGGCGACGACAGGAATCTGGGAGAAGCCGTGTTCGCGCATCAGCGCGAGCCGCTGTCACGCACGAGCGTGCCCGGCGCGACGGAGACGACGTCTTGGTCTTCAGGGATCAGACGCGGTGCGCGAAAGAACTCATATACCGCACCCGCATCGGTGACAAGTTCCGACGCTCCGTCGATCATCGACGAAGAGTAGGTCGCGGAAAGCCAACTAGCCCAGTACTGCGCCTTGTTCGGCAGCGCCCATCAACGCCGCCGCGTGGATTCCTGGTGTCACCCGCGAATCGTGGGATCACGTGCACGTGGGCGTGGTCGACGGTCTGACCAGCAACTGGTCCGACGTTCACGCCATGATGAACACTGACCTCGTCTTCCTACTCCCGTAGCCGAGTTGGGGGTTGGTCGGATCTGGGTCGCCTTGCTGTCTCCGAAGTAGCGGGCGAATCCGACGAGCGACATGACTGACGGCCCCAAGAGGTGCAAGGCGTACTGGCCGGTATGGAGACGCGGGTGGTTGTGGAGATGACCTGCTTTTGGTGGCACCTGATTCAGCGCGGCCCGTTTGACGGGGAGCAGGATCGGCTGACTCCAATCGGTTGGGGGCGGGAACGAGGAGGTCTCATTGGGGAACCCTCATCGCCGACCGTGACCTTGCGCCAACGCAACAGTGCCCATATTCAGGGCAGCGGCGGGTCACCACGTCGCTCACGGGCGGAACAGACCGCGCTTCTGCCACAATCCTGTGATTAGCTCGCGACGCGATTGGGGCAGTGATCCGCGACCTTCTTCGATCGAAAGCAATGATCGGCCTCCTGATGTTTGCGATGTTCGCGGTCGGATGTGGCTCGAACGGGGGCTCAGAATCCGGTGGGGGCTCCGGATCGGGCGGTGGTTCCGGTTCGGGCGGTGGTTCCGGTTCGGGCGGAGCGGGAGGATCGGAGTCTGTGGCACTCCCCACTTCCTTCGACGGGAACTCGGTCGAGACCTGTACCGAGGATTACACGGAGATCGACCTTGACGCGTCCAATGAGACGCTCACCAAGGAGGTCGAGGATCTTCAGGTGTCCTGCCGTGAGTTTGGTGATGGGCTCCAGTTCTGGGGCTTCACCTTCATCGGCATGACCCACTTCACCTCGGAGACGGCGACGATGGCGAAGGAGATTCGGGAGATCCTCCCGTCCGTCGGCTCGATCACCTACTTCACATCGGGTGACTGCGCCGATGTCAACGTGGAGGACCGCGACAAGGGATCATGCGTCATGGGGGTTGACTTCCGCGGGGGTGTCCCGGACGGCCTCACCGATTACCTCGACGACGCTGGGTCGCTCCCGCAGGTCACCATCGGATCTCACACCGTCTACGACGCCGAGACGGTCGCGGTCATGGTCGACGACGATCAGGCCATCGTCGTGTGGTCAACCGATCCGGTCGAATCGATCCGCTCCATGATCGAAGAGTCCTGAAGGAGCAGGGGGAGCAACTGTGCTGACTGTGATTCGGAGCGTCATGCTGTTTTGTGCGCTGGCAGGCTTGGCCGCGGCCTGCGGGTCTGGGCGGGAGTCGAAGAGCGGTGATCGGCCCGGGGGGTCCGGTGAGTCGACCCTGACCGTCGCGGAGCTGCTCGAGCAGGCGCCAACCGACGAGGTGTCCGTCGTGGGCGGCCTCAACGCGACCGCCTTCGAGGCCTTTGCCCCCGACGGCATCAGTTCGTTCTTCGAGGTCGAACTGTGCGACGACCTGAAAGTGGAACCGGCATCCCCCGGTGACCACGTGCAGTGCGTCGGCGAGTCCGTTGCCGTTCCCGCCGAGGTCGCAGACCTGGATCTTGACTGGGAACCGGCCGACGTCAACTCACAGTATTTGGACGATGTCGTGGCGACCGGCCGGCTCGCCGGCGACGAGTTCGTCGTGTCAGGCGTTGCGCCCGCGGGCGGACCCGGCAGCTGACCGAGTCGGAAGTCAGGATCCCTGTGGACGAGCAATCCCTGCCGCACGAAACCCAACTGATGCTTCAGGGGTTGCGCGACGCGCCGCCAAACTCACAAACCCACTACCACGGCGGCTACGAATCGTTGGAGGTCGCGAACGTCGAGCACGCGCCGCCCGACCAGGGCTGGGACCATGCGTTCCGCCTGACGGTGACGGCCCCAGGGTCGCGGAAGCGCCACCCGTTCGAGATCGCGAGCGCCACGATCGCGCGGGAGGTGCCGGCGGTCGTGTTCCAGGTGAACCTCGGCGTCGTGATGAGCACGTCGAGCCCATGGGACCTGGTCCGGCACCCGACGATGGAGCTGGCCCCGAAGTCGCTGTGGTCGCTCGGTACTGCCTGGCGGATCTGGGTGCATCCGTCGAATGCGCCGCTGGTGGCCGCGGACCAACACCTCCTGGCCGCCGTCGCGGCGGTCACGCCGGTGCAGTTGCGACGGAAACTCCCGGATCAGTGGTCCGAGTGGCTGGGGGAGGCCACCCCCGAGGACAAGCGGGTTCTCACCGCCGGCTACCGAGGGTCACTCACGCTGTTCTTTGCGGGGGCCCGGGTGTACGTGATCGAGCAGTCGACGATCTCGGGGCACCGTCGCGATGCGGCGTGCGACATGGTGAACCTCTTTTCACGGCGCACGATCTGACCCCGGCGCGGGGCCGGGTTCGGTCGCGGCCGGGTGCGTATGGTCGGTCCACCGCGACCCATCCCACCAACGGAGGTTCCCGGATCCGGTGGGATCCGGCAGCCAGGCGGCGGGGGCGGCCGGCGGCGGCAACGGCAGCGGCGGTCCGTCGCTCTGGGCCCGAAACAGGTGTGCGGCAGCCGGATCAATGGTGTGACCCGCCGCCCGTTCCTTGCCTGCCGTGACGAGTCGCCGTCCGCCGCGGACCAGTGTGACCAGCCCGAAGAGCCCGAGCGCGGTTCCCAGCGCGACGAAGAGCCAGATCCAGGCCGCCGCCGGCTCGACGACGCGGCCATCGGCGGGATTCTCGGGGAGGTAGGACACCTCCATTGCCTCGCCCTCCTCATAGCCGCAAGCACCTCGCGACCTCAACTCGCTCGACGTCTCGTAGGTCCGATCGCCGACCCGATAGCGGACGATCGGGCTGCAAACCCGACCGCGCCGCTCGAGCGACACCACCCGGCCGGTGGTGGTGGTACCGCCGTCGAGTGGTTGCGCAGCGCGCACCATCACGACTGCCATCGCGGCGATGGCAATCCCGACGATGAGCGCCAGCACGCCACCCCAGATGAGGTTCGCGCCGGTCCAGAATCTGCGCATCACTCGATCTTGACATGAGTGCTCCGCGTCGAGCTACCAACCTGTTCGCGCAGGCGGATGTCGGCCGGCTGAACCTTTGGGAGGGGGAGGCGGGAGGGCCCACTCGCCTGTTCAGCGGCCGCCACTGGATACCCCACGGCAAGGGCGGAACCGGGAAATCACCGGGCGACAACCAGTCACTGTCGTCGTAGCGTTCGTGGCGAGACGGACTGACAAGGAGCAAGGCGCCATGACGACGAACCCAGCGCAGGCCTTCATCGACCTTGCACTCGACCAGATCGGCGATCGGTACAAGTTCGGAGCGGAGGCAACCGGCGACGATGCTGATCCTTCGAGCTGGGATTCAGGTGAGCTGGTCGAGTGGGCTGCGAACCGAGCGGGCATGGAGATGCCAGACGGCACCTGGAAGCAGTACCAGGCTCTCCATGAGCGTGGTTCGGTCACGGACACCGAGGTCGCGCTGCGAACGCCAGGAGCGCTGCTGTTCTCGTTCTCGTCCGATCCGCTGGTCAAGGGCGCCATCCCGGGGCAACGCCAAGTCATGATCAGCCTTGGTGACGGACGGGTGATCGAGGTGTCTCCCCGGCATGGCGTCCGCGTGATCGAGGCCGACGCGAAGGACTTCACCCACGCTGCCATCCTCCCGAATGCCGCGGCCGAGACTGAGAGCGACACGCTTGCCATTCGGGCCCATGTCGACGGTCGACTCAAGGAACTCGGGTTCGAATCGCGTGTCGCGGAAGGTGTGGTTCCGGGCTTGGAAGATCCGCGCCCGCCGACCGTGGCATCGGGGCCCGGGACCGAAGCCGCCGCGCCGCCCGCAGCGGATGCAGCCCGTCCGCAGTTCACGAGAGAACAGGCTGTCGATCTCAGCAAGCGCGCCATCGACACCCGCCAGGAGGCCGAAGCGCTCCGTGTGAGCGCCGAGAATGGCGTGAAGCACCAGCGCTCTCTCGAGGAGCAGGCACAGGCGAAGTTGGACCAAGCCGAGTCGAAGGTTGTGGAGGCGGACCACGCGTTCGAAGAAGCGCGAGCGGCACGCGTACAGGCCGAACAGCTGGAACTCCGGCTCGCGCAGTCTCGCGCCGACCTCGACGAGGATCAGAGTCGCCTCTCGCCTGATGAAATCCGAGCCCGTGAGGAGCAGATCGCGGCACTCGCGACGAGCGCGGAGGGCGCCCGCACTACAGCCGACACAAGACTCGCGCATTCATCCGACTTGAATGATGAGGCCGGCACCCTTCGACAGGAGGCGGCCATCCTGGAGGAGAGGGCAGACCAGGCAGAAGCTGCCGTGAAGGAAGTCCGCGCCGAGTCCGACGCGCGTTTCGAGCAAAGTCGCGACTTCTCGATGCAGTCGATCGAAGCGGTTGCAGGTTCCGTGGGTTTGGACGTTGGTTTGCATGGCGCCGGCCCGTTCGGCGAGCCGGCGACAACGCTCAACATTCCCCAGCCGCTCCCGGCAGCACCCCCGGCGGGCGCGAGCGAAGCGGACATCCGCGCGTGGATCGCCGCGCGGGAGGCGGTCCTGCAGTCCCACGAGGATGCGGCGTCCGAGTCGGACTACGGCGCGGCTTCCCTGGACGATCTGGCGGAGTCCCGCCGGCTGGTAGCGGTCGAAGCCGATGCCAAGGCGGCGACCGCCCAACACCGCGTCGATGCCGAGCGAACACGCCTCGGTGATCTTGGGCGCCGCATCGACGAGGCCGAGAGCCAAGGGGCGCGCTACACCCGCGAGTACGAGGAGGAGCGGGCGCAGTTTGATCGCCTCACCGAGGTGGGGGATACCGGGGGCGCGGCGTTGGCGGGGGCACGGGCCGATCGGCTGTTCCAGCAACGCATCTCCTGGGATCTTCGTGTCGGTCAGCTCCAGGCGCGGCGCGCCGCCGCGGAGGAAACCATCAGGCTCGAGGAGGAGAACGCGACCGAGTACGCGCAAATTGCCACGAGCCTTCGCGTCGCGGCTGACGAGGCTTCCGTGGCGGCCGACGCCTACGAAGTGGCTGCGCGGGAGCACCGTGACGTGGCGGATCGCATCGATTTCGTGGATGATTCCGTCGAGACGGCGATCGGTAGCAACGTCCGCACGAGGATACATATCGTCGGTGAAGAAGAGCTGGAGATCGAGATCCCCGGCCGGGATCCGCGCACACTCACGCCGAGTGAGTTCGACGAGTTCCGTGAGAACTTGCCGGGCGGGACCGGGACGGAGACGGCGCCGACGCAGCCCGAACCGGAGACATCGCCCGACGACCCCTCCGGTGTTCCCGGGGTGACGGACCAAGAACCCGCTCCGGCATCGGCGAGCGCCTTCGCGGCTGAGATCGACGAGTCGGTCGCATCGCTGGTGGACCCGTCGGGCGATCCAACCGCGGGAGACATCGACGTCGTTCCAACCGGGCTCGAGACCCTCGATGATGAGGGTGCGTCCGCCGAGTTCGCCGCGGACGACGAGTTTGTCGACGAGTCCCTCGATGACGTGTCGGGAAGCGACTTCGACGAGTCGATTGGCTGAACGTCCCGAGCCCGGGAGCAGATCTAGGGCCCTGCCGCTCCGATGGTGACCGTGATCGAGCGCGGGTCGGACCGGATGCCCGTTGATCCGATGGCAGTGACGGCGACAACTTGGGTGTCACCGCAGGGAGCAGGAATCGCGAGGCTGCCGTTGGGGCTGAGACCGGTTTCGAATGCGCCGGGGCCGTCAATCGAGACGTCGACCGACGCGGCCCCCGTTGTGGTCCACGAGATGGACGTCTGATTGCCGCCCGCAGTTGCTTCGGCGCACGTGAGGGCGGCCGTGCCGCCGACCGACACGACGACCGGGTCCGGGGCTGTGGCTGCGGTTGTGGTGGTGGCCCGAGCGATGGTCGCCGGGGGGCCCGTCGCAGTCCCGCCAGCCCCGGTCGTGGAGGATGCCGGGATCGACGATGAGGTTGTCGAGACCCGGGCCCTGCGTTTGGTGGTGGTCGAGGGTGTGGCCGTGTCTCCTTCGCCATCTCCGGCGAACGCCCAGACGGACCCAAAGAGCGCGACTGCGACGATGGCGCCAGCTGCGATCATCAGACCGCGCCGCCGGTTCGTGGCGGACGATACCGAGTTCGCCGCGGCCGTTTCTACGGTCGTGGTCGGTGGCACCGCAACGTCCGGAGCGATGATCGGTTCGATGGCTTCGACGTCGCTCGTCCGCGAGGCGAGCAGCGCCGCTCCCGCCGCGACGAACGCCTTCGGGTCAGCATCGGTCGCGACGGGGCGTCCCGAATGAGCCCCGACAAGCTGCGCGACGAGTGGTATCCGGGACGATCCGCCGATGGTCAGCACTGCATCGACGTCAGGCCAGCGGAGTCCGGCGCTCGCGACCACGCGATCAAGCACGGGGAGGGTCTCCTCGACGCGTTGCCGGACCATGATCTCGAGGTCGTCGCGCGTGACCCGAATGGTCGCCGGCGCGTCCGGAATCAGCACCGAGATATGGGTCTCGGTATCGGACGACAGCGCCTCTTTCGCGGTCCGTGACTCCTCACGCAGCCGCGCCACCGCGGTCCGAGCGTCGCGGTCACCCGACTCGAGGGATCGGACGCGGCCCTGCAGCGCCCGATCGACGTGGTCGAAGACCTCGTCGTCGAAGTCGACCCCTCCGAGTCGTTCCAGCCCCTCAGCGGTGCCGACGATCGTCGGGCCGTCGGCGTCCCGCCGGACCACTGCTGCGTCGAAGGTTCCGCCGCCCAGGTCATAGACGACGAGGTGACCACCGGCCGGGGTCGACGAGCGGGCGGCGTATGCCACCGCAGCGGCGATCGGCTCGGGAATCAGCAGCGGCGCACGGATACCGGCACCTGCGGCTGCGTCTCGCAGCTGGTCGAGCTTGTGTCGGCCGTAGTCGGCCGGGTGCGTCAGCGCCACGCGCCGGGGCTGTTCACCCTCCTGGGCGACGATCTGCTCAACAACGCCCTCGATCATGAAGCCCATAAGGCTGCTGGCGGTGAACGCTGTGCCGCCGATGACGTATGGCGAATCGTCGCCGAGTCGGCGTTTGAACTCGCGCACGGTCCGGGCCGGGTCACTGATCATCCGCCGCTCAGCGGCGCTGCCGATGATTGCCTTCCCATCCTGACGGATCGAGACGATCGAAGGAAGCAATGCCGAACTTGATCCGAGCTGGCAAATCTCGACGTGTCCGTCTCGCGCGACTGCCGCACACGTGTACGTCGTGCCGACATCGATTCCGAGATCGTATGGCAGCGTTGCCTCCTCGACCATGGACGGGCGATGTCTACCATCGGCCGAGCGACATCGCATCGCTGGCGGCGTAGTATCCCGCCGGAATGGCGGACGCGCTCGGGATCGACCTCGGAACCACATACAGCGCAGCCGCGGTGATCCGTGACGGTCGCGCCGAGATCGTCACCCTGGGAAATCGTGCCGCTGCTGTCCCGTCGTTGGTGTTCCTTCGCTCGGACGAGTCGATTCTCGTCGGCGAGGCCGCAGAGCGACGAGGGATCGGAGAACCACAACGCCTGGCCCGGGAGTTCAAGCGCCGCTTCGGCGACACCACTCCGATTCTGCTCGGGCCGGTTCCGTACTCGGCCGAGCGCCTCTCAGCACAGTTGCTTCGGACAATCGTCGACACGGTTACCTCGCTGGAGGGGGCCACTCCACCGTTGATCGCGGTTGCCCACCCCGCCAACTGGGGTGACTACAAGACCGACCTGATGCGCCAAGCCCTTTCGCTGGCCGACCTGGGGTCGGCGGTGTTGGTGAGTGAGCCTGTCGCCGCCGCCGTGCACTACGCCGCCACCGAACGGATCGGCGTGGGCGACGTGATCGCCGTCTACGACCTGGGCGGGGGAACCTTCGATGCGGCGGTGCTCCGCCGCACCGAGGACGGCTTCGAGATTCTCGGACAGCCGCAGGGCATCGAGCGGCTCGGTGGTATCGACTTCGACGATGCGATCGTTCAACACGTTCGACGGGCACTCGGTCCACACGCCTCCGAGCTGGAGTCCGATGAAGCTCAGGCTGTCGCGCTGCGTGGTCGGCTGCGCCAGGACGCGACGGCGGCGAAGGAGGCGCTGTCGAACGACACGGACACCGTCATTCAAGTGCCGTTGTCGTCGGGTGCGGTCGAGGTCCGGCTGACGCGCTCTGAGTTCGAGGCGATGATCCGCCCGCCGTTGCGTGAGACGATCGGCGCGCTCACCCGGGCCATCGAGTCGGCTGGGGTCTCCATCGCAGAGCTGCGGGCGGTGCTGCTCGTTGGCGGGTCGTCGCGTATCCCGCTGGTCGCGGAGATGGTGGGCGCCGAGCTGGGCTATCCCATCGCCGTCGATGCGCATCCCAAGCATGCGATCGCGTTGGGTGCTGCGCTGTTCGCGTTGCAGGGCAAGAAGGCGCCGCCGGGAACTTCCGAGACAGTGCCCCTGGTGTCGGAGTCGCGTGGCAAGCAATCGGAAATCGCGCCGGTGCCGGCGCCGGTTCCGACCCCGGCCCGCGAAGAATCTCCGTGTCGCGCTTCTCGGTCACGAAACGTGAAGTTGGCGGGGGTGGCGGTGGCAGCCCTCGTTGCGGCCGCGGCGGTGGCATGGTCGCTCTCTGGCGGCTCCGACCCTGGCGCCGAGCAGGCGAAGCAGACGACGTCGACGTCGACGTCGACGACGACCTTGGGACCGTCCTGCACTGCGGCGAGCGGTCGGTGCGCGTTCATCGAGGACATCTCTATCGACGGAGACCACTACGTCGTGGACTATCGGACGGTCGGGTTCGAACCGCTCGAACTGGAGAATGGCGGTACCGAGGCCGATCACCATGTCCACTTCTTCTTCGACAGCTTCTCTGTCGAGCAGTCCGGCACCAACGCGCCGGCGGGTACGCAGGGCAGCTGGTACGTGTGGGATCTCCCCGACGGCAAGGGTGAGTACGTCTTCGACGCAGCGCTACTGGCCGATCGGGGCGATGCCGAAGAGCTCTGTGTCGGAGTCGCGGACTCGGAACACGGGATCGACGCGACATTCTCGGACTGCGTCGCTCTCCCGTCGTGACCGCCGGGCTCTTGGGCCGCGATGACGACCTGTCGCGTGTCGGTGCCTGGCTTGAGCGGGCAGCTTCGGGAGGTTGCATCGTCGGCGCTGTGCGCGGTGATGCCGGCGTTGGAAAGTCAAGGCTCGCGGCGGCGGTACGCCAGCAAGCCCGTGACCGCGGTTTCACGGTGCTCGCGACGCATGGCCGCGCTGCGGATGCCGAGATTGGTTTTGCCGGGCTTCTGACACTGCTCCGCCCGCTCGAGCGGGACCTGGATGCTTTGGCCGGTGACGCGGGTGGGGATCTTCGCTCGGCAATGGCGATCGGAGAGAGTTCCGGCGAGATGAGCTCGATTCAGCTTGGGGTCTTCAGGGTTCTTGCGGGTCTCGCCGAGCGAGCGAGTTTGCTCGTGTTGATCGACGACGCGGATCTGCTCGACATTGCATCGAGTCGCGCGTTGAGCTTCGCGCTCGGCCGACTGGATGGCGATTCGGTATGCGTGTTGCTGCTGTCCGAGGCCGCGCTCGGTCGCGACCTACAAGATCTGGTCGAGTTGGAGATGAACCTGGCGCCACTCTCGGACGAGGCAATCGCCGCAATGGTGGGTGCCGAGTCCCCTTTGAACGATCAGGTGGTGCTCGACGTTGTGAAATTCGCTTGTGGCAATCCGCTTGCGGCGTTGGAGTTGGTGGCTTCGTTGACTCCTGAGGAACGCGAGGGCCGGGTTCCGCTGCCGCCGGTTCCCCGACCCTCGGTGGCAGTGCGGCGAGGCTTCGAGGCGAGGCTCGCACAGGTGTCCGAGGCGACGCGCCGCGCGATGGTTGTGGTTGCCGCGGACGACCGGGGCGACGCAACAGTGATCCTCCGGGCCCTTGAGCAGCTCGGGGAACCAATCGACGGGCTCGACGAAGCGGAGGCCGTGGGGCTCCTGACGCGGGACGGGAGCCGCATCCAGCTTGCGCATCCGCTCCTTCGGGCGGTCGCCTATCACCAGGTCGCGGCGCCGAGCCGTCGCGCTGCGCACCGCGCGCTCGCGACCGCCTATGACGAACCGGAGTTGGCGGTGGCCCGCGCTTGGCAGCTCGCGGCTGCGGCCTCCGCGCCTGACGAAACTGCGGCTGCGGCGCTGGAGCTCGTCGCAGAGGATGGCTGGCGCCGAGGTGGTCCAGGCTCGGCCGCGCGAACCTTGGAGCGTGCTGCTGCCTTGACCCCCGATCGTGGTCGCGCAGATTGCCGTTCGGGACGGGCAGCTCGGATGTGGCTTGCGGCGGGCGACGTCGAGCGTGCGAGCCGGCTGGTCGCGGAGATCAATGCGCCCGCCGACCTTGAGACGATCGTCGTCATCGTCGAGGTCACCGAGGAGTCGGCGGGACCCGACGCCGCGCTCCGCACGCTGAGCGCCGCGTCCGGCTTCGAGGTCGAGGCGCTCCGGTCCGAGCTCCACCTCCGTCGCGGTGACCGGACAAGCGCGGCAGCGAGCGCGATGGCGGTGGTGGACGACGCAGTCGCGTGCCCCGAGGCGGCGTTCTCTCGCGTCCGCAGTGCTGGTGCACCTTGGTCGGCTCGCTGAGGCCGTGCCGTTGGCCATGGGCTCCCTCGATGAGAGCGTCGCCCTCGTTGGTGCTTTCTCTCGGCATTGTGCGGAGAGCGCCGCTGGTGCCAGCGCCGAGATCGGCGAGAGGCTCATCGGCACCGATCCAGATTGTTCTTCGCTTGCCGGTGCATGTCGGGCGGCTCGGGTCGACCTCGTGCGAGGTCGACCCGATGCCGCGTTGCAGCGGCTCCGGCTCCACGTCGAAACCGGTCTGGTCCGGTCACGGGAGTACCACGGCGCCCTCCTGCTCTGTGCGGAGGCCGAACTCCTCCTCGGCCGTCCGGAACGAATCCCTGAGCCGGTGATGCACGTCCGACGAACCGTCGAGGCATCCGGGGACACCGTGGTTCTTGCCCGTGCGTGCTGGTTGCTGGGCCGAGCGGCGCGCGAGGCGGGTGACATGGCTGTCGCCGTGCCGGAGCTGACGAGGGCAGCCGAGCTGGATCCCGTGTGGTATCTCGCCGACGCGGTGACGTTGGTGGCAGAACTCGGCCGTGACGCTGTCGCCCGGGATTTACTGGAACTGGCCACCGACCTGCCGCTGCCGCCGCTCCTGCAGGCCCGCCGAACGCGCGCGTTGACCGCGGCCGGTGCCGATAGCTCTGGGCTCGTCGCGGCGCTGCAGTTGGCCGCCGAGCACCAGCTTGGGGTCGAGGAGATCGAGCTCCTTCTTGCGGCGGCAGTCCGAGCCCGGCGTGAGACCGACGAGCCGGCCGCACGCGCCGCGCTCGGCCAGGCTCGTGAACGTGTGCAGGCCCTAGGTCTGGCGGGGTTCGACCGGGCGTTCGGTGTCTCGGTACAGCCGCAGGCGGGCCACGCGCACGCGGCCTCGGTTCGACATCGTCTCAGCAAGGCGGAACTTCGTGTCGCGGATGTCGTCGCCCAGGGACTGACCAACCGGCAGACAGCAGAGACCTTGTTCCTCAGCGTCAAGACGGTCGATTTCCACCTCCAGCAGATCTATCGGAAACTAGGAGTGCGGACCCGCACGGAGTTGGCGGTGCTCGTCACTCGGGACGTCGAACACGCCGGAGGAGGCGCGTCGTGACCCCGGACCGGATGCAACCGTGGTGGCAAGACCTCGAGGCGGGCATCGAGGCTGCCGATCTGAGCGAGCGAAGCCTGGAGGGCGATGAGCTCCCAGACCCATGGGCCGAGCGCGACTCCGGTGAGCTCGCGACGCTGACTCCTGACCAAGAGGCCTTCTTGCGTGGCCTGGCGGATCAGCCGCCGGTCGTGCGGCTCAGCGGCGCGGAGCCACTGGGCTCGACCGAGCGAAGCGAAGGAACCGGGAACCTTCCCGGCGACAGCTGACGCCTCGTCCCCTTAGCATCGCAGCAGTCGTGGAAGGAGCTCGGACATGGCCACTCGTCTCGGCGTGGATCTCGGAACAACGTGGACTGCCGCGGCGCTGAATGCCGGCCGTCCCGAAGTACTACAGCTCGGCACGCACAGTCTCGCGATGCCATCAGTGGTTGCCCTCGATGGCGAGAGCTTCGTGGTCGGCGAGGCTGCCGAGCGCCGTCTCGCCTCTGACCCCAGCGGGGGCGTGCGAGAAATCAAGCGTCGCCTCGGCGACACCACCCCGATGGTTGTCGGGGGTCGACCCTACGGTCCCGAGGCGCTACTGGCGCCGCTCCTGTCTGACGTCATCGCTCGTTCGGCGGCACAGCTCGGCGGCGCGCCCGATGCTGTCACCCTGACGCACCCGGCGAACTGGGGGGAGTACAAGCTCGACCTCCTCCGCGAGATTGCTCGCCTCGCCAATCAGGAGCCGGTCGATCTGCTTCCCGAGCCGGCCGCCGCGGCGTTGCACTACGCGCAGCTCGGTCGGATCCAACCGGGCGACACCGTCGCGGTTTACGACTTCGGTGGCGGCACCTTCGACGTGGCAGTCGTTCGCTGTGGGGAGTCGAGTTCCGAGGTCATCGGAACACCTGGCGGTCTCGAGCGTCTGGGTGGCGTCGACCTCGATCAGATCGTGCTCGCCCACGTCAACACGGCGCTGGACGGCAAGCTGGCCGAGCTCGACTCGAGCCAACCGGAGACCCGCGCGGCGATCGGCGAGATCCGTCGTGCGTGTACGGCGGCCAAAGAAGCGCTGTCGACCGACAGCGACGCGGCCATCCCGATCGCACTGGGCGACCTACGTACCGAGGTCCGACTCACGCGGTCCGAGTTCGAAGCTGCGGTGCGACCCCGGATTGAGGACACGCTGGGCGCACTCGACCGGGCCCTCGCGAGCGCCGGCGTGGCTGTCGGCGATCTCGCGGGCGTGCTGTTGGTCGGCGGGTCGTCGCGCATCCCGGTCGTGGCCGAGATGGTCGGGGCCCACTCGGGACGGCCCCTGCTCGTGGATGCCGACGCCAAGGCGGTAGTGCCACTCGGAGCTGCGGGCCCCGATGCCGAGGCATCGGTCGCGGTTGCAGCGGGGGCCGGGGCGGCGCCGGGCGGCGGAGGTGGCGGCAGGGCCGGCGCATCGAAGCCCTCCGGTCGGGAAGGCGCGAAGAGCCGCTCCCGTTCGGAGCGGGGCGCGGGCATCATCGGCACGGTCGCGGGCGTTGCCGCCGCCGGCGGCGTTGTCGCGGCCGGAGTCGCCGGCTATCAGGCGCTGACCGACGACGATGGCGGAGAATCCGATTCCGGAGCGGAGGTCGACGCTCCTCCGCCCGTCGGCGACGACATGGACGCGTTCGAGGATGTGGTCGGGGGCCAAACCGGTTCGGGCAGCGGATTCTCGGATTCGCCCGCCGGGCGAACGGCATCTCGGATGTTCGCGTCTGCATCCGCCCAGCCTTCTGCCGCCACGCCGGCCGCAACCGTGCATCAGAGCACCCCCGGTGCGGTGTTCAGCGATCCCGCCATCGAGGCGATCCGAGCGCAGCTCCGGGAACGGCTTGAGAACCTGGCGACCCCTGAAGGTGCCGATCCTGCGGACGTCGCTGATCTCAAGGCGGACCTTGAAGGTCTCCTCGATCACTACGCTGCGTACCCCGGGCAGTCTCCCGAGGACGCGATCGCGACGTTGCGGTACCAGTTCGAGGACCGCGTGCACGACTTTGCGCAGGATCAGAAGCTCGATGCGCTCCTCGATGACTACGAACGTGATCGTGCTGCCGAAACCGCGCTCGACCGCGAGGTCGGAGAGATGCGCGACCAGTTGGAGGACCGTCTCGAGAACTGGACGCCGCCGGCCGGCGCCGATCCTACGGAAGCTGCGGCGTTGAAGTCCGAGCTGGCGGCGATGCTCGAGCGGTTCACGCCGATTCCTGGCCAGAGCGCACAGGACGCGATGGCTGACTTGAAGGAGCGTTTCAACGACCGCGTGCGTGATTTCGCCCAGGACCAGAAGCTCGACGCGGTTATCGACGAGCTTTCGATTCCCGACGTGCCCCAGGAATCCGACGACGACCAGGCGCCGACCACCGACTCGGGCGAGGCGGCTGACACCTCGGACGCGACTGAGCCGACCGAATCGAGTGAAACGGCCGACCCGACGGACCCGTCCGAAGCGCCCGCGATGGACCCGACCGCCGATACCCCGGACCTGCGGGTCACCACCACGAGCGCAGTGCTGTCCGACGTCTTCGAGGAGGTCACGACGCAGGCAGAGACGCTTGCGGCCGATGCCGAACCGGAGATGGGAATGATCGTCGACCCGGTTCGGGCCCCAGACCCGGTGCAGGCGAGCGCGGCCGTCGAGGACGCGCTGGTCGACCCCGTACTCGGTGACTCGATACCGGTGGCGACCTACGAGGTCGACAGTCCCCTGTCGGACGCCGTTGCGAGTCCCGTCGCGCCCGGTGACGAATCGTTTGCGACGAGGGACGAGTCGGTGGCGGAGGGTATGGATCTCGGCGATCCGATACCAGGTCTTTCCGATTTCGAGGACCTGACGGCAGACGCCGACCTTGCTGCGCCGCTGCTGGAGATCGCAGACGCAGGCAGCGTCGAGGACGCAGGGCTTCCTGAACTCGACGAGCGGATCGAAGACGCGAGACTCGACGACGTGGACGACCCGATCGCCTGAGCGTGGGTGCGGGGCGCTTAGACGAAGCGGATCGACGAGATCAGTTCGACGAAGGTCTTGCCGAGCGCAGGCATCGACTCGACCGGAGCCGTCGCGATGCATTGGAAGAAATCGGATGTCTTCGTAGTCTCGTCGCCTGGTGCGAAGAAGAGCGCATGGAGTTGTGCGAGCGTTCGGCCACTCTGTGGTGCCGCGAGCTCGACGCCGCGGAGGTACACGACGTTGCTCCCGAAGCGGGCGAGCTTCTCGAGCGTGACCTTCATCTCTGGTGACTGCTGCTTCAACCGGGCAAAAGAGACCTTGGCCGCCTCTTCGAGGTCGACCGACTTGGCGACCCGGTCGTGGGAGATGATGGCATTCACCCAGAAGCCCTCGACCTCTTGGGGGGTTCGTACCACGGTCAACGCGTCGGGTGCCTCGTCGACCACCCATCCGGTCGGAGCCTCGAAGATGAAGCTCGGAACCGGGCGCATGATATGGCTCGGGTAGACGACGATCCGACCGGTAGCTGGCTGCCCATCAGTAGTCATGGCGGCACCTTATCCAAGGAACCAGGAATGTGCCCGGTGCGCGGGGCCGGTGTGATCTCTACGCTCCGTGGAGAGCGACGGAGGAGTCGAGATGAGCTTTTGGGACGACGTCGGTGATTTCGTCGGTGGCGCGGCCGAGGTGGCCGTTGATGTCGCGACCGGCGACTGGGGCGGCGTGGCCGAGACGGTGCTGGACTATGCCGCCGACGTCGGCGAGGGCACGTGGTTCGGCGACCTGGCCTCCGCTGCTTCGGACGCCGCCGGGACAGCGAGCTGGGGCAACCTCGTCGGCGCGGTCGCCGACGGCGTTGGGGGGGCCGTCGGGGGAGATGTCGGGCGCTTTATCAGCGATGCCGGCGGCATCGCCGGCTCGGTTGCGGACGGCGATTGGGAGGATGTGGTGACCGGGGCGCTGGACGTCGTCGGCGCCGATCTCCCTGCGCCGCTCGCCGGCCTGGCCGGCGCCATTGCCGGCGACGGTTGGGATGGCGCGGTCGACTGGGCGAGCGGCGTGGCAAGTTCCGGCTTGGCCGGCCTCGCTTCTTCGGCATTCGGTGCCCCTGCGGGTTCGATGTTGTCAACGGTCGCGGGCGCGCTCGGTGAGGGCGGCTTCGACGGGGTGGCGACCCTCGGCCTGGGGCAACTCGATCAGCTCGTGCCGGGCGCGGGGGCATCATGGAGACGGTCCTCGGCGGCGCAAGCCCCCAGGACATCCTGACGGGTATCACCGACGGTGACTATGGCGAGACGCTCGCAGCGTTCGGTGAGCAACTCGGCATCGACACGAGCAGTCTCGACGGTTTCGTGGACGCGCTCGGGAGCGGCAATACCTCGGCCCTCGTCGATCAACTCGGCGACGAGTTTTCTGGTTTTGTGGATGCGCTGGGCGCGGACAGCGCACAACAGCTCGTCGACCAGTTCGTCAGCGATGGGACGCTGGGTGACCTCCTCGGCAATGCAGATAGCGACGCCGTCATGGGTCTCCTCGGCAAAGTCGCCGAATCGGGTGGCCTCGAGGGCGTCCTTGGCTCCCTCGACGCCGACGCGACGACCGAGCTGGTGCAGAAGCTGCTCGCGGGCACGACCGGTTCCGGCTCCGGGGTCGGTGACGATGCCGCCCCCGCCGGAGTCGGAGTCGGCGTTGGCGATGGTCTCGACGGATCGGACGACCTCACGGGCTCTGTGTCGGCTGACGACGCGACGAGCGTTGATGCGATGTTCGACTCCGGAGTCGACAGTGGCGATCTGACCGTCACATCAGACGGCCTCGGCATCGATGAGCCAATCGGGATTGACGGTGGCGTAGGCGACGATCCCATACTCACGGATGCCGCGGTTGAGCTCCCGCCGGTCGAGGCGCCTGAGCCGGTGGTGGACGATTTCAGCCAGACGATCGCGGCCGCTGATGAGATCGAGGAATCGGTGGACACCATGTTCGATGACCTCGGCTGAGCAATGACGGTCAACCCCTAAGGTTCAAGCCCCATGACGACCTCTTCGCCGCCGGCCGCGGCTGTTGCGAAACCAACCGCGAACCCCCTCGACGGTGCGATCGCCGAGCTGACGCGGGTGTTGGGTGCCCTGGGACGTGACGACCTGGCCGAGCGGGTCTCAGCCGCCGGTGCCCGTACGAAACGACCAGGGACGATCGTCTGCGTCGTCGGTGAGTTCAAGCAGGGCAAGAGCTCCCTTGTGAACGCGCTGCTCGGCACGGATGTGTGTCCGGTCGACGATGATCTCGCCACCTCGGCGATCACGCTGGTTCGGTTCGGTGACCAGCCGAGCGCCGTCGTACGACGCACCGAAAGCGGCGAGCAGTTTGCCGAATCGGTTCCCGTCGAGGACCTTTCGCTCTGGTGTTCCGAGCGAGGGAACCCGGGCAACCACAAGGGAGTCCAACGCGTCGAACTTGCCGTTCCGAGCACCATGCTGAAGCAGGGCCTGATGCTCGTCGATACGCCGGGGATGGGCGGCCTGGGAGCGGGCCACGCGGCTGCGACACTCGCCTTCTTGCCGTTTGCCGACGGCCTGGTCCTCGTCTCCGACGCGTCCGCCGAACTCAGCGCACCCGAGATCGAGTTCATGCGGCGAGCGGTCGAGCTGTGTCCGACGGTGCTGTTCGCGCAGACGAAGATCGACCTCTACCCGGCGTGGTCGCACATCGCGGACCTGAATCGAGGTCATCTCGCGAACGCGGGTCTTGACGTGTCGATGGTCGCGGTGTCGAGCACGCTCCGCCATGAGGCGATTGCCCGCAAGGATCGGTCGCTCAACGAACGCAGTCGCTTCCCTGAGCTCATCACTGCGCTCGGAGATCAGGTGGTCGCGCCGGCAAAACAGAACGCACTTGCCCGATCGGCCGGCGACGTCCGAGCGATTGCCGGGTTGGCTCGCACCGGGCTCCAGCAGGAGCAAGCGGTCCTTGCCGATCCATCGTTGCTTGCCGGAGCCCTCGAGGAGCTGCGACTGGCCAAGGAGAAGCTCGAGCACCTCCGGGGGCCGGGATCCAAGTGGTCGGTCGTGCTCGGCGATCGCATCGGCGACCTCTCGACCCGGGTTATGCACGATTTCCGTGGTGGGATGCGCAACTCACTGCGGGATATGGACCAACGGATCGAGGTCCTGAAGACCGGCACCGAGTGGGACGACGTCGTACGTGACTTGCAGACCATGGTCGCCGATGCGGTGACGACCGCGTTCGTCGCGGTCGAGCAGCAACGCATCGCCATCCGCGAGAAATCGCCGGCCTGCTGCGCGATGAGACCGGCGGACTCGCCAACACCCGCTCCGGCGGGGTGGAAGCGACCGATGTCAGGGACCTGTGGCAGGAGAAGTCGATCGAAGACGCTGGGAGCCGAGGCGGAAAGGTGTTCAAGAGTGCCCTCGGGACCATCCGGGGCGGCCAGGGCGGCGTCTACATGTTCGGCATGCTCGGCAACTTTCTCCCGGCGGCAGCCGCGACATTGATCGCTTCGAATCCTGTGCTCCTCGGTGCTGGTGCGCTCTTCGGTGGGATGCAGCTGATGGACGATCGCAAGAGAAAAGTGACGATGCGCCGTCAGGCGGCTCGCCAACAGGTCCGTCAGTTCATCGATGACGTCCAGTTCGAGGTCGGTGACCAACTCACCGCGACGATCCGTGACCTCCAACGCAGCCTGCGAGACGATTTCAGCGAACGGCTTGGTGAGCTGCAGAGGACCTATACCGAAACCGCGCAGCGAGCCCAGCAGTCGGCACAGCAGACGCAGGAGCATCAGAAACAGCGCGCCGCAGAGCTCCAACAGCAGCTGCAACTCCTCGCGAAGATCGAACAGGTCGCCGGCGCGGCAGTATCGGCATGAGTGCAGCCGACGACGTGCTCGAGCTCACCCGGGCCGCTGAAGAGCAACTCCGCGGGTCGGCGCTGGAGGATCGAGTCCGACGCATCCGGGAGCGGCTCGAAGGCCCGCTGCGCGTCGCGATTGCTGGTCGGGTCAAGGCCGGCAAGTCCACCCTGTTGAACGCATTGGTCGGTGAGAGGCTGGCTCCGACCGATGCCGGTGAGTGCACTCGAATCGTTAGCTGGTACCAGCGCGGCCAGGGTTATCAGGTCGCCGCGCGACTGCAGTCCGGAGGAGCTCAGCCCCTGCCGTTCGAACGCATCGATGGCGCTCTGAACATCAAGCTTGATGGCCTGTCCGAAGCCGACGTCGCGGCCATCGAAGTCAGCTGGCCCGCGTCGACGCTCGAACGGCTGACGCTGATCGACACGCCGGGACTCGCTTCGGTGAACGACGAGAACTCTCGCCGAACCCGCGAGTTTCTGGAGTACGACGGTGATCGCCCGGGCGACGCCGATGCCGTCATCTACCTGATGCGCCATATGCACAAGTCCGATGCTGCGTTCCTGGATGCCTTCATGGACCGGTCGGTCACCGCGGCTTCGCCCGTCAACGCGGTCGCGGTGTTATCGCGTGCGGACGAGATCGGCGCTGGGCGGCGAGACGCGATGGACTCGGCGGCGCGGATCGCCAAGCGCTACCGAGAGGAATCCGTCCTCAACGGACTTGCTGCGACGGTGGTACCCGTCGCCGGTCTCCTGGCAGAAACCGGTCTCACGCTTCGCGAAGACGAGGCGGCCGCGTTGCGAGCGCTCGCCGCCACCCCCTCCGAGGTCCTCGAACAGATGCTCCTCTCGGCCGACCAGATGTGTGACCTTCACCTGAGCGAGCTCACCGTCGAACTGCGCCGGAATCTCCTCGATCGACTCGGGCTCTTCGGCGTGCGCATCGCGATCGATCTCGTCAATCAGAAGGGCGCAACAACGGCGGCGGCACTCGCGCCGCTCCTCGTGGAGCAGTCCGGCTTGAACGAGTTGCAGAAGGTCATCGACGACCACTTCCTACCGCGAGCGCGCGTCCTCCAAGCTCGAAGCGGACTCGTCGCCCTCCGTGCGCTCGCCAAGGACCTGGCATCGTCGAATGCGGCATTGGCGGACCGACTCGACCGCGACGCGGAGAGAATCGAAGCGAGTGCCGTTGACTTCGCGCGGGTTCGGGCGGCGCACCTTGTCGCGTCAGGGACGGTGACCGTGCGACCCGAAGAGCGCGCCGACCTTGACCGCCTCCTCCTCGGTTCCGGCTCCGCCGCGCTGGGTGCCGAAGCCGCGACGTCACCTGAGGGAATTCAGCGGGCGGCATTGACACAGATCGACCGGTGGCGGACCCGCGCCGGTGATCCCTTGGTATCCCCTGCGCAGTTCGAGGTCTTCGAGACCGCCGGCGCGCGTGTGCGAGGCCTACTACGCAGCGGCTCATCCCGTGCCGTAACGTCCAACTGCCCGAAGCACGAGCAGCCCTCGACACTCTTGTGCGGTCGGTCCGGATCTTCATGCCTTTGCGTTGAGCGAACCCAGAAGCAAGTGGAGGTCATCGAATGGCGTCGGAAGACAAGATCGCGGCGGGGGTCGCACCGTTCCTGGACGATGGTGAGGAGGTGCTCGCGGCGGTAGTCGCTCGGCCTCGCGGCTGGACCCAGCGCAACGCGGGGTCGGCGACGCTCGGCGCGCAACAGGTGGGCCAAGCCGTCGATGGCGCTGAAAAGGCCGGTTTCGCGCTGGCCAGCCCGATGGCGCTGGCGGTGACCCAGCGAAGGTTGTTGGCGCTGAGTATGGGTGCACAGGTCGGGATGGGCATCGGAGGCGGGGTCAAGGACTTGATCGGTGCGGTACCTCTGAGCGAGGTGGACTTCATCAAGGTCAAACGCCTCTTGGTCGGGAAGGTCGTCCACGTCTGCATTCGCGGAGAGACCTTCAAGCTCGAGGTTGGCGCGGGGGCGAACGCAAGGGGCGTGTCCGAGGCCTTCGAACGTTCGCACCCGCCGACGTAGGCCGTCGGGCGCTGTTGCGTTGATTCGGGTTGGGCCGCGGTGCAACCGATTCCGGGCCCGTTCCGGGTTCAGATCGTGCGGGCGAGTTCGGTGAACGCGCTCTCGATACGCCGGTGAGTGCGTGCGTCGATGCCGAGTTCGTAGTGGCCGCGTCGGATGTTCTGCATCAGAGCGTGACCGCGGATGATCACGCTTGCCGAGTGGTCGCGTTTGAGTCCACGCATTGGCCGGAGTCGGGCTTTGAGCCGGCCGTGGTCGCATTCGACACGGTTGTTCGCATACTGCTCGGTATTGTGAAACGCGGCCGGAATGAGGCTTCCGATCGCAGCTCGTAGCGCCGGTGCCCGGTCGGTGACGACCTCGGTCGGCTCGCCATGCGCGCGGATTGCCCCGGCGAAGAACCGGCGTGCGGCGCGGAGATCGCGTCGGGCTGAGACAAGCACGTCGATGATCTGACCGTACTGATCAACGGCCCGGTAGACGTAGCGCCATTTGCCAGCGACTTTCACGTAGGTCTCGTCGACGAACCACCGGTCGCCCACCGTGTGTCGGCATGGTCCGGCCGCATCCGCGAGGGGCGGCGTGAAGCGTTGCACCCAGCGGTAGATCGTGACGTGGTCGACCTCGATCCCACGCTCTGCCAACAGTTTCTCGACATCGCGATAGGACAGCGCGTACCGCAGGTACCAACGCACGGCCAAGACGATGATCTCCGGCGGGAACCGGAAGCCCTTGGACGCTGAGCTGGGAACTCGGGGGACCGGACATGAACGGCGAGGCCTCATCCCGCCACCCTCACCGACGGCCACGACCTTGCGCTAACGCAACAGAGCCCGGGCGACCGGTACGCTCGCACGGGTGGTCGGGGTGGAGGTTCGGGTTCTGGGTCCGGTGGGCGTCGTCGCCCCGGACGGTGTGGTCGATCTCCCGAGCGCGAGCCAGCGCCGGCTGCTCGCGGCCCTGGCGCTCCATGCCCCGCAGCCGGTGCGCACCGAGTGGCTGGCGTGGGTCCTCGGAGTCTCGACCGGTGCGTTGAGAAAGATCGTCGCTCGTCTGCGTGCCACCGTCGGCGCCGACACGATCGTCACGACCGCGACCGGCTACCGGCTCGATGCCCCAGTTGATGCGTCGCTCGTGTGCGAAGAGCTCGAACGGGCCGCCGGACATCCGGAGGCGATCCGCGCCGCCCTCGACCGGTGGGTCGGGCCGGCCCTGGACGAGTTTCGGGACGAGGCGTGGGCGGCCGGTGAGGCGACCCGGCTGGCCGAGGTCCGGGCGACGGCGGTCGAGGACCTCGCTGCGGCTCCTGATCGAGCGGGACGGTGCCGACGAGGCGATCCCGATGCTCGAGGCCCACATCGCCGGGAACGAGTTCCGGGACCGGCCGCCGGGGGCTGCTGATGCGCGCGCTCGCCGCGACGGGTCGCCCGACGGAGTCGCTGCGGAGCTTCCAGGCGTACCGGTCGTTCCTCGGTGAACGAGCCGGTACCGAGCCCTCGGAGGAACTTCGCGGTATCGAACAGCGGATCGCGACCGGTTGGGACGGCGTCGAGTCGGGCGAGCGTGAGGCCGAGCGGCACGCAGTTCGCGACCAAGGGCCGGCGCTGCCGCCGGCCCTCTCGGGCGCGAAGACGATCGTCGGGCGACGCCGTGAGCTGGCCGCGCTCGTCGATGCCGCGACGCACGCGGCGCATGCCGGTCCGCGCGTGGTGCTGGTCTCGGGGGAATCCGGCATCGGCAAGACCTCGCTGGTCGCCTCGCTGGCCGAATGGTGTGCGGCGCGTGCCCGATTGGTCGGTCTTCTACGCGCGGTGCACCGAGTTCGTTCGCGCGCCGTTCCAGCCGTTCGGTGCCCTGCTCGGTGACGTCGTCGACGTGCTCCCGGACGAAGCCATCGCCGCCCACGCGGCCCGCTGCGGCGGCGACCTCGCGGTGGATCGTGCCGCAGTTGGCATCCCGCGTCCCTCATCCCGAGGCATCGGTGGACGATCCCGGAACCGCGCGCCATCTGCTCTTCCACGCGGCGGCGGACATCACCCGGCGGGCCGCAGCCGAGGGCCCGGTCGCGCTCCTCGTCGACGATCTGCACTGGGCGGAGTCGTCGGGCCTCGAATTGTCGTGCCAGCTCGTCGTGGAGCTCGCGGGCCTGCCGGTGCTCGTGGTCGGGGCGTACCGGGACACCGGCGATGCGCGTGGCGAGCACCTCCGCACGACGTCGCGAATCTCGTCCGCGAGGGCGCTCGCCGTTGGTGCTCCAGGGCTTCGATACGGACGAGCTCGGCGACCTCGTACGGGCGCTCGTCGCTGGTGCCGCGGATCACGACGTCGACGAGGTCGTCGAGCTCCTCGAGGCGGAGACCGCGGGGAACCCGCTCTTCGCCGAGCACCTGCTCCGCTTCTGGTCGGAGTCGGACCGGTTGGGCGTGGACGACACCGCCGTCACCCTCGGCGCGGCCGGTTCCGGGGCGCTCCCCGCCACGTTGCGCGATCTCGTGTGGCAGCGGGTCGGCGTCCTCGGCCCGGATGCCCGCGAGGTGCTCAGTGCGGCGGCCGTGCTCGGTGTGGAGTTCGAGGAGGCGGCGCTCGAGGCGATGCTCGGGATCGACGGCGACGCCATGGGCACGCTGTTGGATCGGGCGACGGTCGCGGGCGTGATCGTGCCGGGGGCGTCCGGCGCGGCGACGGCGCGCTTCACCCACGCCCTCGTGGCGCGGAGTCTGGAGGCCGAGCTGGGCAGCCGCGCCCGGGCCCGACTGCACTCGACGGCGCTGGATGTCCTGTCGGACCCGGCTCGGTTCCGGGTGCCGGCGGCACGCCTCGCGCACCATGCCGAGCGCGCCGGGCGGCGGGGCGACGCGCAGCACTGGGCGACGGCAGCCGGCGACGACGCGCTCGCCGGTCTCGCCGCCGCCGAGGCCGCGGGTTGGTACCGGCGCGCCCTCGACCACGCTCGCGTGCTCGACCGGCCGGAGGTGGAGCTGGCCGACCTCACGGTGCGTCTCGGTGACGCCGCCACGAGGGCGGGCGACCCGGCCGGGCTCGACGTGCTCCAGGAGGGCGCGACCCTCGCGCAGCGCTGTGGCAACGACGACGCCTTGTGCCACGCGGCCTTGGCGATGAACCCGGGCGCGTTGATCCGGTTGGGGAGTGCGGCGCCGCAACAGCTCGCGATCGCCGAGGCCGCGCTCGGCCGTGTCCGCGAGGGCGATCTCGCGACGCGGGCCCGCCTGGAGGCGCTGGTCGCCCAGAGCCTGGTGCACACGGATCAGACCGGGCGCCGCACGCAGGCAGCCGAAGCGGCGCTCGCCACCGCAAGATCGACCGGCGACGCGACGGTCCTGGCGCGCGTCGCGCCGGCCGTGATCATGGCGCTCTGGGCGCCGGGCAACGCCGCGATGCGTGCCGCGGTCGCGGCCGAGGCCGCCGAGGTCGTCGAGTCGGTCGGTGATCCGACGCTCACGGCCGCCGTCTTCTTCGCCGCGCACACCGCCGCGGTGTGCGTCGGCGACGCCGCGTCGGCCGAGCGGCACCGCGTCGATCTCCTCCGGGTGGCCCACGAGCTCGACGAGCCGCGCGCCCGGTGGCTCTCCGGGATCGTCGACGCCTTCACCGCCACCATGACCTGCCGGTTCCGCGACGCCGAGCAGACGATCGCCGAGACGTTCGCGATCGGCGACCGGATGGGTGAGCCGGAGGCATGGTCGGTCTTCATCGCCCAGACCTTCGTCCTCGGCACGTTCGAGGGCCGGCACGCCGAACTGCTCGCGCTGGTCGAGCCGATGACGCAAGGCCAACAGGCGGTCGACGTCACGTTCCGCGTCGCCCATGCCATCTGCAGCCTGGAGGTGGAGAGACGGCCGCGCCGCGTGCCCTGCTCCACGAGGCGCTCGGCCGGGGCATCGACGCGATACCCCACGACCTCATCCGGTCGACCACGCTGCTCGGGTACTCGATCCTGGCCCTCGACCTGGCCGACGTCGCCGCGGCCGAGGCGCTGCTCCCGGCGATCGAGCCGTTCGTCGACGAGGTGTCCTACAACGGGGTCACGAGCCAGGGTCCGGTCGCCGCCTACGTCGGCAAGCTCCTCACGCTCGTCGGCCGCCACGACGAAGCCGAGGCGCGCCTGCTCCAGGCGCTCCGGCTGACCGAGGCCTTCGGATGGGAGTACCACCGCGCGTCGACCCTCGTCGCGCTGGCGCAGAACCGTGTCGCCGCGGCCGGCAGGCTCGACCGGGCCGCCGAAGGGTGGCTCGCCGGGGCCGAGGACCTCTGCCAGGTCCACGGCCTCGCTTCGTGGGCGCGGCGGGCGGCCGGGCTGCGGAGTGTGTCGGGACCCTGACCGGTGACGCGCCGGTGACGCGCCCCGCCCGCCATGGTGGTCGCGGAGGTTCGCTGACCCCGCAGCGGACGGTGAGGGGCGTGCAGTGCGGTATTCGAAGCGGTTGCGCAACACCATCGGCGTCGGGCTGCTCGCGCTGGCGATGATGCCCCTGGCGACCGGCGGCGGCGCCGGGGCCGCGCCGGGCGGCGGCGAGCACGCGCCGCCCGCGCCTCCGGGGATCGAGAAGGTGTTGGACCGCACCCGCCACGGTGCCGACGCGGTCGAGCGGCTCGAGGCCGGCGGCCACCTCGAGAAGGTGGCCGAGAACGCCGATTGGTCCCCTGGGCAGCTGCGCGCCCAGCTGCTCGGCGACGACAGCCTCTCCGTGAAGCCCGACGGCCAGCTGTGGTACACGGACCTCGCCCCGGCCGCGGCAGCGGAACCGGCTCCGGAGAGCCCGGCCGTAGCGGCGGCCATGGCCGCGTCCCTCGCCGGGTACTCCGATGCCGAGACGTTCCAGCTGCACTCGCTGCCGGAGTCGACCAAGACCGTCTACCTGGACTTCCACGGCATGGCGGAGACCAGCGGGATTGGGGGGTCTGAAGGCTACACGCTGTACGGGTTGGATTTCGACGGGAGCCTGCCGTGCCCGGTCGGCACGGTGGATCCGGCGTGCTTCTCCTCGTCCGAGTTGGCGACGATCCGTGAGCTCTGGATGCGCGTTTCCGAGTACTTCGTGGCGTTCGATGTGGACGTCACGACCGAGTACCCGGGCCTCGAGGCGATGCAGAACCTCTCCTGCCGGCTCTCCAGCGGCTATTGGTTCTGCCCCGACGGCTCGATCACGCTGAACACCAGCGGGACCACCCCGCCCCAGGCGCCCGACCAGGAGTACGGGGTTCGGGTCTCGTTCGTCTCGGACTCGACCTACCCGTACGAAGGCCCCTGCGGCTCCGGCACCATCGGGTGCGGCTTTTTCGGCCGATTCGGCGTCAATGACTACCGGTCATTCGTTGCTTACCAGGATCCGGCGGCGTACGTACTCGGCGTCCCGAACATCTGGGCACCGACGAAGCAGCCGTATCCGAGCACCCCCCGCTTGATCGCGGAGGTGGCTGCGCACGAGATCGGACATGTGTTGGGCCTCGGGCACGAGGTGAACGAGCAGGGGACGCTTGCGTGTCTGCCGGACATCGAGGGCTCGGTCTGGCGGGCGCTCATGGGGAGGTGCACGGGAAACGCTGCCCCGCGTGCGCACTTCACGCCCAACGTCTGCCCCATTTTCGAGATCAGCGTGGTCTGGACCGAGGTGAATCCCTGCGAGCTCTACATCAAAGAGGAGTATCTGAGGAACGACTCCTATGCCCGCATGGCCGTGCGGGGCCTGGTCGCCCGGGCCGATGAGCCGTCGCCGGTGGTGGCGCCCGGGCCGAGTTTCGTCGCGTCCGGGGTGATCTCCCCGCCCCTCCTCACGAAACGGACGATCGTGAGTCAGGGTGGGACCACCTACACGACGTGGTACTCGCCCTCTCCTGCACCTCAGGACTTCTCCTACACCAAGGGGCCCACGACGGGTCCGGGGAAGCTGGAGTACGGCGGCGGTCTGAACCTGACCCAGGTCGACGGTTCGGGCACCGACATCGGCTCGATCCTCGACACCGCCGACGACGCCTATCCGCTGCGCACCTTCATCACGTTGTTCGACTCGAACAGCCAGTGGGAGGACTGGGCGGTGCTCGCCGTCACCTCGTCCCCGGGCGTCAAGCACCTGTCGGCCCAGCGGGTCGGCGCCTCGTCGGGGGTCCAGAGCAACGGGTTCCCGGACGGGACCCCGTTGACGGTCCGCTACCACGGGACGGGTGCGTCGGGCCCGATGGACACCGATTCCTACGAGTTCACGGTCCCGCCGGGTGCGGGGCCGACCTCCATCTCGGTGACGCCCGCGGCGACGAGCAACCTCGACGTGAAGGCCACGTTGTACGACGCCACGATGACCGAGGTCGCGGTCAGCGATCCGCGGGCCACGAAGATCGACGTGAACACGGTGACCGGTCTCGACGCGTCGATCGAGGCCACGCTCGCACCGGGTGACTACACGCTGGTCGTCGACGGGGTCGGGGTGCCGGGCTCCTACATCGACTACGGGTCGATCGGCAGCTACACCGTCAACGCGGTGACGGTGATCCCCACCGGCGTGTCGGTGGGGTCGGGTTCGGTGGCCGAGGGTGACTCGGGCAAGCCCCGGGCGATCTCCTTCCCGGTGGTGTTGCCGGCGCCGTCGACGTCGACGGTGAGCGTGGGCTACTCGATCGAGGCCGACGGGTCCGGCGCCGCCGCGACCGGTTGCGCGACTGCCACAGCCTGTGCGCCGGGTTCGGGTGGTGACGTCCGTCTCGAAGACCGGAACGTTGACCTTCAAGCCGTCGGCGACGACCGGCCTGACCCCGACGGTGAAGTACGTGAACGCGCTGGTCTACCCGGACACCGCCGCCGAGGGCGACGAGACCTTCCGGGTCGTGTTGTCGAACCCGGTCGGTGTCGACCTCGGCCTCCCGGTCGGGACCGGCACGATCCTCGACGACGATCCGGTCGGCGGCACACCGAAGGTCGCGATCGGCGACGCCGCGATCCTCGAAGGCAACACCGGCGTCAAGGTCACGAAGACGAACAACGCGAAGCTCTGGGTCACGCTCTCGGAGCCCGCCACCGGCCCGGTGACGGTGAAGGTCACCGTGACCCCGACGGGCGCGACCGCGAACACCGACTTCAAGTACGGGAGCCTCAAGTCCGTCTTCCCGGTGACGAAGACGATCACCTTCGCCGCAGGTCAGTGGCAGAAGCCGGTGACCATCGGTGTCTTCCCGGACACGGTGGCCGAGGGCGACGAGTTCGTCTCGGTCACGATCTCGGATCCCACCGGGGGACCCGTGCTCGGCCGCAGCACCGCGACGCTGCGGATCATCGACGACGACTGACCGGTGCTTCGCTGCGCGTGGGCGGCGGGGATCGAGACGAGGAAATCGAGGCGTGACCGCACGGTCTCGCAGTGGATCCATGCCGGGGGGCACTGTTGCATTGATTCGGGTCAGGCCGCGGTGAACCGAGTTGCCGTCCCATCTTGGCGGTCAGATCGTTCGGGCGAGTTCGGTGAACGCCTGCTCGATGCGTCGGTGAGGACGCGCGTCGATGCCGAGTTCGTAGTGGCAACGGCGGATATTCTGCATCAGCGCGTGACCGCGGATGATCACGCGGGCGGGTGGTCGCGTTGAGCCCGCGGATCGGACGGAGCCTGGCTTCGAGTCGACCGTGGTCGCATTCGACGCGGTTGTTCGCATACTGGGTCGTGTTGTGAAGCGCGGCGGGGATGAGTCCTTCGATCGCAGCCCGCAGTGCGGGTGCCCGGTCGGTCACTACCTGGCCGGCTCACCATACGCACGGAGCGCTCTGGCAAAGAACCGGCGTGCTGCTCGGAGATCGCGGCGGGCCGAGACGAGCACGTCGATGATCTGGCCGTACTGATCAACGGCCGGGTAGACGTATCGCCATCGTCCGGGAACCTTGACGTAGGTCTCGTCGACGAACCAAAGGTCACCGACCGTGTGTCGGCACGGGCCGGCCGCATCCGCGAGCAGCGGTGTGAAGCGTTGCACCCACCGGTAGATGGTGACGTGATCGACTTCGATGCCCCGCTCGCCGAGGAGCTCTTCGACATCGCGGTAGGAGAGCCCGTATCGCAGATACCACCGGATCGTGAGCACGACGATCTCCGGTGGGAACCGAAACCCCTTGAACGCTGAGCCCGAAACGACGGGTACCGGACAGGAACGACGAGACGTCATCCCAGCACCATCACCGCCGATCGCGGTGATGCGCCGATGCAACAGTGCCGCCTCATACCGCCACCCTCACCGCAGACCGCGAGCCGCCGCCAACGCAACAGTCCCCGAGCCGCTGATTTCGGTTCTTACGAATCGCCCATTTGGGTCCGGCAAGGTGGTCGGTAGGCGGCGCGCGGGCTCAACGCAACACTGCCCCCTCAGCACACTTGGTGCGGCGGGGGACGGGACGCATCAACCCGCGGCGCGGAGCAGGTAACGGGACCCGACGACGCTGGGGCCGTACCGTCCGGGAGCGAACGCCGCCGCGAGTGCAGCCTTGGCCCGCCAGCCCGTGCAGTGCCCAGGGGCGACGATGCGAGGGGCGATGATCTCGGCGAGGTCGCGGACGGTCTCCTCGATACGCACCTCCATCGAGGCGCCCGCCAGGTGATAGCCGCCGAGAACAACGTCGACCGGCAGTTCCGGGAACAGTTCCATCGCCCCGAGGCAGGCGTTGACGACGCCCGCATGCGAACATGCCGACAACACCGACACGCCGCGCCCACGCACCTGGGCAGCCAAGAACCGCTCATCGAGGATGAGGGGATCGGACTCGCATCGCTCACCGCGGAACGTGACGTGTCCGACGAGGCCCGTCTCGTACGCGACGGCGCGCTCGATCTCACCGCTGCCAAGGAACAACCCGCCGACGACGTGGGATTCGCTGCTCAGCTGGATCCGCCCTCCCGCCCCTTCGATCTCGTCGAACGTGGGCTCGGCCGGCAGCAGGGCGATCGTCCCGGTCGGCAGCTGCACGCCCCGCTGGTCGGGTCGATCGGGATGAAGGTCGACGAGCGGCGGTTCCAAACCCGCGTTCGACCGCGCGGAGGCGATCGCTTCGACCACGACCGGGAGGCCGCCGGAATGATCGGAGTGCCAGTGCGACAGGAAGACGCACTCGATCGCAGCCAAGTCGATATCAAGACGCTCCGCATTCTCGAGCCAGACGTCACCCGAGGGGCCGACATCGAACAGCACGGTGTGGATCTCTTCGCCGCATCGTCCGTGCAACAACACCGACAGGCCGTGACACGCGACGCACAGATGATCGAACACGCAGACGCCGGGGTGGCCGTCGTGGTGGCGGGTCGGTGGCACTCGAGTCAGGAGAGACGCCACCTCGGGGACCTGGTCGACTCCCGCATCGATACTCGACAACGTGTCCGTCTCGTTGTCGACCACAACAATCATCTCAAGCTCATCCAGAGCCGCGACATCGTGAACACCCACGCCAGCCATCGTGCCACGCGGTAAGACGTCACGACGAAGGCGCCGCGGGCGGAAGTGAACGGGCCTCCTGCCAGTTCTCGACCGCCTCTCGAACGCAGAACGCCGCGACGAGAAGCGCAGACGCGGGGTCGGCCCACCAGAGCCCGGCCACAGAGTTGAGCAGAAGAGCAACAAGGATTCCCGAGGCGAGCCAGCCGTCGAGGTAGGTCATGGAGGCCTCCGCGGCCAACGGCTCACTCTCGGCCCTGACCGCTACACCCCGCTTTAGCCGGGCAAGCGTGAACATCACGACGGCTGTCACCGCAAGGTAGGCGATCCCGAACGGCGATGAATCCGCTGCTTCGCCCGTAGCGACTGAGACGGTACTTGCGACGATCAGATATGTCGCGAGGACGAGGAAGGCGACCGCCACCAGACGAAGCGCCCGCCGAGCCCGTCCCGGCGCTTGATGCTCGGCGATGTACCAGACGACCACGAGGGACGCGAAAACCTCGATCAGCGAGTCGAGGCCGAAGGCCACGAGTGCCAATGATCTGGCCGCGATGCCCAGGCCGATCGTGACGAAGACCTCCATTAGGTTCCATGCGATCGTTGCGTACTGGAGGCGTCGGCCGGTGCCCAGGGCCACGCGCTGCAAGTCGGTCGCTGGTCCTGTCATCGTGCTCTCCTTCGAAGCACCGACGGGGCCGAGGAAGTGGTCAGGAGTAGCGCCGTTCGATTTCCGCTCGCATCGCCTCCGCGGTTGCGGGTGAAGTGTCGAGGACTGACTGGAGGCGCTCTCGCGAGATTGCGTACGTGATCATGTGCGAGGTGGCGGTAACGGTCGCGGCGCGTGGCGCGTCGAGGAGCAGACCGCGTTCGCCGACAACATCGTCCGCGCCGATCGTCGCAACGGTTCCCCCGCCTATTGCGACCGTGGCCTCGCCGGCCGCGATCACGTAGCAGTCGGGGGCGTCTGCGCCTTCGACGCACAATGTGTCACCAATGTCGAACGCGATCGGATACGCGGTCGCGGCGAGGGTCGCGAGATCGGAGGGACCGCAGGGCTGGAAGAACGGCACGCGACCGAGGAGCGCGATCCGCGCGGCCAGCTCCGCTGCCGTGATCGCGTCGTCGTCGGCATCGAGCTGTGCGCGGTAGCGCGCCCTCCACTCGGAGTCGTCGCCTGCGGGTCGCGCGGCGAGGCTCGGGCAGGGTGTACGCGTGCGCAGCTTGAGTGGCACGGCCGTCGGCGCTGCGCAACGTCGAGGCGATCCCGGTGGGGAGGCAGCTCTCCGCTCAGCTCGATGCTCTCGAAACGTTCCGAAAGCTTGCGGAATACGATTTCGATCTCGAAGCGCGCAAGCGGCGCGCCGAGGCAGAGGTGCACGCCGCCGCCGAACGCGAGTGGTTGGGTCTTGGTGCGGGTGAAGTCGATCCGATCAGGGTCGGGGTATCGGTCAGGGTCCCGGTTGGCCGCGCCGAGCAGGACGAAGATCGAATCTCCGGCCGGGATCGTCATGCCGCCGAACACGACGTCCGTGGTGGCGTAGCGGCTCGCGAGCTGCACGGTGCCGTCGTGGCGAAGCAGTTCGTCGGCGACGTTTGCGCAGAGCTCGGGGTCCTTGCGCAGCGCGTCCATCTGTTCGGGCTGGGTGAGGAGCGAGATGACCCCGTTGCCGATCAGGTTGGTGGTCGTCTCGAACCCAGCGAGGAACAGCAGGGATGCGAGGGTGTTCAGCTCTTCATCGGAAAGCCGGTCGGTCTCGTCGCCGGCGAGGTCCTCGGCGGCGTCCTGCGCGATGAGCCGGCTGAGTAGATCGTCCTGGGGGTCGGCGCGGCGGGCGCTGATCAACCGGTCGAAGTAGGCGTTGCATTCGAGGACGGCGGCATCGGCGGCGTCGAGCATCTCGCGGGTCGCGCTGACCTCGAAGACCGCGGTGAGGGCCTGAGTCAGCTCGCGGAACTGCGGACGGTCCTCCGGTGGGACCCCGAGGACCGTGCCGATGACGGCGATCGGGAGCTGGAATGCCAGCTGGTCCATGAGTTCACCGACCTCGCCCTCGATGAGTGAATCAAGCAGCTCGTCGACGAGCGCCTCGACCTGAGGGCGCAGAACTTCGACCGTGCGTGGAGTGAACTCGCGCACGACCAGGCGGCGGAGACGGGTGTGCTCCGGTCCGTCAAGGTTGAGCATCGTGCGGCTGGCCCACGCCAACCCGGGCCGCTCGCGCCAGCCGGGGGCTCGAACGTCGAGCGATTCGGCGAAGTGTTTCGCGAGCCGCGGGTCGCGCAACGCGGCCTTGCAGTCGTCGTAGCGAGTCAGAAGCCAGGACTGGAGCGTGTCGCTGCGGAAGACGGGCGCGAGCTCGCGGAGTCGGTGATAGCTGGGGTACGGGTTCGAGCGCCCGGCTGGAGTGAAGAACAGCTCGCGGACGACAGACTCCGCGGCGGCGGCGTCGACGCTTTCGATGGTTGCCATCAGATGTCTACCCTGTCTTCATCGCGTTTTCGGTGGGCGAAGGCGCACGATAGCCAGAGCGGGCGACGGTCGTGCCTGCCTGTCACGACCTCCGGGCACTGTCCGGCACCCGGCCGGCGAGGACCAGGGTCCGAAGTCTCGACCCGCCGACGACATTCGCTCCGGCCGGTGCCGTCGAAGAAGCCGTCTACAACTACTTCTCGATGAACGACAACGTCCTGAAGATCGCCTTCAGGATCGCGCAGGTAGCGCTGACCGCCGCAGGCCTTGCGAGCCACATTGAGCACCTGACGAAGCTCACCTTGCTGTAATCGTGCCCCGCGAGGCCTGTCAGCAGCGGCCGCGGCCGATCACGTCGTCGTCGTGGTACCCGAGCAGTCATGACGGTAGGCCACCCGAACCTGGGTTCTCGGTCCTGGGCAGGTAAACGGGTGGCTCTGTTGCGTTGTGCCGGACCGAGCCGCGTAGGGCCGCGTAGCGGTCCCGGTTGGCGGGTTCAGATCGTCCGGGCAAGTTCGGTGAACGTGTGCTCGACACGCCGGTGAGGGCGCGCGTCGACGCTGAGTTCGTAGTGGCCGCGTCGAAGGTTCTGCATTCACGCGTGACCACGGACGATTACACGTGCTGAATGGTCGCGTTTGAGTCCACGCATCGGTCGGAGACGCGCTTGAGCCGACCATGGTCACACTCGATGCGGTGTTCGCGTACTGGTCAGTGTTGTGGAACGCGGCGGGCATGAGTCCCTCGATCGCAGCTCGTAACGCCGGAGCCCGGTCAGTCACGATCTCGACCGGGTCGCCATGCGCGCGTATCGGTCTGGCGAAGAACCGGCGTGCGGCGAGGAACTCGCGCCGGGCTGACACGTACACGTCGATGATCTGCCCGGCCCGGTAGACGTACCGCCACCGTCCCGCGACCTTCACGTAGGTCTCGTCCGCGAACCAACGGTTGGCGACGGAGCGCCTGCACGGTCCGGCAGCGTCCGCGAGGAGTGGCGTGAAGTGACGGACCCACCGGTAAACGGTGACGTGGTCGACCTCGATCCCACGCTCACCGAGGAGTTCCTCGACGTTGCGATACGACAGCCCATACCGCAAGTACCACCTGATGGCCAGGACGATGATCTCCGACGGGAACCGGAACCCCGCGAAGGCTGACTTCTGGATTGTGGATGGAGGACGGAACGACGAGGTCTCATCTCGCCACCGTCACCCCCGACTGCGACCTTCGGCCCGTGCAACAGAGCCGTCGTTGGTCCGTTGCTCGATTTCACAGCTCGGCGGGTTGGCCGCGAACCGGTCTGTTGCGTCCTACACGTCACACACCGCGACGGCCGGGGCATCCCGGCGTGCCTTGTCGGTGGCGGTGGGCAGCTCACCGAGTGGTGTGTAGTTGACGCGTTCGAGGTCAAGTGCCCGTGCATCGGCGCGACTGAGCCGTTCGATGAGGGCCTTGGATGCGAGAGCTCGGCCTCCCGGACGCGGACGCTTCGATCCGAGCGGCTTCGTTGACCTCGTCCCCGAGTGCGGTGACCTCGGACCGAGCGACTGACTTGATGAGGCCGACGTAGAGCGTCGCTCCCCAATGCAGTCCGAACCGCAACACTGCATCGGTGGGCGTGAGTCCGCTGCGTTCGGCGATCTCGGTGACCGCGCTCCTCAGGGCGCGAGTCGCTTCGATCGCAGCTCGGGAGGCCGCGGACTCTGAGCCGAAGACTTCCGCGAGGAAGAATGCGGTGACCCCATCACCGAGATGACGGCCGACGAGACCGCCGGCATCGACAACGCACTGATCGACGCCACGGACGAGACGGCGGGCGAAGTTGAAATAGTCGGCTGCCGAGAGCCGACGCGAGAGCGCCGACGACGCTTCGAGATCCGCGAACAGGATCGCCGCGGGTCGGCGGTCCGCCGTGACGACCTCTTGAATACGTTCGAGGTGACGTACATCGCCGACCCCCGCCACGGTTCCGAGGATCGACGTCCCCGCGGCTGGCTTCGAGATCCGTACGTATCCGGCTATCCGTCCTGAGGTGTCGCAGATCCGGAAGATCGTGTGCCAGGTTCCGAGATCGATGCCCCATACCTGATTGGTAGTGGACTGATATGAGAGTGAGGCCCGGGGCTCCGCGTCGGGCAACGTTTCGACCAAGTCGTGGAACTGCGGATCGACAAGCTCGATGAGCCCGGGTCGACCTCCAGGCGTCGAATCTGGAACACCGTTCCACCGTTCGTCGAGTCGTGGCCGAGTTCTTGCCGCGTACCTCATCAGCTTTCTGACCATCGGCGCGGCGTGGCTCGCCCACGCCGCGATCCACCCGTCGACTTCGACACGCAGACGCCGTGTTGCACCGGATCAACCTGCTGGTCCTCCTCGTGGTTGCGTTCTTGCCGTTTCCGACCCGCCTGGTCGGCGAAGCGATCCACGAGTTCGATGCCGAACGCGGTCACGTCACGTTCTACGGCTGGCCCTGATGCTCATTTCACTGACCGGCTTCCTCCTCGAGGAGTACGCCCGACGGAGCACCTCTTCACCTCGCTCGCCGCAGGGGACGAAGCGGCCGAGGATCAGCGACGGCACCCTGGTCCCGTCCCTCGTCGCGTACACGGCCGCGATCGTCGTCGGCCTGTTCCTCCCGCGGCTCCGTGCCCGGCGTCTACTGCGCGATCGCCGACGATCCCGTCGTACCGTTTCGTGCCGTCCTTCGCTTGGTCTTCGGGCGTCCGGCGGGCGGGGAATCCCCATGCAGCGATGGCGCCACCCCCGCCCGCCGTCTCGTCCTGAGGGTGGTCAACGCGTGAGTCCGGACCTTGGACACCGCACGGCAGGCCCGACGGTCCTTGAATGTGAACGACCGTCTGCTTACCTTCCGGATGGCCATGAACCTCATGGGTATTGACGTCGCGTACCGAGCCACCTCGTGGCGGCGGGAGGAACCAATGGCAACTGACACGATCGACGAGTTCGGGCCGGTCGACTACCTCGTGGTCGAGTTCCCGGGCGGCGCGAGCCGGGTCGCGGCCTGAAGGTCGGGTTCGCGAGACCAGGCAAGGCAGCACGATGATCGATCCGAAGCGTCACGAGGTATCCGAGGCTCGTAGGACCCAGCTCGGCCTGTACGTGACCTCTGCCGAGGCGGCCGACATCTTGGCTGCCGACGCCGACGCCAAGCTGCTCGACGTCCGCAGCCCCCACGAGTATGTGTTCGTCGGTCACGCCGAGGAGGCGGTGAACATCCCGCTGGCGACCGCCGTCTGACGAGTTCGATCCCTCCGCCGGTGCGCTGCGGTGGATCCCGAACCCGCGTTTCGTCGATCAGGTCGGTGCGTGGGCAGACAAGGGCGATCTGATCCTCGTCACGTGCCGGTCCGGTGGCCGCAGCGCGATGGCGGTCAACGCCCTCGCGGCCGCCGGTTACACCAACGCCTACAACATCATCGACGGGTTCGAGGGCGACAAGGTCGCCGACGCGACCAGCCCCGATCACGGCAAGCGCCGCTGCAACGGCTGGACGAACTCAGGCCTGCCATGGACCTACGCCGTCGATCCCTCTCGCCTGCGCTACCGGCAGCCCGAGCGGCCCACCCGCGACCCGACCCCATCAACCCAAGGAGACCATCCCGATGACTGAACCGCGAGTATCGACCACCGTTCCACTGGACTGGAACGAAGTGTGGTTCACGAACTGCCCGATGGTGTCGGCGAACAACGTCGACCAGGAATTGGGGTGGTGTCGTGAGGAGTTCAAGAAGATCGGGGTCGAGTACGCCTACTTCCGCCACGCACCCGAGAACAACTGGTACCCGCACTACATCCACAACCTCGACAACCTGATCCGTTTCGGCGGCCTCTACCCGCCGATCCACGTCCACGCGGATCTCCGCCGCACCGTCCTGCTCGGGGCGACGTGGGTGCACGAAGGCGGATGCATGGCCGTGCGTGCACGCGACGGAATCCACCGCATGGAGCACCTGCGCGGGAAGAAGATCGGCATCTCGAAGAGCCTGAACACCATCAAGAACGACTGGTGGCGGATCCAAGAGCACATGGGCATCGAGAACATGCTCATGCTGAACGGCATGACGATCGACGACGTCGAGCTGGTCGAGTTCCCCTATGCGGACGACTGGTACGACAAGCCCGAGATGCTCGTGCCGCCGATGAACAACCCCTCAGAGCTGTGGATGCGACGCGACCACAAGCACGACCTCGCGTTCCGGCCCCTCGAGAACGCCCTCCTCGACGGAACAGTCGACGCCATCTACACGCAGAGCAAACCCTTCCAGCACCTCCAAGAGGCGACCGGCAAGATCACGATGATCGAGGACCTCTCCAGGCGTGCCGACTGGACCATCCAGGTGGCCAACACACCCGCCGTCATCACCTGCACCCAAGAGATGGCCGACGAGCACCCCGAACTCGTCCTCGCCTACATGCGGGCCATGGTGAAGGTCGGCAGGTGGGCCAACGAGCACAAGCGCGCCGCGGGCGCGATCCTCAACCGCCAGACGTTCTACCTCGATGCCGAAGACACCTACCAAGGCATCAAGCACGTCGACATGGTCCCGAGCCTCAATGCGCAGAACCTCGAAACCGTCAAGATCGGCAAGGACTTCATGGTGAGCCACGGCTACATCAAGAACGACTTCGACGTCGACGAATGGGCCCGGCCAGAGTTCCTCGAGGAGGCCTCCAAGCAGGTCCTCGAAGAAGAGTGGGAGCGTCGGAGTTGGAGCAAGCTGCCCGCCGGCGGCGCGCTCGAGGCCGAAGCCGTGCGGCTCGGCTAGCCCGCCACCTCGTGGTCCGGCGTGAGAAGGGCCCGCGCCGGTCCTTGAATGTGAACGACCGTTCGCTTACCTTCCGGATGGCCATGAAACCTCATGGGATATCGACGTCGCCTTGAACTGAGCCACCTCGTGGTGGCGGGAGGAACCTGTGGCAACTGACACGATCGATGAGTTCGGTCCAGTCGACTACCTCGTGGTCGAGTTCCCGGCGGGCGCGAGCCACTTCACCGGCGAGATGGCCGAGGAACTGGCCGCGCTTTCCGAGGCCGGAACGATCCGGATCCTCGACATCCTGATCCTCCGCAAGGACGATGACGGCTCGGTCGAGGCACTCGAGATCGACGATCTCGACGAGGTCGACGATCTGCGGGCAATCGAAGCCGGCATCGCCGAGATCCTCGCCGAGGAAGACGTCGAGTACCTCGCCGCGGCGATGGAGCCGGGCAGCGTCGCCGGCGTGCTCGTCTGGGAGAACCGGTGGGCGGCACCGTTCGCCTCCGCAGCCCGGCGTTCGGGCGGCCAACTCGTGGCCAGCGGCCGCATCCCCATCGAAGCAATCGTTGCTTCGCTCGAAGCCGAAGGAGCCTGACATGCCACTCCGTCCAGCACGTAGAGCCCGTCGTGGTGTCGTCGGCGCCCCGGTGGCGCGGCACCGCCGCCGTGGTCGGGACTGCGGCCGTCGTCTCCCACGGCGTCAATCGTCGCCAGGACCGCCGCGACCGGCGGCGCTGAATCACCCCGGACGCTCATGGGGCGTGCACGGACGGTAGCAGCGGACATGGTTGAGCCGGTGCTGGAGCGCGCTCGACCGCGGCCCGATCATGGGCAGCCCTGGTCCGGCGCGGTTTCGGTTCGGGTTCGAAACCGTGAGAGCGCGGCTTCGGGCCGAGTTCCCGTGGGTCTCGGATGGGCAACTCGATGCGCTCCTGAATGTCGCGCTGACCAAGACGATCGATGCGACGGTGCAGTCGTTCCGGACGCTGCTCGCCCATCGCGAGGTTCGGAACACGCTACGACGGCACCGACGCCCGCGCTGGCCGCTGGCATGGAGTCATCGGTAGTCCACCATCCCGGCAAGCTGTTCTCATCCCCAACATCAAGGAGCGAGTCATGATCGCGGCAGAGTTTGGAACTGGTCAGGTCTTCTGGTCGATGCTCTGGTTCTTCCTGTTCTTCATCTGGATCTGGCTGCTTATCACGGTGTTCGCCGACATCTTCCGGAGCCGGGACCTCGGTGGGTTCGCGAAGTTCCTCTGGATCGTCTTCGTGATCGTGTTGCCGTACCTCGGAGTGTTCGTCTACCTGATCGCCCGGGGACACAAGATGAGTGAGCACGCACTCGAAGCGGCGCAGGCCCACGATGCCGAGGCACGTGCGTACATCCAACAGGCGGCCGGCACCGCGCCGAGCGCCGCGGACGAACTTGCTCGACTGGCGGACCTCAAGGCCCAGGGCACGATCACCGACGCCGAGTTCACGGCGATGAAGGCGAAGATCGTCGGCTGAGTTCTCGCCCGAGGGTGACACTCCGACTCGCGGCAAGGCTCGCCGCAAGCGTGGGACGAATCATCCGGCCAGGCGCGCACATCGAACACGGTCCCGTTGGACTGGACGTCGCGGACAAGCGTCCAGATGGCGTCCTGGGTCGGTTCGTCGACTGCGAAGAGGTCGGGTTCGTCGTGGTGCGGGACCACGAGGGTGTGGTCCGCGGCTGACGCGGTACCCGTCGGCGAACGCGACGGCATGCTCGTTCGACCATTCGGGTTCACCGCTGGCGATGCGGTTGCAGTAGAAAGACGGTCGTCACCATGCGGCTTCGATCTCGTCGGTTGGTGCCTACCCGGTGGTCGGCGTGTGCCGCCGACCGCGACAATGCGCCAGAGCAACCTCTCTTGTTCAAGGATATCTGTTAGCCTTGAACAAGGAGGAGCCATGTCCAAGCTTGTGAAGCGCAGGTGGGTGGCGGACGACACGTCGGGCCTGCCCCGCCGTGACCGCGCCTCCTGCGACTACGAAGCGTACGTCCCGGACTTGCTCGTGGGGCGGCGCTTCCGCCTCGACGGCGACGTGGCCGCCGACGTGGCCGATGCCGAGGCGGCCATCACGCGGTTCGACGCCAAGGCGGTGGCGCTCGCGGACACCGAGGCGCTCGCCCGTCTGCTCCTGCGAGCGGAGTCCGTCGCGTCGTCCAAGATCGAAGGCTTGGAGGTCGGTGGCCGGCGCCTGCTGCGCGCCGAGGCCGCAGCCGCGCTCGGCGAGGACGCGCACGACGTGACCGCGACCGAGGTGCTCGGCAACATCCAGGCGATGACCTGGGCGCTCGGCGTCGTGGGCTGCGGCGACGACATCGCCCTCGACCATCTTCTCGAGGCGCACCGCCGCCTCCTCGACTGCACGCGCCTGCACGAGTTCGGCGGAAAGATCCGTGACGAGCAGAACTGGATCGGCGGGAGCAGCTTCAACCCATGCTCGGCGGAGTTCGTGACGCCGCCGCCGGAATTGGTGCGCGAGCTCATGGAGGATCTCTGCGCCTTCTGCAACGCCGACAACCTGCCGGCGATCGTGCAGGCGGCGATGGCGCACGCGCAGTTCGAGACGATCCACCCCTTCGTCGATGGAAACGGGCGCATCGGGCGCGCGCTCATCCATCTCGTGCTCCGTCGGCGCGGCCTCGCCGTGCGCGTGCTGCCGCCGATCTCGCTCATCCTGGCCACATGGTCCCAGGACTACGTCGCGGGCCTGACCGCGACGCGAACACTGGCAAGCCGGCGTCCGATGCGGCGAACGCCGGAACGAACCAATGGATCTCGCTGTTCGCGACCGTGTGCCGCTGGGCGATCGAAGACGCGGAGACGTTCGAGCAGCGCGTCTCCGCGCTGCAGGGCCGCTGGCGCGAGCGCCTCGGGAAGGTCCGCGCCACGTCCGCCGCCGATCTGTTGATCGGCGCGCTGCCCGGCGCACCGATCGTGACCGTGAACGGCGCGGCCGAGTTGATCGGCCGGACGTACCAGGCGACAAACCAAGCGATCAAGCGCCTCGTCGAAGCGAAGATCCTGCGGCAGGTCAACGTCGGTCAACGCAACCGCGCGTTCGAGGCGCCCGAACTCATCAGGACCTTCACCGACCTGGAGCGCCGCCTCGCGAGCCCGACCGGCGACACCCGGTCCGCTCGGCCGACGCGCCGCGTCCCGCAACGCCAGTAGGTCGGAGACCTGCGTCGGCGGGAACTGCGAAGACCGCGGGCGCGGACATCAACCACAACGCCGGCAAGACCAAGACCCTGACGTTCAAGGTCCGGTCGAATGGGACCACGCCCGTATCGAAGGTGCGGTGGGTCGTCGTCGCCGGCTGGGTTCGGCGGCCTCGCGGCGACCGGACCATGACGACCGGCCGTCCTGCGGATCTTCGCGGCGATCGGTGAGGTGAGTTCACCGGCGGCGGCGACGTCGTCGTGATCACCCACGTGCCGCGTCGGTGCTAGGCGATTGGAACTGCGTCATTCCGTCACGCGTGCGGATGCCGTCCGGGCCGAAATGAAGCAGGCGAATCCGTAGTGCCCGCTCAGACGACGGTCAGGACCTCCTGTCCTGGCCGCCTGCCGAGGCGATGCCGAGATCCATGGCCCTCGACGACCGAGTCATCTTCGGATCGAGCGCTGCTCATCGTGCGGCGGGCTGCGTGGTCGACGCGACACCCTCCGCGAGCCGCCGACCTCCGCCACCGACCGGGCCCGCGTCGGGCCGCGATCGAAGGACTGGTGGGCGGGTCGACGACACCGACCAGTGGCGGCGCGACGAGTACCACGGTCAGCCAGGCCCGATCCGGTCCGTTCGCGGCTGCACGATCAACATGATCTCCGGGTCATGCGCTCATGCAGAACATCTGAGCGGCACACGAATTCGGCATCGACAGGCACCGCGCTGAGCACGATCCCGGCTGGCCGGCCGATCTGACGGTGAAATGGGCGACAACTGGCTCGATCCGGCGTTCAACGCACCAGGGCCCTGATGGCGCAGGGCGAGCGACCTCGGCGTCGCGCTTGTCGCCAGTCGCGAGCAACCATCGGAGCCGACCGATCGAGGAGGTGACGGAAGGTCGTGACGAGGCTCATCGACGACGGAACGTAGCGACCCATCGAGCAGCTCGAAGACCTTGGATACTCAGCGGCGATGGATTTCCGGCAGCTGCAACGCGTCCGTCGCTGGCGCCGGCGGATCGGTCAGCGGGGCCCGAACTCTTCCCAGTTCGACGATCGTGTGTGGCCGGCGTGGCTACGGAGGACTTCCAGATAGTTGGCGCGTTCGTAGGCGTCGGGATCTCGCACGGAGCGTGCGCTGACACTGCCCCGCATCTGGGAGACCGACACGTACCCGCGATCCTCGAGCCAGTTCGTGAGCCCGTCGCGCAGCACGCTGAGATGCTCAGGTCCGTTCCGGAGCAAGGCGGAGGTCGACATCGCGACGTCCGCGCCGGCGAGCAGCACCTTCACGACGTCCAGCGGGGTATGGACCCCGCCCGACGCCGCGAGTGAGACGGGGACCCGACCGTGGAGCAGCCCGATCCAACGCAGAGGGAGGCGAAGCTCCGCGGAGGTGCTGAGGGTGACGCTGGGCGTCACGTCGAGCGTCTCGGGGTCCACATCCGGTTGGTAGAACCGGTTGAACAGGACGAGCCCGTCGGCCCCGGCGGCGGCGAGCCGTTGGGCGACGTTGGCCATCGCGGTGAAGTACGGGGCGACTTTGACCGCCAACGGCACCGTCACTGCGGCACGGACCGACGCGATGATGTCCGCGTAGCGCTGCTCGATCTCCCCGGCGCGGTCGGTGGAGTCCGCGGCCACCAGGTACACATTGAGTTCGAGCGCGTCCGCGCCGGCGTCGACGAGTGCCCGTGCATACCAGGTCCAGCCGCCGTCCGAACTGCCGTTGAGGCTCGCGACGATGGGGATGTCGAGCGCGGCCCGGGCCTCCGCCACGAGCCGGAGGTGGCCGTCGACACCGGTGCGGTCCGGCACGATGTCGGGGAGGTAGCTCGTGGCCTCTCCGAAGGACTCGGCGCCGGCTCCGAGGAAGCGCTCCTGCTCCCGGACGGCGCGCGCGATGTCCTCTTCGAAGAGCGAGGGGAGCACCACCGCCGCCGCGCCGGACGCCTCGAGGCGACGCAGGGTGTCCACGTGTCCGGTCAGGGGTCCGGCCGACGCGACGAGGGGACTGTCGAGATCCAGTCGGAGGTAGCGGGTCGTGAGGTCGGTCATAGATCTTCCCCGGTCGGTTCGTCATGAGGAGATCCGTCGGGCTCGAGGCGCGCCACGGTGCGCTCGATGCCGGCGAGCTGCCGATAGAAGCGCCAGCGCTCGTCCACGTCGGCCTGCGCGAGGGTAAGCAGCTCGGCCGCGTGTGTGGGATTCGCCCGGGCGAGCATCGAGTAGCGCCCCTCCTCGGCGGTGAACTGCGCGAGTGGGATGGACGGATCCTTGCTGTCGAGCTGGAACGGGAGCGTGTGCTCGTCGCCGCCCGGCCGGTAGCGGTAGAGCGGCCAATACCCGGCACGCACCGCGTCCTTCTGGTGCGACATCGAGGTGGTCATGTCGATGCCGTGGGCGATACACGTGGAGTACGCGATGATGAGCGACGGTCCCGGCCAGGCCTCCGCTTCGAGGAAGGTCCGGACGGTCTGGATGTCGTTGGCACCGATCGCGACCTGGCCGACGTAGACGTTGCCGAACGCCATGGCCTCGACGCCGAGGTCCTTCTTCGCGGTGGACTTGCCGCCCGCGGCGAACTTCGCGACCGCGGCGCGTGGCGTCGCCTTCGACGCTTGCCCGCCGGTGTTCGAGTACACCTCGGTGTCGAGGACCAGCACGTTGACGTCTCGCCCTGACGCAAGCACGTGGTCGAGACCGCCGGAGCCGATGTCATAGGCCCACCCGTCGCCGCCGACGAGCCAGACGCTCTTGCGCACGAGCGTGCCGGTGATCGCGGCGAGGCGACGGGCCGGCTCGACGATGCCCGGGTCCGCCACGCGGCCGGAGTCAGCGAGTTCTTCCAGGCGGCGGTCGAGCTTCGCGATGTGTTCGCGTTGGGTGGCGATCGTCGCGTCGTCGGCGGGGTCCCGCGGATCGACGGCGAGGATGGCCGCGGCGAGATCCGCGCCGACGGATGCCGAGAGGTCGTCCAGCAGCCGGCGCGGCATCGGCGATCTGGTGTTCCAGCGCGACGCGGATACCCAGCCCGAACTCGGCGTTGTCCTCGAACAGCGAGTTCGCCCACGCCGGCCCCCGTCCGGCCGCGTTCGTGCCCCACGGCGTCGTGGGGAGATTGCCGCCGTAGATGGACGAGCAGCCCGTTGCGTTGGCGACGATGACCCGGTCGCCGAAGAGCTGGGTGAGCAGCTTCAGGTACGGCGTCTCCCCGCATCCGGCACACGCGCCGGAGAACTCGAAGAGCGGCTCGCGCACCTGGGACCCCTTGACCGAGTCCATCCCGATCAGCCGGGGGTCGGTTTCCGGTCGGGAGAGGAAGTACTCGAAGTGTTGACGCTCGGCGTCGAGATGCGGCCCGACCGGTTCCATGTTGATCGCGTGGTGCTTGACCTCACCCTTGGAGTGCGCAGGGCACACGTCGACGCAGACGCCGCACCCGGTGCAGTCGTCGGGCGCCACCTGGATGCTGAGGAGCAAGCCCGGATGGTCGTGGGACCGGAACGATTTGGTGAGGAACGACGCCGGGGCCGCGTCGGGTCCGGACTCGGGCACGAGATCCGGCGTGAGGAGCTTCATCCGGATGGCAGCGTGCGGACATACGACGGCACAGCGCCCGCAGTCGATGCAGATCTCGGGATCCCAGATCGGGATCTCGCGCGGCGATCGAACGCTTCTCGACCCGAGCGGTGCCGGTCGGAAAGCTCCCATCGGGCGGGAGCGCGCTGACGGGGAGGAGGTCGCCGTCGCCGCGAAGCATCGACGCGGTGACGCGCTGGACGAAGTCGGGTGCCGTCACGGCCACGACGGGGCGCCGCCGGCGGGCGCCGTCGACCGCCCCCGGATGCACCAGCCGTCCCAGTGCGGGCACCGCCCGGTCGACGGCCTCGAGGTTCACCGAGACGATGGGCCCACCCCGCTTGCCGTACGCCCGCTCGATCGACCCCTTGATGGCCGCGATGGCCTCGTCGTCGGGCATCAGGTCCGTCAGGGCGAAGAAGCACGCCTGCATGATCGTGTTGATCCGCCCGGGCAGACCGACTTCGCGGGCGACGCGATGTGCGTCGACGATCCACGGGTCGAGGCCGAGCGTGAGGATGGCCTCCTGCACCTCGACGGGCAAGTGCTCCCACGTGCGGTCGCCGTGCGGGCTGTTGAGCAGGAAGGTCGCCTTCGGCGCTGCGAGCCGGAGCACGTCGACCCGATCGAGCAGCCCGAACTGATGGCAGGCGACGAAGTTGGCGCGGCTGATGAGGTAGGTGGAGTCGATCGGAGTGGCATCGAAGCGGAGGTGGGAGACCGTCATCGATCCCGACTTCTTCGAGTCGTAGACGAAATAGCCCTGGACGGAGAGATCGGTGTGCTCGCCGACGATCTTGGCCGAGTGCTTGTTCGCGCCGACGGTGCCGTCGGCGCCGAGTCCGAAGAACACGGCACGCAGGGCGGCGCGATCTGTCGTGAAGTCCGGGTCGACCGGGAGGCTCGAGTGCGTGACATCGTCGACGATCCCGATGGTGAACCGGCGCGGTTCGGTCCCGGCGGCAAGGTGGTCGAAGACGCCCTTGACCATCGCCGGGGTGAACTCCTTCGATGAGAGGCCGTAGCGACCACCGATGATCCGTGGCAGCGGGCGTCCGTCGGTGAGGTGCGCGTCGGTGAGTGCGGCGAGCACGTCGAGATGGAGCGGGTCGGCGGGTGCGCCGGGCTCCTTGGTGCGGTCGAGGACCGCAATCTCGCGCACTGTCTCGGGGAGTGCCCGGACCAGCGCGGCCGCGGGGAACGGGCGGTAGAGACGGACCCGCACCAGCCCCACCCCTTGGCCCCGGAGCGCGGCGACGGTCTCGGCGGCGGCGCCGGCCCCCGAGCCCATGAGGATCACCACTCGCTCGGCGTCCGGGTCGCCCTCGTAGTCGACAAGGCCGTAGTGGCGTCCGGTGCGCGCGGCGAGCCGATCGAACGCGCCTTCGACGATGCCGGGGACGGCATCGACGAACGGGTTCGCCGCTTCGCGCGCCTGGAAGAAGACGTCGGGATTCTGCGCGGAACCGCGCAGCACCGGGCGGTCCGGATCGAGGCCGCGCCGTCGGTGTTCCATGACCCAGGTCTCATCGACGAGCGCCGCAAGATCGGCGTCGGTGAGGGGACGGATGCGCGCGATCTCGTGCGACGTGCGGAAGCCGTCGAAGAAGTGCAGGAACGGGATCCGGGACTCGAGCGTGGCGGCGTGGGCGACTGCGGCGAGGTCCGACGCCTCCTGAACGGAACCGGACGCGAGCATCGCCCAACCGGTCGGCCGGGCCGCCATGACGTCGCTGTGGTCCCCGAAGATCGACAGCGCGTGGGTCGCCACGGTGCGGGCGGCCACGTGGATCACCGCCGGGCTGAGCTCACCGGCGATCTTGTACATGTTCGGCAGCATGAGCAGTAGACCTTGCGAGGCCGTGAAGGTCGTCGCGAGCGCGCCGCGCATCGTGGCGCCGTGCAGCGCCCCGGCGGCGCCGGCTTCGGACTGCATCTCGATCACCTCGGGGTACGGACCCCCAGAGGTTCGGCTGGCCGGACTCCGCCCAGGCATCGGCGGACTCACCCATGGGCGACGCCGGCGTGATCGGGTAGATCGCGATCGTCTCGGACAGCGCGTACGCAACCCGAGCCGCCGCTTCGTTGCCGTCGACGGTCTGCCAGGGACCGCCGGACGTCCTCGGGGACTCGGTCGTCACCTCGACACGATCCCGCCTCGCGGGTTCACGTTCCAGGGTCGGAAGACCCGGCGGGCTGCACCGAACCGTCCTGATCCTCGGTCCATGACGGGTCCCGGGTCCTGTCGAGGTGGGCGAGCGCCTGGCGATGGAGTTCGTGGACACCTTGGGCAACGCCGGTGGCCACGACGGCGACGTCCGGGGCGGTCTCGAAGTCTCCGGTGATGCCGAAGCACAGCCGCCCGTTGTAGGAGAGGATGGCCGTCGTCACCCGGATGCCGTGGCTGATGGGGACGAACGGGCGGTACTCGAGCATCTCGCGGCCGAGGCAGTACAGCGGGAACTGGGGTCCCGGCACGTTGGTGGTGACCGTGTTGATCGAGAATTGCTGGACTGTGTGCAGGGCGCGGGTCGCGAGGCGGCTCACGGTCCCGACGATCATCGGCGGTGCGAGGTTCCCGGCCGTCGTCACCACTTCCCCCGCCTCGGCCATGTGGGAGACCTTGAGTTCGTCCATCTGGGCGTGGACCGTCCGGAGTCGGTCGACCGGGTCGGCAATCTGGATGGGCAACTCGTAGAGCAGGGTCGAGACGCGATTGTCAGCGACGCCGTGGCCGTCGTCGTGGCGGGTCGAGACCGGCACCATCGAACGGACCTCCGCGCGTGATCCGCGTCCTCACCCCGCGAGAGCAGCAGCTCGCGATAGCCGCCGCTGACGGCGGCAAGCACGACATCGTTGACCGTGCCGCCGAACGCGTCCCGGATCGTGCGGACCTCGGCGAGAGCGGCCGAAGAATGGGCCCAGGCCCGGTGGGGGCCGATGGCGCCCTCGATGGAGAGCCGGGGCTCCGCGCCGAGACCACCTGCGAGCCGAGCCAGGCCCTGGGCCGCGCCGACGACGGCGCGGGCCGCGCCGGCGGGGTGCCGGACCGCGTGGAGGACGCCGCGCCCCGTCGCGACCAGGTCGGTGAACAGGCCACCCCAGGCGTCGAGCACCTTCACCACGCCTGGGGGCTCTCTCCGCGGTTCCCACGGTTCCCGGGCCGGCACGCGGGTCTCCGGCGAGGCGTCCAGTAGCACCCCGAGCAACTCGACGCCGGCGATGCCGTCCACCATGCAGTGGTGGATCTTGAACACGAGCGCCCACTTCCCGCCTTCGAGCCCTTCGACGAGCCAGGTCTCCCACAGCGGTCGCTCCCGATCGAGGGGGGTGGACATGAGCCGTCCCATGAGCCGGCGGAACTCGTCGTCGTCGCCCGGCGTCGGGAGCGCGACGTGCCGCAGGTGGTACGTCAGGTCGAAGTGGGGATCATCGACCCAGACGGGCCGGCCCAACTCGAAGGGCACCGACCGCACCCGCTGGCGGTACCGGGGGATCAGGTGGAGCTTGCCGGCGACGAGTCGGTGGACCTCCTCGAACGGCGGTGGGGGGTCGGCGAACACGCACGCCCCCGCGATGTGCATGTGCGCGATGCCGTCCTCGAGGTAGAGGAACTCTGCATCGAGCGCGCTCAAGCGGTCCATCGGCTTGGTGATCCCGACGCTCAGTCGTCGGACTCGAGCGTGTGCCGCGCCGGTGCGCGGAGTTCCTGGTGGGCATCGGGGGGCACCTCGACGAACGAGGGCTCCCACGCGTGGGCGATCTCCGATTCGGCCGACGCTGCCGCGGCCACCGCTTCCGCCCAACGAACCGCCGCCGGGGCGCTCGCCGAGCCGTCCTCGCCTGTCAGTACCTGCCGCATCGATGAATCACCTCACGGCGAGTCTGCGACGGTCGCCACGAGGCCGGTAGGGGACTTCGACCCATCCTTGCGGTCGTCCAGCTCGGCACACGCCCGCCTCACGGCAGCAGGATGGCTCCGGTCAGGGTCGCGGTCTCGTTCCAGTTGCAGAACAGGTTGGGTGGGTTGCGGGGGGAGACAGGTCTGGTCGGTGCGCGTGTCATCCTCGAGCATGAGCGTGCCCGAACTGCCCGCGAACTTGCCTGTCCCGCCGCCGATCGTGAGATCGACGCCAGAGATGCCCGAGACGAGCGGTCCCGCGGACGCTTGGACGGAGCGCTCATCCGTCACGAGGTCGCGCAACGTAGTGCCGGGTCCCGGTGTGTCCCGCTAGTCGCCGGGACCGCCGATGACGTCGACGAGCGCGTCGTAGGCGGGCTTTGGCCGGTAGTCGTTGTTCAGGATCAGCGGGGTACTGGGGAGGTCGAACGCTGTGGCCAGGGCTGCGTTCGCCGCGCGGAAGGACGGAGCATCGAGCCAGGTGCTGGCGTCGTGAACGCCCCAGAGAGTGATCTCGACACACTCCACGTCGAGGCACTCGCCGGCGAGTTGGCGGTACCGCGAGACCTGGTCGGCCTCGCTCCGACGCGGCCCCACGGGAACGTCCAGTTCGGTGATGGCGACGTCGAGACCCAGTGCGGTGAACCGCGCCACAGCGGCGCGGAACGCGCCGGCTTCGAGCGCGAAGTCGAACATTTGGTGGGCCTGGATCCCCACCCCGTGGATCGGCACTCCGGCGTCGATGAGCGACTCGACCAGCGCGACGAGAGCGTCGGTCTTCTCTGGGAAGTACTCGAGGAAGGTCTCGTTCAGCCACAGCTCGGCGTCGGGGTCCGCCTCCTGGGCGGTTCGGAAGGCGTCGGCGATGTAGTCCTCGCCGAGGACGTCGAAGTAGAAGCCAACCTGGTCGGTTCCGACGTAGGCGAGCGGCTCGTTGACCACGTCCCACCGCGCCACCCGCCCCCGGTAGCGGCCGACCTCCTCAGTGATTCCCTCTGCGACGACTGCTGCGAGCGCCGTCGGGTCGTCGATGTCCTGCATCCACTCGGGCACGCCGCCCTGCGCCCACATGAGCGTGTGACCGCGAACTTCGAGGTCGTTCGCCTCGGCGAAGTCCACCAGCTCATCGGCGTCGGTCCAATCCCAGACGTTTCGTGTGGTCCATGCGGTACTCCACTTCATGGCGTTCTCGGGAGTCAGCGCGGTGAAGTGCATCGCTATCGCCTTCCGATAGGCGGCGTCGGTCCGCAGTCGCTGTGGGTCCACCGCCGCGCCGACCCGGATCCCTCGGTCGGCGGCTGCCTGCGCCAGTGGTCCGTCGCCTGCCCGGCCGACGGCGCCGGTCGTCGGCTCGTTGTTCGTTGCGGTGGAGGGTGCGGCGTCACCATCCGAGCTGCACGCGGCTGCGCCGAGCGTCACGACGAGCAGCAGACCGAGCGCCGTTCGCCGCACCCGCAAGTTGTCGGTCCCCGTCGCCGTCCGCCGCCGGCGACTCACTTGCCCGCTCCTTTGGCCCGGGCCGCGTCGTTCGTCGCGCCAGGCCCTTGGGCCGTCATCGCCGCCGGGTACCCACGACGCTGGGAACCACGTCGGGACCAGGGCAGGACACCACGACCCCAACCGTACGCCGGAGCGATCGCGTGACGGGGGAGGGCGGTTTCATCGGCGAGCGCAATGAGTTGACTGCCGCGGCGTTGGAAGCACGCGACTCGATCTGGCCACCTGAGACAGTGCTCTCAGTCTCCGACCGGGGTGAACCACCAAACGTCGTCGTCGACCCGCAGGTAGTTCTGCGAGTCACTGAAGTCGAACGTCTCCCGATCGCCGCCGACGGTGACGATCGTGGTGGCGCCTCGACGGGTGATGGTGGTCGAGTCGAAGTCGTACCGAATGGCCTCCGGCGACTCTGCGTTCCAGGGTGTCTGCTCGAGCCGGTTCCAGTTCTCGCCGTCGCGGCTCGTCCACATGTCGTCGGGGTTGCCGGATTGGCCGAAACCACCGAAACAGACGAAGTCTTCGTCGACGAGTTCGCACTGGTGTCCCGGTCGCGGCGACCAGGCCGCGGCCGGGGTCACCTCGGTCCAGGTCTTGCCGTTCGTGGTCTTCCAGACGTCGTTGAAGTAGGGCGGGACGCAGTCGGGCTCAGGGGTACACACGAATCCCGCCTCGCCGCCGAAGAGGTAGATCGCACCGTCCTTGACGACGACGGCACCTCCGGCGCGCGGTTCCCACGGAGCCTGCTCGGTCGCTTCCGTCCACGTCTTGCCATCGGTGCTCTTCCAGGCGTCGGCGAAGTATTCGCGGGCAGGACCGGTCGGGCCTACGACGGCGGAGTCGTCGTTACGCGAGCCACCGAAGACGTAGAGGGTGTCGTCGAGGACCGCGGCCATGAGGCCGGCCCGACCCGCCCAGGGTGCCGCGTCCGTGACCTGTTCCCACTGGGTGCCGTCGGCGCTCTTCCAGACGTCGTTGTAGAAGGTGGAGCTCGGGAACGCGAAGTTCTGGCCGCCGAGTACGTAGATCTCGCCGTCCATGGTCACGGCCTGGAAGTACGCACGGGCCGGCCAGGCGTCGCCCGTACTGACGACCTCGGTCCAACTCTGTCCGTCGTCTTCGGTTTGCCATACGTCGCCCCAGAGCTCACTGTCGCCCGGGATGTTCGATGCCCGCGGCGTGCGCCCGCCCATCACGAACAAGGCGTCGCCGTCTTCGACCACCCGCAGACCGGCTCGCGCACCCCAGGGCGCGCGGTCGAGCACCTGTTGCCACTCGTAATCCTGGAGGCTGGAAGCGCGAGTCGTCGTGGAGGTCGAAGAGTTCGCCGACGGCTCGCTGTCGCCACAGGCTGTCGCGATCGCCGCTATCGAGAGCACAATTCCAACGAGCGTCCGTCTCATCCTGCGTCACCCCATCGGTCGTTCGGTCTGAGGTCCGGCATTCTTCCTGAAGTGAAAGAACCCGGTCGACCCCGCACGTCCCGCGCGGCGCTTCAGCGTCGCCGACGACGCTTGCCAGGTTGGCGGCGCGCTGGTCCGAAATCGAGCTACCCAGCTCCCACCGCGAAGGTGCCGACGGTGACATCGCACTCGTCGAGCCAGCGGATGCCCTCCTGGACGAGACCCAGGACCAGGACATACGTGCCCGACTCCTTGGGTGTGCTGACCCGGCAGAGAAGGTTCCACGATGCACCCGGCGCGATGCGCCAGGGTTGACAGCACCGGTCCGGCTCGTCGCCGAGTCGAACTCCAGTTTCGTCGAGCCACCAGTACGCGAGCTGGACCGGATGCCCACGGGAACACCCGATCGGCTCATCGGCTCCGTTCGTCACGATGACGTCGAAATACGAGACCGCACCAGGCTTGACTGTGGCGGGCGGCCGAGTGACCGCGCGCATGGAGATGCGGGCACCGCTCTCGACCGAGATCGGCGGCACGTCGAACTCGGTGGGCGGACGGACCGGATGCCCGTAGGGAAGCAGGAACCGCGGGGGTACCCATTGATCGCGCACCGATGACAACGAGAACTGCGCGCCGTCATCGCGGCGAACGAAGAAGGCGTTGACGCCTTGGCTGTCACATCCGGCAAGGACGTAGCCCAACTGACGACCGAGTCGGGCCAGCGCGGCGAGGCTCGCGCCATGCCATGCCGTCTCGTTCCACCGATGACCAGCGTTGTAGGGCATGGCCCATTGCAGGTGTGGGCCGACTGCCGCGTTGTACTCGATCACGACGATCCTGGGCCTGTACCGAGCCGACACGGCGTCCCAGATCTGGAGGTCGTTGCCGTCGACGTCGATGACGAGCACGTCGGGTTCGTCCGGCGTCGATGCCGATTCGAGGACCGACACGATCGACTCGCGGTCGACGAACGCCTCAACGACCCGCACGGGACGGTCGGATGAACGCCTTCGCGCGTCCATGACCTTCTCGGGATCACCCTCGACCCAGACCCCACTCCATCCCTGCGACACCAACGCCGCCGTGCAATTCTCGGCGCCGTCGGAGGCGCCGATCTCCACGAACGTCCGCGTCCCCTCGCCCACCCGCCGGACGATCTCGGCGATGATCCCGTCCTCCCCGTTTTGTGAACGAACCGACGCCTCGAAATGCCGGAGATCATCAGGGTCCGCGGCGAGGCGCTTCGCGTTGCGCCGCTCGTAGTTGGTGAGCATCCGGCGAGACGCCAGGTGCGAGAATCGCGTCGAGTTCCACTTCGTGATCAAGCGATCGGGAATTCGGCTGCGGACCCGAAACCAGGCGCTCCAGACGGCGGTGTCCACTCGACCCCGGATCGAAGGCTGCGACCTTGCTCCGCGGGTGGTCATGTGACCGAAGGTTCAGCCCCACGGCGCACCGCGGGTGGCCGGAGAACCATCGATACCCGAACCGGGTCCGGTTCCCGCCCGCGGCCAGGCACCCGGTTCACCGGTAAGCAGGGCGCCGCGAGAGGAACCGCCTTGTGTGGGTTACTTCGCGTCGCGCTTGGCCTGCTTGCGACGCCCCGTGACCGCACGGGAACCATCGATGCGAGTCTGGGGACCACGCAGCGCGGTGCTGGCCTCGGCCTGGGCCGAGCCGGACATGAACGCTCCCTCGGAGCCGGCGCGGCCCTGCGGCTTCGCGCGACGGGGGGCCCGGGTGGTCCCAGGCTCGGCGCCGCGACCCTCCTGGGCTGCGGCGAGCCGGGTGGCGCGCGTGGCCCGCTCGGCGGTGGCTTCGAGGGCGGCGAGGCGCTTCTCGAAGCGGTTCAACGCCTCGGACAGGATGGTCTCCTTCTTGGCCGTGCGCTGGTTGGCGGTGCTGGCGGCGCCCCGGGCGCCGGCAGACCGCTGCACGGCACCAGCCTGGCGCTGGTGCAGGTCATGGGCCTTGTCCCGGAGACGTCGCGTGCGCCCGATGGCCTTGCGGAGCTCGGCCACGTCGAACTCGCCGATGTGGTCCGAAAGACTCGAGACGAACAGCTCATACTCCTTGTCGGTGAGCAGCGGTCGGGCGTGGCGGCGGGTGAAGGCCATGGTGGATCCCTCTCGGGTGGGGCGACGGTTCCGTCCCAGCAGTCTCGCATCCAGGCCGGGTGATCGAGTCGACGTGCCCGCCGGTGCATAGTGGCCGAGTGTCACGGAGTGAAGGTCCAACGGAACCACCGGTCGGGTCGGCCCACGACCCCGGGTTCCTGCGATCCGTCCGACCGTTCCTCGAGCTCTATGCCTCCTACTTCCGGTCGGAGGTCCGAGGGTTCGATGGGCTGCCGGCGTCGGGGCCGTTCCTCGTGGTCGGGAACCACTCCGGCGGCCAGATGCCTCCGGACCTGCCAATCCTGCTGACGGCATGGTGGCGGGAGAGGGGGGAGGAGGAGCCCATCCACGCGCTGTTCCACTCCTTCTTCCTCGGACTGCCCGGCGTCGGGCCGATCATGGCCCGCGCGGGCGCGGTCGAGGCGGGGCGGGTCGAGGCGGAAGCCGTGCTGCGCAGTGGCGGGATCCTGGTCGACTATCCGGGTGGCGACTACGACGTCTTCCGACCCTGGTCGGCGCGGAACCGGATCGACTTCGGGGCGCGCATGGGCTTCGTACGCCTGGCGCTGCGCACGCAGGTCCCGATCGTTCCGGCGGTGTCGGTCGGCGCGCACGAGACGCTGGTCGTGCTGAGTCGGGGCGAGCGGTTCGCCCGATTGCTCGGGCTCGACCGGATGTTCCGGATCAAGGTGATGCCGCTCGTGTTCGGGCCGCCCCTCGGCGTCGTACCGGGTGGCATCCCGACGTGGCCGCTGCCGGCCAAGGTCACCGTCGAGCTCGGCGTGCCGATCGACTGGCGATCCCGGTACGGACCGGCGGCGGCGGACGACGATGCCATCGTCCGCGAGTGCTACGACGAAGTCACCGGGACGATGCAGGCGATGCTCGATCGCCTGGCCGCCGAGCGGAGGCGCCCGATTCTGGGGTGACGCGTCGCGCCGTGTGGAGAGATTCGGTTCGGGTCTTTGGTCCGTTGACAGCCCGGTCACGAACCGGAACGATCGTTCGGGTGAGTTTCAACCTGGCGGACCTGTTCGAACGTGTGGCTCGGAGCGTCCCGGAGAGAACGGCGATCGTCACCCCGGCGCGTCGGCTGACGTACGCGGAACTCGACGAGCGCGCGAGCCGCCTCGCCGGCATCTTCGCGGACCGTGGGTTGGGTCCGGGTTCCTTCGTCGGCCTGCAACTCGGCAACGGCACCGAGTACGTCGAGGGGATGCTGGCCGCGTTCAAGCTGCGCGCGGTCCCGGTGAACATCAACTACCGGTACGTCGCCGACGAGCTGGCGCTGCTGTACGCGGATGCGGGCATCTCGGCGCTGGTCATCGACGCGCCCCTGCTTCCGGCGGCGCGACGAGGCCCTCGCCCGCGCCCGGATCGCAGCCTCGCCGGTGCTCACCGTCGGTGAGAGTCCAGCCGTGGCCGCGGACAACGAGCTGCCGTACGAACACGCCGTCGCGCTCGGTGCGCGCAGCTCCGGCGCACGCGATCGTTCTGGTGACGACATCTACCTCGCCTACACGGGAGGAACGACCGGGCTGCCCAAAGGGGTGTTGTGGCGTCACGAGGACATCTTCTTCGCGGCGATGGGCGGCGGTGACCCCACCACGATGCTGGGCCCGATCACGACCCCGGAGGAACTCGTCACGCGGATACTCGACCCCGGCATCGTCATGATGTCCGCGCCGCCGCTCGTGCACGTGAGCGCCCAGTGGGGCGCGTTCTCGACGCTCTTCGGGGGTGGCACCTTGGTGCTGCCGCCGCCGGGCCCCATCGACCCGGACGCCATCTGGAGCATGGTCGCCGCCGAGCGGGTCAACGTCCTCACGGTGGTCGGAGATGCGATGGCCCGCCCGCTGCTCGACGTACTCGCGGCCCGACCGGACGCCAACGACACGACCTCGCTACTGGTGTTCGCTTCAGGAGGTGCCGTGCTCTCCCCGGCGAGCAAGGCGCAACTCGGCGACCTCCTCCCGAACGTCATCACCGTCGACGGCTACGGCTCCACCGAGACCGGCGTCAGCGGCACCCGGGCCCGGATGCCGGGCGCGCCGGTCGACGAGGCGACGCGGTTCGTCGCCGGCGATTCCGTGGGTGTCGTCGATGACGACTTCGTCCCCGTCGAGCCGGGAAGCGGCGTCGTCGGTCGGCTCGTGCGGCGAGGTCGTCTCCCACTCGGCTACCACAACGACGCGGAGAAGACCGCCGCCACCTTCGTGACCGAGCGCGGTGAGCGGTGGGCCCTGAGTGGTGACGAGGCGATGGTCGAAGCCGACGGTGTGATCGTGTTGCTGGGCCGCGGCTCGGGGAGCATCAACACCGGCGGCGAGAAGGTGTACCCGGAAGAGGTCGAGCAGGTGCTCAAGGGTCACCCGAGCGTGTACGACGCGGTGGTGGTCGGGGTCCCGGACGAGCGCTGGGGACAGCGTGTGGCCGCCGTTGTGTCGCCGCGGGTCGGCGACGAGCCTTCCTTCGAGGACCTGCAGGAGCACTGTCGCGCCCACCTCGCCGGATACAAGATCCCCCGGTCGGTTCTCCTGGTGGACGACGTCGAGCGCGGCCCGACCGGCAAACCGGACTACGGGTGGGCCCGCTCGGTCGTTGCAGACCACCAGACGGCCGGGTGACATGCGGCGGTTGAGTGGCGCGGACAGCGTCTTCATCTTCAACGAGACCGCGGCCCATCCGCAGCACACCCTGAAGATCGCGGTGATCGACCCGAAGGATGCCGAGGTTCCGGTGACGGCCGAATCGCTGCACCAGCAGATGCGCGAAGCGGTCGACCTGCTGGAGCCGCTGCGGTGGCGGCTCGTCCGGATGCCGGGCAACCTGGGGCACCCGGTCTGGGTCGAGACCGACTCGGCGGACCTCGCGTCCCATCTGCACACCGTCTCGCTCCCGCCGCCCGGGGGACGGCGAGAACTCTGTGCCGCGATCTCGAAGATCACCGAGATGCCGCTGGACCGTGACCGCCCGCTATGGGAGGTGTGGTTCGTCGACGGCCTCGAGGGTGGCCGGTCCGCGTACGTGGCCAAGGTGCACCATGCCCTCGCGGACGGCATCTCGAGCGGCGAACTGCTCGCGGCCGCGTTCACCGAGGGTCCCGGGGACACGCCGCTCGCGAGCCGCCGCCCGGTCGTCGACGCGACGCCGACAGCGTTCCGAACGATGGTGGAGCGCGTTGCGTGAGGCCGTCGAGATGATGTGGCGGTTCCCGAAGCTGCTCGTCCAGACAGTGGCCGCCGGCATCCGCACCCGCCGCTTCCGGCGCCGGGACGGCCGAGAGGTATCGGCAAAACCGTTCGCGGCGCCCCATACCTGCTTCGACGAGCCGCTGACCCCGCGACGCGCGTTCGCGTACGAGTCGTTCGACCTCGCCACCATCAAGGCGATCGGCCGGGCCGGTGACGCCTCGGTGACCGACGTGCTCCTGACCATGGCCGGCGGCGCCCTCCGGCGGCATCTCGATGACCTCGGTTCGCTTCCCGTGTCGACGCTCACGGCCGCGGTCCCCGTCTCCGTGCGCCGCCCCGAGGAGCGCCACAGCTGGGGAAATCGGGTCGCGTCCTGGTACCTCCCGCTCGCCACCGACATCGCCGAACCGCTGGATCGGCTGCGCATCGTCTCGGCCGGTTCGCAGCGGGCGCGCGCCGAGCTGGCCGCGACCGGTCCCGAGTTGCAGCACGCCTGGGCCGACTACTGGCGCCTGTTCCGGCTCGCGACCCTCGGTATCCCGACCCTGGTGAGTCGCGTCATCGGCCGACCGAGCTACAACGTCATCGTGTCGAGTGTCCGCGCCGCCGACACGCCCCTCTATCGGCACGGCGCGCGACTCGAACAGCTGGTCTCGGTCGGCCCGCTGGTGGAGGGAATCGGCGTGAACTTCACCGCTTGGAGCTACGCGGGCGAGCTGACCGTCGCGATCCTTGCGTGCGCCGACCATGTCGACGACATCTGGGATCTCGCCGGCGCGCTGCGGACCAGCTACGAAGAGCTCGTCGCGGCGGCGGGCCATTGACGGGATTGCCAACCGGCGTGAGTCCCGCCGGTTCGGTCGTCAGACCCGGTCGAGGGGGAGGGCGCGGAGCCGGCGGTGACGCAGTTCGCCGAGGCCGGCGTCGACGATGGCCTGGCGGGTGTGACGGCGGATCGCCGGAAGTCCGAGGAACCCCATGTGTCCGCCCTGGTACCAGCAGGTCGTGGTGTCGTTCCACCGATCGATGATCCGGTCCACCTGATCGGGCTGGACCAGCCGATCACCGCGACCGGCCCAGACGCGACGAACCGGAGTCGACGGCACGGGGAGGACCAGCGGCGAGCTGTAGTGCTCGAGCGACCGTGAGGCCTCGCACAGCGCATCGAACTGCGAGTGGCGCGCGAAACGGTCGGGAGCGTGCCGCCGTATCAGCGCGGAGAGGTCGACCACCGGCACCCCGACGACGACGCCGCGCACCGTCGGTTCGAGCGCGGCCACTGCCGCGGCGACGTATCCGCCGAGCGAGATGCCGTACAGCATCGCCGGCTCGCCGCGCCGCTCGATCGCGACGAGCACCGCCCGTACATCTGCGATGGCCTGGGCGGCCGCGTGGAAGTTGATCACCGGGTCGTCGGTGGGGAAGGCCACTGCGAATCGCCCGGAGCCGCGTGGCCCGTGATGTGGGAGCACGGGGATCGCCACGTTGAACCCCGCGCGGTGGAGCGCCCCGGCGCGGAACGCGAAGATGTCGGCGAGCGGATCGCCCATGCCGGCGCCGTGCACGCAGACGATCCAGGGTGCCGGACGATCCCGGCTGAGAATCCATGCATGGGCGAGGCGGTTGTCGGTCTGCTCCCGGAATCGCGTGGCCCCCGGCACCGAATCGGGCGGGTCGTACTGGCTCGGAAACGTCGCGTGCCGGAACCGTACGTGTCCGAGGCGTCGCTCGATCCCGACGAATTCCGCCGGCCTCGGCCGCTCGTGGTGGGTCACGACGTTCCCGGAGGACGGATCCTCGTCGAGGAAGCCGATCAGCTGTTCCGCGTCGTCCAGCCGCGTCCCGAAGTCTTCGGGGTCCGGCGGTGAACGGATGATCTGGAACGTCGTGAGGAGCGCTTCGTCGAGGATTGCGGCGGCGCCGAGCCGGGCCGCGGTCCAACGCGGGACCGCTTCCGGTTGATCTCCGAGACCGCGGATGAAGCGCACCGCTCGCCCGATCCCGGCGGCAATGTCGCCGCCGATGTTCATGACCCGGTTGGCCACAGGTGTCGAGATCACGCGGGTCGTCCGGCGGTCGCGTCCGCAGCAGGTTTCCCGGGGTCCGGCCCCGGGTCGTTGGCGAGATCCACCGAAGTGAAGCCGAACGCGTCCTCGACTTCGGTCGGCTCGCCGAGGCCGGCGGCGTGCATCAGCTCCCGGAGAGATGCGGGGATGGCGTCGGCGAGTAGCCACGGGTCCTCGATGAGGTCCGGGTCCACGTGCAGGCCGAAGTCCATCCGTTCGCCGAACGTGAACAGCGTGACGTTGAGGCCCATGCAGTCGAGCAGCACGCTCGCCGAGAAGATGCCGGCGAGCTTCGCGCCCGCGAGGTAGAGGTCCATGGGCGGACCGGGAACGTTCGACACGATGGTGTTCATCATTCCCGGGATGTACGACAGGATGTGCGTCTCGTAGGCGAGGCGCAGCAGCGAGCCGAGCAGGAATGGCGTCGCGGTTTCCACGATGGAGCCGACCGGGTGCGAACGCATCGTGTGATGCACGTCCTTGGCCGCGGCACTCTGTCCGGCGATGTGCTGGAGCCGCTCGACCGGATCTGCGTATTGGGTCCCGAGGGGCAGGACGAGGTACGACAGCTGGTTGTCCATCGACGTGTCGCCCGAACGACGCAGCGAGACGGGCGCTCCCGCGGTCAGTTCGCGCTCGGGCACCTCGCCGGCGACCTCGAGGTAGGAACGGATGGCGCCGGCGCAGAGCGCGAGCGCGACGTCGTTGACCTTGACGTCGAACCGTTTGGCCACCGCCTTGACGTCGGTCAGCGCGACGCTGCTGAACGCCAGGGAGCGGCGCGGACCGATCGGCGCGTTGAATGACGTCTTCGGCGCCTGGATGAGCGTGCCGAGGTCCGGTCGGCGCTTGCCGGAGGCCAGGTGGGTGACGAGGTCCACGCTGCGCTGCGCAAGCCGTCCGAGGTACTGCGCCCGCCGGATCGGAAGCGAGACCAGGTTGACCAGGCTGGCGAGGACGAGTTGCACGTCGTTCGGCGTGGGCTCGGGCGCGGGTGGCGGCGGCGGAGCCACCGGTGTCGTCGGGGTCGGTTCGAGATCGAAGAGCAGGTTTGCGAGCACGCTGCCGGCGCCGCCGTCGAGCAGGCAGTGGTGCATCTTCATCAGGAGCGCAACGCGGTCGTTGGCGAGGCCGTCGAGGTACCACATCTCCCAGAGCGGGAAGCGCCGGTCGAGCTGTCGTCCGAGGACCGGCGCGATGGCGGTGGCCGCCTCTCGGGGACCGCCCGGCGCGGGCACCGTCATCCGGTGGAAGTGACGGCGCAGGTCGAAGGAATCGTCGTCGATCCAATGCGGTCGGTCCAGGCCCAGCGGGACCGTTTTGAGCTTCCACGTGAGCTTCGGGACCAGCGCCAACCGTTCGCCGACACTCTTCGCGACCCGCTCGTACCCGAAGCCGTCCACGATGGTGGGATCGAGGACGACCAGCCCGGCAATGTGCTGATGCCAGTTCGGCGTCTCGCCCGCGAGGAACAGAGAGTCCGTTCCCGACATCCGGCGCATGACCGCTCCCTTCACGATGACCGACGGTCCCGCGAGCCGATGATCCCAGGAACGAGCGCGCACGGGCAGAGACGAAGGTCCTCGGTTGTCACACGCTCGTCGGAAGCTCTGGGGCCGGGTTCCCGGGTCCCCGCGTGCCGTCGGCGCAACCGCGCCGCTCCCGGTATGGTCGCCGGGTGGGTGCGGAGCAGGGGCACGAGACCCGAGTCCTGGTTGCGGGAGCGACGGGGTACCTGGGCAAGTTCGTCGTCGAGGCGTTCAAGTCCCGTGGCTATTGGGTACGGGCACTGACCCGCAGCGAGCCGCGACTGCGGGAGCCCGGACCGTTCACTGCTCCCGCCATCGGCGCGGATGAGGTGGACGACGTGTTCGTCGGGGAGTTGACCCGACCCGAGACGCTGGTTGGCCTGATGGACGGCATCGACGTCGTGTTCTCCAGCGTCGGCATCTCGCGCCAGCGGGACGGGCTGACTTTCGAGCAGGTCGACCATCAATGCAATACGACACTGATCGAGCTCGCGAAAGCGGCCGAGGTTCGACGGTTCGAGTACGTCGCGATGCAAGGCGCCGGCGAGCCGGCCCTCGCGGATCTGGCGATCACCCGCGCGCACGAGGCCGTTGTGGCGGAGCTGCAGGCATCGGGACTGGACCATCGGGTGGTGCGACCGTGCGGCTACTTCTCCGACATGGGGGTGTTGCTGAAGATGGCACGTCGGGGCCGGGCCTTTCTCGTGGGGGACGGGACGAACCGAATGAGTCCGATCCACGGTCGCGACCTGGCCGGCATCTGCGTCGACATCGTGGAGGGCGACGACATCGAGGTTGAGGTGGGCGGCCCGGAGGTGATGACCCAACGTGAGGCCGCCGAGCTGGCCTTCGATGTCTTGGGGAAGCAAGCGAAGATCACGGTGGTTCCCGTTCGGTTCGCGCGAGGCCTGGGCCGGGGCATCGGTCGGGTGTCGAGGCAGTTCGGTGACCTGGTGGAGTTCGTCGTCGTGGCCGGTGAGGTCGACGGCGTCGGGCCGCCGCTGGGAACGACGACGCTGCGGACCTACTTCGAGCGCCTCGCCGTCGACGATCCGGACGCGTAGACGGACACGTGGGCGGGAGGCGCTCCGCATCCGTGTCGCCGACCTTGGTGACCGGGTGGCGAACCGAGATGTCACTCACACCTCGCGCGGATGTCCGGTTCAGGGCCCGGCCAGCAGTGGTGGCCATCGGACGATGCCGAGTCGAGCGGCGATGGTGTCGCGCTCGGCGATCCAGTGCGCACTTCGTTCGTCGGGCGCGATCCGCTGCTTCAAATCGAGCAGCGCTCCGATCTCGTACGCGGCCGGGTACGAGCGTGCCATCGCCTCGGCTTCGTCGAGGACCGTCAGCGCGGTTTCTGGATCGCCGAAGCGGGCGCAGGCGGCGCCCTCGAGACGGCGCAGCGTGATCGGGAGGAGCTGCACGTGGCCGAGTTGGGTCAGCGCTGATCGCGCCCGATCGGCTGCCGACTGCACTTCGGTCTCCGTTCCTCCCACGACGGACCACTCCAGGATCCGCACGAGGGTGTCGGCGACGTAGGACTCCGAGCCGAGGGCCTTGAATTCGTCGAGTGCCTGTTGCACGCCGACTCCGGCCTGCCGGACATCGCCGTCCCGGAGGTCGAGACGAGCGAGGCCGCTGGTTGTGATCGCAACGCCGATGCGGTAGTCCGCCGCACGCCAGACCCGGCGCGCCTCGCGGAGGAGATCGCGCGCTTCGTGGTTGCGGCCCTGGTCGGTCAGGATCTCGGCCCCGTTGTTCAAGGTGTACGCCATGCCGATCACGTCGCCGCACCGCTCGAACGCGTCATGACTTCGCCCGTAGTACGAGAAGGACTCGTCCCATCGTCCCTCGAACGACAGCGAGAACCCGACGTTGAGCAGCACGTTGCCGAGCCCGAGATCGTCGCCGAGCTGGGTGAACAGGCCGACCGCCTTCTCGCCGTGCCCTTCTCGGTCGGTCGATCGGAGTTCGCTGCAGGCCATCTCGAGTTGCAGGTGGGCCTGCGCCCGCAGCCGGGGCTCAGCGAGGCCGGCGATGCTCTCGAGCGCGCGCTGCACCCACTCGGTCGAATCGAGGTATCGCCCCTGGAAGAAGCGCACGACGCCGTATCCCAGCTCCAGGCCGGCACGGGCGCGGCGGGCCGCGGGGGGCGGCGATGTCTCCTGCTCGATCACGCGCAGGCCGCGCCGGTACCACCGGAGAGCAGCCGGATATCGCCCCATCTTCTCGGCGACGTTCCCATGCCATCGGAAGCAGTTCGCGAGGAAGACCGGATCCTCAGGGCGGGCGCGGCGTGCGTCGGCGAGAGCCTCCTGAGCGGCCTCGAAGCGTCCGAGCCGCTCGTCGATCTCGCCGAGCTGACGGGCGACGGCCCCGACGGTCCGATGCGACGCTCGTCCCCAGTGGCGAGCCGCGTCGAGCGAACGCTCGAGTAGCTCGGCGGCGTCGCCGACCGCGTGCAGCCCGATCGCGCGGTCGGCGGCCCGCCGTCCCCAGACCCAGGCCTCGCGCCAACGGCGACCGTCGGCGAAGTGCCAGGCCACGCGGGCGGGCTCATCGGCGCCGCTGGCAATGAGTGCCTGCGCCGTCCGGCGGTGCAGCTCGCGTCGCCGACGGTGGGGCAGACCCTCATACGCAACGACGCGCAGAAGGTCGTGGGCGAACCGGTAACCGGTGTCCGATTGCTCGACGAAAGCACGCAACGGTTGCCAGCACTCCGGGGTTGCGACCTCGGGACGCTCGAGGACGGTGGCCAACAGCGCGGGATCGACTCGGGCGCCCATCACCGCGGCCTCGCGGAGGAGCGTTCGGTCGGCAACGGCGAGCCCGTCGATGCGTGAGGCCATGACCTGTTCCACGGTGTCGGTGGCGTCGAGCCGTCCGGATTCGAGCACGGCGGCGACCAGCTCCCGCACGAAGAGCGGGTTACCTGCGGCACGGTCCCCGATCGCGGCGAGGGTCCGGTCGTCGAGCGGGGTGTCGCCCGCGGCATCCAGGGCGAGCGCGCGTGCGTCGGATGACCGGAGCGACGCGAGGGTCATCGACTCGCCCGGGAGTTTCGTCGCTTCGCGTCCCGTGACCACAACGAGCCAGGGGTGGCGTCGGGTGACCGCGGCAAGGTGCGCGACGAGTTCGCGGCTCGCATCGTCGACCCAGTGGAAGTCCTCCAGCACGAGGAGGAGTGGACCGTCGCTCAGGGCTACCAACATCGCCTCGACGGTGTCGTGGAGTCGCGCCTGGACGAAACGCTCGTCGAGTCGGTCGACGGTCGAGGTGGGTTCCACCGAGGCGCCCACGGGGATGGCGAGCAGAGGGAGCAGGTCGACCAGATCGGGTGCCACGCGTTGGACGATGGCGGTCAATGCGGCGCCGGCGACGTCGGGGTTCGCATCCGCAGCGATACCGAGTCGCTCGCGCAGGGCATCGCGGATCGCTGCATACGGCGTGGACTGGGCATACGGGTCCGCCGCTGCACAGAAGGTCGGGACCGATCGCTCCTTCCCGACGCGCACGAGCGTGTGGATCATGGTCGACTTGCCGATGCCGGCGTCGCCCTCGACCGAGATCGCGGCGCCCTCACCCCGGGTCACGCCATCGAGGTGCGAAACGAGGATGGCGAGCTCGGTTGTGCGCCCGATGGTGTTCGATGGCGCACGCGCTGGTGCTCCGGCTCGGCGGGGCCCGCCGATCCGCGCCGCACGCACTGGAACGCGCTTGCCTTTCACCTGCATCGGGGGCAGGTCGGTGATCGAGAACCGACCGTCGAGCTGGTGGACGACGGCGGCCGTGGCCAGGACCTCGCCGTCGGCGGCGCGCCCCATCAGCCGAGCCGCAACGTTCATCGTCTCGCCGGATACCGCGTACGTGCGCCGCGCCCGAGGACCGACCGGTCCGACGAAGACCGGCCCCCGATGGAGACCTGCCCGCGTTCGTGGAACTTCCCGGACGATTGCACGCGAGGCGCGGACGAGCCGTTCTTCGTCCTGCTCGGACACCTTGGGCATCCCCGCGGCCAGCACCACGGTGACACCGTCGACCGCGACGTCGGACTCGACCCAGGTGATGCCGAACTCGGAGGTCGCGTGCTCGATTGCGGACGCGAGCTCGGCCAGGCGTGCCGAGAGCCGGGCGCGACCGCGGCGATGCAGTGCGGCGATGCCACCCACCTGGACGAACGCAATGGTCGCCAGTCGGTGCTCCGCGGGTGGCTCGCCGGCGGCCAGCAGGTCGCGCAGCCAGGGTGCGACCAGTCGTTCCGGGATCTCGACGGGGGCGGTGCTGACGGCCAGGGCCGCGTGCGGTACCGACGCCAGGCGGAGGAGGGCCCCGTGCTCGGTGCGTGTCCCGAGGTGCTCCGCGGCGACATCGTCACCCACGACGACCTGGCCGGGCCGACCTTCGCTTTCCCTGGCGACGACGAGCCCGACCGCAGGCCCGGTGACCATGAGGTCCCATTGCCGGTCACCGACGAGATCGAGGTCGACGCGGCCGCTGGCAATGCCCGCCGTCATCCGGAGACGAACAACGCCCGCGTCGGTCTCGACCCGCCCGTTGTCCCCGAGCCAGCGCTGCATGGCGGTCGCCGCGGCCAGCGCGGCGCTCGGGTGTCGCTCCTCGAACAGGATCAGGAGGGCGTCGCCGCGGAACTTGAGCACGTCGCCGCCGTGCTCCAGGGCGATGCCGACCAGACCGTCGAAGAGTCGGTTCATGAGGTCCTGCACGACCTCCGGTCCGAGTCGACCGTGGGCCGCCAGGCGCTCACCAAGGCGAGTGAACCCGGAGAGGTCGACCGAGAGCAGCGTCGCGTCGATGCGGATCGCGACCGGCGGCGCACCCGCGCCGGCAAGGCGCACGGCGAGGCGGGACGAGAAGCCGCCGTGGGCCACGGTGCGCGCGTGGTCGGTCACCCACGCACTGGACACCGCGCTCATGGTGGCCAGTATGCTCCGCCGGGGCGAAAAGGGAGTTGGGGCGGTGGAGGCAGGCAACCGGGGAATTTCTCTACGGCACGCCGGGCCGCGTGGCTGTCGTGGTACTGACAGCGGTCGTCGTCGGACTCTCCGGGGTCCCGGCGGCATCGGCGAACACCGGTCTCGAGGCGGTGGTCGCCTCACCGTCGACGGGGTTGGATCCGAACAGCCCGACGAGCATCACGGTCACCGGAACCGACTTCGTCGCCGGCGCCGGGGTGCAGATCCAACAGTGCTCGTCCCGGCCCGGGAACGGACTCTGTCGGGGTTTGGCCGACGTCACGGTCAACCCGGGTGGCGGTTTTGCCGCGACGATGAGCGTCTCCTGGAACCAGGGCGGGACCGCGAACGGCACGAACCTCCCCTTCTGCAACACGTCGGCCACCGAGACCTGCAACATCACCGCCGTCGTACACGTCGGGCGGCACCGGCACTCGGAGCGGTATCGCCGCTGACCTTTGCGGTCGCGGCGCACACGCCGGGCGCCGAGGTGTCTCGTGGCGACCCCGTCCCAGAATATCTGCCGACGTCGGCTCCGTCCCGGTGACCATGTCCGGCGCCGGACTTCGGCCCTGGCGCCCGCGTCGTCTTCTGCACAGTGCCTGCATCGACGCCCAGCAGCCACGACGTGCTCGACGGTCCTCGGACCGGCAACACGACGACGGTCGCGTGCCGACGGCACGTTCGCGCAAAGCCGTGATCGCCCGCTATCAATCCCTTCGCCCCCGCCTGCAACACCGGTCCGCATCCCCGTCGACGCAGTTGTGTCATGAGGGCGCAGGCGCAGTACGCGAGCGGGAGCGTCAACGTCGACACGCCGATCACCTTTGCGGGCCACGTCACCGAGTTCGCCGGCGGCGAGCCCGTCACCGAGGAGTCGCAGAGGTCGTGATGGCGTCTCGCGCCTGAGCAGCGGACGGCCGCTGGCTGGCCTACGCGACCAACAGTACCGGCGGCGTCGGCACCGACGGCGGGCTGCTCGTACGCCCGGCCGGCGGCGGACCGGCGGTAGCGGTGCCCGACGGTCGACGGCGTGCCGATCGGCGGCCCGCGTCTTGACGGCGTCAGCGCCGACGGTCGCCACGTCCTGTTCCACACCTACGCTGCCAACCTCGTGGACGGTCCGAGACTACGGCGGCTGCTTCGTCTGGGACCGTGACACCGACGCACGACGGCGTCTTCGACGAGCCGGATCGAGCCGGGTCGTCCCGGTCGGCGCGGACCGCGACCCCGGCTCGACGCGTCACGATCGGGCGGCTACGACTGGGCCGGCGGCGGGCCAGCATCAGTGACGACGGCCGCTCGGTCAGTGGCATCGGCGTCGACCTGGCCACACTGGTCGGCTGGGACGCCGTACGTCTTCGATCGCGACGCGGACGCCGACGGCATCTTCGACGAGCCCGGGCGCGGAGCGCCTGACCAAGGTCAGTGTGAACACCGCCGGAACCGAGGGAGCCTCCGAACGACGTCTGGTCGACCGCGCTCTCCGGCAACGGGCGCTTCCTCTTCTTCTCGTCCACCGACGAACTCGACACCGGAGTCCCGGCGACCTTCCGGCTCACCACCTGTACGTCCGCGACCGAGACACGGATGCCGACGGCATCCTGGACGAACCCGGTGCCGTCGACGACGCGCTACCTCGGTGCCGACGTGAGTTCACCGACGAGTACACGCTCGCCGCGAGCGACGACGGTCGCTACCTCGCCTTCGTGACCGAGAAGCAGCTCACCGGTGCCGACGCCGACTGCTGCGGGTCCTGACGTCTACCGGCTCGACCAGAACGCCGGACGGCGACGCGACCTTCGGCGAGCCCGGCGACCTGGTGTTCACCCTCGTCTCACCCAATCCCGCGGGTCCTGACGAGCCGATGCTACGGCAGTCGGGAGCTACTTCCAGGGCGATCGCGGTCTCCATCAGCGGCGAACGGCGACCGTGTCGGCTTCGTCTCCGGGTCGTCCGGTCACGTCGCCGAGCGACACGAACGGCGAGCCCGACGCGTTCGTCTGGACGCTCCGGGAGCGGTTCGCTCGTCCGGGTCAGCGCCGACCGCGACGGCGACGAGCTCGCGACGCCCACTCGCCGCCCAGGACATCACGCTCAGCGCCACGTGGCGGCGTCTACGCGACGACGGCCTACGACTACGTCGGCACGCCGAGGGCTTCGCCGCGGTCGGGCGCCTCGACGTCGGCGGCGTCTCGATCTCGTCGACGCTCGCGGCGGACGACACCACGACCGCGCCCGGTGCGTCGACCGTGCCCTTGGCGAACGTGCCCGGCAGCGTGCTGCGGTCGCTGTCGCCGAGCGTCCTTGCGGCCCCGGGCGGTCGCAAGGCCCCGGGCGGTCGCAAGGCCCCGGGCGGTCGCAAGGCCCCCAACGTCCAGGACACCCCGCTGGCGGAATACGCGCCGGGCGGCCGCAAGGCCCCGGGCGGTCGCAAGGCGTCCGATCGTCCAGCTGCCGACCACCTACCCGGGCGGCTGGGGGGCGCTGCTCGTCGGAACGCCGTACGAGGACGTTCCCCGCCAGGAGGTGTCGATCGGTGAGGTGCTCGACCTGCTCGCCTTCGGGACGTTCCCGCGCGAGCACCCGCTCCGTTCGCTCACGATGGGTGATCTCCTGATCGAGGAGTCTCCGCTGCAGAACGTCAGCTCCACGGCGCTGCAGCTCGGTGACACCCCGGTCGGTGAGCTCGTGTTCGTCGGTGGGCAGACGTGGTGCGACCGGCTTGGCGGCGCTGACCGACACCGACTGCGCCACCCTGGCGATCGACGGCACCGAGACCCTGCTCGAGCTCGACCTGCGAGCCGGCGGTGGCGAAGGCCACCGACGGGAAGCCCGGCGCTGCGACAGATTCCGCTGGCGACTCAACGCGGCCGCCCTTGCGCAACCACGGCGCGCCGGCCCTCGACGCGCTGCTGGACGATCTGAACATGCGCGGCCACTGCGCTCGCTGACGTGCCGCTGGCCGTGGCATCGTCGCCGACTGCGCCCGCGCTGGGGGCGTCGCGCGCTGGACGACATCGCCGACGGCGATCGGCGAGCCGGTCGACGGTGCGCTCGTGACCTGCTCTGCGTCGCCGAGTTCACCTGCCCGTCGGGAGCGACGCTCGCAGACGCGCACGCCGCCGGGCGCGATCCTGACCGAACGCGAACCTCGGCGACCTCGACGAGGCCTTCGGTCCGCATCGCTCGCTCGCCGATCTCGTCGACGGGCTCCACCCCGCACGTCACCGATCTCGGACGTCGTTGTCGGCGCGATGGACGAGGCCGACTTCCCGTGGGAGGAGCTCGATCTCACCACCGTCCGGCGTCCAGCAGTGGGCATCGCCTCCCGGGCCAGGAGGTCGTCTACACGACCACGTTCAAGTGCCGACGGAATGCGCGAAGTGTCGTACGACGCCCGGGTCGTGGTCCAGCTGCCCGCCGGGTACGTCTACGTCCCGGGATCGGCGTCGGCATCGACGGAGGACTCACTCGTCCCGGAGCCGACGGTCTCGGCGACGGCGCTGGCGACCCGGCCTGACGTTCCTCGTTGAGCGGCGTGGTCGACAACGTCGACTACCACCTCGCACGTCCACGCGTGGCCGTCGCTGCGGCTCGGGACGCAAGAGTGCGCAGTCGTTCGTGACCGTCGGCGCCGGCCGCGCCCCGTCGGCGCCCGTGGCGCTCACCGTCGAGGAGCCGGCCGACCCAGGTGCCACGCCCGGCAACCGCGGCGCCGATCGCCGTCCAACACGCTTGGTGCTCTCCTACATCGATGCAGTGCCGACGACGTGGACCTGTTCGACTACTCGCCGGCGCCTCGTTCACACGTGTCGGTGCGCCTCAGCCATCTCGAGAGCGACGCCGATCTCGTGCTCTACGGGCCGTACGTCGACGAGGCCGGGGACCGGGCCGTCCGAGCCAGGCCGACCGGGTCGGGCCGGCGCCCGTTGTCGTGGACGACGAGGGCTTCGGGCTCGACCAGTCTCGGTTCCGAGCTTCCGCCCGAAGGTTCAGTCACGGCTGGGGACGCTCGGTGGCATCCGCGGCCACTGCCGCGTCCGGAGCTCTCGGACTCGACCGAGGAGGCCGCCGAGGGCAACGAGGTCGAGCTGGTGAAGGTCAGCGCATACGAGCAGAACACGAGCGGGATGCCGTACGTCCTGCGGGTCCGGTCGAACGTGCCGGATGCGGTGCCGGTGTGCCCCGCGTACTCCGGTACCGGCGGCAACGTCGGCACGATGCCCGACCTCACGAGTCTGCCCGCGAACCTGCGGACGCTCGTGCTGACGAACGAGGAGCGGCTCGGGAACCGCTTCGGTGCCGCCGCGGCGAACGACGCCATGACCGCGCTCGACGATCTGGTCACCGCGGCGGGTGTCAACGGCGCGGTGCTTCCCCTCGACGGGAATCCGACGGTGCAGGCGACCTACGCGCAGTGGAACAGCAATCCCTGTCACATCGCGAACACCAACGCGCTGGTCGCGTCCGTCACGAATCTGATCGACCGGATCCGCACCGGCGATGCCGGAGCCGGGATCGCGGCGCATCCGAATCTCGACACCATCATCGTCGCGGGTGGCGATGACATCGTGCCGATGGCACGGCTCGCCGACACGACGCGGGTGGGCAACGAGAAGACCTACGCGGATCGCTTCACACCGGACACGCCGCTGTGGGCGGCCTTCACGACCGAGCACATCCTTTCCGACGACCCGTACGGCGATGTCGACCCGATCCCTGTGCTCAATCGTCGTCTGTACGTGCCGGATCTGTCTGTCGGGCGCCTGGTGGAGTCTCCGTCGGATATCGAGACGTCGGTCGCCGAGTACCTCGCGGCGGGCGGCGAGCTCGACCCGTCCACTGCGTACCAAACCGGCTACGACTTCATGGACGATGGGGCGGCGGTCGCGCTGGCGCGGCTCACCGGCGCGCTGACGTCGGCGAGTGGTGGAACGCCGCCGACGACCAATCAGCGCATCGGCCCGTCGTGGACCGGCGCCGACGTGGCCGCGGACCTCACCACCGGCAATCCCGGCTACGCGGGGCTCTTCGGTCACTTCGACGAGGTGTCGATGCTGAGCGAAGCCGGTCACACGAGCGGGTCGGCCGATTCGCTCGATGCCTCGGCGATGGCGGCGGCGCTTCCGGTCGCGGCGCGGCTGGTGTTCTCGATGGGTTGCCACTCCGGCCTCTCGGTGGCAGATCCGGAGCACCCGGGTATCGGACCCGACTTTGCGCAGTCGCTCGCTTCGAGAGGTGCAGCACTCGTCGGCTCGACCGGCTTCGGCTACGGCGACGCCGTGACGCCCGGGGCCGGTGAGCGGCTGATGGCGCTGTTCGCCGAGGGCCTGGACGGACGCGCCACCGTCGGCGAGGCGCTCATGTACGCCAAGCAGCAGTACTTCGCGACGCAGGGGCTCTACGGCCCGTACGACGAGAAGGTGCTCGGCGAGACCACGTTCTACGGCATCCCGCTCTACCGCGCCGGCGGCACCACGACGAACCCGAATCCCGATGAGATCGTGACCGACCCGGTGCCGAGTACGTCGCTGCATGCCGCGGACGTCTCGGTCGACCCGACCTTCGCGCCCCGGGTCGACACCGCACGCGGGTCGTATTACACGGTCGAACGGCCCGGCGGCGGGACGTTCGACCCGTTGGTGACGGCGAACCGCCCGGTGCAGCCGCGCCTCGACGTCGATGTCACCGCCGCGGACGGGGCCAACCTCCGCCCGGCTCACGGCGCGCTCGTCACGGACCTGTCGACCGGCGGGCAGTTCAGCCCGTTCGATCCCGTCTTCGCCCGACCGAGTGTCGGCAGCGAGGCCGACGAGCCCGAGGTCAGCTGGGGCGACGCGGCGTTCCCTGGCCGGATCGCCGGCGTCACGAGCTTCAGCGACCCCGACGGTTTGCCCTTCGGTTCGGGACTTCCCCAGCGTCAGCGGTTGGTCGTCGTGCCTGGCCAGTACCGCGGGACGGAGACGTTCACCCGACAGCGCCTCTTCAGCCACGTCGGCGTGCGGGTCTTCTATTCGTCGAGCAGTGACTACACCCCTCCCGACGTCACGAGCGCGACGGCGACCGACGACGGTGCAACCACCACGTTCCGGGTGAATGCTGCTGACGGGTCCGGAGTCCATCGCGTCGTGGTCCTGTGGCGGGACGCGGACACCGACTGGACATCGGCCGAGCTCACCGACACCGGTCCCGGGTGGACCGCCACGATCCCGCAGACGGTCGAGGGCATCGAGTGGTTTGCCCAAGCGGTTGACGAAGCCGGCAATGTCTCGGTGTTCTCGAGCAAGGGTCGACTGACCGCGGCGGCCGAGCCGCCGCCCGGCCCGGTCGGTGCCGCACCTGACGCGCCGACGGCTCCCGCGGCGCGCCTCGGCCCCAGCGCCGGACAGTCGACGGTCGACTGGAGCGCGCCGGCGGACAATGGCAGCCCGATCACCGGATACCGCGTCCTGCGCGGCACCACGAGCGGCGCGTTGACCGAGATCGGCAGCACCAGCGGCGTCACGACGACCTACACCGACACGACGGCGAGCGCCGGGACCTCCGAGTATTACTACGCCGTGGTCGCCCAGAACGCGAAGGGCGACTCGAGCCCGAGTGCCGAGACCTCCTTCGCCCCGGTCACGGTCTCGATCTCGGACGCGACGGTGCTCGAACCCGACGTCGGAAGCCCCGCGGTCAACGGCCGCCTCCGGATCACACTGTCCCAGCCGGCTCCGACCGATACCAAGGTGACCTATTACACCGTCGACGGCAGTGCCGCGGGCGCCAAGACGGGGAGCGACTACCAGTCCAAGGGCACGCCGGCGAAGCCCAAGACCAAGACGATCAAGGCCGGCAAGGTCTCGGTCGCCGCGACGGTGCGGATCCGGTCCGATGCCGAAACCGAGACCGACGAGACGCTGACGGTCCACCTCGACACCGTCACGCTCGGGACTCCCGTCGTCGACAAGGGCGAGGGGACCCTACGATCCTGGACTCCGACTCGCTCGCCGGCGCCGATCCGGTACTCGTCGTCACCGATGCCCAGATCCTCGAGGGTGGCTTCGGCGAGCCGCGGCTCGTCCAGCTCCAGGTGCAGTTGGACCGGCCGCTGGCGACGGACCTGCAAATCCGATGGGAGACGGTCGACGGCACCGCGACCCAGCCCGACGACTATCGGCTGAGGAAGCCCCAAAGGAAGTTCATCCGTGCCGGCAAGGTCTACACGGTGCTCTCGGTGCGCCTCAGTCCGGATCTGCTCGCCGAAGGTGACGAGACGCTTACGGCCCCGGTGAGCGTGCTCGCCGGTGGCCCGGTGTCGATCGTGGATCCCACCGGCTCCATCACCATCGTCGACGACGACTGAGCTGCCGTGTTCGACGTCGACTTGACCGACTCGGAAATCTTCGGGCAGGGGTTTCCGCACCATGTGTTCAACGCATTGCGGCGTGAGTCGCCGGTGCACTGGCAGCCGTTCCCATCCGGGTTCGCCGGCGAACACGATCCCGGCTTCTGGGTCTTCTCGCGTTACGACGATATTCAGGCCGCGAGCCGCGACCCCGAGTTGTTCTGTTCCTACGACGGACCGACGCTCAGCATCCTGCCGCCGGAGATGCGCGGGACGATGCTCGTCAGCATGGACGGGCGTCAACACAGTCGTCAGCGGCGACTGATCAGTGCGGGCTTCACTCCTCGCATGGTGGGACAACTCGAGGCACAAGCGCGCGAGTGGACCGGCGCGATTGTCGACCGGGCACTCGACCTCGGCACGTGTGAGTTCGTCCAAGATGTCGCGTATCAGCTGCCGATGCACATGATCGCCGACATCGTCGGAATCCCGTTGGAGGACCGTGAGTGGCTCTTCGGCCTCACGAACGAGCTGCTCCAGGGCGGAGGGGAAGGCAACGCCGCGTCACCGGAGGAGTTCCTCGCGACGCAGGTGCAGATGTTCGAGTACGCCCAGGAGCTCGGTCGGCGGAAGCGTTCGCACCCGCAGGACGATGTCTGGACCATTCTTTCCACCGTCGAGGTCGAGACCGAGGACGGCGAGCGAACGGAGCTGAGCGGGGTCGAACTCGACATGTTCTTCTTCGTGTTGACCATCGCCGGCAGCGAAACCACGCGCAACGCGATTGCCGGCGGGCTGATGGCGCTGCTCGACCACCCCGACCAGCTCGCCACGCTCCGGCGGGAGCCTGGCGCGATGCGGCTCGCGGTGGAGGAGATGCTCCGTTGGACCTCACCCGTCGCCTACTTCGCTCGCCGAGCCACCCGCCGCGACCGAGGTCCGTGGCGTCCCGATCGCCGAGGGTGACCGAGTCACCCTCTGGTATCCGTCCGCGAACCGAGACGAGGAAGTCTTCGAGGACCCGTTCCGATTCGACATCGCCCGCTCGCCGAACCTCCACTTCGCGTTCGGTGGTGGCGGACCCCACTTCTGCCTGGGAGCCAACCTCGCCCGCCGCGAGATCGCGATCCTGTTCGAAGAGTTACTCGCCCGCACCGTCGACATCGAAGTCCTCGCGCCGCCCACGTACAGCGGCCTCACGATCGACAACCCTGTGCTCGGCGCGGTGCGCGAACTGCCCGTGCGGATGTCCTGACGGCTCCCAGCGCCATCGGCCGGGCCGGTCGACGCCGTGTCACACCCGGGGCGTACCGTGTGGGCACAGCCCATGATCGTGACCGACACCTCCCCGAATCACCAGACGTCGATCGTCGACCTGCTGGAGCCCGCGTCTTTGGTCGTGCGCCGCGATCTGGTGGAGGGCATCGAGTTTCACCCCGCGGTGGCGGCATGGTTCGAGCGCCGGTTCCCCCAGGGCCCGACGCCTCCGCAGCGTGCCGGCTGGCCACTCCTTGCCGTTGGCCGATCGACGCTCATCGCCGCGCCGACCGGCTCCGGCAAGACGCTCGCCGGCTTTCTCATGTGCATCAACGGGCTGTACCTCGACCACGCGCGCGGTCTCGAGACCGCCGGCGCGCGCGTTGCGTACGTGTCGCCACTCAAGGCCCTCGCAGTCGATATCGCCGAGAACCTCGAGCGCCCGCTGGCCGAGATCGGAGAGATCGCCGCGGAGCTCGGCCTCGGCGCCCCCGACCTCACGGTCGGTGTCCGCACGGGGGACACGACCGCGTCGCAACGCGCCGCGATGGTGCGCACACCGCCCACCTTCGTGGTCACCACCCCCGAGTCGCTGTATCTGATGGTGACGGCAGAACGCAGTCGGGCCTCGCTCGCGACGGTGCGAACGGTCATCGTGGACGAGATCCACGCGCTCGCCCGCGACAAGCGGGGGGCGCACCTCACCCTTACCCTCGAGCGGCTCGAGTACATCTGCGGTGAGGCTCCCGTTCGCGTCGGTCTCTCGGCCACGCAGAAGCCGATCGATACGGTGGCGCGCCTGTTGGTCGGCACGCGCACCGACTCCAGCGGCGCGCCCGATGCTGCCATCGTCGACGGAGGCCACCAGCGGGAGTTGGACCTCGCGTTGGAGCTTCCGGCCGGTGAGCTCGAGGCCGTGATCTCGGCCGCGCAGATGGACAGCGTGCTGGACCGCATCGGGGAGCTGGTCGCGGATCGCCGCACGACGTTGGTCTTCGTCAACACGCGCAAGATGGCCGAACGCCTCGCTCACCAACTCGGCGAGCGCCTCGGCGAGGACGTCGTCGCCGCGCACCACGGCAGCCTGAGTCGTGAGCGACGCTCCCGGGTCGAGTCGCGGCTGCGCGCCGGCGATCTCAAGGCGCTGGTCGCGACCGCGTCGCTGGAGCTGGGAATCGACATCGGTCCGGTCGAGCTCGTGTGTCAGATCGGCTCGCCGCGTTCCATCGCGACGTTCCTGCAACGCGTCGGGCGCTCGAACCACACCCGGGTCGGGACCCCGACCGGCCGGCTCTTCCCCTTGACCCGCGACGAACTCGTCGAGTCGACGGCGTTGCTCGCGGCGGTGCGCGCGGGACGCCTCGATGCAGTGACGCCGCCGGAGGCGCCCCTCGACATCCTCGCCCAGCAGATCGTGGCCGAGGTCGCCGCGGCGGAGTGGGGCACCGATGAACTCTTCGCGCTCGTCAAGCGCGCGCATCACTATCGCGACCTCACACGAGCGCAATTCGACGAGGTCCTGGAGCTGGTGAGCAAGGGGGTCACCACGGCGCGCGGCCCCCGCGCGGCCTACGTGCACCACGATGCGGTCAACGGGGAGGTCCGGGGCCGGAAGGGCGCTCGGCTCGCCGCGCTCACCTCCGGCGGCGCGATCCCGGAGCTGGGCGACTACCGCGTCGTGCTCGAGCCGGACGAGACCTTCATCGGGACCGTGAACGAGGACTGGGCGACCGAGTCCATGGCCGGCGACATCTTCCTGCTCGGCACGCATTCATGGCAGATCCGCCAGGTCACCGCGGGTCAGGTCCGAGTCGTCGATGCCGGTGGCAAGCCACCGACGATTCCCTTTTGGCTCGGCGAGGCCCCGGCGCGTACTGCCGAGCTGTCTGCCGAGGTGTCGGCACTGCGCGAAGGGATCGACGGCCGTCTCGCCGCCGCGGATCCGGTCGGCGCCACGCGGTGGGTGCAGGAGACCGCCGGCGTGCACGCCGAGGCCGCCGAGACCGTGGTGGGCTACCTCCAGGCCGGTCGTGCGGCGCTCGGTCGGCTGCCGACGGGCGACAATCTCGTCATCGAGCGGTTCTTCGACGAGACCGGTGGGATGCAGCTCATCGTGCATTCGCCGCTCGGTGGCCGGATCAACCGAGCCATGGGCTACGCCCTGCGCAAGAAGTTCTGCCGCACCTTCAACTTCGAGCTCCAGGCCTCGGCGAACGACGACACGGTCGTCATCTCGCTCGGGCCCCATCACAGCTTTCCGCTCGCCGATGTCGTCCGCTTCATCACCAGTCGCACCATTCCCGAGACGCTCACCCAGGCCGTGCTCGACCAACCGATCTTCCTGTCGCGTTGGCGGTGGAATTTGAATCGGGCGCTCATCGTGCTGCGCTTCCGCGGGGGCAAGAAGAACCCACCACCGATCCAGCGCATGGAAGCCGACGATCTCATGGCTGCGCTCTTCCCCGGCGCCGCGGCGTGTCAGGAGAACGTGACCGGCCCGATCGAGGTGCCCGACCATCCGGTGGTCCGTCAGACCGTGCACGACACCCTGACCGAGGGGCTCGACGTCGACGGTCTCGTCGCGTTGTGGAGTCGTATCGAATCGGGTGCGGTGACCGTCCATTGCCGGGATACGACCGAGCCATCGCTGCTCGCGCACGAGATCCTGACGGCGCGGCCGTACGCGTTTCTCGATGACGGGGAGGCGGTGGACCGGCGGACCAATGCGGTCGCGTTGCCCGCGGCTTGCCGGTTGATCCGACCGCCCTTGGCCGATTGCTTCCCGAGGCGATCGAGCAGGTGCGGGAGGAGACGACCGCCCGTCCCACGACTGCCGACGAGTTGCACGATCTATTGGCCGCGCTCGTCATCACCACGGCTCGTCCTGAATGGGAGCCCCTGTTCGCGCGAGTTGGAGGCGCGCGGGCGCGCGGTTCGGCTCGGAGTCGAAGGCGTCGAGCGTTGGTTCCCCTTCGAGGCATCGGACGCGGTGGGCGCGCTGCTCGCCGGCGACTCCGCCGCGGCCGACGAAGTGATCTCTGACCTCGTTCGAGGCCACCTCGAGCTTCACAGTCCCGCGACGGCGGCGGATCTCGCCGCAGCGACCGGAGCGGGCCCGTCGGCGGTGGCGAGTGGGCTGGCCCGGCTCGAGGGTGAAGGGTTTGCGATTCAGGGTCGGTTCACGGACCCCGACGCCGCGGAGGTGGAGTGGTGCTCGCGCCGACTCCTCACCCGGATGCACAGCTACTCGCGCCGGACGCGTCGCCGGGAGATCGATCCGGTGTCGCCCGAACAGCTCGTGCGGTTCTGGGTCCGGTGGCAGCACGTCGCGCCAGGGAACCAGGTCCGGGGACGGGCCGGCCTGGGCGTGGTGCTCGAACAGCTCCAGGGCTCGTCGACGGCGGCCGCAGCATGGGAGCCGGAGGTCCTCGCGGCGCGGCGTCGCGGACTACCGCCCCGAATGGCTCGACGAGCGGTGCCTGGCGGGTGAGCTGACCTGGTTGCGGTTGGCGCCGCCTGCGCTCGCCGATCCCGACAAGCGTGGTGGCGCGACCTCCAAAGCCACGCCGGTGTCCTTGGCGTTCCGCAGCGACGTCGGTTGGTTGCTCGCGGCGGTGCGCGGTCCTGAACCGCCGCCGGTCCCCGCCGCGGGGGCGGTTGCCGAGATCGTCGACGTGTTGACCGAGCGCGGGGCCTGCTTCGCGAGCGAGCTGGCCGAACGCACCGGCCGGTTGGCGGTCGAGATCGAAGGCGCGCTCTGGGAAGCGGTTGCCCGCGGGATCGTCACCAGTGACGGATTCGCGGCCATCCGCTCGCTCGCCCGCGGTGACCGGCGCTCCGACGTGCGGGATCGCCAGCTCAGCCGATTGCGCCGCGGGGCGCCGGCCGCGGGCAGAAGCGCCGGCCGCTGGTCGCTCGTGGGGGCCGCGACCCCGGTGGTGGGCGACACCGAGGACCGACCGGGTGTGTCCGCCGAGGCGATCGATCGCGAGGACCTGGCGGAGGCGTGGGCGGAGCAGCTCCTCGCGCGCTGGGGGGTGGTGTTCTATGACATCGTGGCGCACGAGGGCGCGGCCTTGCGTTGGCGGGAGGTCCAATGGGCGCTCCGACGGATGGAGGATCGCGGTCAGATTCGCGGCGGACGGTTCGTGAACGGCTTCAGTGGCGAGCAATTCGCGCTTCCCGCGGCGGTCGAGGGGTTGAAGTCGGTTCGGGGTCTGGACCCCGCGACGCGCACGGTGGTGGTCCGGGGCACGGACCCCTTGAACGTCACCGGTGTCGTCCTCCCCGGCGATCGCGTTCCGGCTCGCCGCACCGAGATGGTCGAGCTGCCGCTGTAGGTGCGGCGGTCCACCCTCCTGCTCGCGGACCCCGGCGGGGGTGCGCGCGGATGTGCCCTGTCGGTCATCGCACCGCAGACCGGGACGCCTGCAACGTGATCGGGACTGATGCCGTGGTTTCGCGCAGCGACTACCTTCCTGGCGATCTTCGGGAGGAACCGCCGTGGTGGGTGTGATCGAAACCGATGGGATGACCAAGCAGTGGGGTGCACCGGTTGCGGTGCACCGCCTCGATCGCTCCATGCAACGAGGAGAGTGTGATGCGTTCCTCTGGCGCCATGGTTCGGTGAGGGTTGATCCGCGGTGAGCCGAGCGCGATTGTCCCGGGACCGGTCTCTCGGCACCGGCCAGGCGGAGTTGGTATGCGTCACGATCGCCGCGGCCGCCAGCGTTTCGCACCGGTTGCTACCGGCGCGGGCGCGGATGGCCGCGAACCTGGGCGCGGCGACTCTCGCGACGCTGGCCGCCCGTCGGGCCGGCCTGAGCTGGTCGGAACTCGGTCTCGGCACCGACGCCGTCGGCAGGGGGCTGGCGTGGGGGGTCGGTTCGGGGGCCGTGGTCGGTGCGACCGTCGTGGCATCCGCCTCCAGGGGATCGGTGCGCCGCAGGTTCGCCGATGAGCGCGTCGCATCGCAGAGTTCTCGGCGCGCGGCCTTCGAGATGTCGGTGCGCATCCCGCTGGAGACGGCATTCGCCGAAGAGCTGCTGTTCCGTGGTGCGCTGCTCGGGCTGGCGATGCGCCATCGCCACTGGCGCCTCGCCATCGTGACCTCCTCGGCGTTGTTCGGCGCGTGGCACGTACTCCCGACGTGGTCAGGATTCCAGGGTTCGGCGGTGGCGTCGTTGTCGCCCCCGGGCCGATTCGCCCGTTCCGGCACCGTCGGTGGTGTCGTGGTGGCGACGGCCGCGGCCGGCGTCGCGTTCGCTGCGCTTCGGCTCCGGTCGCGAAGTCTGGCTGCGCCGGTGCTCGTACACGCTGCGCTGAATGTGACGAGCTTCGCGGTCGCACGCGTCACCGCGCCGAGCGACCGCGACCGGTGGTCCGGCGGCACCCCCGAGGGTGCGGTGCCGATCTCGGGTCCCGCCAGCGGCGAAGCACCATTTCCCAACCCTCCCCACAACGACTGAGAGGTCTCTGGTGAATCGAGTCTGGAATCTGACGCAGCAAGGTCTCGAGTGGGCAAATCCCATCACGCGCACGCCGTCGGCCCCGTTGCGGGTGACGGCGGGGCTCGACGCGTACGGCCCATCGTTGATGCCGCGAAGCTCGCTCCACCAGGGCCTGGCCACCGGATTCGCCATCCTCGCCGCCAAGGGAGTGTCGGCCGCGGTCGAACGCGCCACCCGCTCGGTCACGCGAGGTCAGAGCTCGCTGCCGATCGCGATCGGAGCGAGGGCCGTCGTCGGGGGTGCCGGGTTCGCCGCCACCCGAATCCCGAAGCGCGACGACGAGAGCGCCAACGTCGAGCGCCTGCGCAGCGCCGGCGACCTCGTGCTGGCGGCCTCGATCGGCGGAGCCCTCTACGACCTCGGCAACGCCGCCCGACGCCGGTTTCCGTCTGAATCCGGTGTCCGACCGGCCGTCGTCTCGGCACTGGCAACCGGTGCGGTGCTCGTTGCCGGTTCGCGTCGGCTCCAGCAGCGTCGGAGCACGATCCAGAGCTGGACCGATGACGAGAAACGCCCTGCGCTGGCGTCTTCGCTCGGCACTGCTCAGGTGACGGTTGCGGTCGGCTCCGCGCTGGGCAGAGGATTCGTGTTGAGCCGCCGCGCGCTGATCGGCTACCTGGGAACCAAGCCGACCCAGCAGCTGATCGCACGCGCTCTCAACACCGCCATCTGGGGTGGCGCCGGAGTCGCGGCCTATCAGGCCGGCGTGTCGCGTATCGGCCGAGCGAACGACGTGATCGAACCGGCGTACTCGACGCCCCCGACCTCGCCGCTGATCTCCGGCGGTCCCGAGAGCCACGCCCCATTCGAGGAACTCGGCCAGCAGGGTCGACGCTATGTGACGGACGTCGTCACGAGGGCGGACATCGAGGCGACGCTCGGTGAACCCGCGAAGGCCGATCCGATTCGTGTCTACGTCGGCTTCAACACCGAGCCGCTCTACACGTCCGGGAGAGCGGAGATCGCGCTCGACGAACTGGAGCGGACCGGCGCGTTTGATCGCTCGTACCTGCTCCTGATCAGCCCGACCGGTACCGGCTGGATCGATCAGACGATGATCGAGAGCGCGGAGCTGCTGACGCGTGGTGATATCGCCACCTGCGCGATTCAGTACGGCCGGTACCCGTCGTTCCTCTCACTCCAGAAGATCGCACTCGGGCGCGCGCAGTTCCGCCAACTGTTGTGGGGGGTCAAGCAGCGACTCGCCGGGGTGCCGGAGGCCGATCGCCCCAAGGTGCTGGTCTTCGGCGAGAGCCTCGGAGCCTGGTCGAGCTCCGATGTGGTCATGAAGCAGGGCACGGCGGGGTTCGACCAGTACGGCATCCATCGCGCCCTGTGGGTGGGTCTTCCCGGACTCGCGAAGTGGTCGAAGACCGGGATGCGCAAGGGCATGAACGCCAACGTCGAGCCCGGCTCGGTGGCTGCGTTCGACAACTTCGGCCAGCTCGCGGCGCTGCCCGCGGACGATCGGGCCAAGCTACGCGCGGTCGTGCTCGATCATGACAACGATCCCATCACCGTCATCGATTCGGCGCTGATCCTGCGGCGCCCCGACTGGCTCGACGGCGCGGCGCGCGGGCGCAACGTCCCCGAGAAGATGGACTGGATCCCCGTCATCACCTTCGTACACATCCTGGCCGACGCGATGAACGCGATGAAGACCGTGCCGGGGGAGTTCAAATCGTTCGGCCACGACTATCGGGCCGATATGGCAGCGTTCGTCCACGCGGCCTACGGGCTCGAGGACACCACTGCTGAGCAGATCTCTGCGGTCGTCGAGCGGCTCCGCACCATGGAACTCGAGCGGGGAGAGCGGATTCGCGAGGCGAAGGTGGCGGCGGAGGCCGACGGCGGGACCGACAGCGACGAGGACGGCGGGACCGAGCGCACCAAGGGCGCCAACTGGCTCCGGAGCTTTGGGAGCGCGCCCGCAACTGCTGGGTGACGACCGGCTCGCCGCCTGACCGAGCTGGGGACCCGGGTCCGTTCACGCGACCTCAACTCTCTGTGGACTCAGGTCGGACGTCGTCGACGAGCCGCCGGTCGCCTCGCTCGAGTCGTCCCGACGATTGACCCGTTCACCCGACCACCGACGACTACTGGCGCCGGAAGCTGCTCCCGACATGTGCCGTCACCCGCGTGTTCGTTCCCGCCAGCACTCAGATCCAGTACCACCACGCTCGCATCCGCGTCAGCGAGCTTCGCGACGAGTGATGCGACACGATCCCGACGCCAGGGCCACTCGGCATCCGCTCCTGCGAGGGCACGATCATCGATCCCGACGACGGCCACCGACGGATCCGGTCCACCACGTGGAAACGCCAGGTCACTCACTAAGCCGTCGACGCGCTCGAACCAGCCACGGGGTGCCAGGAGCGCGGTCAGGCCGGTCAACACCGATGCCACCAGCACGCAAGCGCCCAGGCGCAGGACTACGGACCGGGTCCGGCCTCGACGCGATGCCACGGACCCTGCTTAGCCGATCGCGCCCCGGCGCGACGCAGGGCGCACGCCCGATCGTCGCGACGGAGCATCTCCGGTCTGCGGGCATTGGGAACGCACGAGTGGTCGGTACGCGGCCACTACCGTGCACGGATCTATTGGGCTGGTCTGGGGGTCGGGATGCGTGGAATCGGTGGATGGACCGTCGCGATGGTCGCGGTGCTGGTGCTTGCCGGGTGCGGCTCGGATGGCGGGTCGGACCACGCGGGTTCGGAGTCGGGCGCCGAGGCACTGGCCGTCTTGGGGATCATCTCGACGAATATCGACACGGACACCGGCGAGGGGTTCGTGGAGGGGTCCGAGGGTGAGGAACTCGGGGTGGGTGACACGTGTGCGCACGGACACATCGGGGTTCGCGGAGGTGTCGTATTTCGACGGGTCGTGGATGCGGGTGGAAAACGAGGCGACGCTGACCCTCGACGCGCTGGTCAAGCGGGGGGACGTCGGACAGGTGTCGACGTCGGTCGATGGTGGTTCGGCGTGGAACCGGGTGGCCGAGTTGACCGAACCCGACGACAGTTTCGAGGTGGGGACCCCGGTTGCTTCGGCCGGGGGTGCGGGGCACCGAGTTCGCGATCGAGTGTGAGAGCGCGACCCGCTGCACGTTCAAGGTCGTCGACGGTGAGGTCGTGGTGACCCCCGAAGTGGGGGACCCCGTCACCGTCCGGGCCGGTGAGACCCTCACGGTGACCAAGAGTGCACCGCTCCCTCCCGTGGAGACGCCCGGCGTGGCCGCGTTGCGCCGCGGAACCCTTCATCGCCAAGAACCTGGATCTCGACACGAGCAAGACCACCCAGGATGCCACCACCGACCAAGCGTCGAACTCGAGCGACCAGGCCTCGGACATCGAAGGCACCTATCGCATCGATGCGACGATCACGGAGTGGACGATCGTGCCGTCGGCTGGCATGGAACCGGTGCCGAGTCGCGCCGGCCAGGTGATCACCGGAACGGTGGCGATCCAGTGCGAGTCCGCCGGTTTCTGCTCGGTCGTCCCGAAGGGGGCGAACGGGCAGGAGAGCGTGTTTCCCCCGGACCGGATGCGTCGGGACGGCAACACGCTCACCTATTTCGAGGAGGACGCGCGCATCGGCTCACCACCATGCCGGTTCGGGCGCGCCCCAGACGTGACGGGCACCGTGACGGTCGAGGGTCTGACCTTGACGGGCTCAGCCAGCTACTCGTGTCCAGGGGACCGGACGTTCTCGTACGAGGTGACCGGCCAGCAGCGTCTGAGGTCGCGTTCCGCAGCCGAGCCTCGAACCGCCATTCCATGAGACGCCGTTCACGAGCGCGTAACAAACGGGCAACGATCCCGTTCGACTGCGTTCCTACGGTGACTGCCGTTGCTGAGGAGGCCGTCGAGATATGCATCGGCGGCCGGACGGACGGACCGGGAAGGGTGGTCGCAGGTGCGACGAAAGCTTTGGAGTGTTGCGGCGTTGACTGGGGTACTGACGGTGGGGACCGCCACGCCCACGTTCGCGGGAGAAGGCGGTGGCGGCCCGTCGACGCAGGTGATCCTGGACAACATCTGGATCCTGGTCGCCGCGGTCCTGGTCATCTTCATGCAGGCGGGCTTCGCACTCGTCGAGGCGGGACTGACCCGCGCGAAGAGCGTGGCGAACATCGTCATGAAGAACCTGATGGACTTCACCATCGGTGTGCTCGTCTTTGCTCTGGTCGGGTTCACGCTGGCCTTTGGTTCCGGCAACGATTTCTTCGGCACCAAGGGTTGGTTCCTCGATTCGGGTTCGTATGACTTCGGGACCCTGACCCTGCCGACGTTCTTCATCTTCCAGGCCGCCTTCGCCGCGACCGCGGCGACGATCGTGTCGGGTGCGATGGCCGAACGCACGAAGTTCACGTCCTATCTGATCTACAGCGTGTTCATCACCGGGCTCTTCTATCCGGTCGTGGTGCACTGGGTCTGGGGTGGTGGCTGGCTCTCGCAGCTCGACACGCCGTTCGTTGACTTCGCCGGATCGACGGTGGTGCACAGCGTCGGTGGGTGGGCCGCGTTGATGGGCGCGATCACCCTCGGGCCACGCATCGGCAAGTACACGAAGGAGGGAAAGCCTCGAGCGATCCCCGGACACTCGATCCCGTTCGCAATGCTCGGGGTGTTCATCCTGCTCATCGGCTGGTTCGGCTTCAACCCCGGGTCAGAGCTGGCTGCCGATCTCGCAGTCGGAAGCATCGCCCTGACGACCTTGCTCGCCGGAGCTGCGGGAGCGGTCGCGGCAATGATCGTGATCTGGCTCAAGACCGGGAAGCCCGATGTCGCCATGACGGCGAACGGCGTGCTTGCCGGGCTGGTCGGGATCACCGCCGGATGCGCGGCCGTCAGCAACTGGGGCGCCGTGATCATCGGAGCGCTGGCCGGCGTGATCGTGGTCCTCGCAGTGTTGGCGATCGATCGGGGCGGCGTCGACGACCCGGTGGGCGCCATTGCGGTCCACGGTGTGTGCGGTGCCTGGGGGACCCTCGCAGTTGGGCTCTTCGCCACCGAGAACGGCCTCTTCTACGGCGGCGGTGCTTCCCAGTTGGTTACCCAGGCCATTGGCGTGGTGACCGTGTTCGCCTTCGTGACGATCACGACCGGAATCCTGTTCCAGGTGATCAAGCGGACCGTGGGACTTCGCGTCTCTCCCGAGGAGGAGATCGAAGGACTCGACATCGCGGAGCACGGTGCTCCGGGGTACAACAGCGACGTTCACATTGCGGTGTAGCGCCGGTCCGACGGATTCTGGTAAGCGACTCGCCAAGGAGGAAACGTGATGCAGCTCATTACCGCAGTGATCAAACCATTCCAACTCGACAGTGTGAAGGAAGCGCTCAAGGGTTTCGGAATCTCGGGCATGACCATCAGTGAGGTGGCCGGGTTCGGGAGGCAACGGGGCCACACCGAGACCTACCGCGGCGCCGAGTACGTGGTCGACAGTGTTCCCAAGGTGATGATCGAGGTCCTCGCCGACGACGACACCGTCGACGACGTCATCGAGGTGATTCAGAACTCTGCCCGTACCGGCAAGATCGGCGACGGCAAGATCTGGACCGTGCCGGTGGGTCGCCTCGTGCGGGTCCGTACCGGCGAGGCCGGGCCGGACGCGCTCTGACCGCTCCCGCGGCGCCCCGGGCTCAGAACTCTGGTGCTCATGGCATCTGGTTCTGGGCCTGGGGTCCCGGCGCAGTGCTTTGGCGACGTCGCCGCGTCAGGTCCGCGGCGGCGCCCGTCCGCTCCGTGCGGCGGACGGACCGATGGATTCGAGTCGTCTAGGTCTCGCCGTCGAGGAGAACTCGGATCTGTTCCTCGACCGCCAGTCGATGGACCTCGACGTACTCCTGATCGGTCATCGAAGTCCGTACCCGCAAATTTCGTTCGGCGCCCTGACCGACGAGATATCGCAGCTGCGGGTCGCCGGTCGTGATTGCGTTCGCGACGCAGTCGGCGACGAGCGCCGGCTCGCTGCCTCGCTCGAGATCGTGCATCAGCTGGTGCAGGAACACATCGGTGGACGCCTGGTACGGCGAGGGCGGCCCGACGTCCCCCTTGCTGAAGATCGGGGTCACGATCGTGCCGGGTTCGATGATCGCAACCCTGATCCCGAACGGTGCGACCGAGCCGGCGAACGACTCCATCGCGCCCTCGAGTGCCCACTTCGACGCGACGTAGGCCGGCATCGTCGGTGGCGCGAGGCGGCCGGCCTGGCTGGACATCGCGACGATCGTTCCTGACTCACGGGCCCGCATCGACGGCACGACGGCCTTGATGCACCGCAGCGCACCGAAGAAGTTCGTTTCCATCGCGGTGCGGAAGTCGTCGAGCGACGCCATCTCCAGCGCGCCGCCGCCGCCACCGACGCCGGCGTTGGCGACCAATACGTCGACGTGGCCATGACGCTCGAACACTGCACCGAAGAGGCCCTCGACGGACTGTTCCTCGGTCACATCGAGCGCCGCCGTTTCCAGGGCGAGGCCCTCGGCCGCGGCGAGATCGACGAGATCCGACCCGTCGGGCCGCCGCATGGTGGCGATGACGTGGTAGCCGTCGCGCGCCAAACGCAACGCGGTGGCATGACCGATGCCGGTGCTCGAACCGGTGATGACCGCAATACCTCGTCGGGTCCCGTTCGTCATGTCGACTCCTGTCTTGGTCTTCCGATCCGCCACGACCTGCGTCGGCTACGCCATCGGTTCGGCGTGGTCCAACTCCTCGGCGACATCGCGAGCTGTCTGGGCCAGGTCATCCGGCAGTTCCGAGACCCGATCGAGATCATCGGCGAAGCGCGCACGCGGCCGCGACGCGCCGGGCACTGCTCGGGGCATCCACGCCGAGTGCAGGATGAACGGCACGGCGTGGTCGGGCGCGGCGAGGGTGCACACCGGGCCACCGCCGACGTTGTCGGCCGCGAAGATCTCGACGCGGAATCCTTGATCGCTCATGACCGGCACCACGACCCAGCCGTGCAGCCCACCGGGCTGAGCCCCGCCGTGCGCGCTGCGTCCGTCGTCGCCGGCCGCCTCCGGGACGAAGATCGGCGACGACGGCAGGTCGCCGAGGTCTCCGAACCGGTACTCGGAGATCGTCTCGAGACCGTCCCAGCTATGAGTCGCGATTGATGCGGTGGTTTCCTCGGTCGGCCAAAGCGAGCGGTCGACGCGATCGCCGTAGAGATCGAGCATGCGTTGCACGATCGCCTCGGGACGGAACCCGTGGTACACGCTGTGGAACGCGCTGGGCGTGAGCCAGCCCTCGGTCGACCAGTCGAACGCCGAGAGCTGACGGGAGAGGAACCGCTCGGGGTCGTACAGCGTGGCCATTTCGCGGCGCTCGCCGGTCTCCGGATCGAACCGTTGCATCGACGTGGTCGTCGGGGTCATCGGAAAGCCGTACAACCCGGCCAGCGCCGGATCCACCGGTCGACCGAACGCGTCCAGGTCGCCAACGCGCGACGCCATGGCGAGGTCCGCGTTCTCGGAATGTTCGAACATCACGACGACGCCGTCGGAGTCGTCGTACTGCGCGTAGTAGTGGTTCATCTCGGGTGCGAGGTGGTACGCCCGGCACGCAACCTCGGTGCCCGGCGCCGCGGCTTCCAGGTCACGCTTGCGAATGAGGTAGATCGGGCTCGTCGGGGTTCGCCGGCTCGCTGCGCTCGCCACCGGTCATGACCTGGGGCTCGACCTTGAAGGCGCAGTCCCCGACCACGATCCACTCGCGCGTCTGGGTGATCGTGTGGACGGACTGCGGAATGACGGCGCCGGCGATCGGCCACCGCGCGATGGGGCCGTCGCCGTCCCACCGGACGATCCAGAGTTGACCGAAGTAGGTGTTCACGGTCCACATGCAGTCGCGGTCGGGGTCGATCACGGGGTGCGCAGTGCTGGTGATCATCGGGAGCACCGGACCGGGCATGAGGTCGAAAACCTGCCATTCGTCCGCGTGGCCGACTTCGCCGAGGAACGCGAGGGAGTGCGGATCCACCTCCACCGGGCGACCGACATCCCAGGTCATGAAGAGCCGGTCACCCCAGGGGAGCGGCGCGGTGTTCGCCGCGTTCACGAGTCCGAACGGCGACTGCACGCCGAGCATCGTGGGCGTGAACACGTCCGGTCGCTTGTGCTGCAGGCGCGGACTCGGCGAGTCGATCCAGGCCTGCCGCCAGGCGTAGGTGCCGGGGGCGGCACCGAAGGTCTCGGGTTGGAGCGAGAGCCGGTAGCTCATGCCGGCGCCGAAGAAGGCGTGGGGTGGCCCCACCGTTGTGGCATGCGGAGCGCTGATGATGATCTCGCCGCTGATGCCGGGGGGCATTGCGCCCCCCACGACGGCGAGGTCGCGATGTTCGGGAGTCACGGGGGCGAGCACGGACCGGGGGAGGGGCATCAGGGATCACTCGATTCGGTTGGTGGAAGCGGCACGCGGCCCGCCGCTCGTCGTCTGGCCGCACCGTAAGCTGAACATCGTTTACCAGTCCATCGTCGGGTCCGTACCCGGGCAGCGGGCTCCGAGGTGGGAAGGATGCCGATCGTGACCTCCGACGTACCGCGGATCGACGGCCGCCAGCCCGCGGTCATCCACCCCGGGGCCGGCAACGACGTGCCGTGGATCCCGGTGCGGAGCCAACGCAACGCCGACGGGAGCGAATCCCACGTGTGGGAACGCTGGGTGGCGTTCTCGGTCGATCCGCTCTACCTCGCGCTCTTCGCCCGCTGGGATCCGGGCATGATCGTCCGGCGCCACGGTCATCACAGTCCGCACACGTTGACGGTGCTCGCCGGTGAGGTGACCTGCGGGGACGAGCTCTGTCGCGTCGGCACGCACATCGAGCTTCCCTACGGCGCGGCGTTCGGCCCGTTCGTCGCCGGCACCGGCGGCGTCGAACTGTACGAAGTGATGATGGGTGACCCCCGCTCGTGGAGCGACGAACCGGAGGTGATGCAGCAGCTCCTCGCCGCCCGCGGGGTCGAGCAGCTGCCGGATCCTCCGATCGAGCTCCCCGCCGGCCTCGAGGACCTCCGCGCCGTGTTCGGCTCGCCGACCGCTCCTCACGCGACCGAAGGACGCTGACCGCGCACCGGGCCGGGAGTGGAACGTGTCAGTCCTGGAAGTCGGGAGGGCGTTGCTCGCGTCGGGCCGTGACCGCCTCCTCGAAGTTCTTCGTCGTCATCCGCACGAAGAGCTGGGTGTGGCTCTCGAGTTCGATGGCGGCTCGGCAGGCTCGCCGTCTCGAGCCCCGCCCACATCATGCGCTTGGTCAGCTGCGATCCCCTGGGTGCTCCAGCCGTTGATCTGGTCGGCGAGGTCGAGCGCAGCGGTCAGCAGCTCGGTATCGGGAACGATGCGCGAGACGAGTCCGATCTCCGCCGCCTCCGGCGCATCCACGTCGCGTCCGGACAGCATGATCTCGAACGCGCGCGAGGAACCGATGGCGCGCGGCAGCAGGAAGCTCAGGCCGAGCTCGGTCGCGGTCAGGCCGTTGTTGATCCCCGCGGCGCGGAAGTACGCGGACTCGGTCGGCGATCCGGATGTCGGCGCCCAAGGTGAGGCAGAGCCCACCACCGATCGCCGCGCCGTTGATCGCGCAGATCACGGGCTGTGGCATCCGCTGCATCGCCGGGACGAGGTCCGCCAGGATCGACATCGAGCGGGTGGCGATCCGCGTCAGCGTCAGACCGTCGATGTTCGGCGGGGGCTCGGAGTGCTCCCGTGTCGGCGCCGGAGCAGAAGCCCCGCCCGTCCCGGTGAGCACCACACACGTCGTGTCGTTGTCCTCGGCGACGTCGGGCGATCGCGTCGTGCAGCGGCACCATCAGCTCGAAGGCCATCGAGTTCATTCGCTCGGGCCGGTCCATCGTGATCACGCTGGTATGGGGACGGGGCTTCTCGACCCGGACCAGGTCCCTGGCTTCGTCGGGCGGGTTGCTCGCGTTCGTCATACCGAGCAAAGTACCGGCCGCCGCCGTCGAACGGTGACCTGACCGCGATGCAGCGCCACGCCGACCGCCGTGGCATCGACCCGACAAGGAGTACATCGTGAGCGCGACGACCGAGTGGGGTCAGATCCAAGGTCGCCCGATCACCTTCCCGATGCACGTGCGTGCGTTCCACGCCGTGACCATGGGGTTCAGCGTGGATGCGTCTGCCGCGTCGCGGCTGCTCCCGGGCGAGGCCTTCGAGGTTGTCGAAGTCGGCGACGGCGTCGCGCAACTCATCGTCAGCATCTGTGACTATCGGGACAACCCGTGGGGTGACTACAACGAGGTCAACCTCGGATTTCTGGTGCGGCCGGCCGGGGCTGCACCCGAGGTGATCGGGTCGTTCGTGTACCGCATGCCGGTCGACCAGGCGTTCACGTGTGAAGCCGGCAACGTCGTGATGGGGTTCCCCAAGACCGTCGAACGGATTGACATCACCTACCCAGAGGGTGAGGTCCACGCCGAGTTGTGGTCCGCCGGGGTCCTTGCCCTCGCGGTGACGGTCCCGCGTGTCGAGCAGCCCGAGGGGTCGGGTGAGCGGATGGAGTCCGTGAGCTACTCGTATCTCGACGGGGTCCCGTACGGCACGCCACTCGAGATCGAAGTCGGACGTGGTGTCGTCGACCCGGGCGACGTGCGCGTCGAGTTGGGATCGGGTCCGATCGCAGACGAGTTGCGTTCCCTGGGGCTGCCGCGCGCCCGGACTTCTGCGGCTGGGGCGAGGACCTCTCGGCGACCTTCCAGCTCGGCCACCCGGTCTGATCTCACCCGATGTGGCCGACGGTGCCGAGGCGGCGAAGCGGTGGCCGTCGTGTGAAAGGCCGTTCGTCACCCGTAGTATCACCGCAAGGGTCCCGACTACGACGGTTTCGTCGCGGAGGTGAAATGGCCGAAGTTCGAGAGACCGAATTGCCCGGCGTCGGTGTGCGAAATGACTTCGTGACCGGAACGGGCCAACGTGTCGGCGTTCTGGTCCACACGACGGGGCGGCGAGAGCTCCTCGTCTACGGCGACGAGGACCCCGATGCGTGTCGCGTGGTTCTGGAGGTCGGCGAGGACGACGCGGTGGACGATCGCTGAGTTGCTCGGAGCGTCGAAGCTGACCGAGCAACTCACGGCGATGCAGCAGAAGGTCCGCGGGTTGGCGATCGACTGGGTTCCGGTCGAACCGGGTGCGCCGCTCGCCGGTCAGAGTCTGGCCGGCGCGCAGGTGCACACGAAGACTGGCGTTTCGGTCGTTGCGATCCTCCGCGGCGAGGAGACCATCGTGTCACCGGGCGCGGAGCAGACGGTGGAAGTTGGCGACGTCGTCGTCGGTGTCGGGACCGAAGCCGGCATGCGGCGGTTCCTCGATTTGCTCTCCCCCTAACGTGCTCGCCGCCGGCTCCAGCGATGTCGCGCTCGATCTTCATCGAGCTCGGGGCGATCGTGCTCGGGTTGTCGTTGTTGGCCCGCCTCTCGCACCGCTTCGGCCTCAGTCCCATTCCCTTCTATCTGCTGGCGGGACTGGCATTCGGGGAGGGCGGTATCGCCCCGCTTGATCTCAGCCGCGACTTCATCGAACTCACGTCGGAGATTGGTGTCGTCCTGCTGCTGCTGGCGTTGGGGCTCGAGTACTCATCCGACGAGTTGCGGCACGGACTGCGAACTGGACTTCCTGTGGGCGGCTTCGACCTCGCCGTGAACTTCTCACCGGGATTCGCGGCCGGGCTCGTACTCGGGTGGAGTTGGCAGTCCGCGGTGCTGCTGGGCGGCATCACCTACATCTCGTCCTCCGGCGTGATCGCCAAGGTGCTCGCGGACTTCGGCCGGCTCGGGAATCGCGAGACGCCGGTCGTGCTGTCGGTCCTCGTCATCGAGGACCTCGTGATGGCGCTGTACCTCCCGGCCATCGCCGTGATGCTGGCTGGCGCTTCGACGGTGAGCGGGCTGGTCTCACTGGTTGCGGCGGTCGGCGCAGCAACGATCGTGCTCGTGGCCGCACTGCGATATGGCAAGCGGCTCACGCGTGCGATCGAGACTCCATCGGACGAGGTCTTGTTGCTGACGGTGCTGGGTCTCACACTGCTCGTTGCAGGGCTGGCCCAGCGGGTTCAGGTGTCGACCGCGGTCGGGGCGTTCCTCGTCGGTGTCGCGCTTTCGGGCTCGGTGTCGCATCGGGCCACGACGTTGATCTCGCCACTCCGTGACGTCTTCGCGGCGACCTTCTTCTTGTTCTTCGGGCTCGAGGTCGACCCCCGCCGTCTGCCGACGGCGCTCGCCGCGGGCCTGGTGCTCGCGCTGTTGACCGGCGCGACGAAGGTGCTCACTGGGTGGTGGGCGGCGCGTCGCGCGGGGATCGCCCGCCGGGGCCGACTGCGCGCGGGAACAGTGCTCACGGCCCGCGGGGAGTTCTCCATCGTCATCGCCGGTCTCGGGGTCGCGGCAGCGGCGGACGCCGGTGTTTCCGAGGATCTCGGCGTCCTGGCTGCCGCCTACGTGCTGATCCTCGCTGTCGTCGGACCCGTGTTGACGCGGTTCAGCGATCCCATCTCGGATTGGTTCGCACGGATGAACCCGCGGAGTGGGAGCGCTGACCATCGGGGTTCGGTCGAACGACGTTGAGCCCTGGGATGGGGCTTGGGACGTGGGTCGGGTAGTACCGTCCTGCGCGCCGACGCCTGGCGGACCCATCAGGTCGCCCCCGAACCGAGGTGTTCATGCTTGCTGTTTCCACAATCGTCTGGGGCTTCTCGCTCCTCGGCCTCATCATCTGGGTGGCCATCGCCTTTTGGCCCGCCCGCGTAGCTCGACGCAAGGGCCACAGCTGGCTCCTCTTCTTCGTCTTCAGCCTGTTCTTCTTCCCAGCGGCGGTGATCGTGGCGTACGCCGTGCGCGATCGATCACGGCGGTGAACCGGCCGCCGCCGGGCCGGGGCCGGCTCGGCGAGCTTCAGGACCTGATCGCGCGTGGCGCGTGGCCGGCTGGAACGGACGCTGGTCTGGCAGGTCTGGGAACGCATGCTCGAGGTCGAGTTCATCGATCGCAGTGTCGCGCTTGCGAGTAAGGGGTTCGTGTCCTTCTTCCCGCTGATCATCGTGGTCGCGGCGTTCATGCCCAGCAGCGTGCGTTCGGCGATCTTCAGTTCCCTGACGAACCGCCTCGGCATCAGCGGGTCCGCACTCGACACGGCGAAGGAGGCCTTCAGCTCCGCGGACGAGGTCCGCCGGGCGACCGGCTTCCTCGGTCTCATCCTGACCTTCTTCTTCGCCAGTTCGTTCACCACCGCACTGAAGCGCGTGTACATCCGCGCCTGGCGGCGCCCGAAAGGGAGTGCGCTCGGTACGTACACCCGGGGGCCGGCATGGTTGGCCGGGATGCTCGTCTACTTGGCCGTGATGGGTGGGCTGCGGGGCCTGACCGGCGACGGCCTGGGCTACATCGTGTTCGTCGCCTTCGGCCTCGTGGCCACGCCGGCCCTGTGGACCGGCACCGCGTGGTTGATGCTCAGCGGTCAGGTCCGCTGGCGGGTGCTCGTACCCTCCGGCGTCGCCACCGGTCTGTCCCTACTCATCTACGGACTCTCGGCGTCGGTCTGGATGCCGAATCTCGTGAGTAAGAACGAGACCCAGTTTGGCTTCTTCGGTGTGGCGTTGGCGTTGGTCTCCTGGTTCTCGGGCGCGGCGATCTGCGTCGTGGTGGGAGCCTGTATCGGACCGGTGCTCGCCGATGACCGGGGTTCGGTCGGGCGACTGGTCCGGGGTCGCAACGACGACGTTCTCACCGCGGGCGCGCCGCCTTCCGGCAGCGCGCCGACCCAGGCGTTGCGGCTTCGGGATGCGTTCACCGCCGGTGACGACGAGGACTGACTGCAAACCCAGCTGGGGTTCCCGGACGGTCGGACTCCGGGTACGACCACGTCGTGTCGTTGGTTGCCCGCTCAGCCGACGGGCGCGAGGCGGTCCGACAACGCGGCGCCGATGCGCGGCGCCGCGTACCGGGCGCCGTCGACGAAGCGCAGCACCGGTCCGAACGTCGCCGCGGCCGCGAGTCCGGTGAAGAAGACGTTGGGAACCGACGATTCGAACGCCCGGTTGAGTAGGGGTGAACCCTGCACCCGCTCGAATTGGGTTCGGAGCCCGGCGTCAAGGAAGCCAAGTCGGTCGAGGTCGACGTGAAACCCGGTCGCGACCAGGACGTGGTCGACATCGAGGTGCTCACGGCTGCCGCCGGCGACGGTCAGATCGAGGCGCACGCCCTCACCCTCGGCCTGGACCCGCGTCACGCGACGTCCGAGTCGAATCGGGACCTTCCCTTCGACGCGGTCGCGGAGCCACCAGGCGCCCGAAGGCCCGAGCACCGTGCGCAAGATCTTGAGACGCGCGGCCGATGGGAGACGGCGAATCACGTCGGGACCGTCGGCGGCGAATCGCAACGAGAACCCATTGCCGAGTGTCGACCAGGGGCGCAGCCGGTCGAGCAGCGCCGGCGGCGTGTCGGGGTCGGAGCCCCAGATGACTCGCCCGGCGCGGACGAGCACGGTCGGGTCCGATCCCGCTTCGTGCATGAGGGCGGCGGATCCGAGCGCCGACTGCCCGCCGCCAACAATGGCGACCCGCTTGCCGCGAAAGACACTCAGGTCCGGGTGGTCCCAGGTGTGGGAGACGAGGTTGCGTTCAGGGCAAACGGCGTCGGGCTCGTAGAACTCGTCGAGCGGCGCGGGCACGAAGGGGAGGTCGGTCAGCCCCGTGGCGACGACGACCCCGCCGGCAGTGAAGCTTTCGCCGGAGGTGAGGGTGACCTCGAAATCGGCGCCGGTGCGCGCGACGTTTCGGACGCGGGTCGGATCGACGTCAGGCACGTTGCGGGCGGCGAACCAGGCGCCGTAGTCACAGAACATCTCGACGGGGATGATGTCGTCGTCGCCCATGGGCGCGATGTCGTGGGCCGCGCAGTAGTCGGAGAACTCCGAGCCCGGTGCGGGGGCGGAGAGGTTGGATGCGCAGGGAATCGACTTGAGCATCATGCCGGTCGGCATGTGGTTGCGCCAGGAACCCATGGTGTCGCCGAAGACGCGCGGTCGAAGTCCCTGCGCACTCAGGTGGGCAGCGACGGAGAGGCCGTACGGGCCGGCACCGATGACTGCGATATCACGGGTGCTCAAGCGAAGCTCCTGGTGCCCTCGACGGCGACGCCCGCCGTAGTTCGAAATGGAACGGTACGTCCATTATAGGACGAACCTCGGATCCAGGATTCGTTGGGGTCCGGCAACATTCGATCTACGGTGCGCCGCCATGGATCATGCCCTCGGAACCCGACGCGGCGCGCTCGACGTCACCATGGTGGGTGAGCACGTCGTGAAGCAGATCATGCTGCATGGCGCCAACGACTGGCGCCTGGACGAGATCTCCGAACCGGAACCGGGCCCGCGTGACGCGCTGGTTCGTGTCGCGGCGTGCGGGATCTGTGGTACCGACGTTTCCTACGTCCACCTCGGACTCATCCCCGGGCGGCCGATCCCGCTCGGACACGAAATGGCCGGCGTGGTCGAGTGGGTCGGTGCCGACGTCGGCGACGTCGCGGTCGGGGACCGGGTCATCGTCTGCCCGTCGGACCTCGGCTCCGGCACGATGGGCACCGGCGGCGCCGAGGGTGGTCTCACCCCGCTGATGCGGGTGCCGGAGGTTGCGACCGGTCGGCGCCTGTTCCCGGTCCCCGACGGCATGCCGCTGACCACCGCGGCACTGGCTGAGCCGCTCGCCGTCGGGATGCAGGCGGTGAATCAGGGCGACGTCGTGCCGGGGGACCGGGTTGCAGTGTTCGGGTGTGGACCGATCGGCCTGATGGCGATTGCGACCCTCGCGGACCGCGGAGTCGAGGACGTCGTCGCGGTCGACTTCAGCGCGGCCCGCCGGGACTTGGCCGAACAGGTCGGCGCCGCGCAGACTCTCGACCCGGCCGCGGTCGATGTCTGGGACGAACTCAAGCGCCTCCATGGCACTGCCCCCTTCATGTTCGGCCCGACTGCGGCCACTGACGTGTTCATCGAGGCGTCCGGCGCGGACTCGGTGATCGGCGATGTGCTCCAACACGGGCGGGTCGACGGGCGGATCGTGATTGTCGCGCTGCACTATCGACCGGTCCCCACGAGCTACGTGAACGTGCTGATGAAGCAATTCACCGATTCGAGGTTCGATGGAGTACCCCGAACGGTTCGAAGACGCGATTGAGCTCTTGGCCCGTCATGACTTGTCCGGGCTCATCACTCATACGTTGCCGCTCGAGCGGTTCGGCGACGGCCTGGCGGTGCTGGAAGGATCCAAGGATTGCGGCAAGGTCATGATCACGATGGGCGATGCTCGATGAACGGTGTGACGTTCGACTTCACCGATGCGGCCGTGCTCGTCACGGGCGGAACGAGTGGCATCGGACATGCCACCGCCCGCGCGTTCGCCCTGGCCGGCGCGTCGGTGACCGTGACCGGCACTCGTGCGTCGGTGGCCGACTACGACGCTGACCTCTCGTCGTTCGCGTTCTGTCAGCTGGAGATGCGCGACGCCGGTGCGATCGACGCACTCGCCGAGACCGTGGACCGGGTGGATGTGTTGGTCAACAACGCGGAGCAAACTTCCCGGATGGCCGCGACGAGTGGGATCCGGACGGTTTCGCCGCGGCCATGGCTCTCAACGTCGAAGGCGCGATGCGGCTCACGACGCGACTTCGGGGCGCGCTCGCGGCGAGTGCGATGAACGGCGGCGCGAGCGTGGTGAACGTCGTGTCCATGACCGCGTTCCGGTCGACCACGATCGTGCCGGGCTATTCGGCGGCCAAGGCGGCACTCCTGGCCCTGACCCGCAACCTCGCAGTGCACTGGGCCGGCGACGGGATCCGGGTGAACGCGGTCGCACCCGGGCTCATCGACACCCCGATGACCGCACCGATGCGGGGACTTCCCGAACTGCTGGACGAGGAACTGGGCAAGGCCGCCATGGCGCGGATGGGTGCGCCGGAGGAGGTCGCGGCCGCAGTGCTGTTTCTGTCCAGCCAGGCATCGGCGTTCACGACCGGCGCCGCGTTCGCGGTCGACGGCGGCTACCTCGCCCGATGATGCTGGCACCATGACCGGCGAGATCCGTATCGACGACCTCGGCGCGCCGGTGCTCAACGACCTGCAACGCATGGGGCTGGAGTACGGCGAGTCCAAGACCACGACCTTGACCGTCGATGCGGTCTGTGAGTCGGCCGTTGCCCGTACTGGCTTCGAGGACTTCGGGCCGGACGATTTCCGCGAACGCCTCGACGTGCAACTGGCCGAGATGGACGCCGATCCCGAACGTACCGGTCTCGGGCGGATGCTGATGTTCGGCGACGCGGTTCGCTACGCCGCCAACCGGCTGCGGATCCACGACCTGCTCACGCGCCATCCCGAGATCCTCGATATCGAGATCGCCGCGCCGGTGATCGTGATCGGGTTACCCCGTTCGGGAACCACCCATCTCGTCAACCTCCTGGCCGCGGACTCGCGGTTCCGCTCGATGCCGCTCTGGGAGTCGTACGAGCCTGTCCCCGATCCGCGCGAGGAGCAGCTCGACGGGGTGGACCCGCGCTGGACCCGATGCCAGCAGGCGTGGGAGTCGATGCAGGCCGGCGCGCCCTTCGTCGCCGCGATGCATCCCATGGCGCCGGACCATGTCCACGAGGAGATCGAACTCCAGACGCCGGACTTCTCCAGTTACAACCACGAATGGGTCGTGCGGGCGCCGGCGTGGCGGGACTACTACCTCGCCCACGACCAGACCCCGCACTACGCGTACATGAAGCGGGTGCTCCAGATTCTCCAGTGGTACCGCCCGCGGCAGCGCTGGGTACTCAAGTCCCCTCAGCACCTCGAACAGATCGGTCCGCTCCTCGCGACCTTCCCCGACGCGACGATCGTGGTCACGCATCGCGACCCGGTCGCGGTCGTCCAGTCCACGATCACGATGTTGACGTACGGCGCCCGCGCTTCGTACCGCACGCCCCGGCCGGAGTGGTATCGGGACTACTGGACCGAGCGCATCGGCCGCCTGCTCGACGCGTCGCTGCGGGATCGGCACCTCCTGCCGGCCGACCGCACCGTCGACGTGTTCTTCGACGAGTTCATGGTCGACGAGTTCGGTACGGCGCAGCGCGTCTACGACTGCGCAGGGATCGAGGTGACCGACACGGCCCGTGCCGAGATCGAGGCATACCGCAGTGCGCATCCTCGCGGGAAGGAAGGCAGAGTCGTCTACGACCTGCGCCGCGACTTCTCCACGACCCCGGAGGCAGTGCGTGAGCGCTTCGACGCCTACCTCGACCGCTTTCCCACCCGAATCGAGGTCACGTGAACATCTCCGAGCAGGTCGACCACCTGATCGACACCCGACCAGGGCGCGAACTCCTCACGCCCACCTACGACGAGATCGCCCAGCCGGTGGTCGACGGGCTCGTCTACCGCTCGGGGGGCACGACGGCCGCGTACCTGGTGCTGACCGACTCGGGCCGCATCATCGTCAACACCGGGATGGGATTCGAGGCGCCGCATCACCGGCGACTCTTCGACGCGGTGCGCCCGGGACCGACCCACCACATCATCACGACGCAGGCCCACGTGGATCACGTCGGTGGCGTCGACCTCTTCCGAGAAGCCGGCACCACCTATCTCGCACAGGCGAACAACCCGGAGTGCCAACGCGACGACCAGCGGATCCAGGGCCTGCGTATGCGCACCGCCGGCATCTGGTTCGACATGCTGGGCACCGACGCCAAGCGCATCCATCAGCAGAACCCGGGCGTGTCCATGACCCAGGCGGTACCGACGCCGGACGTCACGTTCGACCGACGGCTCGCCCTGACCGTCGACGGGTTGCGCGTGGAACTGCTCGCGGCGGTCGGCGAGACGATCGACTGTTGCGTGGTCTGGCTGCCCGAACATCGCGTCGCGCTGGTGAGCAACCTGTTCGGCCCGCTGTTCCCGCACTTCCCGAACCTCAACACGATCCGTGGCGACCGGTACCGGTTCGTCGAGCCGCAGCTCGCGACGAACCGGATGGTTCGAGAGCTGCGCCCCGAGGTACTCGTCACCGGCCGCCACGATCCGATCGTCGGCGCCGATCTCATTGAGGCGTCGCTCGAACGACTCCACGGCGCGGTGACGTACGTGCACGACCGCACTCTTGAAGGGTTCAACGGCGGGACCGACGTGTGGACCCTCATGCGCGAGATGGAACTCCCGCCCGAGTTACGCGTCGGGCAGGGCTACGGCAAGGTCGCGTGGGCGGTGCGGACGTTCTGGGAGCAATACGTCGGCTGGTTCAAGCTGGCGTCGACCACGGAGTTGTATCCGGACTCCGCGCCGAGCGCCCTGGCCGAGTTGCTCGACGTGGCCGGTACCGACGCAGCACTGTCGCGCGCCGAGTCCGCCCTCGCCCGGGGTGACGCGCCCCTCGCAATCCGGCTCGGAGAGGCGGTCGAGGCGGTGGCCGCGGAGAGCCCGCGTCTGCGGTCGCTGATGGCCGACGCGCACCGGTACCTGTTGGAACACGGCGGCGACGTCAGCTTCTGGGAGCACGGCTGGCTCCGCACCCAGCTCGCCCGGTGGGAGTAACTCGCTGGTTGGTCGCTCAGGCGTAGACGGTGCGGGTGAGCCACTCGGCCACCAGACCGGGCTTCTCTTCGCCTTCGATCTCGACGGTGAAGTTGCGGGTCACCTCGACCATGTTGCCCTTGAGCTCCACGTTCGACGTGACTGCACGCGCCCGGATGCGGGCACCGACCTTCACCGGGCTCACGAAGCGCACCTTGTTGAAGCCGTAGTTGATGCCCATCAGGATGCCCTCGTACTTCGCCGGGTCCGGCTTCGAAGCGCTCGCACCGGCTGCGAGGTGCGTGAGCATCGAGAGCGTGAGGAACCCGTGGGCGATGGTGCCGCCGAAGGGTGTCTTCGCGGCGGCTTCGGGGTCGATGTGGATGAACTGGTGATCGTGGGTCACGTCGGCGAACTGGTTCACCTGGTCCTGGGTGACCTCGAACCACTCGCCGGTGCCCTCGTCGGTGCCGACATCGGCCTGGAACAGTTCGAATGCTTTGGCGGCTGCTTCACTCATGGTCCGGCACTCTAGGAGGTGGCCGGTCCCGAGCGTCGAGGCTGGCCGGTCCGACCCGACGGCGTTACGGTGAGCGGATGCCGGCGCGCCGCATCGACTACGCGGGCAGCGTCCACGACGAACGCGAGATCGAGGCCGTTGTCGCCGTACTGCGGGGCGGGCCCCAGGCGTTGCGCATCGGACGGTCGGTCCGCGACTTCGAGCGAGCGATTGCGGCGCAGTTCGGCAAGCGCGCGGGAATCATGTGCAATTCCGGGCTCCTCGGCGCTGTACCTCGCGATTGAGCTGCTCGGTCTCAGCCCAGGTGACGAGATCATCACCCCCGCCCTCACGTTCTCGACCGACCTCGCCCCGATGGTGCGCGCCGGGCTCGTTCCCGTCTTCGTCGACGTGGAGCCCGACACCTACAACATCGATGTCGAGCAGATCGAGCCCATGATCGGGCCCCATACCAAAGCGATCCTCGCCCCAAATCTGATCGGCAACGTGCCGGACTGGGACCGCATCCGCGCGATCGCTGACGAACGGGAGCTGAAGGTCGTCGAGGACTCGTGCGACGCGCTGGGCTCGACCCTGCGCGGTGCGCCGACCGGGACTCGCTCGGACATCTCGGTGACGTCATTCGCGTTGTCCCACATCATCACCGCCGCCGGCACCGGTGGGATGGTGTGTGTCGATGATCCCGATCTGGCCGACCGCTGTCTGCTGCTCCGTCGTTGGGGTCGACGTTCCGAAGTACAGATCTACGGCTCGACCAAAGGCGTGGACCGCTGCTTCTTCTCGGCGATCGACGACGACCTGGTGTACGACAATCTCTTCATCTTCGACGAGGTGGGTTGGAACTTCGAGCCGTCCGAACTCTCGGCCGCGTTCGGGCTGGTCCAGATGGACAAGCTTGCCGACAATCTCGCCGCCCGCCGGCGTAACTTCGCACGGCTCTGCGACCACTTCGGAACTCGATCCGACGTGTTCGTGTTACCCCGCACGACGCCCGACGTCGAGACCGCGTGGCACATGTTCCCAGTGTTGCTCCGGCCCGATTCCGGGGTCGAGCGTGGCGCGTTCCAGACCCATATGGAGTCCCACGGCGTCGATACCCGGATGGTCTGGACCGGCAACGCGCTGCGACAGCCGGCGTTCCGGTCCATCTCCCATCGCGCGCCATCCGGCGGGCTCCCGAACACCGACCGCGTGATGGAGCAGGGGCTCATCCTGCCGTCGAACCACAGCCTGACTGACGAGGACGTGGATCACATCTGGGCCACCGCCGAGGCGTTCCTCCGGTGATGCACCGCTGCGCGGGCCGACGCGCTTTGGTCACCGGTGCAAGCCGCGGCATCGGGGCCGCGACCGCGGTGCGCCTCGCCGCGGAGGGTGCCGACGTCGCGATCGTCGCGCGGACCCTCGATGCGCACGACCACCTGGTCGGCAGTCTCGAGCAGACCGCGCGGCGGATCGAGGGTCTCGGCCGCCGGGCCGCGGTGATCGTCGCCGATCTCGCGGACGAGCAGGCGCGGGGTCGGATCGTCGACGCGGCCGTCGCCGGGCTGGGTGGACCCGTCGACATCCTTGTGAACAACGCGGCCGCCGCGATGTACGCGCCGGTTGCCGAGATGTCGCTCAAGCGGCGCCGGATCCTGTTCGAGGTGAACGCGCTCGCGCCGTTGGATCTCATCCAAGCCGTTGTTCCGGGCATGGTCGAGCGAGGCGGGGGCTGGATCGTGAACCTCACGTCGGCGACTGCCCGGTCCGGTGCCGGCCTTTCGACGATGGCGCTCTACGGGGCATCGAAGGCCGCCCTGAACCGCATCACCACAGGACTCGCGCAGGAGGTGGCCGGGACCGGGGTACGGGTCAACGCCGTGGAGCCCCGCGCCGCAGTCCTGACCGAGGGGGCCGCGGCGTTGGTGGGGGACTCGCTGACCGCCGACCAGATCGAGACACTCGAGGAGATGGTGGAGGCGGTCGTCGCGCTGTGCGACTGCCCGCCGGAGCTGACCGGCCGTGTCTGCGTGAGCCTCGATCTGATCGCCGAGTTGGGATTGACCGTGCACGAACTCGACGGCACCGACCGCCGCACCGTGTGAACAGAAGCGAGGAACATGACCGCACCCCAGCTCTTCGATCTCTCCGGCAAGGTGGCCATCGTGACCGGCTCGACCAAGGGCATCGGGCGAGCGGCGGCTCAGGGCCTGGCCGAGGCCGGCGCGGCCGTCGTGGTGAGCAGCCGGAAGCAGGATCTGTGCGACGCAGTGGCCGCGGACATCGCGGCGGCGACCGGCCGAGATGTGCTGGGACTCGCATGTCACGTGGGGGATTGGGACGCAATCCCCGGTTTCGTTGACTCGGTGGTGGAGCGCTTCGGTCGCATCGACATCCTCATCAACAACGCAGGGATCACTCCGGCCCGCGAAGGGCCGGCCGAGATCGACATCGCGGTGTGGCGCAAGATCTTCTCGGTCAATCTGGAAGGGCCGCTGCGAATGTCGCAGTGCGTCCTGCCGCACCTGCGCCTGCAGGGCGGTGGGAGCATCGTGAACATTGCCTCGATGGCTGCGTATTCGGGCGGGGGTCTGGTCTGCGCCTACGGGGCATCGAAGGCGGCGTTGGTCAACCTGACCAAGAGTCAGGCGCAGGACTGGGCGAAGTGGAACGTTCGGGTCAACGTGCTCTCGCCCGGCCCGTTCCTCTCGGAGATGGTCGAGGGCGCCGCGAGCTTCGATCCCGGCTTCAAAGACCAGATCGCCGGTGCCACGCTGCAACAGCGCATCGCCGATCCGGCCGAGATCGTCGGCCCGGTGTTGTATCTCGCCAGTGACGCCTCGTCGTTCGTGACCGGCGACGACATCTCCGTGTCGGGCGGGATGGCGAAGTGACGATCGAGCGACGACGCGGTCGCAACGGCGGATCCACGCGACCACGAGCAAGCCGGGCCGAAGCCTTCAAACCCGGTCGGTGATCGCTTCGATCGGAATCCACCAACGGAGGCAGGCGCCGCTCGGTTCGTTCGGCTCCAGACTGCATCCGCCGCCGAACTCCGCGGCTCGGTCGTCCATATTGCGGAGTCCGAGCCCGCCCGTGTGGTTCATGTCATCGAGTCCGACGCCGTCGTCCTCGACGACGAGCACCAAGTATTCGCCTTCGAAGTCGAGACGCACGTCGACCTGAGTTCCGTCCGAATGGCGCACTACGTTCGAGAGCGCCTCGCTCAAGACGCGCAGAATTCCGGTCCGCAGGTCGGGGTCAATCGCATCGATGCCGTCCCCCGTCTCGACGGACCAACCCATACCGACTCGCGCCGCCCGGTTGCGCGTGACCGATCGCACCGAGCTGGAGAACACCCCCGGCCCCAGATCCGATTCCAGCCCGGCCACCGAGTCGCGCAGATGCTTCGTGGCGCGGTCCAGGTCGTCCAAGAGCTGGCTGAGTCGGAGCTCCACGTTCGGATTCCACGCCTCGGGGATCAGGCTCACGAGACCGAGCCGCACGCCGATGATGTCTTGGATCACCTCGTCGTGGAGATCCCGGGCGACCTGGGTTCGCACAGCTCGGGCCTCGGCCGCGGCACGTTGGTCGGCGACGATCATGGCTTCGCTGATCTCGCCGGCGAAGACCTTGAGGAGCGCGAGTTCTTCGTCCGTGAAAGGCCCAGACGTCCGACGCGCGACGAGTGCGCCGCGGGTCTGACCCCCGATGGCAACGGGTGCGACCGCGCAGTGTGACTGCTTCTGACCTTCCCCCGGGACCGGGTCGCCGAGTGCCTGGGCGACTTCGGCTTCCCCGATGCTGAATCGCCCCACCTCCTGTGCCAGCAACCATTCGGAGAACGCCGGCGCCTGTACGGGGAACCGCCGACCGACTGCGAGACTCGGTGATCCCGCTTCGGTCGCCTCGACCCGAAGCGTGTCGGAGTCGTCGATGGCCAAGAGCCCCGCGTGATCGGCGCGCACGAGTGATTGCACTCGGGTGCAGATCGTCTCGAATACGTCGTTGGTGGCGTCACCGCGGAGGAGTGCACCGCGGAGTTCGGCGAGGGCCTCGACTGCGAGGGCGCGCGCCCGGAACTGCTGTTCCATGAAGTCGATTTCGGACGGGTCTGCGCACACCGACACCAAGAGAACGGAGGTCTTCGTACGCTCGACCACCACGCTGAAGACCGTGCGGTCGGCCGAAGATCCGTCGGCGAGCACGAAGCGCAGGATGTGGCCGACGAGGTTGGCGCTCGACTCGATCAGCTGGGCGCGGCGCGGAGCGGCGAAAGGCAGCGAGCGAGGGTCGAGCACGGTGTCGGAGAACCGGTGTCGGTCGAGGTCTGTCCGCCCGACCATGCGCCCGAACGTCTCGTTCGTAGCGAGAATCCAGGCGGAGTCCTGGTCAATCCACAACATCGCCGCGGGAGCCTGTGTCGTCTTGCAGATGCGGTGGAAGGCGTCGCGGAGGTCGGGGTCGAGTTCCGGCGGTTCAGTGTCGTGAGGTCGTTGGGTCATTCGGGCAACTCGATCAGGCCGAGTCTCGAGGCGCTGATCACCGCGTCGAGACGGCGTCGGACACCCAGGTCGTTCATCGCGCGGCGGATGTGGTTCCGCACCGTGTGCTGGCTCAGGTGGAGAGCGGCGGCGATCTCCTCGACGGTGCGCCCGTCCGCCAAGGACTGGAGCACTTCCCGCTCGCGCTCGGTGAGCGCGGGCCGAACCCCGGCATTGTGCCGGGGTTCGGCGAACAATGGGGCGACGTCGGAGCTCACGTACGCGGCGCCCTCGGCCGCGGCACACACGACCTGCGCAAGTTCGTCGCTCGACGCGAGCTTTGACGCGAACGCGGTGATGCCGATCTTGACGGCGTCGCGGAGCGCCTCGGGCGTGAACGACGCCGAGATCAGTACCGCGTGCAGCTCGGGCCGCTCGCTTCGCAGTTGGGCGATCAGCGCCGCGCCGTTCGCATCGGGCAACTGCAAGTCGACGACCGCGACGTCCGGACGCAGTTCGCCCGCTCGGAGCAGGGCCTCGGCACCTGATCCGGCGCAGGCGACGACCTGGATACGGGGGTCCAGTGCAAGTACCGCCGCGATGCCTTCGGCGACCATTTGGTGGTCGTCGACGACTAACACCGTGATGGCGGCCACCGCGGAAAGCCTACGGGGGCACCGGCCGGCGCGGGGAGGTTGACACATCGGTGTCAACCACAAAGACGCGGATGCGTCTAGGCGGGTGTGTACCGCCGCCGCATGATCACCGCAGCGTCGGCAGGGGTCGCGACCATCCCCCAGAGGTGGCGGCCCACTTGCTCGATCCGATCGATCGCATCGCGTCGAATGCGGCGGGCAGGGGATCGGATCGAGCAAGGCCGCGCGGCTCGTCGGCGACGATCGACGAACGGACTTCGTCTGCGATCTGCTGCGGCTTCTCCCGAGGTCGACTGGCTGGCACGAGGCACCCCCTGGTCGGAGTGGTCAGTCGAAGGCGGGGAGGACGTCGTGTTCGAAGTGGTGCAGGCTCGACCAGGCCAGGTCGAGCGGCATGCCACCGCAGAGAGGATGGAGCAGGACGAACGGCACCGGCGCCCCCTGCAGTTCGACGATGTACTGCTCAGGTGTCAACACGTCGTACTGGCGCGTCGCGCGTAGTTCGGCGCCGTCGGCGACCGTGCGGTACGGGGAATCGACATCGTCCTGGGCCTGCCATTCGCCGTAGGAGTTGCACTCGTGCAGGAAGTACGGCTCCATCTGTGCCCAACCCGCGTCCGCATCGTGGGCGAGGGCGACGAGCCTTTGGTCACCGATCGGACTCGGCCCGGGATCGGGGCGACCCTGCCGCTGCACCTCGTCGCGGTAGTACTCCCAGCTTGCCGCGGTGGTAGGGAGGAAGCCGTCGCCGATGCGTGCGGCGCGCCGCGCGGCCGGTTCGCTTCCGCCGCCGAGGATCACGGCCGGACCGTTGGGCTGATACGGACCCGGCGTGATCTGGACCGTCCGGCCTCGGTACTCGAACGGCTGGCCGCCGAACGCTCCGCGGAGGACCTGGACGGTTTCGGTCACGCGTTCGGGGCGCTCGCGCATGGGCACGTCGAACATCGCGAACTCCTCGCGGACGTAGCCACCGGCGAGGATGACGTCGAGGCGGCCCTCGCTGAGTTGATCGACGACGATGAGGTCCTCGGCCAGGCGGAGCGGGTCGTAGAACGGAGCGATCAGCGCCGCGAGACCGATCCGCACGTGGTTCGTCCGGGCGGCGATCGCCGCGGCCATCGGGATCGGACTCGGCAGGTAGCCGTCGGGTGATCCGTGATGCTCGGAGAGCACGATGCTGACGCAGCCAAGTCCGTCGGCCCACTCGGCCATCGCGAGCGCGGCCTGGTAACGCTCGGCCGGGGTGGTGTCGGAGAAGTCCGGGTTCCGCAGGTCGAAGCGCAGGGCGAAGAGCAGGCTCACTTGGCGTCCTCCATGGAGATCCGGGCTCTTGCTCAGCGACCCTCGAAGCGCGGAGCACGCTTCTCACGGAATGCCGTGAGCCCTTCCTTGAAGTCGCCGGAGCGCGAGCTGAGCTCGAGTGCGTTCGCCTCGGTCTCCATGGCCGCCGCGAGGGATGTGTCGAGTCCGCGGTGGATCGCGCGCTTGGTGAGGCCGAGCGCGACGGTGGGCGCCGCGGCGAGCCGAGTGACGAGTTTTTCCATCGCGCGCTCCAGCTCGCCGTCGGGGACGGCCCGCATGATCAGCCCCCAATCGGCGGCCTCGCGACCGGTCAACCTCCGGCCGAGCAGCAGCAGTTCCTTGGCCCGGGCGATGCCGACGAGGCGGGGAACCAGCCAGGTGGCGCCGCTGTCGGGGGTGAAGCCGCGCTCGAGAAAGGGCTCCCAGAGCCGGCTCGACTCGGTCGCGACCGTGAAGTCGGCCGCCAAGGCGAGCTGGCAACCGAGTCCCGCGGCCCAGCCCCGGACCGCGCAGACGACCGGGAGCTGCACTTCCATCACCAGTTCGACGAGTCGGTGCGCCTGGAGTGGAGTCCGCCGTTGAATGCTCCCGGTGCGGGGTCGGGGGGCGTCGCGGCCCGAGTTGGTGGCGACCCAGTCCGCGCCGGCGCAGAAGTCGTCGCCGGAGCTGCGCAACACGACGACTCGCAATGCGTCGTCGGTCGCCGCGGCCTCGAGGGCTTCGACCAGCTGCGCGATCGCCGGCGGGTCCAGTGCGTTCTTCCGCTCGGGGCGGTCGAGGACGAGATGGAGCACCTCGCCGCGGGGCTCGATACGTACGCCACCGGAGCCGGTCTCGGTCACGTTTCTCCCGCCTTCCCGCGCTCGTATGAGGTGGAAATATCTAGATGCGAAAGTCTAGGCACGAGGTCGCGCGGCCGTGCCAGCCCGTCGCGCTCAGTCCTCGATCTCGACGCCCAGGAACTCGGCGACCCGCTGCAGGAACTCGGCGTCGATCACATGCTCACGCAGGAGCATCTCCTGGGTGATCATCACCCCGAGGCGGCCGTCGACGCCGCGGAGCGATCCGGTGTAGAGGCCACGGGATCCCCGCGCTTTCATCGGCGAGAGTTCGAGCAGCATCCATTCGTCGGCGCGGATCGGTTCGTGGAACCACAGGCTGTGGTCGATGCTCGGGCCGCCGGCCGCGAGCCCGGCCACCTCGACCTGACCGAAACCCGATCCGAGGTCGGACACATAGGTGAGGCCACAGGCGTGCAGCAGCGGGTCGTCGGAGAGCGGGGTCGCGGCTCGGACCCACAAGCGGTCCGAGTGGCGGATCTGGCCCCCCACGATCCGGGTTCGGGTGACCTCGCGCACTTCGACGAGCGACGGCGACATCGAGCGTCGGGCCGGCAGCATCTCCGGATCGTCACCGCCACGCGTTGCGACCGCGTCGAACGTTGGCGCGTCGGTGGCCTCGTGGAAGGACGCGACCATCGAGAAAATGACCGACCCGTCCTGGACGGCTCGTACGTGACGGGCCGAGAAGGAGCCGCCGTCGCGGTCTCGGTCGACGTGGAAGATGACGGGGCGGTCGACGAGTCCCGGGCGCAGGAAATAGCCGTGGAGCGAGTGCGGCAGCCGCTCGGGAGCGACTGTGGCACCGGCGGCGCGCAGCGCCTGGGCCGCGACCTGCCCGCCGTACAACGAAAACCGACCCTTCGCGCCCGGTTCGTTCTCCCCGCGGAACAGGTCGCGGTCGAGATGCTCGAGGTCGAGGAGTTCGGCGAGGTCGGGATTCATGACGCCTCCGGATTTGGACGGCTTCGAGCGCGACCGCGCTGCCGCGCGCGACTTCGGTCACTTCATCACTGCTGCGGGCAGCAGTCGCCGGGCGATCTTGCCGGTTGGCAGGCGCGGCAGCTCGTCGAGGAACACGACCGAACGAGGGCACTTGAAGCCCGCGATCCGGACGCGGCAGAACTCGATGAGCTCGGCCGCGAGCGCGTCGGGATCGCTCGGTGTGCTCGCGGGTTCGACGACGGCGCGCACCGCCTCGCCCATGTCGGCGTCGGGTATGCCGACGACCGCGACGTCCGCGACGCTTGGATGCGCGATGAGCGCGTCCTCCACTTCGCGTGGATAGATGTTGACCCCGCCCGAGATGATCATGTTCGAAATGCGATCGGTGAGGTACACGTATCCGTCCGCGTCGACGTGGCCGATGTCGCCGAGCCGACCCCAGCCGCGGTCGTTGTACGCCGCGGCGGTCTTCTCGGGATCGCCGTGGTACTGGAACGCGATCTCCGTCTCGAACCAGACCTCGCCCTCGATCCCGGGGTGTACCTCGGTTCCGTCCTCGTCGAGGATGTGCACCGGTCCCTGCAGGGAGCGCCCGACCGATCCGGGGTGGGCGAGCCACTCCTCGGGCCCGATGGCGCAGAACCCCACGCCCTCGCTGCCGGAGTAGTACTCGTAGACGATCGGGCCGAGCCAGTCGATCACCGCGCGCTTGACGTCCGGCGGGCACGGTGCCGCCGCGTGGACGAGCACCTCGAGGCTGGAGAGGTCGAATCGACGGCGGTCGGCCTCGGGCAGTTTGAGCAGGCGGACCATGTGGGTCGGGACCAACTGGGCCAGGGTGATCTGATGCTGCTCGATCGCCGCGAGGAGCTCGATCGGGTCGAAGTGCGGCATCGTCACGACGGTGCCGCCGAGGCGGTGCACCGCGCTGGCCCAGCCGGACGGCGCGGCGTGGTAGAGAGGTGCCGGGCTCAGGTACCGCGTCGACTCGGTGCCGCCGTACATGCCGGCGACCATTCCGGTGAACGCGGTCGGGGCGCCGAGCGGCCCACCGACCCCCGCCGGCTTGATGCCCTTGGGTCGCCCGGTGGTGCCGGACGAATAGAACATCCAGTTGCCCTCGCACTCGTCATCGATCGGCGTGGTGGGGTGGGCCGCCAGGACTTCCTCGTACGGCTCGAACCCGGACCGTTCGCCGCCCGCCATCACCCGCCGGCAATTCACATCGGAGACAAGGTGCGCGCACGACGCCGACGCGAACAGCGCCGCGGCACCGCAGTCGATCGCGATGTATTCAGCTTCGTCGGCCGCCAGGTGGGTGTTGATCGGCGTCACGTACATCCCGGCGCGCATCGCGCCCCAGACGGCCTCGAAGTACTCGGCCCGGTTGTCCATCAGGATGGCGACGTGACTGCCGATCGGCAGGCCGAAGCCGCGCAGCGTGTGGGCGATCTGGTTCGAGTGGGCTTCGAGTTCGCGGTAGGTGAGGACCGCGTCGGTCCCCGTGACGATGACGGCGGGTCGATCGGGCGCGGTCTCGGCGAATCGTTTCGGGTGCTGCAGGTCCATGTGGGTCTCCCCGGCCTCGGAGTCGACGGTGTGCAGCATGCCCCGTAGGGATCGAGGCCGCGTCCGATCTGATGCGCTGCGCAACGTAGCAACACCATCGAAGTGTCGTGTCAGGAATCGTTCGCGATCACCGGGTGTCGGCGTCACACGAACACCGCTTCATTGGCGCGTTGACCATGTCTGCGGCGGCCAACGCGCCAACAAACGGGCTCGGCCGGCCGGCGGCAGGCGTGAACCGTGATGTGCGTTCCCCGCGCGACGCGTCAGGTGAGCGGCGTGACGACCTCGGAACCGAAGGTGGCGAGGGTCTCGGGCGGGGCGAAGTCGCAGAACCACGTGTAGACGCGCTCGATGCCCTGCTCGGCGAGGCGGTTGTAGTGCTCGACGAGCTCTGGCCCGGTGCCGATGACCGGTGCCGAGTAGCCGAAGCGTCGCTGCGCGGTCGCGGTGATTTCGACGCGGTCACCGCCGGGCGGGACGAGCGCGACCATCTGCTGGATCGACACCCGCGCGTCGCCGACCTCCGATCGGAGTTCCTGGACCTTGTCCAGCATCCCGACGTGGACGTTCCACCAGTCTGCGAAGTCCCGCACGAGCGCGAGTGTCTTCGGACCGGTGCCGCCGATCACGACCGGGATGCGCCCGAGCGGCCTCGGTTCCTGCCGCGCACCCTCGAGTCGGTGGTACTCGCCGGCGAAGTCGACAGTCTCGCCTGACCACAACGCGCGCATCACCTCCAACGATTCGCGGAGCCGGTCGACCCGGGCCCGCGGCTCGGTCGAACCGACGCCGAAGGTGGCGAGTTCCTGGGGGACCGAACCCCAGCCGATGCCGAGTTCGAAGCGCCCGCCCGATGCGTGGTCGATCGAGGTGGCCTGACGCCGCGAGCACCGCCGGGTGGCGGAACGCGTCGCAGAGCACGAGCGAGCCGACGCGCACCCGCTCGGTGTGCGCCGCAAGCCACGTCGTCGTGACCATCGCCTCGTACATGGGTTGGTCGTCGGCCAGCGGGGGTGCGAGATGGTCCATGCCCGTGATCCCTGCGAACCCCGCGGCCTCGGCCGCCCGGGAGCGGTCGACCAGCGCGTCGAACGACATCCGCATCTGAGGAAGGAAGAGGTTGAACTCCATCAGGCCATCTTGCTACCGAAGGTGCGGGTCGGCTGGCGAACCGTTCGGAGCTCCAGGCTCGAGCAGCGAGAGCGCCGTCTTGACCCAGGCGTCGACGAACCGATCGTCGTCGATCCCATTGGGGGGCGCGCCGAAAGTCCATCGACTCCGCCGCAGGTTGATCAGGCTTCCGAGCAGGACCACGGCGATCGCGTCGGCGTCCTCACCGCGATAGCCGCGGCCTTCGAGATACACGGCGGCGAGCTGGTATCCGGCGTCGCTGAGTCCCTCGCGAAATCGATCGACCAATCCGCGGATACGAGCGCCGTCCTTCTCCAAGACCTGTGAGATCGCAGCCTCACCGTCGAGGCGCGCCAACATCCAGCGCGCGAGCACTCGGAGTTCGCTCGCGAGATCGGGGAGCGGCAGCAGTTGGGTCAGCGCGTCGTAGTCACCGAGCGACTCGATATGGCGTTCGACTGCGGCTCCCAACACGGCCTGCTTCGACGCGAAGTGCTTGTAGAGGGTTCCCCCGCGTGCGGTGAACCCAGCCGCTGCCTCGATCTCGCCGACGGTCACCGCGGAGAAGCCTCGCTCGGCGAACAGGTCGACCGCGGCGTCGACGAGCCGGTCCATGGTCGAAGTCATCAGCTGATGACTATAGTCATCGAACGCTGATTTGGAGGTGCAGCCATGCGGGTCTTCGTCACCGGAGGAACCGGTGCCATCGGCGACCATGCGGTTCCAGCGCTGATCGCGTCCGGTCACTCGGTCACCGCCCTCGCCCGAACCTCCGAACGCGCTTCGCGGTTGGCCGCACAGGGGGCGCGTCCGGTGATCGTGTCGCTGTTCGATCGCGACGCCCTGGCCCGGGAGTTCGAAGGGCACGACGCCATCGCCAATCTGGCGTCCGCGCTGCCGAGCACCGGCCAGTTCATGAGCCGGCGGGCCTGGCGCCGCAACGACGAAGTCCGCATCGACGGATCGAACGCTGTCGTCGATGCCGCGATCGCGGCCGGCGTCGAGCGGCTCATCCAGGAGTCGGTCGCGATGATCTATGCCGACAGCGGATCGGACTGGATCGACGAGTCCGCGCCCGTCGACCACTTCCCGATCGCGCGCGGGAACCACGCCGCCGAGGCGAACGCCGCGCGGTTCACCGAGGCCGGTCATGTGGGCGTCGTTCTGCGACTTGGCTGGTTCTACGGTCCAGGTGCAACCCATAGCGAGGAGTTCCTCGACCTGGCTCACCGACATGTCTGCATCCGCATGGGTCGACCTGACACGTATGTCTCGTCCATACACATGCACGATGCCGGCGCGGCGGTCGCGGCGGCACTCGCTGCAAGCGAGGGCACCTACAACGTCGTCGATGACGAACCACTGACCAAACGGGAGTACGCGTCGGCGCTTGCAGCGGCGGCCGGCCGCCGGGCCTGGCTTCATCTTCCGGGTCGCGCCGCGCTGCTCCTTGGCGACCGCACCACATCGCTCACCCGATCGCTGCGGGTCAGCAACCGGCGCTTCAAACAAGAAGTCGAGTGGTTGCCTCGCTACCTGAGCGCCCGGGACGGCTGGCCGGCGTTCGCGCTCGCCCAGTCTGAGCCCGTCGACGTTCTTCATGCTGACGACCGATGAGCCGCTGGTCCAAAAAGCTCCAGATATAGGTTGTCGACGTGAATGGCGCGCTGGAGGCCGGTCTGGTGGGGCGCGACGAGGCCGCGCTGTGTGCCTTCTATACCGGAGCAATGGGTTTCGAGTCCGTCGAACGGTTGCACTTCGACGTCGGCGTGGTGTGCAGGCTGCGGCGCGGCGCGGCGCGACTCAAGATCTTCTTCCCACGCGATGCGATTGACCCGCCCGCGGCCACCGAACCGTGGTTCCGGCCCGGAGGGTGGCGCTACGCGGCGCTCGGCATGGAACGACCCGAAGAGGTGGACACGCTCGCGGCGGCGGTGCTCGCCGCCGGAGGCGGAACGGTGATAGCGCCGACCGAACACCGCCCGGGCGCGCGCATGGCCATGGTCACCGACCCTGAAGGCAACGCGTGGGAACTCCTGGCCGAGCCCGACGAGGAGGAGGGCGGCGACCAGTGAACGACCGCGTCTACATCCACGAGTTGATCGACATCATTGGTCACCACCGCGCCCACTACATGCAGCACATGACCGCGAACTGGGGTCCGATCGGCCAGGAGGAGCGCGGGCAGCTCTGTTATGGCGTCTGGGCGCTGCTCGGCTCGACCGGCCCGTGGCCCAAGACGATCAACATGTGGGAGCACGAGGGCTGGGCCGGGCTGGCGGACTCGTTCGCGACCGAGGCGGTCGGGCAGCGGCGCGCAGGATCCGGCGCTCGAGAAATGGTGGGCCCGCGCGGCCGATTTTCGCAGTGGTGGGTACGACCGAATCGTCGTTCCGGCGCCGTGGACGCGCACGATCGAAGAACTCTGCGCGGATGGTGTGCGCGGTGAGGTCTACGCGCACGAACTTGTCACCGTGGAACCCGGAACCGCGGCCGACGCGTTGGAACGAGCGCGCGACGCTTCCGATCTGCACGCGCGCCACGGCTGGGAGCTGTTCGGCGCGTTCACGACCGCGATGGTTAACGACGACGAGGCCCTGCTCCTGTGGTCCATTCCGACCTGGCGCCAATGGGGCGAGGCCGAGAGTGACCGGGACCTCATGGAGTGGCGTCGTGGGATGGGTGCGACTCGTTGGAACCGCGTGGTCATGGTGGATTCGCCGTTGAACCCCATGAGAACCGGCCGCCAGCCCGCGCGGGCTGATCGCGTCGACTGGCAGGACTGAGCGGCGACGGGGTCGTACCCCCGTCCGCGAGACGGTCGCAGCGGGTTTGCGGCCCCGCACCGGGGATCAATACGTTGCAGCTTCACTTCACGACTCCGGAGGCTGGTATGGGCGCGCTCGACGGCAAGGTCATTGCGATCACAGGTGCAGGCCGCGGGATCGGCCGCGCCACCGCCGAGTTCTGCGCGAGCGAAGGTGCGTCGGTGGTCGTCAACGACTACGGCGTGTCCATCGACGGCAACGAGCCGGCGAGCGACGTGGCCGACGAGGTCGTGGACGCGATCAAGTCCGCCGGCGGCCAGGCCGTTGCCAACGCCAGTTCGGTCACCACCATGGAGGGCGGCGCGTCGATCGTTCAGAGTGCGGTGGAAACCTTCGGGCGGATCGACGGGGTCGTGACGGTCGCGGGGATCCTGCGGGAGCGCATGTTCTTCAACATGGTCGAAGCGGAGTGGGACCCGGTGCTCGAGACGCACCTCAAGGGCACGTTCACGGTGTTCCGGGCCGCCGCGCCGCTCTTCAAGGCGCAGAAGTCCGGCGCGTTCGTCGCCTTCACGTCCGGCGCGTTCGCCGGTTCGGTCGCGCAGGCCAACTACTCAGCGGCCAAAGGCGGCATCGTTTCGCTCGCCCGCTCGGTCGCGGCCGGGATGTACAAGTACGGCGTGCGGTCGAACGTGATCGCGCCGGTGGCGAAGAGTCGGATGTCGGGCAACGTGCCGTTCGGGATCGAGATGGGCGAGCCCGAGGACGTCGCGCCGATGGTCGGGTTCCTGCTCTCGGATCAGAGTCAGGATGTGACCGGTCAGATCTACACCGCGAACGGCGGGAAGATCGCGGTGTGGAACCAGCCCGTCGAGGTGCGCGAGATGCGCAAGGACGGCCGCTGGACCATCGACGAGATCGCGAGCCGCTTCGGTGAAGTCGGCCAGGAGGAACTCGGCCTCATCAAGATGCTCGCCGAGCGCGAGGCCGCGGCCAAGGCCGCCAAGGAGTCAGGTACGACCCCGAACCAGTAGATGCAGAAGCGAGGGTCAATGAGAACGGTGGTCGTGGGTGCATCGACCGGGCTCGGTCGCTGCATCGGTGTCTCGTTGGCCCAGCGCGGCGCCGCGGGTAGCGCTGCTGGCACGGCGCCAGGAACTGCTCGAGGAGGCTGCTGCGGAGGCCGGCCCCGGCACTCTCGCGATCAGTTGCGACGTCACTGACGCGGTGGCCTGCCGCCAGGCAGTCGACGAGGTTGTCGCCGGCCTCGGCGGGATCGACGCGGTCGTGTACTCGACTGGGATCGGCGTCCTGGGGCGGATCGAGGATCTCGACGCCGAGGCATGGATGCGTTCGTTTCGGACCAATGTCGTGGGCGCGTCGCTGTTCACCGCGGCAGCGCTCCCGCATCTCTCAGCATCCGAAGGTGTGGCCGCTTACCTGTCGTCGGTCAGTGCGTCGGGGACCGATCCGTGGCCCGGACTCGCCGCGTACACCGTCACCAAAGCGGCACTCGACAAGATGGTGGAGGCGTGGCGGGCCGAGCATCCCCAGATCGGCTTCACTCGGGTCGTCGTGGGCGACTGCGTTGGCGGCGAGGGTGACGCTGCGTCACAGTTCGCGTCGAGTTGGGATCAGGGCCTGCTGGCCGAGCTGTTCCCGGTATGGACCGACCGGGCGCTGCTGTCCGGCTCCCTGATGGAGGTCGAACCCCTCGTGGACATGATCGAGGCGGTGTTGCGCTGTGGGGCCAGCGCGGGTGTCCCGTCCATCCAAGTCACCCCGCGACGGCGGGCATAGCGTTCCCACCACCGACAAGGAGAACCCATGACTCTGTTCGACGCGTTTCGCTACGACGGCAAGCGTGCCCTGGTCGTCGGTGGGGCCAGCGGCATGGGGGCCTCGGTCGCCGAGTTGGTGCTGGACGCCGGGGCCGAGACCCTGGTGATGGATTTCGCGGAGGTCTCGCTGCCCGGCGCGCGGGCGATCCATGTGAACCTCGGCGACGTCGCATCGATCGATGCCGCGCTCGACGCCTTGGGGGGACCGATCGACGCGCTCTTCTCCTGTGCGGGCGTCGCCGACGGCACGCCCGACATCGAGAAGATCAACTTCATCGGCCATCGCTACATGATCGACCAACTCCTCGCACGCGGCTGGCTGCCCCGGGGTTCGGCGATCGGATTCATCTCGTCCGCGGCGGGTCTGGGCTGGGAGGCGAACCTCCCGTTGCTCAAGGAGTTCCTCGACATCGTCGACTTTCGACGCCGCGGCGAAATGGACCCAGGAGCGAGGCAAGGCCGATTACATGTGGAGCAAGCAGGCGATCTGCGGCTACGTCGCGCGCGAAGCGATGGGGCTGCTCCAGCAAGGGATCCGGATCAACGCGATCTGCCCCGGTCCGACGGATACACCGCTGGCCCAGGCGAACAAGGAGACCTGGCTCGGTTTCGGTGCCGACTACCGAGAGGCGGTGGGGGTCGGCGCGTCGAGCCCTCTCGAGCAGGCGTACCCCCTGGTGTTCCTTTGCAGCGACGCGGCTTCGGTGATCACCGGCACGACGATGATCACGGATTCCGGGTACTTCAGTGCGGGGATCACCGAGACGTTCCCCGAAGCGACCCCGTCCGTGCACTTTCTGCTCGGTCGTTACGGAGCCCTCTGACCGGAGCAAGAAGTCCAGCGACCGACCGACTGGTGCATGTTCGCGCCGGTTGCAGATTCGATGGAGGTGACGGATGCGCGTCGACAAGGTCGCCCCAGAACAGGTGGACCCGGAGTTCGCGGCGATGCTCGGTGCGATCCCCGACTTCACCCTGTCGGCCGAGCTGGTAGGTGCCCTGCAGGCGGGGACGAGCCCCGGCACTGCAGTGTCGACCGACACGGTTGCGCGCGACGATCGGGCGATCGGCGAAGGTGTCGTGGTCCGGGTGCACGCGCCACGGGATGCCGCGATGCCCCGCCCGGCGGTGGTGTCGATCCACGGCGGCGGCTACGTGTTGGGCAGCCGCGAGATGGACGACCCACAGCTCGAGCGGTGGGCGAGGGAGCTGGGCGTCGTCGGCGTCTCGGTCGAGTACCGGCTCGCGCCCGACACGCAGTATCCCGGCCCGCTCGACGACTGTTTCGAGGCGTACTGCTGGCTGCACGAGCAGGCCGACGATCTGGGGGTCGACGCCGGCCGAATTGGTGTCGCCGGGGTGAGTGCCGGTGGCGGTTTGGCCGCGGCACTGACGCTGCTTGCGCGCGAGCGCGGTGCCTCCATGCCGGCATTCCAGCTGCTCGAAGCACCGATGATCGACGATCGGCAGTGCACGCCGTCGAGTCGGCTCGAGGGCTTGGCGATCTGGAACCGCGAGTCCAACGAGTTCGGCTGGCGCTCCTACCTTGGCGACCGCTACGGCCGACCCGACGTGCCGGCGTTCGCTGCTCCGGCCGCGGGCGGTCGACCTCGCCGGACTTCCGCCGACCTTTGTGAGTGTCGGTTCCATCGACGGCTTCCGCGACGAGGATGTGGAGTACGCGACCCGGCTGAACCAGGCCGGCGTCCCGACCGAGCTGCACGTGTATCCGGGTGCGCCGCACGGGTACCAACTGTTCGCCGATGCCGCACTGGCGAAGCGTGCGGCCCGTGATGTGGACGACTGGCTCGCGCGCCAGATCAGCAGCGAGGTCTGAACTCGCTCGGCCGCTTGGGCCACAGGATCGATCGACGGCTGACGCCGTCAGTCCGCCGGCGCGCGAGGTGCTTGGCTCCAGCGCGGCGTCCGCCGTTCCGTGAACGCGGCGACGCCTTCGCCGTAATCGGGCTGGGTCATCATCACCTCCAGGAGTCGCTGGGCTTCGATGACCGCCGCGGCCGGGTCGTCGTGAAGTTGATCGACCGCGATCTGGCGTTTCGTCATGGCCAGCGACGCCGGCGCGATCGACTCGACCAGCGTGCGCGCGTATTCCAGCGCCTGGGGCGCGACCTCGGCCGGGTCGGCGACGACCCGGTTGGCCAGACCGAGTTGCCCGGCCTCGGTGCCGAGGAACACGCGACTCGACAGCAGGAGGTCGTTCGCGTAGCCGAGCCCGATGAGGCGGGGAAGGAGCCACGAGAGACCGAACTCGGCCGGCAGGTTGAGGCGCCCGTGGGCGGTGGTGAGCTTGGCGTCCGCCGCGACGAACCGCAGGTCACACCAACAGGCGAGCGCGAGCCCGACGCCTGCGGCCGGGCCGTTGACGGCGGCGATGGTCACCGTCTCCAGCCCGAGGAGCCAGGCGAAATCGGCTTGGAACGTCGACTCCAGCCTCGGCAGCCGGCTGCGGCGAGGTCGTCGGGAGTGCCCGGGTCGTACCCGCCGCGTTCGGCGTGGCCTTCGAGCGCGGCGGTGTCGGCCCCGGCGCAGAACCCTCGGCCCGCGCCGGTGATCACCACGACCCTGACGGCATCGTCGCGTTCCGCCTCGGCCATCGCCCACCGCAACTCGGTGTGCATGCGACCGGTCCAGGCGTTCAGACGATCGGGCCGATCCAATGTCATCAGCGCGACGCCAGGACCGTGCAGTTCGTAGCGGACGGTCTTGAGGTCCACGGGACTCAGTCGCCGTGGAGCCGATGGGCGAAGGCTGTGCCGACCAGGAGTTCGACGAGTTGACCTTCGCAGTCGCGGACGAACATCGCATTGGGCAGGCGGGTGTCGGGAAGCAGTTCGCCGCCGTGTTCGACCACGGCGGCCGCCGTCGCGTCGAGGTCCTCGACGCCGAGGGAAATATGGGTGAGGCCGGGCGCGGTGATCGGGCGGACCTCGGTCGGCAGCGGCTCGGGTTCGGTGAAGGCGAGGAGTTCCAGGACGAATCCGTCGCGGCGCAGGTAGACCGCACGCATGGTGACCGGCTCCGGGAGCTGGAGGAGCTTGGCGGTTGGGGCGCCGCTCACGTCGAGATCGAGGACCTCCTCGAAGCCGAAGACGTCGACGTAGAACGCACGGGCGCGTTCGAGGTCGCGCACGCACTGCCCGGCATGGCTGAAGACCGTCACGCCCCGGATCCTGTCAGGCCGGGGCGGAGCCCGTCACGGCCGCGCCGATCGGGGGCGGTGATCCGACCGTTCAGCAGCGGTCGCGCATCGTCGCGACGCCGTCACCGGTGCAGTGTTCGAGTGCGCCGCCGCGGCCGCTCATCGCGAGGATCAGGTCGACGCCCGATCCGGCGACCTCGGGCCCGTCGCCGAAGCTCCAGTCGACGTCGGTGGCCCGGAGCTTCAGACCGGCAGTACGCGCTTTGCCGCTGAGTGGTTTGCCGGTCTTGCGGTACTGGTCGGCCAGCGCGACGACGTGCTCGGCCGGATGTTCGCCCGAGTAGCCGAGGGCCCGACGGATGTCCTCGCCGTGACAGATCATCTCCCCGAGCGAAACGTACTTGGGACCGGGCGGCGACTTGGGCGACTCGACCGTCCTCGCGAACCCGGCGAGGACGTCGGCGTTGGATCCCTGGTCGTATTTCACGAGATCCTTCGCGACGAACTTGTCGAAGCTGAAGCCGCTGCCGATCAGTCCCAGGAAGAAGTTCGGTGCAGTCTGATTCCCGAGCGCGGTCAGGTGGGCGACGACTTGACGCACGGTCCAGGGTTGGCAGACGGTGATGGTCGACCACTGGTCGTCGGTCAACGGTTGGAGATCGGCGAAGAGTGTTTCGCGTTCCGCGTTCGCCATTGCCGTGAGGTCACTCATGGTCACTCCCTGCTCGGCCTCCGAGACTCCGCGCACCCTATTGGCGGCCGTTGGAGGGTGCGAGCGTTACGCGCTGAGCGTCGCAGGTCGACCACGCGGAGAGTGCAGTGGTGGTGCTACAGGTCCCAGAACCGTTCGCGTTGGTAGTGACGGAACGAGTCGAACAGCGCCTCGGCGTCCGCGTCGGTGAAGCGACGATATGTCGCCTCGCCGCGCTCGCGGACGAACACCGGGTCGTCGCCGACCAGATCGGGGCGGAACTTCTGTCGGGCCAGGGTCCGTTTCACGATCTTGTTGGTCCCGGTCGTCGGTGGGTCGTGCATGATCCGCACGTAGCGCGGCCGCCACTTCGGACCAATCGCGGTCTGGGCATCCAACCAGCGGCTGAACCCGTCCGCGTCGAAGTCCTCACCCTCGTGGACCACGACGCCCGCCATCACCTGGTCGCCAGCCTGATCGTCGGGGACGCCGTACACCGCGGCGAGGATGATGCCCGGAGCCTCGCGCAGCGCTTCCTCGATCGGTCCGGCCGGGAAGTTCTCGCCGTCGACGCGGATCCAGTCGGCGTTGCGGCCCGCGAAATAGAGGTAGCGATCCGCGTCGAGATACCCGAGGTCGCCCGACCAGTACCAACCGAACCGCGTGGTCCTGTCGGTCGCCGACTGGTTGTTGTAGTAGCCCTCGAACGGCCCGACGCCGGCGGTGTTGACGATCTCGCCGACGCACTCGCCGGCGTTCGCGAGTCGGCCGTCGGCATCGAACTGGGCGACCGCCTTCTCGCCGCCGCTCTCGTCGACGATCTTGACGTGCTCGGGTGCCTGACCCAACGCGCCCGTGCGATCTTCGACCGCCCGGTTGACCGCGACCCCGCCTTCCGTCGCGCCGTAGGCATCGATGACGTCCACACCGAATCGGGACGCGAACTGCTCCACGACCTCGGGCGAGCCCTCGTTGCCGAACGCGACCCGAAGCGCGTGGTCGCGATCCTCCGCGCGGTCGGGTTGCGCGAGCAGATACGCGAGAGGCTTGCCGGTGTAGTTGGTGTAGGTCGCGCCGTAGTGGCGCACGTCGTCGAGCCAGCGGGAGGCCCGGAATCGGCGACCGAGACCGACGCTGGCCCCGACGACCACCGATGGCGCCCATCCCACCTGCACCGCATTCGAGTGGAACAACGGCATGCAGACATAGCCGACGTCGTCCGCGTCGACGTCCATGATCATGGACATGCGCTTGCCGGTGACCAGGAGTCGACGCTGGGTGCAGATCACAGCCTTGGGTGCGTCCGAAGTTCCCGACGTGAAAATCAGGGCCCAGATCGAGTCGAGGTCCGGTTCGACCCCAGGATCCTCCTGGCCGACCGAGGCGAGCGCCTCCTCCAGATCCCCACCGAGCGACACGGCGGGGTCGTCGGCATCGGCGAAGCGCGTCGAGAGCAGGATCGGGGCGAGCCGGTCGGCGATGGGCTCGAGGAGGGCGGCGTGGCGGGGCTCGGTGAGCACGAGACCGCAGTGGGTGTGCTCGGCATCGCGCCGGAGATGTTCATCGCGGCGCGTGTGGTTCAGGCCCACGATGGCGCCGCCAATCGAGCGCGGCACCGCCGAACGCGAAGAGATAGTCGGGCGTGTTGTCGAGCAGGACCGCTACGTGGCGCGGCGCGTCCGGCGGGAGCCGATCGAGGAACAGGTTGGCGAAGCGCACCGACTCGGTCAGGTACTCGGCGTGGGTCCAGACCTGGTCGCCGAAGCGGATGGCCGGCCGGTCCCCGATGTCGGGGTCCGCCGCGTTGGAACGGAGCAATGCGGCGGCATTCGGCGCGACGAGCGGTGCCTGGCCGGGGGCGGGAACAGATGGGTGTTTGACCGCCACCTCGGTCAGCTCCCCGGGCCGGTCGTGTCGCGCCCGGTCGCATTCCGGAACGCGTCGACGAGGGCGCGCAGACGCGCCTCGGTCTGCGCGTCCGGCTCGACGCTGCGCAGGTGCATGTGCAGGTCGGTAGCCCCGGCGGTGAGCAGTGCGGATGCGGTGTCCATCGTGCGCGCGACATCGAAGCCGCCGTCGTCCGTGGCGATGACCCGCAGGTTGGCCACGACCTGCAGCCCGTCGGGATCCGTCCCCGCCGCGGTGATCCGGTTGCGGAGTTCCGGAACGGATCGGTCGAGTTCGGCGGCGTCGTCGCCCCAGGGGATCCACCGCAGTCCGAAACGACACAGACGCGATACCACCCGCGCGTTGACGCGACCGCTCACCCAGATCGGGACCCCACCGGGTTGGAGCGGCTTGGGCATCATGTGGATCCGCTCGAAGTCGAGTTCCGTCGAGTGGTACTGCGCGACCGGCTCGTTCCAGAGTGCGGTGCACACCTCGAGCGTGTGATCGAGCCGGCGACCACGTCCGTCGAAGTCGAGCCCGGCAGCGTCGTACTCCTCGCGTTGCCAGCCGACGCCGACACCGAGGTCGAGCCGTCCGCCGGAGAGCACGTCGAGGGTCGCGGCCGTTTTCGCGAGGACTACCGGCCGCCGGAGCGCGGCGAGCAGAATGCCGGTTCCGAGCCGCACCCGTTCGGTGGCGCCGGCGATCACACTCAGCGTCGTGAGCGGTTCGAGCCAGTTCCCGTCCGGACCCGTCGGCTGGCGTCCGCCCTGCTGGCCGCCGACCTCGGGGCGCCCGTACTGGTCGAGCGCCTCGCCGAACACCACGTGATCCGACACGACGAGCCGGTCGATGCCGACCCGGTCGAACATGCGGGCGACGTCGAGCATCGACTGCCAATCGGCACGCGGCTCGGCGGAGTAACTCATGAGCGCGGCCGAGAGCCGCGGCGCGGGGATACTCACTCGGTACTCGGACTGCCACCACTCGCCATCGTCGCAACCTACCGATGGGAGTCCTCTACATCAACCGGCGGGCATGGCGGTCCGTACACTGCGAACCGAGATGAGTGCCCGCGACCGGATCCCGACGCACTGGCGGCGCGCGGTTCCGGCGCCGGTTCGTGAGGTCGTCGCCGAACTGAAGGACGATGGTGCCGTCGACGCCGCTGCGAGCGTCGCGTTCTGGCTCCTCCTGAGCTTGCCCGCCGCGCTCCTGGCCGGCCTCGCATCACTGTCGTTGTTCGGCGAGGAGACCACCGCCGAGCTGCGGCGGGTCACCTTGGAGTTCGTCGACCGGGTGTTCACCAGCGAAGGAAGCGAGCTGCGGGCCGCGGTCGACAGCGTGTTCGATCAGCGCAAGCCCGGGCTGCTGTCGGTGTCCATCGTGCTCGCCCTGGCCACGCTCGTGCGCGGCTTTGCCGGTCTGATCCGCGCCCTCGACGTCGTGTACGACATCGAGGAGTCGCGGGGGTTCGTTCGGCTACGACTCGCGTCACTCGGTCTTGCGCTCGGGACGATCGGTGCCGTCGCGGGGTCGACCTATCTCTGGACCGTGTCCGGTTCGGTCGGCGTGCCGCTGCTCCTGCGGGTGATCGGCGCGCTCGTGATCCTCGTGGTCTGGGCCGCGACGATCTACCACATCGGACCGAATCACCACACTCCTTGGCGCTACGACCTGCCGGGCGCGATGCTCGCCGCAATCGGCTGGTTGATGGTGTCGGTCGGTTACGGGTCCTACATCCGCCTCGTCGGCGGTGGCAATCAGGTCGTCGGCTTGGCCGGCGCGTTGTTGCTCGGCATGACGTGGGTTTGGGTCGTGTGTCTCGTGCTCCTCGCCGGTGGGGAACTCAACGAGATCACTGCCCGGCGCGCCGGAGTCATCTCCGAGGCACCGCAATGGCGGCCGTTCCTGCGGCGCAGCCCAGAGCATCCGAATCGGTGAGCGGCTACGCGACGCCCGCCGCCGCGTTGAGTGCGTCGAGGTGCTCGGTCGCCTCGAGGTACTCGTTGACCCAGCGCTCGATCACCGCGCCGGTCTTCTCGACCCGCTCGAACTGGCCGACCACCTGGCCGACTGGGTTGAACGCGACGTCCACGGTCTGATCCGGGTACCGGTGGGTCGCGGCGACGGCCATGCCCGACACCATGTACTGCAACGGCATCCCCAGGGGTTCGGGGCTGCCTTCGGCCTCCCACGCATCGGTCCAGTCGTTGCGCAGCATGCGGCACGGCTTGCCGGTGAACGAGCGGCTGCGGACGGTGTCGCGCGAGCCCGCCTCGATGTACGCGGATTGCTGGACGGGCGTGTTCTCGGACTCCTCGACCATCAGCCACTGCGAACCGGACCACGCGCCCTGACACCCGAGCGCGAGGGCCGCGGCGATCTGCGCGCCGCTGCCGATGCCGCCGGCCGCGAGGACGGGCACCGGCGCGATCTCCTTGACGACCTGGGGCCAGAGCACGATCGAGCCGACCTCGCCGCAGTGGCCGCCACCCTCGCCGCCCTGGGCGATGACGATGTCGACGCCCGCGTCCGCGTGCTTGCGGGCCTGGTACGGGGAGCCGCAGAGTGCGGCGACCTTGCGGCCCTCGCGGTGGATCATGTCGATGATCTCGGCCGGCGGGGTCCCGAGCGCGTTCGCGATGAGGGTCATCTTCGGATGCCGGAGCGCGATCTCCACCTGCGGAGTCGCGGTGGCCTCGGTCCAGCCGAGCAGCTGGAGTGAGTTGTCCTCGCTCGCGTCGCCGAGCGGCACGCCGTGATCGGTCAGGAGCTTGCGGGCGAAGTCGAGCGTCTCCTGTGGGACCATGTCGCGCAGCATCTGGGCCAGGTCGTCGCCGGACATGTCGGCGTCCATGCCCTCGTACTTGTTCGGGATCACGATGTCGACGCCGTAGGGCCGGTCGCCGATGTGCTCGTCGATCCACTGCAACTCGATCTCGAGCTGCTCAGGGCTGAAGCCGACCGCGCCGAGCACGCCGAAACCGCCGGCCTTGGCGACGGCCACGACGACGTCGCGGCAGTGGGTGAAGGCGAAGATCGGGAACTCGATGTTCAGGTCATCGCAAATGGGGGTGCGCACGGTGGTCTCCTGCGTGGGACGAGCTGGCTAGAACGCGTTCTAATCCCAGAGTATCGCCGGACCGCTGGCGTGTGCCCGTGCGGGCTTCCGGCCGCCCCACGCGGTCAACGTGGGTCTGTTCACCGTGGAAAGCGGCAGGTATCGTCCGGATCCACGCGAGGGGGGGCGGGATGACAAGGCACTGGGTTCGGAGGGTGGCCGGCTGCGCGCTGGCGGTGGTGCTGCTCGCTCCACCCGCGTCGGCAATGGCCGCGCCGGGTCCGGACCGGACCCCGGATCCCGCGGCAGCGGGGCCGGCCCGGCCGGCGGCACCGACGGATCCGCGGACGGTCTGGGAGGACGCGCGTGCGACGGCGGGGCTTCCGCCGGTGCCCTCAGCCACCAGCCCTGACCCGTCGGCCGCACTGCGCTCGGCCGCAGCCGTCTCACTGACGGTCGACCCGGACACCGACCTCGCCCGGCGCCAGGAGGTCGCGGTTGTCGCCTCCGGTCTGCCTTCCGGCGACTCCTATGCCCTGGTGCAGTGTGCGGAGGGGGTGAACTTCGGCTTCGAGTGCGACCTGCGCGAGCTCGAGTTCGGATTCCCCGACGCTGTCCGGCGTCCTCGCCGCCGATGTGACGGTGTACAGGAACATCAGCGGGCCTGCTGGGGCGGTGGACTGCGCCGACGCGCCCGGCACCTGCGAACTGGTCGTCGCGACCGGCGCGGGCGCCACGATCCTCGCGCGCCATGCGCTCGCCTTCGATCCGAGCTCGCCGCTGCCGAATCCCGAAGTCACGGTCGCGCCGTCGACCGGATTGGTGTCCGGCCAGACGGTGACGGTGGCCGGCGCCGGCTTCGCGGCGGATGACTTTCTCCTCTTGCGCGAGTGCGCGGTCGGCGATCTCGTCTGCTCCAGCACGCTCACCTTCGCGGTGAGCGTGGCTGACGGCACGTTCTCCGCCCCGTACGTGGTTCGGCTCCGAGTCGGCGACGGCGAGGGGGGCGCGACGCACTGCCTCGCGGTCGCGTGCGAACTGCGGGTTTCGAGCGCCGCCGACCCCGACTATGACGCGAGCTTCCCGCTGACCTTCGATCCCAACCAGCCGCTACCACCCTTGCCGGCAATCGTCGTGACGCCGGCGACGGGCTTGCTCCACGATCAGGTGGTCATGCTCACCGGCTCCGGCTTCGACCCGGGTTCCTACATCGACCTGGCTGAGTGCGGGGACGCGGATTCGCGCAACTGCGTCGAGTACGTCGCCAACGCGCAGGCCGACGCGGCCGGAGCGTTCAGCGTGACGGCACCACTCTCGCGGTTGGTCTCCGCATACACCCTTCCGACGTTCGAGTTCACGACCGTCGACTGCGCGGTCGGGCCCTGCTCCGTGAGCGCCACCAGTTGGGCTGGTGACGAGGGGATCGAGCTGCGGGCCAACGCGCCGATCGCGTTCGACGGGACGGTGCCCCCACCGGCCTTGCCGCAGGCCGACGTGACCCCGCGGACGAATCTCCCGTACCGGGCCCAGGTCGCGGTCCACGGGTCCGGGTTCCGACCCGGCTCGGGTGTCGGTGCATCCTTCTGCCTGGGGAGCGAGTCCGCGGGCGGGTGCGGGTTCTCCTTCGACTTCGGCACCGCCGACGCCGCCGGCGAGGTCGACCTCACCCTCGCGGTCAAGCGTCGCATCTCCTTTGGTGACTCGGACGGGTCTTTGATCGACTGCCTCGATGAGGGAACCGAATGCTCGGTGACGCTCCAGGGGGAACGCCGGTACGAACGAGCGGAGGTACCGCTGACGTTCGATCCGAACGCGCCGATCCCACCGCCGCCGTCCGCAACTGTCATCCCGGACCATGACCTCGGGTGGCGTCAGGTCGTCGGCTTCGGCGGGTCGGGGTTCACCCCAGGGCTGCTGACCGTGCAGCAGTGCGGGGTCTTCGAAACCGGCCCAGTGGGGTTCAACTTCTGTACCGGCTTCGACCAGGTCGAGGTCACGGCCGAAGGCAACATGCTCGGGTCGTTCACCGTCCAGCGGGTCCTCGACGCGGGGTACGCAGATCCGGCATCGCGGATCGACTGCGCGACCAGCGCCGAGTCGTGCACGTTGCGGTTCGGGAACGGAGACCCGGACGAGTCGGCGGACGTCCCGCTCGACTTCGATCCGGAATCGGAGCCACCCCCGCCGCCGGTCCTGACACTCACCCCGTCGACGCATCTCCATGACGGTCGGCCCGTCATTCTCCAGGGATCGGGCTTTACTCCCGGGTCGCTGATCGGACTGGCCCCGTGCAAGAGCGGCGTGACCTCGATCGCGGACGACTGCGACCTCGGCCGCGCGTTCACCGCGACGAGTGACGCCGCCGGGGACTTCATCCTCGGCTACACGCCCCAGGGCGTGATCGGCACCTCGAACGGCGTGATCGATTGCACGTCCGCGCCCGGAACCTGCGTGCTCGCGAGCGCAAACGCGACCGATCTCCGGGAGTTCGGCTCAACCCCGCTGTCGATCGACGGACCGGATCTCGTCCTGCACGACGCCGCGGTCATCGAGGGCACCGGAACGATGACGGTCGCCAATGTGATGGTCGAGTTGTCCGAGCCGATCGGGTCGCCCACCACGGTCGAGTGGCGCGCGGCACCGGGGACCGCCGGCGAGATGGACTACATGTCCCGGAGTGGCCGGGCGGTGATCCCGGCGGGGGAGACCATGGCGTTGATCCCCGCCCGGGTCATGGGCGATGCGATCGACGAGCCGATCGAGCGATTCTCGATCAACGTGACCGCCGCGCTCGGGACCAACGTCGTCGATGGCACGGCACGCGTCGTCATCGTCGACGACGACCCCAAGCCGGTCGTGACCACCAAGGACATGACGTTCGTGGAAGGCGACAACGGCACCAAGATCGGCGTGGTGCCGGTCTGGCTCAGCGCGCCGAGCGAGTTCGAGGTCACGGTTTCCTACCGCACCCGCCGCGGAACCGCCCGGCCCGGCTCGGATTTCGTGAGCAGGCGAGGTGACGTGGTGATCCCGCCGGGGCAGACCGGTGCATTCATCGTCTTCGACATCGTCGGCGACCGGACCCGGGAGCGCACCGAATGGTTCGGGATCGAGCTGCGCCGGGCGCGCCACGGCGAGCTCGCCGATCACTTCGCCCAGGTGACGATCACCGACAACGACTGAGCCGGCCCAACCAAGGTTCGTTGGCGCGTTGGCCGGTCATGGTGCGGTCAACGCGCCAATGAATGGGTCCCCGACTGGGCGTCCGTTGGCGCGTTGGCCGGTCATGGTGCGGTCAACGCGCCAACGAATCGGGTTGGTGGCGACGGGTCAGTGGCCGGTGTGCGGGGTACCCATCGTCCAGCAGTCGTCGCCGGCCGGGGCCGGACCGCTCGGGAGCAGGCAGGGGTGGTGGCCGGTGAACACATCGGGCTCGTGGGTGTAACCCGGGATGACCCAGGCGTGGACCATCCAGTAGTTCCCCAGATAGAAGGTGTTCCCGGACGTCCCGGGCGGACACGGCCCATCGAAGATGACCTTGCCCGTCTGGTTCGACATGCAGAGGTACTCGTGCGCGTGCCACCAGTCGTTGCCGCCGACGAAGCCGGAAGGTGGCTCGCCAGTGTTCGTACCGACGTACCAGCTCATGCCGACGAGCTTGGCGTCGGGAGTGTTGCCGTCGAACTGGAGGAACGTCGGCTTACGGGGGTCGAAGGTGGACTGCAACGGGCTGCCCAACGCATGGTGGGTGCCCATCCCGGTTGCGTAGTCCGCGTACGGCGTCCACCCGGCGGCTTCGGCGGCACCGCGCGTCGGCCACTGCATGGCGTAGGCCACCGCGGCGTCGAGATCGCCGGAGAGCGTGATGCAGTCGTCCCAACTCAGTGGGGCCTTGGTCATCCCACGGTCGAGGTAGTAGTGCACGCCGTGCTCGTTCGGGTCGAGCTTGGAGTCGCACCACCAGGGCCGGGTGTGTGGAGCGGTCTCCTGGATGTGCAGCGCCATCGGGCGGTAACAGGCGGAGAGGACGAGTGCGGCGGTCGCGACGAGCGCGACGCTGCGGGCCATCGACACCGACCGGCGGACCTTGGTCACCATGTTCCCAACCCCTTGTTCGGGACACCGAGGGTACCAGCGCTCCGAGTTGACGACCAGGGTGGCAGGTCGTCGATCGAGGATCGCGACGAGCATCGCGGTTCCGGACCGACCGGGACCGCTCGCGTCGGGCGCCGCGTCGGGCGCACGGTCACAATGTGGCGGTGATTCAGGACCTGGTCACTGCGGAAGAGGGCGTGCGTCTCGAAGTCGACGGGCGTGCGCTCGAACTGTCGTGGCGGTGGCTCCGGGACCATGCCCGGGACGAGACCTCCTACCTCGCCGCGGCGCAGCAACGAATCGTGACGCCGGCGGTCGTCGCCGAGGTCTCGCGCGCCGAGGCGATCACCGATGGTGCGACGCTGAGCATCACGTTTCCCGGTGGCGCGGCCGCGACCTTCGCGGCCGAGTTTCTTGCGACGCTCGATACCGCGGCGCGCATGTACCCGATGGCGGCGCAACCTCGGATGCCCTGGGATGCCGCGACCATTGCCGACCGGTTCCTGACGTTGGACCATGACGCGTTCCGGCGTGAGGGTGGTCTGGACACAGTCCTGTCGGGACTCGCGCGCGACGGGATCGTCGCCCTGCGCGGCGTGCCCTGTACGACCGAGGCCACGAGGGCAGTGTTGGAGCACTTCGGGTACGTCCGCACGACGATCTTCGGCGACATCTGGGAGTTCAGTGCGGACGCATCGACCGGCGGTGGCTTCGACGACACCGCGTCGACACCACGGGAGATCACGCCGCACACCGATGGCACCTACAGCCTCGACGCGCCGGGACTCCTCGGACTTCACTGCCATGCCTACGACGCGACCGGGGGTGAGAACGTGTTCACCGATGGCATTGCCGTGGCCGAGCGACTCGCGGCGGACTCACCCGAACAGTTGGAGCTGTTGCGAAGAATCGAGATCCCCGGTCAGTACATCGGCGACGGCGCCCATCTCATTGCCCGCCGCCCGGTGCTGCGGTACGAGGACGACGAGCTGGTCCAGGTCAGCTACAACCACCACGATCGAGCGCCCTTCCTGCTTCCGGAACCGACCATGTCCGCGTTGTACGACGCGCTCCACCACTTCGACGCGCTCGCCAACACGCGCGAGTTGCAGTTCGAGCTCGCCATACAGGCGGGCGACATGGTGATCTTCGACAACTGGCGCGTGTTGCACGGGCGCCGCGCCTTCCGCGGTCATCGTCACATTGTGGGTGGCTACATCAACCGGGAGGACGTCGACTCCACTCGTCGGCGGCAGGCGCTCGGTCCGATGGGTTCATGACTCGCGTCCCCGTGGTGCCAGCCGTCCTGCAACGGCGTGCGAACGACGAGTTTCAGGCGCCGCCCTTGCGCCCGACCGAACTCGTTGCGGCACGGGGCGCGGCGCGGTCCGTCGCGGCCGCGAGTGACCGGTTGCGGATGCCGGCGGGTGAGTACGCCGACTCGCGACTCGGCCTGGCGGCCGGACTACTCGCGGTCAACGACGTCAGCGGTGCGGACTATTTCGCCGTTCCCGCGACGGCGACGCTCGATCCCGCCGCCGCGGATGAGGCCTTCGGTGGCGACCAGCTCGTGATCGATGTGCAGACGCACTACATCGCCGATCGCGCCGGCGCCGAGTCGAGCCGTGAGCTGATCCGGGCGATGTACCCGGTCTTCGGTCCTGATTGGTGGGACGGTCTCGCCGCCGTCCATGCGCTCGACCTCGTCGAATACCTGCGGTGTGTGTTCTTGGAAAGTGACACCGCGGTCGCGGTCCTCACGTCGGGGCCGGGGCTCACCGACGAGCGGATGTTGTTCAACGACGAGATGGCCGGGACCCGGCTCCTCCTCGACCGCCTCGGCGCCGACGGCCGGTTACTCAACCATGCCGTGGTGCACCCGAACGTCGACGGCGAGGTCGCGGCGATGGCCGAGACCTTCGAGCGCTTCGGCCCCGCGGGGTGGAAGGTCTACACACTCGGCGCCGCGGCGACCGGCGCGGCGCCGCCGATCGGCGGCTGGTTCCTCGACGACGATGTCGGGGTCGGGTTCCTGGAGTCGGTACGCGCGTCGGGCGCACGCCTGGTGTGCGCCCACAAGGGAATCAGCGGGCTCGTCCCCGCCGGGTCGCCGCGAGATATCGGGCCGGCCGCGGCGATGTTCCCGGACATCGACTTCGTCGTGTACCACTCGGGGTTCGAGCCGGCGACCGACGCGGACGTGCGTGAGGGTCCCTACACCGAGCAGGAGGCAGCGCTCGGGGTCAACCGGTTGGTCCGCAGCCTCGCCGAACACGGCATCGCGCCCGGATCGAATGTGTACGCCGAGCTGGGGACGACCTGGTTCTGCCTCATCAAACGGCCCGAGGAAGCCGCGCACGTGCTGGGCAAGTTGTTGCTGGCGGTCGGAACGGACAACGTGCTCTGGGGCACTGATGCGATCTGGTACGGCCCGACCCAGGCGGCCGTCGACGCGTTTCGTGCCTTCCAGATTCCCGCGGCGATGCAGGACGAGTTCGGTTATCCGGCGCTGACGCCCGAGGTGAAGGCGAAGATTCTCGGGCTCAACGCGGCAGCCGTCTACGGCATCGACCCGGCGACCGCCCGTTCCCGGATGGGGTCGGACAACATCGCCTGGGCACAGGCCGCGATTGCGGAGTACCGCAGCTCGGGAACGCCGCGCGCCTGACCGGCCGGGCCCGGTCACCCGCGCGCACAGGTGTGGCAGTCTGTGACGCGCCCTGGGCGCGCTCATCATGCGCATTCTCCTGATCGACATCGACACGCTTCGCTCGGACCACCTCGGTTGCTACGGCTACCACCGGGCGACTTCACCGACGATCGACGCGCTGGCCACAGACGGTGTTCGCTTCGCCAATCTGTATGCGTCGGACCTGCCGTGCCTGCCGAGTCGCACCGCGCTGGCGACCGGCATGTTCGGGATTCGCACCGGGGTCAGCAACCACGGCGGCGCGGCGGCCGAGCTCGCGCCGCTCGGCGCCCGCCGCTCGTTCTTCGGCCAACACTCCACCGGCTCGCTCCCAGCTGCGCTGCTGCGGGCGGGCTACCACACGGCTTCCATTTCGAGCTTCCCGCTGCGCCATGGTGCGACCTGGTGGACCGCCGGGTTCCTCGAGAGCATGAACCTGATGGCGGGCATGGGCATCGAGGGCGCGGATGAGGTCCTTCCCGGCGCGCTCGACTGGCTCGACCGGCGCGGCGGCGCGGACCAGTGGTTCCTCCATGTGCAGCTCTGGGACCCGCACACGCCGTACAACGCGCCGCGGTCGGTGGGAGATCCCTTCGCCGACGATCCGATACCCAACTGGCATACCGAGGAGGTCCGGGCGCAGAACTGGGAGTTGGCCGGACCCCACAGCGCCCAGGAGCCGTGGGGCTTCGCCCCGGACGAGTGGGGTACGCCGCCGCCTCGGCAGCCCTGGAACCTCGAGACCCAAGATGATGTCCATCGCATGTTCGACGGCTACGACGTCGGTGTGCGGGTTGCCGACGACGCGGTGCGCGCCATGCTGGACAAGCTCGCCGATCTGGGCGTGCTCGACGAGACCGCGGTCGTGGTGACCAGTGATCACGGCGAGGCGTTCGGTGAGCTCGGTGTCTACGCGGACCATCAGGGCGCCGACGAGGCCACGGGTCACATCCCCGGGGTGTTGCGATGGCCCGGCGTGAAGCCCCAGGTCCAGTCGGGACTGCACTACCACCTTGATCTCGCGGCCACGGTCGTGGAACTCGCGGGCGGCACCGTGCCTCCGCACTGGGACGGCGCGTCGCTCGCGTCCGACCTGCGAACCGATCGCGGCGCGGCCGGGCGCGACCACCTCGTGTTGAGCCAGGGTGCGTGGAGTTGCCAGCGCGGTGTCCGCTTCGGCGACCACCTGTACCTGCGGACAACGCACGACGGCTACCACCCCCACTGGCAACCCGAGATGCTCTTCGATGTCGCGGCCGACCCGCACCAGCAGGATGACCTGTTCGCGTCATCGTCGGCGCTGGCCGCGCAGGGGCGGACTCTGTTGGCCGAATGGACGAGCGCGCAGCTGGCCCGATCCCTCGTCGAGCAAGACCCGCTCGAGACGATCGTGGCCGAGGGCGGACCGTTCCATGTCCGTGGCCATCTCGACGCGTACCTCGAACGGCTGGAGGCCACCGGTCGGCGCGGCTGGGCGGCGGAGTTGCGAACACGAAGAGGCAGACCGGAGGTTGGTGCGTGACCGAGTTTCGAGGATGGCCGGAGACCGCGTTCGACTTCTACGCGCGCCTCGAGCTGGACAACACCAGACGATTTTGGGTGGACAATCGGGAGGTCTACGACAACGCGGTGCGGGCACCGTTCGACGTGCTCTCCGATCAGATCGAAGGCGAGTACGGCCGCCTCCGGGTGTTCCGGCCCTACCGCGATGTTCGGTTCTCCAAGGACAAGACCCCCTACAAGACCGCGGCCGGGGGAGTGACCGAGGGGCCGGACGGATCCATCCATTACGTCTCGGTCAGCGCCGCCGGGCTGTTCGTCGGTTGCGGGTACTACGACCTGGCCTCGGACCAGCTCGCGCGGTGGCGCGCCGCAGTGGACGACGAGCGGTGTGGTCGCGCGGTCGAGGCGATTGTCGCGGGGCTCCGCAAAGAACGCTTCGACATCGGGTCGATGGCCTCGCTCAAGACCGCGCCGCGCGGCTATCCGCGTGATCACCCACGCGTGGAGTTGCTCCGATTGAAAGGTCTGACGGCCGGCAAGGCGTTTCCGGTGGCGCGCTGGATGCACACCGGGGGAGCGGCGCGCCGCATCACCCAAGTCTGGGAGGCGGTGCGTCCGATGAATCAGTGGCTTGCGGCCAATGTCGGCCCGAGCACGTTGCCGCCGCCCGAGCCGGTCTGAGCGCGTCGGGCGGTCGACACCCGGGTCACGATCCCTCGACGCACTGCCTGATCTCGTAGCGTCCGCGTCGGGTCTTCGTCCGGCCCAACCTGATGTTCTCCCCTCCCCAGGAGATTGGATGTTCCGCTCTTTCGCGCGCTGGTGCTTTCACCATCGGTTGATCGTCGTCGTTGCCTGGGTGCTCGCGCTGATTGGCGTCAACGCGCTCGGCGCCGCCGCCGGATCGGCCAGCGAGGGTGCGTTCAACACCCCGGCATCGGAGAGCAAGACCGGTCTCGAAACGGTGCGCCGCTACTTCCCGGCCGCAGGTGGGAGCCGGCTCAGTGGGTCGATCGTGTTTCGGTCGGCCGACGGCGTACGTTCGCCAGAGGTGGAAGCGGCGATGACCAAGCTGTTCGACGACGTCGACACGCTCGACGGGGTCAGCGTCGTCAGTCCGTATGACGAGTTCGGCGCTCAGCAGATCTCCTCGGACGGCACGGTCGCGTTCGCCCAGGTGAATCTGGCCTCGGATGTCAGTCAGACCCAGGCCTCAGAGATCGGCGCCACCATCGCGCGGGCGGCACCCGACCTGCCCGGGCTGCGCGTCGAGGTCGGCGGCGAGGCGCTCGGCGAGTTCCAGCCGCCCGAGTCGGAGCTGATCGGTCTCCGCGTTCGCGATCGTCGTGCTGATCCTCGCCTTCGGTTCCGTGTTGGCCATGGGCCTGCCGATCGGCGTCGCCCTCGCCGGGGTCGGCACGGGTGGTTTCGGCCTGGTCACGCTCCTCAGCAACGTGATCAGCGTCCCGGACTTCGCCTCGATCATCGGGCTCATGATCGGGCTGGGGGTCGGCATCGACTACGCGCTGTTCATCGTCACCCGCTATCGGGAGTTGACCCACGAAGGAGCGACTCCGGAGCAGGCGACGGTCGGCGCCATGGACACGGCCGGGCGCGCCGTCGTGTTCGCCGGCATCACCGTCGTGGTGTCGCTCCTCGGGATGCTCCTGATCGGACTCGAGTTCGTGTCCGGGTTGGGGATCGCGGCCGCGGCGACGGTGGCGGTCACGCTGCTCGCGTCCATCACGCTGCTCCCGGCGCTCCTCGGCCTCGCCCACGGTCGGTTGGAGGTCACCCGGTGGCGGGGACTGATCGCGGCGGGCTTCGTCGCGATCGCGCTGCTCGGTATCGGTCTGGGGATCCCGGCACTCGGTGCCATCGGTGGGTTGTTCGCGTTCGTCACGGTCCTGGCGAGCTTCGCGGTGGCGCCCCTGCGGCGGAGAGTTCCGCCCCGGCGGCACAAGCCACGGCGCGAGACGGTCGCCTACCGGTGGAGCCGGGTGATCCAGGCCCGGCCGTGGGTTTCGCTGCTCGCGGGGGTCGGAGTCCTGGGGCTGTTGGCCGCGCCGGTGTTCGGCCTCCGGCTGGGTTTCTCAGACGAAGGCAACTTCCCGGAGGGCGCGACCACCCGCCAGGCGTACGACCTCGTCGCGACGGGCTTCGGACCGGGCTTCAACGGCCCGTTGCTGCTCGCAGTCGAGGTCGGCGACGGCGATGCGGGCGCGGTGTCCGACCTCGTGACGGCGATCGAAGCGGATCCCGGCGTGGATCGGGTCCTGCCGCCGTTCCCCAGCGACCTCCGGAATCCCGCTGCGTCCGAGGCATACCTGGTGCGGATCATCCCGACCAGTTCGCCACAGGATGCGACGACCGAAGCCACGGTGCAACGCCTGCGCACGGATGTCGTCGCGCCGGTCGCGACCGCGAGCGGCGTCGACGCGTCGCTGACCGGATCGGTGCCGACGAACATCGACTTCACCGACTACCTCGCTCGCCGGATCCCGATCTTCTTCGTGGCGGTCCTCGGGCTCTCGTTCCTGTTGTTGATGATGGTCTTCCGGTCCCTGCTCGTACCCCTCAAGGCCGTCGTCATGAACATGCTGTCGATCGCGGCGGCTTACGGCGCGGTCGTCGCTCTGTTCCAGTGGGGCTGGTTCGGTTCGCTCACCGGTATCGAGCCCGCGCCGATCGAGCCGTTCATTCCGATGATGCTGTTCGCGATCGTGTTCGGACTCTCGATGGACTACGAGGTCTTTCTGTTGTCGCGGGTCAAAGAGGAGTTCGACCGGACAGGTGATCCGAAGCGCTCGGTGGCCGACGGTCTGGCGGCCACTGCAACGGTGATCACCGCCGCCGCGGCGATCATGGTTGTGGTGTTCGGCGCGTTCCTGTTGGAGGACAACCGGACCGTGCAACTCTTCGGCACCGGCCTGGCGCTGGCTGTGTTCCTCGACGCCACGTTGGTCCGGATGCTGCTCGTCCCGGCGACGATGGAGCTGCTCGGCTCGCGGAACTGGTGGATCCCGCGGTGGCTCGACCGGCTCCTGCCTCATCTGAACATCGAGGGGGATCCGAGACGCACGGTCGACGGTGAGGGCGATGTCGATCCGGGATCCGACGACCCGCATCCGGAGCTGATCGGCAGCTCTCGATAGCCACTTGGGCGAGATCCGGGTCCAAGCCGCAGCGCCGCCGGTCTCGCTCCTGAATCAGTGCGACTGCGACTACCCGATCCGGCGCACCTTCGGCAGTACGTACTCGCCGTTCAGCATGGGGCCGACCGGTTGGTAGCTGCGCAGGATGGGTCGGAACTTCCCGGCGGGTGCGGGGAGCCAATTCGCCGCGCGATCGTCGCCCGGGGAGTCGTGCTGCATGGTGATCGTGACCGAGCCGTCCGCGGCGACCTGGAGTCCGGGAGTCCGATCACTATCGAGTACCGGTCGATCGGGTTCGCGACGAGGTAGTAGTCCGGCTCGTCGTACATCCAGCGTGCTCGAGCCGTCGAACAACTTGGCTGCTTCCCTCAGGTTGTACACCAGCGGGTAGCGGTAGAGATACGTCTGCGCCGCGGCCTTGATCCGGTCGTCGCTCGTCGTCTCGGCATCGCTCACCTGTCGGTCCCTCCGTGCTGGGGTCAACGAATGTGCGGGGTGGAGCAAGGGTCGGGCGTCGGGCTCCGCGGCCGGTTCGGGAATCCGAAGTCGGGATCGTTGCCGGCGAAGTCCGGGGTCACCCTGTCACGACCACTCCCGGCGCGGCCGACTTCGGTCACGACAGCTCTGGTGTACAACGCCTCAGCTTGCGGAGCGGACGTCGATCACGACCTTGCCGATGGCCTGGCCGTCGGCAACGAGCTGCAACGCGGCGGCGACGTCGTCGAGCGGGAACCGCGCGCCGATGTACGGCGCGATCTGTCCGGTGGCCAAGAGTTCGGTGAGTCGCTGCTCATTGCGGGCGAACTCTTCGGCGTGGTGGGTGAGGAATCCGAGGAACTCGAAGCCGAGCACTGCGATGCCTTTGAGGAGCACGAGATTCAGCGGGATCCGGGGAATCGTGCCGGTGGCGTAGCCCACCGTGACGAAGCGGCCGCCCCAGCGCAGGGAACGCAGCGCGGCTTCGGCCAGGTCCCCGCCGACCGGGTCGATTACGACGTCCGTACCGTCCGGTCGGATCGCACGGAGCTGCTCGCGCAGTGCGCCGGCCCGGTGGTTCACGAGATGCCGAGCTCCGCAGGCCTCGGCGGCGGCGAGCTTCTCCGCGGAGGACGCGACTGCGGTGACCGACGCGCCCAGGTAGGCGCCGAGTTGTACCGCGGCGAGACCGACACCGCCGCCCGCACCGAGCACGACCAGCTCCTCGCCGGGTTGGAGGCGGGCGACGGAGTGCAGCGTGTGGAACGCGGTGCGGTGCGCGACGCCGAAGGCCGCGGCGACGTGATCGGCGATGCCGGCCGGGACCGGTTGGAGGGTCGCCGCTCCGACGACAGCCTCCTCGGCGAAGGCGCCCGAGATGCCGGTGCCGAACACCCGGTCGCCGACGCGGGGCGCCGCGACGCCGTCACCGACCTCGGTCACGACGCCCGCGAATTCGCTGCCCGGCACGAACGGCGGAGTGAGGTGGACCTGGTACTCGTCGGCGACGATCAGGACGTCCGGAAAGTTGACGGCGGCGGCGCTGATCTGTACCCGCACCTGACCGGGACCCACGGTCGCGTCGGGTATCGGCTCGACGAGCACGGCATCCGGCGATCCGAACTCTCGACAGACAGCGGCGCGCACGGACGGGGAACGTACTGGAGCAGGAGACGGGCCGGGATCCGGACGCCGCGCCCGCCGCCGGGGTCTCGTGGTCGAGCGGCGGCCGAAGCCGGCTGACCGCGCGATCGGTGCTCGGTCGATGGTTCCTGTTCTAGGGTGCCGTCGCCACTCACGGGCACGGTGCCCCGACCTCGGAACGGAGTGACATGGTGAAGGACATCCGATCCTGGACCGTCACCGGACTGGGCTGCGACCTGGGTCAGGCGTTCTGAGCGTGGACGCGATACAAGTCCTCGCCGTGGACCCGGTGCCCTGGGCCCGGGCGCAGATGGCGTTCACCCTCGCGACGCACATCATTCTCGTGCCACTCGGGGTGTCCTGGGCTTTCATGGCGATGGTCGCGAACTATCGGGGCATCAAGCACGAAGACCCGGACGCGATTCGGCTCGCGCAGCGCTGGTCCAAATACATGGCGGTCACTTTTGCGGTGGGCGCGGTCACCGGGACGGTCCTGACCTTCGAGTTCGGATTGCTGTGGCCGAAGTTCATGGAGCAGTGGGGTGCCGCATTCGGGATCCCCTTCACCATTGAAGGGCTGTTCTTCTTTCTCGAGGCGATCTTCATCGCGATCTATATCTACGGATGGAAGCGCCTGAAACCGTGGCCGCATTTCTGGACCGGAGTTCCCGTCGTCATCTCGGGAATCGGCGGGACCATCTCGGTCGTCGCGGCCAACGCCTGGATGAACGAGCCGGGTGGGTTCACGCTGAATCAGGCGGGCAAGGTGGTCGACGTCGACCCCTGGGCCGTCATGTTCAACAAGGCGATGCCCCTCGAGGCGCTGCACATGCTGGTGGCCGCGTACCTCGTCGGTGGGTTTCTCGTCGCGTCGGTCTACGCCGGCGCGTGGATCCGGGGAAAGCGCGACCACTACCACCGCCTGGGGTTCATCATCGCCTTCACGGTCGCCGCCATCGCGACGCCGGCCCAGATGTTGGTCGGCGACCAACTCGCGCGTTGGGTCTACAACAACGAGCCGAGGAAGTTCGCAGCGATCGAACTCGTTCCCAAGACGACGAACGACGTTCCCGAGACCTTGTTCGGACGCCTCAACGAGGATGGCACGATCAGCGGGGGGATCAAGATCCCAGGGATGGCGTCGATTCTGTCGGATCCCTCCAAGGGGACGGGCACCGTTGTGAAGGGGCTCGATGCCTTCCCGGCTGACTCACGGCCGACGCTCCGCCAGGCAAACACGGTGCATCTCGCCTGGGACGTGATGGTGGGCCTGGGCACTCTGTTGTTCCTCCTCTCGCTCTGGTACGCCGCGGTGTGGATCTTCAAGCGTGACCTGCCGCGGATGAAACTGTTCTGGTGGATCGCCGCCTCGGCCGGCGTGCTGTCGGTGCTGGCGATGGAGGCGGGGTGGGTGGTCACCGAGGTCGGGCGACAACCCTGGATCGTCTTCGACTACATGAAGGTGACCGAAGGCGCGACGGAGAACCAAGGGGTCTGGGTCACGTTCCTCCTCGTCCTGGCGATCTACGCGGCGGTGGCCGTAGCGCTCGTCTTCGTCCTGCGGAAGATGACCCGCCGGTTCCGCGAGGGCGACGACGACGTCGACCACGACGCGCCCTACGGCCCGCGTGAACCCCTGGCGCCGAAGTCCGACGACAGCCGTGATCCGGTGGCGGCCCCATGAGCGACACGATCGCAGTGGTGTTGTTCGTCGGTGTGACGGCCTATGCACTCTTCGGGGGTGCCGACTTCGGATCGGGGTTCTGGGATCTCATCGCCGGCGGCGCCGAACGGGGCGCCCGCCCCGCGCCGTCGTGGCCCACTCGATCGGGCCGGTTTGGGAAGCGAACCACGTCTGGCTCGTCTTCATCCTCGTCGTGCTCTGGACCGGGTTTCCGGAGGCGTTCGGTTCGATCACGCTCACGCTGTTCGTCCCGCTCTCACTCGCCGCGTTCGGGATTGTGTTGCGGGGATCGAGCTTCGCGTTTCGCAAGGAGGTCAGCCGTACCTCGTTGCAGCGCGACTTCGGCGCGGTGTTCGCGATTTCGTCGGTCGTGGTCCCCTTCTGTTTCGGCGCGGTGGCCGGCGCGATCGCTTCGGGTCGCGTTCCCGCGGGTGGTGTCGCCGGCGATCCCTGGTCGAGTTGGTTGAACCCGACGTCGATCCTCGGCGGTGTCCTGGCGGTGGCTGCGTGTGCGTACCTGGCGGCCGTGTACCTGGTCTGGGACGCGCATCGTCTTGCTGACGCGGCGATGACCGAGTACTTCCGACGGCGCGCGGTCACGACCGCCGTTGTGGTGGGCGTCGTCGCTGCCGCGGGGGTCTTCGTGATCAAGGCGGACGCCGAGTACCTCTTCGACGGGCTCACCAGCCGCGCCCTCCCGCTGGTGATCGTGTCGGTGATCTGCGGACTCGGTTCGCTCCGGCTACTCGTGCGCACCAACCACTTCGGTGCCCGCCTCCTCGCGATCGTGGCCGTGACGACGGTGATCTGGGGCTGGGGCGTGGCGCAGTGGCCGTACCTGTTTCCGGAGTCGCTCGAGGTCGCGCAGGGCGCCGCTCCGGACGCCTCGCTGAAGACCATCCTCGTGGTATTCCTGATCGCCGCGGTGACGATCATCCCGTCGCTCGGCCTGCTCTACTACCTCGACCAGCACAGCCTGCTCGAGGTCGATGACATCGACGTCGCCTCCGAGTAACGGGTTCGCGCCTCGCGACGATCTACACGTACTCGTGCCGGCGGAGCCAGCGCAGCGCGAACCATCCCCAGATGGGTGGGAGATAGGCCGTGAACGTGCGGTAGGTGAAGGTCGCGGCGACGGCTTCGCTCTTGGGGAGTCCGGCGGCGGTGAAGCCCGCGATGAGACCGGCCTCGACGACCCCCATGCCCCCGGGTACCGGCGCCATGCCCCCGACGAACGATGCGAACGAGTTGATGACGATGATCTGGAGCAACGGGAGCGACTGGCCGTAGGCCCGCAGTGATGCGCTGATCGCCAAGGCGAACAGGATCTGCGATCCCACGTTGCCGCCAAAGAGCATCACGGCTTTCCGCGGTGTGCGCAGGATGCCGACGAGGTTCTCCCGGCCGGTATCCCACTGCGGTCGGATGACCCCCGCGGCCCATTTCCGGAGACGGGGGACGAACACGGCGAGGCTGGCCAGTATGACGACGATGATCAGCAGTGCGATTGCGATGCCGGCGATGTTCCGCCCGCCGGTGCGGGTCGGTGTGAACTCGTCGCCGGTGAACAGCAAGCCGATGAACACGAGCGATGCTTGCGCCGCGAACCCGGCCAGGGAGTTGAGCACGCCCGAACTCGCCGCCACGGCCACCTTCAGGCCTTGCTTCTGGAAGAACCGGATGACGAGCGCGGTGGTCGCGACCGTCCCGCCGATCAGGCCGGTGAAGTTGTTCGCGAATTGCTCGGCGATGACGGGCCTGGTGGGGAGCGGTGCTGTGACCGCGCCCTTCAATGCGACGGCGCCGGTGAGTTGGGGGAGCGGGGCCAGTACGAAGGCGACCAGGACCCAACCCCACTGGGCGTCGTCGAAGACGGTCGCGTAGTCGACCTGGGAAAGCTCGCCGACGAGGAGGTAGACGCCGAGGATCGTGGCCGCGGCGAGCAGGAGGCTGCCGGCGGTGACCCGTTGGAGCTTCGCCAGGGCGACGACCTCGGTGCCGACGAGTTCGGCGCCCTGCTCCCGCAAGCTGCCGAGCAGTTCCTTGATGGGTTGGTCCGGGTCATCGGCCAGCGACCGCCGGATGGTCGGTTCGAGGGCGGCCGGCTCGAGGAGGGGCAGGAGCTCGCTCAGCCCGTCGTTGCCGAGGGCCCGGTGCGCGGCCGCCAACGCGCGTCGCACCCCGACGATCGGTGTGGTGGTCGCGAGTAGCCCGACCGCGTCGCGGGCTCGACGGTCGGTCGGCGCATTCGTCGACGCCTGCGCGAAGTCGACGAAGCCGACGCCACTTCCCTTGCACGCCATGATCGTTTCGGTGCCCAACCGCCCGTGGGCGATGCCGACGCCGTGGAGTCGGGCGAGCGCCTCCCACGCGTCGTCGAGTACCGAGTCGGTGACCTGTGTGGGTTCCAGCTCGGCGAGCGGGATGCCAGCCGGGTCACGCGCCGCAAGCACGGCGGTCTGGCGTGCGCCACCGATTCCGGCCGCGACGACCTCTCCGACGACGGCGCCGCTCCGCGCGGCGAACAGCATGACGTAGGCCTGATGCTCGATCCGTTGGGTGCGGGTGAGCGTGAGGGACGGCGCCGATTCGCGGAACCAGACGAAGCGCCAGAGTCGCGACAGCATGCGAGCGTCGGCCGCGTCGCGCCCGATGACGAGAATGGACAGACGCGTCCCGTCGGTGGCGTCGGCTTCGTAGCGTGTCTCTCCCCACACCTGCCGGTCGCTGAGGCGCAGGTGCGTGGCGGCAACGCCGAGCGAGGCGAGCGCGTCGTCGACCTGGGAAGTCGACGGCGTCGCGGCCGGCGTGCCGATGACGAGGTGGGCGAGGGCGGCGACCCCCCAGCCGATCGCCACACTTGCGATGACGTCGTCGGCGAGGCCGATGAGCGCGAACGCGGCGCCGACGGCTGCGACCATGAGCATCGCGAACACGAGGCGACGCGCGGAGCGCAACAAGTACGGCGCGGCGACGTGCACGATGGTGGTCGCGATGACGAGCGCGACGACGGGATACGTCGGGACCCGGCCGTCGACCGTCACGCCTGCGGCCCGACGTGCGGACTCGACGTCGGTCCAGCGCTGCAAGCCCTCGGCGACGAGGAATCCGAGGCTGCCCGACGCGCCCAACAGGGCCAGCAGTCGGAACCGACGGCCGATCAGTAATGCCGCGACCATGACGCCGACGGACACCGCGATGCCGATCCAGTATGCGGATTCACCCGCGGTGCGGACGACGCCCGGGAGGCCATAGAGCAGGTCGAAGAGCTTCTGCTCGCGCGTCGTGAGTTGCTCCGCGGCGCGGGCGGTCAGGAGCACCGCGATGCCGGCAAGTACCACGCGCGCGATGTCGCCGGGCCGACGGCGCCGGGACCCCGGTGGGACGACACCGAAGATTCGCTCCGACCACCCAGCCTCGGGATCGTGTCGGCGTGATTTCGGCTCCGAGGACGGTCCCGCCATCCGTGCAGTTTCGTCGCCGCGTGAGCGGGTGCGGGGGATCTTCTGGCCCGGGCTCACGTTGGTCGGCGGGTCCTCGGGTCCGCCCGCACGGGGTCAGCGCCCGTAGTCGGTGGACTCGGCCAGGTCGGCCGCGCCCTGCATGAGGTCGAGCACAATCGGACCGAAGGCGTTCAGCTTCGGGTCTTCGCCGGCGCGTTGGAATCCCTGTTCGAGCACGACCGCGAGTTTCCATTTGGCGAGGATGAGGTAGTAATCGAGATCGTCGACCTGACGGCCGGACACCTCGGCGTAGTGGGCGACGACCTCGTCGCGTGACGGCATCCCGAACATGTCGACGTAGCCGGCTTCCGACACGGCCGGGTCGGCGGTGTCCTCGGGCCAGCCCTGGACCGTCCACCCGAGGTCCAGCTTCGGGTCGCCGACGGTGCCCATTTCCCAATCGACGAGCGCGGCGAGCCGGGCCGGCCCGCCGTCGCGGTACATGACGTTCGCGAACTGGTAGTCGCCGTGCATGAGCCCGGGCACGTAGTCGATCGGCTGGTGGGATCGGAGCCACGCGGATGCCGTGGCGAAGCCGGGGAGCTCCCGGCCCTTGATCCGATCGAGGAACGCGGTCCAGCGATCGACCTGGCGCTCGTGGAAGCCATCGGGTCGCCCCAGATCCTCGAGGCCCTTGGCCCGCCAGTCCACCTTCGAGAGCAGCGCGATGCCTTCGACGAGTTGGTACGCGAGTCCCTGACGGGCAGTGAGGTCGGTGTCGAACGGCGCGGGCCACCCGTCGGTCAGACCCATCGGCGACCAACCGTCGATGAATCCCATGAGGTAGAAGGTACGGCCGAGCACCGCCGGGTCCCTGCAGACCGCGACGGCCTCGGTGTGGGGTACATCGGACCCGTCGAGCGCCTCGATGATGCGCCACTCGCGCACGATCCCAGCGTCTCGGCTCTCGGGGGCAGTCGGCGGCGGGATGCGCATCGCGCAGTGCAGACCGTCACGTCGGAGTTCATAGATCTCGTTCTGGGACCCGCCGGAGATGTAGCGCGATGTGAGCGGGGAACCCGCGCCGGCCAGACCGACCTCGTCCATCCAGGTCCCGATCCGCTCCGTGTCGACGGTGGGGTTCACAGGTTGCCGACCTCGTGCTCGAGGAATTCCGCGAACTTGGCCCGGGCGGCGTCTCGCAGCTTGGGGAGATGCTGGGTCGGCCAGAGGTCGTCACTGGGCCGGTAGTCGCGAAGTACTTGGCGGGCCACGGTGACCTTGTGGACCTCCGTCGGACCATCGGCGAGCCCCATCACGCCCGCGGCGAGGATCATCGAGAAGAACGGCATCTCGTTGCTGACGCCGAGTGCACCGTGCACCTGCATGGCGCGCCACGCGATGTCGTGGAGCACGTCGGGCATCACGACCTTCGCGGTCGCGATGTCCTTGCGAACCTTGCGGTAGTCGTTGTGCTTGTCGATGGACCACGCGGTGTAGAGCACGAAGAGCCGGAACTGCACCAGCTGTGCGTACGAGTCGGCGATGTAGCCCTGCACGAACTGCTTGTCGGCCAGCATGCTGCCTTGGGTCTCGCGGCTGAGGGCCCGCTCGCACATCATGTCGAGCGCCCGCTGAGCCATGCCGATGGTGCGCATCGCGTGATGGATGCGGCCACCGCCGAGCCGGGTCTGGGCGATCGCGAATGCTTGGCCCTCACCGCCCAGAAGCGCATCGGCCGGAACCCGCACGTCCTCGTAGTGGAGCAACGCGTGCGAACCCTCGTCGGGCGCTTCCCCGGCCAGGCCGATGTTGCGCACGATGTTGATACCGGGCGTGTCGGTGGGGACGAGGAACATCGACATCCCCTGGTAGGCGCTCACGTCAGGGTCGGTGACCGCCATGACGATGAGAAACGAAGCCGTGTTCGCGTTCGACGAGAAGAACTTCCAGCCGTTGATGACCCACTCGTCACCGTCGCGGACCGCGCGGGTCGTGAACATGGTGGGATCGGCGCCGGCGTGGGGTTCCGTCATCGAATAGCAGGAGAAGAGCTCGCCTTCGAGAAGTGGCGTGAGGTAGCGGTCCTTCTGCTCGGGCGTGCCGTAGTGGGCGATGATCTCCGCGTTGCCGGTGTCGGGGGCCTGGCAGCCGAACACGATCGGCGCCCACTGCGATCGGCCCAGGATCTCGTTCAGGAGTGCGAGTTTGAGTTGTCCGTAGCCCTGGCCGCCGAGTTCGGGACCGAGGTGCGTCGCCCAGAGCCCGCGGCGTCGGACCTCGGCCTTGAGGGGATCGACGACTTCGCGGCGCGTGTCGGTCAGCGGCGTGAAGGCGAGTCCACCCCAGACCAGGTCGAGTGGTTCGACCTCCTCGCGGACGAACTCGTCCACCCAGTCCAGCTGTGCCTGGAATTCGGGCTCGGTCTCGAAGTCCCATGCCATGACGATCCCCCTTCTCGGTGGTGAGCTAGGTCGTCGGAGGCGCCGGGCTCGTCGTGGTGGTGGTCGTCGTGGTGGTCGTGGTCGTCGTCGATGTGCTCGTCGAGGACGTGCTCGTCGAGGTGGTCGGTGGGGGACCGGTACTCACGCGGAGTTGGATCTCCGAGCCCTTGTCGGCCAGGGATGCGCCCGGCGGCGATTGATCGAACACCGTTCCGGCCTCGATGGTCGGGTTGGCCTGGTTCACCGTCGACGCGCGGAACCCGGCCTCCTCGACCGCGCGCTGGGCCTCGAGGACGGGTTGGCCGACCACGGCGGGCACGGTCAATTGTTCGACCGGCTCGCCGGTGTCGCGCATCACCAACCAGGCGATGCCGCCGGCGAGGAGTATGGCCACGATCACCGCAGTCACGATCCAAGGGGTATTGGAGCGTGCGGGAGTGCGCGACGCGGAGGCCGTCGCCACCGGCGAGGCGACGATCACCTGCGGGGTCGTGCGGTCTGCCGGCTCACGGATCCGGCGAATGTCGGCCACGACTTCGTCGGCGTTGCGATAACGGCGAGCGAGACTCGGAGCGGTGAGTCGCTCGACGACGGTGTCGAAGGCCGGCGGAACGGCGGGGGCGCGGGTCGACGGCGGCAACGGCTGCTGGTCGAGCTTTTCACGGGTGATCGTCACCGCATCGGTACCGCGGAATGGCGGGCTGCCCGTGACCGCCTCGTCGAGGATGATGCCGAGCGAGTAGAGGTCGCCGCTGGCGTCGGGCGGATTGCCCTGCAATCGTTCCGGCGACTGGTAAACCGCGGCGGCCGCCGGGGTTACAGCGAGTCCGGCGAGTCCGGCGGTGGCGGTGCCGAAGTCCGTGACCTTCACGGAGCCGTCCCGGGCCAAGAGGATGTCGCGCGGCGAGAGGCTTCCGTGCACCACGCCGATGGCGTGCGCGGCGCGCAGCGCGATCGCAACCGACTCGGCGATCGCACAGGCGCGGGGTACGTCCAAGCGCTGGGTCCGGAGAGTGTCCGCGAGACTCGCTCCATCCACGTACTCCATCACCAGGTACGGCCCGGCCGGATCCTCGCCGATGTCGAAGATCGAAACGATGTTGGGATCGCGCACGGTGGCCGCGGTCGCGGCCATGCTGCGGAAACTCTCGGCGACGGCGGGATTGCCCGCCAGGTCGGGATTCAAAAGCTTGACGGCGACCTCGCGTTGCAGCTCTCGGTCGTGGGCGAGATAGACCTCAGCCGCGGCCGTGGCACCGATGCGGCGACGAAGTTCGTAGCGCCCGGCGACCACTCGTGGGGATGGATCGGTCATGTCTGCCTCCTCGCAGCCTGGTGCCGGCGACCTTACCGGGAGAACCCGACCGGCCGGTGAGTCGGTGCTCGACCTGCTCGCGGTGCGCTCAGAGGTTGTCGAACGGGCCCGACGGTGCAAACGCGAAGTCGGCGAATCGTTCACCGATGCGCAGGTAACCGTCGCCGTCGGGATGGAGGCCGTCGGGAAGGGTCGCGGCATCATCAGGTCCGAAGAGTTCCAGGCCGTCGAGCGAGTGAAGGTCGGCATCGCCGCGCTCGCGCCGTCCGGTCACGATCTCGGTGAGGATGGTTCGGATTCGACGAAGGGTCAGGTGGCCGTCGGCCAGTTCGGGGGCGCGGTCGCGCACGATCGTGATGCTGCCGCGACCGTTCGAGATAGTCGGCCCGGGATGATTCTCGACCAACGGGCAGATGATCGGGGACGCGACCACGATCGGGGTCGAGGGCGCCCGCTCGCGCAGGGTGTCGAGAAACCCGTGGACCGCGCTCGGGAACGTGCGCTCGGTCATGCTGTCCGCGTTGACCACGTTGATGCCGAGCTTCAGGCTGATGAGATCGGGTGCCGCCTCGGCGATCGACCGGGCGACGAACTGGTCGAGATGGCACTGGCCGGCGAAGGCGAACTGGAGCAGATCGACGTCGCCGCGGCGGGCCGCGACCGCGGGCCAGACGTCGCTGGGGCCGCGCGCCTCGATGCAATGGCTGATCGAGCTGCCGTAGTGCGCCCAACGCCGACGACGGCTCACGACGGGTTCCACGGTGGCCCCATCGGCGACGCGCAGCGACCGTAGTTCCGGGGCCGCGTTCTGGGGCAGCCAGATCTCGTAGTCGCGCGATGCGGAGCCGAGGTCGGCGAAGCGGATTGTCACCGCGTCTCCACCTTCAACACGAATGTCCTGGGTTTCCATATCGATGACCAGACGGGTCCCGAACGATCCGGACTCCCGGGCGATGCGCCGGCCGTCCGCGAGGAGGTCGAAGGTGATCGGTTGGCGAGGAGTGCCGACGATCTCGAAGCCGGTCGGGTGTGCGTCGAGTTCGATCCATGGGGAGTCGGTCCGGAAGGTGACGCGGACCCCGGAACCCAACGTCACCATGTACTCCATGAAGAGATCGGGAATCTGCGGGCGGGTCCAGGCGGGAAGTCGTCGCGGGATGATGCCGGCGGCAGTGGCGTCGGTGTCGAGCGCGCCGACGATCCGGACCGGATCGGCGTCGAGGGCGAGTTCCATCGCGTCCTTCTTTCCAACGAGCGGCTCGTGGGACCTTACCGACGGCTTGCGGTGAGACGTCGGCCCGATCGCGTTCGCGATATCGACGGTCTCGTTGCCGGCCGCGTACCGTCACGGTCGTGGCGACATTCAACGGGCCCGAACCAGCACCGAGGAATCCCCATGCGGGCGGGGTGATCACCGACGACGACGAGACGATCGCCGCGGCGCTCGAAGACGTGAGCGTCCCGACGCTGATGCTCAGCCTCGTCCACATGACGGGCGATCCAGCCGACATTCGCGGTGCGCTCCGGCCGCAGGGCCTGTTCCTCAACGAGGTCCAGGGCTTCATGTCCGACGAGGACCAGGCCGCGGCGCGTGCGGTCGCGCTCGACGTGATCCGGGCGTACCGCGACGGCGGCTCGGTGATGCCGGCGTCGCCCGGACCCGAGCTCATCCAGGAGATGATGAGCTGGCTCGTCTGTGAAGACGTCCCCGAGGAGTACGTCCCGATGATGCTCGAGGAGATGGAGCTCGACGGGCCGATCCGCGCCGGGTCGACGTCGACGCGAGTGACGAGGCGCGCGGCCGCCTTCCCGGTCGTCGTGATCGGCTGTGGACAGTCGGGACTGCTCGCCGGGATCCGATTGCAGGAGGCCGGCATCCCCTTCACGATCGTCGAGAAGAACTCGGGCGTCGGCGGGACCTGGTACGAGAACACGTATCCAGGGTGCCGGGTCGACGTCGGCAACCACTTCTACTCCTACTCGTTCGAGCCCAGCGACCACTGGACCGAGTACTTCGCCGCAGCAGCCGGAGTTGGCCCGCTACTTCGACGACGTGATGCATCGCCACGGCCTCGAACGCCACGTGCGGTTGGACACCGAAGTCGTCGAGGCGGTCTGGGACGACGTCGCGGCCACCTGGCACGTGACGGTCCGGTTCCGGGGGCGGCGAGCCCGAGGTGCTCATGGCGCGCGCCGTCATCTCCGCGGTCGGTCAGCTCAACCGCGCGTCAGCTGCCCGATATCCCGGGCCGGGACGACTTCGCGGGGCCCTCCTTCCACTCGGCGCGCTGGGACCACTCGGTCGACTACCGGGGCAAGCGCGTCGCCCTGGTCGGCGCCGGCGCGAGTGGGTTCCAGATCGGGCCGACGATCGCGCCCGAGGTGGAGCACCTCACGGTGTTCCAGCGGACGGCCCAGTGGATGTTCCCGAACCCGAACTACCACGAGGCCGTCGGGCCGGGAGTGCAGTGGGCGATGCGCCATCTGCCGTTCTACGGGCGCTGGTATCGCTTCCTGCTCTTCTGGCCCGGCTGCGACGGCGGTCTGGCCGCGGCCCGCGTGGATCCGGACTGGCCCGATCAGGAACGCTCGGTCAGCGCGATCAACGACGACGGCTCGCGAGATGTTCACCGACTGGATCACCGAGCAGGTCGGTGACGACCCGGAGCTGCTCGCCAAGGTGATCCCCGACTATCCGGCGACGGGCAAGCGCACGCTCCAGGACAACGGGAGCTGGCTCGCGGCCCTGACCGCGCGACGAACGTCGAACTCGTGCAGCGACGGGATCGATCACATCGACGCGAAGGGCATCGTCACGGAGTCCGGGGCGCGCTTCGACGTGGACCTCATCGTGTTCGCGACCGGCTTTCAGGCGAACCGGTTCCTCTGGCCGATGCGGATCGTCGGTCGCGACGGCGCTGTCCTCTCCGAGCAGTGGGGCGACGAACCGTCCGCGTACCTCGGGATCACGGTGCCGAACTTTCCCGAACCTCTTCTGCATGTACGGCCCGGGGACCAACCTGGCCCACGGCGGCAGCCTGATCTTCCACTCCGAGTGTCAGATGCGGTACATCACGGGCTGCATCAGTGCACTGGTCGGTGGCGATGCCCGGGCGATGGAGCCGCGCCAGGATGTCCTCGACGAGTACGACGCCCGGACCCAGCGGGAACTCGAAGGGCTGGTGTGGTCCCACCCGTCGATCACCCATTCGTGGTTCAAGAATCGCGAGGGGCGAATCCACGTCCTGTCGCCGTGGCGGCTCGTGGACTACTGGGACTGGACCCGGGAACCGGACCTCGAGGATTTCGTCGTCAGCTGAGCCTGATCTCGGAGGTCCGCGGCCCGGGCGTCGCCGACGAGCGCGAGATCCGCGAGGGCCTCCGCGTCGCGTCGGGCGGCCGCGTCGCGCTGCTCGACCGGTCGGAACAGTTGGCTGGTGAAGAAGCCCAACAGCTGACCGCACAGCACGGTGGCCACGACGGCCGCGTCGAGTCCGGGCTCCTCGTCGCGGGTCGGCGGCGAACAACTCGGCGAGCCAGTCTCGCAACGCGGGCTCGAGTGCATCGAGGATCTCGCGGCCGACGGCGATGGCCGTCTCGTCGCCGCGCAGGCCCTCGCCCAGCAGGAGGCGCCAGATCGCCTCTTCGTCGTTCGCGCCGTTCCACATGGCGAGGATCAGTGCGACGAGTCGCTCGCGCGGGGGCAACGACGCTGTCGATGACGGGGACCTCGCGGAGTCGGAGTCCGTAGCGACGTTCTTCGATGACCGATCGGAGCAGGTCGGCCTTGGACGGGAAGTAGTGGTAGAGCGCGGCCACGTTCACGTCACACGCGTGGGCGAGCTGCCGCATGGAGGTCGCCGACGCGCCGTGCTCGGACATCAGGTCGAGCGCGGTGTCGAGGATGTGTTCACGCCGGCTGGTCGCCGGCGTGTCGACGAGGGTGCCTGCCGCGTCGCTCGGCACGATCAGTGGGCCACCGGACACCCGGCCGGGAGCTCTTGGAGTGCGAGGACGAGGGTGGATGCCCCTCGGCGCAGCGGCACACCGTCGGGAACGGTGATGTCAGGAAGCCGGCGGAACAGCTGCTGGAACACGACGTGGAGCTCCGTGCGGGCGAGGTTGGACCCCAGACAGTAGTGCGGTCCGATTCCGAACGCGATGTGAGGATTCGGGAATCGGTCGAGGATCAGCTCGTCGGGCCGGTCGAAGACCTGCTCGTCGCGGTTGGCCGACTGGTACAGCATCAGGATGCGGTCACCGGCGCGGAGTTCGGTGCCCTTGTAGGTGTGGTCCTCGGTGACGGTGCGAATGAAGCCGAGCACGGGGGAGACGTACCGCAGCAACTCCTCGACGGCGCGCTCCACGAACTCCTCGTCGTCGACCCGCTCGGCCAGCAGCCGCTTCTGCTCGGGGAACATGCTGAGCGCGAGCAGCCCGCCGGAGATCGCGTTGCGCGTGGTCTCGTTCCCGGCGACGAGCAGGATGGTCAGGAAGGCGAGCAACTCGTCGTCGGTGAGCGGGCCGCGTTCGGCCAGGATCTCCTGCACGCGCTCGTCGGACACGCCGGGCATCGCGACGTGGTCCTTGGCGAGTTCGCCGTTGTCGAACGCCTGCGTCAGGAGGCCGATCAGGTCGTCCGACGTGGGCACGGCGCGTCGCGCGGCAATGAGACCGAGGCACATCTCGGCGTACTCGCCGAACGAGTTGGCGGCGGCGGCGAGTTCGGGAGAGTCGGCCGCGCTGTGGCCGTCACCCGCCATCATGTCGTCGGACCAGCGATACATCTTCATGCGTTGCTCCGGGTCCAGCCCGAGCATCTCGCAGATGATGATGAGTGGCACGTGAATCGCGAACTCCTCGACGAAGTCGATGGACTCCTTCGAGGCGATGTCGTCGATGAGTTGGTCGGCCAACTCGCGGATGTGGGGGACCAGTTCGCGGACGCGGCGCGGGGTGAAGCCGGGGTTGACCAGCCGACGTTGCCGGATGTGTTCGGCGCCATCGAGCGTGATGATGGACATGTCGCCGGCGACGACGGGCCGGACTCCTTCTCCGTTGCAGTAGAGCTCGGGGTGGCGGGAGAAGTGCGAGACGTCTTCGTGACGACCCGCGATCCAGAGGTCGTTGGTCCGATCCCGATGCAACGGGCCCGCGGCCCGGAGGGCCCGGTAGACGGCCCATGGGTCGTCGAAGAGCGACGGATCGCAGAAGTCGAGCGACTCGAGCGAGGTGGGGGCATCGAGGATCGTCACCCGGATAGTTCAACAAACGTTCGTTCAACTGTCAAGGTATGACGAATTCCCCAGGATTTGCAGGCGGAATCGCGGTTCAGGCCGAAGCGAAGCGCTCGACCAGGGCGTCGAGCAGTCCGGCGCAGGTCCGGGCCTGACCGGGCGGGTCGGGCAGGCGCACCGGCCCGTGCTCCCGCGACGGCAGCAGGATCGTGGCGTGGCCGGGGGTCGTGGTCTCGCCCCGTTGATTCTCGCCGTGGATCTCGAGGTCGACGGCCGGCCGGTCGCCGTCGGCGAGGTAGCGGTCGGTCACGCGGCCTCGCATCCAGTGCGTGTCGCCGACGTAGTTGAACCGGCGGAACTCGCAGTCGAGTTTCCAGAGCCACGCGTCGTCACCCATCCAGTCCGTGCAGAGATGGATCAGCCAGGTCTCACGCATCCGGCCGTAGTCGTAGGTCTGCGGGTTTCCCGCTCGCTGGGCCCACGCCAGGTCCCAGTGCACGCGCTGCTGGACGTCCGCGATGTTGAGGTCGTCGGGCCGAAAGAATCTCGGCACCCGCTGCCGCTGTTGGTAGCCGAGGCGAAGCGCCTTGACGCCGTACAACCCCATGCCCATACCGACGTGCCAGCAGATCATGTCGGTGACCCGCAGCGGTCCCTTCACGAGCGGGCCGATCTCGTCGCCCACGTTCACGTCCTCCCACCAGCGTGGCGCGGTGCCGCGTCGGCGGGCCGGTTCGTCGGCGTAGGCCGCGTCGATTCGCGCGATCTCGTCGTCGGTGTAGGGGGTGACCTCGATGTCGTCGTTGCGTTTGCGGGATGCGGCCTTCGTGCGATCCGTGCGGATCATCAGCCGGTATTGCGCGCTCAACGCGACGTTCGGGTCGCGCGCGGCGAACACCTCGGCGGTCCATTCGTGAACCGCGCGCTCGGCGAACTCGCTCGGTTTGTCGTGCACGCCGACGAGCGCGTTGCGTCGGCCGATGTCCATCCCCGGCCGGACGGGTGCCCACCACTCGCGGAAGCTGCCCGCGTAGAAGGCGTGCACCCCGCCGAGGGGATCGCCCTTCAGCGTGGCCGCGGTCGTGGCGTCGGGGACCGGGATCTCGTTGACGCCGATGAGAGTGTCGCCACCGTTGAGTGGTGGTGGCGCGACCGGACCGCCCCAGACCGATGCGGCGGCGTGACCGGGATCGCACCAGAGCGGGTTGTCGTCGCCGTAACACTCCGCGACGTGCCGGAACGCGTCCTCGTTCGGGGCGCGGTAGTGCGGTGGTTGGGGCTGCGGGGAGACGAGTCCGATCCGGGCCCGGAGTCCGGCGATGCCCTCATCGGTGATGCGCGGCGGGAGGTCGGCAGTCGACACGAATGTATACAGTATCCAGAGTGGCGATCGGAGCTGTGAACACTGGGTTGGATGCCGGCGGTCGCCGGGGCCCGGCGCCGCTGCACCCGCTCGCGCGACCGAGCTCGGGCGAACAGGTCGCCACCTGGATCCGCGCCCGGATTCTCGCCGGCGACCTCGTTCGGGGCGACCGGGTCGTGCAGGAGGAGGTCGCCCGCGAACTCGGGGTGAGCCGAATTCCGGTGCGGGAGGCCTTGGTCGCGTTGGACCTCGAGGGATGGGTGGCGCTGCGACCCCACCGGGGTGCGTTCGTGCGGGGGGTGGATGCCGGTTGGGTCCGCGACCACTACGAGCTGCTCGGTGTGTTCTACGGCCGAGCCGCGCAGTGGGCAGCGGCGCGGTCGGATCGGGCCGAGCGGGCCCGGCTCGGCGAGTTGCACGAGGGCTTCGTCGTCGCGGCCGGCATCGATGCGTTCGACGCCGCCAATCACGCGATCCTCCAACACTTGTTGGCGATGGCCCGCTCGCCGCGCCTGGTCGCGGCCCTCCGTGCGACGGGGTCGATCGTCCCTGGCAACTTCTTCGCGGCGGTACCCGACACCGTGGACGCACAGCGTGATGGCATCGGGGTCACCGTCGCCGAAGTCCAGCGCGGCGCCGCGCTGGGCGCCCGCGACGCGTTGGAACGGCTGGTGACGCGCCAAGGCGAGGCGGTGGTCGCGTTGCTCGAGACCCGTCGCGTCCTCGGCGCCGAGGCGCTCTGATGGGATTGCCCCTCACCAGATCGTCGGGCGACGACGAGATCCGCGTGGCGGTCACCGCGTGGGTCGAGCAGTCGGTCCCGGAGCATTGGCGCGTGGCCGCACGTGATGGACGCGCGGCCCTCCGGGAGGCGCGCAGCCGACAGGACTACGAGGCCTGGTACCCGATCTTCGCCAGTTCCGGTCTCGTGGCGGCAACGTGGCCGGTGGAGTGTGGGGGACTCGACCTGTCGGTGACGCAGGCCCGGGTTGCCGAGGCCGTCCTGGCGCCGTACAACCTCGGTCGGCTGAATCCGCTGGGGCTCCACAACACCGCCCCGGCACTCTTCGCCTACGGAACCGAGGACCAGCGCCGAAGGTTCCTGCCGCCGATCGTGCGCAACGAGGAGCGATGGTGCCAACTCTTCTCCGAACCCGGAGCCGGGAGCGACCTGGCGTCACTGGCCACACGCGCCGAGCGCGATGGCGACGAGTGGATACTTTCCGGCCAGAAGGTCTGGACCACGTGGGCGGATCGCAGCGAGTTCGCAATCTGCCTCGCGCGGACAGATCCGGCGGTGCCGAAGCGACGCGGCATCACCTACTTCCTCGTCGACCTCCGCGCGAACGGGGTCACGGTGCGGCCGCTGCGTCACCTCGGCGGTGAGGTCGACTTCAGCGAGGTCTACCTCGATGGCGTGCGCGTGTCCGACGTGCAGCGGGTCGGGCCGACGGGAGAAGGCTGGCTCGTGGCCGGCGCAACGCTCGCCGGTGAGCGCCAGATGGTCGCCGGCGCGGGATCCGGCGGGGTCGGTCGCATCGGCGGCATGAGTGCGGAGCGGCTCGTCGAACGCGCGCGGGAGCTGGGACGAGCGGATGAGCCGGTCCTGCGCGACCGTCTGGTCGCGCTGTACTCGGAGGAACGAATTCGCGACTGGACCAATCAGCGTGTGCGCGCCACGGTGCGCGCCGGCGGCACGCCGGGCGCGGCGGCTTCGATCGGCAAGGTGCACCAGGGGGAACTCAACCAACGAATCCAACTGTTGGCGACGGACCTGCTCGGATCGCACGCGCTCGCCTGGGAGTCCGCCGGCCCCGACGTCGAGGCCTGGGCGGCGGCGATGCCGTTCGCGGTCCGCGGGATGCTCCGGTCCCGCGCCAACACGATCGAGGGTGGGACGTCAGAGGTCAACAAGAACGTCCTCGGTGAGCAGGTGCTCGGGCTCCCTCGGGAGCCGGACCCGTACCATCAGCTGCCCTGGGCCGAGGTGCCGCGGTCGTGACCGGATCCGACTCGCTGGTGGCGCTGCTCATGTCCCACCCGTTCGCCGACGACCAGCCGTTGCTCCACACCGCGACGACGGCCGTGCTCGCAGGCGAGGCGCGGTCGGCCGCACAGGAGCGGGCCGCCCGCCTCCGCGCCGCCGGGATCGGTCCGGGCGACGCGGTCGCGGCACCGTTGGCCAACGATCCCGCGGCCGTCATCGCGATGTTCGGGATCTGGCTTGCCGGCGCGGTGCTGGTGCCGCTCAATCCGCGAGCCCCGCAGCCGGAGCAGGATGACGCGATCGCGGCGACGCGGCCCCGCGCGGTGTTCACCGACGGTGCCGTGGCGTTGCTCGACGACGCGCAGTCCTACGACCCGGGGGTCGCGTTCGTGCTGTGGACCTCCGGCACCACCGGTCGACCCAAGCCGGTCCTGCATACCCATGCCGGCTACCTCGAACTGCTCGATCGGGTCCTCGGTCCCCTCCGCGGTCGCCCCGCACCACCTCGTCGGGGTGGGCCGGTGGGGAGCCGGGAAGCGCGGGGGCCGAGTCCGAACCTGATCCCAGTTGCGCTCGCGGCGAACGCCGGTATCTACAACGTGCTGTTCGGCCTGCGCGCGGGCGCGGCTCTCGTGCTGATGGAGCGATTCACGGCGAGCGAGTTCGCGACGCTCGTCGCCATGCATGGGATCCGATCGACCGTGCTCCCCCCGGCGGCGATCACGATGCTGAACGACGCGCCCGAGGTGGATGACCTCACGCCGTTGCGATACATCCGGAGCATCACCGCACCGCTCTCGCCGCTCCAAGCCCGACGGTGTGCCGATCGATTCGGTGTCGCGGTGCTCAACAGTTACGGGCAGGCGGAGATCGGCGAAGTCATCGGTTGGACCGCGGCGGACGCTCGTGACCATCCCGAACATCTCGGCGCAGCCGGCCGCCCTCATCCGGGTGTCGATGTGCGCATCGCGGAGCCCGATGCCGACCACATCGGTCGGTTGCTGGTTCGGCCACCCTCGATGGCGGCGGGCTATGCGTCCGGCGCGGATCTCGCCGACCGGCTCGACGCGGCCGGGTTCGTCGACACCGGGGATCTGGCGCGCATCGATGACGATGGCTTCGTCTGGATCGAAGGCCGCGCCGGGGACCTCATCAACCGGGGTGGGAACAAGGTGTTCCCGGAGCAGGTGGAGGAGGTGTTGCGCCTCCTGCCGGAGGTCGCCGACGTGGCGGTGGTGGCACGCGCCGACGTGCGACTCGGGCAGGTTCCGGTGGCGTACGTGGTCGTCGACGGCGCCGTGACCGATGAGAAGCTCGAGGCGTGCTGTCGAGCGCACCTCGTGGCGTACAAAGTGCCGGTGGCGTTTCATCGCGTCGCCGCCCTGGCTCGCAACGATGCCGGGAAGCTGATGCGAGCCGCGATCGCGGCGGGAGCGAAGGAAAAGGGAGACTGATGGGATTCTCGAACTTCGATCACCTGATCGTCGAGCGGCGCGGACCGGTGGGGTGGTTGATCAACAACCGTCCGGACCAACTCAACGCGATGAACGCGGCCATGCGCGAAGAGTTCGCGGTCGCCTGGCGTGAACTCGACGATGATCCCGAGGTGCGCGTCATCGTGCACACCGGTGAGGGACGGGCGTTTCAGACCGGCGTCGACGTCTCTGAGATCGCGTCGGACGGTGTCGGGATGGAGCGGTACCGCGACTCGGTCGCGAACTGGGATCTCCACTTCACGAGTTGGCATCAAGAAGTCTGGAAACCGGTGATTACTGCGGTCAACGGCATCTGCTGCGGCGGCGGGTTCCATTGGATCGCGGATTCGGACATCGTGATCGCCGCGAGCGACGCGCAGTTCTTCGACCCGCACGTCTCGATCGGCCAGGTCGTGGCGATCGAGGCAATCGGGCTCATCCGCAAGATGCCCGTCGAGGCCGTCATGCGAATGGCGTTCATGGGTCGGTACGAGCGCATGGGCGTCGAGCGTGCGTATGAGCTCGGGATGATCAGCCAGATCGTGGACCCGCCCGAGGATCTTCGCGACGCGGCCCAGCAACTCGGCGAGACGATCGCGAAGAACTCGCCTGCGGCCATGGCCGCGACCAAGAAGGCGCTCTGGGGCGCGCTCGAACTCGGACTCACCGACGCGTGCCGCGCCGGCGCGCAGCACCTCGTGAGCATGTGGGGCCACCCCGACCAGGAGGAAGGACCGCGGGCCTTCGCGGAGCGCCGGGCCCCTGATTGGGTGGTCTGACTCCCGTTCTCGTCCCACCCGGTCGTCCGGTATGATCGGTAGTTCAGTGTTTGGGCGGTTTTGTCGCGTGGGAGGCGTCAGCAGATGGGGCGATCGGGGTATCGGGCGCGGTCCGGACGTGTGACGGCGGTCGCGGCGGCGGTCTTGGTGATGGCCGGACTCCTGCTCGCTGTGCCGACGGCCGAGAACGCCCGTGCCGACACCTTGCCCGCCGGATTCACCTCGACGCCGGTCTTCACGGGGCTGACCCTGCCGACCGCCATGGCCTTCTCGCCCGATGGCAAGGTCTATGTCGCACAGAAGAACGGCATCGTGCGGGTGTATCCGAGTGCATCCTCGAACGCCGGCACCATCTTCAAGGATCTGTCCAGCAAGACCTACAACAACTACGACCGCGGCATGCTCGGCCTCACGGTCGACCCCCGTCTCGGCAACGCCACCGGCCACGACTTCATCTACGTCCTCTACGCCAAGGATGCGCCGCCGGGCCAGACGCCACCCGTGTGGAACGACAGCTGTTCGTCGCCGCCCGGTCCTCACACCGACGGGTGCGTTGTGAGTGGCACGCTCTCGCGGATCCCGGTCAATGCCGACGGCACCGCCGGTGCTGAGCAGGTCATCATCGACAATCAGTGGTGCCAGCAGTTCACGAGCCACTCGGTGGGCGACCTCGCGTTCGGACCCGACGGCTACCTGTACGCGGGTGGCGGGGAGGGTGCCAGCTACCAGAACATCGACTGGGGTCAGTTCGGTGGGACGCTCGGCGGAACGCCGACGCCGGTGAATCCGTGCGGAGACCCGCCGGGCGGCTTCGGTGTCGCCAACACCTCCCCTTCGGGTCGCGGTGGTGCCCTGCGGGCGCAGAGTCCCAGGCGGCCGAGCGGCGAGCCCCGCCTGTTGAACGGCGCGCTGCTGCGGATCAACCCTGACACCGGTGCCGGCGCGCCGGGCAATCCGAGTTACGACGCGAGTTCGCCGGCGTCGAACGGTTCCCGGATCCTGGCGTATGGGCTGCGGAACCCGTATCGGTTCACGATGCGTCCCGGTACCAACGAGATCTGGGTGGGCGACGTGGGTGCGGGCGGCTACGAGGAAATCGACCGCATCACCTCGACGACGCCGAGTCAGTCACCGAACTTCGGCTGGCCCTGCTTCGAGGGAGTCCCCCAGCGCGCCGGATACAAGGACCTGGACCTGTGCAAGTCGCTCTATACCGACACGTCCAACCCGGCCCAGAGCCCGTACTTCGCGTATCAACACCACGTTGGTATGAACGCGGCCGACTCGTGCGACGTCGCCGGCGGTGCCGCAATCTCGGGTGTCGAGTTCTACACCGGGACCCGGTATCCCGCGCAGTACTCGAACGCGCTGTTCTTCGGCGACTACACCCGTAACTGCCTGTACGTGATGTACGCGGGCGCGAACGGTCTTCCCGACCCGTCGACGGCGCGGCCCTTCATCGACGACGCGGACAACCCGTTCCCGGTGGACATCGACGTCGATCCCGTCTCGAAGGACATCTTCTACGTCAACATCGGGCTCGGGACGGTGAACCGGATCTCGTACACGTCGTCGAATCGGGCGCCGACCGCCGTCGCGGGCGCGTCGCCGACATCAGGGACCGCGCCGTTGACCGTGCAGTTCGTCGGGGGGACATCCTCGGATCCTGACGGTGACGCGCTCGCGTACTCGTGGGACGTGGATGGGAACGGCTCGTTCGGTGACGCCACCGGCCCGAACCCGTCGGTGACGTACAACACCGGGGGCACGTTCCAGGCTCGCCTCCTGGTCACCGATCCGGGGGGACTGTCGGATACGAGCGATGCGGTACCCATCACGGTGTCGACGGCGGCTGGTCCGACGAACGCCGGCGCGCCGGCAGTCACGGGAACGACGACGGTGGGGTCGACGCTCAGCTCCACGACGGGGGTCTGGAACGGGTCCGCGCCGATCTTCTTTTCCCGGCAGTGGCAGCGCTGTACCGCGCCGTCGAGCTGTTCGGACATCAGCGGTGCCACGGGTACGACCTACGCCCTGCAGCTCGGTGATGCAGGATTCACGATGCGTGTGCGGGTGACGGCACTCAACGCCGGCGGGAGCGGCGTCGCGACGTCGAACACGGTTGGCCCCATCACCGGCGGCGGCTCCAATGCCGCCCCGGTCCCGGTCATCGACACGCCCACGACGAGCTTCAACTGGAGCGCGGGACAGACGGTCTCGTTCTCGGGCCACGCGACCGACGCCGAGGACGGTACGGAACCCACGCGGTCGCGCCTGGACTGGGACATCGTGCTGGGCCACTGCACCGAGGACGGCTGCCACAACCACCCGGTGTCGACGATCACCGGCCAGGCGAGCGGGAATTTCTCGGCACCGGACCACGAAGCACCGTCGTATCTCGACTTCACCCTGACCGCGACGGACTCGGTCGGGGCGACCGCGAGCGTGACCCGCCGGATCAATCCGCGGACGGTGAATCTCTCGTTCCAGACCACGCCCGGCGGGCTCAGCCTGACGGTGGGCTCCGGCGAGACGACGACGACGACGCCGTTCACTCAGCAATGGGTGGTCAACTCCCAGGTGCAGGTGATCGCGCCGCCGACTCAGGCATCCGGCGGTGTCGACTACGGCTTCTCGAATTGGTCGACCGGCGGCGCCGCGACCCACACGTTCAGCGCGCCGACGAATGCCACGACCTACATCGCGACCTACGGCCCGCTGGGGGCCGGGTACATCGGTGACGGCTTCGGCGGCGTTCACGCGGTTGGGTCGGTGCCGGCACCGTCCGCCGGCCCCTACTGGCCGGGTTGGAACATCTCACGTGGGGTCGCGCGTCATCCCGGCGGTGGTGGTTACGTGGTCGACGGCCTGGGCGGACTGCACCGGTTCCGCGGCGGCGGCGTGCAACCGCCGGCGATCACCGGAGGGCCCTACTGGCCCGGTTGGGACATCGCCCGCGGTGTCGCGGTCCTGCCCAATGGCGCCGGTGGTTACGTCCTCGACGGGTTCGGTGGGCTGCACGAGGTCGCGGTCGGCGGTTCAACGCCACCGCGAGCCAACGTCACGGCCTATTGGCCGGGCTGGGACATCGCCCGGGGGCTCACGATCAACGCGGATGGCAAGGGCGGCTATGTCGTCGACGCGTTCGGTGGACTCCATCCGTTCGCGATCGGGAACAACCCCTTGCCGCCGGCTGCCTCGGGCGGGCCGTACTGGCCGGGCTGGGACATCGTGCGGGGGATCAGCGCCAATGCGAATGGCCCGGGCGGCTACATCCTCGACGGCTATGGCGGGGTGCACCGGTACTCGGCCGGTGGGCTGCCACCGAAGTTCGCGCCGGGGCCGTACTGGCCGGGTTGGAATATCGCCCGCGGGCTCTCGACCTGATTACAGCCCGAGCCGCGCGAGTTGGTCCTCGGGTGCTTGGACATCGGCCAACGCAGTGCGGAGGAGTTCGGCGAGTTCGTCCTCGACCGCCTCACCGTGGCGGTTCTCCTGCTCGTCGGGGTCGACGCTGACGTCGTAGACGTGGTGCTCGTCGGGCCGCCCGGTCGCGGCCCACATTGGCAGCATGTCGCCGGGCGCGAACGGCTGGCGGATCACCGGAATGTCGCTGCCCGGCATGTAGCCCAAGGTCGCGCGCCGGTCCGGTGGCGGGAGGTTCTTGATCCAGTCGACCGGCATCGGCATCGATGACCATCGGTTCGACCACATCGAGAGCGGGAAGTTGTCGCCCACCGGGGCGCGTGCGTACTTGCGACGTCCGTCGGTGATCTGGACCCAGGCTCCCCAGACCCCACCCAGGGCCCACTCGCGCACCGAAGCGGCCTCACCCCGGAGCAGCGGAGCGAGCGAGACGCCGTCGGCACGCTTCGCGTTCTCCACGTCGTAGATGTCCGCGATGGTCGCGTAGAGATCGACGTTGGTGGTCAGGGCGTCACACGTGGCACCGCCGGGGATCCCGGGCCAGTGGATGAGCAGTGGAGTGTGCCCGAGCGGTTCGTATTGGGGGACCGCCGGCTTGCCCCAGATGTCTTTGCCGTCGCGCATCTCGCCGAGGTAGTGCCCGTGGTCGGTGCACACGATGACGGCGGTCGAGTCCCAGAGGTCGCGCTCGTCCAACGCCGAGAGGATCTTGCCGAACCAGTGGTCGATCATCGACAGCTTGGATCCGTAGTTGGCGCGGATGTGCTGGGCTTCGGTCTCGGTCAGCAATCCCTGACTCACGCCGCCGTTGGTGTACGGCGGCCAGATCAACGCGTCGCCGTCGAAGGGTGTCTCCTCGTAGCGGCCGCGCCACGGCGCCGGGGTGTCGAACGGCTCGTGCGGATCGAACTCGTCGACGAAGAGCATCCAGCGGTCGTGATGCGGGGTCGCGTTCGAGAGCCAGTCCGCTGCAGCCTGCATCGTGCGCGGCCCCGGGTAGTCGGACTCCTCGCGGAAGAACGTGCGTGACCGGTCATAGCCGCGGATCCAGCCGCCTTCGTCAGCACCGGCCGCACGGGCATAGAACCAGTCCGACGGCCGGGCGCGCAGCTCGGGAGTGCCGATCCAGGACGGGTCGAGATAGGTACGCCACGGGTCGCCTTCGTGGCCACGGAGGTAGTCCCATCCAGAAAAATCGGTGTGGTAGTTCTCGCCGCCGGTTTCGAACAGGTGCGGATGGTCGGTGACCAGCATCGTGGTGACGTTCTGCGCGCGCAACTTGGCGGTGATCGGTTCGTCCCAGAGTTCGATCGACCCCCACGGGCGCCACAGGAAATCAAGGGTCCCGCAGAGGATGTCGTGCCGGGCCGGCATGCATGGAAGCGAGCCGGTGACGTGACGGGTGAATCGCGTGGCGTGCCGGGCGGCGAAGCGGTCGAGGTTCGGTGTTTCGAACTCGTCGCCGCCGTACGCACCGAGCAGGTGTCGATTCAGCGAATCGAGCAGCACGACGACGACGTTGTCCGGCTGGCCTGGCTTCACTGTGCACCCCTGTACCCGCGTGTGTGCAGACCGGTCGAGCGTATCGGTACTTCGTCGGGCGTTGCGCTCGCCGGCCCACGCGGTGACCAGCGGCGTCAGGGCGCGCGGGTTGTGGACAGCTGGGCGGAGAGTTCTTGCGTGGCCGCGGTGAGGCGGGAGTTCGCGATCGCGGCGGCAGCGAGGTCGGCGAACAGCGAGACCGACTGGAGGTCGACGTCGGTGTACACACGGTCGGTCGCGCCCATGAGTTCGAGCACGCGGAGCTGGTCGCGGTGAATCAGTGGAACGCACACCGCGCTCCCGGCTGGCATCGGGAGGCCGTCTGGGGTGTGGGCCTCGAGCAGGATCGCGGATCCGCTGCTGGGCGACCCGGCCGGCGAGTCCCTCCCCGAGGGTGATGCGCGTGCGAGTGTCCGAGGCACCGCCGACGGCGCAGACGAGCGTCGGGGTGGTCGGGCTGTCGGCGATGAGGATCGAACCGCGGATCGGACGCAGCACGTCCACGGCGCTCATCAGAATGACGCGGAATACCTCTTCGATGACGAGAACGGAGTTCATCGCGGTCCCGGCTGCGTGTAGGGATTCCATTTCCCTGAGGCGCTCGGCGACCGCGGCCGCGGCCTCCCGTTCTCGGACCAGGGTCTGTGCGAGCCCGCGCAGGTGGCGCTCCTTGTCCATCACGTAGGCGGCGAGCGCGAGGACGAGGACGATGGTGCCGATCCGGAGCGGTAGCCCGCCCGCGATCCCGAGGTCGTGACTGCTCGCGGACGCCACCAAGGCCAGGCTGGTCGCCAGGCCCACGAGGCCGCCTCGGCCGCAGCAAGTGCCATGTTCTGATATCGGCCGCGAGTCACCAGGGTGGCGACGGCACTGAATCTGAGAGAAATCCTGGGTTGCTCCCGCGCCGAACTCAGTCGTGCGGGCCGGCGCCGATCGAGCGCAGCACCGTCTCGCCGATCGCGGTGACGTCGGACGCATGGGGTCGGAGTGGTCGGACGACCGTGACGATGTGCTGCAGTGATGCATCCGGCGCTCGAACGGCAGCTCGATGTGACGTGTAGGCCAGTTCGCGTCCCTCGGGCATCAACACGCGGCGAAGGCTGACGTCGTGGTAGTCGAGTTCGCCTGATATCAGGCGGCTGAAGGTGTCACGGTCCAGCTGGCGGTCGTCCGGATGGGTCATCGACTCGAAGGTCGTCCCGATGATGGCATCGGTCGGCTGGCCGCGGATCTCGCCGAAGGCCCGGTTGAGGGCAAGGAAGCGTCGCTCGCCGTCGAGAATGGTGATCGGCAGGTGCGACTTCCCGCCAACCTCGTCGAGCAGCTCGTCCAGCTCGCCCGGCGCGAACGTACCGGCCTCGGCGACGCGAGCTGTGAGCGTGTTCACGATGGAGTCGCGGAACTCGATGGCAAGCTCGACGTCGGATGCCGTGGCGAACAGGACTCCGAGACGTTCGGCGATTCCCTGGAGCATTTGTTCGTCGTGGTCGGAGTATGGCCGGCTGTCGCTGCGCGTCACGGCGATGACCCCGGCCGTACGACCGTTCACTTTCACCGGTGAGGCCAGCAGACACCGGATCGGGTTCCAGTCGAGATGTTGACGGAGTTCGGGCCGAATCCACGACCTGACGACGTCTTGGGGAACGTGGTCGACCCGCGTCGGCTGCTGCTCGTCGAAGCCGGGGAACGCGAAACCCTCGCGTGTCGACGCGGGTCCGAGAAGGTCGACCATGCCGTGTATCAGCGTGGCATGCGCGGGATTCGGATGGTTGACCGCGCTCAACCTCGGGCGGCCGTCGTGGGCGAAGCACGTCGCCACGCAGAGGTCGCCGATCAGGTCGGCACCGCGACGAGCGGCAAAGGTGGCAGTGGACAGAATGCTGAGGTAGGGGTCGGCCGCCATAGCTTCGAACTCCTCGAGGACGTCCTCCGGCTCGACCGCGGCGATGGCTGGTTCGATGCCTTGATCGTCGGGATCGGTCCGTGTCGCGGCCCGGCGGGCCGCGAATCGTTCGATGGCGGCATCGGAAACCTCGTACCGCCCCCCGACTCGTACCGCGCTCAGGTGGCCCGTCCGCACCCACTTGTACGCGGTCTGGTAATGCACACCGAGTTGGTTCGCCGCTTGTTTGAGATTCATTGGAGTACCTCTACCGGTACCCGAGGCTCGTGGTTGGCGCGGGACCACGTCAAAGTGTTCACTCCGTGACTTGGTGCGTGCGTGATGCACTGAACTTCATAAAACTCGCGGCTCGAGCGGAAGGTCCTTTCGGCCGAAACGTTGGGCGATACAACAGCAGCCGTGCGGTCCGAGGTAGCGGGAACGGGGGTTCCCTCGCTGTCTCGGACCGTTCGGCGTTCGGGGGGCGGGCGCGGGTCGGCGGAATGGCGATCGAGATCTACCGTTTTCAGTCGAGACCGAAGCTCCTTACCAGGCCTCGGTCACGGGTCGATGGCCGGCCATGGTCGGGAACGGAAAACATCGAGATCGGCCGCGACTTCGGCGGGTCGGAGGTGTCCTGGCGGTCGCGGCCATGCCGCCGCCCTCGGTGATGGCGCCCCCGGCGGTCGCTCCGGTTGTGGTCACGCGGGTGGAGGTGGGACCGGTGGTGACCACGACCTGTGATGAGCGTTCGGACAGGGTTCTGTCACCGAGCAGTCCTTTTGCGAGGGGTTCAGGGAGGGGCGAGACCGACTGTGCCAGGATCCCGGCCGATGGGGGCGGGCTTCGAGGAGATCGACCGACAGCAGACACCGTTGGGTGAGTTGACCGTTCGCCGCCGCCTCGAGCCGTCACTCCAGGTCGACGTCTTCGAGGTCAAGCTCGGCGACGAGTTTCTTATGTCGAGCCTGTTCACCGTCGCCGAGGTCGCGCTGGCCACGTTGTCACTGGCCGAGGTGACGGCAACGTCTCTCGACGTCCTGGTCGGTGGCCTCGGGCTCGGGTACACCGCACGCGCCGTCCTGGACGACGACCGCGTCGAGACCCTCGCGGTCGCCGAGGCGCTCGACCCGGTGATCGGGTGGCACGAGGCCGGCCACCTGCCGCTGTCCGCCTCACTGACCGAGGATCGTCGATGTCACTTCGTGGCAGCCGACTTCTTCGCCACGCTCGACGCCGGGGTCCCGTTCGGGCCGGGCCTCCCGACCCGGTGGCACGCGGTGCTCGTCGACATCGACCACGCGCCCGATCACCTCCTGCATCCACGCCATGGGAGCTTCTATACCGAGACCGGCCTCCGGACGTTGGTGGAGCAGTTGCACCCGCACGGCGTGTTCGGGCTTTGGGCCGACGGCGCGCCCGATGATGCTTTCGTGAGGCTGGTCGAGCGCGTCTTCGTGAGCTGCGATGCCAACGTCGTGACCTTCCCGAACTTCTACACGGGTGAGGAGTCGTCGAGCACGGTGTATGTCGCGCAGAGGAGCTCGTCGGGTTCCTGACCGTGTCACCCGGCCGGCAGGTTCACCGTCGCAGGGAGCAACGAACGCCCGACGAGGTTCCTCGCGTAGACCTGGATGTTCCAGTTGAGGGTCGACCGCAGGAAGAGATCGGCGCCAGTTGCGGTGACGGTGACCGGCGGCGACCCGCTGGTGACGATCTCATAGGACGTCACCGGGTGCGATCCGGGGTCCGTCGGTGGCGACCAACCGATGTGGACGAGTTCGTGGTTGATGCCGTCCCGTACTGCGAGGAGCCCGGTCGGGGTGCCCGGGAGCAGAATCTGGACCGTCGACCACGCCCCGAAGCCCACCTCGCTATGGCCACGGACTCGAACCGAGCATTGGATGCAGGTGGTCGCGGCGTGGGTCAGGGTCACGGTGCCGACTGCCGTCCAACTCGTGGATCCGACGCTCTGCTTCTGCACTTCGTAGAAGTCGATGGGGCGCTCGCTCGCGGGCTCGTCCCAGTCCACCGCGGTCCCGCCGGTGAGGAGCGTCAGGTTGAGTGGCGCCTCGGGCGGAGCCCACGTCGACGCGGTGACGGTGTCGCTCCACGGTCCCGCGCCGCTGTCGTTGCGCGCTCGCACCCTGACGATGCATGTGTCGGTCACGACCGCGTTTCCACACCCGAAGGCGAACGGCGAGGTGACGTCCGCGACCACGTTCGTCATCGCGGCGCGGGTGACTTCGAGATCGAAGCCGATGATGGTCGACATGCTCGGGGGCGGCGTCCAGGTCGCGGTCAGGTGGCGCGCGGTCGGCCCTGCCTCCACCGTCAGATCGGTGATCGGCGCCGGGACGGGTGACGGCTCGTCGTTGCGAATGACGACCGTGGCATTCCCGTCGGCAATCGGAACGACCCCGGCATCGGTGAGTACCACCGCGAGGAGTTCATCGGGCTCGTCGTTCGTATCGCCGTACGTGAGCGCGGAGATGTTCGCGGTCGTTCGCCCGGCCCGGATCTTCACCCGCCCGGAACGGGCGCGGAAGTCATCGGGGGCGGTCGCTGTCATGTCGGCGATCGTGAAGGAGACGAACGTGTCGGTCGGGACCGGTGAGTCGAGGACGAGTAGAAGCTTGGCGGGACCTTTGGACGTGTCTCCCTCCCAGACTTCGGCATCTCCAAGGGAGAGTCCGACCCGGCCTTCGTCGTCGGCGATCGTGACGACGCCGGCTCCGTCGGCGATCGCGATGCCCCCGGCGTCGGTGAGGGTGACGATGAGGCGCTCATCCGACTCGGCGTCGGTGTCGCCGTACACCGGGATGCTGATGACGGCACTGACCCGGCCCGCCCGGATCTTGACCGAGGCGTCGCGCGCCTTGAAATCGGTACCGGCAGTCGCCGATTCCTCGTTGGTCGTGAACTGCACGATGGTCAACGACGCGACCGGGTCCGAGAGCCGCACGGTCACCTTGGCGGACGCCTTGCCGGTATTGCCTTCCGGAACGGTGACATCGCCGACGGAGATCGTCGGCGGGGCCGCAGCGGCGGCGACCGACGTCGGCATGATCATGCCGGCGGTCGCCACCATCACCGCCGAGCAGATCCAGGTACGGCGATACCACCTGGGGGTGGGCGTCCGGTGCGATGTCATGGGTCCTCCCGATCAGCGGGGCCGGTGAGCCTCTCGGGAGAACAGACGCCGCTCATCGTCGGATCGGGTGACGAGCAGGGCCAAAAAGTCGTCAGAGGCCGCTGACGACGGCGGCGGTCGCCAGCACGATTCCGACGACCTCGAGGGGTCCGAAGACCTGACCGATGCGGAGTCCGAGGGTTTGCTGCGCGAACTCGTCGGTCGCACCCTGCTGCCAGTTGAGGGTGTCCTTGACGATGAGTAGCGCCGAGGCGGCGGCCAGGATCGAGGCGGCAGTCGTGTCGAACCAGGGGCTGAGGTCCGAGATCGTGAGCGCGAGACCGACCGAGATCAGGATCGGGCCGTGCATGAGTCCCGCCAGGTGCACCATGGTCAGATACTTGGGGACCTCCGTTGCCCCGTTCTGGCGGAGGACGCCCATCGGGATCCCGGAGAGCACGCCGACGAGGAGGTTGGCCATCCCCGCCACGAGCAGGATCTTGGTTGCGGTACCGATCATGGGTTGCCCTTCCGGTGGCTTTACTGGTCTTGACGGTTGAGCGCTCGTCCCGGGTGACAGATTCTTCGGGCCTCGAGGTGTGGGAGGCTACCGACGTGAGCAGGGTAGGGGATCGGCTCCGGGACGCTTTGGTGGCCGCGTGTCACCCGGAAGCGCACCGTCCGGCGTCTGTCGGGACGATGGCCGTTGCCGGGCTCTGCGCCCCCTGGTTTCTCGCGGATTCGAAGCCGGTCGCCCCACCGGTCGTGGTCGCCGACCCCGTCGTTGCCGGTTCGAGCCTGGACGTCGATGCGCTGGTGGTCACGCTGTTCGAACAGGAGGGTCGGTCGTTGGTCCGTCTGGCGCGGCTCTTCGTCGATGACCGGAACGCCGCCGAGGATCTGGTGCAGGAGGCTTTCATCCGCCTCGCACGCTCGGCCCACCGGATCCGGGATGCCTCGAAGGCGGCGCCGTATCTCCGCTCGATCGTGTTGAACCTGGCCCGTGACAACAACCGGCGTGGCCTGGTGTCGCTGCGTCATCACCTGCCGCTCGACGACCGGCAGGTCTCGACCGAGGACGAGATCTCTCTGCGAGAGGATCAACAGGAAGTCATCGACGCCTTGCGCGACCTCCCTCTCCGTCAGCGCAACGCGCTGGTGCTCCGCTACTACGAGGAGTTGGGCATCGATGAGATCGCCGAGGCGATGGGGATCTCCCGAAACTCCGTGAAGACCCACCTCACCCGCGGGTTGGCGGCACTCGAGCGTGGGCTCGTCGCCGGCCGCGACGACGCGGAGCCGTCGCCATGACTGCGGTCGAGGAACGTCTGCGGGATGCGCTCTTCGACGAGGCCGAGCAGCTCGAGGCGAGCGAGGACCTCTTCGCGAGGGTCGCGCTCAGCATCGAGGACGATCAGCGCCTGCGCGCGCAGCGGCGTCGCCGCGTCGCGGTCGTCGTCTGCCTGGTTGGGGCCGTCCTCGCAATCGTGTTCGGAACAACAGAACGAAGTAAGGGAGCGTTGATCATGGACTGGTGGATCCTCGAACTGATCTGGTTCGTCGGGATGGTGTTCCTGGCTCTCTGGCTGGGCCCGTTCATCCGACGATTCGGCAAGAGCTACGCCGCGGACATCTTCCGTGCGAATCCGCGCACCGGGAAGAGCTTCATCGTGCTGATGGACGTCGCGTACTACTTGATCTTCTTCGCGTTCATCCTGTTCACGGTGCACTTCGAACCCGACAAGGGTTGGGCGCAGACCGTCGGTGCCAACCAGCTCCGTGCGGTGACGGTACGCGTCGGCGGCATCCTGCTCATCGTGGGGATCCTCCACGGCCTCAACGTCCTGATGCTGCCGTTCATCGGGCGCATCCTCACCTTGAACCGTCGACTCGACGAGCAGACGCCACCGCCGCCTCCGAGCGCCCCGGCGCGATCGGACTGAGCCGAGCCTGTGGTACTGCTGCTCGTCCCGCTCGCTCTGGTCGCGCTCATCGCGCTACTGGTCGTGGGCGCGGGCTCCGTGACGCGGGTGACCGGCCGCAGCGACGGCCCGCGCGCAATGACCGGTGCCGCGTTTGGTGCGCTCTGCCTCGGGGGACTGCTCATCGCGGTCCTGGTCGGTGCGAGTCTGTTCGGTGCCCTGGATTCGGGTGGCGACGAGTCGTCCACCCAGCGTGCGCCGTCTCGGGTGCAGGGCGAGACGCGCCGCGCCCCGGTCCCGAGTTCGGTCCCCGAGGCCGAGCAGGAGGTCTCGCGGGACACGTCGGCTTCTCCGCTCGGCCCTGAGGTCATCCTGACCCCCAAGGACCCCGACGACTTTCCGGTCTCGTTCGACGCGGTCGACCGCCTGGCGCCGCGCACGGTGCTCCAGATGCATCCGACCGGCTTCGAACCCTTTGCCGTCGCAACGGCCGAGCAGTGTGCCCCGACGGTGGCCGCGCCGTGTGCGAATCGGATTCCGGTCCAGTTCGACGAAGACGGGACCGCCCGGTTCCAGTATCTCGTCCGCGACGACTTTCTCGGCGACCGCCACCCGGCGGCCCGATGCAGCACGCAGGACCCACCGTGCTTCGTCGTGATCCGGGACCCCGACACCGGCGAGCGAGCCGAGGTCCAAACTGTGTTCGGTGTCGCGGTCCCGGCGCCGGGTCGAATCCGCGTGACGCCCGCAACGGGTCTCGCACTCGACGGTCAGCGGGTGAGAGTGGCGGTTCGCGGGTACCCGCCCGGCGAGCGAGTCGAGGCGATGTTGTGCGCAGCGCCGGACGCGGTGGGTTCACGGTGCGGTGCGCCCGGACCCACGGCCCCGCTCCTGGTCGGACCCGACGGTCGGGGTGCGACGACGTTGCTCGTCGAGGCCGGGACGGTCGGCGCCGAGCGGGCATCTTGCTTGCGCGGTGACCGCTGCGGGATCTCGGTGGCGTCGGCCACGGTCTATCAACGGGCGCAGGTCGTGCCGATCACCTTCGCGGGGCCCCCCGGTGCGCAGTACGACCGGAACCGGGTCCTGGGCGGAGTCGCGATTGCCGCAGTGCTCTTGCTGGTTGCGTTCACGTTGATCCGGCGATCGGACTGGTCGTCGGTGGGCGAGGCCGCCGCGCCCGAGATCGACGAGGCTCAGTATGCGGATCTCGATGCCATCGTTGCCGCGCTGCCCCCCGAAGAGGAATCGCTGTCGGTCTGAGCGTGCTCGTCACCCGCGCCCGGGAGTCGGCCGTCTGTGAAGGTGGAGCACTCAACAGAAGCGGGACCCAGTGACGGGCGATGTGATCGAGATCGAAGGACTCCGCAAGGAGTACGGGCGCCGCCGGCGATCGGTGGCGGTCGACGGGCTGGACCTGGCGGTGCCCGCTGGTGGGGTGTTCGGATTTCTCGGGCCCAACGGTTGCGGGAAGACGACGACAATCCGGTGTCTCCTCGGGCTGGTGCGATCGACGGGAGGTAGTGCCCGTCTGTTGGGTCGTCCGGTTCCCGAGTATCTGCCCGAGGTGATCGGTCAGGTCGGAGCCATCGTTGAGACGCCGGCGCTGTTTCCGACCATGTCGGGGCGTCGCAACCTGGTCCTGCTCGGGGCGATCGACCGCGTGGGACCGGCGCGGGTGGATGCAGTGCTCGCGCAGGTCGGTCTGGCCGAGCGCGCGGACGATGCGGTCGGCAAGTACTCGCTGGGGATGCGCCAACGGCTCGGCCTCGCGGCTGCACTGCTCAAGGACCCGGCGTTGTTGATTCTCGACGAGCCGGCGAACGGGCTGGATCCGTCCGGTATTCGAGGCGTCCGCCAGCTCTTGCGGCGACTCGCGGACGAGGGGCGGACGGTCTTCGTTTCGAGTCACCAGCTCAGCGAGGTCGAGCAGACCTGTGATCGCGTCGCGATCATGCGTCGGGGCCGATGCGTGGCGCAGGGGACCGTCGCCGAGGTGCTCGCGGCGGCCGGACGACCCGAGGCCGTCGTCGTCGCCGTCGCGGATCCCACCGCGGCCCGGACCGTACTGCACCGCGCCGGATTGCCGGCCGAGTTCGTCGGGGACCGGTTGCGGGTCGCCGTCCCGGCGCGCGACGCGGGGATCGTGAACCAGACCCTGGGTGAACAGGGCCACTGGGTCCACGAACTGATCAGCGAGACCGGTTCGCTCGAAGACCTGTTCCTCGAGATGACCGGCAGCACCGACGGATCGGGCATGGAGGTCGGGGTATGAACCTGCTGATGGTCGAGATGCGCAGGGCCCTGACCCGCCGCGTGGTCAGGGTCATGATCCTGATCGCACTGCTTGCCTGTGTGCTCGCGGGCGTCATCGCGTTCACGAGTTCGAGCGGGCGGTCGCTCGCTCAGCTCGGTGCGCTCCACCCGGCGGTGCTCACCGACTGGTGGGTCGTGGAACAGTCCGACGGCGCGGTGTTCATCTCGTCGTTCTTTCTGCTGCTCGGGACGCTGTTCACGGGCGCAGCGGTCGCGGGCGGAGAGTGGCGCGCCGGGACCGTCGTCACCGTGTTGACGTGGGAACCACGTCGCGTTCGACTGCATCTGGCCCGTACCGCCGCATGCGGGATTCTCGCGTTGGTGATCGGATTCCTGCTCGAGGTGGTGTTCCTTGCGAGTTTTCTTCCGGCCGTGTTCGCGCACGGTTCGACCGCGGGGGCGACCGTCGGTTGGTGGACGTCTCTGGGACTGGCGATGGGGCGCGCCGCGCTGCTTGCATCGCTCGCGGCCATGCTCGCGGCGGCGTTGGCGACCCTCGGGAGAAACACCGCGTTCGCGCTCGGCGCGGTCTTCGGCTGGATCGTCGTGGTGGAGGGCCTCATCCGGGGACTCCGTCCCGGGTGGGCGGCGTACCTGTGGGGCGAGAACATCGGGACGATCCTGCCGTGGCGGCAGATGGCGGATGCGTCTTTCACCCGTGGGCCACTGCTCGCGCTCATGACCGTGCTCGGCTATACCGCAGTCGCGGTGGTCGCGGCGACGATCGTGTTCCGGCGCCGCGACCTCGCGAGCACGTCCTGATCGACGAATGGCTGGAGAGGTATGGCGCGAATCGTCATCTACTCGATGTGTTATCGCGGCGACGTGTTCCCGTACGCGCCGATCGCCGCGGAGTTGGCGCGCCGCGGCCACGACGTCACGTTTCTTGCTCCGTCGGAACTGTTGCCGAGCCTCGCGGCGGAGGGGGTCACGCTCGCGGACGCGGACGTCGGCGAGATGTGTCCGAGCGGTCTGGACCGGTACGGCGACTATTGCGCACGCTGGGGCAAGGTGGCGTCGGGTGCCGTGCTGATGCCGTTGTACTACCGGCGCTTGACGGTGCCGCGGCTCGATCCGCTGCTCGAGGCCATCGACGGTGTCGCCGACGGGGCGGATCTGCTGCTGTCGCATCCGGGTGCGGCGCCGATCGCGAGCATGCCGTTCGAGCGACGCGGCATCCCGTTCATGTCCGGCGATCTTTTCCCGATGCTCGTCCGCACCACCGATCATCCACCGGAGGGGCTGGTGCCGTTTCGCACCGGAACTTCGAAACTCGCGAGGCGCGCGAACGGGCTCGCGTGGAACGCCGGTCGGAGTCCGATGGCCCGGTGGTGTTTCGACGAGAAGCGGATCGTGGCCAAGCGCCGGTCCCTCGGCCTACCGACGGACGGCTGGCACGTCATGGACGCCCGATTGTCGCCGGACCACAACATGGCGATGGTGTCACCGCACTACTACCCGCCGGCGAGCGACTGGGGTGACGATTACCCGTTCGTCGGGTTCACCCACTGGACCGGGCCCGACGACGAGCTTCCGGCCGACGTCGCCGAGTTCCTCCGAGCCGGCGATCCGCCGGTCCTCGTCTGTCTGGGGACGAGCGCGGCGTCCGCAGCCCCCGAGGTGTTCGGTCGCGTCGCGGAGGCGCTCGACGAGCTCGGGCTGCGCGGGATCTTCCTGACCTCGAACGAGGCCATTGCCGTGCGGTTGGAGGGTCGCCCGGGAGTCTGGCCGTTCGTACCCGTCGGGCCGGTGCTGCCGCATGTGCGCGCGGTTGTGCACGCAGGCGCGCACGGCATGAACTCGCTCGTCCTCGCCGCCGGGAAGCCTTCGGTGATCATCCCGGTGCTGTTCGATCAGCTCTGGCACGCGCGCCGCCATGAACAACTCGGCACCGGACGTCATGTCCGCGGCCGGGTGACCGTGCCCAAGCTTCGGGCGGCCATTGAGAGTGTCCTCGCCGACGGGACCGAAGCCGCCGCGCGAGCCTTCGCGGCCCTGCTCGCCACCGAAGACGGAACCGGGCAGGCCTGCGACCGGGTCGAGGCTGTCCTCGCAGCCGGCTGACCGACGCGTGGGCCGCGCGCAGGCCAAGACCAGACCGACACAATGAGACGCACCACACCGACACCAGGAGCATGCCGTGTACAAGATGGCGGTCCGCAAGCTCATCTCGCGCAATATCCGCCTCGCGAACGAGGGCCGCTACGCGCCCACGTTGGCCATGTTCGCTCCCGACGCGACCCTGACGTTCCCGGGCGACAATTCGTGGTCTCGTCAGCATCGCGTTCCCCGGGCAGGGCTTGACCCGCATCCGACGCATCGCGGCCGGGCGGAGATCGAGGCCTTTCTCCGCCGATACGTCGAGTTTGGGATCCAGATGGAGATCGAGGACATCCTCGTGAACGGCCCGCCGTGGAACATGCGGGCCGCGGTCCGGGTACGCAACTGGATCCTCGACGGGGCCGGGACCGAGATCTACGCGAACCGGGCCGTGCTGATGGTCCGTTCCCGCTGGGGAAAGCTCGTCGACCAAGAGGACTATGAGGACACGCAGCGCGTCGCCGCGTTCGACGGGCGCATTTCGCGTTGGAGGAGATCCATCGTGACACCCGTCGACTACTCGGGGGCCTACCTCGCCAGCGTGGACCGGATCGCCAGCATGGCCACCGATGCCAACGCGGCGATGCCGGTCCGGTCGTGTCCACCGTGGACCGTCCACGACCTCGCCGCGCACATGACCGGATTGGCCGAGGACTGGGTCGACGACAACCTCGAGGGCTATGCGAGCGCCGTGTGGACCCAAGCGCAGATCGATCGGCATCGACACCGGTCGATCGGTGAGCTCGTCGGCCGATGGCGGGAACGTGCGGACCAGCTTGTCGAGCTCCCACCACATCCGGTGATGGGGACACAGGCCCGCTGGGCGTTCGGTGACACCTTGATCCACGAGGCCGACCTCCGTGAGTCGTGTGACGATGCCGGCGAACCTCCAGCTGACCTCGTCGCGACCCACCTTGGGTTGAGCATCGAACGATGGGAGCCGCAGTTACGAGAGTCGGGGCTCGCGGTCACGGTCATCACGACCGACGGCCACTGCTATCCGCCGTCGACGGACGCCGACGGCGCCACGGTGTCTGTCCGCGCTGGGACCTACGAGCTGTGGCGGGCACTCACCGGGCGCAGGACGCAGGACGCGGTGCTTGCAATGGACTGGTCCGGCGACGCCGAGGCTGTGGTGGCCGCGGGACTTCCGTATCCCTTCACGGTTCCGGAGCATCCGCATGCCAGCTGACGCGGCCAGAACCGCATCCCCCAGGCCGAGCGCGATGCGGCGACGTTTGGCCCAGTGTCACCTCGCGGCTGCCGCATGCCGCGGCGCAATCGGTGCTGCCTTCGGCCGCTTCCGCCACGGACCGACCATGCCGTCCTGGCCGTGGAGCCTCGAGTTGTTGGTGGGAGGATTCCGCGCCGCGTCGTTCGTGGCCGTGGACCGGCTGGAGGTGCTCGCGCCGGGTCCACGGGGTCTGCCGCGCCGACGCGCTCACCGCCGTGGCCCGCTGCGCGAGGAGTCCGTCGATCTCGACGGCGTGGCCGCGATCAGGTTCGTGCTTCGAGATCCCGGTCCTGACGGCCCGACCGGAACGTTGCTCTACCTCCATGGCGGCGGTTTCGTGACCGGGAGCGTGAACTTCGAACGACGGCCGGCGCAGGATCACGCGCGAACCACCGGCCTCGACACCTACAGCATCGAGTACCGGCTGGCGCCCCGGCACCCGTATCCGGCCGCGATCGATGACGCGACCCGCGCCTATCGAGCGTTGCTCGACCGCGGTGCCGATCCCGCTCGGACGTTTTTCTTCGGGGGTTCCGCCGGCGCGGGCCTCGCCCTGGCGCTGCTCCTGCGCATCCGCGCGGAGGGGCTACCGATGCCGGCGGGCGCCGTCGTGCTCTGGCCGTACGCGGACTTCACGTTCTCCGGGTCGAGCATCGACGAAAACGCCGACATCGATCTCCTGCCGCTCCGCGACCTCGCGCCCAAATGGCGGGCGGCGTACCTCGGCGACCACGACCCAACCGACCCGGCGGTGTCCCCGGCGCTGGCGGATCTGTCCGGGTTCCCGCCGCTGCTGATCATCGCGGGTGGCGCCGAGACCCTGCGCTCGGACGCGGAACTCCTCGCCGAGCATGCACGAGCGGCCGGGGTCGAGACGCAGTTCACCATCTACCCCGAACAACCCCACGGTTGGCTCATGCTGGCCAAGCTCCCGGCATCGATCGAGGCCGCCGAGGAGATCCGGCGCTGGTTCCTGGCCCACATCACGCGCTGATCGCGCGGGGAAGATCGTGAGGTCCCCCAGGCGGTTCCTCGCGTCGGCCGGCGGCCGGCGGCATCGGTGGTACGGTCCAAGCGTTCATCCCTTCTTGGGGAAGACGTCTCGCCACCGCCCGGGCCACCTGCCTGCTGCGACCTTGTCGCCTCCTCTGAGCCTTCAGAGGAGCCTCTTGATGGCATCGATATCCCTCGTTCCCGCTGGGTTCGACGCGCTCGCGCCCATGCCGCACAGTCCCGCGTCGACCCACACGGGCTCGAGTGCACTCGTCTACTGCGAAGGCAACTTCGGCGAACTCGACGGCAAGACCGCGAACGGGCTGGTGCGCTCGTCGGAGCGCTACGACATCGTGGGTGTGATCGACAGTCGGCTGGCCGGCGCCGACGCCGGACGCGTCCTCGACGATGCACCGAACGGGATTCCGGTCTACCAGACCCTCGCCCGAGCCCTCGCCGAGATCGGCGCGGTTCCGGAGTACTTCATCTTCGGGGTTGCGCCGGCGAGCGGCCGTCTCACTGATCATGAGCGCAAGGTCGTGTTCGAGGCGATCGCCGCCGGCATGAACGTTGTGAGCGGCCTGCACGAATTTCTGGCCGACGACCCCGAGTTCGTGGCCGCCGCCGCTGCCCATTCGGTGACGTTGCTCGATGTCCGGCGGCCGCGACCGAAGGGTCAGCTCCGTGTCTTCTCCGGCGAGATCTTCGACGTCACGTGTCCGCGAATCGCGGTACTCGGGACAGACGGAGCCATTGGCAAACGCACAACGGCGACGCTGCTCACCGAAGCCCTGAACCGGTCAGGTGTGCGCTCGGTGATGGTGGGTACGGGCCAGACGAGCTTGATCCAGGGCGCGCGGTATGGCGCCGCGCTCGACGCGATCGCGCCGCAGTTCTGTTCCGGCGAGATGGAACGGGCGGTCGTCGAGGCCGCGGCGGAGAACCCCGAGCTGATCGTCATCGAGGGCCAAGGTGCGCTCAGTCATCCCGCGTACCTCACGTCCGCCTACATCCTTCGCGGCAGCCGTCCCGCGGCGGTCGTGCTCCAGCACGCGCCGCGCCGCCGCTCGCTCTGCGACTTCCCGACGCTGCCGATGCCGTCGCCCGAATCCGAGATCGAGCTCATCGAACGCTTCGGTGACACTTCGGTCATCGGCGTCACGATGAACCACGAGGGCATGGCGACCGACGAGATCGAGACGGAACTTGACCGCCTCGCGACCCGAACCGGTCTGCCGACCTGCGATCCGCTGACCAGCCCCCCCGAACGACTCGTGGAGATGGTGACGGCCGGGTTCCCCGCGTTGGCGCCCCGGTGAGGTCAGGCACGCGGTGAGTGCGCCGCGGGTGGAGGTTCGGCTCGGCTCGATCACCCACAACGCGCGTGAACTCGTTCGTCGACTCGCGGCGAAGGATGTCGCAGTCCTCGGTGTGACCAAGGCGTGCCTCGGCCGACCGTCGATCGCCGACGCGATGATCCGGGGCGGCGTCGAGGGTCTGGGCGATTCCCGACTGGAGAACGTGGCGCGGCTTCGAGCGGCCGGCGCGGTCGTACCGATCACCCTGCTCCGTTCGCCGTCGCCCCGCGAGGTCGATGCGGTTGTCGCGCTGGCGGCCGTGAGCTGCAACAGCGAGACCGTCGTCCTCGATCGTCTCGCCGATGCGGCCGAGGTCCGAGGCAGGCCCCATGGTGTGATGCTGATGGTGGAGATGGGTGATCTCCGCGAGGGGGTGCTGCCCGGCGGCGTCCCGGACTTGGCCCGTACTGTCCGGGATCACCGATGGTTGCGATTGGCGGGGATCGGTACCAACCTGGCGTGTCAGAGCGGCGTCGTCCCCGACGACGACAAGATGGCGACGCTCTCAGGACTGGCCGACGAGATCGAGGCCGAACTCGGGATCGAGGTCCCGACCGTCTCTGGAGGCAACTCCGCGAATCTCTCATGGGCGCTCACCACGGGTGCAGTCGGGCGGATCAACCAACTCCGACTTGGTGAGAGCATTCTCCTGGGTCGGGATCCGCTCAGCGGTGCCGCAATCCCGGGCCTGTGTACCGATGGGTTCCGGCTCGTGGCGGAGATCATCGAGTCTCAGGAGAAGCGGGCACAACCGTCCGGAACGATCGGACGAACGACCTTCGGCGTCGCGGCCACCCGCGCTGGGCAGGGGACGATTCGCCAGTCGCTGCTCGCAGTGGGCCGCCAGGACATCGACCCGGACGGGCTGTCGGGCCCGGTCGGGACCCGGGTCCTGGGCGCGAGCAGCGACCACCTCGTGCTCGACACGGGTACGAACGGCATGGACGTCGGCGACGAAGTCTCGTTCGATCTCGACTACCCGGCGGTACTGCGCGCGATGACTTCACCCTTTGTGTCGGTGCGGGATCGGTAGACCGGAATTGCCGAGGACCTCGGCTCCGGTCAGGCGGGCAGAATGATCGTCTGCAACTCGGTGTAGGGGTCGATACCCTCGGGGCCGAGTTCGCGGCCGATACCGGACTGCTTGAAACCGCCGAATGGCGCGTTGAAGTCCAGAATCGTGGACGAGTTCACCGCGACGACCCCGGTCCGCACCCGGGCGCCGACCTCGGCGCCATGGTCCGCGTCCGCCGTCCACACCGATCCGCAGAGACCGTAGTCACTGTCGTTGGCGATCTCGATGGCCTGGTCCTCGCCGTCGTAGGGGATGACCGACAACACGGGCCCGAAGATCTCCTCGCGGGCGATGCTCATCGAGTTGTCCACGTCCGCGAACACCGTGGGCGCGACGTACCACCCAGTGTCGAGCGGGGGGCGCGCTCCCCCGACGGCCACGCGCGCGCCGGCGGCCTTGCCGGCTTCGATGTAGCCCTCGACCCGGGTGCGCTGTCGCTCGGCGACGAGCGGCCCGACCTGGGTCGTGAGGTCGAGCGGATCGCCGACATGGAGCGCGCCGACGTTGCCGGCCAGCGCGTCGACCACCTCCGCGTAGCGGGACTTCGGCGCCAGGATTCGTGTCTGCGCGCCGCAGGCCTGACCGTTGTTCATGAGACCGGACATCACCATCTCGTTGACGAGGGCGTCGTCCAACTGCACGTCGTCGAGCACGATGGCCGCCGACTTCCCGCCGAGTTCCAGGGTGACCCGCTTCAGGTGCTCACCGCACACGGACGCCACGTGGCGTCCGACGACGCCGCTGCCGGTGAAACTCACCTTGTCGATCCCCGGGTGGCTCAGGATGTACTCGGAGTTTTCGCGTCCCGCGGAGACGATATTGATGACGCCGGGTGGGAGGTCCGCCTCGATGATCGCCTCCGCGAGCAGGTACGGGTCGAGCGCGGTCTCGGGCGCGGGCTTGAGGACGATCGGCACGCCCGCGGCCATGGCCGGGCCGAGTTTCAGGGCCGCGATGAACATGGGCACGTTCCACGGGATGATGCCCGCGGCGACGCCGACTGGCGCACGGCGGACCTGCACCCGCCCACCGAGAGCACCGGTGCGATGGTCGACGTAGCGGTAGGTCTTCGTGTACTCGGCGTACGCGTCGAGCACCATCGTGGACGAGAAGACCTGGCCCATGATCGACCAGCTCTTGGGCGAGCCGTTCTGGGCGGAGATCAGGTCGGCCATCGCTTCCGCGCGGGCCTGGATCGCGGCACTCAAACGGCTGATCGCCGCGCCTCGTTCCTCGGGAGCCATGGTCGGCCAGGGCCCGTGGTCGAACGCGTTGCGGGCGGCTGCGACCGCCTTGTCGATGTCGGCGGGCGACGCATCGGGGACCTGGCCGATCACTGCCTCGGAATGAGGCGAGACGACGTCGATGACCTTGCTGCTCTCGGCCTTGACGAACTCGCCGCCGATGAACAGCGTGTCGTGGGTCTGCACCGTGGGACTCCCGGGGTCGGTGAACGAAGGTTCAGCAGAGTAGCGAACCCGACGAGATCACCGTCCGTCGTCGGGAAACCAGTTGGCGTGGAAGCCGAACGCCAGTCGCTGGGGGAGATCGACGACGGCGATGGGACCGTCGTCGATACGCGCGGCCTCGAAGACATTGAGTTGTGATCGGGTCGAGGCGCGGTCGTTGGTCACGCACAGAATCCAGCCGTCGTCCTCCGCGGTCCCGGCCGGATCGGGTGCGAATACCGGCTCGCCCACTTCCCAGTCCTCGCCGAAGTCCCAGACCGTCCGGTTCCCCGACTGGGCGTCGTAGCGCACCACGGTGTCGAAGGAGCCGAGGTACTCGACCCGGCGGCTGAAGCCGGCCATATATCCGTACCGGGTGGCGATCCCGTTGTACTCGTCGTTGAAGCGGCAGAAGTCGCCACCCATGTCATCGAACTGTTCCCAGGACGCACTGCCGGCGTCGAGGTCGATAGCGAAGCGGGCGGGAAAGGCCGGATCGGTCCCGCCGGGTCCGCCGGTGCCGTCGATGCCGAAATCAACGGAGGCCATCCGGGTCCCGGAGAGGTGGATCGTGCCGTCGTCCTCCCACGCGTTCCAGAAATGCTGGACATGGCCGGGTTCGATCTCGAACCAGCGGATGTCGGCGGCCTCGCCCCGGCGGGGCATCACGCCCAGCCGCGCGCCGTTTTCGGGTTTCCAGCTCGTCATGGCACCGCCGGTCCCGGCGGCTTCGAAGTTGAACACGATCGGCGAGTCCAAGAAGACGGCGTGGTCCTCGGTGATGAGGAAGTCGTGCATCATGACCGGCGCCGGCAGCTCCAGTTCCACCTTGTGGGTGAGGGTGCCGTCAGGCTCGATGACGAAGTACCGGACGTAGGGCGGGAACGGCGAGTAGGCGAACGAGAACATCTCCCCGGTGCGCGGGTCGAGGCGCGGGTGCGCGCTCATCGCGGGGATCGGCGCGTCGACCTCGCCGTCGTAGTCCCAGACCCCGACGGTCTCGAGATCCGCGGTCAGCTCGGTGGGGAGTGAACCCTCCCACAGGGCGAAGTACCGCCCGGCGTGTCGGATGATGTGGGTGTTCGCGGGGTTCTTGATCGGTCCGGCATCGCCGACGAGGTTGCGGTCCGGAAAGTTCATGATGTCGTCGAGACCGGGGTAGAGCGCCCGGCCGTTGCGCAACTCGGCGTCGAGTGCGCTCGATCGGATCCACCGGTTCCGGTAGGAGGCGGCGCCGTCCGCGAAGGCGATCTCGTGGATCATGCCGTCACCGTCGAACATGTGATATCGGCCGATGGGCTCGAACATCGGGTTCGGGCCGTTGCGAAGGAAGCTCCCGACCAACCCGGTCGGCAACCTTCCGGTGACGGGGAGCCCGGTCACGTCGAGTTCGGCATCGACGGGCGCCCAGTTCCCGCGCAAGAAGCGATTACCCGAGCGGTTCGTGACGTGGGTGGTCAGGGCGCTCATTGCTCTCCTTCGTCGGCCGGGTCCTAGGTTAACGCCGTTTATCTCGGCCGGCGACCCGGGCGGTGGCGGCACGCGGTCGAACGAGCGGCGATGGTGATCGTTCGGTGACTACCTTGCCCCCATGTTCCGACACGTCGTGATGTTCCGGTGGGCTCCCGAGACCGATGCTGCAGCCCGAAATCGTGTGAGCGAAGGGCTACGGGGGCTGCCGGCTGCGATACCGACGCTCCGGGCGTATCACTTCGGTCCCGACGCCCGCCTGGCCGACGGGAATTGGGACTTCGTGGTGGTCGCCGACTTCGACGACGAGGCCGGCTACGCGGTCTACCGCGATCACGCCGCGCATCAGCAGGTGATCGTCGAGGCCATCAAACCTGCGATCTCGGATCGCGCCGCGGTCCAGTTCGAGAGCGACGGCTGAGTCGGTTCAGCCCCGCTCTCGGACACGTTCGATCCGCAGCAGCCGGCGCGCGTTGGCGTCGAGCGCAGCGGCGAGGGCCGGGTCGCCCCAACTCGGGTCGTCGGTCTGATCCCATCCGGCCAGGTTCGTCCCGCCGACGAGGTGTTCGGTACCGAAGGCGTCGACGAGCATCGCGAGCGCCCGGGGACCGCCGACGTGAGCATCCCACCAGAGTCGTCTCAGCCGATCGGTGACCGCGCCGGGCTCGCGTAGCGCCTCGGATCCCCAGGCGCGCGTTCGGGCCGCGTGCTCGATGCGTTCGGCGAGCCAGGCGGTCGCGCCGCCACCATGGCTGATGCAGAAGTCGAGCCTGGGGTGACGGTCGAGCACACCGCCGAGCACGAGGGTGGACACGGCGAGGGTCTCCTCGTAGGCGAAGCCGAGCCACAGATCCGCGTCGAAGCGGGTCAGTCGTTCGTCGCGGCGCCGGTCGATCCCGTCAGGCGCGGGGTGGAACAGGACCGGGACATCCAGATCGACGCACGCCGACCAGATCGGGTCGAAGGCCGCGTCGTCGAGCGGACGTCCCAGATCGGTGCCGAGGTACGGAGCCAGCAGCCCTAATTCCGTGACCGCCCGGGTCAACTCGCGCGTCGCACGATCAGGATCCTGCATCGGCAGCTGGGCGAACCCCGCAATGCGGCCGGGCGCCCGGGAGGCGAGTGCCGCGAGGGCGTCGTTGTGAGCCCGACAGTAGGACTCGGCCCAGGTGGGCTCGGCCGTGGAAAAGAAGGTGAGCGGGTTCGGTGAGAGCACCGCCATGGTGATACCGAGCGCGTCCATTGCGGCCAGGCGACGGTCGAGATCCATGAACGGCGTGTCGCGGTAGCGGACCCCCGTGAGGGTGTAGTCGCCGACCCGGAAGCATGCCGGCCGACCGGTGGCCGGATCGGCGTCCACCAGTTCGGGGCCGAGCGGTCCCGCCGCGCCGAGGGACGCTTCGAGCACGACGTGGGCGTGCAGGTCGATCACCGATCAGAACCGTACGGGATACCGGGCCCAGTAGCCGCGGTCACTCGTCGGATCGAGCGCCGGCGGGTCGTCGGGGTCCGGGCGCGCGCCCGCCGCGAGGGTGGCGGCGACGGCGACGGGGACGAGCCCGAGGAGTTGCTCGGAGGTGCTCGGGGTTCCGACCGGGTCGATACCGGCCGCCAGGTCCTGACCGATGCAGGCGTGCATGCCCATCCCGAAGCTCAGACCCCAGCGGGGGGCGCCTGGCGCGAGGTCTCGATCGGGGTCGAATCGCTCCGCGTCGGTGCCGAACATCGCCGGATCCCGGTTGACCGCCATGAGGTCGATGACCAGTTGGTCGCCGGTATGGACCTGCGCCCCACCGGGGAACTCGACGTCCGCGAGGGCCCAGCGCATCGCTACCGGACTCGACGGCTGCAGCCGGATCGTCTCGTGGACGCAGCGACGGAGAAATGCCATTTCCTCGCGCGCCCGCCGCCCGTCGTCGGGGTTGGTCTCGTCGAGGCCGAAGACGTTGTGCAACGTGCGGACGTAGGCCGTGGCCGATGTATGTGCGCCGGCGAGGAGGAAGAAGCAGGTCTCGCGCAGGACGACGGGCGGCGGCAGCTCGAGGTCGTCCTGGTTGCGCAACAGCACCGTCAGGACGTCGCGGGGGAGATCGGCTTCATCGCCCTTCCCCTCACGAAGTGCACGGAGTGCTTCGCGACGGCGGGCAATCGACGGGGCGAGGAACTCCTCGTCGAAACGGGCGAGGGACTCGGCGACTTCGGCCCGCTTCGCGGCACGATCGCCGGTGTAGTGCGCCAAGGTCGCACCCTCGATGAACGACATCAGGTAGGAGTAGAGGTGGAAACTCTCCTCCGGGGTGCCGAGTGGCCGGTCGACACCGGCCGTGAGGGCGGCGAGATTCATCATCATCTGGTGACTCAGGCTCACCAACTCGGCGCGCCCTTCGGCGCGGTGCGGCGCGAGCGTTGCGTCGAGGATCGGCGGGAACATCTCGTGCTCGTACCGCAGGAGCGTCTCTCGGGAGAAGAGCCGGTTCTCCAGTCGACGCCGATCCCGATGCTCGGTCCCGTGGAGGTTCACGAGCACGTCGGCCATGACGACGTCGCCCTCGTCGTAGAGGGCCTGGCGGAGGTCACGGTTGCGAAACGCGGCCCGGGCGTCTTCGAACGTGCTGACGGTGACGACGGTGGGTTGGTTCACGAGTGGTGCTCCGGGGTGCGGCGCGACGAGGTCGCGATGGTCGACGGGTCGCGACGGCGGATCCAGCGGTACGCCGACCGGAGGAGCTCGGCGTGCGCGGGGTGTCGCAGGGATTCGGTGTCGTGGCCGAGCACGTCGGTCACGACCCGCCCTCGGCCGTGCTCGCGGGCCCACACGACGGGGTGGTCCGCGTCGGCATCGGTCGCGGTCAGCAACGGCTGCACGGCGGTGGCCACGTCGAGCCCGCGGTAGACCTCGTCGGTCACCGTGAACGCGGTGGCCGCTCGGGTCGTCGGGTGGGCGCGACCGGCGGCGGTGCATGCCACGACGGTCGGTGCTGGTGGTCCGTGGCCGGAGTGTTCCCAGTTCCACGCGCCCCCGAGGAGGTCCGTCCACATAGGTGCGGCGTCGAAACAGATCACCGCCGTGTGCATGGCGAGCAGACCCCCGCCGCCGCGCACGTGATCGGTCAGTATCGCCAGATCCTCGGCGGCGGCCTCGTAGGCGAACTCCTTGCGTTGTGCCGCGTAGCGCGCCGCCGTCATCCGCCACCGGAGGGCGTTGACGGTGACGGCGGACCATTGCCCGCCGGACCCTGATGCCGAGGACCGCAGCCGGTCGAAGAACTCGGCGGGATCGGTCACGACCGTCGAGGCCATTCCCGCGTCGGTAGCAAGGGCGACCAACATTTCGGTGGTGGCCGCGAAGTCGTGTACCGGTCCGCCGGAGAGGACGAGGTGGCCGTTCACGAGTCGCTGGGGTCGGGCCCGACCGAGTCGACGGCCGCGGGACGGGGCAGGGTCGCGATCACGCTGCGGGTGACGCCACCGTCCACGAGCAATTCGGTCCCGTTCACGTACGCCGCTTCCTCGGAGAGCAGGTAGAGCACGGCGCCGGCGACGTCGTCCGCAGTCCCGAGTCGGCCGAGGGGGACGCGGGCCGCTCGCCGGCGCCGGATGTCCTCGTCGGCGTAGATCGGCGCGGACATCCCCGTGTCGATGAGACCCGGCGCAACCGCGTTGACACGAATGCCGTGAGGACCCCATTCCAACGCCATCTGCTCGACGAGGCGGGCCACTGCGGCCTTCGTCGCTCCGTACGCGCCCGCGTTGGGGCCAGGGGCGACGCCGTTCATCGAGGTGATGGCCACGATGCTTCCCGGCCTGCCGGACGCCATCATCCGCGCGGCTCCGGCGCGTGCGGTCAGGAACGTGCCGGTGAGGTTCACATCGACCACTGCGCGCCAGTCGGCGAGGCTGACGTCCGTCAGGGGACCGAACCGCACGATGCCGGCGTTGGCGACCACACCGGTCGGCGCCGGCACTCCCGGAGGCGTCGGCGAGGCGGTCGAATGCGGCGTCGAGCGCGTCGGGGTCGGTGATGTCGCCGACGAGGCTGGTCCCGGTGGCGCCGATCGCCGTCGCCGTTCGCTCGGCGGCGTCACCATCGGTATCGAGGACCCCGACGTGCCAACCGCGCTCGGCCGCCGCGATCGCGATCGCGGCGCCGAGGCCCCCGCCGGCCCCCGTCACGAGCAGTGATCGCGTGTTCATGGATGGGCGAGGTCCCACGTGAGCGGCTGCGCGGACCACACTCCGACCTTCTCACCGACCAGCGGGCGGCGGGCCGGCGGTGGGGTGAGGTCGACGGCTCGTCCGCGCGAGAACACGTGTCGAATCCGCGAGCGGTCGCCGAGCACGGTGATGTCCTTCGAGGGATCACCGTCGACGACGAGCAGGTCCGCTGCCGCGTCCGGGAGGATGACCCCGATGGAGTCGTCCGGTCGCCGCAGTGCCGTCGCGCCGTTGCGGGTCGCGCAGGTGATCGCCTCGAGCGGGGTCAGGCCGAGTTCGGTGACGAACAGTTCCATCTCTCGGGCGTGCCATTCCCCGTATGGGGTGAGCGAGAAGCCGCTCTCGGATCCGCAGAGCACACGGACTCCGGCGTCGTAGGCCCGTCGGACCATGGCCGCGGTCGCCGCGATCTCGCCCCGGAAGATGTCGACCTGGGTCGTGGCCGCGCCGACCTTGTCGCCGTGGTCGGCGAGATTCGCGAGGAACGTGAACGTGGGCGCGATCGCCGCGCCGGAGTCGACGACCGCTTCCAGGGCGGCGTCGTCGAGGTAGCTCGCGTGCAGGATGAGATCGACGCCGGCTTGCGCGGCGACGCCGGTGGATTCCGCATTTCGGCAATGCGCGATCGTCGGAGTGCTCAGTGCATGGGCGGTGTCCACGACTGCGCGTAGCTCATCGGCGGTCCAGACGGTCAACTCACCGGTGGCGCCCGGCAGCGAACCGGTCACGTGGACCTTCACCCAGTCGGCGCCGTACTTGATCTGTTGGCGGACGGTTCGGACCATCTCGTCGCGGTCGCGCATCACGGCGCCGTATCCGATCGTGCCCTCGTCCGGTATCAACCGTCCGGCGGTGCCGCCCGCGGCAGTCAGCAACGCATTCATACCCGCGGTCATGCGGGGGCCCTCGACGAGCCCGGCCTCGATGCCGTCGCGGAAGGCCGGTCCGAGGTCGTGGATGCAGTCCGCGTCGAGAAAGCCCGTGACGCCCGCGCGCAGCAGCTTCGGGACGTTGTACGCGGCGAGGAGCATCGACGTCGACCCCGGGCGATGGAAGAACAACTCGTCATTGCTCGCCGGCTCGCCGAAGGTGATGTGGCAATGCGCGTCGATGATCCCGGGCATCACGGTCAGACCGGTCGCGTCGACCGTCGTGGTGTCGTCACCGTTGGTTGCGTCGCTCCGGGCGTCTCCACCGACCGCGATGATCCGGTCGGCCTCGAACAGGACGTCGGTTCCGGGTCGGGGAGCCGCGCCGGTACCGTCGATCACGGTGCCGCCGGTCAGCAGCGTCCTGCCTTCGATGCTCATCGGGTCGACTGGCCCGGGACGTCGGCCGCGTCGCGGCCGATCATGCGGGTTCGACGAACCGGTCGAGGGCGTCGGACACCGCGGTTCCCTCCGGCAACCGGTCCGGACCGATCGTCAGGTCGACCGCGCGCTGGAAGTGGTGAATGAGCCGCTCGTGCCAGCCGATCTGGAACGGTCGAGCACCGGGTGACGACACGGAGGCCTGGATCGGGGCCATGTTGGCGGTGTCCTGGGCCATGACGGTCTCGAACAACTCCATTCGTCCCGTGTGGTCGGCGGGGATCTCGTCGCCGGGCCACTCGGGTGCGTACCACCGCAGTTCCAGCTCGGTGTGCGCGACGTCGACGGGCCACATGCAGAGGAACGTGAACGCCCCGGTATCCATCGGGACCACGAGGTTCGGGAAGATGCCGTAGGACGTGGAGGTCTGGCGCCAGAGGGTGCCGATCGCCGGGTTGTCGAACTCCGGAGAGACCATCGGCATGTCGCGCAGTTCGTCGCGCTTGTCGACGGTCAAGCGGCTGTGTCCGTTGGGCAACATCGAGACCGTGACGGACTGATCGTCGTAGAGCAGCGCGGCGTTGTCAGGATGCACGGTCCGCACGTGGTACACCTCGAGGAACGCGTCCACCATCAGCTTCCAGTTGCACGCGAGGTGGTGGGTCCGAGTCCCGACGAGCCGCATCGCGGGTCCGTTGATCTCGGCCATTTGGTCGGCGACCGGGCCGAGGAAACTCGAAAGTCCAATCGCGTCGAGGTCCTCGTTGACGAACACCCAACCGTCGCGGACCTCGCAGCGGACGGGGACCAGCCCGAGCGCGCCAGTGTCGAGCGCCGCGAAGCTGCGGGCGTCGGGAACATTCATCAGCGTGCCATCGGTGCCGTAGGACCAGGAGTGGTACTGGCACGTGAGTCGGCGCGCCGTCCCGCACTCGTCCCTGGTGACGGGCGCACCGCGGTGTCGGCACGCGTTGTAGAAGGCCCGCAAGGTGCCGTCCTCGCCGCGCACGATCACGATGGGGGCGCCCGAACGGGTGAAGGTCCGGTAGCTCCCCGGCGTCGGCCACTCGGACTCGTGACCGGCGAAGAGCCAGGTCCGAGCGAAAAGGCGTTCGCGTTCGAGCGCGAAGAAGTCGGGATCCGTATAGCGCGCCGTCGGGATCAGCGGGACCGGCACGGCCTCCGGCGGTGGGGCGGTGCGGGCCTTCTCCGTGGCCATCCGGTCCCGGATCGTGCGTTCGAGGGTTGCGTCCAAGGCTGTGCTCCCAGCCGTTCGGCGGCCGACGGCGTCGGACCGCGGCGGTTCATGGATGGAGGCGGTCGAGATTCTCCCACGGTGAAATTGCGATCTCGATGGCGTGTTCGTAGACGAGCACGTGCGCCGGTTCGGGATCCAGCAGATCGGCCCACACGGTGCCGTCGGTGATGCTCACGGCGTCGGCGGGAATGTCGCGGACCGCCGCGTCGGCCATTGTCGCGTCGTAGTAGGTGCGGTCACAGATTCCGTTGCACCAGTAGATGAAGTCGTTCGCGCTGGCCCACTCGGCCGCGGTCTCGACCCGCGGGGAGCGGTTCTCATCGATCGCGACCGTGGCACGGAAGGCGTCGTCGTCGTCGCCGACCCGGGTCGTGATGGTGGACCCCTGGCGAACATGTTCGACGGTCGACCGACGCGTGATGATCTCGACGGGATCCATCGAGAACTCTGACGAACGCGCGTCGAACACCAGATATCGCGGCGTGCCGGCGTCGTCGGCGACGAATACCGACCATTCGGCCCGAAGCCCGCGCGCCAGGCCCGACACCCGGTACACATTGAGGGCGATCAGCAGTTCGGGTTCGTCGTCGCGCAGACACCGGATCGGGGTCGGTGCGAGGTGGTCCGGAAGCTGGAGGCGCCGCGCCAAGGTCGCCGCGTCGGCCCGGACCCGGAAGACCCAGTACACCGAAGGTGGTTCGGCCTCGACGGTGAAACGAACGATCGGTTGTTCCTTGCCGAGTGCGATCATCAGCGCTTGGCGCAACGCGAGCTGGGAGTACAGGAACTTCTTCAGCAGCTTGCGGCCCTGTACTCCCCGGCCGGTCAGGGGCGCCGCGAGAGGTCCCCGGCGGGGGGCGGAGATGTCGCCTGATCGGTTCCGCGCTAGTTTGGTGAACACTGTTCACAAGGTAGCAGGCTCCAGAAACGAGGGGATTAGTGCCCACTCCGAGATCGCTCACGACGGCCCCGCAGCAGGACTTCGAACTGGAGGTGGTCGCCGGTAGTTGGCCCACCGACATCAGCGGCGAGATGGTGTTCTCCAGCCCGGTGAACTCCCATCACCTCCCGTACGCGATCTTCGACTGGGGCGCGATCTGTCGGCTCTCGCTCGAACCCGGCGGCCGCGGTGCGGGTCCCGATCGGTTCGCGTGGCAGTCCCGCACGATCCAGTCACCGGGCAAACGGATCTACGACCGACACGCGGACCAGTTCGGCACCGGGCCCATCGGGTATCTCTCCCCGTTCGGTTCACCCAACTCGTCGAACACCGCGCCGCTGCCGTGGGGGAACCGGCTCTATACGACCTGGGACGCCGGACGTCCGGTCGAGTTGCACCCCGAGACGCTCGAGTTCGTCGCCGAGGTCGGCCACGTCGACACGTGGGGTGGCAATTCGATGGACATGCCGGGCGTGCTCCCCTTCCTGTTCTCGACGGCTCACCCGGTGGCCGATCCTGAGCGTCACTGCTTGTGGACCGTCAAGCTTGATCTGGTACTGGCGCCGACCACGGGCATGCAACCGTCGCTCGTGCGCTGGGATCGCGAGGACGGTTCACGCGTGCAGTACTGGCCGCTCGAAGGCATCACCTTCGGTGGGTCGATCCACACGGTGAGTCAGACGCGGGACTGGGTCATCCTGTGCGATTCCGGGAACTTCAAGGCCGACGCCAACGAGATGATGGGTGGTGAGCGCACCGCGACGATCGACGAGGAGGTCCCGGTCTGGCTCATCCGCAAGGACGCCCTCGAGGGCGTGCCGTCGGGGACGCCGATCACCCCGGTCTGTCTGACCCTGAAACCGCCGACCGGCCACTACTACGCACGCTGGGACGACTCCGACGGCGTCTCGATCGTGTGGGAGGGCATGGACCTGATGGACCTCGGGCTCTACCTGCGGCCTGACGATGTCGACGTGAACGGGAATGCCATCGATCCGGCATCGGCCGGGCTCTACAACATGGCGATGGCGCCCGAGACGATCATGGAAGTCGTCATCGCGCCCGAGACCGGGCTCGTCAAGGAGTGCAACACCTTCAAACAGGACTGGACGTTCAACCTGCAACTCTCGGCGATGGACTGGAGCACCGAGGGCCTGTCGGCGCCGACGCTGCATCACGTCACCTACCAGGGGTGCCGACCCGGCAGTATCAGCCGGCGCGCCGCGGAGCTCTACGAAGGGCGGATCGATCTCGATCAGGTGCGGGAGGAGACACCCGGGGTGTTGGCCTCGTTCCAGCGGGGGAGCATGGAGCTGACGAGCAAGTGGGAGTACCCGGACACCTCCGATCTCATCACCTCGCCGACCTTTGCTCCTCGCGGTGCCGCGCCGGGGAGCTACGCCGGTGGTGAAGCCGGCGGCCACGATGGCTACGTCGTACAGCCGGTGTGCAGCGACAACGGATTCCGGGTCGAGCTCTTCGACGCGGCCGCCGTCGGTGCCGGCCCAGTCGCCACCTTGGCCGGGGTCAATCGGGAGTGCGTCCCGCTGATTCTGCACTCGGCCTGGATGCCGGCGTTCCACGAGCTGGCCGACGCCGAACGACTCCGATTCTCCGACGAGTTGAGCGACGAGCGAATGGCATCGGTGCCCGAGGAGTTCCACGGTTCGATCCGCGAGGTCGCTGAGGAGTGCGACGAGCTGCTCTGAGGCCGCCGCGATCGAGTGCCCGGCGCCGGGCACTCGTCAGTGCGGTGGATCGGCGCCGAGGTAGGCCTCGGTGAGGCGGCTCGGGTCCGCGGCAAGTTCCGCGGCCGGCCCCGAGTAGTGGAGTCGGCCGCGCACCATGACGTGGGCGCGGTCGGCCACGCTCAGCGCCGCGCGGGCGTGCTGTTCGACGAGTAGCACGCCGACCCCCGATTCCTGGGCGACCCGGCGGACCATGGGAAGCAGGTCGGCGACGATGATCGGGGCGAGCCCCAGACTCATCTCGTCGATGAGCAACAGTTTCGGTCGGCCGGCCAACACGCGGGCGAGTGCCAACATCTGCTGCTCGCCACCGGACATCACCCCGGCCCGCCGGTCGATGATCGCGGCGAGCGCGGGGAACGCGGCGAGCGCGTCGTGCACCGCCTCGGCGTCGCCGCGTCGTGACACGATCCGGAGGTGCTCGCGACCGGTGAGGCCGAAGAACAGGGCCCGGTCCTCGGGAACGTGCGCGAGTCCGCGTCGGACGAGCGTCAGTCCGCGGCGCGCCGTATCGCGCCGCCCCGTCGGGGTGGTGTTCCCGAGCACGATTGCCTCACCGCTGAGCCGGGGTAGGAGCCCGGACGCGGTCAGGAGGGTCGTGGTCTTGCCGGCGCCGTTCGGTCCGAGCAGTGCCACCACCTCACCGGCGCCCACGTGGAGATCGATGCCGTGGACGACCGGCACGCCGTTGTAGCCCGCCGAGAAGTCGCGGAGGTCGAGGAGGCGGTCGGCGTCGACGGTGATCGAACGGCTCACGGCTCGCTCCCGAGGTACGCGGCAACCACGGCCGGGTCGGTGCGCACACGCTCGGTCGGCCCGCTCGCGATGACCCGCCCGAAGTCCAACACGGTGATGGCGTCGCAGATGTCGAGCACCAGGGTCATGTCGTGGTCGACGAGCAGGACGCCGATGCCCCGATCGGGCAGTGCACGCAACAGGGATCCGAGGGTCGCGGTTTCGGCCGGGTCGAGTCCCGCCGCGGGTTCGTCCAACAGGACGATTCGGGGTCGTGCCGCCAGTGCCCGCGCCACACCGACGAGCCGGCGCTGCCCGTACGACAGCTCGGCGGGTCGGGCACCTTCGTATGACTCCAGACCGACCATCTCCAATGCGAAGTTGACGTCGACGTGTCGTTCTCCGCGGCGGGGCGCGATCGCGTCGAGGAAGGGTGACCACCACTGCGCTCGACTCGCCGCGACGACCAGATTCTCGTGGACCGTCAGATCCTCGAACAGTTCCACCGACTGGAAGGTGCGTCCCAAGCCGGCTCGCGCGCGCTGGTGGGGCCGGAGCTCGTCCACCCGCCGCCCGTCCACCCGAACCTCACCGTTGGACCCGACGAATCCGGACAACGCGTCGATGGTTGTGGTCTTCCCCGCGCCGTTCGGGCCGATGAGGCCCATGATGCCGGCAGGTTCGACCGCGAACGAGACGTCGTCGACCGCGGCGAGTCCACCGAAGTTGACTCGGAGGCCGCTGACGTCGAGGAGCGGACTCATCCGCGCCGCAATCGACCGACGCCGCGCCGCAACGCGATGCTCATGCCATCTGGATAGAAGATGGCGACCACGATCATGATCAGACCGCTGACCGCGAACTGGTAGCTCGAGGCGTCACCGGTCGCGCCGCCCTGGAGCTGAGTCATGATCCCACCGGACGCGAGCACTCCGGCGAGCAGTGCACCGCTCAGTGTCGCGATCCCGCCCATGAAGCAGAGCGCGAGGATCGCGAGCGCGCCGACGACGAGGAACTGCTGGGGCGACAGTGCGGGCAATTCGTAGGCGAGCAACGCGCCCCCGAGACCGGCGAGAAGCGACGAGACTGCGAACGCGAGCAGCTTGGTGTTGGTCACGTCGATCCCGGCGGCAGCCGCGGCGCGCTCGTTGCTGCGGACCGCCAACCACCGGAGTCCCGTCGGGCTCCGGCGGAGGTTGGCCACCGCGATCATGCTGACGGCGAGCACCGCGAGGGCGAGGATGCCGAATGCAGCGCGGAAGTTCGCATCGCCGGACAGCGAGGAACCCGAAATCGACGCCGAACAGGCGCGGCCGCGGTACGCCGGTGATGCCGTTGAAGGTCGGCGCGTTGAACACGAGGGCCTCGATGGCGACCGCGGCGCCGAGCGTCGCGACCGCGAGCGCCATGCCGCGCACCCGGACCGCGGGGATGCCGACGAGCACGCCGACGCCGACGGCGACGGTCACGCCGAGCAGGGGGGCCCAAGGAAAGGCGAGACCGTTCACGGCGAGCCGAGCGGTGACGAACGCGGCGAGCCCGGCGAACGCGTACTGCGCCAACGAAATCTGGCCGACGTACCCGGTGATGACCACCGTCGAAAGCGCGATGAGGGTCGCGATCGTCGACACGACGATCGCGAGGCGCCACTGGGCATCGAGGGTCAGGAGGCCGGTCAGGGCCAGGCCGGTCAGGATCGCCGCCCAACCGAGGACGTGGCGCGGGTGGGGGGACACGGGGAGGCGCAGATCCGCGATCGATTCGCGGGTCGGCAGGTGCGACCCGCGGACCGTGATGGCGACGAGGATCAACAGCACAGGGAGGGCCTCGCGGAGGCCCCCGTTGGGGAGGAAGTCAGGCAGCCACGCGGTACGGGCCTGGAAGGTGGAGAGCGCACTCTGGGACATCCCGATCGCGAGGCCGGCCACGGTGGTGATCGCGAACCCGTCGAGCCGACCGAGGAGGGCCGCGGCAAGGGCCGGGACCACGAGCAGGCTCGTGTCGGTCGGGTCGAGCTTGTTGGAGACACCCGCGATGCAGATCACGGCCGCGCCCGCGAGCACGGCGGCGATCACCCAGTTGAGGTAGCCGAGCCGATCCGGTGAAAGTCCGGTGAGGATGGCGCCCTTCTCGTGCTCGGCGGCGGCGCGGGTTGCGAGGCCGAAGCGGGTGAATCGGAAGACGGACCAGAGCGCGATCGCGACCAGGACGGCCAGCCCGGCGAGCACAAAACTGGCGACCGGAACCACGGCGTCGCCGATGTGGACCACGCCGTCGGGAAGGAGTGACGTCAACGGCAGTGAGGCCGAGCTGGCGCCCTGTGCGGTGACGCGGAGTTGCATGACCGACTGGAGATACAGGAAGAGCCCGAGGGATGCCACGACGCGAGCGAGGGGAGGGGAGTCCCGCAGCGGCCGGAACACGAGCCCGTAGACGACCGCGCCCAGGAGGGCCGCGACGACACCCGAGATGATCAGCGCGGTGAAGACGGTCGGCCGATCGACGATGTGCACCGACGTCGGCAGACCGATGACCGGCAGGATGAGATCGCCGCCGCGGTCCGCCCCGCGCAGATCGAAGTTCCGCAACCCGAAGTACACGTACGCGACGTACATGCCCATTGCGGCGTGGGCGAGGTTGACCACGTTCGACGCGCGGAACGTCAGCACGATCCCGATGGCCAGGACGGCGATGACGGCGCCCGCGCCGAGGCCGGAGAGTGATTGCTGGAGGTAGTCGGAGATGGCTCGGCCTTTGCGGTTTCGGCTAGGCCTTCGGCCCGCCGACCTCGATCCAGTCGGTGAGCTGCTCGACCGCGCCGTCCTTCAGGATGCCGAGCGTCTGCTGGGGCGCGCAGAGTGCCGGGTAGCCGGCGAGTTGCTTGCCGTCGCAGGTATAAGCGTGGCCGAAGAAGCTGGGCTGGTCGACGGCGCTCCCGAACGCGTCGGCGATTGCCGCGGGGGTGACGTTGTCCGCCCCAAGATCGCGGAGCACGGTGTACAGGTTCATGACGGCCCGGAATGACACCGTGCCCGCGCCCTGGGCCTCGTAGTCGTGCGCCGGGCCGTAACGTTCGGCAACGGCCTGGTAGAGCGCGTTGTCCGCATTCTTCGGATCCAGGTCCGCTTCGAGGTTGAAGATGGCGCCGTCCGCGGCGGACCCGACCGACTCGATGATGCCGGCTTCGGCGCACGCGCCGGTGTACATGATCGGCACGTCGAGCGACAGCTGCTGCGCGGTGACCATGGTGGGTTTGCAGCCGGTGTCGGCGGTGAGCGCGATGACCGCGTCCGGATCGGCCTGGGCGGTCTGGTTGATCGCGGTGACCATGTCGGGGTTCACCGAGCTGACCGGAATCAGCGTGACTTGCGCGCCCTGGTCTTCGAGGACCGTCTTGCCGAGCTCGGCAGAGTCCTTGATCGGGCCGAAGTCCGCGTAGATGATCGCGATCTTCTTCGCGTCGAGCTCATCGATCGCGTACTGGCCCATCCCGAGCACTGCACCCCACAGTCCGCCACTGAACTGGAAGCTCATCGGACTGCGCGCGGCCTCGAAACTGACGGGAATGCCGCCGACGAACGGGATGCCGTTGTTCTCGAGGGTGGTGATCCCGGTGCCCCAGATATCGATGCCGCCGACGACCGCATCGACCTTCTTGTCGACCATCTCCTGCGCGCACCGCTGGGACAGGTCCGGGCTGAAATTGGTGTTGCAGGCGACGAGTTCGAGCGGGTGCCCGTCGACGCCGTTGAGCTCGGTGTTGATGAAGTCGATGGCCACTTCGTCGGCCTTGGTCAGTTCGGGGAACGCGCCGGCCAGGCCGGTGTCCTGGTTGATGGTCCCGAGCCGGATCGGGGTGCCGGTCGCACGCTTCGGAGTCTTCGGAAGGTAGTCGGCCAGCATCGAACCGGCCGGGGCGCACTCGACGATCGAAGGCGAGCCTTCGCAGTCGGCGGTCGCCGCGGGTACGGATCGCTTCGATGTCCCGGACTCGTCGGCCGGTTCGCTGCATGCCGTGGCGAACAGGAAGATCGCGACGAGCGACAACACGGTCAGTTTGGGCGCAGGGGCCATGGTCGGTCCGTTCTCTCAGTCTGCGGCGAGGCCGCGCAGCAGGTTGTCGATGAGTGTGGTGATGATCTGGTCGTCGAGGTCCGGCCCGAGTTCGAGTCCGGATGCGAGCAGCGTGGCCAGGCCGTGGGCCGCGGCCCACAGGGACATCGCGACGGCGAACTCGTCCGCGGGTCGGAACGCCCCCTGCTGCATTGCCTCGGCGATGGCGTCCGAACCCATGGCGAAGACCTTGGAGGCGACCGGGAGCTCCTCGGCCGCGGGCTGGGGAACCCAGCCCGGACGGAAGAGGAACATGACCTGGAACAGCGCGGGATCTTCGAGTGCATGCTCGATGTAGGCCCGCATCTGGCCACGGATTCGGTCCCTCGGGTCGTCGCCCTCGATCGCCTCGAAGCTGGCCATCAGGCCCTCGAACTCCAGCTCGGCGACCGCCCGGAGCAGGTCCGGCTTGTTCTCGACATGGGCGTAGAGCGCCGGTGCGCTGACGCCGAGGCGCGACCCGACGCGCCGCAGCGTCAGGCCGTCGAGGCCGTCCTCGGCGATGAGGTCACGCGCGGCCGCGACGATGGACGGGCGCGTCAGTGGAGCCCGGCGAGTCGACATCGGTGAACACTGTAAACCAGGCCATTGGATCTGGCCAGGCGCCAGAACGTGCCGGAGATGCGACCTCAGACTCCGCCTCGCGCTTGTCCGCGCCGGCCGTGGACCCACATGATGCGGCGGATGACGACGCGCACTGAGGCAATGGCCGCGCTGACCGCGCCCGGCGAGCCGTACGAGCTCGCTGAGATCGAGGTCGCTGGGGTGCTCAGCCGCGTGTTCGTCAATGCGCCGCCGACGCTCCGGGCGATGTACGAGTCCGCCCTGACGGATCGTGACTTCATTGTCTACGACGAAGAGCGGATGACGTTCGCCGATGCCTGGGCGGCGTCGAGCCGGATCGGGGCCGCCCTGGTGCACGAATTCGGCGTGCGCCCCGGCGATCGGGTGGCGATCGCCATGCGGAACTACCCGGAGTGGATGACGACGTTCGCGGCGGCGACGTCGATCGGTGCGATCGCGGTCGCCATGAACTCGATGTGGGGTCCGGAAGAGACCGAGTTCGCGCTGCGCGACTGCGGGGCGTCGGTGCTCGTGGCGGACGGCGAACGGATTGAGCGAGCCCGGGGATGCCTCGCCGAGGGCGGTCCGCGCGGGGTGGTCGTGCGCAGTGATGGCGCGACTGGTGTCGCCGATCTGGAGGGCGTGACCGCAGCGCATGCCGGGGCCACGATGCCGACGGTGGCCATGGCACCGGACGACCCCGCGACGATGTTCTACACATCGGGCTCGACGGGCAATCCCAAAGGCGTGGTCTCATCGCACCGCAACGTGCTCTCGGCGCTGCTCAGCTGGGAGCTGGATGCCCGGATTTCACGGCGCACCGCGGCGACGAAGCCCGCCCGCCCGGATGGACAGTCGGCGGCGTTGCTCGGGATCCCGCTGTTCCACGTGACCGGCGCCCACGCGGTGTTCCTCCAGTCCTACCGGGCGCAGCGCAAGCTCGTCTCGATGTACCGCTGGGATCCCGAGATCGCTGCGGCGTTGATCGAGCGTGAGCGCGTGACGACCTTCCTCGGGCCGGCGGCCCTGACGGGTGATCTGGTCCGGGTCGGTCGGGAGACCCGCCGCGACCTCAGCTCGCTGCTCATCGTGGGCGGCGGCGGCGCGCCCCGGGCACCGGAGCAGGTCAAGGCGATCGGCTCGTCATTCGGCCGAGCCCAGCCCAACACCGGGTGGGGAATGACCGAGACCAACGCCATCGGGAGCGGCATCGGGGAGGGGGACTATCTCGACCGGCCCGAGAGTTCGGGCCGCGTTTCGGCCGTGCTGGACCTCAAGGTCGTCGATGACGCAGGACGCGAAGTGCCGGCCGGCGAGGCCGGCGAGCTGTTGGTGCGAGGGACCTCGGTGTTCCGGGGGTATTGGGGTCGCCCGGAGGTGAACGACGACGTCTTCGTGGACGGGTGGTTCCGAACCGGCGACGTGGCGTATCTCGACGCCGACGGGTACCTCTTCATCGTTGACCGGATCAAGGACCTGATCATCCGGGGCGGGGAGAACATCGGGTGCGGACAGGTCGAGGCCGCACTCTTGCTGCATCCCGCGGTGCACGAAGCCGCCGTGTATGCGTTGCCGGACGAGCGGCTCGGTGAGGAGGTCGGCGCCACCGTCTACGCCGACACCGGGACCGACGCCGACACGCTGCGGGAGTTCGTCCGAGGACACCTCGCGGCGTTCGCAGTTCCCCGTGAGATCGTGGTCGGCCATGAGCCGCTCCCGCGGATCGCGTCCGGCAAGATCTTCAAGCGCGAGCTGCAGCTGGCCGCGATCGCGGCCGCAGCAACCTAGATCCGCATGGCGACCGCAGGGGATTGGAAAGCACGGCCGGCCGGCCGAGAGTACGAGGCGACCCGGCAGCGTCTCGTGGATGCCGCGGAGTCCGTCGTCCGGGAGCTCGGGGTCGGCGCGCTCCGGCTCGATTCCGTCGCCGATGCGGTCGAACTGCATCGCTCGTCGGTCTACCGGTACTTCGACTCCAAAGAGGAACTGATCACCGCGGTCGTGGTCCAGGCGTCGCTGCGCGTGGGTGGGCAGGTCATCGAGCAGCTTGGGGAACGCGCCGGCCCCCATGAGTATCTGGTCGAAGGACTGGTGATCGCGCTGCGAGAGATGGGTGACAGCCCCGTGTTCACGTCGCTGCTCGCCCCGGCCGCGAGCGCGTCGATGGCACGGATCGCCGGCACGGCGCTGACCGAGGGCATCCGACCGCTCATCGAGCCGATGTTCGTTGCGGCAGCCGAGCGTGGGGTGCTGCGGGTCGACGTCACGCCGGAGGCTGCGATGCAGTGGCTCCAGATCGTCGCGACCGGACTGCTCCGCCTCCCCCGGGTCGCCGACCCCACGGAACTCCGTCGGCTGCTCGAGGTGATGCTGGTGCCGTCGTTGCTCGACTCCTGATCAGTAGAAACCCTCGCGGCGCGCGTAGCGGGCCGCACGCTCGCGGTTGTACTGCTCGGGGTCGATGGCGTCGCCGTTGATCGCGTGCAGGATCTCGCCGTTCGACGGCAGGTCGTCCTGGGTCACGAAACGGTCGGGATCCCAGAGCCGACTCCGCAGCACCGCTTTCGAACACTGGGTGTAGGCCTCGTCGATCGCCACCAGGATCGCGAGTTTCGGGACACGGCCCTCGACGGCACACGGTTCGAGGAGGTCCGGATCCGTTGTGAGCGTGGCGCGGCCGTTGACGCGATACGTCTCGGTCGCGCCGGGCACGAGGAACAGCAGTCCGACGTGGGGATTCTCGAGGATGTTGGTGAGGGTGTCGGCGATACGGTTCCCGGGCCGTTCCGGGAGCAGCACCGTGCGGTCGTCCAGGATCCGCACGAAGCCGGCCGGGTCGCCCCGCGGGCTGAGGTCGCAGTTGCCGTCGGCATCGGAGGTTGCGATGCACAGGAACGGCGACCGGTCGATGTACTCGCGCGTCAGGTCGTTGATCCGGTCCGTCACCTTGCTGCAGACCAGTTCCGCCGGTCGGCCGATGAGATCCCGCAGCTCGTCGACGGTCGTGATCACGTGGTCGAGGTCCGGTTCCTGCATGCCCCAGTGTCGCGCGCCCGCCCGTGGGGGATTCGCGGGTTTCAGAGCTCCGGCGCACCCTCGGTCGACGACCCGTCGGCGAGGAGAGGGCGTCGGCGGGCGACCTTCATCATCGAGAAATCGGCGGTAGCGATGACGTGACCCTCGGAGTCGGCGACGCGACACTCGACCACGATCAGTTGGGAGCCGACCTTGACGACGTCCGCGGTGGCGACGACGACGTCGGTCCGGGGGCGGCCCAGGTACCGAACGTGCATGTCCGCGGTAATGAGTGATTCGGTGGCGGCATCGAAGTTGCTGGCTCGCACCGCGGCCAGTGCGCAGGCGAAGTCCACCATGGTGGCGATCGCGCCACCATGGAGGCTTCCGGTCGGTCCACACGCCTCGGCCTGCACCGGCATGCGGATCTCGCGCGGCGGTCTCACCCGATTCGGCGGGCGCGATCTCCAGGCCGAGCAGGTCATGCAGCGGAATGGCGATCTCGGCGAGGGGTCGGTCGTCGTCCGCGGTCATCGGCGCGCGTCCACCTCAGCCCGCGGTGATGGTGGCAGTGATGGGAAGCGACGTGAGCCCGCGGATGAACATCCGGTTGCCCCAGACCGGCGTCCCGGCCAGTTCGAGGTCCGCGAGTCGGTCGAGGATCGCCGTGAACGCGATCTCGGCCTGGAGGCGCGCGAGGTGGGAGCCGAGACAGGCGTGAATTCCCGCGCCGAACTGGAGGTGCTGGCCGGCGTCGGCCCGGTCGATGCGGATACGGTCCGCGTCGTCGCCCCACCGGCGGGGATCGCGGTTGGCCGATGCCGGACTTGCATAGATCACCGACCCCGCGGGGAGCTCGGTCTCGCCGAGCGCGGTCGGTCGGGTCGTGATGCGGCGGACGAAGTGGTTGGGTCCGTCGAAGCGCAGGAATTCGTGCAACCCGTTGCGGAGCAGTGACCGATCGGCCTGCAGGCGCGCCAGCTCCTCGGGCTGGCGGAGCAGCGCGAGGGTTCCGGCGGCGATCAGGGCGGCGGTGGGCTCGTGCCCGGCCATGTAGAGGGTCACGAGCTGCGCGACGAGGTCCTCCTGGGAGAGGCGTTCGCCGTCGACCTCGGCGTGGACCAGGGTCGACATCAGGTCGTCGGTGGGGGCCGCGCGCTTCCGGTCGGCCTCGTCGCTCAGGTAGGCGTGCATGTCGTCGAGCGCGATGGTGCACTCGGCGCGTTCTTCGGCGCCCATGACCGGGTCCACCATCCGCGCGACGCACTGGGTCCAGTACCGGAACTGCGGTCCGACCTCGTCCGGCAGGCCGAGCATCTCCGAGAAGATCGCGACCGGCAGTGGATACGCGAAGTCGGCGACGAGGTCGAGTTCGACCCGGCCGGCGCCGCGCTCGGCGCGCAGTGTGTCGAACGCGGCCGTGATGCGTTCCGTGATGCGTTCGCGGAGTCCCTCGATCGCGCGGGCGCGGAACGGTTCGGCCATCAGACTGCGGATGCGCGCGTGGTCGGGATCGTCGAGCAACACGACCGTCCGGGATGCGCGGGGCTGGTCCGAAAGCAGCTCCAACTCCATGACGGTCAGTGGGTTCGGCGTTGCATTGTGGATGTCGCTCGAGATCGACGGATCCCTCAGGAGCCGATTGACGTCGTCGAAGCGGGTGACGACCCACCCTTGCAGGAGCTCCGACCGATGCACCGGGTCGTGGTCCCGCAGCGCCACATACTGCGAGTACGGGTCGTCCGCGTACCCCGGCGCGAGCGGGTCGTAGCGGACCGTCGCCGGTGCGGTCATCGGCGGGTCGGGGGCGGCGTCTCGATCCCGGTGATCCACGGGCGGCCGACTTCCTTGAGCACTTCCCACTTGGCGGCCGGGTCCTCGGTCTGGCCCAGGTCGGCCGGGCTCGGCCCGATCCGCTGTGCGAGCGGCGCGAGCGCGTCGACGTCGAAGCCGTAGACCTCGGCCGCGTTGAGTCCGAGGATCGCTGCGGTCTCGTCGCGGGGAACGTCCCAGAACGCGCTGCGGAGGAACTCCATCGTGTGGGGCCAGGTGCCCTCAGGGTGGGGAAAGTCGTTGCCCCAGCAGAGATTGCCGACACCGATCTCGTAGCGGCGGGCGAGCTCGACGCGGTTGGTGTTCGACGCCCCGAGGAAGCAGTTGCGGTCGAAGTACTCGCTCGGACGCATCTTGACGTTGGCGGTCAGTTGCTCACCGAGCTTCTGGGACCCGTGGTCGCGCTCGTAGACGAGGTCCATCCGCCACAGCAGGTCGCTCGCCCAGAACGCGCCGCACTCGGCCACACCGAAGCGCAGGTCCGGGAACCGCTCGAAGACCCCCGACCAGATGAGGAACCACAACGGCCGGGAGGACCAGAAGCGCACCTCGGCGGCGTAGATCCCGATGTGGGGGCCGTAGGACGGCTTGTCCGCGACGCCCGAGTGCACGTGCACCGGCATGCCGAGTTCCTCGCAGGTGCGCCAGATGGGGTCGTAGCGAGGGTGGTGGTACGGCTCGTAGGGCTGCCACATCGGCGGGATCAGGATGCCGCCGCGCAGGCCGCTCTCCTTCGCCCGCCGGATCTCCGCGACGCCGGCGTCGATGTCGGCGAGGATCGGGACGACTGCGACGCCCGCGCGTCGGTCGGGGCTGGCCGCGCACAGCTCGGCGAGCCAGCGGTTGTGGGCGCGGGCGCCGGCCATGAGGAGCGCAGGGTCGGTGTCGCCGGTGGAGCCGAGGCCGGCACCGAACGGTGCGGAAGCCCCGGAGGTGACGGAGTCCGCGTCCGGAAAGATGACTTCACCGGCCACGCCGTCGGCGTCGAGCTCCTTGTCGCGCCGACCGGCGTCCCAGCCGCCGCGCAAACCCTCCTCGTTCTCGCTGTGCCATTCGTCGGCGAACTCCTGGTTGAGGAATCCCTGCGCCGCCATCTCGGCCTGGCGCGCCCGCTCGGCCAGGGCGGCGTCGAACTGCTCGTGCACCTCGGCGTCGAGCCATTCTCGGTATTCGGCATTGGGGAGTCCGGCATGGCAGTCGGCCGAGATCACCAGGTAGTTGTCCATCACAGCTCCTCCACATAGGTGGGATCGCTCCGGGTCAGTTGCGACTCGGCGCGGGCGCGGATCTTCTGGTCGGTGCGGTCGCTCGCGGGCAGGATCCAGAAGCGCTGCTCCTGGATGCCGCGGAACGCTTCTTCGGCGACGGCCTCGACGGGTGTGTAGTTGGGCTCGATGCCGGCGGCACGCATGCGCGCCTCGAACGATTCGATCGTGGTGAACGGTGTCGTGCGCGGGGTGTCGTTCTGCCACTGGGCGGGTCGTTTGCTCGCGGACGTCAGCAGGCCGGTCCGCAACACCTTGGGTCCTGGGAACAGCACCGACACGCCGATGCGGGCGTCGACCGAGCGCAGCTGGGCCCAGAGCACCTCGCTCACGGTCGTGACCGCAGCCTTGGTCGTGGCGTAGATCGCCGAGGCGGCGAGCGGCGCGATCCCGCCGTTGCCCGAAGACGTGTTCACGACGTGGCCCTCGTCGCCCCCTTCGATCATCGCCGGGACGAACGCCTGCATTCCGTGGATGATCCCCATGAGGTTGACCGAGATGCCCCAACCCCAGTCCTTGTCGGTGTGGTCCCACACCTTGCCCTCGGCGCCCGCGCCGACCCCCGCGTTGTTGCACACCACGTGGACCGCGCCGAACTCGGTGTAGGTGCGGTCGCGCAGGGTCTGGACGGACGCATGATCGGAGACGTCGGTCGGAACGCCGATCACGGTGGCGCCGCCGGCGCGGAGCGCGTCGACCGCGGCCGTGAGCGGCTCGGCATCGAGGTCCGCGAGCACGACCTTCATGCCGGCCTGGGCGAACCGCGCGCCGAGCGCGTGGCCGATGCCGCCGCCGCCGCCGGTGACGACCGCGACCCGTCCTTCGAACTGCTCCATCTAGGCCGCCGTCATTCGTGCCATGGCGAACGCCGGGCAGCGCAGCGAATCATCGGGGATTTCCTCGACGCGCAGCGGTTCTGCGATCGCCGACGGGCTCGGTCCGAACTCTGCTGCAAGGGGGGCGAGCGCATCGAGGTCGAAGCCGTAGAGGCGTGCCGCGTTGCCGCCGACGAGGTCTCGGATCTCGGCTTCGCTCGCGTCGGCGAATGCGAGCCGAAGGTGTTGTTTGGAATAGGGCCAGCAGCCTTCGAGGTGGGGATAGTCGTTGCCCCACATGATCCGATCGATGCCGACCGCGTGGCGGGAGAGCATCTCCTGCGCCCGCGGGAAGCTCGCGCCGATGTGGCACTGGCGGGCCCAGACTTCCGACGGCTTGGTGGTGAGCGCGCCGAGGGACTCGCCGAAGCGGGCCTCCTGCGAACCGCCCGCACCGCCGGCGCCGGTGAGGCGACCGAAGTAGTAGTCGAGGCGGGTGATCTCCTCTGCGGCCCACGCTGTGCCCTGCTCGGTGAAGACGAGTTGGAGGTCCGGATGGCGCTCGGTGACCCCACCGTAGATGAGGTGCCACAAGGTGCGATGCGCCCACCACGTCACTTCGAGCAGGAAGATGGCCTGCGCGGCGGGGTAGTCGCCCATGTCCGGAACCGCGCTGCCCGAGTGATGATTCACCGGCAGCCCGCGCTCCTCGCACGCGTGCCAGATCGGGTCGTAATCCGGCGCATACAGCGGCGGCACGCCCGAGCCGGGAGGGGCGCCGGGGAGCAGCACGCCGCCCTTCAGCCCGTGGTCCGCGGCCCAATGGATCTCGGCCACCGAGCCCTCGACGTCGTGGAGCATGATCTGCGCGATGCCGGCGCGGCGGCCCGGCGCGGCGGCGCAGAACTCCGCGAGCCACCGGTTGTGGGCGCGCAGCCCGGCCCACCGGCGCTCCAGGTCACCGGCGCCCGCACCCGGGGGCTGGTGCACCAGTGAGGTCTTGGGGAAGAAGGGCGGGATCGTGTTCGGGAAGAGCACTTCGGCGACGACGCCTTCGGCCTCCATTTCGCGCAGCCGCCGGTCCGAGTCCCAGTTGCGTGCCGCGTCCGAACCGACGAGATCGTCGTAAGGATTTTCGAACGTTCGGTACCAGGCGTCGAAGTCGTCGTGGTACCGAGACTCCAGGTACGGCTTGTAGTCGGCGACGTTGGCCCCGGCATGGCAGTCGGCCGAGATGACCACGTAGTTCCCGCCGTTCTCGTCGCTCATCCGGTCCCCTTGCTCGCCGTCCACACCGCCGATCGGGCCGAGATTCGCACAGGCGCGCGTCCGGGGCAAGACGATTCTGGAATCTGTCGTTGGCGCTTCGGTAGGGTCCGCGGGTGACGATCGCGGACGCACTGGAGTTCAACCCTTACGCGTTCGCGGTGCACGAAGACCCGTACGAGATCTACCGGCGACTTCGTGACGAGGCGCCCGCCTACTGGAACGACGAACTCCGCTTCTGGGCGTTGACCCGATTCGCCGATGTGCACGAGGGGTTTCGTGACTTCTCGACGTATTCATCGGCGCAGGGGATCGCGCTCGAGGCGCGCGGGCAGGCCGAGCATCTCCCGATGATGATCACGCTGGACCCGCCGGCACACACCGTGATGCGCCAGCTGGTGAGCCGGTTGTTCACGCCGAAGCGGGTGGCCGCGATGGAGACCGAGGCGCGCCGGATCGTCGCCGGCTACCTGGACGCCGCGACCGAAGCCGGGGAGTGCGACCTCGTGCCGGATCTTCTGGGTCCGTTCCCGATGGACGTCATCTCGGCGGTACTCGGCGTTCCCGTCGCCGACCGCGCACAGCTGCGGGGTTTCGCCGATCAGATCCTGGTGCGTGAGGACGGCCAGATGAGCATTCCGCCCGTCGCGCTCGAAGGATTCGCCGGGCTCCTCGGCTACTTCGCCGCCTCGATGCCCGATCGGCGCGCCGGGCGCGGTGAGGGGCTGGTCACCGACCTGGCCAATGCCGAGGTGGACGGGCGGTCGCTCACCGACGACGAGGTGCTCGGGTTCTGCCTCCTGTTCGTGATCGCAGGTCACGAGACCACGACCAAGCTCGTCGCCAACGCGATCGAGTTGCTGAGCCGCCACCCGGCGCAGCGGGCCGCGTTGGTGGCGGACCCGACCGGAGTGCCGAACTGCGTGGAGGAAGTGCTGCGGTTCCATACGTCGACGCAGTACATGCACCGCACGCTGACCCGGAACACCGAACTGCACGGCGAGACGATGCACGCCGGAGATTCCGTGTTGTTGATGATCGGATCCGCCAACCGCGACGAGCGCGAGTTCGGTGCCGGCGTGGACCACTTCGACATCTCGCGCGCGCCGGGCCGCCACATCGCGTTCGGCTACGGCCCGCACTTCTGTCTCGGCGCCGGCCTGGCGCGGATGGAGGCGCGAGTCGCGCTGGAGGAGATCCACCGGCGGATCCCGGACTACGAGGTCGACCACGAGCGCAAGGCCCGCTTCCACAGCGGCAACGTGACGGGGTGGACCAGCCTGCCGGTGACGTTCGGGTCGTAGTCTCGGGCGTGGCTCGAACTGTGTTGGTGGACGTCGGGGGTGGGGCCGTGCCCACCTCGGTGCTCGGGCCGGGTGACGCGTCCGAAGTGCCGGCGCTCCTCGTCGTCCCCTCGATCTTCGGACCGGCCCCCGACCTGCTCGAACGCCTCGGCGTTCTCGCCGACGACACGCTGGTGGCCGTTCCCGACCCGTTCTGGCGGACCGGTGAAGGCGCGGTGCCCTACGACGACATGGACGCGGCGGTCAACCGCCTCGCCGACTTCGACCTTGCCGCCGCCGACCGCGAGATCGCGGCCGTCGCCGCCTGGACTCGCGATTTTTCCAACGGGCGCGTCGTCGCGGTGGGCATCTGCTTCGGCGGGCCGTACGTCTTGCGCCTCGCCGCCCAGGGTCGCGTGGACGCCATCGTGACCTGGCACGGATCGCGCATGCAGGGTTCGCTCGATCTCGTCGCCCAGATGACGTGTCCCGTGCGCCATCACATCGGCGGTGACGACCCGGTCGCGCCGCCCGAGGTCGTGGACGCCATACGCTCGGCCTTCGCCGAGCACCCGGATTGCGGGATCGTCGTGCACCCCGGCGCCAAGCACGGGTTCAGTCACGACGGCGACGCGTGGGACGAAACGGCCTACGGAGCCGGCTTCGCCGATGTCGTCGCGCTCCTCGACCGCTACCGCTGAGCGGGGTCACCCCGAGGCGCGGCGGACCATTGTGCGCCCAACCACCCAGACGGTGCGTGACGGAACAATGGTCGGGCATGAGGGTCGGCCGCGAAGTTGGGTGAGCAGCCCCGGACGGGCCGAGCGCGGTCCGGTGCGCAGCACTCGGGTCGTCATCCCGACGTGTCGGCCGCGACTCGGGCGATGATCTCCTCGGTGCGCACGACCACGCCCTGGACGCGCGGGTAGCCGACGTACTGCGCGAGGTGGATGAGGATCTCACGCGCCTCGGTGGGAGTGATCTCGTCGTTGCGCAGGGCCGACTCGAGATGGATGCCCCATGCGTCGGGCTCGCCGAGCGCGAGGACTGCGGCGAGGGTGATCAGTCGACGTTCGCGGCGTTCGAGCTGCGGCCGGGTCCACTGCTCGGCGAAGAGTTGGGTGAGCATGACGTCCGCGAAGTCGAGAAAGCCGGGCGGGGGGAGTGGGACGATCCCTCCGTAGACGTCGTCGAAGACCTCGGCGCCGCGGGCGAGCCGCTCGGCGTCGATCCCGGAACCTTCGGGATTCGTGGGTTCGCCGCTCATACGTCCTCCAATCGGTAGACGCGTCGGGCGACGCGCCCGGCGAGTTCGGCGGTCGGGACCGGTACGCCGGCGTCCGCGGCCAGCCGAGTGATGAGATCGAGGTCCTTCTCGATGATCGCGGCGTAGCCCTCGAGGAACTTCCGGGTCCCCTCGTCCGCCAGCGCCTCGGGCGTGAAGTCGAAGAGGGTCATGTAGTTCTTCGTCATGTCGCCGAGCTGGCCATTGGCGCGCATCGCGGCGCGCAGGCCGTCGAGCGAGAGTCCGAAGTGCTGGGCCAGGGTCGCCGCTTCGGACACCCCCATGAACGTCGCGTAGGTCTGGAGATTGATACAGAGCTTGAGGCGACTCGCCTGCCCGAGCGGGCCCGCGTGGATCCGGACCTCGCCGCACGCGGCCAGGACGGGTTCGAGTGGAGCGAAGTCCTCCGCGTCGCCGCCGAGCAGGAACGTGGAACGCCCTTCGGCGGCCATGGCCGCGCCGCCGGTCACCGCGGCCTCGACCACGTGGATCCCGCTGGCCGCCGCGGCCTCGGCCGCCCAGGTCGTGGTCTCGGGCAGCACCGTGCTGTGAATTGCGACGAGCGCCCCGGCCGGCAGATGCGCGAGCAGACCGTCCGGCCCGTCGAGCACCGCTCGGACGTGCGCGTCGGCCGGTACGCAGACACCGACGGTCGCGGTCTTCGCGGCGAGGTCGGCCAGCGACGCGGCTCGCGTCGCCCCGCGTCCACCATCCGGTCCACCGCGGCGTCATCGAGGTCGAACACGGCGACGGGCACTCCGGCGCGCAGCATCGTCTCCACGAGCGGCGCGCCGATCGCGCCGAGCCCGACGAAGCCAATCGTGGTCGGTGGTGCGGTCATCGGGGCATTGTCCTCGGGTCGCGGCACCGGCGCGACCGCAACCGGCGAAGAGTCGGAGCGTATCGAGCGGGACCGTACGCGGCATCGGCGCAGTTGTCGGCTCGGCCTCGCGGTCGGTAGACCATGGTGTCCGGTCTCGCCCGCGAATGGGGAAGTCATGCCTTCGATCCTCGGCCAGTTCTGCATCACCGTGAGCGATCTCGAGCGCTCCGTCGAGTTCTGGGAGGGTGTCGTCGGCCTCCCGGTGCAGAGTCGCACCGAGATCCCCGGTGTCCTGGAGGCCGTGTTGCAGTCACCCCACGGCGGGGCCAGGGTGCAGCTCGCGCAGTTCCTGGACCGCGAGGGCCCCGTGGACATGGGGACCGCGATGTGGAAGCTGTACGTCAACACCGACGACTGCCAAGGCCTCTTCGACCGTTGTGTCGCCGCCGGGTGCGAGGTGGAGTCCGAGCCGCAGCGCCTGGACCGCTGGCCGGTGACCGTCGCATTCGTGAAGGACCCGGACGGTTATCTCCTCGAACTCATCGAGTACCACGAGGGCACCCGGCCCGGCGTGCCGAACCCGAAGGACTTCACCGACGACTGACCGGGTGCCCGCCGCGGGGTGTCAGTGCATCGGCGGCGACTGGCCCGGCGGAGTCCCCTGCTGCCAGCCGGTCCGGCTCAGCTCGAACTTGGCGGCAGAGATCTTGCCGTCGATCCAGGTGATGAGAGCGTGGAGTGCGAGCGCCAGGAACCCGTACATGATGATCGCGAACAGCACCGCGAAGTCCACGACCGACCCGCCGTCGTGGGCAACGGTCGGGAAGATCCCTCGGAACGGCTCGAGGACCCGGTCGGAACTGCGGTACACCCATTCGGTGAAGCTGGCATCGGTGTTCGCGCCGAACAGGAGCAGGAAGAAGGCCAACGTCAACATCGCCGCGGCGAGGATGAAGTACGCGTAGACGAGCCAGACCAGAACTCGTGCGAACTTCAATCCCTTGATCTGGGTGGTGTCGTCGACCATCTCGGGCTCCTCCGGTGGTGGTGCGGGCGAGGATCAGGGTACCGAGTGCGCGGCCGCGACGGGTCGACCCGGTCGATCAAGCACGAAGCGTGTCGGCGCGAAGGGGCCCGACGCGTGAGCGTCGGGCCCGCTTGCGTATCGAATGTCCACTCACGTTCCGGTCGACACCGCCTGCAAGACGTCGAGCTTCGCGGCTCGTCGGGCCGGTACCGTCGCAGCTCCGACGGCGGCAGCCGCGGCGAGCCCGACGATGACGCTGAGTTGCACCCCCGGGATCGACAGCACCAACGCTTCGGAGCCGCTGGACGCCGCGATCATCGCCCAGCTGATGCCGAGTCCGAGTGCCGTCCCGAACCCGGCGCCCATCAGTGCGATGAGTGCCGACTCCCAGCGGACCGTGGCCCGGGTTTGACTCCGGCTCATGCCGACGGCGCGGAGGAGGCCGAACTCCCTGGTCCGCTCGTAGACGGAGAGGGCCAGGGTGTTGGCGATGCCGAACAGGGCGATCACGAGTGCCATTGCCAGCAGCACGTACACGAGGTTGAGGATCTGGTCGATCTGTCCCGCGATCGCGGCCTTGAACTCCTCCTGGGTTCGGAGCGACGCGTTCGGAGAGTCTGAGAGCACCCGATCGACCGCTTGCTTCGTCGCCCCGGCCGACACGCCGTCGGCGTTGGTGACGAAGACGTAGGTGTCCGTGGGCGTCGAGACGTTGGCATCGAAGGTGTCGAGGGCGACCGTGTACGCCCCGAGGGGCTCGGTCACCGAGTAGATGGCAACCACGCGCAGTGCCTGGGCGCCGGTCTCGACGAAGCTCACAGTCGTCGTGTCACCGACCGCGACGCCGCGCCGTTTCGCCTCCTCGACCTTGAGCGCCACGGTGTTGCCGCGCAGTTTGGTCATCGAACCAGCGACCACACCGAGGTCCATGCTCGTGTCCACCGTGGATGCGTCGACGCCGCTGATGTCGACCGCCGACCCGTCGACCTCGCCGGTGACGTACCGCAGTGCGGTCACCGCGCCAGTTTCCGGGAGGGCCGTGATATCCCGGGCCACCGACGGGCTCAAACCACCGCCGTCGAACCGCGTCTCGATGATCCAGTCGCTGCGCATCGCGGTGTCGACTTGGGTGGCGATGGTGGCGCGAGCCGAGGCGGCGAACACGGTGATGAATGCCACCAGGGCGATACCGATCATCAGTGCCGATGCCGCCGACGCGGTGCGACGGGGGCTGCGGGCCGCGCTCTCCTTCGCGAGCGTCCCCGGCACTCCCCGCCAACGGCCGATGGGACCGCCCGCCAGGCGGGCGAAGGGACGCGCCAGCACCGGGCCGAGCGTCACCAGGGCCGCGAACGCGCCGAGCGCTCCGAAACCCACCGTGCCGATGTGGTGGTTCGCCAACCCCTGGGTGCCGAGGGCGACGGCGATGCCGGCCAGCACTATGCCGATGACGGTCCGGCGCCGCGATCCCGAGGACTGCTCGATCGCGGTGTCGCGCAGTGCCTCGATCGGTGCCACCTTGGCGGCCTTGCGGGCCGGGAGCAGGGCGGCGACCACCGTCGTGACCACGCCGATGACCACCGCGATCACGAGCCGCCCCGGACGACCACGCGGTCCGCAGGGAGGCCGAGCCCGAAGCTCGCCAGGACGGCCACCGGAGGCCGATCGCCACCCCGATGCCGACGACGACGCCCACCACGAGGCGAACACGCCGGTGGCGACGGCCTCGAGCAGCACCGACCGCGTCACCTGCCCGCGGCGGGCACCCAGCGCACGCAGCAGCGCGTCGTCCGGCGCGCTGGGCGACGGTGATCGAGAACGTGTTGTGGATCACGAACGAACCGACGACGAGCGCGGTGACCGCGAACGTCATCAGGAACACGTTCATGAACCCGAGCATCGTCCCGCCGCCTCCCGCGCCTCGCGGCTGCCTCGGCGCCGGTCAGCACCCCGGACGTCCGCGGCCGGCAGGGTTGCGCGAATCCGAGCAGCGAGCTCGGCCGGCCGGACATCATCGGTGCCGACGACCTGGACCGCCGAGTCCGTCCCGGAGTGCCGAGGGCTGCCGCGCGTCTCGGGCGTGAACGCCACCACCGGCGCCCGGGCGGCGTCGTCGGTGCCGCCGTAGGTGACGACGCCCGCGAGCCGGTACGTCCGGGTCCCGAACGGGCCGACGACCTGCACCGTGTCGCCGACCGGAAGTGGCCCTGCGCTGCGTCGTGCGGTCGATGACGACCTCGTCCGGCGCGCGCGGCGGGTGGCCCGCGACGACCTCCATCGGGTTCAGCGCCGGCGTCTCCATCCAGCCCAGCGCCACCGGCGCCGGCCGGTTGGAGCTCGAGTCGAGGAGCCGGCCGTTCGCGGCCGAGGACGGCGGCCACGCCCTGGGTCCGACCTTCCGCGGCGGCGACGCCCTCGGTCCCGACGGATCTGCTCGAGCGAGCACGTCCGCGCCGACGGTGGCGCGCACCTCGGTCGCGTCGTTCTCGCCCTGGATGGTCCGGTCGGAGCGCACGACGGCGTCGGTCGACGCGTACACGTTGTCGACGATGCCGTCGTAGCTGGCCTTGATGGTCTGGGTCAGGACCATGGTCCCGACCATGAACGCCACGCCGAGGACGACGGCGAGGCTGGTGAGGCGCGAACCGGACCTTCTTGGCCCGGATCGGACTTGAGGGTGAGCGCAGAACATCACTTTCCTCCCAGGGTGCGCATGCGGTCGAAGACCGCGGTCCACGGTCGGGGCGTCGACGTCGTCGACGATCCGGCCGTCGGCCAGGAACACGGCCCGGTCGGCGTACGAGGCGGCCGTGGGGTCGTGGGTCACCATGACGATCGTCTGGCCCATCTCGCGAACGGCCCGACGCATGAAGCCGAGGATCTCGGCGCCCGTGCGTGAGTCGAGGTTCCCGGTGGGCTCGTCGGCGAAGACGATCTCCGGCCGGCTCGCCAGGGCCCGGGCCACCGCGACCCGCTGCTGCTGTCCGCCGGAGAGCTCCGACGGGTGGTGGTCGACACGGGCGCCGAGGCCGACGACGTCGACCACGTGGTCGACCCACTCGGCGTCGGCCCGCCGGCCGGCGAGGCGCATCGGGAGCTCGATGTTCTCCGCGGGCGGTGAGCGTCGGGACCAGGTTGAACGCCTGGAACACGAAGCCGATCCGGTCGCGGCGCAGCTGGGTGAGCTTGCGCTCGCTCAGCCGACCGATCTCGACGTCGCCGATCAAGACCGAGCCGCTCGGTGAGGTGGTCGAGACCGGCGAGGGTGTGCATCAGGGTCGACTTGCCGGAGCCGGACGGGCCCATGATCGCGGTGAAGCGGCCCCGCTCGAACTCGACGTTCACGGCGTCGAGGGCGACGACCTCGGTGTCGCCGCGGCCGTAGACCTTGGTGGCGGCCTCGGTGCGGGCGGCGACGCCGTCGAGGTCCGGCGCGGACCGGCGACCGGGGGTCGGGGCGGGGTGTCGGGTGAGGGTGAGGGACATCGGGATCCTCCCGTGGTCGGGGGCGGATACGGGGTGTCGATCCGCCTGCTCCGACGATGCGCCTGATCCGGGCCCGCGTCGTCGGCCCGGCGTCGCAAGGTCTGTCCGCCCAGGGGTGTGACCCGGGGCCCCGAGGCGGGGCACGCGTACATCTCCGGTCGTACGCGGAGACCGTCCCGAGGGGGATGCCGGACCGGCACCGGTCCACTTAGGGTGGACGGCGTGACCCCGGCCCCCTCCCGACTCGATCGCCTGAACGCCTGGTACCGAGCCCTCGATCCCTGGCTGGTCGACGCGGTGATCGGGACCGTCTTCACCGTCGTCAGCGTCGTGAGCGTCCTGAACGAGCAGAACCCGAACCTCGGCTACGCCGAGCCGGACGCGTGGGGCGTGATCCTGGCCCTGGGGTGCGCGCTGCCGTTCTACGTTCGCCGCCGGGCCCCCCTCGTCTGCACGCTGGCGTCGGCGACGTCGCTCGTGATCCTCGCGATCGCCCAGTACCAGTCGGGCGCGCAGTCGCAGATGTTGGTCGTGGCCATCTACGCCGCTCGGCGCCTACGAGTCCGGGCTGCGCCGCCTGGTGGGCTTCGTGGCGGTGGAGGTCGGCGTCGCGATCGTGGCGATCGTCGGCATCCCCGACTCGGACACCACCAACCTCGTGCTCGCAGGAACGTTGTACGCCGCCGTGTTCTTCATCGGCGTGGCGATGCGGAACCGTCGCCTCTACCAGGAGCAGCTCGAGCAGCGGGCCGACATCCTCGGCCGCGAGCACGAGGAGGCCGCGGCCCGAGCCATCGCCGACGAGCGGCTCCGCATCGCCCAGGAGCTCCACGACGTCGTGGCCCACTCGATGGGCGTGATCGCGGTGCAGGCCGGCGTCGGGGTCCCACGTCATCGACGCCGACCCGGCCGAGGCGAAGCGGTCCCTCGACGCCATCTCGGTCACCAGCCGGACGACGCTCGCCGAGATCCGCCGGCTCCTCGGCGTGCTGCGGGCCGACGGCGGCGGCGCGACCTACGCCCCGGCTCCGGGACTCGCCGACCTCGACCGCCTCGTCGCCGACATCGAGGCCGCGGGCGTGCCCGTCGAGGTGGTCACGGAGGGCATGCCGCACGAGATCCCGCCGGGGATCGACCTCACGGCGTACCGGATCGTGCAGGAGGCGCTCACCAACGTGCTGAAGCACGCCGGTCCGGCCGGGCCGCGGTCACGGTCGAGTACGAGCCCGACGCGCTCGCGCTCGAGGTCGTCGACGACGGCCGCGGGAGCAACGGTCAGGCGACCGCGAGCGGACACGGGCTCCTGGGGATGCGCGAGCGGGTGGCCGTCTACGGCGGCACGCTCGACGCCGGGCCCCGCGTCGGCGGCGGCTTCCGGGTCGCCGCCCGGCTCCCGTTCGGAGCAGACGGATGATCCGCGTCGCCGTCGCCGACGACCAGGCGCTCGTGCGCAGCGGGTTCGCCGTGCTGCTGCGCTCCGCCGACGACATCGAGGTCGTCGGTGAGGCGGCCAACGGCGTCGAGGCCGTCGACCTCGTCGTGCGCGAGCGACCCGACGTCGTCCTGATGGACATCCGCATGCCCGAGATGGACGGCCTCGAGGCGACCCGGGCGATCACCGAGCGCAAGGTCGACACCCGGGTCCTGATCCTCACCACCTTCGACCTCGACGAGTACGTCTACGGCGCGCTCCAGGCCGGGGCGAGCGGCTTCCTGCTCAAGGACACGCTCCCCGACGACCTCCTCAACGCGGTGCGCGTCGTGGCCGACGGCGACGCGCTGCTCGCGCCGAAGATCACCCGACGCCTGATCGAGCAGTTCGCGCAGCAGGCCCCCGCACGGCCCCAGCGCGATCCCGGCCTTCGAGACGCTCACCGACCGGGAAGCCGAGGTCCTCGTCGCGGTCGCCCGCGGCCTGTCGAACGCCGAGCTCGCCGACGAGCTCTTCATGTCGCCGGCGACGGCCAAGACCCACGTGAGCCGGCTGCTCACGAAGCTGCACGGCCGCGACCGGGCCCAGCTCGTGATGCTGGCCTACGAGGCCGGCGTGGCCATCCCGGGGACGTCCCCTTCGTCTGGGGAAGCTTCCTAGCGGCGCATCGCTCAGCCGGCGGTCTCGGGCAGCCCCGGACCGTCGTCGAGGAGTTCCTGGCTGAACTGGCGCACCCGCTCGACGGCGCCGGCGTCGAGGTCCGGCGCTCGGCGGGCGAGCGCCGAAATGAGTTCCTCGAACACCGTCGCTTCCATGCCGCAGTCACGACACGCTTCGAGGTGGGCGCGTACCCGTTGCGCGCTGACCTCGTCGCCCTGACCGTCGAGGTACTCCTGGAGTACCCGCGCGACTTCGCGACAGGATGCGGCGGCATTCGATCGGGACCGGCGGTTGCGGCGCAGCCTCATCGCTTCCCTCCTCGTCGTGGAGCGAGTCCCGCAGCCGCGAGGCGGTCGCGCATTCGCGATCGGGCGCGGTGCAGCCGACTCATGACCGTTCCGACCGGGATGCCGAGAAACTCGGCCGCCTCGGCGTACGTGAGCCCGTCGATGTCGACGAGCATCACGACCTCCTGATGACGGGCGGGCAGCGCGCGGTACGCGTCGGCGACCACCGCGTCGAACGCCTCGCCGACCACGACCGACTCGGGTTCCGCGCTCCCCGCCGACGGCACCGCCGCGAGGGTTGCCAGCGTCGCGTCCTGGTCGCGGAGGAGTTCGGGCCGCCGCCGCCGGTGCCGATTGATCTCGGCGTTGCGCATGATGGTCAGAAGCCAGGCCCGGGGATGCTCGCCGTCGAAGCGGTCGATCGATCGGTACGCGCGGAGAAGAGTGTCCTGGACGAGATCCTCGGCGTCGCTCGGTCTTCGGGTCATCGACGTCGCGACCCTGAGCAATAGGTCGATCTCCGGGACGACGTAGCGCGCGAAGTTCTCGCGGCGGCGATCGTCGTCAACTGCTTCGGCCAGCTCCATCCGCAACGGAAACCCGAAGCGGATCCGGTCCATTCCATGGAATCTTGATCGTCGGCGTCGGGTTCCTGCGTGGATGTTGCGATTTCGTCACCGCGGACTCCGACGCCAGGTGCTCACGTTCCTGGACGGTGAGCTGGACGGTGCGGACGCGTTGCGCACGTCGACGCACCTGCGCGTCTGTTTCGAGTGCAGCACCGACGCGGAAGTCCGCCTGTTGGTCCGGAAATCGCTGCGCCACCTCAGCAACGTCGCCCGGCCCACGGCGCCCAGCGCGCGGCTCCGTCGGTTCGGCGCCGACCTGGTCGAGTCCTGGTGACGAGCCGCCGCGGTCCCGCTTGCTTCCACCGCCTCAGCGGCCGAGGTCCCGCCGTTCGAAGATCCGTGCTGCGGCGAGGAGCGCCGCGACGCCGGTCGCGATCATGACGAGATAGCCCCACGACCAGTCCGGCCCGATCGGACCGTGGTCGAGTGCCAGGGTGAACGACGAGAGGGCTGCGTGCACCACGAATCGGCTCGACCAGTTGGGCGAGCACATACCACGCATACATCGCCACCGCGATGCTCGTCGCTGACCCCGATGGCGATGCCTCGTCGTCCGGTCGCTGCGCCCAGCGCCAGGGCACCGCCGCGAACTGGAGGGCCAGCGCAGTGACCGCAACTGTTCCGCGCATGAGGTCGCCGATCCCGATGCCGAGGTCAACGGCCACGTTGCCGATGAGGCACGCGGCTGAACAGCACGGCAGCCAGGGTCACGACTTCGACGCCGACAGCGGCGACCATCTCCCGAAGAACTCGCCGGCGGGACGGGGCGGCGCTGACCAGAACGTCGAGGGTCTGGTCCTCCTCCTCGCCGGCGAGGACCCGCGCACCGCGGCCGATACCGAACACCAGGAACATCATGGGCACCATGAGGGAGAAAAGTTCGGCATTCATGTATCCGAGGCCGGTGCCGAACGACTCGAGGTTGAAGACCTCGCGTAGGGCCGGCGGGTAGTTGGCGACGAACTCGTCGAGTCCCGGCATGGCCCGGACCGACGGCCACATCGCCACCATCAGCAGGACGAGCGCGGTGGTGCCGATGCTCCAGCCGACCAGCGAGCGGCCGCTGCGCGATGAGCACCTTTCGGGTGATCGTGAGGGAGATCATGAGGACGAGGTGTCGTAGAAGCCGAGGAGGATCTCTTCGAGCGGTGGCTCCCGGGCGACGACGTTCTCGATGCCGGCGGGGGCGGCGATCCGGAAGACGTCGTCCATCGATCCGATCACGACCAGGCGGACACTGCGCTCGTCGACGTCGATCTCGGCGACCGTGGGCACGCGCTGCGAGCGCTTCGACCGGCGGGACGCCGCCGAACGTGAGAACGACGTGGCGGCGAGCGTGTGCCTTGAGCTCCTCCAGGCTCTGCACGACGACGAGCCGGCCGGATCGCACGATGCCCACGGTGTCGGCGATCTCCTCGACCTCGCCGAGCACGTGGGAGGAGAGGAAGACGGAGCTACCACGGGTCTGCGCCTCACGGACCACCGTGCGGAACTCGCGCTGCATGAGTGGGTCGAGGCCACTGGTGGGTTCGTCCAGGACCAGGAGCTCGGGTTGGTGCATGAAGGCCTGGATGATCCCGAGCTTCTGTCGGTTGCCCCGTGAGAGCGTGCCGATCCTTCGGCTGACGTCCAACTCGAATCGTTCGACGAGTGTGTCGACTGATCGCGGATCGACGCCGCCGCGAAGCGTCGCGAGAAAGTCGAGGTACTGCGCGCCGGTCTCGTTCCGATACGCGTTGAAGTCACCCGGGAGGTATCCGACCCGCGGATGCAGGCGATCGCGCTCGGTGGTGCAGTCCAGTCCCAACGCTCGAGCATGTCCGGCGGTCGCCCGGTGTTGACCCATCAGGAGGCGGATCGTCGTCGTCTTGCCCGCGCCATTCGGGCCGAGGAAGCCGAACACGGAGCCGGGTGGGACCTCCAGGTCCAGGTCCTGGAGGGCGGCAGTTCGGCCGTAGTGCTTAGTGAGACCGCTCGTCACGATCGCTGGTTCGGGCGGCACCGGGTCATGATGCCCGCCGGCGCGAGTTTCCGCACAGAGCCGGAAGGCCCGGGCCCGGCGGGCGCGGCGGTAATTGGCGCCTCGCGCCGACCAGATGGGTGAGGGTCTGACGGCCCCGGTCGCGGTTCGTGACCACTCCGAACCGATGTCTCTGGAGGTCCGCGATGTCCGGGACGGTCATCGATCCCAAGATCGAATTGCACGTTCACCTCGAAGGAACGGTGCGCGCGCCGGCGTTGCTCCGCATCGCGAACCGCAACGGCGTGGAGCTGCCCGGATCCACCGAGGCCGAGCTGGCTGACCTCTATGAGTTCCGCGACTTCGATCACTTCATCGAGACCTGGATCCTGACCACCCACGCCATCCGTACCGAGGTCGACTTCCGTGAGATCGTGGTGGACTATGCCCGGGAGGCAGCCGGTTACGGGTGCGTCTATCTGGAGGGGATCTTCTCGCCGGCCGAACGGGTGATGACCGGGGCGTCGTGGGACGAGGTGTTCAACGGCTTCTGTGACGGCGTGGCCGCGGCCGAGGCCGAGACCGGCGTCGTCGTGCGGCTCACGCCGGATATCCCACGAGGACTGCCCGTCGAGGTCGGCATCGAGACCGCGCGTCACGCAGCGAAGTACCGCGGACGCGGTGTGGTGGGGATCGGTCTCGGCGGTCTCGAGGCGGAGTTCCCACCCGAGCCGTACGCCGAGGCTTTTCGCGTGGCACGAGACGCGGGTCTCGGATCGGTGCCGCACGCCGGGGAGGTGGCGGGTCCGGCTTCGATCCGCGGGGCGCTCGACGCGCTCGGTGCCGATCGTCTCCGGCATGGGTTCCGCGCGGTGGAGGACGCCGCGCTGGTCAGCGAGCTCGCGGACCGGGGGATCGTCTGCGACGTCTGCCCGGTCTCGAATGTTCGGACCGGCTCGGTCCGGACGTTGGCCGATCATCCGCTGGCCGCACTGGTCGCCGCCGGGGTGCCGTGCTCGATCAGTACTGACGACCCGGCGATGTTCGACACCGACCTGGGTCGTGAGTACGAAGCCGCCGCGCTGCTCGGCGTGACGGCAGAGGATGCATTCCGGGCCGGCGTCCAGGGCGCATTGTGTGACGACATGACGCGGGCCCACTTGGTCGCCATCGCAGACGAGCGGGGCTGGTCGCTCGGCTGAGTGCCGCGGTCAGCCGAGCGAGACGATTCGGAGTATCTCATCCTGACCGCCACCATTGGAGGTCGTGACGAACAGCGCGCCGAACGGACCCTGGACCGGTGAGCGCAGCCGACCGTGATCGCCGACAGCCACGCCGGCAGCTCGATAGCCCCGGCCGTCGGGCGTGAGTTGCAGCATCCAGAGTCGTGAGTCCTTCAACGCGGCCATCACGAGTCCGCCGTCCCACTTGCCCCATTGCCGGCCGTTGACGAACGTCACGCCTGACACTGCGAGTGTCGGACATCCGCTGGACCACGTTGCCGGCAAGGCCGACGGGTACCGCGCGAGATCGGTCATGGGAACGTCCTCGTTGTAACCCGGGTCGGTCCACGCACGTGGAACCGGATCCCATCCGTAGTTGGCGCCCGGGTACATCACGTTGACTTCGTCGTCACAGCCTGGTCCATGCTCGACGGCGAACGCGATGCCGTCGCGACGGAACGCCAACCCCTGGACGTTGCGGTGTCCGTAGTTGTAGATCCGTGGGTCGAATGGCGGTCCCATGTTTCCGGGCGCGGGACTGCCGTTGGCGTCGACGCGCAGCACCTTTCCCCCGAGCGAAGCCGGGTCCTGCGGCGCCGTCCCGATCGCCGCATCGCCGGTACCGACCCAGAGGTAGCCGTCAGGCCCGAAGGCGAGGCGACACCCCGAGTGGCGCCCGAGTTCGCCCGCGGGATTGATCGGGATACCGGTGAGGATGTCGACACGATTGCGGACCTTGGTGAGGGCGCGGTCGACGGTCAGTCGTGCGATTCGAACGTCAGGGAGTCCGGCGGCAGTTGATGCCAAACAGACGAAGAGGTGGTGGTTCTTCGCGTACTTCGGTGACGTGACCACACCCATCATCCCGGCTTCGGTGGCCATGAGGAGATCGTCGGGCGCCCACACCAGCCGAGGCCCAGCGGCACCGACCACCGAGAGGCCGCGCGCCCGCTCGGTAAACACGAGTGTGGAGTCGGGCGTGAACGCGACGTCCCACGGGATGGTGAGCCCGGCGACCTGCGGCCGGACGTCCAGTGGGGGCGGCGGGACACAGGCGGCGACGACCAGTGCAACCGCCAACAAGAGCGCGGCGGGACGCGCTCGTTGCGGATGTGGGCGGCCGGACATGACTCCGTTCAGGCTAGGTCGCCGGAAGCAGGCTCCCGACCCACTACCCCTGATACCCACCGAGCACGTCGGCGACGGTCGTGAAGCCGTGTGCACGCAGCAGTGGACGCGGCCGCGGCGGAGCGGTACCCACCGGCGCAGTACACAACGGTCGGCAGGCTCGGGTCGAGGTCGTCGACGTGGTCGAGCAGGCGCGCCAGTGGATAGTTCATCGAGCCGGGAACCGCGCCCGCTTCGACCTCGGCCGGATTGCGCACGTCGACGACCTGGATCGTCGGCTCGTCGACCTGCCAGGTGCGGAGTTCGGTCATCGTGACCCGCGGCGCCTGGGCGGCGAGTTCCGGCCGTTCGGTCAGGACTTCCTCGATGTTCTCGAGCGCACCAAGCACGGCGTCGAAGCCGATGCGGGCGAGGCGGATTCGGCCTTCGTTCTCGTGTCCGGCATCGGTGACGAGCACGACCGGTTGGCCGGGCCGCAGCACGTCTCCCGCGTATTCGGCGAAGCGCCCGTCGAGGCCGACGTTGACGCTGCCGACCAGGTGGCCTGATGCGAAGACCTCGGTCGGGCGACTGTCGATCACGACGGCTCCGTCGGCTTGCGCGGCCAACACCTCGTCGATCGAGAGCAGTGCTGTCGCGGCACCGTCGTCAAGGAGCTCGCGCTCGGCTCGATTCGCGTGAGCGGCGAACGCGAAGTAGAGCGGCGCGACGGACTGGCCCTGCGTGACGGCCTCGATGAACTGGTCCTCGGTCATCGGCGCGAGCGCGTAGTTCGTGCGGCGTTGCTCGCCGATCGTCGACTCGCTCTCGGTCGAGAGGCTCTTGCCGCACGAGGAGCCGGCGCCGTGGGCGGGGAAGACCCGGGTCGCGTCGGGCAGCGTCAGGAGTTGCTCGTGGACCGAACGGTAGAGGCGACGCGCGAGGTCATCGGCCGTCCAACCGATCGACGTGAGGAGGTCGGGACGTCCGACGTCGCCGATGAACAACGTATCGCCGGTGAGTACTCCCCAGGGCTCCGAGTCGTCGGCATGTTCGAAGATCACGATGGAGATCGACTCGGGCGTGTGGCCTGGCGTGTGGCGAACTTCGAGCGTCACTTCGCCGAGCGAAAGCCGTTCGCCGTGGGCGAGGCCGGCGATCGGAAAGTCCGCGGTGGCGGTGTCGCCGTAGGACACGAGGGCGCCCGTCGCGTCGGCGAGTTCGAGATGACCGGAGAGGAAGTCGGCGTGAAAGTGCGTCTCGATCACGCGTTCGATGGTGAGGTTCCGAGCCTCGGCGTCGGCGAGGTACTGCGCGATGTCCCGCTGTGGGTCGACGATGACCGCGCGTCCCGTCGTCTCGTCGCCAATGAGGTAGCTGTACAAGGACAGGCAACCGAGGGCGTACTGCTCAAAGATCATGGCCATACCTTCACGAGATCAGGCGAGTTTGAGGAACATGCGCTGCACGTCGGCCTGGTCGTAGCCGGCGGCCGCCGATCGGTCCGGGTCCTCGAGGCACCAGGTGAGTCCTGCCGCCACGAGGAGGAATCCGGTCTGCTCGAGGGCCTTGTTGGCGGCCGCGATCTGGGTGACGACGTCCCGGCAGTCGCGGCGGTCCGCGAGCATCTGGTGGATCCCCCGTACCTGGCCCTCGACCTTGCGGAGTCTGCGCTGCAGGTCCGACAGCGTCTCCTCGGGAAGATCCATGCCGGGCTGAGGTTCGGTGTTCGTGGTCATGGGTCCCCATCCTAGTGCACTACCCCGGGGGGTACCAGTAATACCCCATGGGGTATGGTCCTCACATGGAGTTCGTGGGGATCGGGTTGGCTGGTGTCGGCGTCGGCATCGTGTTCGGCCTCTTCGGTGCGGGCGGTTCGGCGTTCGCGACGCCAGTACTCGCGCTCTTCGGCGTTCCCGGGCTCGCAGCCGTGGCATCGCCGCTGCCCTCGATGCTCCCTGCCGCCCTCGTCGGTACCCGCCGGTATCTCCGCGCGGGACTCGTCGACCGTCGCGTCGCGCTGCTCGCGGTCGCCGGTGGTCTCCCCGGGACGTTTCTCGGCGCGCTGACTTCGCGGGTGGTCGGCGGCGACGGGCTGCTCGTCCTCTCCGGCCTGCTGCTCCTGGTGATCGGGGTACGACTGGTATTGCCCGACCGGCCGGGCGCCGAGGCTCGCGGCGCCGGGCGTCGTGAACGCACCCCCCTGGTGGTCGCCGCGTCGTTCGGTGTCGGGTTCGCGACCGGCCTCCTCGCGAATGGCGGCGGTTTCCTGCTCGTGCCGTTGTTCGTGCTCGGGCTCGGTATGACGGCCTCGGCGGCGGCGGGCACTTCGATGGTCGTGGTCGCGGTGCTGATCGTCCCGACGCTGGCGACCCACTGGGCGCTCGGGCACGTGGATTGGGCGGTCGCGGGCGCCATGGCCGCTGGGTTGATCCCGGGTTCCGCAGTCGGCGCACGTATCGCGGCCCGGGTGCACCCGGAACGCCTGCGCCGCTGGTTCGGGACCACTCTGATCCTGTTCGCAATCTGGTTCCTGATCCGCCAGCTCACGTGATCGGCTCCACCGACGGCGCCACCCCGTCGGTCTGACGGGCTCGGCGTGGCGCCGGTACGGTGGGCGATCACCATGAAAGGGGAGCAATGACCGCCACCGTTCCGTTGGTCGACTACCTGGTGCTCGGCGACGAGCCGCACCTCACCGCGCACGAATGCACCGCCTGCGGTGCGAGATTCTTCGACCGGCGCAACGCCTGCGCGTCCTGCTTCGGCACGTCGTTCCAGGCAGTAGACGTAGCGACCGAAGGGACGCTGCGTTCCTTCACGATCGTCGCGTTCGCCGCTCCCGGGGTGCCGGTACCGTTTGTCGCCGGGATCATCGACTGCGACGGCACCAGCGTCGCGGCCAACGTCGTGAACGTGGAGCCCGACCCTGAGCATGTGCATCTCGGGATGAAGGTGCGCCTGGTGACGTTCCCGATCGGCGCCGACGCCGCCGGTACCGAGGCCATCGGCTTCGGCTTCGAACCATGCTGAACCCTGCTCCTCATGCACCAATCGATCGGCGCGGCCCCGCCGCGCCGCCTGTTCTGGGAGGCCTCCGTGGCTGACAACGTTTGGATTCTCGGCATCACGATGACCAAGTTCGGTAAGCACCCGGACCTCGACACCGTGGACCTCGCGGCGGAGGCCGCCATGGGCGCACTCGCGGACGCGGGCGTGACGATGGCCGACATGGGCGTCATTGCGGCCGGCAACCTCATGGGTGCCGGCCTCGGTATGGGCCAGGCGCTCCAGAAGCAGATCGGACAGACCGGGATTCCGGTCTACAACGTCGCCAACGCCTGTGCGACCGGCGCGACCGCGTTGCGCACCGCGGTGATGGCGGTCAAAGCCGGCGAGGTCGATTACGGCCTCGCGGTGGGCGTGGAGAAGCTGGCCGGCGCCGGGTTGCTCGCCGGTGGGAGCCGGAAGAGCGACAACGAGAACTGGGAGCCGAGTGGTCGCTACGGTGCGGTGGCGCCGGTGGACGGACGCATCGGCACCCAGACCATGCCCGGGGTCTTCGCCCAGGTCGGTATGGAGTACCTCTCCGCGCATCCCTACGAGGGCGAGTCCTTCGAGCTTTTCGCGAAGATCAGCGAGAAGAACCACGCGCACTCCACGCTGAACCCGTTGGCCGCGTACACCAAGCGGATGACGCTCGAGCAGATCATGGGTGACTTGATGATCGCCTACCCGAACACGCGTCCCATGTGTTCGGCGAACTGTGACGGTGCCGCAGCCGCGGTGGTCGTGAGTGAGGCGAAGCTGCGGACCTTGTCCGCCGAGCAGCAGCGACGCGCGGTCAAGATCGCGGCATCGGTGCTCACGACGGACCCGTACGAGGAGGCCTGCCAGGTGCTCCCGGACGTGAACACACTCACGCGTCGAGCCGCTGCGCAGGCCTACGAGCAGGCCGGGATCGGCCCCGAGGACCTCGACCTGGTCGAGCTGCACGATTGCTTCGCGACCGCTGAGTTGGTGCACTACGACAACCTCGGACTTTGCGAGCCCGGCGGCGCGGTGGACTTCTTCCTTTCGGGGGCGTCATGGCGTGATGGCCGGATGCCGGTCAACGTGTCGGGCGGGCTCGAGTCCAAGGGTCACCCGATCGCGGCGACCGGTATCGCGAACATCTGGGAGGTCTGCCACCACCTGCGCGGTGAGGCCGGCGACCGCCAGATCGCCGACGCGAAGGTGGGGCTGGCCCACGTCATCGGGCTGGGTTCGGCGTGCGGGGTCCACATCCTGGAGCGCGCCGCCGCCTGACCAACTCGGTTCCGAGGGTGGGCTGACCGCGGCGCCAACTTGTGGGGTCCAGGCCGTGCAGTCGGTCCCTAGAGTGCGTGGGGTACGTCGGTGCTCCGCAACAGGCGACCGGTGAGCGTGCCGGTGTGCTCGCCGCGTTCCATGAACGGCTGGCCGTTGACGACCGTGTGGTCGATTCCGACCGCGCGCTGCACGAATCGCGGTGCTGCGCCGGGGAAGTCGTGGACGATCTCGGGCAGGGGGAGCGACATGGACTCGAGGTCGATGACGTTGACGTCCGCGTAGGCGCCTTCGCGGAGCGTGCCGCGGTCGGCGTACCCGATGAAGTCAGCGGTGTCCGAGGTCAGCCGCCGTACCCCTTCTTCGATCGTCAGCAACCCGCGGTCGCGAACCCAGTGGGACAGGAAGAAGGTCGGTTGGCTGGCGTCCATGATCTGGGTCGCGTGCGCGCCGGCGTCGGCGAGTCCCATGATCGTGTGGGGAGAGGTCAGGAGTTCACTGATCGCATCGAAGTCCTCGTTGAGCACCGGCCAGTTGAGGACGGCCGCGCCGTCGCTCGCGACGAGCGCGTCGAGGTAGAAGGCCACCGGGGACACCCCGGCTGCTCGGGCCCGATCACCGACGGACTCGTCGGCGTCGTAGCGGTAGCGGGCGCCCGTGGCAGCGGTCATCAGGTACATGCGATCGAACTGCGCGGAGGTGGATCCGGCCCCTTCGGCGACGAGTCGGTCGCGCAGCGTCGGGTCCCGGAGGGCGTCGAGCCGTCGCTCCGACGGGAGTCGCCTTGACCGCGGCGTACGACGCCAGATGGTCGATCGGCGTGTTGGCGGCAAGGTCGAAGAGGACGCCGATCGATCGCGGGGTGGTCTGCGGCCGAAGGTTTGCGCCATTGGCATTGGCCTGGCCACTCAGCTCGAGGACCCGCCGGTAGTGATCGCCCAGGGAGCGCATCTGCGCGAGGTTGAACGTGAAAGGACGCCCGAGGCTCCGGCTGAGTTCCGCGATCCAACCGAGTTCCTCGTCGACCCGCGAGGTCGAACCGTCGACCTCGTTGTAACGCGGCGCACACTCGAGGACGCCGCGGCCGTGCGTGCGGAGCGGTGCCGCGATCGCGAAGAATTCCTTCGGGTCGGCCCAGGTCCCGGGGACCCACCGACCGTCCGGGACGCGGTGCGTCAAGGCGCGAGAGATCGAGTAGCCGAGCGCGCCTGCACTCATCGCCTCGTCGACGGCTCGGGCCATTGTCGCGAGTTGGTCATCGGTGGCGGAATAGCCCTCGTCGCAGGCCGCATCGCCGATCGCGTACATCCGCAGTGCGACATCGCCCACGTAGCCGCCCGCGTTGATTCCCTTGGGCATCGCGTCGATGACATCGAGGTACTCACCATACGATTCCCAGCTCCAGGGGAGCCCGTCGAGAATGCACGACGCCGGGATGTCCTCCACGGATTCCATCGCGTTGGCGAGGGTGGACGCGTCGCCGGGCCGGACCGGCGCGAAGGTCATGCCGCAGTTCCCCATGACCACCGAGGTCACGCCGTGCCAGCACGACGACGACATCAGGGGGTCCCAGCCGATCTGGGCGTCCAGGTGGGAGTGCAGGTCCACGAAGCCGGGTGTGACGTGGCGACCGCCGGCATCGATGGTGCGCTTGGCCGTGCCGGCCTGCCCGGGCTCGGTGATGGCGACGATCCGGTCGCCGTCGATCGCGATATCGGCCGGTCGGGCCGGCGTGCCGGTGCCGTCCACGAGTGTGCCGTCGGTGATGACCAGATCGTGTGCCATGGGGCCCCCTTGGTTCGGGGGCTCACCCTAACCAAGCCCCCGCGACTCCCGTTCGGGACGCCGGTGACAGGGCTTGGCCGCCCGGTGCGGTCGCGTCAAGATTGGCCGATGGACTCGATCTCCGACGCGACCGTGGCGGCGGTGCTCGAGCGCCTCGACGTGGCGCAGGTGACGGTCGACCGTACGGGTTTGGACAGTCTCTATCTGGCGTGGTGTCGGGCGGTGCCCTTCGACAACCTGGTGAAGCGCATCGACCTGGCGACGGGCGAGGTGCCGTTTCGCAACGTCGAAGTCGAGGACTTCTTCGCGCTCTGGTTGGAACATGGCTGCGGCGGCACCTGCTGGCCCAGTTCGCGCGCACTGGGTGCACTCCTCTCCACGATCGGCTTCGACGCTCGCCTCGGTTCGGCGGCGATGGCGGACGAGTTCACGGGCCCAGTGCACAGTCACGGAACCGTGCTCGTGCGGATAGACGATGACGAGTTCTGGGTGGACTCCTCGATGCTGACCGACCGGCCGGTGCCACTCGTCCGAGGTGACGCCACCAGGTTGGAGCATCCGCTCCGTCCGGTGCGCGTGGAGCCGGTGGCCGACCTGTGGCGGGTGTACTGGACCGGCGGAGTCCATGCCGGCGAAATGGGGTGTCTCCTGCTCGCCGACGACGTCGACGGTTCGCACTATGCGGATCGCTACGAGTGGTCGCGGCGGCATGAGTCCCTTCAACGCTTCGGTCTACGCGACCCGCAACGCCGCGGACCAGGTGCTGAGCGTTGCTGCGGGGCACCGCGTGGTGCTGGACGCCACGGGACTCCGATCCCGGGGTCCACTCGACGCCGCCGAGCGACGAGCCGTGTTGATCGACGACTTCGGCTACTCCGAGGCGATCGTCGCTCTGCTACCGCCCGACGATCCGTCGCCAGGTGTGGCCTGATGCCTGCTCGCTACGTGCCGGTGAGCTGCGCCACGATCGGTGCGACGGCATCGATCGTGTCGTCGTTGAAGACGTAGTACGAAAGTCCCCAGCGCTCGCGGCGATCGCGGATCGTGGTGCAGATCTCGTCCGTACTGCCGATCAGCACGAACGGGCTCGCCAGGATCCCCTCGGCGTTGAGGTCGGCGTCCGGGTCCGGGGGCAGCGAGGCCGCGATCGTCTCCGCCGTGCCGGCCCGATCGTCGGTGACGATGACGAACGGCACCACGATTGAGAGTTCCGGTGACCGGTCACCGGCGGCCCCGCCGACGGTTTCGATCTTTCGGTCCATGGCCTCGGCGGTCGCGTCCGGAAGGTTCTGGTCCTCCCACTGGGCGTTGGACTTCTTCACGGGGAGCAGTCCGACGATGTCGGCTTCGCGGGCGGCGAGGCGCAACATCCGTCGGCCCACCACCCGCAACCATCAGGGGCGGCGGACTCTGGACCGGAGACGGGTACAGCTCGTGACCGGTGATCCGGTAGTGCTCACCGTGGAACTCCACCGGTCCGCCGGCGAGGAGCATCTTGATGACTGCGACCGACTCCTCGAGCCGCGAGACCCGCACGCCGGGCGAGTCGAAGGCCATGCCGGCCTGCTCGTAGTCCGGCGCCATCCATCCCGCGCCGAGCCCGATCTCGACCCGGCCGCCCGAGAGGTGGTCGATGGTCGCGAGTTCCTTCGCGAGCACGACCGGGTGCCGGTAGTCGTTGGCGTGCACCAGACAGCCGACGCGCAGTGTCTTGGTCGCCGTGGCCGCCGCCGCCATCGCGGCGATCGGCGCGATCTGGTGGTCGAAGTGGTCGCGCAGGAGCAGGGTCGAGAAGCCCAGGCCTTCGATACGACGGGCCGCGTCGGCCCACGCGGTTCCGGGCGCGGCGTCGGACGTGTGGACGCCGAAGCGGAAGGGATGGTTCGTGGTCATGAGCGCTCCGGGTTCGAAGTCGGGTCGATGCCGAGTGAGGAGGGGTCCGCCGCGAGCTGGCCGCCGGCGGCGAGCCAGGCCATGACTACCTGCTCGCCTTCGGTGGGGTTGTAGATGTCTTCCTGGCGTGACCACTGGCCGTCGCCGGCGTACTCGAGAATCGTCACGCACGCGAAGCGGTAGTCGGTGCCGCCGCCCGTCGGGTCGGGGAACACCTGCCACGGGAGGAACACCACCCGGTTGCCGTCGATGACGTGCCACTCGACGGGGAACTGCATCATCGGAACCGGTGCCATGAGCTCGGTGATCTTCGCTCGGATCGCGTCACGGCCGACGATGGTGCCGTAGTGGTGCTCGACCCAGACGCAGTTCTCGGTGTGCAGGTCGGCCCACTTGGACCAGTCGCCCGAGTCACCGACCGCGACGAACTCGGCGAACGCGGCTTCGACCTCGGCGCGTGGAACGGTTGATCGGTCATGGGATCCTCCGGGTTGCGATCCGGCGGATGGTAACGATCGACGGGAGCCTGCGCCTCGGTCAGTGCTTGGGCGTCGGCGGCGCCACGCCGTCGCGCGGTGGCGACACCTTGTAGGTCATCCAGCCTTCGGCGATCACGTCACCACGTCGTCGCGGCGCGCACCTCGGCCTGGCAGAACAGGATCGAGCGACCGCGCTCGCGTGATCCAGCCCTCGCCGACGAGGTCGGTCTTGACCGCCGCGCCGAGGAAACGGACCTGGAGGTCGAGGGTGAGCATCTGCATGAAGTCGTCGTAGCCACTGCCGATCGCCGGAACGACGACGGTATCGATCAGGGTTGCGATCGCGCCGCCGTGAACGACGCCGGCCGGCTGTTCGAGTTCGTCGCGAAACGCCAGTCGCATTCGTGCGTAGTCGATGCGCACCTCCTCGAGTTCCAGGCCGACGACCTGCGGGAAGTACCGCCGCTCCCATTTGCCGAAGCGGTTCCACCGCTCGGCGCGGGTTCCGGTGAGCGCCTCGTACTCGGTCGGCGCGGTTCGGCAGCGGCTTCGCAGGGTCGGGCATCGCCGGTGGCTACCACGGCTGGTCCGTGACCCGTCGCCCTGATCGGTCGACTGTGGCGCGCGCCACGTCGTCAGCCTGTCCAGGTGGGAGGTGACGAACCGAGGGCCGCGGCCGGGCGGTCGAACGCGAGTGTGACGCCGTCGATCGCGATCGGCGGGCGGACGCGGTGGGCGGGGCCCCACGTCGGTGGTCTCCACGGTGGGGTCGACGCCGGGTTCGGCGAGCGGTTCCCGGGGGAGCGCCGGCCCGGTGCGGTCGACGAGCAGCGCTGCGGTACGGGCCAGCGAGAGGCGGGCGCGGGAACCGGTGGCGTCCGTGCGCCGACGGTGCAGTCCGGTGAGTGCGGCTGCGGCCATGAGGTAGCCGGTCGCATGGTCGAGGGCCTGGACGGGCAACGGGACCGGTTGGTCGGCACGGGCATGGTCCATCCCGGCGGCGGCGATCCCCGTCGACATCTGCACGAGGCTGTCGAAGCCACGGCGGTGCGCCCACGGTCCGGTCGATCCGTAGGCGTCGAGCGCGACATCGATCAGGCCCGGTCGCAGCCCGTCGAGGGTGGCGGGGTCGAAGTCGAGACCCGCGAGCGCGCCGGGTCGGTAGCCGTGGACGAACACGTCCGTGTCGCGCAGGAGTTCGGTGAGCGCGGTGTGTCCCTCGGCGGTGCGGAGGTCGAGGTGGGCGCAGCGCTTGCCCGGGGTGACCTCGGGGATCACCGCAGGCTCGTCCCAGTCCGGTGGGTCGATCCGGAGAACCTCGGCGCCGAGGAGCGCAAGGAACCGGGTGGCGACCGGCCCCGCCAGCACCCGGGTGAGGTCGAGGACACGGATCCCCGCCAGTGGACGGTCGCGGCGGGACCGGCCCGAGCGGACCCGCGGGACCACCGGCTTCGAGGTGCATGAGCGGTTCGGCGGTGACTGCCGCGCCCTGGGGGTGCGCACGCCACGCGTCGATCGTGCGCATCTCGGCCGCGCAACCTCCGGCGGCGATGACCGCGGCCTCCAACTCCGTCGCGCCGTGCCCGGCGACCGCGTCGGCCACGGTGTCGCGGTCGGGGCGGTCGCGGTCGGTGGTGTCGCCGAGGCCGAGCGCGGCGCAGGGCCGCGTCGCGGTGGTGCGGCGCGTTGGTGTGGAGGCGGATCCAGCCGTCCGCGGTGGGGTAGTCGCCCGCGATCAGGTCCCACGGTGACGGAAGGGACCAGCCGTGCGGGCGCAGGCTCCAACCGAACCAGTGGGACGCGAGGTCCCGGTCCACGGTGACCGCGGGCGGTGTGTCGGGGTCGACGAAGGTGGCCGCGGCGAGCGCGGCGGCGCCGACGGACGCAGCCGCGAGATCGGTGATGGGGAAGATCGAATCGAGCGAACCGGTTCCGGTGACGCAGAGTCGGGCGGGATCGACGCCCGCGCCGAGGTCGGCGTGGATGGCGTCGAGGAGGAAGGCCGGGGAATCGGTCACCCACCCATTGTCCCGCGATTCACAACCTCGTCGACGAGGTGGGCGGGCTATTCGCTGGCGCCGCCCCGGCCGATCGGGCGGGTTGGCGCGCGTGCCCGCCAACCCGCCCACCGCGTTTCAACGCGCCACCGCCGTCACGCGACCTGATCCGAACCGCGCCGGGTTCGCCGCGGAGCTGCCTGCGAGTTGGGCCGCGCCGACCGTCCCGCAGGGTGGGATCTCGCTGGCCGCGACCGCGCGGGCGATGCAGGCGTCGCTGCCGTCGTTTCGCGATCCGTTGCCGGAGGACTTCGACGTCGATCGCACGCCGTTCCCGATCTGGGTGCACCACGTCGAGGGCCGGTCGGTGATCGGTCATCCGCCGTGGGAGGCGTACGTGCCCACGTCGAGCCTGCGGGCGCAGTACCAGCGATTCGACGAGCCGCCCCGTCTCGCCGACGGGTCGATCGATCCGCTCGCGTTGGTGGCGTTGTGCGACACGATGCCCGGCGCGGTCGCGGAACGGATGGGCAACACCGGCGAGCACCCCTGGTACGGGCCGAGTGCGGACCTCACCGTGCATCTCACGGGGACTGCACGGTCGAGTGGATCCTCGCCCGCGGCCGTGCGCGCGCCGCGTACGACGGCTACGCGTCCGTCGAGATCGAACTGTGGGACCCGGACGCCGGCCTCGTCGCGTACGGCATCCAGACGATGATCTTCGTCTTCGAGGGTGAACCCCCGACGGGTGACGCTCGCAAGCCGCCTGACCAGCGCGGGCGCCCGCCTGGGGTGTCGCCGTAGAGTCGGCTCGATGACCCAGAGTCCGGTGACGCTGACCTCCAAGCCCGGAAGCGCACCGGCAGCACCCGCGGACCGGCCGCTGACTGCTCCGCCTTCGTTCCACGTGCTGGCCAAGCCGTCCGGACCGATCTGCAATCTGGATTGTTCGTACTGCTTCTTTCTGGAGAAGGAGGCCCTGTACCCGGGCGACCGGTTCCGCATGCCCGACGACGTCCTCGCGGCCTACATCCGTCAGGTCATCGAGTCGCAGCTCGCACCGGAGGTGACGATCGCGTGGCAGGGCGGCGAGCCGACGCTGATGGGCGTCGACTTCTTCCGACGGGCGGTGGCCTACGCCGAGGAGGTCGCGGCCGGCAAGACGCTCCACCACACGATGCAGACGAACGGCACCCTGCTCACCGAGGAGTGGTGTGCATTCCTCGCCGAGAAGCAATTCCTCGTCGGCATCAGCCTCGACGGTCCGGCCGACGTCCACGACGCGTACCGGGTGGACAAGCAGGGCCGCCCCACCTACGCACGAGTGCGCGCGGGACTCGATCTCCTCGTCGGTCACGGGGTCGACTGGAACATCCTCTGCACCGTGCACGCCGCAAACCAGCATCGCCCGCTCGACGTGTACCGCCACTTCCGTGACGATCTCGGGGCGAAGTTCGTGCAGCTGATCCCGATCGTCGAGCGCGTCGTCGACGGATCGTCGGAACTCACCGACCGCTCCGTCGACCCGACCGCCTGGGGCAACTTTCTGACCGCAGTGTTCGACGAATGGGTCGTTCACGACGTCGGCGACGTGTACGTGCAGACGTTCGACGCGGCCTTGGCGTCCTGGTACGGCGCGCCGCCGGCTCTGTGCGTGTTCAGCGAGACCTGCGGGAACGCGGTCGCGCTCGAACACAACGGCGATCTCTACTCCTGCGACCACTTCGTCGAGCCCGAGCATCTCATCGGCAACATCATGACGACGCACATGGTCGAGCTGATGGGGTCAGCACAACAACGCGCCTTCGGGCTGGCGAAGCGCGACACGTTGCCGGGGCAATGTCGTCAGTGCCCGGTCCTCTTCGCCTGCCGCGGCGAGTGCCCCAAGAACCGGGTTGCGATGACTGCGGAGGGCGAGGCGGGCCTCAACCACCTCTGCGCGGGGTATCTGCATTTCTTCACGCATATCGACGGGTTGATGCAGCAGATGGCCGAAGCACTCCGGCGCGGTGGCCATGCCGGCGAGGTCATGGACCGGCTCCGCGCCGCCGGTCGCAACGAAGCGTGCCCCTGCGGCAGCGGGCGCAAGACCAAACACTGCCACGTCTGATCGGCGGTTTCGCCGGTCGATCGCGGCCCGGGTGCAACGTTGTGTTCACCGGACGTTGACCCTGCGGTCGAACCGATGCCACGGGTCCGCAACGCGCGTCGGTCATGGTCGATGGACCCGAATGAAGGAGGGTGCATGTTCCGCTTCGTGACCCTGACCCAGCTCGTTCGCAACCTGTCGTCCCGGGGCGCCGTGGACAATGTCGAATCGGTGATGGCCGAGCGGGAATCGACGGCCGCGACGCTCGCCCGGCTCGAAGTCCGGTGCCCGAAGGCGTCCTTGGTGCCGGGAACCGTCGACTCGCTCGTCGCCTGATCAGTCCCGGAGCAGGGCATCACGCGCGGCGTTGAGCTCCGCGACCTCGGCTTCCGAGAGTGACGGGAATTGCGGATCGATGTCCATGAGCGCTGCGTTGAGCGCCTCGGCGATGACCACCCGCGAGTACCACTTGTGGTCTGCGGGCACGACGTACCACGGTGCGGCGCCGGTACTGGTGTGCCGGATCATGTCCTCGAACGCGGTCTGGTATTCGTCCCACCGGGCGCGTTCGCCGATGTCGGCCATCGAGAACTTCCAGTGCTTCTCGGGGTGGTCGATCCGGGCCAGGAGTCGGCGGCGCTGTTCGTCGCGTGAGAGGTGCAGGAAGATCTTCACGATCGAGTAGCCGTTGTCGGTGAGCATCCGTTCCCAGTCGTTGATCTCCCGGAACCGCCGTTGCCAGATGTCGTCTCCGCGCGCCTCGGGTGGGAGGTTCTCGGCTTCGAGCAGGTGTGGACGTACCCGCACCACGAGCACTTCCTCGTAGTGCGACCGGTTGAAGATCCCGATCTCACCCCGGCGGGGGAGATCGCGACTCGACCGCCAGAGGAAATGGTGAGCGAGGTCCTCGGCGGACGGTTCTTTGAACGAGACCACCCGGACACCCTGGGGGTTCAGCCCTGACATCACGTGGCGGATCGCGCTGTCCTTGCCACCCGCGTCGATCGCTTGGAGGATGACCAACACGCCGTAGGTCTCCTGAGCCGCCAGCCGGGCCTGGAGATCCCGGAGCCGGTCGATGCTGGACGCGAGGAGTCCGCGGGCTTCCTGCTTCTCGGCGATGCCGTCGGTGGCGGCCGGTGAGTGGTCGGACAGCTGGAAGTGCTCGGGCTCGTCGACGCGGCAGGGTGCGATCAGGCGCTCGATTGTCTTGCGATCCGCATTGGCCGCCATGGCCGCGCCTCCCGGCTAGAGGTCGGTGCCGCGGGCGAGCCGAACGATGGCGAGCAGCGTGTCCTCGGCGTCCTCGTCGGAGCGTAGGTCGAGGGTGCCCTCCAGTGCCGCGAGCCCGTGTTCGAACGCGGCCGCGTTCGGCGGTGCGTCAGTCCACCCGTGCGCGGCGATGCGGACCAACGCATCACGGTCGTCCCGACTGATCTGCACGTCGATCTCGTCAGCCCGTTTCGCCAGCGTGGCGGTGAGTTCCTGGATGATGCGCAGGATGGTCAGTGCCTCGTGCGGGTCGACGGTGTCGCCGAGGTCGAGGGCACTCAGCTCCGCGTGGGTCCCCACCTCTTCGCGGAGGACCTCGAAGTCGAGCCGTACCGCCTCCGCGAGGCCGGTGACCAGGTCTGCGCCGGGGCCGACGACCAGTCCGAGCAGGGGCGTGCCTGCCAGTCGGGCCTGCCGGTGCCGCTCGAGCGCCCAGAGCCCGAGGGCCCGTCCCACGTCGGCGGGATTGGTGCGGCCCAGTCGGGCGGTCAGCTCCGCGGAGGTCTGGTGGGCCTCGGCCAACTCGTTGCGGAGCGAGCGCATCCGGTTTTCGAGGTGGTCGTTGGCCTTGCGCGTCTCGGCGTGGGCGGACTGCTCGTCGGCGAGAGCCTGCGCCGTCTCGTCCGCGCCCGCGACGCCCGGTACCAGCCGATTTCGGCGATCGCGGTGGCGACGACGAGGACGATCAGGATGATCCACACGAAGCCGGGCACGGAAGTCGTGTTTAGTCGACGCGCCGGGCGCGAGGAGACCCCGGGGCGCGGCTCAGACGGCGAGGGTCGAGATCGCTGCGAGCAATCGGGCGACGTCGTCCGCATCGGTATACGCGGACACGCCGACCCGGACGGCGCCGTCCGGTCGGCCGAGCGCGGCCATCGTCTCGACGGCGTAGTAGTTGCCGCTCCAGGCTGCGATGTGGTGCGTGGCCAAATGTCGGGCGACCGCGTCCGGCGAACACCCGTCGACCACGAAACTGGCGGTTGGGGTACGCGCGTCGAGGTCCCGGGGCCCGAGTACCTGCACGTGAGCGAGTCCGAGGAGTCCGGTCAGGAGCGGCTCGAACCGGGCCCGTTCCCTCGCAGCCACGGTGGCGACGCCGACCTCGAGGAGGAACTCGGCCGCGGCACCGATGCCGGCAAGGGCCTCGAACGCGGGAGTGCCCGTCTCGAAGCGGGCCGGGGCCGTGTCCGGGGCGGGCCGGACCTTCGCGATCGGGATGGTCTCGCGGAGTTCCGGGTGGACCCACATCACGCCGGCGTGTGGTCCGTACCACTTGTACGGCGAGGTGAGCAGGATGTCGCAGCCGATCCGACCGACGTCGACCGGCGCGTGCGGAACCAGATGGACGGCATCGACGAGCACCCGGGCGCCATGTGCGTGGGCCGCGTCAACGATCGGCGCAAGTTCGGGCATCGTGCCGAGCGCGTTCGACGTGCCCGTCACGGCGACCCAACGGGTGCGCGGTCCGAGCAGACTGGTCACCGCCTCGGGATCCAAGCGGCCGGTGGCCGGGTCGAACTCGGCCAGGCGGAGGATCGCGCCTGCGTCGGCAGCCGCGATCTTCCAGGGCGTCACGTTGGCGTCGTGATCGAGGCGGGTGCCGACGATCTCGTCGCCCGCGGACCACGCTCGGGCCAAGGCACGGGTGAGCGCAAAGTTCAGCGTCGTCATGTTGGCGCCGAAGACGATCCCGTCGGGATCGCCGCCGAGCAGGGTCGCGACCCGGGCGCGGGTGTGCTCGACGAGCGCCGTGGTGGCCTCGGATGCGGCGAACTCCCCGTGGGTGTTGGCCTGATCGCCGGACCGGAGATTGGCGGTGATCGCGTCGATGGCGGTGTCAACCATCTGCGTGCCGGCCGGGCCGTCGAATCGCGCCCAGTCGTCATGGATGCCAGGGAAGCGCTCGCGCATCCCTGGACAGTAGGGCGGCGGTTGCCGGATGTCGGTGGTCAGCCAGCGGGTGGCGGCGGTCGGAACTTTCCGGCGCGGTAGCGCTCGTCGGCAACTCCCGCCGCGAAGGTCGCCGCCGCGGCCGAAGACGATTCGATGCGCCAGTCGGCGCCGTTGACGCTGTGGTTGAACCACACGAATCCGATGATGTCGGGGTTGGCGGCGAGGCCTTGGAACAGGCTCTGGATCCACGCGGGCTTGTTGCCGCCGACCTCGGTCGCACCCAACTCCGTAATGACGATGGGTTTCAGCGCGGTCGCGCGTAGTTCATCGAGCGTGGTCTGGTAGGTGTTGGTGAAGCTCGGTTCCTTTTCTCTGCCCTTCTCGTCGAAGTAGACGCGGCGGTAGTACCCGACCATTCCCATCCAGTCGACGTAGTCGTCACCGGGGTAGAGCGGTGCGAGTCGAACCGAGGGTCGCGCGGTCACGACGTTCGGGCTCCAGATCCAGATCGCGTTGGTGGCGTCGGCGGCGACGAACCGGTCGTGCACATGCCGCCACGCCGCGACGAACTCGCCCTTGCTGTTGCCGTTGCGTTCCTCGGACCACGGGAACCAGTTCCCGTTCATCTCGTGGGCGAAACGAATGGCCACGGGAAGCCCGAGGTCGCGCACTTCGCCGGCGACGCGGTCGATGTACTCGTCGTGGCTGCCGTCGATGATCGTGGAGAGCTTGTAACCCGGCTCGGTGGTGTTGTCACTGTCCGGGCCCATGGGCTGGACCGTCGGTCTCGGTTCCCAGGAGACCACCGGCAACGCGCCGCGGCGCCAGGTCTCGGTGATCTCGGTTGCCGGGTACTCCCGGTCCCATCCGAGGAAGAACTCCACCATGCTCGGCAGCTTCTTGGCCGAGGACGAGAAGATCTGGAAGTCCTTCCAGTCATAGGGCGCTTCCGGTGTGGAGACCCCGTAGTAGTTGTCGGTGGGGGAGAGCAGCGCCTGGACCGTCGGCGTCTCGGGCATGCCTTCGGGCTTCGGGGGTGCCGGCGGGCGGGCGTTGGCCGGGGTGGACGGGGGACGCCGAGGGTCGACCGGCAGCAACGAGCACGCGATGCCGTCGTCATCGGCCGGGCCGGGCGGCCCGTCGAGCCCGAAGGGATCGCTGAGGTCGAGCACATACGCGGCTTGCGCGTCCTGTTGCCAGGTGAAGTCGGAGCACCTCGGCGGCTTCGGGGCTTCGGTGAGCTTCGGTGCGCCGGCCCGCGCGGACCCGGCCGCCGCGGCGATCGGCTTCGGGCCGGGCTTCGCTGCCGGCTCCGGTGGCGCCGGCGGTGTGGTGGTCGACGGCGTGGTCGGCCCGCCGTCCAATGCGTCCGCGGCGGTCTTGGGCCGCGCGTTGTGCCGCGCGGCTTGCGCCCGTTGGTGGTCAGGCCGCGCCGCGCCGACCGAAGGCGACCGATCGGAGGCCGCGACGAGTGAGATCTCGTCGGGCGGGGCCGGGCTCGTATAGACGAACAGGCCGATCGCCGCGAGCAGCGCGCTCATGATCTGGATCGGACCGCGGTGCGAACTACCCATGGTAAGCAACTCCTGCGAGGACCATGACGCTGGCGAGGACGTAGGGGATCGCGCCCCAGGGGTTGACGCGTTTGGTGCTGACTTCGTCGCCCGAGAAGGCGTTGTCCCGGGTCCCCCAGCCGTCGTTGCGAGCCATCCGGACGAAGCCCCAGATTCGAATGGGCATCAACATGAACGTGTTGAGCAACGTGAACGCGGGGAGCAGCCAGAGGTCCTTGGGGTGTTCTTCGAAGTGGCGCGCCTGCCGGATGTACGCGGACAGCCAGGTCGCCATCAGGGTGAGGATCAGGATCACGGCCCACCCGATCGCCGGGCCGTAGCCGAACGTGATGCCCTCATAGAGGTTGACGTTCTCGCCGAGCCCCATCCGGACGAGGAAGCCGGTCACGCAGGCGAGGAGGAGGAACGGCATCAGGATGTCGGTGAGGTAGAAGAGCGCAAGCGTCGGGGTGTTGCGCATCATCCACGGCAACATCCGCAGCGTGTTGTACTGGCTGCCCCGCGCCCAACGAAGTTGTTGCTTCGCCATCTTTCGGATGCCGACGGGCGCGTCGGTGTACACGAGGCTGGTGGACTGGTACACCGTTCGGTAGCCCTGCTTCAGACAGAGGTTGGTCAGGGTGCGGTCGTCGCTGACCTCGAGGAACACGCCGAGGAACCGCTCACCGAGGAACGCAGGCATCGCGTCTTCGAGCCCGGACCGACGGAATGCGATCGTGCGACCAGGCAGACAGCCGACCTGGCCCAGCACGCTCATTGCCGGCATCGAGTATTGCACCCGGATGTTCTCCAACCAGTCGGCCCATCTGGTGAGGACGTTGCGGCCGGCATCGATGATGCGCTGGTTCGTCGTCACGCCGCCGACCGTCGGATCGGCGAAGGGCTTGGTCAGTTCGCGCAGGGTGTCCGGGGTCCAGATCGTGTCGCTGTCGACGAGCACGATGACCTCGCCGGTACAGACCTCGAGTCCTTCACGGATCGCGTTGCGCTTGCCCGGGGTCAGGGTCCAGATCCATTCGACCGAGGGGTAGGTGTCGCAGACCTGCTCGAGTTTCTCGTTGCGGGGACCGTTGATCACCACCACGACCTGGTTGGGACCCTGCTCGGTGATGTGGTCGAGGACCTCGTGGAACAACCCGACGGGTTCGTCGACGACGGGAACGATGACCGATGTCGAGGCTCGGTACTCCGCCACCCAGGGCTGGTAGCGCCGCGAGAGGTGAAGTTTGACGAGCCAGAGCACCCAGGTGAGCGCGACGAGGACCGTGAAGACGTAGAGGCGGCCCCCGTGCAACGTCTCGCGGAGTTGCAAGAAGAAAATGAACACTCAGACCTCAGGATTGACGCGGTGACGGACACGACAGATTGCGGAGGTATGAGGTGTATCGACGGAAACGAGCAGTTTTCTTGAACGAATCTTCCCGCCTTCGGTGTCTGGCCCTTCTTTGGACCCTGTGTGAAGATCGCGGGCTGCCATGTCGATCACCCTGAGCGTGCGCCGCACACTTCATTTCGTCGCGGTCGCGGTCCTGGCGACCGCGATGCTGCCCGTCGTTCCAGCCGCGGCACGCGTCCCGACGTCCCGGCCCGCAGCTCCGGTCGGTGGAAGTGCCGATCCGACGGCTCGGATCGGCGCACTGACGGCGCTGGCGGCCGACCGCCAAGCGGCCCAATCGGCGGCCGTGGTGCAACGGGATCTCATGGCCCGCCGGCTCGTCGAGGCGCGGTTGGCCGAGACGGTGGCGATTCAGCAGGCGGACCTCCTCCGACGCGTGGCCGAAACTGCGCGTGCCGAGTACCGCGACGCACGTCGGCGGGCGGGTGAGATCGCCGCGGCCTCGTACCGGCAGGCGGGGAACTCGTCACCGATCGCGGCGCTCGCTGACGTCCGCCAACTCGCGGTCGACAACTATCGGCGAACAATTGTGACGCACGTCGAGCAACACGAGACCCGACAGGTTCGGCAGGCGTCGCTCAATCGCCGAACCGCGGTCCGCGCCGAGCGGGAAGCCGTCAGTACCCAGCAGCAGTGGCATGACACGGTGGCGCGGCTCCGGGTGGACATTCCCAAAACCGAACAGACGATTCGCGATCTCCAGGCGGGGATTTCGAATGCGCGTTTCTGGCTCGCCCGGTGGCAGTCGATCGCACTCGGAACGCAGACGCCCATCATGGGGAACTCGGTGCTCGGTCCGAACGAGATCGCCGCGTGGTTCGAGGGAACCCGCCGCCGCGCGCATCACCGTGTCGATCGGCGACCTGGCCCGCGCCTACGTCGAGGAGGGTGAGGCGGCCCTCGTGCGCGGCGACATCGCGTTCGCCCAGTCCATCCTCGAGACTGGCAGCTTCTACTTCCCCGACGGCGGCCAGTTGACCCCGACCGACAACAACTTCGCGGGTATGGATGCGTGTGACAGCTGCGCCCACGGGCGGAGCTTCCCGGACGCCCGTACCGGGGTGCGCGCGCAACTCCAGCAACTCCGGATCTATGCCGATTCGACCGCAACGAACGCCTCGTTCAACCCGCCACCCGTGGTGGCGAACCTCGATCGGCACCATCTCAAGGGAGAGGTGCCCACCTGGAACGGCCTCACGCACACCTGGGCGACGGCCGACACCTACGGCGACCGCATCCTCGCGATCTATGCGCAGATGCTCGCGTGGCTCACCGATCGGGCCGATATCTGACGGTTGGTCACGATGGGTTGGTCACGACGGGTCGGCCGCGCCGTCCCCGTTGACGACCGCGCCCGCACCGACCTCGACGTCGGTGGTCGGCGGATCCGGCCGTGTCGGCGTCAGCGTCCGAGTCGTCAGGAAGACGAGGGTCGGCAGCAGGGTCGCGAGCATCATCCCGGCGACTTGGACCCCGGAGTCGTTCAGCGCGGTGGCCAGGACCACGAGCACGGCGAAACTGATCAAGCCGGACCGTAGCGGCGGGATCGCAGCGATCATTCGTGCGCCGACGTCGGTCCGGCGGCCGGCGACCCAGAGTGTGGCGAGGACGCTCAGCACCAATAGCACCCAGGCGGTGTTCGAGAAGGTTCCGATCATCAGCGAGGCTTTTCGGCCGATCACGCCGAGGAATCCGCCGAGGCCGTCTTGGCCGACCCGTTCGAAGAATCGTCCGACGTGGGTGCGCTCGTCCGCCGGGCGGGCGAGATCCACGAACCCCACGACGAGTCCGATCCCGACGATGACCGCGGCACCGAGCGCGACCGTGCGGCCCGAGATGCGACGGCCTCGTTGCAGCATCCACCAGAGTGCCGTCGTCGGTGCGAGCGCGAGGGCCCCACCGAAGTCCTGGCCCCAGAAGGGTGCACCGATGACAACCAGGGACACCACGAGCACCACGGTGCCGATTCGTGCGCCGTACACCGGGGCCCGCCAGGTGAGGAGCACTGCGAGGAGCAGCGCGGCCGCGCTCGAGTTCGGCCGAACCCGGGTTCCCGATCCCGGCGATCCGGATCCCGACGGTGGCGGTGTAGCCGAAGACCGTGTTCAGCTGGAGGTTGGCGCCGGTTGTGAGGTCGACCAGATGCAGTGCGGTGATCAATCCGAGCAGGAGCAGCAGCGGGTCGGCGCGGTGGCGACGGCCGAGCGCGAGCGTGCCGCCGACGAGGCCGGCCGTCACCGCGACGACGCCGAGGAAGTAGGTGCCGATGCCCCACCGGAACATCGGGAATCCGCCGACGAGGAAGGTGGCCGGGACGTACGCGAGTGCCAGCAGCGCGACCACATCGAGTACCCGGCCCTCGCGTCGCCGCCGACCCCGAAGTTGCCAACTGCATGCCAGCGCGGCGAGCGCAATCGTGGTGACGACGAGCACCGCGGTCGTCTTGCCGATCGTCGCGTCGCGAAACTGTGCGCCGCGATCCGCACGCACGAGCTGGTTGATTCGATCGCCGTACTTGGCGCCGTCGGTGTGGAAGGTGGCCGTGCGGCCCTCCATCGAATCCGGGCGTTCGAGCCCGACCAACCCGAGGACCGTCGGCGCGATGTCCACGATCTGGAGGAATCCGGCCCGACGGGTCGTGCCGGATTTCAGCAGTCCGGGCTCGACCCCCGGGGCGCGCACCGCGGCGACGGTCAGGGTACGCGCCCGCGCGGAATGGTACGGGCCGATCGCGACGACCGCGTCACGATCGAGGTCTACTTGTTCCAACAGCTGTCCGACGAGTCGATCGGTACGAGCCAGCGCAGCATCGTGGATGCTTGCCCGCTGTTCCGGTAGTGCGTCGGTCCGGATGGTGTCGGCACGCGCGAGGTCCGAAGCCTCGACCAGTACGACCTGGCGGCGGGTGGAAAAATCAGAAGGAAAGGCCCGCAGTACGGCGCGCGGGTCGAGGCGTCGGCCGTAGGGCGCGGTGGGATCCGACTGCAGGAGGTCGGCCGCCGTGCCCCGGACCCGACCGGTCGTGTCGGTCAGCATCAAGGCAGCTTCTCGGTGCCGGACGTCGCCGGTCGGAGAGGATTCGTCGGCGTTCGCGATCACGCTCCGACCGACGTCGGCGTCCCGCAAGGTCGCGCCGAGGGCACCGATGGTCGCGTCGTAGGTCAGCCGCTCGTTGCGGGCGAGCATCTGGGCCCAGCCCAAGGCGCCAAGACCGCGCCGGAGGGGCAGCCCGGTCCGGAGCGCGAAGACGTCCTGTGCCCTCTGCTCGGCGTAGCGCTCGCCCGACTCGAGGTTCAGCCCCGCCTCGGGCTCCGCCGCGACCGACCGGGTTCCTGCCCCGAGGGCAACGTAGGCGGGCCCTGCGGTGGTGCGGGTGCGCACCGTGCGCGTCGACAAATCGGCCAGCACGCTCGCGCGGAACAGCCGGTCGAGGTTGGGGAGGTCATGGTCCCGCACGTCCTGCCAGGAGACCGTCGGGAGCGAGATGACGAGCACGCTGCCCTCGGTGTACGGCACCGGTGCTCGCGCCGCGACGCCCTGGTCGCTCGCGGCCGCCGGGTTCGACGGCACGATCGTCCCACCCACCGTGGCGAGCAAGCCCAGGGCCACGGCGCGCGTGACGATCCGCATGGCTGCCAACATGATCGGTCGATCATGCCACCCCGGCTGACTGATCCCGCGTCGGCCCGTCCCCTGGGCCAGAATGCAGACCCGCCGTTCGTGAGGTGTTCCGGTGACCACCGCTCCTCTGTACCAACCTGTCGAGTCCCCACCTCGGCCGCGACCGCGCCGTTGGCTCCTCGTGGTCGTGGTCCTCGTCGCGACTGTCGGCCTCCGGCTCCCGGCCTTCTTTGTCGAGGTCTTCAACTCGGATGAGACCTTCCTCGCGACTCAGGCCCAGGTCATCCGCGACGGCGGATCGCTCTACGAGGACGCCGCAGACCGGAAACCTCCGTTGGTTCCCTATCTCTACGCGGCGACCTTCAGCCTGGTGGGGAGCACCGCGCTCTGGTCGGTGCGGGTCGCCGCCATGCTCGCGGTCGTACTCACGGCACTCTTGATCGCCGCCGAGGCCCGTCGTCGATCTGGCGAACGTGCGGCCTGGATCGCCGCGCTCCTGTTCGTGGCCTCCACGGTCGCGTTCGCGCCGCAGGACGGCCAGGCTGCCAACTTCGAGATCTTCATGCTGCCGGCCATGACCGCGGGCGTGCTGCTTGCGCATCGGGGTCGATCGCGATCCTCCGGCGTGGCGGTTGCGGTGGCAACACTGGCCAAGCAGACCGGCGCGGTCACGTTGCTCCCGGTGTTGTACCTCGCGTATCGCAACGGCGGAGCACGAGCCGTGCGTCGGACGATCACCGGTTTCGCCGTCCCCCTCGCCGTCGTCGCGGTCCTGATCGGTCCCGGAGATCTCTACTTCTGGGCGGTTGCCGGGAACGGCTCCTACTTCGGCCTCGGCACGGTCAGCGCCTACGTCGCCGGCTTGTTCGCGGTCATGACGTTGGCGTTTCTTGCGTGCAACCTGCCACTCGTGTGGACGCTGCCCCGTGCCTGGCAGCGGCGGGTACCCGGGGTGGACACCGACCTCTGGTTGTGGCTGGCTTCCTCCGCACTCTCAGTGGCGGTCGGGTTCCGATTCTTCGGCCACTACTACCTCCAATTGCTGCCGCCGCTGGCCCTCCTGGCCGCCCTCACGCTGGTGCAGATGCCTCGGCAAATCGCGACGCGCACCGTTGCCGTCGCACTGTCTGTCGCACTGGGATTCATGACCCTCGGCTTCCTGGCCCGACCCTGGGGTGACACACCGAAGTACCAGCGGATCAGTGAGTACCTGACGACCAGGATGGCGGCCACCGACGAGGTCTTCGTCTGGGGTCACATGCCCGAGATCTACTGGGCTTCGGGAGCTCGGCCCGGCTCCCGTTTCCTCTCGACGGGTTTCGTCAACGGGGACTGGGGTGGGCGACCGGCCGACGATCGCGCGGCCGACGTGCCCACGCCCGGCGCACGCGCGGAGTTGATGAGCGATCTGCGGGCGCGTGATCCCCGGTACATTCTCGACACGACGCCGGCCGCATTCCGGCGCTCCCAGTACTTCCCGATGAGCACCTTGCCCGAGCTTCGCCGATTCGTCGACGACGCGTATCGCTACGTTCGTACCGTGGACGGTATTGCCGTCTACGAACGGCGGCCCGCGAACGAGATTGCATCCGGGCGCGTGCGTTCCGACCGCACGTGACCAGCGGGTCCCGCTGGGCCGAGGAAGCGCGGCCCGGTGCCGCGGATTACGACGCGCGGTGGGCGCGTCTCGCCGCGTCGGGTGCGGATGTGCACGGGGAAGTCGATTTCGTCATGGCGTGGGACCCGCGCCGGGTCCTCGATGCCGGCTGCGGAACCGGGCGGGTGGCCATCGAGTTGAGCCGACGTGGAGTCCAGACCGTCGGGGTCGACCTCGATCCTGCGTTCCTCGAGGCGGCGCGGGGGAAAGCGCCGGCGTTGGACTGGCGTCAGGACGACCTCGAGACCGTGCAGGCGGGCCGGGACTTCGACATCGTGATCGCGGCAGGCAACGTGATGATCTTCCTCGTTCCCGGCACCGAGGAAGCGGTGATGGCGAACCTCGCCGGGCATCTCACGCGCCGCGGTCGATTCGTCGCGGGATTCCAGCTCCGTGCCGGTCACCTGTCACTTGATGCGTTCGATGAGGCCGCTGAGCGGGTTGGTTTATCCCTTATCACCCGATATAGCAGCTGGGATCGGGCACCGTACGCGGGAGAGGACTACGCCGTATCCGTGCTCACCCCCACGGGACGCGCGAATATCGCCGATCCGGAGGGTGCGGTCAGTCCACCAGATTCCTTGTGCGGTTGATTCAACTGCGCCCTCGTCGCCGTCGATGAAAGTCACTATGCGGGCCGTCACCCACTCCCTCCGATTGTTGCTCGCGACCGTGCTGCTCAGCGCGGGGCTCGTCGCGGCCGGCGTCACGCATCCGGCACCCGCCAGTGCCGACGGTGCCGGAGTGCCCGTGATGGGCCCGCCCCGGTTGAGCGCCGCCCAGCTGGCGAACTGGTATCGGGCGACCAACCGCACTCCGCAGATCCCGGTGTCGATCGACGAGCTCGCCGCGTACTACATCGAGGAGGGATTCGCCGAAGGCGTCCGCGGCGACATGGCCTTCGCCCAGTCGGTGGTGGAGACGGGCTACTTCGGATTCGTCGGCAGCATCGTCAAGCCCCAGAACTACAACTACGCCGGCATGGGCGCGTGTGACTCCTGCAACTCGGGTCGACAGTTCTCGAGCCCGCGGGCCGGTGTCCGTGCGCAGATCCAGCATCTCCGGAACTTCGCGGATCCGACCTCTCGCGCCGCCAACCTGGCCAACCCACCGTCGCTCGAGTGGTACGGGCGCCGGTCGGATGGTTCCTTCGATCCGGCATTGGCGATCACCAACTACGACCGGTTCTTCGCCAAGGGAACCGCGCCGACCTGGAACCAAATGGGGGGCCCGGGCAAGTGGGCGAGCGCGCCCAACTACGGCGACGTCATTTTGCAGACCTACAACCGGATGCTCGTGTTCAACGGCTTGTCCGGGACCTGTCCCGTCGACAGCTTGGCGTTCGGGTGGGGGCAGGCGACGTCGTGCCCACTGGGGCTTCGTCAGCCGGGCCGAGCTGTTGCCGGCGGGAATGGCGGCTACTACATCCTGAACGGGACCGGCGCGGTCAAGGCAGTCGGCGCCCCCTCGTTCGGTGCGCCGTTGTTCGGGTTCGATATTGCCCGGGACATCGTCACGATGCCCGACGGCAACGGCTACGTCGTGTTGGACGGCTACGGCGGGATCCACCTGTACGGCTCCGCGGCGACGAGTCCGCTGCGGAATCTGTACTCGCCGTACTTCGGGTTCGACATCGCCCGTCAGATCGTGTTGATGCCCGACGGCGCCGGGTTCTTCGTCCTGGACGGCTATGGCGGGGTCCATGCCCGCGGGACTGCGCAGCGGCCCGCCGGGAACTATCCGTATTGGGCGGGCTGGGACATCGCCCGGTCGATGTCGGTCACGCTCGACGGGCGTGGGCTCGTGCTGCTCGACGGCTTCGGCAGCGTCTGGCCCGTGGGGACCGCTTCCCATCTTGGCGCTGCCTGGTTCGGCTTCGACATCGCGCGCGACATCGTCCTCATGCCCGACGGCACCGGGTACGCGGTGCTGGACGGCTTCGGCGCGATCCATCCGTTCGGCGCTGCGCCGCCCAAACGCGAGATCGGCTACGGGCCCTTCGACCGCTGGCGTTCGTTCGCGCTTCGCAATGGCAGTTATACGGTGGTCCGCAACGACGGCTTCGCGGTCTGACTCCACAGCGTTCGAGGAGACACCCGCGCCCCGGCGTGACGAAGTCACATGAGTGCGGCGACCTCGTTGCCGATCGTCGTGTCCTCGCCATGACCGGTGTGGACCACGGTGTCCGGCGGTAGCACCAGAAGCTCGCGCTGGATCGAAGCCACGAGCGTGTCTCGGTCGGAGAACGAACGGCCGGTCGCGCCGGGCCCGCCGCGGAACAGGGTGTCGCCGGAGAACACCCTGCCGTGGTCGGCGTCGTAGAGACTGACCCCGCCGGGCGAGTGACCCGGGGTGTGCAGCGCGACGAGCTGCACACCGCCCGCCGCCGGGCGGTCGCCCGCGGCGATGGTGCCCCCCGGGGCCCGATCGGGATAGACGACGTCCCACAGCATTCGGTCCGCTTCGTGCAGCAGGATCGGTGGGTCCCCGACTGCGGCGGCGAGTTCGACCGCGGCGTTGATGTGATCGTTGTGGCCATGGGTGCACACGATTGCCGTGACGCGGCGACCGGCGACCCCGGCGGCGATCGGCGCCGCCTCGTGCGCAGCGTCGATCACGAGGCACTCGTGGTCGTCGCCGACAATCCAGATGTTGTTGTCGACTTCGAAGTCCTCGCCGTCGATACGGAAGATCCCGTGGGTCACCACTCGATCCAGGCGGGTCATAGGACCACGACCGATCGCAACACGTCGCCCTGCTCCGGTTTCCCGCTCTCGGCCCGGGGGGCCGGGCCGCTCGGGCCCCGCAGGACGGTGCCCTGATGTAGGGGGGTCATAGGACCACGACCGATCGCAACACGTCGCCCTGCTCCGGTTTCCCGCTCTCGGCCCGGGGGGCCGGGCCGCTCGGGCCCCGCAGGACGGTGCCCTGATGTAGGGGGGTCATAGGACCACGACCGACCGCAACACGTCGCCCTGCTCCATCTTCTGGAAGGCGGCTTCGACGGCGTCGAGGGGGATGGTTTCGCTGACGAAGCGGTCGAGTGGGAGGCGACCTTGCAGATAGAGGTCGACCAGCAGCGGGAAGTCCCGGCTGGGCAGGCAGTCGCCATACCAGCTGGGCTTCAGGGCACCGCCCCGACCGAAGAACTCGATCATCGGCAACTCGACGGTCATGGCCGGGTCGGGGACGCCGACCTGCACCAGCGTTCCGGCGAGATCGCGCGCGAAGAACGCCTGCTTCATGACCTCGGGGTGACCGACCGCCTCGATGCACACATCGGCACCGAAGCCCTCGGTCAGGGCGCGGATCGCTTCGACCGGATCGCCGGCGGACGCATCGACCGTGTCGGTGGCACCGAACTCGGTCGCCCACTCGAGCTTGCGGGGATCGAGGTCGACGGCGATGACCTTCGACGCGCCCGCCAGCCTGGCGCCGACGATGGCCGCGTCGCCGACGCCGCCGCATCCGAAGACCGCGACGCTGTCGCCTCGTTGCACATTGCCCGTCAGCATCGCGGCGCCGAGCCCGGCCATGACGCCGCACCCGAGCAGCCCGACTGCAGCGGGATCGGCGTCGGCGTCCACCTTGGTCGCCTGGCCCGCGGCCACGAGGGTCTCGTCGGCGAACGCGCCGATTCCGAGCGCGGGACTCAGCGGCGTGCCGTCCGCGAGGGTCATCCGCTGAGTCGCATTGTGCGTGGCGAAGCAGTACCAGGGTCGCCCCCGTCGACACGCCCGACACTCGCCGCAGACCGCCCGCCAGTTCAGGATCACGAAGTCGCCGGGTGCGACGGTCGTCACGTCGGATCCGACCGACTCCACGACGCCAGCTGCCTCATGGCCGAGCAGGAAGGGGAACTCGTCGTTGATCGCCCCCTCGCGGTAGTGAAGATCGGTATGACACACACCGCACGCCTGGACCCGCACCCGGGCCTCACCCGGACCGGGGTCGGGGACCAGGATGGTCTCGATGGAGACGGGCTCGCCCGGTGCTCGGGCCACGACTCCGCGAACTTCGTGCACGACGGCTCTCCCTCGCTGGTTGCGACGTCGGATGTCTACCGTACGCGCAGCGTGGCGCGAACGGACCGGTGGTCCGAGCCGACTGCCGAGCCGACCTCGGCGCGCAGCACCGTGAACTCGTCGTCGATCCAGATGTGATCGATCTGGCTGTGAGGTCGGCCGGCCGGCCAGGTCCGGCCGCGCACGGCGCGACGCCGATCCCGCAGTACCGCCTGGATCGGCGGCCCCCACATGTTGCAGTCACCAGCGATGATCGACGGGAGTCCGGTTGCCCGCAGGGCACGGTCGACCGTCCGCAGCTGCGGCAAGGACCCCCACAGACGGTGGGACGCGTGGATGCCCGCCACGGCGACCTCGATGCCGGGCGCGACCTCGACCCTGGCGATGATCGCGTCCCGCTGCTCGACGACGTCGCCCGGCGCGCGAGGAAGCGCGAGCGTCGTGAACGACCGCACCGGGAGTCGTGAGATCATCGCCAGCCCGCAGGTGCCCGGCGGACCGGCCGGTGGCTCGAGGTGTTGCGGTCGGGCCGGGTTGCGGTCCGACATGAATGCGACGTCGTGTAGCGACGCGCCCGTCTCCGCCGCCAACTGGTCGATGATCGCGGGGCGGCCGTGGGGCCGCCACGCCTCCGGGAGCACCAGGACGTCCGCGTCGAGAGCTCGACACGCGGCGAGCGCGTCGTAGGGGCGGGCGCGCATATCGACGCCCCAGTGCAGGTTGAGGCATGCGACGGACAGCTCGGCCATGAAGGGATCGCAGGTTACCGGCCGTTCCTCCTATCCTCCGGCGGTCCACGCAGCGAAGAGGAGCAGATATGTCGGTCAGCGGATTCGATCTCGACGGTCAGGTCGCCGTCCTCACCGGGGCGGGGAGCGGTATCGGGAAGGCGACGGCCATCACGCTGGCGGCCGCAGGCGCGTCGATTGTCGCGGGCGACATCGACGAAGCGGCAGTGGCAGCAACGGCAGACGAGATCGTCGCGTCAGGCGGCTCGGCTCGGGCCCAGCGCACCGACGTCACCGATCGGTCCCAGGTGGATTCCCTGATCGATGGGGCCAAGGCCGAACACGGCCGGGTGGACATCGTCGGCAACATCGCCGGAGTGCCGCACAACAAGCTCGTCGCGGAGTGCACCGACGAAGAGTTCGAACGAATTCTCGCCATCAACCTCAAGAGCGTCTTCTATGGATGTCAAGCGGCGATGCGCGCGATGGGTGACCAAGGTTCGGGAACCATCGTCAACATCTCCTCGGGGGCGATCGACACGCCGGCGCCGACGCTCGCCTGCTACGGGATGACGAAAGCCGCTGTCGCCATGCTGACGAAGACGCTGGCGTGGGAAGCCGGTCCGCTCGGGATTCGCGTCAACGCGATCGCTCCGGGTGTGATCGAGACCAACTTCTCCCGCCACAACTTCGTCGACGCCGACGGCAACGTGGATCCGGAGCGGTTGGAGGGATACCGCAAGCGGTTCGGCGCGATGGCCCCGTTGCGGCGGGTCGGGGAGGCGCAGGACGTTGCGGACACCATCCTGTACCTCGCATCCGAGCGGGCGTCGTTCATGACCGGTCAGATCCTGCGTCCCAATGGCGGCGTCGCGATGCCCTGGTAGGGGCGTCCGGGATCAGCCGACCGGCAGCGCGACGACCACCCGAGCGCCCGGGAACCGGTCATCGGTCGCGTCGGTAATCGCGGTGGACCCGACCGTGTCGCTCCGTGATGGACCGCACCATGGCGAGGCCGAGGCCGAGCCCGCCGGCGTCGCGTCCGCGACCCTCGTCCAGACGGGTGAAGCGTTCGAAGACGGCATCGCGATCACCGGCGTCGATGCCTGGGCCATCGTCCTCCACGATCAGGGTGACGGTGTCCTCGCCCGTGGTCAGACCGATGCGGACCGTTTCGGACGCGTGCCGGGTGGCGTTGTCCAACAGATTGCGAACGACGCGCGTCAACTGTTCCTGACTGCCGCGCACTCTCCCGGCGGAGACGCCATCCGCAACGATGTGTCCGCCCCGGCTCCGGGCGCGGGTCACCTCCTCGAGGACCACGTCGTCGAGGTCGACGAGCGTCTGGGGCAGCGGCGCTTCCTCGCCGCGGGCGACTTCGAGCAGTGTCCCGACGATCTGCTCCATGCGGTCGTCCTCGGTGAGCATGCGCCGGACCACCGCTTCCCAATCTGCGTGTTCGGGATGTGCGAGGGCGACCTCGCCGGTCGCACGAATCGCCGCGACCGGTGAACGCAGCTCATGGGAAGCGTCGGATACGAACTGTTGCTGACGGTTGGAAGAATCCTGGAGCCGATCCAACATCTGGTTCATCGTCCGCGCGAGGCGACCGACTTCGTCGCGTGCCCGGGGTTCGGAGACGCGCTGATCCAGGCTGGAGTGCGTGATCGCGGTTACCTCGGCACGGATCGTCTCGACCGGTCTGAGCGCGCGGCCGGTCACGAGCCAGGCCATACCCGCCACCAGGATCACGAGTGCGGGCAAGGTCCACCAGAGGGTCGCAGTCAGCGTGCGGATCGATTGCTCGATCGTGCCGCCCGGCCCCGCGGCGACGAGGAAGACCGCGTTTCCGTTGATGAGAATCGGCTGTACGTCGATGATGCGGTCGTGGATGAACCACGCGTTGCGCTCGTGGTTGATCGCATCCGGGAATGGTCGACCTCGGGGGCCGACGACCGCCTGGGTGTCGTCCTCGCCGATCCAGTCGGCCCAGCGCCCGCCCCCGTGTCCCGGAGACCCGCCGACGATCGCCCCGTCCTGGTCGATGACGAGCACGGTGAACCCGGGGATGGTGGGACGGGGGAGTTGGTTGAGCGGGAATCCGCGGTCGAGGCGTTCGTACGCCTCGGTGAGTGCGATCGCGCTTTCGTTCCGCAGATTGTCCCGCAGCGAAGCCCGCACCGAAGCGACGAGTATCCACGATGCGGCGCCGAGTGCCACGGTCACGAGCAGGGTTGCCGCAACGGTCATGCGGACGCGGACCGATCCGAACGTCGCCGCGTTCATTGGTCAGCAGCAACCAGGCGGTAACCGGCGCCGCGCACCGTCAGGATCGACTGGATGCCGAATGGCGTGTCGATCTTCTTGCGCAGGTACCCGATGTAGACCTCGACGATGTTCGGGTCGCCTTCGAACTCCGGCCCCCAGATCTCGTCGAGCAACACCGTCTTGGCCACGATCGCGTCGGAGCGGCGCATCAGTAGCTCCAGCAGCGCGAACTCGCGCGCGGTGAGTTCGACGGCGGTGCCGTCACGCTCGCAGTGCCGCGACGCGGGGTCGAGGCTGAGCGTCCCCACGGTCAGGACCGCGGGGCGGGGCACGACTCCACGTCGCAGGAGCGCGCGGAGTCGGGCGACGAGCACCACGAAGGAAAAGGGCTTCGAGAGGAAGTCATCCGCGCCGGTATCGAGCGCCTCGGCCTCGTCCAGCTCCCCGTCCTTGGCGGTCAACATCAGGATCGGAGTCCAGATGTTCTCCTCGCGCAGGGTTCGGCACACCCGATAGCCGTTCATCCCCGGCAGGAGGATGTCGAGAATGATGGCGGCGTAGGTCGTCTCGCGGGCCCGCCACAGTCCATCGTTGCCATCTCCGACGACATCGACGTCGAAACCCTCGGCCCGCAGGCCCGTGGAAAGGGCTTCGGCGATGCTCGCTTCGTCTTCGACCACCAGTATCCGCACGGCCCCAGGCTGCCACGGAGCCGCAGTCGCCGAGCACCACGGACTGAGACGGTGTTGAGGAACGTGGGGGAGTTCCAGTCCCGTCAGGGTCGCGATCTAGAGTGGCAAACCCCATCGAAAGCCTCCGCATGACTACCACGTTCGCCGAACTCGGCGTTTCGGCCCCCCTCGCCGACGCCCTCGCAGGCCAAGGAATCATCGAACCGTTCCCGATCCAGGCGCTCACGATCGCCGACGGGATGGCTGGCCGGGACGTCCTCGGGAAGGCCAAGACCGGCTCGGGCAAGACCCTCGCCTTCGGGTTGCCGCTGCTGGATCGAGTGACCCGGGCCGAGCCGCGGCGCCCCCACGGTCTGGTCCTCGTGCCGACCCGCGAGCTCGCCAATCAGGTCAAAGACGTCATGGCGCCACTCGGCAAGGAACTGAAGTTACGGGTCCGGGCGTTCTACGGCGGCGTGGGGATGGAGCCGCAGATGGAGGCGTTGCGCGGCGGGGTCGACGTCATCATCGGGACGCCGGGTCGGCTGATCGATCTCATGGAGCGCGGTGAGCTCTCGTTCTCGGCCGTGCAGGTGCTGGTCCTCGACGAAGCCGACCGCATGGCCGACATGGGATTCCTCCCCCAGGTGCAGAAGATCCTGCACCGGGTCGATGGCGACCATCAGACGATGCTGTTCTCCGCCACGCTGGACCGTGGGGTGGACCGGCTGGTGGCCCGTTACCTCAAGGACCCGGTATCACACGAGGTCGAGTCCACCGAGGAGACGGTCGAGGAGATGCATCATCACTTTCTCCTCGTCCATCAGATGGACAAGGTGAAGGTGGCGGCGGCGATCTCCCGCGGGGTCGATCGCACCCTGGTCTTCTGTCGGACCAAGCGTGGCGCCGACCGTGTCGTCGAACAACTCCTGCGCGAACGGATCAAGGCGGGCGCGATCCACGGTGACCTGCGCCAAGCCGCGCGAACGCGCGCTCGCGGACTTCTCCGAAGGCAAGATGCCGGTGCTGGTCGCGACCGACGTTGCGGCCCGCGGTATTCACGTGGACAATGTCGACGTCGTGATCCACTACGACCCGCCCGAAGATCACAAGGCCTACCTGCACCGCTCAGGGCGCACCGCGCGTGCCGGTGAGGTCGGGGTCGCCGTCATGCTCTCGCTCTGGAACGAGGAGAACGAAGTCCGTGTGATCCAACGGCGGCTCCAACTCGAGCGACCGATCGTCGAGGTCTTCTCCAACGACGAGCGGCTGTCCGACCTCCGGGCCTGGGACTCCAGCTCCGACGAGGTCAGCGCGTAGGGCGGTGGCGCTGGGGGCGGCCTACCTGCCCTGAAACTCCGGTGGTCGGCGTTCCATGAAGCTCGCGAGACCCTCCTGGAAGTCCTGCGTGGCCATCAGCGCGCCGAGTTGGAGCAACACATGCTCGGAGTGCGTGCGGAAATCCTCGTTCATTCCGGCCCGGAACAGACGCTTCATCGCCTGGATGGCCAGCGGCGCGTTGGCGGCGATTTCTCCGGCCCAGTCGCGCGCCATCGCCATCAGGTCGTCGTCCGCGACGACGCGGTTCACGATGCCGAACTCCGCGGCCTCGGCAGCCGAGAGGTCGCGACCGAGATACGCGATCTCGGCGGCCTTGGCCCAACCGACGAGGCGCGGGAGATACCAGGTGCCGCCGCTTTCGGGGACGATCGCCCGCTTGGCGAACCCCGGCAGGAGGCGCGCCGACTCGGCCGCCAGGCGGAGGTCACAGCCGAGCGCGAGGTCGAGGCCGTAGCCGGCGGCGGCACCGTTGATCGCGGCGATGACAGGCGTGTTCATCTCGTGCAGCGTGACTGTCGGGAGTTCCGTCGTCCGGGCCAGTGCGGCCGTGCCGGTCCCGGGGCTGACGGATCCGCCCCCGCCGATGCCGGTGCCGGCCATCGCGTCCTTGATGTCGAGGCCGGCGCAGAACCCGACGCCGGCGCCGGTGAGGATCGCGGCGCGAATGTCGCGGTCGCGATCGACCCGGACCAGGATCTCGTCCAGCTCGACGAGCAGTCGCACCGAGATGGCGTTGCGACGGTGGGGTCGGTTGAGGGTGATCGTGGCGACGTGTCCGTCGACGTCGAAGAGGACCTCGGGTTCGCTCACGGGCTCGACCTCCTGCTGTGGTCCCGGGGTCGTGCTGGCCGAACCACGCGACGCTCACCCGAGTGGCGGCGGCTGGAGGCCGCGACGTGGTGGCTGGTTCTGGTGGGCATGAGCCGGATCTCGCCCTCGTCGGTATCGATGACGTCGATCATCCCGCGGCGCCGCGCTTCGGCGAGCGCCTCAGCCCGGGCCAGGCGGCGGGCGCGCGCCGGCGCCGCACTGCTCGCCGACGCAGCAGGACCGCGGCCGAGCCGAGGATCAGGAGCGCGATACCCGCGATCCGCAGCACGTCGCGGAACCACGACGTGGCGCCTCCACCTCCGCTCGTTGCGGCCTCGGGGACGGGTGCCGGCACGGCCGGTGCGGCGACTTCCGTGTCCGCGCCCCCCGGGGGCGGCTCGGGTGCCGCGGTCGTGGGGGGTGCCAGGTTTCCGGCGCCGGTCGCGCCGCCGGAGAAGGCAGTCGCGGCAACGTCGACGGGCCAGGCCATCCCGGCGTGCGCCCAGGGTGCGGGGGACGGCGGCGGCGGCGGTCAGTCGGTCGTCGGCTGTGACCACCCGCACGGGGGGAAGTTGTTCGGTCTTGGTCGGGGCTGGCGCCGCGAAACACTGGTCGAGGAGACGGGAGGCCCACCCGGAGTCGTCCCAGGTATTCATGACCGTCGCGATGCACGTCCGGCCGTCGCGGGTCGCCGTCGCGATGAGGGTTCGGCTCGCAGCCTTGGTGAACCCGGTCTTGAGTCCGGTCGCGCCCGGGTAGCCGGTGAGCATGCCGCGGTTGTGGTTGACCAGCCGGCGGCCGACCCCACTGGGGTCGGTGAACTCGAAGGTGGTCTTGCCGGCCGTCTCCGCGATCGCGGGGATGGAGATGGCGTTCCGGGCGATGACGGCCAGGTCGTAGGCACTCGAGCGCGTGCCGCCGCCGAAGCCCTCGGGCCCGTCGAGTCCCGCGGGGTCCGCGAAGGCGGTCTCCTGAAGCCCGAGTCGAGCGGAGGTTTCGGTCGCGAGCTTGGCGAAGCCGGCCAGATCGCCGCCCGTGTTCTCGGCCATCGCGTATGCGGCGTCATTGGCCGAAATGATCATGAGCGAGGCGAGGGCCTGCTCGAGTGGCCACTCGCTGCCCTGTTTCATGTCGATCTTCGATGCGGGCTGACGCGCCGCGAGCGCGCTGACCTGAAGACGGGTGCTGAGCGGGAGGTGTTCCAGGGCCACCAGCGCCGTGAGCACTTTGATCGTTGACGCGGTCAGATGCGGCGCGTGTTCGTTCTTGGCGGCGACCACCCGTCCGGTGGTGGCGTCGGCCACCAGGTACGAGGCCGGTTCCTGCGAGGCCGGCGGGTTCTCGGCCTCGGGCGTTGGCGCGGCGCCCGCCGTCGCGGGGAGTGCGAGGAACCCGACCGCCAGCGCCGACGCGAGCAGCCAGCGGGTGCCCCGGGTCAGCCACATGCGTTTGGCAGGCTAGTGGGAGACCCTGGTCCGGATGGCCCATCAGCCGGTCGGCGATACGGTCCGCCCCGGCAGGGTGCAACGTGCCACCATGAGCGCGTGACTCTGGAGCGCCGGGTTTCCCGCCATATTGCGTCGATCGCCGAATCGGCAACCCTCGCAGTGGACGCCAAGGCCAAGGCGCTCAAGGCCGCCGGCGAGCCGGTCGTGGGCTTCGGGGCCGGCGAGCCAGATTTTCCGACGCCTCCCCACATCGTGGAGGCCGCCGTCGCGGCCTGCCGGGACCCTGCGAATCATCATTACTCCCCGGCTGCCGGCCTCCCGGACCTGCGGCGGGCGATCGCGGAGAAGACGGCGCGCGACTCGGACTACTCGGTCGAACCCGCCCAGGTACTCGTGACCAACGGTGGGAAGCACGCGGTCTACAACGCTTTTCAGACGCTGCTGGACCCGGGTGACGAAGTGCTGCTCCCGGCGCCGTACTGGACCACCTACCCGGAGGCCATCACGCTCGCAGGCGGGGTACCGGTCGTCCTCCCCACCACGGTCGGCGCCGGATTCCGGGTCACGGTCGACCAGCTCGAAGCTGCTCGCACTCCGGAAACCAAGGTCCTGCTGTTCGTCTCGCCCTCCAACCCGACGGGAGCCGTCTACCCGCCGACCGAGGTGGATGCGATCGGCGAGTGGGCGCTGAAGCACGGCATCTGGGTGGTCACCGACGAGATCTACGAGCATCTGACGTTCGACGACCACACCTTCGTTTCGATGCCGGCGCGGGTACCCGCGCTCGCGGACCGGTGTGTCGTGGTGAACGGCGTCGCGAAGACCTACGCCATGACGGGGTGGCGCGTGGGCTGGATGATCGGTCCCCCCGACGTCATCGGCGCGGCGGCGAACTTTCAGTCGCACTCGACCTCGAACGTCAACAACGTCGCGCAGCGCGCCGCCCAGGCGGCGGTTTCCGGCGGGCTCGAGGCGGTCGCGGAGATGCGCACCGCGTTCGATCGACGCGGCAAGCTGATGTACTCGATGCTGTCGGCGATCCCAGGTGTTGCCTGTGCCGCGCCGGAGGGCGCCTTCTACTGCTTCCCCAGCTTCGAAGGTGTTCTGGGTCGCGAGATCGGCGGTCGGCCCGTGCACACCACACTGGACCTGGCCGAGGTCCTGCTCGACGAGGCCCAGGTCGCCATCGTGCCGGGTGAGGCATTCGGCGCGCCGGGATACGCCCGCCTCTCGTTCGCGCTCGGTGACGACGACCTCGGCGTCGGCGTCGGCCGGATCGCTGAGTTCCTCTCCTGACGAGTTGCGGCCGGGGCCGGCCGAGAAGGGATTTCCTGTGAGTCACCGCGTGCTGGTCACCGAGGAGCTCGCCGAGCGCGGGCTGGAGCACATGCGCGCCGCGGGCCTCGAGGTCGACGTTCGGCTCGGGCTCTCGTCCGACGAACTCGTCACGGCCATCCCGGGCGCGGCCGCGCTCGTGATTCGGAGCGCGACGCAGGTCACCGCAGCTGTGCTGGAGGCCGCGTCCGAGCTGGTGGTCGTCGGGCGGGCGGGGATCGGCCTGGACAACGTCGACGTGGCTGCGGCGACTCAGCGCGGCGTGATGGTGGTCAACGCTCCACAATCGAATGTCATCTCGGCGGCCGAACAGGCGATGGCGCTGCTGCTGGCCCAGGCGCGCAACATCCCGCAGGCGGACCGCGACCTGAAGGCCGGGCAATGGAACCGGTCGCGGTGGACCGGTGTCGAACTGCACGGCAAGACGCTCGGTGTCGTCGGATTGGGCCGGGTCGGCGTGCTCGTTGCCCAGCGGTGTCTCGCGTTCGGGATGCGTCTCGTCGCCTACGACCCGTACGTCAGCCGCGGATCGGGCCCGCCAGCTGGGGGTGGAGCTGGAACCCGATCTGACCCGTCTCGTCGAGACGGTGGATTTCATCACGATCCATCTGCCGAAGACGCCCGAGACCATCGGGCTGTTCGATGCCGAGCTGCTCGCGCACGCCAAACCCGAGCTGCGAATCGTCAACACCGCTCGCGGCGGGATCATCGACGAGGCGGCGTTGGCCGACGCCCTGGCCACCGGGCGGATCGCCGGCGCCGCGCTGGATGTTTTTGCGGTCGAGCCCACGACCGAATCACCGCTGTTCGCCCTGGAAAACGCCGTCGTGGCGCCACACCTGGGCGCGTCGACGGCCGAGGCGCAGGACAAGGCCGGTCAGACCATCGCGGAGATGGTCGTCTTGGCCCTACGTGGTGAGTTCGTGCCCTTCGCCGTCAATCTCGCGGCAAGCGAGGCGAACGCGACCGTGGCCCCGTTCCTCCCCGTCGCGGAACGCCTCGGCCGACTGTTCACCGGACTCGCCGGCGGCATCGTGGACACCTTGGAGGTGTCGTTCGAAGGCCAGATCGCAGACTACGACTGCAAGGTCCTCACCCTCGCGGCACTGAAAGGGATCCTCGGTCCTGTCGTCGACGAGCCGGTGAGTTTCGTCGAACGCGCCCCAGTTGGCGGAGGCCCGTGGCCTGACGGTGCGCGAGACCAAGGTCGGAGCGACCCGCGACTACGTGAACCTGGTCGAACTGCGGGGCTCGTACCGTGGCCGCGAGACCCATGTGGCCGGGACGCTCTACGGGAAGCAGGGTTCGCCGCGCATCGTCGGGATCGACGACCACATCGTCGATGTCCCGCCGTCGGCCCACATGGTGGTGGTTCGCAACGACGACGTTCCCGGCGTCATCGGTGCGGTGGCGACCATTCTGGGCGATGCCAAGATCAACATCGACGACATGGTTGTCGGTCGTACGACCTCGGGTAGCCGCGGCACTCATGGCGTTGGCCACCGCCACGCCGGTCGGCGACGATGTCGTTGCCGCGCTCCGCGCGGCGGAGAACATCCTCGATGCCCGGGCCATCGAACTCGAGTAGTCACCGCAGTCGGCGCCCGCGGATTCACGCATGGACGGGCGCCGCCAGGCGATCAGGCCGAACGCTGCTTGAGGAGGTCTCGGATCTCCAGCAGGAGATCGTTGTCACTCGGGCCGTCCTCGTCGTCACCCTTCTTCCTCATCTCCTTCATGCGGTCGTACCCCTTGATGACGAGGAACAGGACGAACGCGACGATCGTGAAGTTGACGAGCGCCGTGAGGAACGCGCCATAGGGAACCTGGCCGTCACCGATGTCCAACACGAGGTCGTTGAAGCTCGGCTGGCCGACGATCGCACCGACGAAGCCCATGATCACATCGGTGAACGACGTGACGACTTTGCTGAACTCGACGCCGATGATGAAGGCGACGGCGATGGTGACGAGGTCGCCCTTCAAGATGAACTTCTTGAACTCGTCGATCATGTTCTTCACGAGATTCCCCCAGGTCGTTGGGTGTGCGGAGCGGTGAACCTATTGGGAACTGGTGCCGATGGGAAGCGACTTCTCTATCAGCGTTTGGCTGCGCGCAGACCGTCGTCCTGCGCCGCCGCTTCGTCCTGGTAGCAACGGTCGGCGCGGGTCCGCTCGTAGGCGAACGCGCCCGGCCGGTGGTAGATGCCCGAGGCGAGCTTGCCCTTGATCGGGTGACTCAGCGGGCAGTTGCCCGCGGCGTCGGGCTCCACTGCCGCGTGTTCGCCGTTCCCGTCGTCCGCGGCGAGGGGTGGTCCTGGGCGTTCGAAGGGCTCGGCCACCTCCGGTCGGGGTGGCAGCGGGAACGGCTGGGGCACGAACCGCACGCCGTCGTCGGACGCCGTGCGGGTCTGGACCAGCCGCCAGGCCGCGGTACGCGAAACCGAGACATGCGCCGATGAAGGCACCCCGACGGGCCAGACGTTTCACGTTCCCCAGTCTCGCAGGCCCGGGACCGAAACTCGTTGACCCCTGGGAATGAATGTGCGAGACTCGATACCCATGACCTGTGCATACTGCTTCCAGAGCCTGCTTCTTACGTAGGGCGAGTACCAAGAGGTACTCGCCGCACCCTCTCGTGCCTTCGGGCCGGGAGGGTTTTTGTTTGCCCGAAATCGTTTTCGACACCGGACCGAGAGGACCCCCGATGGACAGGGTGCTGATCTTCGATACGACACTGCGCGACGGCGAGCAATCGCCAGGGATCTCCCTGGACGTCGGCGAGAAGCTGGAGATCGCCGATCAACTCGCGCGCCTCGGGGTGGACATCATCGAGGCCGGTTTCCCGATCGCGAGCGACGGAGATTTCGAAGCGGTCGAGGCGATCGCCAAGACGGTGCACGGGCCGGTGATCGCCGGGTTGAGTCGGACCGGCTTCAAGGATGTCGACCGGGCCTGGGAGGCAGTCCGGCACGCCGATCGCAATCGAATCCACGTGTTCATCGCGACGTCGGAGATCCATATGCGCAAGAAGCTGCGCATGACCCCCGAACAGGTCACGGCGGAGGCTGCCGCGGGCGTGGCGCGGGCGAAGGGTTATACCGATGACGTCGAGTTCTCGCCGGAGGACGGGTTCCGGTCCGACCCGGATTTCATGTGCGACGTGTGTCAGGTCGCGGTGGACAACGGCGCGACGACCCTGAACATCCCGGACACGGTCGGATTCGGTGTGCCGGAGGACTACGGGAAGCTGATCGCGTACGTGATCGACACCGTGAAGGGCGACTACGTCGTGTCGACCCATTGTCACAACGACCTCGGCCTCGCCGTCGCCAACTCGCTCGCAGGTGTGATGAACGGTGCACGCCAGATCGAGTGCGCGATCAACGGTTTGGGTGAGCGCGCCGGTAACGCCGCCCTCGAAGAGGTGGTCATGGCCATCAGGACGCGCAGCGACTACTTCGAGGGCGTGGACACCGGGATCCGCACCGAGGAGCTGGCGCGCACGTCGCGCCAGGTGTCCCGCCTCACGGGGTATCCGGTGCAGTACAACAAGGCGATCGTCGGACGCAACGCCTTCGCTCACGAGGCCGGGATCCACCAGCACGGCGTCCTCGAAGACCGGGAGACCTACGAGATCATCGACGCGAGCGTGGTGGGCCAAGAGGCGGCGCAGATCGTGCTGGGCAAGCATTCGGGCCGGCATGCCTTCGCCGATTCACTGGCCAAGCTGGGACTCCACGTCCAGGGCGACGCCCTCCATCAGGCGTTCCTGCGATTCAAGGAACTCGCCGACCGCAAGGTGCAGATCGGCGAGGCGGACCTCGAGGCGATCGTGGCCGAGGAGCTGGGGACGCCGGCAGTGCACCGCTACGGAATCGTGAGCCTCGACTTCCGCGGCGGCACGCAGGAACCGCCTACGGCGACGGTCGTGCTGAGCGATGGCGACGGCAACGTGGAGGCGGGTGGCGGGGGGAACGGGATGATCGACGCCGCAATTGACGCGATTGCTCGGGCGACGGGTGTGAGCGGGTCGGTCACGGACTTCCACGTGTCATCGGTGACCGAAGGCGGCGATGCGCTCGGCGACGTCGTCATCCAACTCGATGTGGATGGGTTGCGCGCGAGCGGTCGAGGGGTCGCAACCGACGTTGTCGAGGCATCGGCGAGGGCGTACCTCGCGGCCGTGAACAAGATCGTGCGGCTCCGCGAGCGGCCGGTGCCGGCAGCTCCCCGGGATCGAACGGTCGGGCCATGACCCGAAAAGACGCGGCGGCCCAGTTTCCCGACGCGGCCCGCGTCGAGAACCGGTGGGTCGATGCCCAACACGCACGCGCGTACCTGGAAGCTCGCGACGAGATCCCACACCGAGTGGCCGGGATGGCCGCGCTGGCGGAGTGGGTTCCCGCGTCGGTACGGCGCGTTCTCGATCTCGGGACTGGTGACGGCGTCACCATGGCGATGATCCGTGAGCTGCGGCCCATCGCGGTCGGCGTCGCCAGCGACTTTGCGGAGGAGATGCTCCAGCGAGCGCGCGCCCGCTTCTCCGGTGACCCCGTCGAGGTGGTGGCCCACGACCTCGGCGATCCGCTGCCCCCGGATTGGGGCGAGTTCGATCTCGTCGTCAGCAGCTTCGCGATCCATCATGTTCCCGATGAACGCAAGCGGACGCTCTATGGCGAGATATTCGCCCGGCTTCGTCCGGGGGGGACGTTCCTCAACCTCGAGCACGTCGCGTCGCCCACGCCGGAACTCCACGCCGCCTTTCTCGGCGCGCTCGGGATCGACCCCGCGGACGACGACCCGTCCAACATCCTCGCCCCCGTCGAGCGCCAACTCACGTGGCTGCGCGACGTCGGCTTCAACCAGGTGGACTGCCATTGGAAGTGGCGGGAACTCGCATTGCTGGGCGGGATCCGCGGCTGACGTCGCGGACCGGACATTTCGCGCTTTCTCGGGAGCGAGCCGTGTCCGAGTTCAAGTTCGGTCGACGACTGGGTCGATATCTCAGGGGACAGGCATCAACACCTTGGGAGGCGTTGCACATGGAAACCCACGAGTTCCTCACGTATCTGTTCGACCGGCCCCAGACCCGGGAGCTCGCCGTCGAATTGGCGGTCGCCGTCGACGAGTCGTTGCACAACGATCGCGCCGAGTCGTTGCCTGGCTGACGGCTGATCGGCAGCCGGCTTTGGCAGGATCACACTCGTGACCGTGCCGCAGACGTTGCCACCCGCTGGCTGGTACCCCGATCCGTGGGGTCAGAGTTGGTGGCGCTGGTGGGACGGCGCCGCGTGGTCCGGCTACACCGATCAGTGGTACGGCGCCGCCGCGGCCGCCCCCGCGGTCGACCCGGACGAGTCGGTCCCGATCCGGGCTGGTTGGATCGCCATTGGCGGCGCGGCCGTCGGGGTTGCGCTTTCGATCGGTGTGTATCTGGCGCTCCGGGTCTTGGGCGTCGGCCGGGAGAGTCCCTGGTTGCTGCTCGGCTCGGCGTGCGGATTGTGGAGTGGATTGCTCGGCGCCTGCCGGCTGGCGATCCGGCGCCACGGCTCTGGGTCGTGGCGCGATCTGGGACTCCGGTTCCGCCCGGTTGATCTTGCGCTGGGTCTCGGGTTTGGCGTCGCGGCGATCTTCGGGGTCGCTCAGATAGCGCGACTGCTGGATTTTGTCGGGATCACCCCGGAGCGCGAGTCCATGATGGACCCGTTCCCCAATACCGCGCTCACCCGGGTGATCCTGGTGCTGGTGGCAGTGGTCGGCGCACCGCTGGTCGAGGAACTGTTCTTTCGGGGCCTGCTCCAGAGCGGCTTCACCGCCCGCTGGGGCCCCCGCGTCGGCGTGGTTGCCCAGGCGGTCGTCTTCGGGCTGGTCCACCTCGGGCCGGTGGATGCCCGCGGCAACCTCGGCGTCTTTCTCATTATCGCCCCGCTCGGCATCGTGCTGGGTGCGATCCGGGTGGGCTTCAGACGGCTCGGGCCCGGCATCGTCACCCACGCCGTGTACAACGCCATCATCATGGCGATCGTCTTGAGCGGGTTCGGAACCTAAACGCCCGCGGTCGGCAGGTGAGCCGGGCGATGCGATTCGAAGGCATGGATCGCCGGCTCGTGCTGTTCGGTCAACCCGATGTCATCGAGGCCCTGCAGGAGTCGGTGCTGGGTGAAGTCGTCCATGTCGAACGGCTCGTCGATGCCGATCGCCGGAACCGCGACGCGACGGTGGGCGACGTCCACGACGATCTCGAGCGTCGCGTCGTCATCGATCGCAGCCATCATCGATTCGACGATCGGTTCGGGCAGCGTCACCGGGACGAGCCCGGTCTTGAGTGCGTTGTTGCGGAAGATGTCCGCGAACCGCGACGAGATGACCGCGTGGAACCCGTAGTCCTCGAGCGCCCAGACTGCGTGCTCGCGCGATGAGCCGGTCCCGAAGTTCGGCCCGGCCAGCAGGATTTGTGCTCCGTCGTAGCGGGACTGGTTCAGCACGAAGTCGGAGCGCTCGCGCCACTCCGAGAACAGGCCGGCACCGAACCCGGTGCGTTCGACCCGCTTGAGCCACTCGGAGGGGATGATCTGGTCGGTGTCCACGTCGGAACGTTCGAGCGGGACACCCCGGCCGACGATTTCGTGTACGGGTTCCATCAGGTCAGATCCTCCGGTGTGGCGAAGTGTCCCGCGATCGCCGTGGCCGCGGCGACCGCAGGGGATACGAGATGGGTCCGTCCCCCCGGCCCCTGGCGTCCTTCGAAGTTGCGGTTCGACGTACTCGCCGAACGTTCGCCGGTGGCAAGCTTGTCGGGGTTCATCGCGAGGCACATCGAGCATCCCGGTTCCCGCCAGTCGAAACCGGCGGCTCGGAACACGGCGTCGAGTCCTTCGGCTTCGGCCTGTTCCTTCACGGCGAAGGATCCGGGCACGACGAGCGTCCGTACGCCATCGCGGACCTGCCGCCCGTCCGCAACGGCGGCCGCGGCTCGGAGATCTTCGATGCGTGAGTTCGTGCACGACCCGATGAACACCGTGTCCACGGCGATGTCGCGCATGGGCGTCCCTGCGGTGAGTCCCATGTACCGCAGCGCACGGGTGGCCGAATCTTGGAGGTTCGGATCCGCGAACGACGCCGGATCGGGGACGGCGCCGTCGATGGTCACGCTTTGGGCGGGGTTGGTTCCCCAGGTCACGTACGGCGCGAGCGCGGTGGCGTCGATCGTGACCTCCTTGTCGAAGGAGGCGTCGTCGTCGGTGGGGAGTTCCCGCCACGCATCGAGGGCCTGCTCCCAGGCCGCGCCGGTCGGCGCGAAGCGCCGCCCCTCGAGATAGGCGAACGTGGTGTCGTCGGGCGCGATCAACCCGGCGCGTGCGCCCGCTTCGATGGACATGTTGCAGACGGTCATCCGCCCCTCCATCGAGAGGCTCCGGATGGCCTCACCTCGATACTCGATCACCGAGCCGATCCCACCGCCGGTACCGATTCGCTCGATGATCGCCAACACGATGTCCTTGGCGGTCACCCCCGCGGGCGCGGCGCCCGTCAGCGTGATCGCCATCGTCCCTGGCCGTTGTTGTTGCAGGCTCTGCGTGGCCAACACGTGCTCGACCTCGCTGGTGCCGATCCCGAATGCCAGCGCGCCGAACGCGCCGTGCGTGGAGGTGTGGCTGTCGCCGCAGACGATCGTCATCCCAGGCTGGGTCAGGCCTTGCTCGGGGCCGATCACGTGCACGATCCCCTGGCCGGGGTCGCCCATGCCGTACAGGCGAATCCCGAACTCCTCGCAGTTGGCGGCAAGCACTTCGATCTGGCGCCGTGAGATCGGATCGGTGATTCCCAGTTCGAGACCGGCCGTCGGCACGTTGTGGTCCATCGTGGCCACGGTGAGATCCGGGCCGCCGCACGTGGCGGCCGTGCATCCGGAGTCCGTCGAAGGCCTGGGGCGATGTCACCTCGTGCACGAGGTGGAGGTCGATGTAGAGCAGGTCCGGCTCGGCGCGTCCGTGGCGCACGACATGGTGCTCCCACACCTTCTCGCTCAGGGTCTGACCCATGTGTCCATTCCTCGGGATCGGGGCGGCCAGCATACGGCGACGCCGAAATCCGGCTCGGCCTGAACCGGCAATCCGGGGGTCAAGGGTGAACGAGTTCGTTCACCGCGACGAAACGCAGCGGAAACGAGCGGTCCGTAGCTTGCCGGCGTGGATGTGATCCTGCTGCGATGGCCGGAGGAGGCCGACCGGCGCATCGAACTCGAGCGAACCGCCCGTCCCCGGCTGCTCCTCGTCGATCCCAACGAGGCGCCCCCCGAATGTGCGGATCCACTCGAGGATTGGATCCGAATGCCGGCCGATGATCGTGACGTGCGCGCCCGGCTGGGCACGCTCACCCGGCGTTCGAGTGCCGCGATCCCGCGACTCGATGATGACGGGCTCCTGTGGTTTCGCGATCGGTGGGTGTCGTTGTCGCCGGTGGAACTGGCGTTGATCTCCTGCCTGCTCGAACGCTTCGGGGTGGTCGCCGGTCGGGAGGTCCTGCGCCGCCGGGCCTGGCCCGAGGGGCTTCCGTCGCGCAACGCGCTCGACGTCCACATGGTCCGCCTCCGGCGGCGGATCGCGCCGCTCGCGCTCGAGGTCCGAACCGTCCGCTCCCGCGGCTACCTCCTGCAGCCGTCGGAGCCCGACGCGTGAGCACCGGTGAGGTGCTGCTCGACATCCTGATCATTCTCGTGGCGGCCAAGATCGCCGCGGAGCTCGCTGAGCGCGTCAAGGCGCCGGCCGTCGTCGGCGAGATCGTCGCCGGGATCCTGATCGGGCCGTCGCTCCTGGGCCTCGTGTCCACCAACGAAGTGCTCGAGGTGTTGGCCGAACTCGGCGTGATCCTCCTGCTCCTGCAGGTCGGCATGGAGATGGATCTTGCAGATCTGGCGGCCGTCGGGAAGGCCTCGGTGTCGGTGGCGATCGCAGGCGTGTTGTTGCCGCTCATCGGCGGCTATGCCGCCGGCATCGCGCTCGGCCAAGACAGCAACACCTCGTTGTTCCTCGGCGCCGCGCTGGCCGCCACGAGCGTCGGGATCACGGCGCGTGTCTTCAGCGACCTCGGCGCGTTGACAACGGTCGAGGCCCGCACGGTGCTCGGAGCGGCGGTCGCCGACGACGTCCTCGGCCTCGTCCTGTTGACCATCGTGGTGCGGGTAGTGAGCGACGGCGGCGTGAGTGCGGGCACCGTGCTCTCGACGGTCCTGTTGGCAGTGGGATTCCTGGTGGTGACCACTGCGTTGGGCGGGCGGATCGGCAGATTCCTGTTCCGAAGCGTGCAGCGGTATTCCCGTGCCGCCGGCACTCTGGTCGCACTCGCGCTTGCGTTCGCCTTGGCCTTCGCCGAGTTGGCCGATGCTGCAAAGCTGGCTCCGATCGTCGGCGCATTCGTCGCGGGCCTCGCGTTGTCGCAAAGCGATTCCCGTGATCGAATCGCCCGCGAGCTGACACCGGTCGGGCACCTGTTCATTCCCGTGTTCTTCCTGCAGATCGGGATCGCCGCCGAGGTCGAACGGTTCGTGAATCCCGCGGTGCTCGGCACTGCAGCGGTGCTGACGGTGGTCGCCGTCATCGGCAAAGTCGCGTCCTCCGCCGCGATGCTCCGCTCGCCCGGCGACAAGCTCCTCGTCGGACTCGGCATGTTGCCGCGCGGCGAGGTCGGACTGATCTTCGCCACGATCGGCCTGCGCGAGGGCGTCCTTGACAATGACCTGTATGCGGCACTGTTGCTCGTCGTCCTGTTGACGACGCTCGCGGCACCGCCGTTGCTTCGGTGGCGTCTGCGAACCACCGAGCAGCGCGGTGACATGCTGGATTCGGATCCGAAGCCGGCCTCCGGCTGGCTCTGGGTGGACGACGGGGTGGTCGACCTCGCGGCGACACCACCCGTCGACGCACAGATTGGCATCGCGCTCGACGCGGCATTACTTGTCTCGGACGGGGCCCGACCGGGCTCCCGTCTGCTCGATTGGGTCGGTCACGGTCAGCCGCCTGACTGGGATGCCGCCGCGACCCGGGCGCTGGTCGACGTCCTGGTCAGAGGGAACGACCGGGGGTGGCGTTTTCTCGACACGTCGGGTGTCCTCGTCCGATCTCTGCCCGAAGTTGCGGAGGCAATCGAACGGTGGCACCGGGATCCGGAGTTGACCGAGCCGGGCCGCGTCGTGCAGTTCAGCACGGTGGACGTTCTCCATGATCTGGTGACCGACGACGCAGGAGCAATCGCCGCGCACCGCCGCCTTTCCCACCCGGAGTACGTCGTGGTCGCGGCGCTGATCCTCGACATCGCGGGCGCGCGACCGCCGAGTCAGCTGGTGCATGCGCTCACTTCGCGCCTTGCGCTGGACGAGGAAGCGTGTGAAGCAGTGTTCCGTCTGGTCGAGGATCAGGGTGTGATGCGGGGCATCAATGCCCGCGTCGGAGGGCCGACGGAGTCGTCAGCACTCGAGATGGCGCTCCACGTCGGCGACGCAGAAATGGCGCGCGGCCTGTACCTCTTGGATCTCGCGCTCGGACCCCTCGATCCGGTGGAGCGCCGCCGGCTCGACGGGTTGCTCTCGCTGGTGCTCGAGGCCTTGGCGCCGACAGGTGCGGACGACGGACCGAGCGCGTTCGCTGCTCGCCGCCACGAGGCCATACGGCTGGCGGGCGGTGAGTCGGACGAGGTGCTGGACCGGGTCCGGCATGCTCCGCGTCCGTTCTTGCTGGTCGAGAACCCGGAGCGGGTGGTCGCCCAGGCTCGCCTGATCGAACCCCGGCCGGAGCGACGCGAGGTCCGGGTTGCGGTGGCGCCGGGCCTTTCCGGCACGGTGTTCGTCGACGTTGCGGCCCGTGACCGGCTCGGGCTGTTGGCGTCCGTGGCCGAGGTCTTCGCAGCTGCCGATCTCGACGTGCAGTCTGCGCGGGTCGCGACGTGGGGTGACGGAGCTGCCCTCGAGTCCTTCACGGTCGAACCGCGACCGGGGTCCTCGGTCCCCGATGCGGAAACCCTGGCCGCCGCCATCCGGGGGTCGCTCGCCACCGGACTCGCGGTCGAGCCGCTCCCCGAGGTCGAGATCGCGTTCAACGATGCTGCGTCGCCCTGGTACACGATCGCCGAGCTTCGACATCCCGACCGGCCCGCCCTCCTGGCGTCGATCACCGCCGCGCTTGCCGCGGCGGGAGTGAGCACGCACGGTGCCGAACTGATCACCCATGATGGGGTCGCGATCGACCGGTTCATGCTCACCGACCAGGCGGGGAACAAGCTGGCCCGGTCGGCCAAGGACGCTATTCGGACGGCGGTGCACGAGGGCACTCGTCCGACGGGGCGGCTGCGCCGGCTCGTCGGCCGCTAGTCCAGCGTGCGGATCGCGACGATCTCCACCTCGAGGGTGACTTTGCGGGGCGTCTCGTAACTCACGGTCTGGCCGACCTTCAGGCCGAGGACCGCCTGACCCAACGGGCCGCTCGTCGAAAGGATCTCGTACCGTTCGTTCGCGCTCCTCGATCGAGCCGATCAGGTATGCCTGCGTCTCCTCGTCACCGGCAGTTCTGAGTTCGACGACGACGCCGGCTTGGACGGTCCCGGCGTCGGACCCGTCGACGATCTCGGCGTCGCGCAGCATCGCCTCGAGTTGCCGGACCCGGGCCGCGTTCAGGCCCTGATCGTTCTTGGCCGCGTCGTAGTCGGCGTTCTCCTTGAGGTCGCCGAGCTCCCGGGCGCGCTCGATGCGATCTGCGATCTCCCGTTTCAGGGGCCCGGTGCGGTGTTCGAGCTCTTCGACCAGGCGGGCGTGCGTGGCCGCCGAGAGTTGGGTGGGTTCCATCGGGGCGAGGGTATCCGAGGAACGGTGAATCCCGAGTCTTCTGGCGGAGCCGGGTGCTAGCCTCCGGCTCGTGATCGAACCCCGCACCATCGTTATTTGCTGAGCGGACGCCTCTTCCGGCGTTCGCCTTTCGACCGTCCACTTCGGTGGGCGGTTTTTCGTTGTCAGGACCAGGTCGGGCACCTCCCGACCGAGTACACAGAGGAGCCCGGGTGACCCACCGGATCGGCATCATCGGCGGCGACGGCATCGGCCCCGAGGTCATCGCGGAGGCCGTCAAGGCCCTCGACGCGACCGAGGTCGACTACGAGGCGGTTCCCTACGACCTCGGCGGCGGGCGGTATCTGGAGACCGGCGAGGTACTGCCGTACGGAGTGCTCGACGAGTTCCGCGGTCTGGACGCGATCCTGTTGGGCGCGGTCGGACGTCCTGACATCCCGCCGGGGGTGATCGAACGCGGTCTGCTGCTCGAGATGCGATTCCAACTCGACCTGTACGTGAATCTCCGGCCGTTCCGTGTGCCGGCCGGGACATTGAACGACGGTGTCGACATGGTGGTGATTCGGGAGAACACCGAAGGCACCTATGCGGGCGAGGGAGGCTTCCTCCGCAAGGACACCCCGGAGGAGGTCGCCACGCAGGGTTCGGTCAACACCCGGATGGGCGTCGAACGCTGCACGAGGTATGCGTTCGAACTGGCCGAGTCACGTCCGGCACGGTCCTTGACGCTGGTCCACAAGACGAATGTGCTGACCTTCGCCGGCGATCTCTGGCAGCGGACCTTCGAGGAGGTCGCCACGGAGTACCCCGACGTCAGCACCGCTTACGACCATATCGATGCGGCGTGCATCCACTTCGTCCAGCGCCCGGAGCGATACGACGTGATCGTGACCGACAACCTGTTCGGCGACATCCTGACCGACCTGGGCGGTGCGATCGCGGGCGGCATCGGTCGGGCGGCCTCGGGCAACCTGAACCCGGCCCGGACCGGCCCCTCATTGTTCGAGCCGGTGCACGGTTCGGCGCCCGACATCGCCGGCGAAGGCGTGGCCGACCCGCGGGCCGCGGTCATCAGTGCGGCGATGATGCTGGAATTTCTCGGCGAAGCCACCGCCGCGGACCGCGTCCGGCAGGCGGTGGCGGCCACCGACGAACTCACCGGCTCCACCTCGGAGATCGGAACTGCAATTGCGAAAGGGGTGTGACGATGCCGATCGAGGCAACTGAGCAGATCTGGATGAATGGTGAGATGGTGCCGTGGGATGAGGCGCGGATTCACGTGCTCACCCACTCATTGCACTACGGCATGGGTGTGTTCGAAGGCATCCGCGCCTACGAGACCGACGACGGACCCGCGGTGTTCCGTCTCACCGAACACATCGAGCGCCTCTTCAACTCCGCCAAGATCATGATGATGGATCTTCCGTACACGGTGGACGAGCTGGTTGCACGCGACCAAGCAGACGGTGCGGGCGACCGGATTGCCGAGTTGCTACATCCGTCCGATCGCGTACTACGGCTACGGCGAGATGGGACTCAACACGTTGCCGTGCAGCGTGGATGTGGCGATCGCGTGCTGGCCCTGGGGTGCCTACCTCGGTGACGACGCGGTGTCCAAGGGGGTGCGGATGAAGATCAGTTCCTGGGCCCGCCACGACCACAACGTGATGCCTCCCGCGTCGAAGACGACCGGCAACTACGTGAACTCGTCGCTGGCGAAGGTCGAGGCGCTCAAGGCCGGATACGACGAGGCGATCATGCTCAACCCCGACGGCTATGTGAGTGAGTGCACGGGAGAGAACATCTTCGCCGCTCGCAACGGGGTCCTGATCACGCCACCGCTGTCGGCCGGGGCGCTGGAGGGACTGACCCAGGACGCGGTGATGACGATCGCACGCGACCAGGGCTTCGACGTCCGGATCGATCAGCTCACCCGCAGCGATCTCTACATCGCCGAGGAGATGTTCGTGTGCGGCACCGCAGCCGAAGTGAGTGCGGTCAACTCGGTTGACGACCGCGAGGTCCCGTGCCCGGGTCCGATGACCGGCGTCATCGCCGCCGAGTACGCCAAAGCGGTGCGCGGGCAGACCGACAAATACAAGACCTGGTGTGAGCATGTCGATTCCTGACCCGGCCCGAGCGGGCGCGACGACGAAGATCCAGATCTACGACACCACCTTGCGCGACGGGGCGCAGCTCGAAGGGATCTCGCTCACCGTCGATGACAAGCTGCGCATCGCCGAGCAACTCGACTTTCTCGGCGTTGACTACATCGAGGCAGGTTGGCCAGGTGCCAACCCCAAGGACGACGAATTGTTCCGGCGGGCCCGCACGGAGCTGCCCCTCGAGGTGAGTCGGCTCGTCGCCTTCGGCATGACGCGGCGAGCGAAGGGCAAGGTGGACTCGGACGACACGCTGCGCCATCTCGTCGATGCCGCAACCGACACGGTGTGCATCGTCGGGAAATGTTGGGACTACCACGTCATCGAAGCGCTCGGCACGACCCTCGACGAGGGTGTGGCCATGGTGACGGACTCCATCGGGTATCTCAAGGGGCTGGGGAAGGAGGTGCTGTTCGACGCCGAGCACTTCTTCGACGGTTTTCGACGGAACCCGGAGTTCAGCCTTCGGGTCCTCGAGGGTGCCGCGCAGGCCGGCGCGGACTGCCTCGTGCTCTGCGACACGAACGGGGGGAGCCTGCCGTTCGATGTCGAAGCCGCGGTGCGAGCGGTCGTGGACTACGTCGGCACCGATGTCGGGGTCGGGGTGCATTTGCACGACGACACGGGCTGCGGAGTCGCGAACGCCTTGGCGGGAGTGCGGGGCGGCGCGACCCAGGTGCAAGGCACCATCAACGGGTACGGCGAACGCACCGGCAATTGCAACTTGACCACGATCATCCCGAACCTGACCATGAAGATGGGGTTCGAGACCTTGCCGCCCGAGCGTCTGGAACGTCTCACTCCCGTCGCGCACCACGTTGCCGAGCTCGTGAACATGGCGTTGAACCCTCAGGCCCCCTACGTCGGTTCGTCGGCCTTCGCCCACAAGGCCGGGTTGCACGTCAGCGCGATCGCCAAGCGACCTGACGCGTACGAACACATTCAACCGGATTCCGTGGGGAACGGGACACGCTTCGTGATGTCCGAACTCGCAGGTCGGTCCACGGTGCAGCTGAAAGCCAAAGAACTGGGTCTGGAGCTCGACGGTCCGACCGTCAACCAGGTGGTGGACACGCTCAAGCACCTGGAACACGAGGGGTATCACTTCGAGGTCGCCGATGCGTCGCTGGAGCTGCTCATGCGCCGCACCGGTGGCTGGGAACCGGATTGGTTCCGGGTGGAGTCCTTTCGGGTCATGAGCGACGACGACAGTCCGACCACCGTGGTGGGCGAGGCCCCGGACGGCCTCACGACCGAGGCCACGATCAAGGTGTGGGTCGGCGGGGAACGGATCATCGCGACCGAGGAGGGCAATGGTCCGGTCAACGCGCTGGACCGAGCGTTGCGGGCTGCCCTCGCGGGCCGATACGAGGCCCTCGACCGTCTGCATCTCACCGACTACAAGGTTCGAGTCCTCGACACCGACCAGGGAACCGCCGCGATCACGAGGGTGTTGCTCGACTCGACGGATGGCGATCAGAGCTGGACCACGATCGGCGTGAGCGAGAACATCATCGAGGCCAGTTGGCAGGCGTTGTCGGATTCGATCGTCTATGGCTTGCTCCGCGCCGAGATCCGCGGGTAACCATCGCTCCGATGCCGACCGATCCGTACGTCCCCGAGTCCCTCGACGAACACCCGCGTCAGGCGCAGAACTTCGCCGTCGGGGTCCACATGCCGGCTGCCCGTGCGTGGCGGGCCGATCGTCCCGGTGACGGTCGCGCGGCTGCCGGTGCGCTGACCGGCTCGCCGGGTCCCAACGTCGGATATGCGATCACACTGGCCCGGCGGGCCCGGGACCGGTTCCGGGTGGAGCCAGGGGAGCACGCTGAGGATGCCGAGGCCGTCGTTGCCGAGCTGGCGATGAAACGTGCCGCCGCCTTCGGGCGGGCGCCGACAACCCTCGACGTCGACTTCGCAGCCGACGTGCTCGGCTACGCCGGCCCGGCGCCTGAGGACTTCCGCACATGGCGCTCGCGCCATGTGCGTGGTGCGGCGCACGAATACGTCGTGCGCCGCGGAGTCGTGGACGCGGTGGATGTCGCGCAGCTGCGGCGCTCGCCGGCGGAACTCTCCGATCGTCTGCCCGCGATTCGGGCGACGATGATCGCCGCAACGGCCGCCACTGACCGATCGTGACCCGCGTCCGGTTCTCACCTGCGCCGAGCGGCGAGTTGCACGTCGGGAGCGCCCGTACCGCGCTCTTCAACTGGCTCTACGCGCGGCACGTCGCCGGCGAGATGAAGCTGCGGATCGAGGACACCGACGCGTCACGGACCGCGTGAGGCGTGGGTCGACGGCATCGGCGACACGATGCGCTGGCTTGGACTCGACTGGGATGGCGAGCCGTGGCGCCAGTCGCAGCGGATCGACGAGTACCTCGCGGCCGCCGACCGCCTGCTCGAGTCGGGGCACGCTTATGAGTGCTACGACACCCCCGAAGAGCTCGAGGAGATGAACCGATCGCGCCAGGCGGCGAAACTTCCGCCCGGCTACGACGGTCGCGGGCGAGACCTGACAGCCGCCGATCGACAGCGACTCGCCGCCGAGGGCCGACCCCGGACGGTGCGGTTCCGCACCCCGGACACCGGGCGATCGAGCTTCACCGATGTCGTGCGGGGGGAGGTCAGCGTCGACTGGTCGTCGATTGCTGATTTCGTGATCGTTCGTTCGGACGGCTCGCCGTTGTTCTTCCTGGCCAATGCAATCGACGACCTCGCGATGGGCATCACCCATGTGATTCGGGGCGAGGACCTCATCGACACGACGCATCGGGTGCTCGCGATCCGGCGGGCGCTCGGTGAACTGACGCCGCCGGTGTACGCACACCTCCCGCTGATCCTGCAAGCCAACCGGGCGAAGCTGTCGAAACGTCACGGCGCGGTTGCGGTCGAGGACTTTCGGTCGCGCGGAATCCTCGCCGAGGCGCTGTTCAACTACCTGGCCCTCCTCGGGTGGTCCCCCGACGACGAGCGTGAGGTCATGGGCGCGGAGGAGATCGTCTCGGCATTCAGCTTGGAACGAGTCACGCCGTCCTCTGCGATCTTCGACGAGAAGAAGCTCGAATGGATCAATGGCGAGTGGATTCGCCGACTGCCGCTCGATGACCTGGTCGAGCGCGTCCGCCCGTTCGCGGCTGACCGCTTCGAGGTCGACGACGCATGGTTCGTGCCCGCGGTTTCGATCGGTCAGGAACGCGCCACCACACTCGTCTCGCTCGTCGAGCAGATGGAGTTCCTCGCGGCGGGAGACTCCTTCGTCGTCCCGCCCGAGGTGTGGACTTCGGTGGAGACCGTCGACCACGCGGCGGAGGTGCTTGATGTGGTGATCGCGCACGTTGCCGCGTGCGAGTGGGACCCGGTGTCGCTCGATCTGCGGGCACCACTCACCGCGCTCGGCGTGAAACCGGGCAAGGTGATGAAACTCGTGTACGCGGCGGTGGAGGGTCGGACTGCGGGCCTGCCACTCTTCGATTCGATGTGGCTGCTCGGTCGGGACGTCACGCTGGCTCGACTCGGCCTCGCTCGCTCGGCGCTGGCCTGAGGTCTTGGGAGCTTCGGAGGATTTGCAGAAGGCTCAGCTATAGTCGCCGCTCCCATTCGGGGGTGGTGTAATCGGCAACACAACAGGTTCTGGTCCTGTATTTGGGGGTTCGAGTCCTCCCCCCCGAGCCCACCGGCGCTTCGGCGTCGGCGCAGCACGGCCCCGTCGTCTAGTGGCCTAGGACGCCGCCCTCTCAAGGCGGTAACGGCAGTTCGAATCTGCTCGGGGCTACCACCCACGAAACCCGAGACCAGCGCGGTCTCGGGTTTCGTCGCGTCAAGCCGCTGCTGGGGCGACGGTCCGGCGGGCGGTTCCGCGCAATCGCCGACGCCTGCGATCGTCGAACCTGGCGCGACTTGACGTCCGCGTAGCGGTGTCGCGGCCGCGATGCGCTTCGACGCGACGAGAAACAGAATTTTTTCTTGTCGGGTTGCCGGCGACGTCTGCGTACTCGATACGACGTGCCGATGTTGCATGCGTTGTCACCGCGCGTGACGAAACGTAGGAGAGTGTGCACATTTGATCGACGTAGCGCGCGGAAACGGCGGGGTGCAGCCGACGCGTGCCACCGCGACTTCCACGTGCTTCGTGCACGCGCGCGCGAACGAATCGACGGAAATGCTTGACCTTGGCGCGCTTTTAGGTTTCGATGCTCGGTGAACGGCGCGCGGCGGAGCGAGTCATGCGCGCAACAACATCCTTGAAGGCACGAAGCGCGTGTCGAAGTCGCAAGCGTTGAGAGAGAACCACGAGACGCACCTGCAAGAGATCGCGGTGATGGTCGGAACACACGATGTTCCGGTCACCGTGAGCATGAGGCCGGCGAACAAGGTGTTCGAACGGCTTGTACTAGCCACCGACAGAGAGGGTATCCATGCCTCCGGCAAAGCGAAGCACTCGTAAGGCAGCCAAGAAGAAGGCTCCGGCGAAGCGCAAGGCCGCGAAGAAGGCTCCTGCGAAGCGCAAGGCCGCGAAGCGGAAGGCTCCTGCGAAGCGCAAGGCAGCCAAGAAGAAGGCTCCCGCGAAGCGCAAGGCCGCGAAGAAGGCTCCTGCGAAGCGCAAGGCCGCGAAGCGGAAGGCTCCTGCGAAGCGCAAGGCCGCCAAGAAGAAGGCTCCCGCGAAGCGCAAGGCCGCGAAGAAGGCTCCTGCGAAGCGCAAGGCCGCGAAGAAGAAGGCTCCCGCCAAGCGCAAGGCAGCCAAGAAGAAGGCTCCCGCCAAGCGCAAGGCAGCCAAGAAGAAGGCTCCCGCCAAGCGCAAGGCCGCCAAGCGGCGCTAGTACTGGTCCGAAACTGGACCGACGAGAACGGGGAGGTCTGCGGACCTCCCCGTTCTTCGCGTTCGGCGCGCGCGAACGAGTCTCAGAGTTCGGTGAGGAGCCGGAACTGTTCGGCCGAACGACTCGGTGGCCCGGCGACGTGCGCGGCGTCTCGGATACGGGCACCGAAGGCGGCGATCTGCTCATCGAGCGCGGGGCTGTCGGGGTCGATACCCATGGTGCTGCGCCACTGGCTGCGATGAACGAGCAGGGCGTCACACTTCGTCGCCAGGTCCTCCTCGGTCGTCAGTTCCTCATGGTTCGGGTCGTCGGCCTCGAAGAGGAGGAGCGCGGAAGGTCGATGATGCGCACCCCCGACGCCGGGGTAGAAGTGTGGATCCCGGGCTGCGACCAGACCGTCCACCGACGCGAAGCCCGCATGTCGATGATCCGGGTGCAGTCGATATCGCTGCCACGGGTCGTGGCCCAACACGACATCGGGTCGGACGGTCCGGATCGTCGCGCATACGAGCCGGCGTAGCGCTTCGTCGTTGGTCAGCTCGCCGTCGACCCGGTCGCCGAAGTGGACGATGCCCCGACCGATCGTGGCCGCGGCCTGGGCTGCTTCCGTGCGACGAAGGTGGACCAGCTCTCCAAGGTCTTGGGTGGCCTCCCACGTGCCCTTCGAGCCGTCGGTGAGGATCAGGAAGTGAATCGACGTACCCCGCCGAGCCCAGCGCGCGAGCGTTGCGCCACACCCGAACTCGATGTCATCGGGATGGGCACCGATTGCGAGGACGGATCGCGGCGACGGAAGTGGCCGGGTCATGCGGAGTAGGTCGCGAGTTCGGTGAGGTCAGCGGGAGTGTCCACGTCGAATCCGAGATCCGGGTCCCGTACGACTCGAACGGGAAGCCCCCTGCGGCGAGCGATGGCCGCGTGGCGGCGCGCGGAACCGGGTCCGTACGCGAAGGGGAACGCGCCCGCAGCCGTCGGGACCGTCAGGACCGGCGTCCCGTCGTCGCGATGGCAGGGCACGATCGTCACGATCTCGTCGCAGCTTGCGAAGCGGTCGAGTGCCGCGGGTTGGGCCCGAGGCAGGTCGGCATGAGCCACGATGACCTGAGCCATGCCGGCGGTCGCCCAATGGTGAAATCCCGCTGCGACCGCGGCATCGAGTCCCGCTCCCGGGTCGGGAACCGTCGCGAGACCAAGGGATCGGGCCCAGTCGAGGACGTCGGCCGCGGAGGACACGACCACCGTCGGCAGATTGCGCGCGGCCTCGACCACCCGGTTGGCGAGCGCGGTTGCGAGCGCCAGGTGTGCACCTTCATCCAGAGTGCCGGCGAGGCGAGCCTTGCCGGTCTGCAGCGCCCGGATCGGGATCACGACGCCGGTGCGCGACGCGCGCGGGCAGGGACGGACTCCATGGGGCTGCGTATGCTACCGGTCCGTGGAACTTGCCTACGACGGCGTGCGCGCCCTGCTGTACCCACCGATGTACGCCGGTATTCGTTGGCAGGTGACCGGCCTCGCGAACCTGCCGACCGACGGCCCCGTCATCGTGGCGAGTAACCACGTTTCCTACCTGGATCCACTCGCGCTCGCGTTCGTCGCGACCAAGCGCGGTCGACGGACGCGGTTCCTGGCGAAAGCAGAACTGTTCGAGCAGCGGGCGCTGGGGGCGGTCCTCGGACGCTGTCAGATGATCCCGGTGAGCCGAGGAACCGCGGATGCCGCTGGTTCGCTCGAGCCCGCGGAGGCCGCATTGGCGGCGGGACGGTGCGTTGCGGTGTTTCCCGAGGGGACCATCTCGCTCGACCTCGAGCCGATGGCCGGCAAGACGGGAACGGCGCGTCTGGCCGCGACGACCGGAGTCCCCGTTGTGCCGGTCGGACTGTGGGGGTTGCATCGGATGATGTTCAAGGGGCGCAAGCCTCGGTGGCGGACCGGCATTGCCGAGGTGGTGTCCATCGGGACCCCGCTTTCGGTGGATCCGACCGAGGACGCGCTGGCGGCGACTGATCGGATCATGGCCGCGATCTGTGCGGAAGTGGCGGCGGCCCGCCAGTCGTATCCGCAGGATCCCGCGAAGCGGGAGAGTGACTGGTGGGTCCGCGCTCCGGACACCGCGGTACTACGGAGCTGCCGCGTATGACGCGGGTCGCCGTCATCGGGGCCGGCTCGTGGGGGACCGCAGTCGCGGCGATCGCGGCGGTGAACGGCGACGCGGTGCTTTGGGCGCGGGATCCGGAAGTGGCATCCCGTATCGAACGCGATCGCGCGAACCGTGATTATCTGCCGGATATCGAGCTGCCCGAATCGCTGGCGGCAACCTCGGATCTTGTCGCCGCCTGTGTCGACGCCGACGTCGTGGTGATGGGGGTCCCATCGCACGGATTCCGAGCGGTGCTCGAAGCGGCCGCTGGATCGATCCGCGCCGACGCACCGATCCTCAGTCTTTCCAAGGGCGTCGAGCAGGGCACGGTGCTCCGCATGACGCAGGTCATCGCGGACGTTCTGCCGGACCACCGGCTTGATCGGATTGGCGTGCTCACGGGTCCCAACCTGGCCCGCGAGGTGGCGCTGGGTCAGCCGGCAGCGACGGTCGTGGCCATCGACGATCCTGATGCCGCGGCGCGGCTGCAGCGGTTGTTCATGACCGGAACCTTCCGGGTCTATACGAACCCGGATGTGGTCGGCTGTGAGATCGCCGGCGCGCTGAAGAACGTCATCGCATTGGCGGCCGGCATCGCCCATGGCCTGGGATACGGCGACAACACCAAGGCCGCGTTGATCACCCGTGGGCTCGCCGAGTTGGCGCGGCTCGGCATCGCGTTGGGTGGTGAGCCGTTGACGTTCTCGGGCTTGGCCGGAATGGGGGATCTGGTTGCCACGTGTACGAGCGAGAAGAGTCGCAATCGGGCCGTCGGCGTCGCCCTCGGGGAGGGTCGCAAGCTCGACGACATCGTCGCCGAGATGAAGATGGTGGCCGAAGGCGTCAAGAGCACCTCGGCGGTGCTCGAGCTTGCGGCGCGTCACGAGGTGGAGATGCCGATTGCCGAGCAGGTGGGGGCGGTGCTCTACGAGGACCTCGCGCCGAGCGACATCGTTCCGGCTCTCATGCTGCGGGAGGCGAAGCCCGAGCTTCGCGGTATGCAGTGATCGTCGGCGCGCTCGGGACCCAAGGTCGCGCCGACGTCGACGCGCGCGGTGCCCTGACGGTTCGCGGTGACGACTGGACGCTCGACTGGTGGATCGGCGGCGACGACCGCTGGCACGCACCGGCCCGGGAACCGGCGGTTCGTCAGGTCCCTCTTGATGCGTCCCCGATCGCCGAGACACGGATGCGCATCCCCGGGGGAGACGCCGCTCAACGGGTCTACGGGATCGGCGGTCCCGGTGACGTCGTCATCGTCGAGGTCGAGAATGAATCGCCGGCTGCCTGCATCGTCGCCTTCGCGGTACGCGGCGCAACCACGATTGCGGTCGAGGGGTCCTCGCTGGTGCTCGACGGGCGAGTCGCCGCGGTCTTGCCCTTCCCGCCGCCGCGTTGGGACGTCACCGATATCGAACTCGAGCCCGAGCAGTGTGGTGCCCAGACCGGACCGATCCCGCCTGCCGGTTTCGCGCCGGGAGAGTTACGAGCCGCACTGTTGTACCCGCTCAGTCACCGCAACCGCTTGCGGATCGGTATCGTCACCGGCGAGTCCCGACCGAGCCTGGACCTCGCGCAGGCGCCGGATGTCGTGCGGGCGGCGCGCGGCTGGGCCCGCCACCTCGAGCGCGGGATGCGCGTCCGCGGCCCCGAGGCCGACGTCGCCGCGATCGATGTGGCCCGCACGCAGCTGCTGCTGGATCCGGACCCGGACCCCGCGGTGGCCGCAGCACTGGAGGACTGGGGATTCGACGAGCGCGCGGAGTGGGCGTGGCACGGACTCTCCGTGCGTGAACGACGCGCGGCTCGTCATCGTGAGGAGTTGGCCCGCGGTACCGGCCCGGCTGCGGAGCTGTTGCGGGCCCGGTCGCGCTTCCTGCGCGAGCGTGACGATGGGATTGACGTGTTCTGTGACCCGCCGGCGGTCGGCGTCGATCTCGAGGTCTACGACGCGCCGACCGCACACGGCTCGCTCTCGGTCGCGCTTCGATGGCACGGTGACCGTCCCGCGTTGCTCTGGGATCTTCGCGACGGAACCGCTGAAACCGAGCTTCGTGCACCGACCCTGGCCCCGGGGTGGGCGAGTCGCGCGGCCGTCGGGGAGACCCTGTTGGTGCGCGATTGACCGCCGGGCCGGTCAGGGGTCGAGGCGGATGGTGGCGATGCCGTGCGCGTGTAGCGGGAACTCGCCTTCCACGCGTTCGAGTGGACGGCCGCGAAGGTCGATGCGCCAACCCCGCGACGGCGCGTCGTCCTGTTGAATCGCGACCGTCGCCGTCTCGCCGGTCGGATTGAAGACCCGCACGACGACCCCGCCGGGGTCCCGCGTGACCGACGACGTCATCGCTCCCACCACCTGGAGCGGCCGACCGAGTGGTGCCCGGCTGCCACCGCCGGTGGCCCGCACCCGCTCCAGGGGTACGAGGAAATCGTCGGCGAGCGCGTAGAGGTCGGCGTCGTCCCACGTGCCACGGTGCACGGCGACGGCGTACCGCATCGCGACCGGACCCTGGAGCTGGGGACCGCGGAGCGGATCGAGCGGCCCGGCCGGGTTCGGGCGCAACGCCATTTCCGAGCGGGACAGGTACCCAGTTGCGCGCAGCAGCGTCAGGGCCAGCTCGGAGCCCTCGCCCACCAGCTCGTACTCGAGGAGTCCATCATGGAGGATCGCGACTCCTTCGCTGCCGTCGGACGCATCGACGAAGCGCCGGGAGACGAACGTGGGGAGCGGGGTTTCGTGGGGGCCACCCTCGGCGGTGAGTCCGCGCTCGACGACGGCGAAGGCACACTCCGCGTGCGAGCTGGTGACGGTTCGGGGGAGCGGGAAGTGGACCCGGAGACGGTGGTCTCGGCAGCGGTGGTCGAGTTCTGTGTGCACGCGCACCATCGGCTCCCCGGCACGCAGCTCCAATGTCGTGGTGACCTCGGTGAGGATCTGCTCGTCGCTGCGCCGGGTACACCGACGTTCGTCGCCGACGGCGTGCTGGGGCCAGCGGTACCACGTGAGGATGCGGAGCTCGGCGACAACCGGTCCGGCCTCGTGACACGTCACGGTGACGGCCTCGGGGACGTCGATGACGAGGTCCTTGGTCGGCGGTGAGTAGTTGTACGTGTCGCCGCCGTCGCCTCCCTCGACGAGCCGGCCGAGACCCGACGCGACGACGCCGTCGCTGGTGGTGATCTCGTAGGTGCCCGTGTGCGGGTCGACGTCGACGCGCAGGTACTCGTTCTCGAGCCAGTGTTCGCCGGCTCGTAGATCGGTTGACGGTCCCTCCCCGTCGACGGCGCGGAAAGTTCGCCAACCAAAACCGGGCACTGTGTCCAGGGAGGCGATGATCTCGCGACGCGGCGCGCGCATGACCCGCACGGCGATCGGCAGGCCCGCGGCGGCGAGGGCGCCCACCTCATCCCGGAGGTCACCCAGGTCGATCGGGGTGTCGTTGGTGCCGGCCGCGGTGGCCGTGAGGACCGCGTCCCCCTGCCGTCGGTCAAGGGTGTAGTTCGCGATCTTGGACCCGGCGAGTTCCGGCCCGCGCATCATGTCGGTGAGCCAGGAAATCTGATCCGGTGTGACCGTGGTGGCGAAACCGGTGCCGCGCTCGGTCGTACTGACCTGCGCGGGATGGCGGCTGCCGTCATCGAGTGCTTCGAGGTACAGCGGCCCCTCGCCCGGGAGCGCGAACCGCACGATTCCGCCGCGGTCCGCCGGGCTGGGGTTGACCACGATGGTGGATCCGGTGGGCGCGTCCACCTGGGCCGCGAGAGAACGGACGGCATCGGCGGTGAGACCGTCGCCGATCTGGCGGGCCTCCTCGTAGCGAACGGTGACGGCATCGACGACCTCGTCGGCACTGCACGCGCAGGAGCTGTCGTGGGCGCTGTTCAGCACCAGGAGCCGCCAGGCGATGTCCAAGAGCGGACGCGGGTACTGGTCGGCCGGGAGGAGGAGCGCGCTCGAGTGGTTCGGCCCGGCGTTCCAGCGAGCGTTCCGCTGCCGCGCACGCCTGGTGGACGTCGACGCGGTTGGAGGCCACGCCCATCAACACGTTCGCGCGGGCGCCGGAGCGCAGCTCGCCGCGCCAGGTCCGCAGCCCTTCGACGGGTTGGGTCGCGAGGTACTCCGGCAGCGACGAGATGACGAACCGATAGTCCTCCTGGACGGCGTTCGCTTCCCCGACGATGCGCCCGAGCCATGGCTGGGGCATCTGATGGTCGGTGCCGTTCATCAACAGCAACCCGCTGCCCGCAATCCGGGCATCGCCGAGCTCACGTTCGTAGCTGTCGGCGCGGGCGATCAGCTGTTTGGCATCGTCGGGTAGGTCGCGGCCGTTCGAGTACGAGCCGTAGAGGTACTCGGCGCGAACTCGCGATCCGTCGGGAGCCTCCCACCAGAACGCGCTCTGGGTCACCGCTGCCGGCACGCCGCGCCAGACGACGGCATGGTCGAGGCCGGCGCTCTGCAGGATCTGGGGCATCTGCGCGACGTGACCGAACATGTCCGGGAGGTAGCCCACCTCCATCGGGCCGCCGAACTCCGTCGGCGCGGTGGATCCCCATCTGAAGATCACGCACGATCGTCTCGCCCGAGACCATGAACTCGTCCATGAGGACGGCCCAGGGCCCGATCGAGAGCCGGTTGCTCGCAGCCAGGCGACCGAGTGTCGCCGCCGCCTCGGGGCGGACCTCCAGGTAGTCGTCGAGGACCGCGGTCTGACCGTCGAGGAGGAATCGGGCGTAGGACAGGTCCGATTCCAGGAGCGGGAGCAACTCGTCGAGCAGGCGTACCAGCCGGATACGGAAGGCCTGGAAGGGCGAGTACCACTCGCGGTCCCAGTGGGTGTGGGGAACGATTGCGACGGTGGTCGGCTGGGTCATGCCGTGACTCTACGGCTGGCCCACAGGCCCCGGATGCGGCCCCCGGTTGACAGAGTGCCGTCAGTCTCCGGCCGTCAGTGGTTCATCGTCGGGCGGCGCTTGGGAAACACCGTCTCCGTACCGTCACCAAATCGTCAACCAAAACGCGCGATCAATCGAGCAACGGAGCTCCGCGATCGCCCTGGACCATTGGAGGAAACCGTGAGCTCCAAGCTCAGGCGGCTCGCGTTCGCAACGGTGCTGATGACACTGTTGGGTGTCGTTGTCGCCGCCCCCGCGTTCGCCGCCGATGCGACCTATGACGGGTCGTTGATCCCGAAGGCTTCATCGGATATCGGTGTGAGTCTCAACCTGTTGTGGGTGGTGATCGGCGCGGTGCTGGTCATCTTCATGCAGGCCGGCTTCGCGCTGGTCGAGACCGGGTTCTGCCGGGCCAAACACGCAGCCCACGTCGTGACGACGAACTTCGCCGTCTTCGGCCTCGGGTTCGTGGCGTTCTTCTTCGTCGGGTACGCGTTCATGTTCGGCGGGTTCAGCCTTCCCGGCGTGTTCGGGCTCGACAAAGCCGCCGGTGGCGCGCTCGTGGGCTCGGGAAACTGGGTGTTCCTGTGGAAGGGCGGCTTCGCGCTGACCAGCATGCAGGGGGCGAAGAACTCCGCGCCGCTGATGGCCTTCTTCCTCTACATGGTGGCGTTCATGGACACGACGGCCACGATCCCCACGGGCTCGATGGCCGAGCGCTGGAACTGGAAGGCGTTCGTCGGCTGGGGCCTTTTCTGCGGGGCGATCTACTACCCGCTGTTCGGTGCGTGGACCTGGGGTGGCGGGTGGCTCAGCCAGCTCGGCAACTCGATGAAGCTCGGCCTCGGCTACGTGGACTTCGCCGGCTCCGGCGTCGTGCATGCCGCCGGTGGAGTTGCGGCCCTTGCCGGCGCCATCGTCATCGGTCCCCGGATCGGCAAGTTCGGCGCGGACGGCAAGCCACGGACGCTGGCCGGCCACAACATCCCGATGGCAATGCTCGGCACGTTCATCCTGCTGTTCGGCTGGTTCGGCTTCAACGCCGCGTCGACGTTCTCGGCGACCGACGTGCAGTTCGCGGTCGTCGCGACGAACACCGCCCTCGCCGCGGCGTTCGGTGCCACGGTCGGGATGTTCTACGTGATGAAGCGCATGGGGCAAGCCCGATCCCGGCATGATGGCGAACGGCATGCTCGCGGGCTCGGTGGCGATCACCGCGCCCTGTGCATTCGTCTCGCCCTGGGCGGCGGCGGTGATCGGCAGCATCGCGGCGATCATCTGTGTCGAGAGCGTGTTCTTCTGGGAGCGCAAGGGCATCGACGACCCGGTCGGCGCCATCTCGCGTCCACGGCGTGTGCGGACTGTTCGGTGTGCTCTGCGTGGGCATCTTCGCGAACGGCACGTACGGCGCAGGCTGGAACCTCACGACCGAAGGTGTCGCCGCAACCTCGGGCCAGGGTGTCACCGGCATCCTCTACAGCCTCAAGATCGGTGCACCGCAGCTCGGTGCGCAGTTCGCCGGCGTGCTCGTGCTGTGCACGATCATCTTCGGAGTGGCGTACACGTTCTTCAGGATGCAGAACGCGCTGATGAAGGACGGGATCCGATCCAAGCCCGAGGACGAGATCGTCGGACTCGATCTGCCCGAGATGGGCGTGCTCGCCTACGACAACCTGCAGCTCAACGAACTCGACATTGTCGGGAGTCAGGGCGTCGAGATGGAGTTCTCCGGCGGTCCGTCGCCGGATCCGACCATCGGTCGTTAATCCCCCAGCAACGACCGAGTGCGGCAGTGGGCCGGGCAACGACGCCCGGCCCACTGCCGCGTCACCACGCCGACCAGGCATCGAGGCACGGGTCTTCGGCCCGGCGTCGTCCTTTTTCCAGGATTCAGTCGGGTGTCAGTCGCGATTCCGGGGTGCCGACACCGTGACTATGACGATCCTTGTGGTTCCGTGGACGACTCGAAGGGGTCGGCTGGATCCGCTCCGCGGATGATGCCGGACAACCACCCTCCTGTCGGCGCGCCCGCCCGCGGTGGCACCGACTGATCCGCCGCACGGGCTCGAGGGGGGTGGTCTCCTCGCGTTGCTGACGGTGGTGCAGGGTCTCGCGCTCGGGGTGCTGTTCATCGCACGCGACTTGGGGATCATTGCCGACGAGCCATTCTGGCTCTATGCGGGCGTGATGGTCGGAGCGGTGACTGTCAGTCGGCGCCTGGATCGCTGGTCGGACACGCCGCGGGGGTCCCGTCGCCTCCACCTGCGCGTCGCGGTGCATGCCGCCGCGGCGGCGCTGGTGATCTATCTCACCGGCTGGGGCCCCGTGCTCGGAATCTGCTTCGTCTTCAGCGGGCTCGTCGATCTGTCGCAGTCGGGCTCCGCATCGTGGCGGGCGGTGCTCGGCTGGTCGTTGGTCTGTTGCGCCGCCGGGCAGGCGCTCGTCCTCGTCGGGTGGATGCCGTCGTTCCGCGACCCGGCCGAGGCCCAGGGACTGGATCCTCGGCGCGTTCTCATTCGCGATCGTGCTCCGAACGGCCGACCTCGCGATGTACGGCGCGAAGGGGAACGGCCGCGGACGTTTCGAGGTGTACCGCCCAGCGATGCGTGAGCGTCGAGTGGCGGGTCCGACCGCGATGTCGGCGTGACTCAGTCGAGCGGCATACCGACGCGGTCGAGGTAGGTCCGCCACCGGTCCTCGTCGAAGGCGGGGTCATCGGCCTCCAGGACGGAGCGGGCCATCGCCGACAGTGATCCGGCCTCGGCTCCGCACGCCGCCGACGGAGGGCCGATCGGCAGCGCATCGAGGTCGAAGCCGAGTTCGGCGTCCACGATCGTCGACGAGCAGGCTCGCCCCGATGTTGTTGGCGTACCGGTCGCGGCGGGTCAGGAACCAGGAGTCACCGTCGGCACCCGGGCCCTCAGGCGGGCGCGCCGAGGAAGCGCCACTCGATGAAGCGCAGGATCGAGGTGTGGTCGTAGAGGCGACGATCGACCAGACCGGGCGAGGCGTACGGGGACGCCAGGAGGGTCGGGACCCGGAACCCGGCCTGTGAGAAGTCGTCGGCGTCGGCGGCGCTGGCGCGAACATCCGGGAAGTGCACCGGGGCGTTGTGGTCGAAGAACCCGCCCCACTCGTCGTAGGTGAGTGCGAAGCGCGCCGTGTTCCCAGTGCCGGGACTCGGCGAAGGCCTTGAAGACACGGCGCTGGAACGCCTGTCCGGCGCGCACGTCGGCGAGCGGGTGGTCGTCGTTCTGGCCTTCGCCGATGAACGCCGGGTCCACCATCACGACATGTGGCAACGTGCCGTTCGCGCAGTCGGTGTAGAAGTCGTCGAGGGTCCGAAGGTACGGGCTCATCCGGCTGCCCCAGAGCGCGAGGACCGGTAGGTCGCTCGCGTAGTACGCGGCGGAGACGCCGGCCGCGGCGAGCTTGTCCCAGATCGTCGCCCACTCGAACCCGTCGGGCCCGGTCGGAAACGAGTTGGTCTTGTTGCCGCCGGACTGCGCCGAGTGCAGGTACTCCCGGTTGGGATAGGTCGGGCCCCAGCACCGAGCAGTGGTAGCCGTCGAAGGTGGTGAACCGGCGCGCCATGCGTTCGGTGAACGGGAGGTCGGCGGCTTCGTAGTACCCGAGCGGGAGGAGATCTTCGTTCGACGAGGGCGCGATGAAGCCGAGGTCGCGTTGGGCCCGCCCTGCAGTTCCATCCGTGGTTCGGATCCGATTGGTCGCAGCCGTGCCACGGGTTGGACAGGTAGTCCCACCCGATCATGGGCTGGGTGGATTCCGGGCCCGACGGGCCGACGTAGGTCTGATGATTGTCGGCGTCGACGACGAAGAACTCCCCGTACCGCGATCGGCCCGCCTCCATGAACGCTTCGTCGGTCCGGAGCCAGCCCAACCAGTGGTCGTAGGAGCGGTTCTCCATCATCACGATCACGATCGTGTCGATCGGCGCATCGCCGGCGGCACCCTCGAGCAACGTGGTCCCGTGCTCGTGGCCGAGCGGGAACACGGTGCGACACCCCGGCAGCGCAGTCAGCGCGGCCAGTGTGCCTCCGGTGATGCCCGCGCGTTGCAGGAATTGCCGCCGATTGATGCCCACAGTGGTTCCTCCCGGGAAGTGCACCATTGTGCCGTATCGGGACGGAGGGTGTGGTCGGGCTGTCTACGCTGCATCGATGGGCCCCATCGACCTCTCGGCCGACCGCCGTCTTCCTGGACTACGACGGCACGATCAGCGTCGCGGACACCGGTGTCGTGATGCTCGAACAACTGGCGACCGGAGACTGGCGGGCGATCTCCGAGGAGTACGTCGCGCGGTGAGATCGGCAGTCGGGTCTGCCTGCTCGACGAGTGGGACATGCTTCCCAAGGACGAGGACCGCTTGCGGTCCACTGCCAACGCCGTCGCGCACGACCCCGATCTCGAACGGCTCGTCGGGGACCTGCAGACGGCGGGGGCGACGGTCGACGGTGGTCTCGGACGGGTTCGGGTTCTACGTGCACGAACGGCTCGGCCACCTCGGGGTCCCGATCGTGACCAACGATGTCGACTGGACGACGGGCGCGCTCGTGTTCCCGAACGAGGACCGGTGCTGCGCGTGTTCGAGCTGCGGCACCTGCAAGCAGGCCCCGATCAAGGACGCGAAACGACAGGGCCGGACGACGGTCCTTGTCGGCGACGGCGCGAGCGACCAGAAGGCGGCGTTGCTCGCCGATGTGCTCTTCGCCAAGGACGGCCTGGCGCAGTGGTGCACCCGCAACGATGTCGCGTTCCGGCCGTTCGAGACCCTTGGCGACGTGCATGCGGGGCTGTTCTCGGAGTGATTCGTCGGGCAGTACCCTGATCGGGTGCCTACCTACGTGATGCTGAGCACGCTCGGGCCCGGTGGATGGGCCACGCTGCGTGAGACCCCGGACCGTTTGCGTGAGGTCACGGGCGAGGTCGAGGCGATGGGGCTCAAGGTCGTGGCCCAGTACGCCCTGATGGGCCAATGGGACTTCCTGAACGTCATCGAAGCGCCGGACGAAGCGACCATGGCTCGGGCCGCAGTCTCACTGGCTTCGCGCGGCACGATGCGGTCCACCACCATGCAGGCGGTCGACATCGAGACGCTGATCGACGCGCTGCGCGAGTCGTAACGCTCAGCCCCACCACATGTTGTTCTCGCGTCGGCGTTCCTCGCGGACGTCGTCGGCGTCGAAGACGGTCGGCAGGATCGAGCCGTCCGACCGACGCCGGATCCGGTAACCCGGGTTCAGATCGTTCACCGTTTCGACGACCTCGAACCCGCGGGCCCACCCCCGGTCGAACTTGGAGCGCACCTCGACGCGGGTCCCAGTGTCCACTCGCGCGATCGTAAACCCGCGCGACGCGGAATTGGCTGAGTACCGTCGGGGTCGTGCCATCAACCCGATCTCGCCCGACGCTGCGCCTGGAGCGGAAGTGCTGGGGGGCCGGGGATCAGCTCGTCTGCGGCATCGACGAAGTCGGCCGGGGCGCGTGGGCCGGACCGGTGACCGTCGCCGCGGTGATTCCCGCGTCTGAGCACCTGCGCGGGATCCGCGATTCCAAGCTGCTGAGTCCGGCGGCCCGAGAAGTGGCCGCGGTGAATGTACGGGGCTGGGCCCGCGCCTATGCGGTCGGCCACGCGTCCCCGTCGGAGTGCGACGAGCTGGGCATGACGGCGGCCCTGCGAGCTGCCGGGGAGCGAGCCCTCGGACAGTTGGCCAGCCAGGGGTTCGAACCGGATCGGATCATCCTCGACGGCAACCACGACTACCTGCGTCTCGGGAAACGGGTCACCACGGTCATCAAAGCCGACATGACATCGCTGGCGTGTGCTGCCGCCAGTTGTGTGGCGAAGGTGGCGCGTGACGCGATCATGGCGGCGGAGGCCGAGCACTTCCCGGCATATGGGTTCGAGTCCAACCGTGGGTATCCCGCGCCGGTGCACAAGGCTGCGCTGGCCGCGTACGGACCGACCACGATCCACCGACGGTCCTGGGTGTTCATGGAGGACCTCGTCTGGGGCGGCCTCGCTCCGGCCCCCGGCCGCTTGTTTTAGGTAGGTTGCAGCGATGGGTCAGATCATCACCACGACGGTCCGGGCCGGGGCCAACCCGGCGATTCGCCTGTTCGATCTCAATCGGTCGCTCACCGGGATGGAGACCGAGCGCTATGCGACCGCGGCCGACGCGAAGGCGAAGGGTCTGCGGCCGCCGGACGTGCTCGCCGCCCGGCTCTTGGACGAGGGCGCGACTTCGGTCACGATCTACTCCAACGTCGTGACCGTCGAGGCGCCCGAAGCGACCTGGGCGCAGTTCGAAGGCCGGGCGCTGCACCTGATCGAGCATCTCTTCGAGTACTACGGCGATGCGGCCGGCTGGTCGTATGAAGCGCGGGGACTCGAAGCGCCGCCGCCGGTCGATCTCACCGTCCCGTCCGGCTGACGGCGTGCCGTACCATCCGATGACCGAGGCGGAGGTGCGGGACTTCCTCACGTCGGATCCGCCCCACACGGGCAAGCTCGCGACGACCCGCAAGGATGGTCGCCCGCACGTGGCGCCGATCTGGTTCGCGATGGACGACGACGGTTCGCTGGTGTTCAACACCCACGTCGACACGCTCAAGGGACGGACCCTGCGCCGTGATCCACGGGCTTCGCTGTGTGTGGACGACGAACGCCCGCCGTTCTCGTTCGTGGTGGTGGAGGGCATCGTCGAACTCGGCGAGGATCCGGAAGATTTGGTGCACTGGGCGACGGTGATCGGTGGTCGGTATATGGGTGCCGAGCGGGCCGAGGCGTACGGGGCCCGCAACGGTGTGCCGGGCGAGATGGTCTGTCGGCTGCGGCCGACCCACATCGCCTCGGCCCGCGACGTCGCCAACTGAGCGGCGAGCGCCGCTGGCGAATCGAACGTATGTTCGGTAGAGTGGAACATCATGTCGGTTCCCCATGCGGTCGATCCCGATCTCGAAGCTGCTCGGACCCTGCCGCGTCGGGACGGTGCCGCGCGGGCCCGGCTCGCCGCGGTTGGCGCCCGAGGCGTGCCCCTGGTCCTGGCCCGATCACGCGCGCTGGCGGTGCCCGGGCCCCTGGGGACCACCGTGCCCGAGGTGCAGCGGGGATCGGTGGTGGTGGTGGGCGGCTCGATCGGATCGGGGGCCACGAGTGTTGCGTTCGGGCTCGCCGCGGCGGCGAGTGCGGCGGGAGAGTGGGCCGCGCTGGTGGAGGACACCACCACGATCGGAGCGTTGGCGGCGGCCGAAGCTGGTGTGGACCTCGCGCGTTTCGCCGTTGTGCGCCCGGTGTCGCGGGACCGCTGGCCGACGGTGGTGGCCGCGCTGCTCGACGGGATGAGCGTGGTGCTGGCCACCGTGCCCCGCGGGTTGCGGGTGGGTGACGCCCGTCGCCTGATCGCCCGGGCCCGTGAACGCGCGGCCGTGCTCGTGCCCATGGGGGCGGACCCACGCGTCTGGCCGGTCGAGGCGGCGATGCGCATCGAGGCGCGCGGGGCGATCTGGCCAGGGTTGGGTGCCGGCGACGGCCTACTCGCGGCCCGGGTGCCGGACGTGATCGTCACCGGCCGCGGCCATCATCCGGGGCAATCGGGTGTGCCGGCGGTGTCCGTCGCGCTCGACCGCGCGGGCTGACGGTGGACGGGGAACCACCCGCGCGCACGTTGTGCATCTGGTGTCCGGACTGGCCGGTGGTCGCGGCCCGTCGGTCGGAGACCGCGCCGGCTGCGGGTCCGGTGGTGGTCGTGGACCGGCAACGGGTCCGGGCCGCTGTCGGCTGATGCTCGAGGCGAAGGAGTGCGGGTCGGGCACCGGCGACGGGAGGCCGAGGCGGCGTGTCCGGGAGTGGCCGTGGTGGACCTGGACCTCGCCGGTGAAGCGCGCGTCTTCGAACCGGTCGCTCGTGCCGTCGAGGCGATCACGCCGCGGCTGGTGGTGGATCGGCCGGGGTTGTTGGCGTTCCCGACCCGGGGTCCGTCGCGCTACCACGGTGGCGACGCGGCGCTCGTGGTCAAGGTGGCGGATGCGGTGCGGGCCGTCGGGGTGGACGACGTACGGATCGGCATCGCCGACGGCGGGTTCGCGGCCCGGCTCGCGGCCCGGCGGGCCGTCTCGGTGGCAGCAGGGGAGACCCCGGCCTTTCTCGCACCATGGCCGATCGGTGCGATCGCAGACGAGGACCTGGCCGATCTGCTCGCACGGCTGGGCCTCCGGACTCTCGGTACCTACGCCGTGCTGCCGGCCGGTTCGGTGCTGGCGCGGTTCGGTCGGGAGGGTCTGGCTGCGCACCGCCTCGCGAACGGCCAGGACGCCCACCCGCCAGCGCTCACCACCCCGCCGCCGGACTTCGAAGAACGTGCCGAGCTGGATCCACCGGCCGAGCGCATCGACGAGGTCGCCTTCGTCGCCAAGGGCATGGCCGACCGGTTGCTGGAGCGACTCGCGGCGCGTGGGCTCGTGTGTACGCAGGTGATCGTCGAGGCCGAGACCGAACATGGCGAGACGTTGGCGCGTGCCTGGCGGCACGAGGGTGCGCTCACTCCGGGTGCGTTGGCCGAGCGGGTCCGGTGGCAGCTCGACGGTTGGCTCCAGTCCACCGGCGGGTTGACGGGTGGACTCATCGGGCTGCGCCTGGTGCCCGAGCAGGTGATCCCCGCTTCGGGTCGCCAACTCGGGTTCTGGGGCGGCGATGCCGCGGCCGCGGACCGGGCCGCCCGGGTGCTGGCGCGGGTGCAGGGGATGCTCGGCCCCGAGCACGTGGTCACTGCGGTGCCCCAGGGTGGTCGGACCCCGATCGAGCGAGTTCGCTGGGTGCCCTGGAGTGAGCCGCGCGAGCCCGGACCGCACGCACCGATCGGCCCGGTCGCCGGCCCGGTGGCGGTGGAGACCCCGCCCTGGCCGGGCACGATCCCCGGCCCGGCCCCGGCCCGGGTGCTCGACCCACCGGTGCCGGCCGCGCTCGGTGGACCACCACGACCGTCCGATCGTGGTCTCCGCCCGCGGCGAGGTCTCGGCCGGACCGGCCTTCCTGCGCAGCGATGCCTTGCCCGGCGGGGGTGGGGCAGTCACCGCCTGGGGCGGGCCCTGGCCCCAGGACCTGCGGTGGTGGGATCGCTCGACGCGGGCCCGGCGCGTTGCCTGGCAGGTCGTGGTGGAGGAGCGGACGGCCTGTCTCGTCCACGTCGAGCGAGGCCGCGCGACGCTCACCGCGCTCTACGACTGACCGTCGTCGAGCCGTGGGATGGCTCGGTACGGTGAGGCGTCTGTTCTGTTGTCGACCCGAGGTGCACCGTGATCCGTCCCGCCACGCCGGCCGATGTCCCCACGATCGTCGCGATGATTGGGGAGCTCGCCGAGTACGAACACCTCGCGCATGAGGCAGTTGCCGATCCGAGGTCCGTGCACGACCATCTCTTCGGCCCACGACCGTATGCGGAGGTGCTGATCGCGACCCCCGATGACGTACCGACGACGGTCGCCGGCTTCGCGCTGTTCTTCCACAACTACTCGACGTTCCTCGGCCGGCCCGGGATCTACCTCGAGGACCTGTTCGTGCGGCCCGAGCACCGTGGGTCCGGGCTTGGCAAGGCGTTGCTCGTGCGGCTCGCACAGCTTGCTCGTGAGCGGGGCTGTGGTCGGGTCGAGTGGTCGGTCCTCGACTGGAACGAGCCGTCCATCGCGTTCTACCGCGCGCTCGGCGTGGTCCCGATGGACGAGTGGACGGTGTACCGCGTGACCGGGGACGCGATGGATGGGCTCGCGTCGCAGTGAGCTATCGCACCTCGTACATTTCGTAGACGAGGGTGGTGCCGCTCTCGGCGACTTGTCCCTTGGCGATGGCCTGGATTTTGTTCAGCCAGAGGTAGCGCTCGTCGCCGGTCTCGAAGAGCGGGGCCGCGTAGGACGGGGACGAGCCGGGTCCACCGGAGAGGTCGAGCCGACCGCGGTAGCTGATGAAGACGAGCGCCCCGTCATGGGTCTCGGCCAGGACCCGGACGTCGAGGGTGCCTTGCGCACGACTGTCCACGATGAGCCAGTCCGCGGCGGCGTTGCCCTTCATGTGGCCGCGCACGCGATCGCCGGTGACCTCGAAGCTGGTGACTTCGGCGACGACCCGAGTCCCGGAGGGCGTATCGGGCAGGAAGAAGGGCTCGGCCAGCGTCGCGGTCGCGGTGCACAGAGGGATCAGCTCGATACTCATCGGGGCATCCTCGTGTCCCAGAGGAGGGTGGAGCGACACCGCTGGCGGACGAACATACGTTCGTCTACGGTGCGACGTCCCCCGAGCGCGCGGAGTCGACGGTGGACGGACCCGGATACGCAGAGCTGCACTGCCACACCAACTTCTCGTTCCTCGACGGCGCCAGCCACCCCGAGGAGCTGGTCGACGAGGCCGTCCGGCTCGGGCTCGACCGGCCTCGCGGTCACCGACCACGACGGCTTCTACGGCGTGGTGCGCTTCGCCGAGGCGGCCCGGCCGATCGGTCTGCCCACGGTGTTCGGTGCGGAGCTGACCCTCGGCCTGGACCGGCCGCCGAACGGGTGCGCCGAGGTCCGGGGGAGCACCTCGTCGTGCTCGCCGAGGGGCCGATCGGGTACGCCGCGGCTGGCCCGGGCGATCAGCGAGGCGCAGCTGCGCGGCGAGAAGGGGGCGCCCGCACGCTCGCACGCTGGCGGAGCCGTCGCCGGTGCGTCCGCCGGCCGGCGAACGACTCTGGTTCGTGCTCACCGGGTGTCGGAAGGGCGCGGTGCCCGCGGCGCTGGTGCGCGACGGGCCGGCCGCGGCCCAGCGCGCGCTCGACCGGCTGGTCGACGGGGTTCGGGCGCGACCGGGTGCTGGTGGAGCTGTGGGACCACGGCGACCCGCTCGACCGGCCACCGCAACGACGCGCTCGCCACGGCTCGCGGGTCGCGACCGGCGTCGAGGTGATCGCCACCAACAACGTGCACTACGCCACGCCCGACCAGCGCCGCTCGCCACCGCGCTCGCGGCGATCCGGTCCCGGCGGTCGCTCGACGAGTTGGACGGCTGGCTGCCCGCCGCGCCGTTCGCCCACCTGCGCAGCGCCGGCCGAGCAGCTGCGCCGCTTCGCCCGCTGGCCCGGGCGCGGTCGAGCGCACGGTGGACGTCGCGGCCGCCTGCGCGTTCGACCTGCACCTCGCCGTGCCGAACCTGCCCGACCATCGACGTCCCCGAGGGTCACACCGACATGTCGTGGCTGCGCGAGCTCACCCGGCGCGGCGCGGCGGTGCGCTACCCGTCGCACCCACCCGCAGCACGAGCAGGCGATGCGCCAGATCGACTACGAGCTCGGCGTGATCGAGCAGCTCGGCTTCCCCGGCTACTTCCTCGTGCTCGTCGACATCGTCGACTTCTGCCGGCGCAACGACATCTACTGCCAGGGCCGGGGGAGCGCGGCCAACAGCGCGGTCTGCTACGCGCTCGGCGTCACCAAGGCCGACGCGGTCGCGCTCGGGTTGCTGTTCGAGCGGTTCCTCTCGCACCGAGCGTGACGGCCCGCCCGACATCGACCTCGACATCGAGCACCAGCGGCGCGAGGAGGTGATCCAGTACGTCTACGAGAAGTACGGGCGCGACCGCGCCGCGCAGGTCGCCAACGTCATCACCTACCGGTCCCGCTCGGCGATGCGCGAGATGGCCAAGGTCGTGGGGCTCTCGCCCGGTCAGGCCGACGCGCTCGCCAAGCGGGTCGACCGCTGGGGCTCGATCGGCGAGGACCCGGTTCGCCGACGTGCGGGACGCCGGCGCCGCGGTGCCCGGCGCTCGCGCTCGAGCTCGCGGACGCAGGTGCTCGACTTCCCCCGCCACCTCGGGATCCACTCGGGCGGGATGGTGATGGCCGACCGGCCGCTGGTGGAGTTCTGCCCGGTCGAGTGGGCCCGCATGGAGGACCGTTCGGTGCTCCAGTGGGACAAGGACGACTGCGCGGCCGGCGGGTCTGGTGAAGTTCGACCTGCTCGGCCTCGGGATGCTCACGATGCTGCACCTCGCGGTCGACCTCGTGCGCGAGCACGAGGGCATCGAGATCGACCTCGCCACGATCCCCCAGGAGGACGAGGTCTACGACCTGCTCTGCGCGGCCGACACCATCGGCGTGTTCCAGGTGGAGAGCCGGGCGCAGATGGCCACGCTGCCCCGGCTGCGGCCCGCAGCACTTCTACGACCTCGTGGTGGAGGTCGCGCTCATCCGGCCCGGGCCGATCCAGGGCGGCTCGGTGCACCCGTACCTGCGCCGCCGCAACGGCGAGGAGCCGGTGACCTACCCGCACCCGGTGCTCGAAGCCTGCCTGGCGCAAGACGCTCGGCGTGCCGCTGTTCCAGGAGCAGCTCATGCAGATCGCGATCGACGCGGCCGGGTTCACGCCCGGGCGAGGCCGACCAGCTGCGCCAGGCCATGGGCTCGAAGCGGTCGCAAGGCCCGCATGGCCGTGATGCGCGAGCGGCTCATGGCCGGGATGGCCGAGCGAGGGCATCGTCGGGGAGACCGCCGAGGAGATCGCCGCACAAGCTGGAGGCGTTCGCCAGCTTCGGGTTCCCCGAGAGCCACTCGGTGAGCTTCGCCTACCTCGTGTACGCGAGCGCGTGGATGAAGCTGCACCACCCGGCCGAGTTCGCGTGCGCGCTGCTCAACGCGCAGCCGATGGGCTTCTACTCGCCGCACACGATCGTGCGCGACGCGCGTCGCCACGGGGTGGAGGTGCTCGGGCCGTGTGTGCGCGCGTTCGCGTCAGCGACTGCACGTTGGAGCCGCGTTCGGCCGAGGCCGGACCGATCGGGTACTCCCAGCCGGGGTGGCACGCGGATCCGTCGATCCGACGCGATGCGCGTCGGGCTGCGCTACGTGCGGGGTCTGTCCGACGCGTTGCTCGACCGCATCGACGCCGAGCGCGTGCCGAGCGAGCCGTTCGTCGACCTGGAGGACTTCACCCGTCGCACCGAGCGCGCCGGTCGACGCGTTGGAGTCGCTCGCGACCGCGGGCGCGTTCGCGTGCTTCGACATCGACCGGCGCGACGCGGCTGTGGGCCGCCGGCGCGCTCCGCGCGATGCCCGCCCCGGCCAGCTTGCCGCACGCCGGGGTGGTCACCGGCGTGGAGGCGCCGCGCGTTGCCGGGGATGGAGCGAGATCGAGGAGACCGCGGCCGACCTGTGGGCCATCGGCCTGTCGCCGGGTCGGCATCCCACCGAGTTCGTCCGGGAGCGACTGACCGCGCGCGGGGTGGTCACCGTCGGGCGCGCTGCGCGACGCTCCCGGACCGCACGGTGGTGGAGGTGGCCGGGATCGTCACCCACCGCCAGCAGCCCGAGACGGCCAAGGGCGTGGTGTTCATCAACCTGGAGGACGAGACCGGGCTCGTCAACGTGATCTGCACCGGCGGACGTGTGGAAGCGGTACCGGACGGTCGCCCGTGGGTCGCCGGCGTTGCGGGTCCGGGGCCTGCTCGAACGCCATCAAGGGCGTGGTCAACCTCCTCGCGCGGCGGATCGAGGCCCTCCCGCTCGATCTCGCGGCCGCAGTGAAGTCACGCGACTTCCGGTGACGCGGAAGCGTCAGGATCGGGCGGCGACCACCTGGCGCTGGGTCCAGGTGAAGAGACCGCGCGTGGCGTCGTGCTCGCGTCGTCGCAGGCGATCGAGGAGCGCGGCCCGCTCGGTTTCCTGCAGGAGGCCCTGGGTCACCGCATCCGGGCCCCAGTGGGCGAGGTTTCGCCAGAAGAGCGACGCGGCCTGCCCGGCAGTGAGTTCGACGGGCGTGACGCGGTCCTGTTCGACGGCGAGCTCTGCGCCGAGAGCCGCGGTGATCGCGGGTCCGGCATAGAGCAGTGCGCCCTCGCTGCCGACGCGAGCCCGGACGAGGGACTCGTAGCGGGCGAAGTCACGGTCGCCGCTGCTGATGTGCTCGGTCTCTTCGAGGACGAGGCGGCCTTGTGGGCTCAGCGATCGGGTCCACACCCCGAGCGCGCTGGCGATGTCCGGGAGATGTGCCAGCAGGAACCGGGCATAGATGAGGTCGTAGGGCCCGTCCTCAAGTGGTTGGGTCGCGTCGGCGGCGACGAACTCGCACCCGGGTACGGAGAGGCGCGCGCGTTCGAGAAAGGGTTCCGACGCATCCAAGCCGATCACCTGCGCGCGGGGTAGCGCTCTCGCAGGTATCTGGTCGTCAGCCCTGGGCCACAGCCGAGATCGATGATGCGATGCGGCTGGATGTGGAGGGAGGAGAACAGGTCATTGCTCGTCGGGGCGAAGAGGTGATCGAGGAGCTGCAGCCGGTCGGCCGCGAGCGCGGTTTCGCCGAACGTGTAACTCACCATGCAGTCGAGTCTGCCCGATCAAGTCGGCCGCGAGGGCTGAATTCCAGCCGTCGCCCGGAGTGTGGACGGGCGGTCAGAGCATCCGGTGGGGCTCGGAACGGGTTTCCGGGCGGTAGAACTCGTACCGACCGCGGCCGTGCTCCTTCGCCCGGTACATGGCGGCGTCGGCGTTGCGGATGAGCGCGTCCGGGTCGTCGTCGGGCCCGGTGGCAATCGTGATGCCGATGCTGGCCCCGACCTCCGCCGGCTCGCCACTGATCTCGAACGACTCTCTGAGTGCGTCCAGGATGCGTTGCGCGACCTCGCGGAGTTCGCCCCGGTCCGCCACGTGTCGGAGGAGGACGACGAACTCGTCGCCGCCGAATCGCGCCACCACGTCGTGGGCCCGGACGGCGCCACGGATCCGACTCGACGCGGTTTTCAGCAGCGCATCACCGCGATCGTGGCCGAGGACGTCGTTGACCATCTTGAACCCGTCGAGGTCGACGAACATGAGCGCCACCGTCCCGGTGCGTTGACCTCGACCCAATGACCGGAGCGCGTCGATCAGCGATTCGAGCAGGCGTCGTCGGTTCGGGAGGCCGGTCAGCGGATCGTGGGTCGCCTGGCGGGCGAGGGCGGCTTCGGCGCGCTTGAGGTCGCTGATGTCGACCGTCGACGCGAACGCGATCGGCGTTGTCGCGTCGCCGTCCGGTACGGGAACGCTCTGCCAGGTCACCCACCGTTCGGGCGCCGCCGGCCACAGGCGGAGGTCCGCGGTGCTCGCCTCACCGCGCTCGACGGCATCGATGGCGCGACGCATCGACGCCTGGCTACTCGGCGCTATGTGTTCGACGATCGCATCGAGTGGCTGGCCCGACACCGGGGCGCCGACGAGGCGCTCGGCCTCGGCGTTCGTATAGGTGACCGTGCTACCGGCACCGAGTTCGTAGACGCCGACCGGCGCGCTGTCCGCCAGCATCCGAAATCGCCGTTCGCTGCGGGCCGTGCCTTCGTGGGCGCGCTCGATCTCGTGGACGAGGTTCACGAACCGGGCGATCACCCCGATGGCGAGAAGGGCCGCGGACACGCTGATGACGATCGTTCCCTCGGTCGTGGACAGATCGCCGGTCACGGCGGCCAGTGGAACGACGAGGAGCGCCACGCCCATCAGGAGCGATCGTCGGACGTGCTCCGCCCGCCCCGCCCGTCGCCGATCCGGCGCCAGGATGTCGGTTGGTGCGGCCAACGCGGCCGCGCCCATGCCCGCGACTGCGAGCATCCGGAGGTCGGGGAACGTGATGACCAGGGATTGGTGGGCCTGGCCGAGTGCATCGGCGGCGATGTCGACGCCGAGGACGATCCCGAGCGCGCCGACGAGGAGCCACAGCGAGGGTTCCCGCCGGCCCGGGACGAGCACTGCCCAGACCCCGAAGGTGACGATGATCCCGTCACCCCACGGCGTGAGGGCAAGCGTCGCGCGCCGCAGCGTGTCGATCGATGCGTTCGCGTCCGGAGCCACGAACGCCACCCACAAGACGGTGGCAACGGCGACGCCGAGGACCGCGCCGTCGAGCAAGGCGGTACGGCTCGCGGTCGAGGCGCGCGCTTGGGCGAACTGGAGCAACGCGATCCCCGCGGCAAGGTAGGCGGTGAGGAACATCAGGTCGACGATGATGGGAGGTTGGGCGCTGTCGGCTCTCATGACGTGCGCGGTGACCACCGAACTCGTCCAGAGGGCTGCGGACGCGGCGAGGCACAGCCAAGGGTTCGTTCCGCTCCGGGGGAGACGGCGAAATGCGCCGAGGAGCGCGCTGACGGCCATGAGACCAACGAAGCTCATGCACGCCGCCGCGAGGTTGGACCCGACGATCAGCGACGCGCCCAGCGCGGTTGCCGCCGCGACGAGGTACGCGAGGTGCCAAGGCCGCATCGCGGGGTGCCGCGTCGGCGACGGGAGCCCGGTCTCCGTCATCTGGGCGTGCATCGACCGTTTTGGGGCTTCGCTGGATACGGAATGTCACTGATCCCGGACATTTGGGCGCTACCGTCGCCGACGTGTCCGAAGATGCAGCAACCCGGATCGCTGGCGCGCCCCGAGCGGACCGACCGCCGACCGCAGCGACGGGTCTGACGGCCGAGGAAGTGGCTGAGCGGGTAGCTCGTGGCGAGGTCAACGACGCCACGGAACGTACGAGTCGGACCCTGCTCGAGATCATCCGGGCCAACGTCCTGACCCGATTCAACGCGATTCTGGGCACGATGCTCGTGCTGATCCTCGTGTTCGGGTCGCCGGCCGACGGCCTGTTCGGACTGGTCATCATCTTCAACTCGCTGATCGGGATCATCCAGGAGCTGCTTGCCAAACGGAAGCTGGATCAGCTGGCCGTACTGAGCGCGCCGTCGGCGCGTGCTGTGCGCGACGGGATCACGACCGAGATCGACGTGGCGGCGATCGTGCTCGACGACCTCCTGGAGCTGCGGACCGGCGACCAGGTGTCGGCCGACGGACGAGTCGTGCGCGCCGAGGGCCTGGAGTTGGATGAGTCGCTGCTGACCGGTGAGGCCGATGCGGTGGCCAAGCATCCGGGTGCACCGGCGTTGTCGGGGAGTTTCGTGGTCGCCGGTGCAGGCTCGATCCAGGTCGATGCCATCGGCGCCGACTCGTACGCACGACAGCTCGCGACCGAGGCCCGTCGGTTCACCGTCACTCAGTCGGAGCTCGTCGACGGCGTGAATCAGATCCTGCGCTACGTCACCTGGCTGCTCTGCATCGTCGGCCCGATCCTGTTTTGGAGGGAGCTGCAGGACGGCGACGTGCCGAGTGCGATTACCGGAGCGGTGGCCGGTGTCGTCGGCATGGTGCCCGAAGGTCTCGTCCTGCTCACCTCAGTCGCCTTCGGCGTGGGCGTCATCGTTCTCGCCCGTCGGAACGTCCTGGTGCAGGAGCTGCCGGCGGTCGAGGGCCTCGCCCGCGTCGATGTCGTATGCCTCGACAAGACGGGAACCCTCACTGAGGGGGTCATCGTGTTCGATCGCCTCCAAGCCCTTGGGTCTCATGACGACTCGGCGGCCGCGGCTGCGCTGGGCGCGATGGCCGCCGACGACAACGCCAACGCAACCTTGGAGGCGCTCGGCGCGGCGTTCGAAGATCCTGGGTGGGAACGACTCGACGCGGTGCCATTTTCCTCAGCCCGCAAGTGGAGCGCCGTGGGCTTCCACGCCGAAGGAAGTTGGATCATCGGCGCCCCCGAGATGGTCTGGACCGAACCCAAGAGCCCGATCCGACAGCTGGCCGACGAGCTGGCTGCGACGGGCAGCCGGACGTTGCTGCTCGCCCGCTCGGACGCCCCGCTCGACGGTGAGACGCTTCCTGGGGACCTCGACGCAGTCGCGTTGGTGCTGTTCGCGGAACGTGTGCGCCCGGACGCGGCGGAGACGTTGGAGTACTTCCGGGAGCAGGGAGTCGCGCTGAAGGTCATCTCCGGCGACAACCCACGAACGGTCGGCGCCGTCGCCCGGAAGGTGGGGCTGCACGTCGACGAAGCGATCGATGCTCGCGACCTGCCCGACGACCAGGAGGCGTTGGCGACCGTCTTGGAGACGAACTCGGTCTTCGGGCGGGTCACGCCGGCCCAGAAACGAGCGATGGTCGGCGCGCTGCAGTCCCGTGGCCATGTGGTCGCGATGACCGGTGATGGCGTCAACGACGCGCTCGCCCTCAAAGACGCCGACATCGGGGTCGCCATGGGGTCGGGTGCCGCCGCAACGCGGTCGGTCGCGCAGCTGGTGTTGCTCGACGGCAAGTTCGCCACTCTCCCGGGTGTGGTGGCCGAAGGGCGGCGCGTGACCGCGAACATCGAGCGGTCGTCGAACCTCTTCCTGACGAAGACGGTCTACGCCGCACTGTTCTCGGTCATGACCGTGATCACCGGATGGCCGTATCCGTTCCTGCCGCGCCAGTTCACCGTCATCAGCTGGTTCACGATCGGGACGCCCGGGTTCTTCCTGGCGCTGGGCCCGAACAAGCGTCGCTACGTTCCCGGGTTTGTGAACCGCGTGCTCCGGTTCGCCGTGCCGTCCGGCGCGATCGCGTCCGTGGTGGTCTACGCGGCGTACACGATCGCTCGGGGCCAGGACGTCTCAAACCGTGAGGCCCGAACGACTGCGTTCGTCACGCTCCTCATCGTCGCGCTGTACGTGCTGGTCGTGCTGGCGCGCCCGTTCACGACGTTCCGGACCGTGTTGGTTCTCGCGATGATCGGTGGTGCGGCCGGCGTCTGCGCCATTCCGCAGCTCCGCGACCTCTTCGACTTGAGCGTTCCGAGCAGTGGCTTGCTCGCTCTCGCGTTCGGATTCGCGGTCGCCGGGTGTGTGGCGATCGAACTGACGGTCCGGCGCCGCCACGGTGGGTATGTGACCGGCGATGAGGATTCCTACGAAGACGTGACGGACCCCGACGACGACGACACCGAGTCGGGGTCGGGTCAGCGCGGAGCCGTCGGTGCCGGAGTCCGCGGCCTGACGTCAGGCGTGGACCTCGATCGTCACTTCCCCGGATGGGTGGATCGAGCAGAAGCCCTGAATCGTGCCGGGGCTGGTGAAGGTCTGCGTCAGGGTCGAGTTCCGGTCCACCAGGTACGGACCGACCTCGGCCACGCGGACGTCGTCGTTGCGGATCACCATCTGGTCGCCCACCTTGACGTCGAGCCGTGCCGGGAACACGTAGAGCTGCTCACCGGCCTCGATCCGGGCCCCGGTGCCGTTCGGTACCGTGTACTCGAAGATCTTCGATCCACGCGTCCCGGACTGGGTGACGATCGTGACAGTGAGGAGCGCACCGGCAGCGACGCAGCCGACGAACGCCAGGACCAGCCAGATCGGTCGCGCCCCGCGGGTCATGTCGGCAGGGCGATGAATGTCGTGGTCATTCCGAGGAAGCCGTTGCGCCCTTCCGCGTGGGAGATGATGTGGCAGTGGAACGCCCAGACGCCGAATGGCGCGAACGGCGTGCCGGCGAGGTTGTCCAGGTTCTCGGTCGTCGGCTTGACGAGTACGGAGAACCGTTCACCGGGTGAGACGAGCACCGTGTCTGCGAAGTACGGAACATCGAGCGGGAACCCGTCCTTGGCGATGACGAGTTGCGGGATGCCGTGCAGGTGCATCGGGTGCACGGTTTCACCCTCGTTCATGTAGACGATTTCCATCCATCCGCCGACCGGTGTGACGAGCGGCGAGGTGCCCGGGAATGCCTTGCCGTTGAGGGCCAGGCCAATGGTGCCGGCATCGTTGAGGACCATCACGTACGGCTTCTCGGCGGCGGGGAACTGGGTGGACCTCGGGTACTCGGCCGCCTGGCTCGCCGGAATGGGCATGGCTCCGACGATGAAGGCTCCCGCCATTCCGTCGGCGATCTGATGCTCGGCGTGGTAGTGCGAGTGGTACATACCCTCCTGCGGTCGATCAGCCGCCGTGAACGAGTACGTGTACTTCGTGCCGGTCTTGATCGGGTCCTGGGTCACGAACGGCACACCGTCCATGCTCACCGGCGTGTCGACGCCGTGGAAGTGCACCGCCGTCGACTCCGGGAGGTTGTTCGTCACCTCGACCGCGACCTTGTCGCCCGGGTCGACCATGATCGTCGGACCGGGGACCATACCGTTGAAGGTGTATGCACTGACGATGTTGCCGGGGGAGATCTCCCAGTCCACGACCTTGGCGTCGAACTTGAAGAGTTTTGTTCCGTCGGGCTGGACCTCGGGCTCCATGACCGGCGGGCCGACGAGCGGGTTGCCGCCCATCGCCTCGAAGTCCTTGCCGTAGCTCGTGTTCGGCTCGTAGAGGGCCGCGTCGACCTTGCCGGTTTCCTTGAAGTTGTCGACGATCTTCGTGAGTTGGCCGGCGAACGTCGTGACGCCGGCACCCTGGGTCTTGTCGTTCTCGATGTTGGTGGCGAGCAGTTCCTGGGCACTGAGGCCGGAGGAACCGGACTCCTGGGTGACTGCGCCGCCAGAGCCGACGACCAGCGTGCCCCGCATCCCCGCGGATTCATGGCCGGGGATCGTGCAGTACGTGGTGTACGAGCCCTTCTTGAGGCCCTTGAGGCTCAGCGTTTCGGACTCGGACGGGCCGAGCTGCTTCGTGATGATCTCGGTTCCCTGGATGGCGAGGTTGTGCTCGACCGCCCCGTTGTTGGTGACTGCGATTTCGCCGTCCTCGGAGACGGTCAGTGTCGCCGGATCGATCTTGAATTCGGTAAGTCCGATCTGGGCGGCCGTACCACCAGACCCGCCGGAGGCGGTGTCACGGGTGGCGACGATGACCAATGAGGAGAACGCCAGCATGACGGCGAGCAGCGCGAAGGCCGCGGAGGCGGCACCGAACGCTTCTCTGTCGCTCTTGCGGAACAGACCCACGAATTGTCCTCCAGGTGACGATCACACACGCCGGATACATGGCGCGACGCGCCCAAGCTCGGATGGAACCACGGTGCGTAGGTCGTTTCGGAGGGTCGAAGGTCCCGGATGGCAACCGTCGAACGGAACCATCACTCATTCCGATGGGACCGAACGCGACGAACGGCGCCACGGATGTGGCGCCGTTCGTCGAGGGTCGGTCGGGTCAGCTCTGGGGGCCGCCCGGTCCGGGACGCTCGATGCCACAGGACGCGGCTGCGTCGCGCAGGGCCTGGCGCTGCTCGTCGGTGGGCGGACCATCCGGGCGGGTGATGCCCTGGTCCTCGAGGCACTGACGTTGCTCGTCGGTCAGCTTCGCCCCGCGGTGCTTGGGCAGCTTGATGTCGCACTCCTTGGCCGCGTCACGGAGGGCCTGGCGCTGCTCGTCGGTGGGCGGACCATCCGGGCGGGTGATGCCCTGGTCCTCGAGGCACTGACGTTGCGCGTCGGTCAGCTTCGCCCCGCGGTGCTTGGGCAGCTTGATGTCGCACTCCTTGGCCGCGTCACGGAGGGCCTTGGCCTTCTCCTTCGTCAGCGGGCGCACCGGGCGGGTGATGCCCTGGTCCTCGAGGCACTGGCGCTGTTCGGTGGTGAGGCGCTGACGTGGACCGCGGTTTGCGTCCTCCGCAGCCCCCGCCGGGCTGGCGAAGGCCACGGCCGAGACGCCGAGCGTCAGGCAACTGAGTCCGATGCCGATCCGGCGCCGGAGGGTCAGGGTGGTCATGGCAGGTACTCCTTGGGTTGGGGACCAGTGCATCGTGGGCGCCCGAGGTCTGATCCAAGTCAGGGAATCATCATGGAACTGTGAGGGCCCCGGTTTCACCGGGCGGGACTTTGGTCCCCCGGCATCGGGAATCCTGACCCTCGGCCCGACTCGATGGGTCGGCCACACTCGGGTGCCCGACCCGGAGGCGTCCCACGATGCGCATCCTCCTCAGCGAGACCAACCCCGATGCAGCGGTGAACGCGGCCGCCCAGCTCGAATCCGCCGGCCACGAGGTGGTGCGTTGTCACGCAGACGGCGCACCCGCGTTTCCGTGTACCGGGCTGGCTGGGCACGGTTGTCCTGTCGAGGATGGTGTCGATGTCGCGGTCACCGTCCGAGCTCACCCCCGATCGACCCCGGCGCCGACCGAGGACGGGGTCATCTGTGCGTTGCGCCGTCGGGTGCCGGTCGTTGTCGCGGGTCGAACACTCTTCCAGCCGTACTCGGGATTCGATGTGACCGAGGTGATCGACGGGGATGATCTCGTCAGTGTCGTGGAAACGGTCGCCGGCGATCGCCGTCCGCAGCACGAGGCCGTCGCCCAGCCCCTCCTCGAGGCGGTGCTGGCCACGGCCGGGATACCGACCTCAGGTGGGGTCCGGGTCAACCGGTCTCGGACCGGCCTGACCGTGACCCTCACGGTTCCGCCGGAGACGCCGGATCGCGTGCGGGCCCAAGCCTCGGTGCGCGTTGTCGGCGCGCTGCGCCACTACGACGCCGCCGCGCCGCAGATCGACGTGGCCGTCGAGACCGCGGCTCCCTGACCCACGGCGCGCGTCAACTCGCGGGCGGCGTGGGCGGCGTGGGCGGCGGGACCGCGGGTGGCGGAACCGGAACGGGTGGCGGCGCAGGGGCGGGTCCGGTGCCGCGCGCGACCTTGGACTTCGCCATCGCGTACCGCTCGACGTAGCGCTCGCGGCGGTCGGGCTGTCCGTCCTGGCGGATGACGCGGAAGTTCTCGACGACGTAACCGGTCGACCCGGAACTCAGGCGCTTCTCGGTGCCGGTCGGCAGCGTGGGGTCGTTCACGTACTGGACCTCGATCGGGATCGTCTCGAGTACGTTCGGGCCCTCGGCTTCACACCGCCGCCCTTCCTTGCTGCCGTAGAACGCCACGGTGACCGATGTGCCGCTGACGTAGGTCCTGATCAGCACTCCCGCACTCGTGTCGTTGCGGAACTTGTTGTCGATGGACGGGTAGTTGAGGGTCGCCTCGCGCCCCATCGGGTAGCGCGAGATGTACAGCGCGTGCACGGTATGGGTGACGTCCTGGTAGCAACCGAAGAACGTGGCGTTGTACAGCGTGGTGGAGAGCTGGCTGACGCCGCCGCCGACGGAGTCCTCGAACTCCAGGTTGGCGCCGATCCCCGGGGCTGAGACGTAGCCCTTGGCTTCGGTGCGGGGTCCGAGCGCTTCGTTCAGGCTGAAGGTCTGGCCCGGCTCGAGGATGGTGCCGTCGATCACGGCCGCACCCTTGTGGATGTTGGTGACCCGAGGCTGGCAGCAGGGGTGGGTGGTCGTATAGCTCGAGACGAGTTCGGTGATCTTGAGTTGCTCGGCCCAGGCGGTGCTACGAGCGGGTGGCTTGGACGTGGCCGGAGCGGTGATCCGGTGCCGACCCTTCGCGATCGCACGGCCGACGGGCCGGAGCCGCACCGTGACGCCTTCGACAGCCGGGACGACCGAGACGGATGTTCCGTCGATCGCGAATCCGGCGTCTGCCGGCGGGTGTTCGACCGCGAGCAGGGCAGGGGCGAGGAGTACTCGCAGTGAGTTCGGGTCGACCCGAAGCGCGAGACGACGGTTGGCCTGGTGTGTCCGCAGCGCGGTGCCGAGCTGTTCCGGCGTGATGGTGGCGCTGGTGTCACCCATGCGCACGACCACCGGCGCGGCCAAGACCCGCCGGGCCTGGCGTGCAGCCCGCCGGACTTCGGCGACGTCGATCGACGGTCGGGTCGGACCGATCTTGAGCCGGCCAATGCTCGTGGCGCCCGCAGTGAACGCGTCGCGGACGCGGCGTTCTGCCTCGGCGCGGTCGATGCCCACGCCGGCGCGTGGTCGGACCTCGGCGACGTGTGCCCCGTCGAAACGCAGATCACCGTCGACAAGCCCGCTCCCGGTTGCGCCGACCCATCCGTCGAGAATGTCGGACAGCTTGTCGGCGTCGTAGGTGACGATCAGCGGGGCTTCGTCGGCGCGCATCCGGCGGAGAAGCGTGCCGGAGAGCGAGTTGACCGGGTTGAACGCGCGACCCTGTCGGCACGCGGCCCGCACGGTGGCCGTCGCGTCGACGCTGTAGCCGACGGCCGCCGGCTCCAGCACGAGGTCATGGCGGCCGGCCTGAGCGTGAATCGGCTGTTGTCCGATGCCGCGCGCCGAGACTCTCGATACGTTGGAGCGCCTCGACCTCGGTCAGGCCGCCGAGGTCCTCGCCCGCGACCTCGACGCCCTCCAACACTTCGTTGTGGTGATCGACTCGTTCGATCATCGCGGCGATGACGAGAGCCAGGACTCCAGTGAGGACGCCGATCGTGATGAGCCATACCCGTTGCTCTTTCCACGCGCGGGCGAACGCGGTGCGCGCGGGCGCCGGAAGCGGCGCGAGCGTGCCGGATGGTGCTTCGGGAGGGGGGTGGACGGCCAGAGCGCGCCAAAAATACCGCAGTTGAGGCCCAGGTCCCGAGCGGGGAACTGACCGTCGCCACCCGCAACCGGTAGCCTGCGCGGCTTTCGTGGAGGTATCACCAGATGACGACGACCCTTGAAGACCGCTCGCCCGAAGGGCTGCGCCGTGCCACCGAGTCCTGGCTCGCCGAGCAACTCCCTGTCGGATGGATGGCGGCCGTCGACGCCGGAGATGCCGCCGCGCTGGGCGGGCTCCGCGCCGGCGTGGACTACGACGAGTGGTGTGTGCGCCTCGGTGAAGCCGGCTTCGCCACGCCGACCTGGCCGGCGGAGTACGGCGCCGGGCTCTCGTTGTCACCTGGCGAGGCTCGCCATGTGAACGAGGTGCTGGCTCGGTACCAGGTGCCGCGCCCCTACAACATCATCGGCATCGGCATGGGTGGCCCGACGATCATGGCGTGGGGCACCGAGGAGATGAAGCACCGCCTGCTGAAGCCGCTTGCGTGCAACCAGGAGATCTGGTGTCAGCTCTTCTCGGAGCCGGGAGCCGGCTCGGACGTGGCCGGTCTCGCCACCCGCGCGGTGCGTGACGGCGACGAGTGGGCGGTGAACGGTCAGAAGGTCTGGACGACACTTGCCCATGTCTCGCGTTGGGGAATGCTCTTGTGCAGGACCAACCCCGACGTCCCGAAGCATGGCGGCCTGTCGTACTTCGTCGTGGATATGCACCAGCCCGGAGTGGAAGTGCGGCCGCTCGTTCAGATCACCGGCGATGCCGAATTCAACGAAGTGTTCTTCAATGATGCGCGAGTTCGCCACGATTGGATGCTCGGCCGCGAGGGCGACGGATGGAAGGTCGCGATCACCACGCTCATGAACGAGCGGGTCTCACTCTCGGGCGCAGGCTCGATCGGTGGCGACGCGGTCGGGGGCAGTCCGGTCCAACGTCTGCTCGATCGCGCCAGAGGCACCACCGATCCGCGGCTTCGCCAACAACTGGCCCAGGCCTACATCGAGAGTCGCCTCATCCGGATGAACAACGAACGCGCGGCGGCGCGCCGCAAGAGTGGCGGGGAGGCGGGACCCGAGGGGTCGATCACCAAACTCATGCAGGCCGAGTTCAATCAACGGCTCCAGAACCTCGCCCTTGGTTTCGAGGGCCCGGCCGGGGTCGCCTGGGAAGGTCAACCGCTTTCCAAAGCCGAGCGGGTCGGCCGCGCCGCGCAGCCTGACCCCGCAGCGGTCACCGCATTCGGATTCCTGCGGGCCCAGGCCAACACGATCGAGGGCGGAACCTCGGACGTGATGCGCAACATCCTGGGTGAGCGGGTGCTCGGTCTGCCCAAGGAACCCGACACCTCGCGGGAACTGGCCTGGAGCGAGGTTCCCCGCTCGGCCTGACGAAGCAGCGCGGCTGCTCCGCGGATCTGTCAGCATCTCGCGCATGGACGGCCGCCTCCGACGATTCCTCCGCCACCGCGGGGCGACGCGCGACGAGATCGAGCGGGCGCGTGCCGACGAGTCGCTCGTGTTGCTGGCCGTCGACCGCCTGCTGGTTCCCGGTCGACCGGAGTTCGACGGTGCGGCCCTGGCCGAACAAAGCGGCGTCCCGGAAGACACCGCTCGACTCCTCTGGCGCGCCTTGGGGTTTCCCGACGCGCCGCCCGGTCAGCCGGCCTTCACGGCGGAGGCGGCCGAGGTGTTGCGCCTGCTCAACGCCCCCCGCGGGGCTTCGTCGATCTTCGCCGACGCCGACGAAGCCGCGATGGTCAGCGGGGTGCGGGCCGTCGGCGCCGGTCTGACGCGCGTCGCCGAAACGCTCTCCGACCAGGTGGCGGAGGCCATCTTGGCGGGACGGGAGGCCGGACTCTCGGACGAGGAGGCCGCGCTGGCAGTCGTCGAGACGCTCGACTGGCCGCTGATTTCTCGTTTGACGGACTACGCACTCCGGGTCCAGGTCCGGGCGGCGATCTGGCGCAAGCTGTTGCTCCCTGGCGGAACGTCGGGTGAGGTGCCCGAGTTGGCGGTGGGTTTTGTGGATCTCGTGGGCTACACCGCGATGAGCCAGGAACTCGACGGGGACGAACTCGCCGCGCTCGTGGGCCGCTTCGAGACCGTGACCTATGACACGGTGGCGCGCCTGGGTGCCCGGTTGGTGAAGACCATTGGCGACGAGGTCATGTTCGTGACCGAGGATCCGGGCGCCGCGGTTGCCGTGGCGCTCGCGCTGACCGACCGGTCCGAGGGCGCGCCTGGGCCCGATCTGCCCCCGGCGCGCGCCGGGGTGGCGCTCGGACCCGCGCTGGCCCGTGACGGCGACTACTACGGCACGGTGGTCAACCTGGCCCATCGGCTGGTCGAGATCGCTCGCCCGGGATCCGTCATCGTCGGTGCGGGCATCGCCGAGTCGCTCTCGGACGTGGCGTCGGTGGCCTTCGACCGGCTGCGGACCCGCAAGATCCGCGACATCGGTCGGGTCGAGATCTACCTGGCGACGCCGACGCCGCTCTCGGAGCACCCGGCACCGGCGTGATGGCCGTGACGGCACGGTAAGTTCTCGGTCGATGCCTTCCGAACCGCTGTGCCTCCTGTCGGTCCATGCCCACCCGGACGACGAGGCGTCCAAGGGTGCAGGCACCGTCGCCAAGTACGCCGCCGAAGGCATTCGTGGGGTACTGGTCTGCTGCACCGGTGGGGAGGAGGGCGACATTCTCAATCCCGCGGTCGACACCCCCGAGGTGCGCGAGCGTCTCTTCGACGTCCGCATGGAGGAGTTGGCGGCGAGCGTCGACGCGATCGGCTATCAGTCGCTGCACCTCCTCGGGTACCGCGATTCGGGGATGCTCGATTCCGAGGCCAATGCGCACCCCGACAATTTCGCCAACGCCCCGCTGGACGACGCCGTCGAGCGATTGGTCCGCATCATCCGGGCCGAGCGGCCCCAGGTGATCATCACCTACGGCGACGACAGCGCGTTCTACCCGCACCCGGACCACGTTCGGGTCCACGAGATCTCGGGCCCGGCGTTCGACGCCGCGGGTGACCCTGATCGGTTTCCCGATGCCGGCGAACCCTGGCAGCCGAGGAAGATGTATTACACGGGCTGGTCGGGTCGACGCGTCCGCGCGCTGCACGAGGCGTTCCTGGCCCGCGGCGAGGAGAGTCCGTACGCGCAATGGTTCGAGCGCGGCTTCAGCGAGGAACACGATCACCGGTTCACGACCTTCATTGACGTCGGGGACTTTCTCACTCACCGGCGCGCGGCGCTGCTCGCACACCGGACCCAGGTGGATCCGACCGGGTTCTGGATGCGACTCCCCGACGACGTGGTCCGTGAAGTGTTCCCGTGGGAGGAGTTTGCGCTGGCCCGGTCTCTGGTCGAGACGGGTGTGCCCGAAGGAGAACCCGAGGACGATCTGTTCGCCGGGTTGCGCGCCGGTCAACCGGTTCGCTGAGAGGGGAATCACGATGGCGAAGTACCTGAGCGAGGAGTGGCTCGACGAGCACCGTCGGCAAGTAGCCGGGCAGCCGGAGCGGCCGGGTGCCTCGGCGCGTATCCAGTACGTGGTCACGGGTGGTCCCGATGGTGACATCAAGTATTGGTGGCAACTGGAAGACGGCCGGCTGCTCGACAGCGCCCTCGGCGTGCTCGATGACCCGGACTTCACCCTCACCTTGTCCTACGACGACTCGACCAGGATCCTCCAGGGCGAAACCGATCCGAATACCGCGTTCATGCAGGGTCGGATGAAGGCGGTCGGCGACATGGGCAAGTTCCTGCACCTGCTGCCGATCACAGCATCACCCGAATACCAGGCGCTGCAAGCCGGCCTTCGGCCGGTGACCGAGTTCTGATCCGAGCCGCGGGCTCAGCTCCGTTGGAGTTCGCGCAGCTCGCGGTAGCCGATCCGGATCGCGCCGCAACGTTCGATCAGGTCCGCGAACGCCGGGTCGTGACACAGGGTGTGGTGGTCCTCCACCCGGCCGGCCCAATCCGGATGTGACGCTCGCAGCTCGTCGGTATCGACCGCGGGGTGGAGATAACACTCGGTGACGCCCGGCCGAAGATCGTGGAAGACCCGTTCGAGCGCCCGTCGGGCTCCGATCGGAACTTGGACGAAGTGGTCCGTGAACACAACCCCCTCGTCGGCGGCGAGCCGCCGGAAGGGGAACCCGACGCGGGACTCCGCGCTCGCACCCGCCATGCGCAGAGGCAGTCCGAAGTCCACCGCGAGTTCGAGGTACACATCGAAGAACTCGGGCCGGAGCTGCATCGTGCCCATATGGCTGTCGAGATGGCTGACGTCGAAACCCCAGACGATCGCCCGCTCGACCTGCGCCCGACACTCCTTGCGTACCTCGTCGAGGTCCGCATGATCCCAGACGTCGTCGATGGTGCGAGGGAACCCGCCGTCGCCGTCGAGGAGGCTCGGAGCGCGGGTGACCGGCCCCCAGCGGTACGTCTCCCACTCGGAATTCAGGGTGAGGTGCACGCCGATGTCCTCACCGCGGTACATCGCCGCCGCGTCCCGTGACCACGGACACGGCACCATGAGCGTGGCGCTCGTCGCGAGTCCGGACCGCAGACATTCGTACACCGCGACGTTCGAAGCCCGAGAGGACCCCAGGTCGTCGCAGTTGAGGATCACCAACTTCGCATCAGCCGCGTACCCCAACCGCTCAGCCAAAGCAGTCACTCCGAACCCCCGCTCCCTCTCCGAGATGCCGACACGATCGTACGGCTCATTCCACTGGTTCAGGCGGTGGGGGCGGGGTATGGGGTGCGTCCACCGAGCGAGTTCGCAGCCCGAGAGCGCGAAGCGACCGAGGGTGCGCATGTTGGAGCGAATGGACGTATCCCGTGCCCCGTGGCGCGGTTCCTCGCCGTCCGACCCGAGGTACTCATACCCGCTCGATGATCGTGCCGGTACCGAGCCCGCCCCCGCAGCACATGGTGATGAGACCGTGCGTGCCGTCGGTGCGCTCGAGTTCGTGGAGGGCTGTGGTGACCAGTCGCGCGCCGGTCGCGCCGACGGGGTGGCCGATCGCGATCGCGCCGCCGTTGGGGTTGACCTTGGCCATATCCGGCTGCAACTCGCGTTCCCAAGCCAGGACCACGGACGCGAAGGCTTCGTTGATCTCGACAGTGTCCATGTCGGCGATCGTCATCCCGGTCCGGTCGAACAATCTCCGAGTCGCGTCGATCGGTCCCGTGAGCATCAGCACTGGATCGACGCCGACGAGGCACTGGTCCACGATTCGGGCGCGCGGGGTCAGACCGAGTTCCTTCGCTCGCGCGGCGGTCATCACCAGGATCGCGGCGGCGCCGTCGCTGATCTGACTCGACGAGCCGGCGGTATGGACCCCGTTTTCGCGGGCGACGGGCTTGAGTTTGGCGAGCGCCTCGACACTGGTCTCCCGGAGACCTTCGTCGCGGGCGACGTGACGGGTGCCGCCCGACGGCTTGCCGTCCTCGTCGAGTTCCGGCGCGTCAACGGCAAGGACCTCGCGCTCGAAGTTTCCGGCGGCCCAGGCCGCGGCAGCTCGCCGCTGCGACTCGGCGCCGAAGGCGTCGCAGTCGGCGCGGGTGATTCCCCAGGTGTCCGCGATCCGCTCCGCGCCCTCGAACTGAGAAGTCGGCTCGTAGCGCGGGAAGTAGGACTTGGGCAGCGGTCGCTCCAGGTCCTTGCTCATCGTGGCGCCCAGGGGAATCTTGCTCATCATTTCGATGCCGCAGCTGAGGGCGCTGTCCACGACTCCGCCCTTGACGAGCGCGGTGGCCAGGTTCGTCGCTTGCTGGGACGAACCACACTGTGCGTCGACGGTCGTCGCCGCGACCTCGAGCGGTAAGCCGGCCGAGAGCCACGCGGTCCGGGCGATGTTGAAGGTCTGCGGCCCGATCTGGCCGACGCATCCCCCGACCACCTGGCCGATGTTGCCGGGATCGATGCCGCTGCGTTCGACGACCGCACGTTGGACGGCTCCGAGCAGATCCGCGGGGTGCATCGTCGCGAGCCCACCGTTGCGCTTGCCGAGTGGGGACCGAACTGCTTCGACGATGACGACGTCCGAGTCCGAGAGCGCAGCCATGAGACCTCCGTACGTTGGGCGGGAACGCGGATCGTAGCGCCAGGTCAGGATCGACCCGTCGGGCTCAGCGAGGGTCGAGAATCACCTTGCCGAAGGTCACATCCGATTGCACGAGCGCGTAAGCCTCGGCCGAATCGGCGAGGGGGAAGACGCGTTCGACCACGGGACCGACGGTTCCGGCCTCGAGCATGGGGACCACCTCGGTCGCGAACGCGGCGGTCGCCGCGGCCTTGTCGTCGATGGATCGGGGGCGAAGCACCGTGCCGTGCATTTCGGCTCGCTTCTGCATCAGGGCCAGCAGTGGCACCGCGGGGTTGCCGCCGGCCAAGGTGCCCACGATGATGATGCGCCCGCCGGGGGCGAGTGCTTGGAGGTCGACGGCGACGTAGGGGCCCCCGACGAGATCGATGACGACGTCCGGGTGGCCGCCGTGATCCAGGATGGCCGCCGCCAGCGCGAGCGGTTCCGTCCCGGCCGGGGCGTGGACGCCGTGATCAAGCCCCAGTGCGCGAGCCGCGTCGAGTTTCGACTCGGTCCGGGCGGTACCGGTAACGGTGCAACCGAAGGCCTTGGCCAACTGCACGACCGCGGTTCCGACGCCCGAGCCGACCGCGTGGACCAGCACGTGTTCACCGCTCGCCAACCGGCCGCGGGTTCGCATGGCGTCGTGCGCGGTCACGAAGGCCTCGGGGATAGCGCCGGCGGCGAGCAAGTCCAGCGAGTCCGGAACCGTCGCGCAGTGGCGCGCTGGAATCACCAGTTGTTCGGCCTGGCCACCGCCGCCCGCGATACCGAACACGCGGTCGCCGAGGCGGGGGGAGGCCACACCGGTCCCGACCGCGTCCACCTCGCCCGCGAACTCGAGTCCGGGAATGTCGGCGGGCACGCCCGGGGGCGCGGGGTAGAAACCGGCCTTCTGCAGCAGGTCCGCCCGGTTGATGCCGGCGCCGTGCACCCGAACTCGGACCTCACCCCGGCCGGGCTCGGGCGAGGGCCGCTCTGCGACCACGAGCGTGCCGTCACCGGGAGCGATCAGTGCGCGCATCGGATGGACGGTACTCGGACGGCGAATCGGGCGATAGGTTGCGCGGGTGGTCGACCTCGCGTTTCTGGATGACGAGGGTGTTGCAGTCCGGCTCGACGCGATCGAGGCGGCATCGCTCCTTGCTGCGACTGACGGGCTCGACGCCGCCACCACCTCTGCGTGTCCAAGCTGCCGGAGTCGGGTCGTGTCGGGGGTTGCGCTCGCCGAATTGCTGGGTGAGTCGGCGCCCCATGCGCGTGGGCGCGAGCTCATGGATCTGGCCGACGATGCGCCGACCCTGCACCTGTACGTCGTCGACGCGGCGACGCACTGTCGCCATCGTCGATGGCGTGACCCGGGGAGCGAGGAATGGCGTGAGGCGGTGGGCTCGCGTCCACCCGGACGCCGACGCCCCTGACCGCGAGCGGTTGACTCAGCCCGCGCCGGTGATCTCGTCGAATGCCTCGCGGAGACACTCGACGAAAAGATCGGGATCGACCACGGCCGCCGGATCGGAATGAACCCCGAGATGGACCTCGCCGCGATAGGACATCATCGTGATGTTCGCGGGGACCCCGGCGCGGGGCCCCATCGGGTAGCTGGCTGTGATCCGAGCGCCGCCGAGGTAGAGGTCGACCGGACTTCCGCGCAGGTTGGACGTCGCGAAGTCGATGGTTCGGGTCTGGGCCCGGAGCACGTTGACCAACACCGCGGTCGGGATTCCCACCGTGACGGCTGCGAGGACATCGGCGGCTTCGAGCGCGGGTTCCTGCCGGATGGCCCCGAGGGTGTTGTGCATCGCGACGATGTGCTCGGCGAGATCGGCGATGGCGACGGGTACGACGACCCGGCTGGGCGCGAACCGATTCGCGGCGAAGTCGCCGCGGTCACGCGTGCTGACGGGCATCGCCATCCGGAGCGTACTGATGTCCTCGCCGAACTCTCGGTGGAACCGGTGCAGCGCTCGGGCGACACCAGTGACGAAGACGTCGTTGATACTGGCCCCGTGGGCCTTGCCGGCTTGATGGAGCGGATCGAGCTTGACCGCGAGCGTGTCGTAGCGGCGGGCGAGCGAACGGACGCCGAACATCTCTGAATGCCCACGGTCCGCGACCAGTACCTGGCGGCGAAGGGAGGCGAGCATTTCGATGGCGCGGCCGACACGTCCCGGAATCTCGAGCGGATGAGTGACGGCCGCGACGGAGCTGCCGAGCGCGAGCCGGACCAGGTCAGAGGTTTCGGTCACGCGCGCGTGAGGGCATCCCGGAGAATGTCGAGCGGTGCGTCGCGATCAACGGGATCGGCGTGCCGCGCCTCGCGCCGCTCGATCTCGACGTCGTCGCTCAGGGCCCTGACCGTCGTGGTGGCCTCGGGACCGGGTTCGCGTTCGAGGTCGACCAGGCTGAGCGACAGCCGCATGCCGCCGACGCCGTCGGTGATCGTGTGGTGCAGCCGTTGGAGCAGGGCCGCGCGTCCATCGGCCAGTCCTTCGATCAGCGTGAACTCCCACAACGGCCGCGATCGATCCAGCGGTGGTCCGGTGATGCCGGCGGCAACGTCGAGGAGTTCCCGCATCGAACCCGGGCCAGGAATCGCGACCCGCCGGGTGTGGTAGTCGATCTCGAACGTCGGGTCCTGGCGCCACTCGGGAGGCGCGATCCGCAGTGGCGGCGACACGACACGGTCCGCCAGGCGGGGGATGGCGATGATGGCCCGTCCGACGGTCTCGCGGAGTCGGCGCTCGGACGGGACCTGGTCGAGGATCGTGATGTTGCAGAAGTCCGATCGCAGCGCCGGGTCCTTCTCGACGGCCCACATCACGGCCTCGCCGGCCGACATCCGTTCCTCGGTCACGATGTCGTCACCGCGGGACCCGCGTGCGTTTGAACTCGTTGAGGCGATCCCACGTGAGAAGTTCCAGTGCCCGCAACAGGTCCTCGGCGCGGCCCCGCTCCATGAACCGGACGAACACCGCGTCGTCGTCGGCGATGATCGTGGGGACTCCGAACACCGCGAACTCCTCGGACATTCTGGTGTGCTCCTTGGCGAGTGTGGTGAGCGGTCGCCCGCTCCACACCACCGCCTTCACGGCGTCCACATCGAGACCGACTTCGCGAAGTGCGTCCTCGAGGACGACTTCGTGGCCGAGTTTGCGCCCGTGGTCGTGACGGGCCGCGAACAACGCAAGGTGGGCATCGAGGAATTGGTCAGGAAACTCGTCGCGGACGGCGATCCCGTAGAGGAGGGCGAGCGTCCCGGTGCCCCAGGCGCCCGGTTCGCGTTCCCAGACCGGGAGCTCGCCTTCCTCGACATGGACCTGGTCCAGCGAGAACGCGATGAACTCGACCTCGATGTCGGCACCGTCGCGGAGTGCGGCGATGGCGGCTTCGTGACCGTTGCGGGCGAACGGGCACCGGTAGTCGAACGTCAGTCCGAAGCGCTCGGTCATGGCGGATCCTTCGTCGGTTTCCCCGCAGCGTACGGCGACCGCGGCCGGGCCGTCAGCCCTGCGGGCGCACCCATGGCCGCAGGGCCCGGCCGAGGAGCGCGCCCAGGACTGCTCCGCCGACGATGTCGGACGCGTGATGCATGCGGACGTAGACCCGGCTGCCGGCGACCGCGGTGGCGAGCAGATACCAGGGCAGGCGGCGGCGAGGGGCGAGGAGCGCGACGGCGGTGAACGCGGCGGTCGCGTGGCCCGACGGGAACGACGAGGTGATGGGGCGGTGGAGTCCGTACGGGAGCGAGGCCGTGTCAGCCGTCTCTCCTGGGGAGTCGCCGCCGGGTCGGTTTCGGCGGAACAGGGCCTTCACCGGACCGTTCGTCAGGGCGGATTCGAACCCCATCGCGGCGGCGAACCGGGCTGCGAACCTCAGATCGCCGCTGCGGATCGATCGGGCGGCGCCGAGCGCGAACCACAGGATGCTGTGATCCGCTGCGCTCGACAGCGGATAGAAGACTCGGTCCAGCGCCGGCGACCGGATCGTTTCGATCGCTCCGTCGACGCGGGCGTCGAAGGCAGCGACGGCGGGACGCATCTACGCGGGCGTCGACGCGAGCGGCAGCGCCGGCTCGATCATGTGCCCGGGGCCCCGCAACTCCACCGCCTGGAGCGGATCACCACCGAACTCCGGGCAGTACGCCTTGTACGCACACCAGTTGCAGAGCACGCCCGGAACGGGGGCGGAAGTCGTCGTTGGTGCAGGCCCGGTCGATCGCCGACCAGAGCGCATCGGTCTTGCGCATCACCCCGGTCACCGACTGCTCGGTGGGTGCGGTGATGATCGCTTCGGGCTTGGACAGGTACAGCAGTTGGACCCGGACCGGGCGCTTCCCGAGCACGTGCTGCGACCATCGCGGCGTACATGTGAACGCCGGCGAGACGTTTGATCTCGTAGCGCTCGCTCGGCACCGACCCGGTCTTGTAGTCGGTGACGACGAGCTCGCCGTCCGCGTCGAGTTCGAGTCGGTCGATGATGCCGCGGAGTTGGACCTTCCCGATCGTCGCGGCGAGCCGGAGTTCGAGACCGATCGGCAGGATGGTCGTCGGGTCCTCGAGTTCGAAGTACTTGCGGACGAGTACCTCGGCCTCCGCGTGGAACTGGTCCCACTCGTCGTCGCTGAGTTCGAGCTCGGTGAAGTCCGGGTCGTCAGCGAGATCCTGCGCGGGCGCGCCGCGAGGTCCGTCGAGCGCGTTCTCGATGGTGCGGGCGGGGCCGTCGCGCAGCATCAGCAGCTCGAACGCCCGGTGGACGAGCGTGCCCTTGCTCGCCGGCGGCGGATGGCGGCTGCGGGAGTCGGTCGAGGTAGGAGAACCGGAACGCGAGCGGGCAGTCCTTGAACGCCGAGAACGAGATGGTGACAATCCGGTTGGTCGACCTACTCCCATGTGCGCCCAGGGTACCGCAGGGGGTGTGACAACGACGATGACCGTCGCCGGACTCCGGCTGGTCCGGACTGGCTCCGGAGTCGTGCGCGCCCGGTAGCGTCCGGGCGAAGCGACAACGGAGGGACGATGCGAGTCGACGGTGGAATCGGAGCGCTGGGCAGCGGCGGGGCGGGTGGTCCCGCGGCGATCGGTGCTGCGGCCAAGGCGCAGGAGGAGGTCGGCTACGACGGCGTGCTGGTCGGCCGAGACCAGCCACGACCCGTTCTTTCCGCTCGCTCATTGCCGCGGAGCACACCGAGCGCATCGAGTTGGGGACCGGCGATCGCGGTCGCGTTCGCCCGCAACCCGATGACCGCTCGCGAACATCGCCTACGACCTCCAGGGGTACTCGAACGGCCGGTTCAGCCTCGGGCTCGGTAGCCAGATCAAGCCGCACATCGAGAAGCGGTTCTCGATGCCGTGGTCGCATCCGGCGGCCCGCATGCGGGAGTTCATGCTCGCGATGCGGGCGATCTGGGCGAACTGGCAGGACGGCACGCCGCTGGAGTTCGAGGGCGAGTTCTACCGGCACACGCTGATGACCCCGTTCTTCAACCCGGGCCCGACCTCGAGTCGGGGCCGCCGAAGGTGTTCCTCGCGGCCGTCGGCGAGAAGATGACCGAGGTCGCGGGCGAGGTGTGCGACGGGGTCATCCTGCACGGCTTCACGACCGAGCGGTACGTGCGGGAGGTGACGATCCCGGCGCTGGAGCGCGGGCTGGGCCAAGGCCGGCAAGACCCGTGCGGACTTCGAGATCTCGGGTCCGCTGTTCGTCGTCACGGGCGCAGACGAGGAGCAATTCGCCAAGGCTCGGCGCCGGGACCAAGCAGCAGATCGCGTTCTACGGCTCGACGCCCGCGTACCGAGGCGTGCTGGAGCTCCACGGCTGGGGTGATCTCCAGACCGAGCTCAACCGCCTGTCCAAGCAGGGCAAGTGGGTCGAGATGGGCGAGTTCATCGACGACGACATCCTCGACGCCTTCGCCGTCGTCGGTGAGCCCGAGCAGGTCCCGGCGCTGCTGAAGGGCCGCTACGGCGACATCGTCGACCGGCTCTCGTTCTACGCGCCCTACCAGGCCGACCCCGACCGCTGGTCCAAGATCCTGGCCGGTTTCAAGGCGTAGCCCCGACTTACGCCCGGCGGAGCCCGTCGCAATCTCCGCGGAGGTGGTCACCGATCGGTCGAGTGGGTTCCTGAGGTACTCCGGGGTGAGGCCTCGACGGTGGTCACCGTCACGCGCGGTCTCCCGGTTGGTTCAGGTGGCGAACTCGAGCATGGAGCGTACGGCGCGATCAGGATCCGCGAGCGGCCCGAAGTGACCGTGGCCCTCCCACACCTCGAGCACCGCGTCGGGATTCGTTCCACGAGCGCGCCGGCGAAGGCCGGGCTGATCGCATCGGTCGTCTCTCCGCAGGCCACCAGCGTCCGGGCCGCAACCTCCCCGAGGCGCGCGTAGAGCCCGTTCGCCGCGCCCATCATGTAGACGGCCGCCTCGTCGTCGGGGTCACACTTCAGCTCGACCGTGCCATCGGGCAGATCACGGAATCCGTGTTCCACGTAGGCGCGCAGCGACTCGTCGTGGAGCGAACTCAGCGGCGGACGGCTCCGGTAGGACTCGTAGGCGTCCTCGCGCGTGGGCCACACCGCCCGTCGCCGGCGCGCCGCGTTCGACATCGGGTTGTCCGGATCTGCGGGCGCGGTCGTCTCGACGGGGAAGACGATCGGTTCGAACGCCCAGATCGTCGCGAGTGCGGCGGCGTCGCGCATCGAGACCATGAGGAGTGCCGCGCCGCCCTTGGAGTGCCCGGCCGCGAGCAGGCTGGGTTCACCGCGGAGGTCGAGGTGGTCGATCACCGCGTCCGCATCGTCAGCGAACCCGTCCCACGCGTAGCGACGGTCCGGCGCCGGGTCGGAATCACCGTGGCCCCGGCAGTCGAACGACCACACGCTGCGTCCCGCGGCGACGAGTCGCTCCGCGATGGGTGCCCAGACCATGCCGTGGAACCCGGTCGGGTGGACGAGCAGGACGGGATCGCCGGTGCCGCCCCAGTCGTGGACCGCGAGCGTGACACCCGTCGATGCCCGCAGCGTGTGCGAGGTGGCGTTCACCGCCGGCTCAGATCGGGCTGTCGGCGGAGGTGCCGCGCTCGGCCGCGTGGTCCTGGATGGCTTTCGCGATCGCACCCGCGGCCCGCCCGACGAACTCGCCGCCGCTCCCCGTGACCCACTCGCACGACGCGTGCGAGCGGATCGAGCTGGCCGGTGAAGTGCGGCACGACGTACTGCGCGAAGAGGTCGTACGAGCGGAGCTTCGCCTCCGGGTTCGCCCAGTCGTGGTCGAAGAGCAGAAACGCTCCGAAGCCACCGTTGCTTGCTTCGACCAACTCCTGGATCCGGGCGACCGCGTCGTCGGGGGTGCCGATGACCGCGAAACCGGACTCCTTGTTGTTGGCGATGATTTCCGCGGCCGTGTCACCCTGGACCGGGCCGGCCGGCAGCACGTGGGTGAAGTACCGCGAGAACTCGGCGATGCCGTACTCGACTTCTCGTTCGGCCTGTTCGCGCGTCTCGGCGAGATGCATCGGGCCGACGAGGCGCCACTTGGATCGGTCCGCCGGATGGCCGCTCTCCTCGCCCAACTCGGTCCACAGATCCCAGTGGTGTGCAAGCAGATCCATGCCCTGTCGGGCCGTGGCGGCGACGGAGAGCATGCCGATGCCGTGCTTGCCGGCCGCGCGTGCGCCCGTGGGGGAGAACGAGGCCGCGACCGCAATGTCGAAGCACGGGTCGCTGTAGGGGCGCAGCTGCAGTCGGGCGTCGCGCACGGTGAACCACTCGCACTCGTACGTCACGGTCTCGCCGCGCAGCAACGCCATGATGACGTCGAGCGCTTCCTCCATCCTCGGGCGTTGGCGCTCGGGAGGGATCCCGAGCATGTGCGCGTCGGAGGTGAGCTGGCCGGGTCCCACCCCGAGCATCGTGCGCCCGCGCGTGAGGTGGTCGAGCATCACCATGCGGTCGGCGAGCAGGAGAGGGTGGTGGTACGGCAGGGAGCTGACGCCGGTCCCGAGCTTGATGCGCTTCGTCCGTTCTGCGGCCACGCCGAGGAACACTTCCGGCGAGGCGATGATCTCGTAGCCCGCGGAGTGATGTTCGCCGACCCAGGCTTCGTCGTAACCGAGCCGGTCGAGATGCGTGATCAGATCGAGGTCCCGTTCCAATGCGAGGGTCGGGTTCTGTCCAACGGGGTGGAACGGGGCCATGAAGGTTCCGAAGCGCATGGCCGCATTGGAGTCGTCGGCAGTCCGACCGGTCAACCCGAGCCCGATCCGACGGCTGGTCGGGTGGGGTGCGGCTCACGCCACTCAGGCGACAAACCCCCGGGGTGGGAGTGGTCGGGCGGGCGCCGGGTCAGGGAAGTTGCGATGTAATCCAGCGGTCGAGTGCGGGGCCGCTCTCGAAGCTGGTGATGAGTGCATAGCGCGGGGCGTCGCCGTTGTGGACGACGACATGCCACAGCCGTTGCGTGTCCACCACGAACCGAGCGCCGCGATGCAAGGGGACGCGGGTCTCGGTGCTCGGGTCCGGGGTGCCGTCTTCGCCGCACTCCATGAGGAGCATGTAGGAGTTCGGGTTGTCGGTCAGTTCGAGCCAACTCCGCACGACCCAGCCGTCGGTCGGCGGGTTGAAGCGGTTGTTGTCGTCCCGGTGGAACGAGCGCATCGCGGTGGCGTGATCCTGGGGCTCGAGCTTGATGGTGCGGACCCGCCCGAAGTTGGCGCCGACGCTCTCCACGTAGGTCGCGATCGTCGGGCACTTCAACGCGTTGGTGGTGAAGACCGCGTTCTTGTCCGGGCGCTCGTCGCCGTCGTTCCAGAAGCCTCGGCAGTCGAGTTGGCCGTCGGCGGTGGCGATGGGGGCGAAGTTCGTATCGCCACCGCTCTTCCAGTCCATGTACTCGAGGCCGAGGAACTCGTCGTCGGGGACTGCGAAGGGGGCATCGGTGAGCTGCACCCAGCCGTGCGCGGCCATCGCCTCGGGGCGAGGGTGGGGGGTGCGGAGCGGGATGGGTACCGACCAGTGCTCGGTTGTCGGCCAGAAGCCATCGGAGGGACGGGTTGCGGGCGTGCCGGCCGACGTCGAAGTCGTCATGACCGAAAGTCTAGGGACGAGGCGGCTCCGCGCCAGGGTGGGGCGGACAAAGGGCGAAAGTTGTGACCGAGGTCCCGATCAGGACAACGCGCCGATCACCCGCCGATATTGCCGCTGGTCGGCGCTGATGGGCGGACGATGGACCCCACATCGAGGGCGATCGCGCGCGCGACGGGCGCGGCGAGCGGGGGAGTGCGGCACCGACGGCTCGACGGCGAGCGGCCAGGTTCGCGAACTCGCACAGGCGCGGGCGCGTGCTCTCGGGGGTCGACGATGTCGTCCACGAGGAACACCTCCGCGGTCTTGAACGGGTCCCGAGCGTGCGCCAGGCGTTCCTCGATCTCGGCGCGCAGCGCGTCCGGATCGTCGGCCGCCTCGAGCTGCGCCTTGTACGCCGCCTCGATGCCGCCTTCGAGGGGGAGCGATCCCCACTCGCCACTCGGCCAGGCGAAGCGGTACGAGAGCCGGCTCGCGTTTTGATGCGCGGCTCCGGCGACGCCGTACACCTTGCGCACGATCACCGAACACCAGGGCACCGTCGCCTGGTAGATCGCGGCGAGCGCACGCGCGCCGTGGCGGATCGTCGCCTGCTGCTCGGATTCCGTGCCGATCACGAAACCCGGATTGTCCACGAGGTGCACGACCGGGAGCCGGAAGGTCTCGGCGAGGTCCACGAAACGTTCGACCTTGCGGCTCGCGTCCGTGGTCCAACCGCCGGCGTAGTGATACGGATCGTTGGCGAGGACGGCGACGGGCCAGCCGTCGAGGCGGGCGAGGCCGGTCACGGCCGATCGGCCCCACTTCGCGCCGATCTCGAAGAAGCTGTCGCGGTCCACAACGCATTCGACAATCGCGCGCACCTGGTACACCCGTCGCCGTTCGCGAGGGATTGCGTACGCGAGGGACTCGTCGGCCCGCTCGGGATCGTCGGTCGGCTCGGCACGCGGGGAAGTTCTTCGACGCTGCTCGGCAGGTAGGAGAGGAAGGCGCGGGCGCGAGCGAACGCTTCGGTCTCGGTGGCGACCTCGTCGTCCACCGCGCCGTTGCGCGTCTGGATCACGCTGCCGCCGAGCGTCTCCTTGTCCACCTCCTCGATGCCGAGCCGATTGACGACCGGGGGGCCGGCGACGAAGAGTTGGCTCGTGCCCTTGACCATCAGCGAGTAGTGGCTGGTGACAACCCGTGCCGCGCCGAGCCCGGCGACGCTGCCGAGGCACAAGCTCACGACCGGGACCCGGCCCAGGTTGGCGACCACCCACTCCCAGCCGGGGTTGAACGGGACGAAGCTGCGCCGTTCGGTCTCGAGCGTCTTCACGCTGCCGCCGCCACCCGAGCCGTCCACGAGGCGGACGATCGGCAGGCCGTAGTCGTGCGCCATGCGCTCCGCCATCACCTGCTTCTGGAAGATGGACGCGTCGGCCGCGCCGCCGCGCACGGTGAAGTCGTCGCCGCCGACGACAACCGGTCGTGCGTCGATGCGGCCGCGACCCGTCACGAAGTTGGCGGGCATCACGCCGGTGACGGTGCCGTCGTCGTCTCGTGTCGCCCGACCGGTGAGGGCCCCGACCTCCTGGAACGAGCCAGGGTCGAGGAGGGCGTCGATCCGCTCGCGGACGGTGAGCTTGCCGTTGGCGTGATGCCGTTCGACCTTCTCGGCGCCGCCCATCTCGGCGGCGAAGGCCCGGCGGCGGGCCAGTTCGTCCAGCTCCGGCTGCCACGCGGAGGGCGCGCCAGGCGCGTCTTCGGTCCCGTCGGCGCTCACAGGCGCGGACCCTATCGGCCGTCGTGTCCGCCGTTTGACCCGCCACCGCCGCGCCCCCCAGGATGCGCCGCATGCGCGCCGCGATCGCCCGTCAGGGCCAACTGGTAGTGGAAGAAGTCGCTGAGCCGGTGCCCGGCGCCGGCGAGGCCCTGATCTCGGTCAGTGCCTGCGGCATCTGCGGCTCGGACCTGCACACGTTGCGCCACGCGCACTCGATGCTCGCGCTCGCATCCATGACCGGGACCGACGATCCCTTCGACCCGGACGCGGACTTCGTGATGGGCCACGAGTTTTGCGGCGAGGTGCTGGAGCTGGGCTCGGACACCCACGGGCTCGCGCTCGCACCCGGTGACCTCGTGGTCAGCATGCCGATGGCGTTCACCCCGACCGGCGTGGAACTGCTGGGCTTCTCGAACGCTTATCCGGGCGCGTTCGCGGAGCGGATGCTGTTGACGGCCGGGATGTGCCTCCCCGTCCCGAACGGGCTGGACCCGAGCGTGGCGTCGCTGACCGAACCGGTCGCGGTCGCGGTGCATGCGGTGAACAAGTCGAAGATGGTGCCGGGTGAGGGTGCGCTGGTGCTCGGCGCCGGTCCGATCGGGCTCGCGCTCATCGCCGTGCTGAAGAGCCGCGGCGTTGCTCCGATCGTGGCCAGCGACTTCTCGCCTCGGCGGCGCGAGCTCGCGTTGGCAATGGGCGCGACCTCGGTCGTGAACCCGGCGGCCGAGACCGCGTTCGACGGGTGGGCGGCCGCGGCGGGCGCGGGCGCAGTTCCCGTCGTGTTCGAGGCCATCGGCGTCCCGGGCATCATCGACGAGCTGTGTCGGGCGGTACCGCCCCAGACACGCATCACGGTGGTGGGCGTCTGCATGGAACCGGACTCGTTCCTGCCGCTCGTCGCGGTGGCCAAGGAACTGCAATTCCAGTTCGTGATCTATTACGACCCGACCGAATTCGCGGACACCCTGCGTCAGCTCGCCGACGGCGAGATCGACCCGTCGCCGCTCGTCACCGGTGTGGTCGGGATCGAAGGGGTGCCGGACGCTTTCTTCGAGCTGGGCCACCCCGACACCCACGCCAAGGTGCTGGTGACCCCCGGCGGTGGGGCCGAGATCTCACCGGCCTGATTCTGGGTCCGAGTGCCCGAATCCCCGCCCGCTTCGACATCGGGCACGCGATCCGGGCAGAATCTCGCCCGCATCCGAGGAGCCTGCCGCCCCGTGGCGCGCTCCGAGACGTCTGGGAGCGACCCGCATGCATGTCGTCGTCTGTGTGAAGCAGATCCCCGACCCGGCCATCCCGGGTGAGCTCGACCCGAGCACCCACACGCTCAAGCGTGAGGGCAAGCTCATCCTCGACGAGTCCGACAGCTACGGCGTCGAGATGGCCCTCCAGCTGGTCGACAAGGCCGGCGGCGGCGAGGTCACGCTGGTCTCGATGGCCCCGAACGGCGAGGTCGTCGGGTCTGCGCACCGCCCTCGCCATGGGCGCGGCCAAGGCGATCCTCGTCTCCGACGACGCTCTGGCCGGCACCGACGCCCTCGGCACCGCGAAGGTGCTCGCCAAGGCGATCGAGCGGGCGGGCGACGTCGACCTCGTCCTCGCCGCCACCGAGTCGACCGACGGCTACACGGGCACCACGCCGGCCGCAGGTCGCCGAGCTGCTCGGCTGGCCGTCGCTCACGTTCGCCAAGCAGGTCGAGGTCGGCGACGGCAAGGCCACCATCCAGCGCCAGACCGAAGCCGGCTACGACGTCGTCGAGGCATCGCTGCCGGCGGTGATCAGCGTCACCGCCGGTGTGGTCGAGCCCCGCTACCCCTCGTTCAAGGGGATCATGGCGGCGAAGAACAAGCCGGTCGACGAGGTGACGGTGGCCGACCTCGGCCTCTCCGCCGACAGCGTCGGCTGGGCGGGCTCGCGCCAGACGATCACCTCGGTCGCGCCGGCTCCGGCGCGCGAGGCCGGCGAGAAGATCGAGGACGACGGCGAGGCGTACGGAACGGATCGTCGCAGTTCCTCGAGGAGCTCAAGGTCGTCTGATCCGGTCCGGCATCGACGGTTCGCGGGACTGAGCCCGACAAGAGGGAGAGTCCTTCGATGGGACTCGCAAAGGTGTGGGTGTTCGCCGAGGCCGAGGGTGACAAGCCGGCCACGAGCACGCTCGAGACTGCTGACCAAGGCCCGCGAGGTCGCCGACACGGTCGAGTGCGTCTACGTCGGGCGCCAACGCCGACGCGCTCGCGGCGGCGCTCGGCTGAGCACGGCGCGACCAAGGTCTACGCGGTCGACCCCGGCGACGGGCTGCCCGGCGTCATCGGCGCCGCGGCGCTGCAGTCGCTGGTCGAGGCCGACGTCGCCCGACCTGGTGCTCTTCGCCCAGACCTACGACGGTCGCGACGCGATCGCCCGCCTCTCGGTGAAGCTCGACCGCCCGGTGCATCACCAACGGCACCGCGCTCTCGGTCGACGGCGACCGCGTCACCGTCGGCACCGCGATCTTCGGTGGCAACACCCTCGTCGACACCATGTTCGACGGTGAGAAGCCGTACCTCGCGGCCATCCGGCCGAAGTCGTTCGCGGCCGAGCCGAGCGGCGGGCAGCGGCCGACGTGGTCGAGGCCGTCGCCGCGGTCGACGCCGGTCGGGCCGGCGAGGCCAAGGTGCTCGAGCGCCACGTCGAGGAGCGCGAGGGTCCGAAGCTCGAGGAGGCGACCGTCGTCGTCTCCGGCGGCCGGGGCATCGGCGACGTCCGAGAGCTACGACCCGCTGGTCGAGCAGCTCGCCAAGCTGCTCGGCGGTGCGTCGGGTGCGTCGCGGGCCATCGTCGACGCCGGCTGGGTGCCCTACTCGAAGCAGGTCGGCCAGACCGGCAAGACCGTGAAGCCGAAGCTCTACATCGCGCTCGGCATCTCCGGCGCCACCCAGCACCTCGTCGGCATGAAGGGCTCCGACAACATCATCGCGATCAACAAGGACGGCGAGGCGCCGATCTTCGGCGGTCGCCGACCTCGGCATCGTCGGTGACGTGCACAAGGTCGTGCCCGAAGCTGATCGAAGCGCTCCAGGCCCGCGGCTGAGCGCAGCTTCCTCAGGAGCCGGGTGACGTCTCCGGCGGGAGTCCGGTGGGGCCGACGCTCGCGTCGTCGACCAGCCAGCTGCTGTTGGGGTGTACCAACACCATCGTGAACTGGTCACCCGGTCGGGTGTACGTGCACGCACGCGTGCGCCTCACCGGCCGGGACGCACCCGCCGAAGGTCATGTCCCCGACCGCGATCAGTCGGTGAGGTCCACGATGACCGGAGCGTGGTCCGACGGTTGTTTCCCTTTCCGGGCGTTGCGATCCACCAGCGCCCAGGAGACCCGCTCGGCAACCGGTGTGGTCCCGAGCACGAGATCGATGCGCATGCCGCGCCCCTGGTGGAAGTCGCCACCCCGGTAGTCCCAGTAGCTGAAGAGGCGTTCCTGGTCGTAAACCTGCCGGAACGCGTCCACCAGGCCCCAATCCTCGAGTCGCCGCAACGCGGCGCGCTCGGGTGCGGTCACGTGGGTCGAACCTTCGAATGCCTTGACCGACCACACGTCACGATCCTCGGGAGCAACGTTGAAGTCGCCGAGAATCGCGACTGCATCATTTGGTGCGTGCTCGGCGTCGAGCCACTCGGCGAGCCGCTCGAACCAGACGAGTTTGCGGTCGTAGAACTCGCTCGGCACTTCGCGTCCGTTCGGGACATACACACTGACGATCCGGATCCCGCCGCAGGTCGCCGAGATCATGCGAGCGTCTTCGGCATAGGGGTCGTCGAACTTCGGGCCGAACCCGTTGGCGGCATCCTCGATGCCGACGCGAGACAGGATCGCGACGCCGTTCCACTGGTTGTAGCCGAAGTGGACACTCTCGTATCCGAGCCCCGAGAACGCCAACGCGGGGAACTTCTTGTCCGCCAGTTTCGTCTCCTGCAGGCACAGCACGTCGGGCTGTGCGTACTCGAGCCACTCTTCGACCCGGGGCAACCGGGCCTTCAGGGAGTTCACGTTCCAGGTGGCGATCCGCACGGTCGAGTTCCTTCTCAGCGGTCGAGGTAGTCGGGATTCGCGACGAGCAACTTGTCGCGGACGGAGCTTCGCACGACGGCGTAGACCTGTGCCGGGTCCGCATCGAGGGTTCCGCTGCGGATCCGGTGAGCGAGGTCGGTTTCGAGTGTGTGGGCGTCACCGTCGGTACCGAGGAGGTCGGCCAGCCGGACGACGGCGGCCGCGTGCTGCGCCCGACCCAGCGCAAGTTCGCGCTCGACCATGGCGAGGACCCGCGCCGCCACCCGCGCGTGGAAGCCGACGCGGCCCTCGATGGCCATCACGTCGCGTTCGAGGTACTCCCGGACCGCTTCGACCAGCTCCGAGACCGTCGGCCGGTCGTGCACGGTGAGAGCGTGTGTCGTGTCACTCGCGGCGGCATCGGCGAGTGGTGAGCCCGCCGGATCGAGGAGGGCGAGGAGGTCCCATTCGTTCTCGGCGACCCGCCGACCGAGCGCCGCCAGTTCCACCGATCGGACGAGTCCGTTGAGATGAGAGAACGTCTGCATCTGGCAGATCACGCCCCACTTGAGGGTGCCGAACACCTCCCAGAATCGCAGCGCCTCCTCGTCCACCGTTCCACCGCCTGCGCCGGCGTAGGCGGCGACGAGTTCCTCGGCCGTCCCGAAACCCCCGGCGCGCAGATCCGTGTTTCCGAACCGCCATGACTTCACGCAGAACCAACCGAGGTCCTCGATCGGATCCCCGAGGTGCGCCAGCTCCCAGTCCAGGACTGCACGCAGTCCTTCCGGTCCGACGACGAAGTTGCCGTTGCGGAGGTCGCCGTGGACGAGGCGGTACTCCGAATCGTGGAGTGCGACCGCACGCTCGGCGAGCCAGGCCAAGGCGAGCTCGAACGTCGGGTGGGGTTCGCCGAACATGTCGATGACGCCACGGAATTGATCGACGAGCGTGGGCGCGTCCTGGCGGGCGAGGTGCGGCAGCTCGGCGGTCGGGATCGCGTGGATGGCCGCGGCGGCGGCGGCACATTCGCGGGTCATCACGCCCCGCGCGCGCGAGTACTCCGGGTCCCGCAGGATCTTGCGGGGGATGGTCTCGCCGTCGATGCGAGTCATCACGAACCCGCTGCCCAGGTTGTCGGCCTCGTCGAGCAGGAACCGGACTGCGGGCACCGTGACGCCATGAGCGTGGGCGGCGCGGAGTAACTCGTACTCCGTCCCGCGGTCGGTCCCGCCGGAACTGGATCCGGGATCCCTTCGCAGGATGAGGGCTGCGGCGGTGCCGTCGCCATCGACCGCGTCGAAGGACCACGTCTCGCGCGACGCGCCGCCGGACAGTCGCCGCAGTCCGTGGATCTCGACCTCGCGGCCGAGATGCCGCGCGCAGGCGACGGCGAGGGGTGCAGATTCGACGGGAGCCATCCCGGGCATTATGTCTGTGAAGCACTCGGCCTGCCGACGCCGACGGGAGGAGCCCCAATGGGCTGGTACACGGAACGAGTCCTCCCGCACATCATCGAGTTCACCTGCGCCGGCAAGCGGATGGAACCGGTACGGCGCCCCGCGATGGAAGGGCTGCGCGGCACCGTCGTCGAGATCGGCTTCGGGTCGGGGCCGAACGTCGGTCTGTATCCGGCTGATGTCGAGCGGGTGCTCGCGGTCGAGCCGTCGCGGAAGGCGCGGGAGCTGGCCGAGCGGCGCATGGCCAAGGTCGCGCATCCTCCGGTGGAGTTCGTCGGCCTCGACGGGGCGTCCCTCCCGATCGAGGACGCGAGCGCGGACGCGGTGCTTTCGACCTGGACGCTGTGTTCCATCGCGGAGATCGACGCCGCGATGGCCGAGATCGCCCGGGTGTTGCGACCGGGTGCGGCGCTGCACTTCGTCGAACACGGCCGCAGCCAGGACGCGAAGGTCTTTGCCCGCCAGCAGCGTTTCGAGCCGATCCAGAAACGGATCGGTGGCGGCTGTCACATCACCCGGGACCCGGCCGACCTCGCCACCGGGGTGGGCCTGGTGGTGGAGGATCTGCGCCGATTCCAGCTCCAGGGCCCCAAGATCCTCACCACGATGTCCTCCGGTCGGGCCGTTCGCCCCTGATCGCAGGGATTTCGCCCACTCAGGGCGGGTTCAGGTGCCGAGGCGGCTCGGGCTCAGGGACTCGGCCACACTGGTCGATCCCAGTTCCGGACGTTCCGTACTGAGAGACTGACCAGCTTGTTCACCCGTGCTTCCTCCATCATCGGCAGCGCGTGGCCCCGCCGAGCAGCCCGTTCCGACGGTCTTCGCGCGGCTGGCCACCGACACCGACTCCGACCGCATGCTCGAGACGATCGATCGCGACGGCGGCCTGGTCATCGAAGGACTCGTCGACTCGTCGACGGTCGCGCGTATCGAGGCCGAACTCGCTTCGTCGGTTGCGGCCCGCCAGCCCGGATTCCGGCCCGGTTTCGATGACGCGTTCTACGGCACCAACACAGTGCGCGTGCAGGGCATCGCGACCAAGAGTCGGACGTTCGTTGATGCGTACCTCTTGCATCCGACACTGTTGGAACTCGCGGACCGGGTACTCCTGCCGTATTGCGGTGACTACTGGATGAGCCAGTCCGAGACCATCTACATCGGGCCGAGCAACGAACGGCAGGCGCTGCACCGCGACGATCTCAACTGGAATCTGGCCGCGCAGCTGCGCGTCCCGTTGCAGATCTCGGTGCTCCTCGCGCTCGGGGACTACGACGCCGAGGTCGGGGCAACCCACGTGATCCCCGGGAGCCACCGGTGGCCCCTCGACCGTCCGTTCGACGCGTCCCAGTCGGTACAGGTGGAACTCGCGCCGGGCGATGCGCTCGTGTACGTCGGCAGCCTGTTGCACGGAGGTGGGAGCAACCGAACGACCGACCGCTGGCGCAAGGCCCTCTACCTGTCCTACCTCGTCGGTTGGCTCACGCCGGAGGAGGCGGTGCCGCTCGGTTTGACCCCCGAGTACGCGGCCACGCTTCCCCGGCGCGCTCGCCAGCTCCTGGGCTTCGCCGGTCTCCCGGAACGGGCCGCGGCCGACGATCCGGCCGAGGCTGCGCTGGCACTCTGGCAGCTCGACGCCGACGCCCCCCTGATCGAGGACGGCACCTTCCGCAACCGCTGACTCAGTGACTCGGCGGGGCTCGGCTCGTCCCTCGCTCCGGTTCGGCGCACGAGAGCCGTTGCGAAGCGGAGGCGTGCAGCTCGGGAGGCGTCCTGCGGCAGCCGGGCTCGGAGGAGCTAGGCGGCGCGCTGGCGAAGCCGGACGAGCCATCACGTCAGTCCGACGGGCTGGCCGTCGACGATTTGGTCCAGGTACTCGGAGAGGCCGTATCCGGTGCGGCCGTCCCAACGCCATTCCGTCATCCCCTCGGAGATCCGGGTGACGAGTTGTTCACCCTCCGGCGACTCCCGCCGGTTGCGGAGTGGGATCAGGTTGAGCACCGAGCCGGTGATCTCGTACTCCCGATCGCCGGCGCCCGCCGTGATGCGCATCTCCTGGTGGTAGGTGTCGTCGCCGATCCATTCGGTTTCGATCGTGGCGCGGTCGATGTGGGTGTACTCGCCGTCCTGGAGTGCCATGCCACCGATGCGTTGCCTGCCATCGCGCGACGTGACGATCGAGACGACGAACCCGGCGTCCTCGCCGAAGTTCATGGTCAGCCAGCGGTACCACCACGGGGCTTGCCAGAAGCGGGGGCCCCACGAGTGGTCGCGCAACCCGAAGCCGTCGACCACCCATTCCTCGTCGCCGACACGGATGACGCCGCGCGCTCCCATGTGTTGCTCGTAGTGACCGCGGGCGAAGCCACCGGAGAGGTCTTCGGTGAGCGGGGTGCCGTCGTCGTTGACCGGCTCGCCGCCGTACATCGGCGCGATCCCGCGGTGGTCGAGCTCGACATGGCATTCGAGGTACGGGTTCTCGGTGAACGCCTTACGAGGGTTGGCCATCTGGAGCGGTTCGTCGAGGATGCAGATCTTGCCGTCGTAGGTCGTGCGCAGTGACTCGAATGGCGTCACGACGTCGAAGCGCATTCCGCCGGCATCGAACGCATCGTTGTGGCTGATCTCCGGGCGCCCGAACATGAACCCCACTCGCCCGTCCGGTAGGTACAAGCAGGTGGTCATCTCGGCGTAGCCCTCGTTGGCGCGATTGCCGAGGCGGAGAAACCCGCCGACGCGCTCGGCCGGGTCGTACACGTTGAAGTACATGCTCTCGTTGAAATTGCTCGCATCCTCGAGCGGATGCATGTACTCGTCCTGGGGGTCCAGTTTGATCTTCACCGGCGCATTCTTGCCTCGAATGCGTCGGACGCGCTCAGATGCCCGCGACAGCGCCAGCAACCATCCGGAGGAACCATGGAGATCACCGAGGTCGCGACCGGACTGCAGTTCCCGGAGGGTCCGGTTTGGATGCCCGACGGCACCCTGCTCTGTGTCGAGTTGCAGGGCCGAACGGTGGTGCGTGTGCACCCCGACGACGGCCGAGTCGAAACCGTCGCCACCCCCGGCGGAAGTCCCAACGGGTTGGCCATCGGGCCCGACGGCGCGGCGTACGTCTGCAACAGCGGGGGCTGGGGTTTCTCCGAGGTGATGGGCATGACCGTGCCCGACCTGCGCCAGCCCGAGGACTACACCGGCGGTCGGATCGAGCGGGTGGATCTCGCCACCGGCGAGGTGACCAGCCTCTACACCGAGTGCGACGGGAACGAGTTGGTCGGTCCCAACGACCTCGTGTTCGACGCGGCCGGCGGTATGTGGTTCACCGACCACGGGAAGCAGCGCGGTCGCGTCCAGACGATCGGCGCGGTCTATTACGCCGCGGCCGACGGCTCCGCCATTCGCGAGGTGATCTTCCCGCTCGACTCACCCAACGGCATCGGGCTCTCGCCCGAGGGCGACCGGCTCTACGTGGCCGAAACGCACACCGGCCGGGTGTTCTGGTGGGCGATCGAGGCGCCCGGCGTCCTGGCCGAGTCGGGGCCCGTCGGCAACGGCGGCACCTTGCTCGCGGGACTCCCGGGGATGCAACTGCTCGATTCGCTCGGGGTGGACGGTGGCGGACACGTCGTGGTGGGCACCATCTTCAACGGCGGGCTGACGGTAATCGCGCCCGACGCGGACGGCTCGGGCATCAACGGCGTCGAGCATGTGCCGCTCCCGGACCTCCTCGTGACGAACGTCTGCTTCGGGGGTCCGGACCTCTCGACGGCGTACGCGACCCTTTCCGGCACCGGCAAGATCGTGTCGATGCCATGGCCCCGCCCGGGGCTCGCCCTGAATTTCTGACGCCCGGTCACATCGGAATGTAGGTTCGCCGGCCTGTCGAGCGTGGAGGAGCGTCGGGTGTCAGGACCGCTGTCGGGAGTCAAGGTCGTCGAGATCGCCGGGATCGGCCCGGGGCCGTTTGCCGCGATGATGCTGGCGGACATGGGTGCCGACGTCGTGCGCGTCGACCGCGCGCAGAACGTGGTCGGCGGCTTCGAGCGCACCAACCTCGAAGTGCTCAACCGCGGGCGTCGATCGGTCGGGGTCGATCTCAAACATCCTGATGGGGTCGAGACGGTGCTGCGGCTGGTAGAGCAGGCCGATGCGCTCATCGAGGGCTTTCGCCCCGGCGTCGCTGACCGGCTGGGCATCGGCCCCGACGTGTGCCTGGCCCGGAACCCGAAGCTGGTCTACGGCCGCATGACGGGCTGGGGCCAGGATGGTCCGTACGCCCAGGCCGCGGGCCACGACATCAACTACATCGCGCTCGCCGGTGCGCTCGCCCACTTCGGACGGGCCGGCGACAAGCCGACGCCACCGATCAACCTGGTGGGCGACTTCGGTGGCGGCGGGATGTTGATGGCCTTCGGGGTCGTGTGCGCGCTGGTCGAGTCGGGACGCAGCGGCCAGGGCCAGGTCATCGACGCCGCGATGATCGACGGTTCGGCCGTGCTCATGGCGATGATGTGGGGCTTCAAGGCGCTCGGGATGTGGGGGGAGCGCGGGACGAACATGCTCGACACGGGCGCGCCGTTCTACGACACGTACGAGACCGCGGACGGTGGTTTCGTCTCCCTCGGCTCCCTCGAGCCGCAGTTCTACGCAGAGCTGATCGAGCGGCTCGGCCTGACCGACGAGGTCTCCCTGGGCGATCAGATGAACACGGCCACCCATGAGGATCTCCGGGCCCGGTTCACGGCGTTGTTCCTCACCAAGACCCGAGGTGAGTGGTGCGAGGTGTTGGAGACAACCGACGTCTGCTTCGCGCCGGTCCTCACGATGGACGAGGCGGCGCAACATCCGCACATCCAGGCTCGCGACACGATCGTGGAGGTCGACGGTGTCCCGCAGCCCGCGCCTGCGCCCCGGTTCAGCCGCACGCCGGGGGCAATCCAGCGTCCACCGTGCTGGCCCGGTCAGCACACGGACGAGGTCCTGGCTGAGTGGGGATTCGATGCCTCGTCGGTGGCCGAGCTGCGGACGGGTGGCGCGATCGCGTAGGCGCCTTACGGCCGCGGCGGGCTCGGGACGAGGAGTGCCGGGTCGTCGTCGGAGCGCTGCGTCGGTCCTTGGCGCTCCACCGCGCTTCGGGTCTGGGCCCGGAGGTGTTCGACGCGTTCGTCGAGGCTGCGGGGCCGGAGCGACCGATCGCGCGCGCCGACGGGCATGGGTGTCGGCTGCGCCGGTGGTTCCTGGGACCGCGCTCGATGACCCGTTCGGGTCGACGGCGCCGGAAGCAGGTCCGCGGACGATTCGGGTACTGCGACGCTCGGTGTGACCGTAGGCGATGGCGGCGGTTCGGGGGTCGTGACTGCAACCGCGGTCTCGACCGTCGCGGCGGCCGCGGGCGCGGAGGGACGCGAGACCTGGTGGTCTCGCGGGGCTTGGCTGCGGCGAGCACGCGCACGATGGTGAGGAACACGATCAGGGTCGAGACCACGAGGACGAGGCCCTGAGCGTATGGGTTGCCGGTGTCGGTGCCGGCCGTGAAGAGGTGGATCGACGCGAGGACGTACAAGGGGAACGAGAGCACGTGGATTCGCCGCCACCACTTCCTCGGCAGCCGGCGCTGGAGCAGGGACGAGATCTCGACCGCGAGGAGTAGGTACGTCGCGACGATGCCCCAGGCGATAGCCACGGGGTGCCAGTCGCTGTGGAGGGGAATGACGAGATCGGCCCACCCCCACTGGGTATAACCGTCGAGGGGTAACACCCCGACGTGGACCGCGACGAAGATCACCGCAAGCCCGCCGAGGTGGCGATGGAGGTCCAGGACCCACGCGGGTGGCGTCGACCGATGCAAGGTCTTGTTCGTGATGAACAGGCCCCACAACATCGAGAGTGCGAGCAGGCTCCAGGAAACGAACCCGGTGGCACGCGTGAGGTACCACCAGGTCTTCGGGTCCAGATCCATCAGCTCCCGCCCGTGACCGGAGGTGGCGGTGGCGGTGGTGGTGGTGCAGGAGCGGCGGTCGGCGGGGGACTCGTCGGCGCAGGTGCGGGGGTCGGCGAGGGCGCGGGCGCCGGCTTCGGTGCGGGCGCGGCCGCCGGGCCGGGGTTCACGGGCGCGCGTGCCGCCGGCGCGCCCGTTGGTGTGGCCGATGCCCCACCCCCGGCGGGCGCGGGGCTCGGGCTCGCGGCCGCGCCCGGCGTGCCGGGCGCGGCCTCGGGGTTCGGCGGCGCGCCGGGGACCAGCGCAGCATTGGCGTCGGTGGGGATTGCGGCGTCGGTGGGGGTCACCGAGCCGGTGGGGGCGGTGGCGGCGACGGGTGCCGCGGACGTGGACGCCGTCGTGCTCGCCGGCGCCCCCGACGCCAAGATCGTCACGATCACGAACGTGGACGTGGTGGCGAGGCCCGTGGCGAGCATCCGGCTCGCCGCTGCCGGTCGCGAGCGCGTGCGCCGAACGGTCGGCTTCGGGCCGGATGGCTGCTTCGGTCCCTTCGATTCGGGTGGCTCGGAGGGCTGAAAGGGCTCAGAGGTGGAATCCATGATCGTGACACCATTCCTCTCGCGTGCTTGTAGGTCTCGCTCATGCCGTCGTCACTGCCGGAACAGTTGAATGCTGGCGGGGCGGTGGTCGTGGTGGACGCGGGAGCCGGCTTGGTCGTCGGCGGGCTCGTCGTCGGAGCTGGTGCGGGCCCGTCGCGTTTGGTCGTCGATTTCCCGGCATCGCCCGCGTCGCCTGGCTGCCCGGTGCCGGCCGGGTTCGTCGACGCGGGGAACCGAGCGGCGGTGGACTGCGAGCGGCTGAGTGCGAGGAGGAACCGGACTTTCGGGTCCGCCGACCCACGCTCGGCCGACGGGGCGGCCTCCGGCTCAGGCCCCGACATTGCGAACCCGTCCGGCGCAGCGGGATCCAGCGCCGCCCCGTCGACCCCGGCCGGTGCGGCGGCCGCGGCCGTTGGCTGCTCGGTCGATCGGGAAGATCCGTGAACGGTCGCGGCGGTGGCGACCACGCCGCTGAGCAGGGTGGCAACGACGGTAATTGTGGTGGCGACGGAAGTTCTCGCGGGCACGGCGCACCTCGGGTGACGGTCTGACGGTCTCTTCAGTATCGGCAGATTCCTCACCCGCGCTGAACCGCCCCGACTATCAAATTCGGTCGGACCCACGGACCGATGCGGGCGCGGCCCACCGGCCGCCAATGGTCAGCCGTCGTCGGCGGGGAGCCGGTCGTCGAGTTCGTCGAGACGCTCCCGAAGCGTCGCCCGGTCGACTCCGAGCACGGTGACGTGGCCGACCTTGCGGCCGGGTCGCACGGTTTTGCCGTAGGAGTGGAGGTGGACATCCGGCAGGCCCAGAAGTCGCGCCGGTGTCGGCATGGAACCAATGCAGTTGCGCATTGCCGCCGGCGCCCGCAGCGAGGTGTCGCCTAATGGCCATCCGAGGACGGCGCGGACGTGGTTCTCGAACTGACTGGTGATTGCGCCCTCGATCGTCCAGTGACCGGAGTTGTGGACCCGTGGGGCCATCTCGTTCGCAACCAACTGGTCTCCGACCTCGAACAGTTCGAGCGCGAGGACGCCGACATAGTCGAAGTGGTCGAGGAGCCGATGCACGTAGTGGTCGGCGACGCCTTGGAGTGTGTCGGTCGCGCCGTCGGCCGGTGCGACCGAGCACCGGAGGATGCCGTTTCGGTGGACGTTCTCGGTGAGCGCCCAGGTGCGAACGTCGCCATCGGCGCCCCGGACCGCGATGATGGAGAGTTCGCGGGTGAACGGGATCCGCGCCTCGAGGATCAGCGGCCCGGCCTCCGCCAACGCGGCGTGCGCCGCGGTGGCGTCGGCTGGTGAGCTGATCAGGATCTGCCCCTTGCCGTCGTAGCCGCCGCGCCGGGTCTTGAGGATGGCCGGGACACCGAGTTGCCCGACTGCGGTGCGGAGGTCCTCGAGTGAATCCACTGCGGCGTGCGGGGCAACGGGTATGTCGAGCGCGCGGAACACCTCCTTCTCGACGAGTCGGTCCTGGGATGCGGCCAGCGCGTCGGCCGACGGATGCACCTTGGCGCCGTCAGCGGCGAAGGCGCGGACGATGTCGGCCGGGACCCCTTCCCACTCGTAGGTGACTGCGGCCGCTCCGCGCGCGGCCGATCGAGCCGCCTCGACATCGTCGAGGGCGCCGACGACGAGGTCGGAGACTTCGCCGGCCGGTGCCCCGGCCGCCGGATCGAGACTCCGTACCGAGACGCCGATCGGGATCGCAGCGAGCGCGAGCATTCGACCGAGCTGGCCGCCACCCAGGATCGTCAGCGGGGTCGTGACCGGCGTGGTCACGAGTCGGGGAGTTGGAGTGTCGGGCGCATGTCGTAGCCGTCCAGGCGCGCGACGATACGGCTCCAGAAACCGTCGCGCTGGCGTTGGTACGCCACGACGACGTCGTTGTACTTCGTCAGCGCATTGGCGGTCGGGCGGGTCGCGTCGAATGCGGCGATGGCTACCTGCAACGGTTCGTTGGAACTGAGTCGCGGCGCCTGGGCCAGGGTGGTGGCGCGGGCGGCGAGCGCCTCGAGCTCGTTCGCACGTCGTACCTGGTCCTGGGCATCGGTGCCGGTGGCGGTCACGGTCCACCGTTCCAGCGCCGCTGCGAGTGATGTGGTGACCTCGCGGTCGCCTGCACCGGCGTCCTGGAGCCCGGCGACGACGCCTCCCAACGCCTCGTAGCGGGTGGAGAGTTCCGCGACCAGTGGCTGCCAGGTCGTGTCGACGGCGTCTTCGTCGTCACGCAACCCGGGACGGACGGCGACCGCGAGCACGACGAGGCCGGCCACCACGAGCATGACGATGAGTACGAGCAATCGGCGGACACGGTCCATAGGGGTATTCCACGATACGAGCTGGCATCGGCAACGCCGTGTACCCGGCGGTAGGGTCATCGCGATGGCTCGTTCCCGAGCCGTGGTCGTGGTGCTCCTGCTCGCCGCCGCCTCGCTCGGGGGGTGGTGGGCCGGTCACGACGGTCCCGGCGCCGACCCCCGATCTCCTGGTCCCGCGCGGTTCGCGGCGTTCGTCGAGTCTGTGGTGGACGGTGACACCGTCGACGTCATGACGGGACGGGGTACGGACACTGTCCGACTGCTCGGCGTCAACACGCCCGAGACCCATCACCCGACCAAGGGCGTTGAGTGCTTTGGTCCCGAGGCGTCGGTCTTCACCGAGCGGAGGCTCACCGGCCGCCGGGTTGAGCTCGAACTCGATGTTGAACATCGGGACCGGTACGGGCGGCTCCTCGCCTACGTGATCGTCGACGGCGAACGGTTCAATGACCTTCTGTTGCGACGCGGGTACGTGCGGATGCTGATCATCCCACCGAACGGTGCGCACGGTCGGGTCATGTTGCAGGAACAACTGGCCGCGAAGCGCGCTGGGCGCGGGTTGTGGGGTTCTTGTTGATGCAGGAAGGCGTCAGTCCGCGAGAAGTGCGATCAACTCGTCGGTGATCTCGGGTCCGCACTCAGGGTGGAGGTACACCGCCCGCAGGAGTACCTCACCGTGGTATGTCGTGGGCAGGATGAACGCGTGCTGGTCCCGCAGCATCCGCGCCGACCACTCGCGGTACTGCTCCGCGGTCCAGCCGCGGCGGCGGAACACGACGACGGTCAGCTCGGGTTCGAGGGCGAGTTCGAGATGCGGCGCGGCGTCGATACGTCGCGCCGCGTCCTGCGTGATCGCCAACGTTCGCTCGATCGCGTCGCGGTAGGCATCGGTGCCGTGCACGGCGAGCGAGAACCAGAACGGCAGTCCGCGGACTCGCCGAGTGAGTTGGTAGGCGTAGTCGGCGGGATCCCAGTTCGTGGCCGTGCGGATCGGGTCGAGGTAGGGCGCCTGTTGGGAGTGGGTGGCTCGGGCGCGGGCGGGGTCCCGGTAGAGCAGCGCCGCACAGTCGAACGGCGCGAACAGCCACTTGTGGGGGTCGACCACGAACGAATCCGAAGATTCGATGCCCCGGAACTTCTCGCGCAGCGTCGGCGTGGCCAGCCCGGCCAGGCCGTAGGCACCATCCACGTGCATCCACAGGCCGTGCTCGTGGGCGACCTCGGCCACCCCGGCGAGGTCGTCGACGGTGCCGGTGTTGGTGGTCCCCGCGGTCGCGACGACGGCGCAGACGTCGTCGGCACCTCGTGCTTCGAGCGCCTGGCCGAGCGCGCGCCCGGTGAGCCGATCGTCGGGGCCGGTCGGGATCACGATCGGCTCCACGTCCATGATCCCGAGCGTGTTGGTCAACGAACTGTGGGCTTGGTCGGAGAGCGCCACGTGCCAGCGATTCGGCCGCGGCCGGGATTCGGCCGCCGCGTGGCGCGCCGTGGCGAGCGCGGACAAGTTGCCGGCGGACCCGCCGGACACGAAGGTGCCGCCGGCTGCCGCGGGATATTCGGCGAGATCGGAGATCCAGCGCAACGCCTGGTTCTCGGCGTAGATCGCACCGGCGGCCTCCAACCAGTCGGATCCGCAGATGTTGGAGGACGACACAACGATGTCGAAGAGTTGGCTGGTCTTGGTCGGAGCGGCGGGGATGAAGCCCAGGAACCTCGTGCTGTCCGTCGAGATGCAGGCAGGGGCGAGCGAGTCGCGGAACCAGGCGAGCACCTCCGCCGGGTCGTGGCCCTCGGGCGTGATGGTCGGTCCGACCGTGGCGTCGAGCTCCTCGATCGGGACGGGCTGGTCGAGCTCGACGTCGTCCATCCGAAGCCGCTCGAGCGCATATTCGAAGCAGAGGCGGGCGGATTCCTCGGCGGCGGTGTCGAAGCGATGCACGGAAGCGACGGTAGCCGTCGTCGACGGAATCCGGTTCGACGTCAGTCCTGTGGGGCCGGGACCGGATGACGGTCGATGATCTCGAGGAGTGCAGCTCCGTAGCGTTCGACCTTCACCGGGCCGATCCCCGAGACCTCGAGGAGATCGTCGGGGCTCGCGGGGCGAGCAGTGGCGACTGCTCGGAGGGTCTTGTTGTCGAACACCACGAACGCCGGTATGTCGGCCGCCCGAGCGGTGTCCTTGCGCCACGTGACCAGCGCATCGTAGAGGTGACGATCCTCCATCGCGAGTTCCGTGTCGGCCACCCGCGCCAGACGAGCACGCGCGGTCCGCGCACCTCGTCGGTTGACTTCGGGGTCCGGCGGGGGCGGCGACTCACCGGAGATCGCCCGCTCGATCTCGTCGAGATAGGGGCTGGCGGTCCGGTTGCTCGTCCGCTCACCGCGTGCGCGCGTCGACGCCCAGGACAGGTGCAGCTCGCGTGCCGCGCGGCTCAGTGCGACGTAGAGCAACCGTCGCTCCTCGGTCAGCGCGATCGGGTCGCCCGAGGCGTGAGAGATCGGGACGAGTCCGCGTTCGAGTCCGGTCACGAAGACGGTGCGCCATTCCAGCCCCTTGGCCCGGTGGAACGTCAGGAGGTCGACGGCGTCGGCAGTGAGACCACCGTCGTCGTGACCACGGAGCGACGCCGAGAGGAAGTCCAGGAATTCCGGCACGCTGCCCCGGCCCACCGCGACCGCGAGGTACTCGCGGCCCAGCGCAGCAATGGCGCCGCGGTGGGTCCGTTCCTCTTCGGTGCCTTCGGCGGCGTCGGTGACGAGATCGGTCAGGTGATCCGCGAAGTCGCGCCGCGGCGCCTCCTTCGCGATCTGACTGAGCTGTTCGAGCGCGTGTTGCACCTCCGGCCGGTCGAGAAACGCGCGGTCACCCCGAACTCGGAACGGAATTCCGGCGCGACGCAGCACCTCCTCGAACGCCGCCGACTGGGCGTTGATGCGATAGAGCACCGCCATATCCGACCATCGGCACTGGGCGGAATGGGCCTGGCGGAGCGCGTCGGCGATGCCCCGGGCCTCGGCGTCGGCGTCGGCGTACCGGAGCACTGTCGGCGGCGGTCCCGGAGTTCCGACCGCCTGCACCGCGGCGCGCTCTCGTGGTGGCAGCACTGCTCGGGCCACCGTCACGATCTCCGGGGTCGACCGGTAGTTGCGGTCGAGTCTGACCGTGGCACCTCCCGGGAAGTGACGGTCGAATTCGGTGAGGTAGCGCGAGTCGGCTCCCGCGAAGGAGTAGATCGCCTGGTCGGGATCGCCGACGACACAGAGGTCGTCGCGATCGCCGAGCCAGGCCTGCAGCAGCCGCAGCTGGGCCCGGCTCACGTCCTGGAACTCATCGACGAACAAGTGTCGGAACCGCCACCGCTGGCTCGCGGCGAACTCGCGGTCCTGTTCGAGCGCCTGCGCGGTCAAGCGGACGAGGTCGTCGAAATCGATGACGTGGCGTTTGCGTTTCTCGTCCTGATAGCGACGGTAGATGTCGGCCATCCGGTCGATGCCGCCCGTCGGCGCGCGCCCGGCGCGCCCGGCCGCTTCGACGTAGGCGCCCGGCCCGACCAGACGGGCCTGCGCCCATTCGATCTCGCCCGCGGCCTCGAGCACCGCGACGGTCCGGCCCGCGCCGCGGCCGCCACCGACGAGCGCGCCGAGGACGCGAGCCTTGCGATCGAGGAGCGCCGGCATGGTGGTGCCTTGGTCCTCGTGCCGGCTGCGGAGTTGTGCGAGAGCGATGGCATGGAACGTCCCCGCGGTCAGCCCGTCGGGGATGCCGAGCCGGCGCAGGCGCGTTCGCAGTTCGCCCGCCGCTTTGCGGGTGAACGTGAGGGCGAGCACGTGTCCGGGTTCGATGGTTTCGGTCGCGATCTGCCAGGCGATGCGCCGGGTCAGGACCCGCGTTTTGCCCGACCCCGCCGGGGCGAGGATCGCCAGCGTGCTTGCGGCGGCGGTGACCGCCGCGCGTTGGGACGGATCGAGACCGTCCAACAGGGGTGTCGCGACCGCGTCGGGCGCGACCGGACGGGTGAGTGTGGGGTCGGGCTCGGTGGGCATGGCCTCCGCACCGTACCGAGCCCCTGTGACCGTCGTCAGGATACCGGGCGTGTCGGCACAGCCCGTTGGGCTCCGCGCGCTCTGGGGGCGCGGCCCCGTAGGCTCGCAGGATGCCGCCATATCCCCCGAAGCTCATCAATGAGGGCGAGACCTTGGTGCTCGACCTCAAGCCCCACTGGTGGTTCTTCTGGAAGCACATCGTCACGGGCGCCGTCGTGTTGGTCTTCGTCGGGCTCTATCTCTGGAGCGGTGCCGACGCTGCAGTGCTCAAGTGGTTCGTGTCCCTCGGGATCCTCGCGTACCTCGCGTTCGTCATCGAGAAGTACCTGGCCTGGACCTACACGCACTTCGTCCTCACCGACCGACGAGTGATCTCGCGCTCGGGGATCATCTCGAAGCGGGGGACCGAGATCCCCCTCGATCGGGTCAACAACATCGACTTTTCGCAGAGGATCTGGGAGCGCGTCATCGGTGCCGGCGACCTGTCGATCGAGTCGGCCGGCCGCGACGGTCAGAGCCACTTCGAGAATGTCCGGCATCCGGACATGGTGCAGCAGGAGATCTACCGGCAGATGGAGGTCAACAGCCGGCGGCAGGCCAGCTGGCAGGCCGACGCGATCACGAGTCACCAGCAAGCCACTGCGGCCACGACCGCGCCGGCACCGGACGTCGCGGACCAGATTGCCAAGCTCGCGGCGCTGCGGGATCAGGGAGCGCTGACCCCAGAGGAGTTCGAGGCGAAGAAGGCCGAGCTGCTCGATCGGATGTAGCGCGAGCCGTGCGGGTCGTCTCCCTTGTGCCGTCCGCGACCGAGACGCTGCTCGCGCTGGGCGTGACCCCCGTCGCCTGCACTCGGTTCTGCGATCAACCCGGTCTTCAGACTGTCGGCGGGACCAAGGACCCCGATGTGGAGGCGATCGTCGAGCTGATGCCCGATCTCGTCGTGGTCAACGACGAGGAGAATCGACGCGAGGATGCCGTCGCCCTGCGCGCCGCGGGCGTCACCCTCCACGAGATGTCGCCGCGGTCGGTCGCCGACGTGGCGCCGGCGGTGCGAGCCCTGGCGAGTCGGCTCGGGGTCGCGGCACCGGCAACGGGGATCAGTGCGCCACTGGCGCGACGGGGCCGCGCCGTGGCCTTCGTGTGGAGACGTCCGTGGATGATCCTCACCACCGCGACCTTTGGCGCGTCGATGCTCGAGCACCTCGGCTGGGTCGCTGTCGCAACGTCAGGTCCCGATCGCTATCCCGAGGTGACGTTGGCCGACGTCGCCGGCTGGTCTCCGGATCTCGTCGTCCTTCCGGATGAGCCGTACCCCTTTGCCGTCCGTCATCGGAACGAGATTGTGGCGGCACTGCCGTCGGCGGATGTCAGGATCGTGGACGGACGTGATCTGTTCTGGTGGGGGACGCGGACGCCGGACGCGCTGGCGCGCCTGGCCGCGACACTCGCGTGACCCGGTGGTTGGACGCGGCCGCCTCGCTCGCGGCCGAGGTGGTCCGAGCCGCGCGGCGACGAGGGACCAGGCGGCGCAGGATCGTGTGGACCGTGGCGCCGATGATGACGAGGTCGAAACCGACCGACCAGTTCTCGACGTAGAAGAGATCGAGTCGGCGGTACACGGCGAAGTCCGGGTTGTCCCGGCCCTCGACCTGCCAGAGACCGGTGATACCCGGCGTGACTTCGTGGCGGTTGAGGAGCTCGGGTTCGAAGTCCGCGACCTCGCGGGCAGCGCCGGTCGGGGGCCGACGAGGCTCATCTCGCCGCGCAGGACGTTGGCGAGCTGCGGGATCTCGTCGATGCTCGAACGTTCGAGGATCCGCCCGACTCGAGTGCGTCGCGGGTCGTTGGCGAGTTTGAACAGGGGTCCGTTGGTCCGCTCGTTGGCGCGGGTGACGTCGACGAGTTGGGCCTCGGCATCCCTGACCATGGTGCGGAGCTTGTACAGGGTGAACTCTCGCCCGCGCCGCCCGACGCGTGTTTGACGGAAGAACACCGGTCCGCGATCGTCGCACTTGATCGCGAGCGCGGCGATCAGCATCACTGGGGCAGCGAGCAGCAGCAGAATGGCCGCGCCGACGAGGTCCAGGATTCGTTTGGTGAGCAACTGACCGCGAGAAAGCGCGGCGGCCTCGACGTACAGCAGCGGTTCGTGCGCCACCGGGACCGTGTGCACTCGGCGATGGTCGAGGCCGCGCAGGCCGTTCGAAAGCTGCACGTGGATGCCGTCGCGCGTGAGGGTCCGGACGATGAGGTTCAGCGCCCGTGGCGTGATCTCGGTCGCAGCGATGAGCACCCCGACCGCGCCGGCTGCTCGCACCGCGTCAGCGACTTGCTCGATCGGGCCGAGCCAGGGAATCCCCGCGACGGTGTCGTCACCCACCGAGCCGACAACGCGCAGTCCAGCCTCCGGGTGGGTGCCGACGAGTGCCTGGAGTTCCCGGGCCTCGGTGCCGTGTCCGACCAGCACGACGGCCCGGGTGAGGTCGCCGGCTCGGCGCCGGGATCGGAGCCACTGTCCGAAGCGCCCGCGTGCCACCGAGACGAGGACGAACGTGCAGCCGGCGCCCCATACGGCGCTGGTGAGTGAGATCGGGTCGGGGAGGAACCGACCGGCCGCGTAGACCGCGGTCGCCCCGATCGTCGCGGCCCAGGCGACGCCGAGGACTTCCGCGGAGCGGATCGCGCAGACGCGCGCCAGGTAGAGGCGCCGACTGCGCATGGCCAGCAGCGTGACGCTGCCGGCGACGACCGTGGACAGCAGCGCGCCCGCGACTCCAGGTGATCACCATCGCGGCGAACCAGCCCGCGACGATGGCTGCGATATCGAAGGCGACGAGCGCGCGTCGGAGCTGCGTCGGGCCGGCGATCTCGGCCGGGGCCGAAACTCGATGGGAGCTGTCCGGTGGCATTCCGGGATCGCGACGCACAGGGTTCCTTCGGTGAAGGAGCAGTGCCGTCCATGATGGTGCCGTTCGGGTCACCAAAACTGGGGGAACGGGGGGAAACACGATTCAGGACCCGGACGAGTACGCCGAGACGAGAAGGTGGCCGTGGACCTGTCGGTGGTGATCTGTACCCGGGACCGCCCGGAACTGCTCCGACGGGCCGTTGCCGCGATCGCGGATCAGCAGCACGACGGCGTGATCGAGACGATCGTCGTCTTCGACCACTCGGAGCCGGATTCCACCCTCGAGGTGCTCAGCGGTTCGCGGCCCGTGGCTGTCATGGCGAACGACCGGACCCCGGGACTCCCCGGCGGTCGGAACTCCGGTCTGCATCGTGCCCGGGGGGATCTCGTGGCGTTCTGCGACGACGACGACGTCTGGTTCCCGACCAAGGTCACGGCGCAGGTGGCGCGCTTCGGGGCCGACCCGGCGCTCGAGGTCGCCGTCACCGGTATTCGGGTGCACCGAGACGACCACGCGGTGGATCGCGTTCTCGATCGGGACGCGCTGACGTTCGACGACCTGCTTGCGAGCCGGGTCATGGAGGCCCATCCGAGCACCTACATGGTGCGGCGTGACGCGCTGACTCAGGGCATCGGCGACTTCGACGAGGCGATCCCGGGCGGCTACGCCGAGGACTACGAGTGGTTGCTCCACGCGGCGCGCCGGGCACCGATTGGCGTCGTCCGGCAACCGCTGGTCCGGGTCGACTGGCATCCGAAGTCGTTCTTCGCCGAACAGTGGCAGACCATTGCCGACGCTCTGGACTACCTGCTCGCGGCCTACCCGGAGTTCCAGCGGAGTCGCGTGGGTGAAGCGCGGATCCGAGGGCAGCGCGCCTTCGCGTTCGCGGCGCTCGGCCGTCGATCAGATGCGATCGACGAGATCCGGCGCACGCTGCGACTCCGGCCGGCCGAGCCGCGTGCGTACCTCGCATGGCTGGTTGCCCGCCGGATCGTGACGGCAGATCGGGTCGTCCGGACCCTCAATCGGTGCGGCCGGGGCATCTGAACGAAGCGCGGCGAGCGGCCGGTGCACCCGGCTCGACCCTCAGCCGGTCATGGGGTCACGATCCCACGGAAGTTCACGACCGAGGACGGTCTCCGTCGCCCGGATCGCGGGGCTGAGGCGGGCCCGGAGCTCGGCTCGCAGCCCGGGATCCAAATCCCGACTCGGCTCCTGATTGCGTGCTCCGATGCGTTCCAGTCGGTGTCCGGGAAGCCCGAGTCGCTCGAAGACGTCGTCGAGTGCCCGTTGGGGCTGCGCGAAGACTTCCTCGCTGGCCCACACCCGCACTCGGTCGCGCCCGAACGCGGAGAACCACCGTTCGAGCATCGGTGCGTACATTCCTTGTGTCACGTAGGAACAGTGTCGGTGGGCGAAGCTCAGGGTGCCGGGTTGCGCGGTGAGGCGCGACTCTTCGCCCGCGAGCCGCGCGGCCTCGGCGATGATCGCGTCGGCAAAGTCCAACGGTTCGGTGCGGTTGCGCCGCCGCTCCTTCCAGTGCGAGAAGGCCCGCTCGACCGGATCACGCAGCAGTACGAGGATCTGAGCGTTCGGTACGACCTCGGATGCTCGCCCCGCGGCGAGCGGGTGGAAGAGGTAGTACGGCGAGCCTTCGCCGGTCATGACCGGGTAGCCGAGCCGGCGGGACTGCGCGGCGCGCACGGCAGCGGTCGGGAAGTGGGATCGGTACCAGTGCGCGCCTCGGTCGAACTGCTCGTCGAAGAAGTACAAGCCCTTGAGTCGTTCGGCACGAGGGAACAGGCCGAGCACACCGGGATGCGCACGCAGCCAGTCCACGAACGAGGTGGTGCCGCCTCGCTTGGCGCCGATCACGAGGAAGTCGGGAAGCGGACGCAGCGGCGCGGTTGCGGTTCCCCAGGTCCGCAGGGTGCGTTTGGTGCCCGCACGCAGCGTGTTCTCCCATGCCGGACGCGCCGCGGCCCGTTCGCCGACGTCGGCGGAACGCAGGGCCGTCGTCATGACGCGACGGCCGCGATCGGGGTGGCTCGCTGCTCGCGCCACGCGATGCCCGCCGCCGCGCCGACGAGCACGATCTGCGGGAGCAGCCCGTAGATGGGTATCTGGATCACGAACACGACGATCGCGAGATGGGCGGCCATCGCCGTCGGCGTGCGCGCCCGAAACGTGCTGGCCAGGAGGCCCGCGGCGAGCGCGAAGAGCAGGATCACCGCGGGAAACCCGTGGCTGAACATGACGTACCAGAGGAGCCCGTGGGTGCCGATCGCGGGTCCATCGGCGACCGACTCCGGTGCGGCGTTGCCGAGCAGGGGCGAATCCTTCGACTTCTCGATGGCGGTTTCGTACAGGCGCGACCTCGTTTCGTTGGAGGCCTCCGCCCCGGAGAATCGGCTGCTGATCGACTGATGGAGCGGCGTCGCGAGGGTGACGACCACCAACAGCGTGCCGACGAACGCGACGCCGAGGATCAGGCGCAGGTCGCCCCGCAGTGCGATCCGGACCGCGAGATACGCCACCGCGCCTCCGAGACTCAGCCAAAGGCCGCGGTTGGTCGAGACGATGATCGGGATCACCGCCAACCCGGCGAGGAGGACGCCGATATTGCGGCGGAGCCGGCCGGCGGACCCCAGCCACGAGACGGCGAAGAAGGGACTCAGCAGTCCGATCGTCGACCCCCAGCCATTCGTGTAAGCCATCGGTGCCGCCGGACGGGGAACGAAGTGGCCGGAGAACTCCTGGAGCTCGGCGAATCGGACCACGCTGATGTCGTACAGGAACGACGGGCGACCGAGTGGGTGGTCCCGCATCCGCTCGAGGATCTGCTGCATGACCGACGGGACTGCGACGTGGGGGAACAGCAGCGCGAGGTATCCGAACGCCACGAGCACGATCCACAGCGCCGCGAGCAGGTCCACCACCCGGCGCGTCGGGATTCGAGCCGAGACGTCGTTCACGAGCCAGAGGGCAATCGCGAGCGTGGAGGCCCACACCATCCATCGGTAGAGGAACAGCGGGAGGCTCCCGAGGTCCGCGAGCTGCACGACCGTCAGGAGTGCCCACACCGTCAGTGCGACGAGGGGCAGTGCCGCGGAGGGCATGGTCACGGATCGGCTGCGATACAGCGCGAGGCCGAAGATGACGCCGGGGAGCACCCACACGAGTGCCGAAACTCCGAGGAAGTACGCCGCGGGCATCCCGAGCGTGAGCACGACCAACGGCCATGCGGGGCTGACGGTGCTCTGACGGCGGGCCTTTGGTGCAAGCCGATGTGCGGCCAACATCAGCGGTCCCGAACGAGACCGTCGATGAGCGTGCCGATACGCCAGATCGACGCCGGCGCACCAAGGTCCGGCGCGATGCGCTGAAGCTGTGGGTTGACGAGTGTCCGGTCGAGTTCATGGGTGAGCGCGGCGAAGCTCTCGGCGACGACGGCGAGCCCCGCTCGTTGGAGGTGGTGTGCGAACGCGGCCTGGTGATCGTCGACATGTTCGCCGCGGGCCGCCGACCGGGGAACGACGATGGGGCGATGCCCGGCCTGGCGCGCCGCCATCACCGTGCCCGGCCCGCCCGCGCAGACGACGGCGTCTGCAGTCCGGAGCCAACCCTGCATCTCCTCGGGGTCCAGGAGTGGGTAGCAGGTCGCACCGCGGATCGGTCGCGAGGTGCCGTGTTGGATGACCACGTCGGCGTGGTCCCGCGCGGGCCACCGTTCGATCGAGCTGATGAGTCGATCGAACGGATGATGATCGGTGCCGACGGTGACGAAGACGAGTGGTTGCATCTGTGCCTCCTAGTACACCGGTCCGACGACGATGCCGTCGCCGTACACGTCGCGTTGGCTCTCCCACTGGAGCAGGAAGAGGTCCGAGACCGGCTTGCAGAGCCGGCCGGTCAGCGTTGGACTGTCGACGCGGTCGTACACCTCCAGATACACCGTCGGGACGCGGAGCAGCTTGGCGATCCAGAAGAACGGCACGGCGGCGCCGGCTCCGGTCGATACGACGACGTCCGGTCGTTCCCTTCGAAGCGTTCGCCACGCCAGCCCCAGGTTGCGGACCAGATTGCTGACGCTGCGCGTCGTCGGGTGGTGAACCCAGACCGTGCGTTCCTCGGCGAGGAGGCCGCACGCGTCGGCGGTAGGAATGCAGGCCCAGGAACGGTCGAGTTCTCGCCACCACGGCTCCAGCTGCATCAGCTGTGCGAGATGACCGCCGGAGGAACAGACGAACAGCGCTCGATAGCGCCCGGGCGTGGTCATAGGTTCCACCGACGGTCGGTGTTCACGGCGACGACGCCGAGCACCTTGGCCGTGGCCAGTGTCTCGAGTGTGCGGACCAACGCCGCCCGGGTGGTGGTATTGGGGTCGAACACGACGATCACGCCATCGACGAAGGCTGCAAGTTCGACGCTTTGCGCCGAGCTGAGCGCGGGATCCGAGACGATCAGGACGATGTCGGTCGTGCCGTCCAAGCCCGCGAGGTTTTCGGCCGCGATCTCGATGGGGTCCACGCCGGATCCGCGCCCGAGGACCGGGAGGAGACCGACGCCGGCGAGTGCTGCCGGGGTGACCAGTCGGTCGGCGACCGCGGCATCGAGGTTCAGTCGGTCCGGCGAGTGTGCCAAGGGGGCGTCGGACCACTGGTCGGGCGCGCCGCGGTCGAGCCAGGTGACCACGACCCTCCAGCCCAGCGAAGCGATCGTGAGGGCCAGGTTCGCGGTCATGGCGTCGGCCGAGGTGTCGGCCGTCGGCGTGACGATCAGGGTTCGCCGAGGGCCGTCGGTCCGCCCGGGCCAGACCCGGGCTCGCAGCCGGCGGTACTCACCGGCGATTCGTCCGGCCGGGTCCTCGGCCACGAGTGTCGCGGGCGCGTGTCGAAGCCCGCGGTCGGGCGCGGGTACCTCGGCCAGCGGTTCCGCCTCGAGGAGGTTGACGAGGTCCTCGTGGCCGACCACGTGGCGGCCGCCGCGATCGCGCACGATTGCGATCGCGACACCCGCGAGTAGACCGAGCGCGAGTCCGCCGAGAACGGTGACGAGGCGCCCGGGTCCGCTCGGGGTGGTCGGGAGTTCTGCGGGCCGGATGATCTCCCCCGGGGTCGTGTCGGTCGCGTCGACGCCGGTGCGGGATGCCTCGAGGTCGCCGATACGCGCGCTCAGGACCCCCCGACGGGTTTCTGCCGTAGCCCGAACCTCGGGGAGAGCATTGGCGTCGGTGGCGGTCTGTACGGTTCGCTCGAGTTCGGTCCGCAGCGCCGTGGTCTGCGCCGCGATCTGGTCGAGTCGGCGCTGCTTGATGCCCTCGGCGCTCGACCGCCGGTACTTCATGTAGGACGTCGCGAATGCCTGCGCGCCGCGCTGCGCCTCGCTCGGACTGCCGGCCGAGAACGCGACGTCCAGAATCAACGTGTCGGTGGGGTTCGTCACGGTCAGGTGTTCCAGTAGTGCGGCCGGATCGGTCGTGCCGAGTCGCTCGGCTGCGAGCGTTGCCACCAGGGTCGAGCCCATGACGTTCAGTTCGGTGCTGGCGCCGACATCCTCGATCCGGGTCGAAGCGAACGGGTCGGACTGGATCGGGCGGATCACCACTGCGGCGCGGGACTCGTAGGTCGGCGGTGAGACGAGGGTCCACACGAGCGCGAGGACCATGCCGGCGGCGGCACACTTCGCGATGAGTCGTCGGCCGCGGTACACCAGGCTCCAGTAGTCGGACAGCGTCGCGGAGTCGGAGACGATCTGGGACATCGCATACCTCGGATCAGACGACACCGGTCGACACGACCGACGCGGTGCGGGAAGGAATCAGTGAGCGGAGGGCCAGCGCGTCACGGTGGCGCCAGGTGAACAGCGCGTAGAGCGCGCCGCCGACGACCGTGCTGGCGATGAGGCTTGCGGCGGTCGGACCCAGCGTCGCCCGGGCGACCACGCCAGTGCCGCCCACGGTGGCGAAGGCCAGGCCGGTCTGCGCGGCGAGCGTCGGCGACCAGGTAGTGATGCCGAGGGCGCGTCGCGCCTGTCGAACCGGGAGTCCGTAGGCCACGAGCAGCGTCGCGGCCCACGCGGCGCCGGCGCCGGTGATGCCCCACCGCGGTGTGAGCGCAACGTTGCCCACGACGTTGACGGTCAGCGCGATCGCCGAGTTCGTCAGGCTGAGGCGACTGCGGCCACTCATGAGTACGACACTGTCGGCGGGCCCGCAGAGGCCGGCGCCGATCATCGCGACGGCGAGAATGACCAGTGCGGTCTCGGCCCGGACGTACTCGGGCCCGAACAGCGCCAACAACGGGTGGGCGAACAGCGCGACCGTGAGGTAGGTCGGGACGATGATGGCCGCCTGCCAGACGGTGGCCTCGGTCACGACGGCTTGCGCGTCGCTCAGGCGACGCGCCGTGAGCAGCCCGCTGACGCGCGGTCCGACAGCGTTCATGACCGCTTCGGCGGTGAAGGTGCCGATGAGTAGATACCGGGTCCCGGCCGCGTAGATACCGGCCTCGGTCGACCCCCGCCAAGCGGCGATCAGCAAGGTGTCGAGCCACAGCACCGCGACGTTGCAGGACTGTCCGAGCGCGCGGGGGAGTGAGAAGTGCCAGAAGTCGGGCCGGAGTGTGTCGGCGACCGGCGCCGCGTCGACGACGGTGGCTTCGGCCTGGCGGAGCAACCGACGGAACGCGACCGTCACGGCAAGAAATCCGATGACGGTGATGGAGGCGAAGCTCACGGCCACTGCTCGCTCGTCCCCGCCGGCGGCGATGACGAGCGCGGTGACGGCCGGGAGCGCCAGGGACGTTCCGATCCGGTCGATGACGACCTGAACGCGCATGGTGTCGAATCCGCGTGTGCCCTGCACCAGGACCGTCGCTACCGCCGCGAACGGCAGGCTGGGTGCCAGGATCCGCAGTGTCGTCGCCAGCGTGGGTCCGCCGTCGAACAGGGCGGCCAGGGGTTCGGCGGCGGCGAACATGGTCGCGGCCAGAACGCACGCTGCCAGTGCCACGGGTCCGATGGCGATGCGCACGAGGGGTCGGAGGTGGTGGTGGTTGCCGAGGGCGCGTTCGCGGCTGATCATCCGAATCAAGCCGGTGTTGGCCCCGAGGACCGCGATGCCGCGGGCGACCGTGAACACCGCGATGCCCACCAGGAGCGGGCCGGCGGCCTTCGCCCCCAACTGGCGGGCGACGAGGAAGACGAACCCGAAGTTGGCGATGCCGTACACGGCCGCGCCGAAGAGGTTCAGGGCACCGCCGCGGGCGACGGATCGAACGGGGTCGGGGCTCGAAGTCCGGGTCATCGGCTTCCCCGGCCCGCGCCGACCGGTTCCCGGATCTGGAGGGTGTGCTCCTCGCGTCGTGCGACTTCGACGGCGTGCAGCGCACCGACTGCAAGGCACTCGTCGGGCCCGAGCCCGAGCGCCCGAAGGCCGATCTTGGCGTCGCTGCGCGCCTGCGCGAGCGCGGCGTTCGGGCCGAGGCGGCGGACGTTGCGATGGCGCAGGTGGAAGAACTGCAGCAGGTCGAAGCCGAACGGCACGTCGGGTGCCGAGTAGGCCCAGTCCCACGCGATCAGGCGGTCACCGACCCGCCCGAGGTTCCATTCGACCCAGTCGCCATGCCAGCTCGCAAAGGTCAGTTCCAGATCACCGTGGCGGTCGCCGATTGCCTGCAACGCGGCGCGCAGTCCGACGCGGCCCGCGGCGGCGGCCGTGTCGGCGATCGTGGTGATCGAGGCCCAGTAGCGACTCGCCGTGAGCGCGTGCCGATACGGCGGCGCCCAGAGCGTCGCCACCTCGAGCAAGGGGTCGATCGGTGGCAGGTCTCGCTTGGGTATCCGGCGGATGGCGCGCGGCATCGGGGCCGTGACCAGCACGCGCCGGCCGGCGTGGTCGCCGTGCCAGCGAACTTCGGGTACCGCAACCGTGGTCCACCCTGATCCCGCCGCGCGTTCGAGTGCCGCGACCTCGGTGTCGACCATGTTGATCGTCACCGGGTCCCAACCGACCTTGGCGTAGCCGACCGGTTCACCCGCAGGAGTGAACAGTTGGACCACCGGGGTGTGAAGCCCCGTGCCACCGAAGTCCGTGCCGGCGACGACGAGATCAGCGACGCCGAGCTGTTCGCGCAGCACGTCCAACAGCGTGCGCTCGCCCGGGACGGCCTTCAGTGCGGCGGGATCGGTGAGCATCGGGCCGGCGCCGAACCTGATCGCCGCGGCTGACACGGCCCGGGCAATTCGAACCCGCCGGGGGCGAAGCCGGTTGTAGCCGAGCAGGGCCTTGGCGCCGGCCCGCGGCGAAGCCGGGATGAGGAAATCGCCGACCCGGCCGCGCATCCGACGCGCCGGCGCGACGAGGCGCGTCGCCGCGCCACTGGTCGGCCCGGTGAGCAGGGCGGCCAGCGGTGGCGCGGTACGAACGGGGGTCGCGGCAGGACCCGGCATATACGCGCGACGGTACGAGGCGGACGATCCCGAAAATTGGGGCGGTCGCCGGTCCCCTGCGGGGGTCGGGATTTCCGCTACCACGGTTGCTGCCTCATGGTCCGTGGTATCGACACTGCGGTTCGGTACCCTGATAGGCCGCTCGGACGCTGGGGAGCCCGACTGCCATGACAGAGACGACCGCGGGCCAGGCCCAGCTGGTATTGCCTGGTGCGACGATGCCGGATCTCGCTCCGGGGATCCTGCGCCAGCGCCTGGTGATCGAGGGTGTACCCGCCGCTCGGATCGATGCATCCCAGGTGTCGGAGTATCTCGGCGCCCTCAGCTCGGTCTGCGGCATGGTCACGATCGCGCCGCCGACCACCCACCACTCGGACCGTTTCGGCTGGGCCGGGTGGATCCACTGGGAGACCTCAGGCGCCCATTTCTACGCCTGGGACCGGCCCTCGTTGTTCTTCAGCGTGGACATCTACACCTGCAAGAGCTTCGATCCGAACGCCGCGCTGGAGTTCACGGCCGGATTCTTCGGTGCCGACCCGATCGCGGCGAAAGAGTTCTGATGGCGGAGATCAATCTTCGCCAAGAAGAGCTGCGGGACCGAGCAACCGCGGTGGTCGAGCGCGCCGGCAACCCGACCCAGCCCTTCGGCGCCTACCTCTTCGAGCCCACGGCCCCGGAGTCCGAGTTGGCCCGGCACGTCGAGCGCGTCGTCTTCGATCGGTGGTTCGGGAACTCGCGTGAGACGCTCGAGGTCGAGTACGGGCCCCACGAGGAGCAGGTCTTCTTCCTCTGCGTCATCGACCACCGGCGGCGCCTCCCGGCCGGTATGGCCAGGTTCGGGGCTCCGTCGAGCCGGCGGCGCAAGAGCTTTGACGACATCGAGGCGATGTGGGGTGTCGAAGTCGCGAACCTGGAGCTTGCGGCGACGAAGTCCTGGAGCGTGGACGACACGTGGGACTCACTCACCATCGGCGTGCTCGACGAATATCGCGGGAAGGCGACCGATGGCCTGATCTCGCTCGCGCTCCTCCAGACCGCGGTGCGGTTGATGCGTCGCTGCGCCGCATCAACGGCGGTGACGATCGTGGATCTTCGGGTCCTGGAGCTGTTCCAGACGATGCTGCGGGAGCCGTACCAGGTGTTCATCGGCCTCGAGCCGCGTCAGTACCTCGATTCGCCCCTCAGTGTCCCCGCCATGCTCGACCTCGACGACTGGGAGCCTCGGCTCGCGGCGGCTGACCCGGGGCTGCACGCCATCATGTTCCGCGGGGTCGGGATCGAGACCGTGGTCCGGCCGGCGGAATGGCCGGCCTTCGTCGCGTCATCGGTGACGCAGCGCCACTAGCCGCCCAGAGGGCGTGGAGCCCGCTCGAGGTGGCGGGGGCCCCGGGTCCCCACGCGTTCGATCGTCTCGGCGATGGTCGAGGCGGGCACCGGCCGGGAGTAGAGGTAGCCCTGTGCGACTATGCAACCCAGTTCAATGAGATGGTCGGCCTGGGTTTCGGTCTCGACTCCCTCGGCGACGGTCGTGACGCCGAGTGCGTCGGCCATCGCCACGATTGCCGCAACGAGGGTGCCGTCGGCGGTGTCGCGTCGATCGAGGTCCATGATGAAGGCACGGTCGATCTTGACGATGTCGACGGGAAATGTTCGCAGGTACGCCAACGAGGAATAGCCGGTTCCGAAGTCGTCGATGGCCACGCGGATTCCCAACGACTTGAGCTGCCCGAGGAGTTCCGGCGCTTCGGTGGGGTCGTCCATCAGCGTGCTCTCGGTCAGCTCGATCGTGAGCGCCTCGCGGGGCAGGCCCGTCTCGTAGAGGGCACGTAGGACGCGGGCGACGATGTTCTGGTCGCGGAGTTGGCGGGCCGAGACGTTGACCGCCATGGTCATGGACTCGCCTCTGGGAAGCGTGGTCCGCCATTCCGCCATCTGGCGGCAGGCCTCGCCGAGGACCCAGGCCCCGATTTCGACGATCATCCCGGTTTCCTCGGCGACCGGAATGAACGACATGGGCGAGATGACGCCCCAGCTCGGATGGTTCCAGCGGATCAAGGCCTCGAAACCCTCCACCTGGCCGGTCCGCATGTCGACGACCGGCTGGTAGTGCAGCTCCAATTCCTCGCGCTCGAGTGCGTGGTGAAGTGCGCGCTCGAGATCGAGGCGGTGCGAGACGCGCTCCCGCATGGATGTGTCGAAGACCGCAACCTCGTCCCGTCCGGCCTCCTTCGCGCTGTACATCGCGGTGTCAGCCTCTCGGATCATGGCCTCGGCGTTGGTGGGGTTCCCGTCCGGGGTCGCGAGCGCGACGCCGATGCTGGCCGTCGAAGTCAGCTCTGCGCCCCGAACGTCGAAGGGTTCGGCGAAGAGAGATCGCGTCTGCTCAGCGACCTCCCGCGCCGCGAGCTCGTTCGGAAGGTGCTTGGCCACGATGACGAACTCGTCGCCACCGATCCGGGCGACCAGGTCGGACGGGCGGGTCGCCTGACGCAAACGCGTGGCCACGGTCAGCAGCAGTTCGTCGCCGAGGCTGTGGCCGTAGCTGTCGTTGACGAGCTTGAAGCGGTCGACGTCGAGGAACAGGACGGCCACCAGTTCGTTGTTGACGGTATTCTGACGCAGGGCCTCGGCGATGAACTCCTGGACGTAGGCCCGGTTGGGAAGCCCGGTCAGGATGTCGTGCGTCGCCTGATGCACGAGGCGCGCCTCGGATCGGGCATGGGCCTTGACCGCGCGGAACAGCCGGATGATCGCGGCCGTGGTCAGCGACAGAACGATGACACCGAGCATGATCCGGTCTCCGGTCGGGGAGTCCACCCGGCTCACGGTGATCAACCCGGGAACCGCGAGTGCGACCGCGACCACGATCAGGCGGCCCAACGTCGGGGCCTGTTCGACGACCGGCACCGGCTCGGTGACGTGGCGCATGCTCGGCGAGATCGCCGTGACTGCGATGCACAGACCGGCAAGTCCGTACGGGATATCGATCATGTGCGAACCGTGGCCGATCGCGTGGATCTCGGCGAGCGCGTAGACGACATCGCCGAGCAGCACGGCGATCATCGTGGCCAGGAGCATGTCGTTCGCAAAAATGCGGCGGGCCCCGGCGGTGAAGGCGATGCTGGCGGTCAGTGCCACGAGGAACACCGACATCGTCGGATAGAGGGTGAGGATGACGCGGACAGCGAGTGGACTGTCCGCGAGCCGGCCGGGGTTCACGACGAAGAGCCATCCGAGGGCCATGGCGGCCAGGGCTGCCACCGCGGCGTCCAGCATGGCGTCGATGATGCGGGCGCGATCGCGCAGGCGCGCCCGGATGATCGCGAAGAACCCGTACGCGGCCACGAAGTACCCCGGGATCGTGATCAGGTCGGGGACGAGTGAGCGGGTGCTCGTGATGTCGCCGAGCGACCCGTATGCGGCCCGCGTGATGCCCCCGATGATGAAGAGCACGAGACCGGCAGCGATCCAGTACCAAGGCGCGGCCGGCTGTGGGCGAAACGCCCTGACGCCGAGAACGATCGAGATGACGCCGATCGCCGTCAGGAGGGGAATCGTGATGTCGGCTGCGTCGCCGAGAACCCCGAGGCCGCTGAGTACGAGCCAAACTCCACCCGCGACGGCCGCGACGCGCATGACGCGCAGCGGCGTCGACACCTGGAGCCTCGATCCGGTGGTGGTCATTCCGTCTGGTTCCCGTACCTCGTGCCCGCGGGCCCGGTTGGGTCCCTCGCTGGTCAGCATCGGCCCGCCGGGCGGCCCGCTTGAGGTATCGGACGGCTCAGGCGGCCCTCAGTGCCCCGTTGACGGGCCTGACGACGAAGCCGGTGACCGGTCGATGAGCTCCAGGGCGGGCGGCCGCGAGGACCTCTTCGAGGCATTGCTCCACGTTTGATGGCGAGACCAGACCGACGACACAGCCGCCGAAGCCGGCACCGGTCAGGCGGGCGCCGTACGCGCCGTGTTCGACGAGCAGATCGACGAGCAGATCCAGCTCCGGCAGTGAGACGCGGAAGTCGTCGCGCAGGCTGGCGTGGCCCTCGAGGAGGAGGCGGCCGGCCGCGTCGAGGTCATCCGCCCGGAGCGCGGCGACGGTGTCGAGCACCCGCTGGTTCTCCGACACGACGTGGCGGGCGATCGGGTCGTCGGCGACCTGATCGAGTTTGGCGTCGCGCAGCACTGCGACGCCGAGTCGCCGCGCCGCGGCGTCGCAGTCCGCGCGGCGCTGGGCATACTCACTGTCCGCGAGCCGTCGTTCGATGCCCGAGTGCACCACGACGATGGCAAGGTCCGGGGGGAGCGCAACCGGTACGACCGTCAGATCGCGGCAATCGAGGAGGAGGGCATGTCCAGCGCGGCCATGGAGTGATGCCATCTGGTCCAGGAGTCCGCCGGGTACGCCGGTGGCCGCGACTTCGACATCCAGCGCCAGTTGGGCCAGGACGCGGGGTTCGGTGCGCTCCGGCGCGTCGGCTGGGAGCAGCGCGAGCACGAGCGCGACCGAGAGCGCCGAGGACGACGAGAGCCCCGCGCCGGCCGGAACGGTCGAGTCGATGTCCAGATCCACGCCGGCGACGGTGTGGCCCCGGCGGCGCAGGACCTGGAGCGCGCTCGTGACGAAATGGCCCCAGCCCTCGGATCCGGTCGACGCATCGGTGTTGGCACTCGTGATTCGGACCAATCCCGGCAGTTGCGACGAGCGGGCCCGGACCTCCCCGTCGCCCCGCTCATCGACGAGTATTCGGCACTCCCGGTCGATGGCCACCGGGAGGCAGAAACCGTCTGAGTAGTCGGTGTGTTCGCCGATCAGGTTCACCCGGCCGGGCGCGCGCACTGCTCGCATCGCGGCACTCTAGAAGTCACTCAACCTCGGGCGCGCGGCGGCCGATGCTGGGGCCATGAGACTTGGATTCAGGCAACGGTTCCACCGCTCATGGGACATCGCGAAGATCAGCTGGCGAGTCCTGAGGTCGGACCACTCGCTCGGCCTGTTCCCCGTGCTGTCCTTCATCGCGACGATGGCGTTTCTTGCGGTGATGGCGCTGATCGGGTACGTCACCATCGGGAACAGCGGCGCGGATGGCGAGACCGTGAGCAACGCGGTCAAGGCGGTCGCGATCGTGGTCGGTGTCGTGACCTACGTGGGCGCGGCGTACATCCAGGTGTACTTCCTCGCGGCCCTCGTCGGATCGGCCAACGAGGTACTCCACGGCCGGACGACAAGCGTGGGCGAGGGGATGAAGATCGCATCGTCGCGGGCCGGCCGGTTGCTGCCGTGGGCCGTGCTCCAGGCCACGGTCTCCCAGATTCTGCGGGCACTCGAGGAGCGCGCCGGATTCATCGGCAGTATCGCGATCGGGCTTGTCGGCGCCGCCTGGTCGGTCGTGACCTTTCTCACCGTCCCGATCATCGTGTTCGAGGACGCCGGTCCCATCACCGCACTCAAGCGGTCGGGCACGCTGCTGAAGAAGACCTGGGGTGAGAACATCATCGGCCAGATCGGTCTCGGGATCGTCCTGCTGCCGGCCTGGCTGTTCATGATCGGTATGGTCGCACTGGCCGTGTGGAGCGCGAATGCCCTCGCCGCCGGACTGTTGATCCTGGTCGGGCTGCTCGTATTCGCCGTCGGGCTCGTGATCTACAACGCGCTCATGGGTATCTACCGCACCGCGCTCTACCGGTACGCCGTCGACGGCACGGTGCCGCCGGCGTTCGCCGGCGCCGGCCTGGAGCAGGCGTTCGCCCCCAAGGGCGGCGCCGCCGAGCCCCGCAGCTACCTCCCCACCACCTGACCGGACGCGAGTTTTGTCGGCTGGGTGGCGCGAGACGCCGCCTGACCGACCATTGCTGCCGATGGGGGTGGGGGACCGTCAGGCGTCGCGGAGGAGTTGTGCCGCGGCCTCGGGGGCCAGCGGGTTGAACAACATCTGGGCGCCGACCTCGGCCGACGCGAGGTAGCGCAACGTCGTGGGGTTGCGGTGTACCGGCGCGAAGTGCACATGCACGTGCACCCCCGGGTGGATCCACATCAGGTACGGCAGCGGCACGTCGAAGATCCGGTCGTACCGTCCGACGACGTCGACCAGCGCGGCCGCGAGGCCATCCCGCCCGGCCTCGTCCAGCGAGTGCAGGTCGTTGACGTGCGCACGCGGCGCGAGCAGGGTGGCGAACGGCCAGCCGGCAGCGAACGGCACGTCCGCGGTCCACTCGCCGCCGTCGTGCACGAGACGCACCGCGGCACCCACCTCCGCGGGTACGAGGTCACAGAGTGGGCAGCCGTCCGCCGCGGCAGTCGCGGCCTCGCGCGCCGGGCCGGGCGGCAGCGACGGGAATCCGTAGATCTGCCCGTGGGGATGGTCGATCGTCGCGCCCACTTCCGCGCCGCGGTTCTCGAAGACGAGGACGTACTCGACGTCGTGACGCGCGAGGAGGGCCTCGGTGCGTTCGGCCCAGAGGTCGATGACCCGGCGTACGCCGGCCACTCCCAGACTCGCGAGCGACCCCTCGTGGGTCGAGGTGTAGAGGACGACCTCGGCCGCGCCGCGAGGTGGTCGGACCGCGAAGGGTTCTGCTCCTCCGTCTGCCAGTTCCACCGGGTCGCCGGCGATCAACGGTGGCCAGCGGTTCGGAAAGGCGCGGACGGTGTACGGCTCGGGTGCTTCGATGCCCCCGACGCAGAAGGGGCAGTCCGTCGTCGGGCGGTTCGGCCGGTCCTGGCGGGCGCCCACGATGGCGACCCACTCGCCCGTCAAGGGGTCGCGGCGAAGTTCGTGGTCAGTCACCGGCGAGTCCCAGGTCGAGCCGGGTCACTGCACCTGCGGCAACACGTCGCTCACGAACTGGTCGAGCCCGTCGACATCGAACGGGGCCCGGAGCGCGAGGATGAGCCAGTCGGCGCCGGCGGCCCCGTATTCACCGACCCGGTCGACGATCTCGGCCGTGCTGCCGTGCAGCACTCCCGGCTCGACGTACCTCGCCATCGCACCGAACTGGGCTTCGAGATCACCCGACCGCATCGCCAGTCCGACGTTGGCCGCCTTCTCGATGGTGGACGGATCGCGCCCCACCGCCGCGCAGTGCTCGGTGAGCACCCCCACCTTGTGCGCGTACGCGTCCGGGGCGACGAAGGGAACGTTCCACCCGTCGGCGTGCTCCGCCGCGATACGCAGTGTGACCTTCTCGCCCCCGCCGCCGATCCAGATCGGCAGTCGGTCCTGGACCGGCTTCGGTTCGCACCGGGCGTCCTCGAGGGTGAAGAACTCGCCGTGAAAGGTCGTGCGCTCCTCGGTCAGGAGTCCCCGCACGCATTGGATCGCCTCGTTGACCTGACGGAGCCGGACCCCGGCCGACGGATACGGAATGCCGTATGCCGCGTATTCGGCTTCCATCCAACCGCCACCGAGTCCGAGCGTGATTCGTCCCTCTGCAATCTGGTCGAGCGTTGCCATCGCGTTCGCGATGACCGCGGGGTGGCGGTAACCCACCGAATACACGAGGCTCCCGCAGCGCACCTTCTCGGTCGTCGCGGCCAGCGCAGCATGAGATGCGACTGCCTCGAGACTGTGTGCGCCCCCGGTGTTGTCGGCGGCGTAGAAGTGGTCCCAAATCGAGATCCACTCGAAGCCGTGTGTCTCGATCCGACGCCAGAGGTCGGTGAGTTCCGCGATCGACGTGTTCTGTAGGCCGGTATGGACTCCGAATCGCACGGCTGCGCAGACTAGTGGGACGGTCGGCACCTGGCGCCGTACAGTGGACCGATGTTGGAAGTCGAGCAGGTGCCGCAACTTCGCGACCCGGTGATGGTCGTCTCGTTCACCGGCTGGGTCGACGGGGGATTGGCCGGCGCCGGCGCGACCGCCGTACTGGTCGACGCGATGGAATCGTCGCGGACGTGCGCTCGCTTCGACCTCGCGGACTACGTCGACCTCCAGCAGACGCGACCCACGGTGACCTTGACCGACGGTCAGACCCGACGAGTGCACTGGCCCACGATCGAGTTGGTCGCGGGGGTCGCCGGCCGCGATGTCCTGATCGTGACCGGCCCCGAGCCGTCGGTGCGGTGGAAGGAAGTCGTGGACGAGATCGTCGAGTTCGCGACGTCGGTCGGCGTCCGCGAGGCGGTCCTGCTCGGCGGGATGCCGGCCCCGGTGTCGCACCGGCGGCCGGTGGCGGTCTTGGCCACTGCGGCGACCCGGTCCGTGGCCCAGGAGATCGGCGCGTTGCGTGCGGATTATGTCGGCCCGACAGGGATCCAGACGGTGTTCCAGGTTGCGTTGGGCGCGGCGGGGGTGCGGTCGATCGGTCTGTGGGCGCAGGTCCCGCACTACGTCGCGGGAACTCCGTCGCCGCCGGCGATCCGGGCCCTACTCCTGCGCCTGGCATCCCTGACGCGGGTCCAGGTGGACCTGCGCGGGCTCGAGGGTCAGATCGAGCCGTATCTCGGACAGGTCGAGTCGGGCCTGGCCGAACGTCCCGATGTCGCGAGCATGGTGGCGCAGCTCGAAGAGGCCGAAGGCCCGGAGGAGCTGCCCAGCGGCGAGGACATCGCTCGCGAGATCGAGCGCTTCCTCCGCGACGAGGACTGACCCTTCGGGTTCTCGCCGACATCTCCGGTTCGAGGGGTCAGGACGTAACCTGACCCCTCCGCCGTCGAGTGAGGGGGCTCAGGTGAGCGTCGTCAAGATCAACGCGATTTCCGTCCCGGCCGAGCGGGCCGACGAGTTGGTGGCCCGGTTCGCTGCCCGTGCCGGGGAGGTGAGCACGATGCCCGGCTTCGAGATGTTCGAGCTGCTGCGGCCGTCCGACGACAAGGACACGTTTCTCGTGTACACACGCTGGCGCTCGGAGGAGGATTTCCAGGCCTGGATGGCGAGCCCCGCGTTCCAGCACGGCCATCGTCAGCATTCCGGTGATGGCCCGGTGAGCACGCACGCCGAGCTGTGGCAGTTCGACGTGGTGCAGCACGAGGATGCTCCGGAGGTGCCCGCGTGAGCGACGCCATCGTGGTCGACGCGGCGGCCGCACTCGTGGGTCCGGGCGGTCAGTACGAGATCGTCGTGGAAGACGTGCTCGGTCACCCGCTCCAGGTGTACAAGCGGCGGTTCGCGTCGATGCGTGACGTCCTCGCGTTCGGTGACGCCCGTCCGGAGGTCGACTGGCTCGTGCAAGGTGACCGGCGGCTGACCTTCGGGGAGCACAACGCGCTCGCCCGGCAGCGTCGCGGTCGCGTTGCACGACCTCGGCGTACGGCCGGGCGACCGCGTTGCGATTCTGACGGCGAACACTGTCGAGTGGGTCGTGATGTTCTGGGCCTGCGCGGGCATGGGGGCGGCCTGCGTGCCGCTCAACGCCTGGTGGAAAGGCGAGGAGCTGGACTTCGCGCTGCGCGACTCGGGCGCGAAGGTGTTGTTCTGCGACCCCAAGCGTTGGGAGGTCGTTCGCGGCATCGTCGAGGACATCCCGACGTTGGAGCACGTGTTCGTCATGGACCTCGACACGCCGGAGGGAGTGGCGCGGCCCGGCGTCGAGCTCTTGGCGCCCGCGGACCCGGGCGCGCTGCTGGATCTCGAGGTGCACGAGGACGACATCCTCGCGATCCTCTACACGTCGGGGACGACCGGCAAGCCCAAGGGTGCGACGATCACCCACCGCCAGGCGCTCGCGAATCTCATGAACCTGGCGCTCGGTCAGGCGGTGAGCGCGGCGCGGGGTAAGGGCGAGCAACGGTCCGAGCATCAGGCCGCGGCGTTGCTGATCGTGCCGTTGTTTCACGTGACGGGGACCTGCTCCACGATGATCACGGCCTACGCGGCGGGATCGAAGCTGGTGTTGATGCCGCCGGGCAAGTTCGACGCCGATCATGCGATGGCCACGATCGAGCGCGAGAAGGTCAGCTCCATCGGTGGTGTCCCGACCGTGATGTGGCGCATCGTCGAGGCGGAGAACTTTGCGGACTACGACCTCAGTTCCGTCACCCGCATCGGGTACGGCGGCGCACCGGCGGCACCCGAGCTGGTGGCGCGCATCAAGGTCGCGTTCCCGCAGGTGCGTCACTCCCTATCGACCGCGTACGGGCTGACCGAGTCGGCATCGGTCGCGACTGCGATCAGCGGCGACGACTATTTCGCCGCGGCCGGACTCCGTGGGTCGCCCGGTGCCCACGGTCGAAGCGATGGTCGTCGACGAGGGTGGCACCGCACAGCCCGCGGGGACGGTCGGTGAGTTGGCGTTGCGGGGCCCGACGATCATGGTGCGCGGCTACTGGAATCGGCCCGAGGCGACCGACGCAGTGTTCCTTCCCGGCGGCTGGTTCCGGACCGGCGACATCGCCCGCATCGACGACGAAGGATTCGTGTACCTGGTCGATCGCGCCAAGGACATGATCATCCGCGCCGGCGAGAACGTGTACTGCGTTGAGGTCGAGCACCTGATCCACGAGCACCCCGATGTGCTCGATGTCGCGCTCGTGGGCGTGCCTCACCGAACGCTGGGCGAGGAGGTCAAGGCGGTCGTGCAACTGCGCCCCGATTCGACGGCGACGGTCGAGGACATCCGCGCCCACTGCACGGAGCATCTCGCCGCATTCAAGGTGCCGGAATACGTCGAGTTCCGCGACGAACCGTTGCCGCGGAATCCCGCGGGCAAGATTCTCAAGCAGTTGTTGCGAGGCGATGATGCCGCCTCGGCGTTCGCCCCCGGTGCAGCCGACGACGCCGTGCTCTGAGCGGGCAGGCGGCGACCGGGCGATGGAGACGATCTTCGACATTCATCTGGTCTGGGGCTACGTCTCGATCGTGCTCAACGGCATCGCGGGCCTCTCTGCGCTTGCCGCGTGGCGATGGCGAGGTCTGCCGCGGGCGACCGGTCTGGATCGTGACCAGCATCGCGGAAATCGCGATCCTGCTCCAGGTCCTGCTCGGCACGATCATGGTCGCCGGCGATGAGGTGTATCGCGAGTCGGTGCCCCGGTTCCACATGTTCTACGGCTTCGTGATCTTCATCACCGTCGGGCTGCTCTACCAGTACCGCCACCAGATGCGGGGCCGGGTCGAGATGCTCTACGGCTTCGGCGGGCTGTTCATCATGGGACTCGGGATCCGCGCCGTGCTCCAGGTCGTGGCAGGGTGAGACCATGAGGCGTCGGCGGGTGTTGCTGCTCTTCGGTGGTCGTTCGGCCGAGCACGACGTGTCGCGGGTGACCGCGGTCGCGGTGGCCAAGGCGCTCGACCCGCAGCGTTACGAAGTCGTGCCGGTCGGGATCACGACTGACGGTCGGTGGCTGGCCGGCGGCGAAGCCGCCACGTTGATGGCGGGCGGACCGCAGTCGTTGCCCGGCGCCTTCCCCGTCGACGGGACGGAAATGGCGTCGCTCGGCGAACTGGTGGCGTCCTCCGGCCGTTCCGGCCTCGACGTCGACGTCGTGATCCCGTTACTCCACGGTCCGTACGGTGAGGACGGGACGGTGCAGGGGATGCTCGAACTTGCGGACCTGCCGTATGTGGGCTCGGGCGTGCTCGGTTCCGCCGTCGGGATGCACAAGGGTGCGATGAAGCAGATGTTCGCTGCGGCCGGACTGCCGCAGGGGCGGTACCTGGAGTTCCGCGACGGCGACGACCGGGCGGCGTTCGTCGCGGCGGTGCGTGAACAGCTCGGCCTTCCCTGTTTCGTGAAGCCCGCCAACATGGGGTCGTCGGTCGGAGTCTCGAAGGCGCACGACGATGCGGGACTTGCTACCGCGATCGATCTGGCGCTGGACTACGACGAGGCGATCCTCGCCGAGGAGGCCATCCACGGGCGCGAGATCGAGGTCGCGGTCCTGGACGGCCGGCCGCCGTCGGCCTCGGTGCCGGGCGAGGTCGTCCCGGGCGCCGAGTTCTACAGCTACGCCGACAAGTACGAGGACGGCGCGGCCGAGCTGCTCACCCCGGCTCCGTTGCCGGCGGGAGCCGCCGCCGAGGTGCAGGATCTCGCGTTGCGGGCGTTCAAGGCCGCGCGATGCGAGGGCATGGCGCGGGTTGACTGCTTCTACGAGGAGGGCGGTCGCGGATTCCTGCTGAACGAGGTCAACACGATCCCCGGGTTCACGCCGATCTCGATGTATCCCAAGTTGTGGGAGGCGAGCGGGGTGCCCTACCCCGATCTGCTCGATCGCCTGGTCGAGTTGGCGATCGAACGCCACGAGCGTCGGGCGCGCCGTGCCGGTCGCCAGCGCTGACCGGCACGGACGACCAGCGCAACCGCAGGTGCCGCTCAGAGGTTGACGACGGGGCAGGTCTGGGTGCGGGTGATGCCGTCGGTCGCCTGAATACGGGACACGACCATCTTGCCGAGCGCGTCGATGTCGTCGGCTTCGAGTCGCACGATCACGTCCGAGGGGCCGGTGATGGCATCCGCGGTGACCACGCCGTCCATGCCGCGGATCGCCGTCACCACGTGGGCGGTCTTGCCACCCTCGGTCTGGATGAACAGGTAGGCCGTGACGGACATGGCGACTCCTTTGGGGGCGGACTTGAGATCGTAGGTGGGTCAGGGCGTGATCGGCGCGCTGACCCGGATGTCCCGTGACGACGCACCGACGCGCACCTCGAATGGGCCGTTCGGGATCAGCCAACCGTTGTCCCATTCGGCGAAGCATCGATCGTCGAGGTCGAAGTGGACCGTGACCTGCCCGCCCGCCGATACCTCGACCTTCGCGAATCGCCGCAGGACCTGGATGGGCCGGTCGCCGGGCGCATCCGGTCGGGCGATGTAGCACTGGACGACTTCGGTGCCGTCGCGTACCCCGGTGTTGGCGACCTGCACCGATACCTGCCGCCCGCGGACCGCCAGATCCGAGTACTCGAACGTGGTGTAGGTGAGCCCGTGGCCGAAGCAGAATCGCGGCTCGGTTCCCGCCCGGTCGTAGCCGCGGTATCCCATCAGAAGCCCGTCGGTGTACTCGACGCGGCCGTCGGACCCCGGGTACGTGGTGTGCGAGGGTGCGTCGTCCAGTTGGACCGGCAACGTGGTCGGCAGTCGGCCGCCGGGCTCGCTCACGCCGAGCAGCACGTCGGCGAGGGCGTTGCCCCATTCCTCGCCGGGGAGCCAGCACTGTAGGAGTGCGCCGGGGTCGTCGGCCCAATCCATCGCGACGGGTGAGCCCGCGTTCACACAGACGACGGTACGTGGATTCGCCGCAACGACGGCACGGATCATGGCGTCCTGTTCGCCGGGGAGGGAGAGGTCGGGTCGATCCTTGCCCTCGGTGTCGAGCGTCGGTCCGGTGCCGACGACCACGATGGCCACATCGGCGGCCGCGGCCGTCTCGGCCGCCAGCGCCAACGCGTTCGCAGGGGTGTCGGGTGCCGCGCCGAGTTCGAGACCACTGACTCCCGCGGGCGACCCGCCGGACCATTCGATCTCGATCGCGTGGTCGGTCCCTGCGTGGAGGGCGGCCCGGGCGCGGATTTCGGCGGATCCGAAACCGAAGAACGTGCTGCCCGGCTCGCGGTGGTCCCACGCGTCGAGCAGCAGTTCGCCGTCGAGGAAGACCCGGCTCGGTCCCGTGGTGGTGAGCCCGAAGTTCCAGTGCTCGGAGTCGTCCACGCGCACGGTGCCGCGGAGTCGGGCCGAGAACTGACGCGAGTCGATGCCCTCGACTCGTCCGAGCCACATCGCTCGTGCTTGACGCAGGTCGGCGGTCGAGGCCGGCTCGCCACTGAGGTCGTCAGCCGCGAACACCTCCATGGTCATCCGACCGATGAGCGCCGGTTCCGCGAGCACCGGGATCGTGTCGGTCGCGGCGGGACCGCGCGTAAAGGCCAGTGTCGTGTCGGACCCGAGCGCAGTCGCCAGCCCGGCTCGCGGCGACACCGACGGGTGGGGATCGAGTGCGGCGCTGCCGCCCCCCATGATCCAACGTTCGTCGGCGGCGGCGCCGATCAGCGCGACCGAGCCGAGTGCGGCGCGGTCGAGTGGGAGGATGCCGTCGTTCCGCAACAACACGAAGCTCGCGGCCGCCGCTTCGCGGATCAGCGCCCGATGCCGGGCGTCGTCGACCGAGCCGGGTTCCCCGCCGCCCTCGCCGGCCGCCGCGCGGGTCCGTTCGGTGAGCACATGGAGTCGCTCGACCATGCGCTCGACGGTCGCGGCGGCGACGCCGCCGTTGGTCACGACGTCGGCGAGGGCGTTGCCGTACCACTGCGGCGGCCCGGGCATCTCGAGGTCGAGGCCTGCCTCCGCAGCTGCCTGGGTGCTGTGGGTGCCGAACCAGTCCGAGATCACGAACCCGTCGAAGCCCCACTCGCCGCGCAGCACGGTGTCGAGGAGCCAGGCGTGTTCGCTGCAGAACGTGCCGTTCAGGCGGTTGTACGCGGTCATGATTCCCCACGCGCCGGCTTCGGTGACGGCGGCCTCGAAGGGCACGAGGTACAGCTCGCGCAGCGCGCTCTCGTCCACTTCCGAGCTGATGGTCATCCGTTCGAACTCGGAGTCGTTGGCCACGAAGTGCTTGACCGTCACGCCGACACCGACGGACTGCACCCCTTCGACGAAACCCACGGCCAGGCGCGCGGTGAGGTAGGGGTCTTCCGAGTAACACTCGAAGTTCCGGCCCGCGAGTGGGTGGCGGTGCAGGTTCACCGTTGGTGCGAGCACGACGTGGGCCCCCTTGGTGCGGGTCTCCTCGGCGATAGCGATGCCCACCCGGCGGACCAGGTTCGGGTCCCAGGTTGCGCCCAGCGCGCTCCCGCAGGGGAAGCAGGCGCTGGGATGGCCGGTGAAGCTGGGCCCGCGGGCGCCGTTGGGCCCGTCGCTGACTCGCAGCGGCGCGAGTCGGTCCGGGATGCCGGGGGTGTTCCACAGGTCGGACCCGGCGACGGCCGCAGTCAGGGTTTCGAGAGGAAGGTCGGACCAGTCGCTCATGGTCCGGGAGTCTGGCCGCGCGGGCCGAGTGCGTGCGACCCGCCGCACGCGCGGGTCCCGGGTTCGGGCGCCACGCCCCGGTTGCCCGAAACCCGCATCGGGCTCGCCCTCGGCGAGGAACCTTCCCGAGCCTGGGGTGGTCGCGCGACTCGGGCAAGATGGCAGGTATGCCGTCTGGGTCACGCGTGCCGTTGTCCGTCCTGGACTTGGCGATCGTCGAGCGTGGAGCGACCGCCGGGGACGCGCTGCTGGGCACCGTCGAAACCGCGCAGCAGGCCGAGGTTCATGGCTACGCGTGGGTCTGGTACGCCGAGCACCACAACATGGCCGCCATCGCATCGTCGGCGACGAGCGTGTTGATCGCGCACGTCGCTGCACAGACGCGCACGATCAGGCTCGGTGCCGGCGGCATCATGTTGCCGAACCATTCGCCGCTGGTGATCGTGGAGCAGTTCGGCACGCTCGCCAGTCTTCATCCCGGTCGGATCGATCTTGGTCTTGGTCGAGCGCCCGGGAGTGACCAGGCCACCGCCCGCGCCCTGCGGCGCGACGTACTGGCCGCCGACCACTTTCCGGAGGATGTGCTCGAACTCCAGGGCTACCTGACCGGCCCGACGAGGATTCCGGGCGTCGAGGCGACACCCGGCCGCGGGACCGATGTCCCGCTGTACGTGCTCGGTTCGTCGTTGTTCGGCGCGCAGCTCGCCGCCATGCTCGGATTGCCGTACGCCTTCGCCTCCCATTTCGCTCCCCAGGCGCTGGAACCGGCGGTCGCCGTGTACCGACAGGAGTTCCGCCCGTCGGCACAGCAGCCCGAACCTTTCGTCATCGCCGGGGTGAATGTGATCACGGCGGCGGACGACGATGAGGCGGTGAGCCAATTGGAGAAGGTCCGACGTCTCCGCGTTCGCGCGGTTCCTCATGCCGGGTCAGGACCTCACCGATGCGGAGGCCGACGCCGTGCTCGCGTCGCCGCAGGGCCGCCAGGTCGCCGCGATGATGCGTTACACCGCGGCCGGCGGGCCGAAGACGGTCCGAGGCTTTCTGGACGAGTTCGTGCTGCACGCGCACGCGGACGAGTTGATGGTCGTCCACTCGGGTCCGACCCGCGTGGCCCGGCTCGACTCCTTGCGGCTCCTCGCGGAAGCGTGGGGCCTTCCCGGCCGGTCGTAGCGGGATCGATGCCCGTCGTTCTGCTTCACGCGCTCCCGTTCGACGGCTCGATGTGGGATCCCGTTCGTGACCGTCTCGGCCTCGAGTCGCTGGCCCCGACGCTGTACCGCTTCGGTGACGACCTCGAAGAGTGGGCGGCGGGGGTGCTGGCCGAAGTCGGTCCCGGGCCGCTGACCCTCGTCGGCAACTCGGTCGGCGGGTCGTGCGCAATCGAGATCGCGCGGATGATCCCGGCGTGTGTCCAGTGCCTCGTGCTCGTCGGGGCCAAGGCCGGTCACCGGCCGGAGCCCGAGCTTCGAGATGAAGCGTTGCGCGTCCTGGCTCGCGACGGCGTGGATGCCGCATGGGCGCGCTACTGGCGTCCCCGGTTCGGTCCACGAGCCGATCCGGCCGTGATCACCGCGGCCGCCGCCTGTGCTCGCGCACAGCCCCATGGTTGGATCGAGCGCGGCCTCCGGGCCTTTCACGGCCGAACCGACCGGGCGTCTTGGCTGCACGCGTGGCGGGGGCGAACGATCATCGTGTGCGGGGAGTTCGACGTCATCCCGGTGCACCCGGCCGCGCTCGCGGCGGACCTCGCGGACGGACGCTTCGTCGAGATCGAGGGTGCCGGTCACTACGTGCCCCTCGAGGCGCCGGAGGCGTTGGCGGCAATCATCGATGGGACCGCGTGACGCGACCCCGCAGCGGTGCGATCAGCCGTTGAGGCGGGCCTCGAGAGCGTCGAGTTCCTCCACCAAGCTCTGGGGGAGGTGGTCGCCGAACGATTCGAGGTGACTCCGGGCGCTCGCACACTCCGCGGTCCACTGTGCCGCGTCGACCTCGAGCGCGGTGGCGACGCGGCTCGGGTCGTCTTCGAGGCCGCTGAGGTCGAGGTCGCCCACTCCCGGGCACGACGCCGATCGGTGTCTCGGTGCCGCCGGCCGTCGCCCTCGAGGCGCCGGCCGATCCAGTCGAGCACCCGCGAGTTGTCGCCGTAGCCGGGCCACAAGAACCTGCCGTCGGCGTCCTTGCGGAACCAGTTGACGCCGTAGATCCGCGGGAGCTTCGACTCGTCGGTGCGGTCCGTCATCGACAGCCAGTGCGCGAAGTAGTCGCCCATGTGGTAGCCGCAGAACGGCAGCATCGCGAACGGGTCGTGACGCAGGTCGCCGATACCGCCGAACGCGGCGGCGGTCTTCTCCGAGCCCATCGTCGCGGCGACGAACACGCCGTGGTGCCAATCGCGCGCCTCGTACACGAGCGGCACGGTGGTGGCGCGCCGGCCGCCGAAGAGGATCGCCGAGATCGGGACGCCGTTGGGGTCCTCCCATTCGTCGGCGATGACCGGGCACTGGGACGCGGGCGCGCAGAACCGCGAGTTGGGATGCGCGGCCGGGGTCTCGGTCTCGGGGGTCCAGTCCTGGCGCTTCCAGTCGGTGAGGTGCGCAGGCGGCGGGCCGTCCATGCCTTCCCACCACACGTCGCCGTCGTCGGTGAGCGCCACGTTGGTGAACACCGTGTTCGATCCGAGGGAGAGCATCGCGTTGGGGTTGGTCTCCATGTTGGTGCCGGGGGCCACGCCGAAGAACCCGTACTCGGGGTTGATCGCGTAGAGGCGGCCGTCGGGACCGATCTTCATCCAGGCGATGTCGTCGCCCACGGTCTCGGCTTTCCAGCCTCCGAACGACGGGATGAGCATCGCGAGGTTGGTCTTGCCGCAGGCCGACGGGAATGCCGCGGCGACGTAGTGCACGGTGCCCGACGGAGTCGTGAGCTTGAGGATCAGCATGTGCTCGGCGAGCCAGCCCTCGTCGCGAGCGATGACCGACGCGATCCGCAGCGCGAAGCACTTCTTGCCGAGCAGCGCGTTGCCGCCGTAGCCGGACCCGTACGACCAGATCTCACGCGTCTCGGGGAAGTGGACGATCCACTTGTCGTCGGGGTTGCACGGCCACGCAGTGTCGGTCTCGCCGTCGGCCGAGCGGTGCGCCGAGCGAGTGCACGCACGGTACGAACTCGCCGTCGTCGCCGAGCACGTCGAGGGCGGCCTGGCCGGCCCGGGTCATGATCCGCATCGACACCGCGACGTAGGGCGAGTCGGTCACCTCGACGCCGATGTACGACAGGGGAGAGCCGAGCGGGCCCATGCTGAACGGGACGACGTACATCGTGCGGCCGCGCATCGACCCGCGGAAGCGACCGTCGAGGTTCGTGCGCATCTCGGCCGGGTCCATCCAGTTGTTGGTCGGCCCCGCGTCGGCTTCGGTGCGCCGAGCAGATGAAGGTGCGGTCCTCGACCCGGGCGACGTCGAACGGGTCGGTTGTGGCCCAGTAGGAGTTCGGGTCGCTTCTGGAGGAGTCGAGCGGCACGAACGTCCCGGCGTCGACGAGCTGGCGGCTGAGCAGCGTCGGACTCCTCGTCGGAACCGTCGAACCAGTAGATCTCGGCCGGCTCGGTGAGCTCTGCGATCTCCTCGACCCAGTCCAAGAGCCGCTTGTGTTTCGTGGGGGCGTTGATGGTCTCGCTCGACACTTCCGCTCCTCTGTCCCCTGAGAGGAGAAAAAGTGTAGTGACGGCTCCCCCGGGACCCGAATCGGAGCGATCGACCGGCCGCTCAGCTGGGGTTGAAGGTCGGCATGACCTGTTCGGAGCGGTCCACGGCCGCCCCCTGCTCGCCGGCGCGCACCGCCACGAGGTAGGTCGCGGTCCCGGTGTCGATCGCGGTGACCACCTGGGCGCCGTCCGAGGTCAGCACCCGCACCTGGTTGGCGCGGTAGCCCTGAACGGCGATCGCGACGGGCGCTGACACCACGACGTCGTCGCGCGTGTCGCTGACCTGGTCCGACCAGAACTCCGCGGGATCGATTTGCGGGTGATGGTCGAGCTTTACGAGGCGCACGACCAGGATGCCCTCGGTCGCGTCCGGATCCGCGATCGCGATCGGTGATGTCCACGAGCGGGGGTTCAGCGGTTCGAAACCGGCGGCCGGGTCCTCGACGCTGCGCCAGCCGGTGGGTGCGGCGATGCTCACGCCGGGGCCGCGGACGAGCCGCGCGCCGGCGGGCGGCGCGGCGGGGGGTCGGCCGGAAAGCTGCGCGGTGCTCGTCGACGGGCTGGTCGGTGTCTGCGCGGCGTCGGTGCCCCGGGGAGCGGCGGCGAACCCGGCGGCGAAGGCCAGGACCAGGGCCAGGGCGACCCACAGCCAGGTGCCGCGCCGGGCGCGTGGCGCCCCCGCCTCCGGTCGACGGTGACGGTGACGGTGACCGTGTGAGGCGCACGGGGACGCCGCCGCCGAGCGTCGCGTCGGTCGCCGCGACCGCGGCCGGAGGCGGCTCGAGCCGTCGGCCGCGGTGGGAGCGTGGTGCCGTTCCGGCACCACCGCCGGCGTTCATCGTTGTGGTCGCTGAGACCAACGGTTCCGGGTCCTCGGCGCGGGTGAGGTCGAGGAACTGGTCCTCGCCCATCGCTTCGCCCGCCCCGGCGGAGTCGGGCGCGTGAGTCGTGTGCGTCCTGGTGGTGAGCCGTCCGCTGCGGGTCGGATGGTCGAGCATGGGGACACCGTCGTCGACGACGTGCTCACTCCAACGCTGTCCGTCCCAGAACCGGAGTTCGTGACGTTCCGACGGATCGAGATACCAGCCGGTCGGCGTACCGTCGTCCATCCGCTGCCCGACCCTGGCCCTACACCTGAATGTCAGGTGGAAGCGACATGTCGACCTCGGCGCCGCTGCGCACTCGGGTCGCGTGGCCGCCGGGTCGAGATCGAAGTTCACCCGCTGGCCCTGGCGCAGCATTCGGAAGATCGAACCTTCGAGCGCGTCGGCGGCGAGCAGATACTCGGTGCGGCTGCCGTCGGTGTCGACGAGCACGCCCTCACCGGTGTCGGGGTCGAAGCTGCTGAACGACCGCCTGCATGTCAGGGCTTCTGGACCTTGCCCGCCTTGATGCACGAGGTGCACACGTGCAGGCGGCGAGGCGATCCGTCGACGACGGCACGGACCTTCTGGATGTTCGGGTTCCAACGCCGGTTGGTACGGCGGTGGGAGTGACTGAGGCGCTTGCCGAAGATGCGGCGCCTTGCCGCACACCTCGCAGACGGATGCCATGGTGAGAGACCTTCGTGGAGTCGGAACGGAGGCGGGCACCGGAGGTGCGGCACCGGGGAGAGTGGCCAAGGTAGCAGGAGGGCCGCATTCCGCGTCAGTCGAGCGCCTACGATCCGCCGACATGGCGGCTCTCGACCGCTCTCGGCGGCGGCCGACGTCCGCCAGGTCGTCACCGGCTTCCGCGATGCCCTGCGCATCCACCAGGAGGAGCTCAACCGGCTCAACGTGTACCCCGTGCCCGACGGTGACACCGGCACGAACATGACCCTCACCGTCGAGTCGGTGGTCCAGGCGCTGGGGACCGCGGAGGCGATGCCGCGAGGTGCTGCCAGGCGATCGCCCATGGCTCGCTGATGGGTGCCCGGGGCAACTCCGGCGTCATCCTCTCGCAGATCCTCCGGGGGTCTCGCCGAGACGTTCCGCGGCCATCGAGGCGGTCGACGCCGCGGCGTTCACGCTCGGGCTGCGGCACGCGTCCGATGCCGCCTACCAGGCGGTCATGCGGCCGATCGAGGGGACGATCCTCACGGTCGTGCGCTGGGCGGCCGAAGCCGCCGAGGCGGCGCGCGACGGTGGCGCGGTCACCTTGGTCGACCTGCTCGACGCAGGCGGCCGCCGCCGCCCGCCAAGCCGTCGCCCAGACCCCTGAGCTGTTGCCGGTGCTGCGTGATGCCGGCGTCGTCGACGCGGGCGGCCTGGGTTTCACGCTCCTGCTCGACGCGTTCCTCGCACGTCGTCGACGGTCGACCGATCCCGGAGCCCGCGGAGCGTCGAGGCCCCGGCGATCGTCCGACGCCCACACGGAGGCCGGCGACGTCTCGTCGCTGCGCTACGAGGTCATGTACCTCCTCGAGGCCGCCGACGACACGATCCCCGCGTTCAAGGTCGACGTGGGCCGCGCTCGGCGACTCGATCGTCGTCGTCGGCGGCGACGGTCTCTGGAACTGCCACGTGCACACCGACGACATCGGCGGCGCGATCGAAGCCGGCATCGAGGCGGGTCGACCGCGCCAGATCCGGGTCACCGACCTGATGGAACAGGTCGAAGAGGAGGACTGGGTCACCGAAGTCGTGCGCCGAGCCGATCGTGCACGCGCCCGAAGACCTTGTCGAGACCGCGGTGGTCGCGGTGGCGGTCGGCGACGGTGTCCGCCGGCTTCTGCGCCAGTCTCGGCGTGCAGGAGATCGTCGCCGGCGGCCAGTCGATGAACCCGTCGACCGCGCAGATCCTCGAAGCGGTGGAACGGTGTCCGGCCGAGTCGGTACTGGTACTGCCGAACAACAAGAACATCGTGCCGGTCGCCCGCCAGGTGGATGCGCTCACCAGCAAGTCCGGTTGCCGTCGTGCCCACGCATTCGGTGGTGGAAGCGCTCGGTGCGCTGCTCGGCTACGACCCCGATGCCCCGCTCGACACGAACCTCACCGAGCTCTCGGGCGCCGTCCAACGGATCGCCGCCGGCGAGGTCACCCAATCGGTGCGCGACACCGTCGCCGAGTGCGGACCCATCCGGCAAGGGTGACTGGATCGCGATCACCCGCGAGGGCATCTGTGTGGCGACCGACTCGCCGGCCGAGGCCGCGTTCGCGCTGGTCGACGCGCTGGTCGACGACAGCTCCGAGATCGTGACCGTCCTGGTCGGCGCCGACGCACGCACGACGGACACGCAGCGGGTCCGCGAACACGTCGAGCATCGACCATCCCGGGGTCGAGGTCGAGGTGCACGACGGGGGTCAACCGCTGTACCCGTTCTTGATCGGAGTGGAGTAGTTACGTCCCGTACCCTCCGTTCGCTCGCGCGCACCTCACTCAGCGAGGTCCCGGGCATCCCGGCGCGCATCCTTGACAAGCTCGCCGCGTTGTCTCCGCCGATCGTGTCCGTGCTCGACCTCCTCGGCCACTACCCGCGGCGGTATCACGACCGGACCCGCCAATCCGAGATCGCCGAGCTCGCGGTCGGTGAGGAGGCGACCATCGTCGCCGAGGTGGAGCGGATCTCGGCGCGCCTCACACGACAGCGCAAGAAGATGGTCGAGGCCGTCGTCGAAGACGGCAGCGGACTCCTGAACCTCGTCTTCTTCAATCAGCCGTGGCGGGAGAAGCAGCTGCCCCCGGGCACGGAGGTCGCGCTGTACGGGAAGCTCGACGTCTACCGGGGCAAGCGCCAGCTCACGAATCCGATTGTGGACGTCCTCGGCCGCGCCGGCGACGCCAAGACCGGCGTCGTCGTGCCCATTTACGCGCAGTCAGGCAAGGCGGATCTCTCGACGTGGGAGATCGAACCCGTCGTGGCTGAGACCCTCGACTGGGTCGGCGACCTGATCGAGACCTTGCCCGCCGACGTTCTCGCCGAGTTGAAGCTCGAAGATCGCACCCTCGCGTATCGGAACGTCCATGCGCCCGTCGATGTGGACGCGGCGCGCCGCGCCCAGCGCCGGCTCCGCTTCGACGAGTTCCTGCGCATGCAGGTCGGGCTCGTCGCGCGCAAGCGCGCGATCGAGGCGGAGGCGACCGGGATCGCGCACACGGTGGACGGGCCGCTGAGTCAGCGGTTCCTGGCGTCGCTCCCGTTCGAGTTGACCGGCGACCAACAGGCGGCGATCGACGAGATCGCGAGTGACCTGGCCGCGTCCGGTGCCGATGCACCGGCTCCTCCAGGGTGAGGTCGGCTCGGGCAAGACACTGGTCGCGGTCACTGCGCTGCTCATGGGCGTGCAGGGTGGGTACCAGGGCGCGCTCATGGCGCCGACCGAGGTGCTCGCCGAGCAGTTGCACGCCGTGGCGACAGCGATGCTCGGTGATCTCTCGGTTCCGAGCGAGGGGACGCTGCTCGCGGAGCGGCCGGTGACGGTCGCGCTGCTGACGAACCGTGTCGGCGCCGCAGAACGCCGACGGATCGCCGCGGGTCTCGCCGGCGGTGAGATCGACATCGTCGTCGGTACCCACGCGCTGTTCTACGGCGACGCGCCCTTCACCAAACTCGGGGTGGTCGTGATCGACGAACAGCACCGGTTCGGCGTGGAACAGCGCGCCCTGTTGCGGGGACTCGGGGAGTCGCCTGACGTCCTGGTGATGACCGCGACGCCGATCCCGCGCACGGCCGCGATGCTGGTCTACGGCGACCTCGACCTCAGCGAGCTGCGCGAGATGCCACCGGGTCGGACGCCCGTCAGCACCGCAGTGGTCGGCCCGTCGCCGCTCGACCGACGGGTCGCGTACGACCGGCTCCGCGAAGAGGTCGCGGCCGGGCGGCAGGCCTTCGTGGTGTGCCCGCTCGTCGAAGGGTCACCCAAGATCGAGGCGAAGGCCGCGACCGAGGAGTTCGAGGAACTCGCAGGCGGTGAGTTGCATGGTCTCCGACTCGGACTGCTGCACGGGCAGATGAAGTCGGCCGACAAGGAAGCCGCGATGACTGCGTTCCGGTCGGGCGACACCCAGGTGCTCGTCGCGACCACCGTGATCGAGGTGGGCGTCGACGTACCGAACGCGACGGTGATGATCGTCGAGGACGCGGACCGGTTCGGCCTCTCCCAACTCCACCAGTTGCGAGGTCGGGTCGGGCGAGGTGGTGGGGAATCGTGGTGTTTCCTGTTCGCGGACCCGAACACCCCCGACGGCGAAGCCCGGATGGAGGCCATGGCCGAGTCGACCGACGGATTTCACCTGGCGGAACGGGACCTCGAGATTCGCGGCTCGGGGCAGGTCTTCGGCGAGCGCCAGGCCGGGTTGGGCGATCTGCGCCTGGGCCGACTGCCCCGGGATACCAAGTACGTGGAGTTTGCCCGGACCGTCGCCGAGCGCATCCTGGACACGGACCCGGGCCTGGCCGACAATCGGGCGTTGGCCGAGGAAGTCGAGGACCTCCTCGGCGACGACGTCGAGTTCCTCTTCAAGAGCTAGGAAGTCCGGAATGCGACGACAGGTGATCGCAGGCACAGTGGTCATGGCCAGCTTGGCCGTCGGCGTGGTGGGCGGTTGCGGTTCGGATGGCGACACCGCAGCGTCGACGTCCTCCTCGTCCGCCGCCACCTCGTCGACGACCCTCGCGCCCGATCCGTTGCAGCAGGGCCGCACCGAGTGGTCCGACGACACCGCGCGTTGGCGTGCGTTGGTCCCGGCGCCGTTGGCGATGGGTCCGACCGAGATCGCCGAGCAGCTGGCCGCACTCCTGCGGGGTGGCGACACGTCCGAGACCGGGATGGTCGAGGTTGTTGCGGTCGGCCGCGGCGAGCCGCTGGTGATCGTGCTGCGCGAGACCGGATTGGGTGACGACTCGGTGAGCGGTGTCGACCACGAGATCACGCTCGAGGGATCCGAGTCCGGCTGGGCGGTCGTCAGCGCGCGCCGCCAGTCGTCGTGTTACCGGGGCGTCGACGAAACCGACGCCACCCTCTGCATCTGAACCTGCTCCACCCGACGCGCGCCCGGCCCGGCTGGTCGCATTTCGGTCGCGCGGCGACCAGGACCCACCACACCCGGCTGGTGGCGGTGATCAACGTGAGACGGTGTAGGTCGCGAAGCGGCGGAAGAACACGGCGAACAACGCCGCGCCCGCGATGCAGGCCAGGCCCCCGGAGACGATTGCGAACGGGACGCCGACCAGGCCTCCGACGATGCCGGCCTCGACGTCGCCGAGCTGCGGGCCACCCGTGTAGACCGCGATTTCTACGCCGCTGATACGGCCGCGGAACTCGTCGGGGGTGACGTCCGCGGCGATCGCAGATCGGAACACGCTCGAAATCATGTCGGCGGCGCCGGCGACCGCGAACATGAGCAGGACCACACCGACGGTGTGCGTCAAGCCCGCAATCGCGATCGCGCCACCCCAGATCGAGACGGCGGCGAGCACCGCCCGTCCTTGGCGGCGGACCCGGCTGGTCCACCCGCTCGTGAGTGAAGCCAGGAACATGCCGGCCGCGACCGAAGCGAGAAGGAAGCCGTAGAGCTGCGACCCGCCACCGAGCGTGTCGGAAAGGGCCGGGAGCAGCGCGCGTGGCATGCCGAAGACCATCGCGATCAGATCGATGCCGAAGACGCCGAGAATGACGGGCTGGCCCCGGAGGAACCGCAGCCCGTCGAGGATCGACGATCGGGACGCGCGGTGGCGTTCGCCGATCGGCGGCGACGGTGAGATGCGTGCGAAGACCATGAACGCGACCGCATAGGTCACGACATCGACGGAGTAGGTGCCGGTGAGTCCGACGATCGCGATGAGGATCCCGCCGAGCGCCGGACCCGCCATCATCCCGAACGATCCGTAGGTCGCTTGGAGGGAGAAGCCGGCGGGGCGGAGTGCCGCGTCGAGCAGGAGTGGGAGCAGCGAGCGCACGACCGGGAATGTCACCGCCATGGTCCCGGCCGCGACTGCACCGAGCGCATAGAGGACCCAGACTTGAGGTTGATCGAGCGCGGCGTTCGCTGCGAGCCCGATCGAGCAAGTCAGGGAGGTCGCAGTGACGCCCAGCAGGAGCCGACGCTTGTCGATGCTGTCGGCCAGGGCACCGCCGATGATCGAGCAGACCAACAGTGGGCCGAGTTGGACGACGCCGAGGATTCCCACCGCCAGCGTCGAACCGGTCTCTCGGTACACCTGGTACGGCAGCGCGGCCGTGGTCATGGCGCTGCCGAGAAACGAGATCGCCTGGCCGGTCCAGAGCCGTCGGAAGTCGCGCGACACCCGGAGCGGGGTCAGGTCGAGCAGGAAACCCATCGGCTGGCGTCAGCCGGCGCGGCGCGCGAGCCACGCGGCGTGGGCGATCCGCGCGAGTCGTTCGTGATTGGCGTGCCATCCGACAACATCATCGATCTCGCGGAAGCCTGCAGCGACGGCCTCGTGCGAGATCGTCACCGGACCGGGCGTGACCACGCAGAGGTAGAGCACCGAGACGACCGCGTGGGGGCCGAACTCGGTACCAGCCGGGCGGCCGAGGACATCGATCAGTTCGTAGTCGCTGACGGTCAGGCCGACTTCCTCCCGCACTTCACGCACGAGGGTGGTCGTCGGGGTCTCGCCCGGGTCGACGAAACCGCTGATCAGTCCCCAGGTCAACGTGTCGGACCGGTGGACGAGCAGCACTCGGCCCGAGTCGTCGAAGATCGCGGCATCCGCGCCGACTTTCGCGGTGACGTAGCCGAGGTCGCGTGCCAGCCGAGCCCGCACTTCCGGTTCGGGGAGGGTGAGGGAGGCGGCGTAGCCGCGTGTCGCGAGGTCGAGGAGTCGGTTGCAGCGCTCGCGGTCGTAGGGATCGGTTGCGTACGCGAGCCCGGTCTTGGCGATTGCCTGGAGTTCGTCGAGCACGGTGAGCCAGTCGATGCGGTCCGACGATAGGGCACCTACCATCGAACGATGCCGAGATCCGTGATCGTCGGTGCTGGTGCGATCGGCGGGGTCGTCGGCGCCCGCCTGTTCGAGGCCGGCGCCGACGTGATGTTGGTGGCCCGCGGCGAGCATGGCGCGGCCATTGCCGGGTCGGGCTTGACTTTGGTCGAGCCGGACCGGGAGATCACGGTCCCGGTCCCGGTCGTCCCGTCCGTCGGCGATGCCGCGATCGGTCCGGACGATGTGGTGTTGCTCGCGGTCAAGAGCCAGGACTCGGCCCCGGTACTCGAGACGCTGGCCCAGGTTGCCCCCGAGACGACGCCGATCCTGTGTTTCCAGAACGGCGTCGCGAACGAGCGGCGCGCGCAGGAGCGGTTCCGCGCGGTCTACGGGGTCGTGGTCATGATGCCGGCGAGCCATCTGGAGGCGGGACGGGTCGTGGCCTTCGCCGCGCCGATCCCGGGCCTATTCGACATCGGCGCCGCGTCGGGTGAGGTCGACGCGACGGCGACCGCGGTCGCGGCCGCGTTGTGCGGCGCGGGCTTCGACGCGCGGGCGGTCCCCGACGTCATGCGCTGGAAGTACAAGAAGTTGTTGATGAATCTGGGAAATGCAGTCGACGCCATCTGCCACCGCGACGACGCGGCCATCGACCTCGTGATGCGCGCCCGTGCGGAAGCGGTGGCCTGCTTCGACGCCGCGGGGATCGACTACGCCTCCGACGAGGAGGAGCGTGAGCGCCGCGGCACCCTGCTCCAGCCCCGGGAGATCGCCGGGGTGTCTCGGGGCGGCGGCTCGTCCTGGCAGTCGCTCGCCCGCGGCCTGAGTTCGATCGAGGCCGATGCGTTCAACGGTGAAGTCGTGCGCGTCGGCGGTCGGGTCGGCGTCCCGACACCGGTCAACGCATTGCTGCTCGAGCGTGCGCTCGCCGCCGCTGCGGCAGGAACCGCGCCCCGGTCGATCTCCGCCGCGGCCCTCCTCGCCGAGTTGGCCTGAGGCCAGCTCAGTTGTTGCGTCCTGGTCGCCGGCGACCGACCTGCAACGGACCGGGCGAGGTATTCGGGCCCGTACCATCGTCGGCGTGCAGCGAGGTCGGCCGGGAACGGCGCGTGGACCGCGGGTGATCGCGGGGGATCGGGGTGGGCTCCGCCTGGTCGCGCCCAAAGGTGCTCGGACGCGGCCCACCACGGATCGGGTCAAGGAGTCGGTCTTCGGGAAGCTGGGCGCGACCCGGCTGACGGGCGCGCACGTGCTCGACGGGTTTGCCGGCAGCGGCGCCCTCGCGATCGAGGCGTTGTCACGGGGTGCGGCCCGTGCGGTGTTGATCGATCGAGATCCGCGGCTGGTCGACGCGATTCGCCGCAATCTGGTCACGACTCGGCTGGTCGACCGGGCCACGGTGCAGCGGCGCGGGCTGGGGAGTTATGTCCAGGGTCGGCCGCCCGAGGTGCCGTTCGACCTGGTGTTGTTGGATCCGCCCTACGAGCAGTCCGGCCCGGAGCTGGCTCGGATCCTCGCCGCGCTCAGTGCGCCGGGGTGGCTGAGCGACGCCGCAGGGGTTGTCGTCGAACGGTCTGCGAGCGCGGGGCCTCCGCCGCTCCCCGACGGTTGGGGAGTCGCGTGGGAACGGGCGTACGGCGATACGCTCGTGGTGTTCGTCGGTCCTGACACCGACGGGGAGCCCGCCGACCCCGAGCCGGGCTGACATCGATCCAGGAGATGATCTCCCGCCGTGGCCACCGCACTCTGTCCGGGTTCGTTCGACCCGGTCACCCTCGGTCACCTCGACATCATCGAGCGCACGGCCCGTCACTTCGACCAGGTCATCGTCGCGGTGATCCGCAACCCGCAGAAGGCGCAGTCGCTCTTCACGCTCGAGGAGCGCCAGGAGATGCTCGCACGAGGTCACGGCTCACCTCGACAACGTCAGCATCGAGTTCTTCAAGGGCCTCCTGGTGGACTTCGCCCGCGACCACGGCGCCGCGGCGATCGTCAAGGGACTCCGGGCCGTGTCGGACTTCGACTACGAGTTGCAGATGGCCCAGATGAACCAGCGCCTCTCGGGGATCGACACCTTCTTCATCTCGACGAGTCCCCAACACTCGTTCCTGTCGTCGAGTCTCGTGCGGGAGGTGTCCAAGTTCGGCGGCGACGTGTCGAGCATGGTCCCGCCGACGGTGATGAAACGCCTGACCGAGTCGCTTCGAGGCAGGTCCGGTGAGTGACGTCGAGGCATTCCCCGGAGACACCCTCGATACCGAGGAGCTGATCCTCCAGGTCCGTGACCACATCGAGGCGGCGCGTTCCGTGCCGATGTCGGCCAGCGTGATGGTCAACCGTGACGAGTTGGTCGGATTGCTCGAAGAAGCCGTGCAGGCGCTGCCCGAGGAGATCCGCCAGGCGCGTTGGCTGCTCAAGGAGCGCGAGGAGTTCCTCACCAAGGCGCGGCGCGAGGCCGAAGAGATCATCGACGCGGGCCGCCAGCAGGCCGAGCGGATGGTGGAGAAGACCGAGGTCGTGCGCGAGGCGAATCTGCACGGGCGGCGCATCGTCGACGACGCCGAGAAGCCCGTCTCGCGATCTCAAGCACGAGGCCGAGGACTACATCGACCAGAAGTTGGCCAGTTTCGAGGTCGTGCTGGAGCGGACGATGGCCGCGGTGACCAAGGGTCGGGAGCGGCTCCAGGTCGTGATACCGGTGGCCGAGGAGTCCGACGAGGAGGATGCCGCGCTGGCTGACGAGGCGGCGTTCTTCGACCAGGACGTCGAATAGGGGCGGTTTTCCGGCGTCCGGGGCAGTTCGACCCGTCGGCCCCGGACCTTTTCCAGCATCTGGAAATAGGGCCTGACCTGCTAGTCTCTCTCGGTCGGCAGGTCGCCGACCCTGCAGTCCGGTGTCCGGCCCCATCGGCACGTCCACTGCCGTGGAATCCCGATCCGATCCGACGCCACCCGAGGACCATGACCGCGCTCCGCTCCAATGTCTCCGATCTCCTGCACCATCCGGCGTCGCGCCGGAAGATGCAGGTCGAGATCCCGGGCAGCGAACTCGGTGGTGTGGCCGGTGCACGCCTGTCGGCCGCGCCGTTGACGGTCGAGGTCTGGCTCGAACACGTGCCCGACGGTCTCGTCGTCCACGGCACCGTCGCCGGCGAGTACGAGAGCGAATGCAGCCGTTGCCTCAAGCCGGTACGGGGCGCGTTCTCGGTGCCGGTGCGCGAGATGTTCGAACGGTCGCCGATCGAAGGCGAGACCTATCCACTCGAGGGCGAAGAGGTGGATCTCGAGCTGCCGGTGCGCGACACCGTGCTGCTCGATCTCCCGCCGGCCCCGTTGTGCCGCGAGGACTGCGCCGGCCTGTGTTCAGTGTGCGGTGTGGACCACAACATCGAAAGCTGCGACTGCGACCCCAATCCGCCGGACCCCCGATGGGACGCGCTGCGCGTGCTCGACGTTCGAAGACTGATCGAAGAGAACCGAGGAGCACAACGATGGCTGTCCCCAAGCGCAAGACCCCCCGCGCCAAGACCCGGAGCCGGCGCGCGTCGAGCTGGACGCTCGACGCCCCTGCCCGCTCTCTGTGCCCGTCGTGTGGTGCCGTGAAGTTGCCGCACACCGTGTGCGGCAACTGCGGTACCTACCGCGGGCGCCAGGTGCTCGACGTCGGGTGATCGGGTGACGACACCACCCGAGGAGCGCACGAAGTCGGCGCGGACCATCGCCATCGACGCGATGGGCGGTGACCACGCGCCCGCGGCGATCGTCGCCGGGGCATGCGAGGCGGTCGCGGCGTTGGGTGTGCGGATCCTGCTGGTCGGCGACGAGGACGCGATCCGCAGCTGCGCGCCCGACGGCGGGATGCCCGATGGCATCACGATACGGGCCACGACGCAGGTCATCGCGATGGACGAGGAGCCCGGAACCGCCGTCCGCAAGAAGAAGGACGCCTCCCTGGTGCGCACCGCGGAAGCGGTGCGCGACGGTGACGCGGATGCCATGGTCGGCGCGGGGAACACCGGCGCCACGATGGCGGCCGCGCTCCTGCGCTTCGGCCGGATCCGTGGAGTCGCACGTCCGGCGATCGGGGTGCCGATCCCGGTGCCCTTCGCTCAGCCGCATCTCCTCGTCGACGGTGGGGCGACGGTGGACTGCACGCCGGAGTGGCTGGCGCAGTTCGCTCGGATGGGCCGTACGTACGCGCAACTTCGACTCGGAGTGGACGAGCCGACGATCGGATTGCTCTCCAACGGCGAAGAACCCGGCAAAGGCGACGAGCTGCGCAAGCAGACCTACGCGCTCCTCCAGGATCAGCCCGGATTCGTCGGCAACGTGGAAGGTCGCGACCTCATGTCGGGCCATCCCGATGTGATCGTCACCGACGGCTTCACCGGCAATGTCGCGCTCAAGACGGTGGAGGGCGCGCTCAAGGCCGCGGCCGGGCTCGTATTCACCACGTTGGGGTCCACCCCGGAGGCGGAGGCGGCGAGCGAAGTGGTCGCGCCGTTGCTCCTGCAAGGCGTGACCGACTACCTCGATCCGGACACGATCGGCGGCGCGTTGCTGCTCGGGGTCAACGGTGTCTGCGTGATCTCGCACGGCTCGTCGAGCGCCCGCGCCATCGTCAACGCGGTGCGGTTGGCGGTCGAATGCGCCGACGCTGGTGTGGTGAGCCGGCTCCAGGAATCGATCGCCGAGGAACCAACCCGAGGGGCGACGACCGATGCCCCGGTCAGAGAGGATGCTCATGCCGGCTGAAACGCATTCGAGCAAAGAGCCCGTCACGGCCGACGAGGTGTTCGCGCTGGTTCGCTCCAACCTCGCGGAGATCCTCGAGATCGACGACGCCACCGTGACCATGGACGCACGTTTCGCCGACGACCTCGAGCGCGGACTCGCTGGCCCTGATCGAACTCGTCGAGGCACTCGAAGAGGATCTCGGGGAGCGCACCGTGGGATTCTCGATCGACGACGAGGATCTCGGTGACCTCGCCTCGGTCCGGGATGCGGTCGACTACGTGGTCGCTCGACTCGGAGGAGCCGCGGCCTAGGCCGCGTCGGACTCGTATGGATGCCGATGCGCGCGCTCGGTTCGAGGAACTCCTCGGCTGGAGCTTCCAGGACGAAGCCGTCCTCGCGCAGGCGATGTCGCATCGCTCCTGGTGCGCCGAGCACCCGGAGGACGAGCCGAACGAGCGGCTGGAGTTCCTCGGGGACTCGGTGCTGGGAATCGTGGTGACGGATCACATCTTCCGGCAGTACCCCACGCACCGCGAGGGGGAACTGGCGAAGGTCCGGGCGTCGGTCGTCAACGCCGAAGTCCTGGCCGAGATCGCAATCGAAGTCGAGCTCGGCGCATGCCTGCGACTCGGCAAGGGCGAGGCCAGTAGCGGCGGTCGCGAGAAGCCGTCGATCCTGGCGGATGCGATGGAAGCGGTCTTTGCCGCGGTGTATCTCGACGGTGGGTTGACCGCGGCGTGGGACGTTGTCATGCGCCTGCTCGGCGACCGGATCGGCGAGGCCGCTACGGGCCCGGGCGGCGACGACTACAAGACGCGCTTGCAGGAGCTGGCAGCGCAGCGGTTCGTGAAGCTGCCCCGCTACCAGGTGCGCGACGAGGGCCCCGACCACGCGAAGCGCTTCTTCGCGACCGTGCTGCTCGACGGCGAGCCGTACGGCGAAGGAATCGGCGGGTCGAAGAAGCAAGCCGAACAAGCTGCCGCCCGCGCGGCGTGGCAGCGAGTGGTGGACGCCGAGTCGCGCGTTGCGGAAACGGTGGGAGCCGACGATGCCTGAATTGCCCGAGGTCGAGGTGATGCGCCGCGACCTGGAGAAGGAGGTGGTCGGCCGCAAGGTCAAGGCGGTGGAGGTCAACGGGATGCGGTCGATCCGCCGCTACCGGCAGCGCAAGCAGTTCATCGATCCACTCGTGGGCAGAAAGTTCACCGGAGTCGAGCGGCGCGGGAAGTACCTGTTGGTGAAGTTGGACGACGGCGAGGTGCTCGTCATCCATCTCGGAATGTCTGGCCAGCTGCGCCGGGCCGCCGGAACCAAAGAGCCGATGGCCAAGCACACGCAGGTGGTGATCACCTTCACCCAGGGCGGCCAGCTGCGCTTTGTCGACCCGCGGACCTTCGGCGAGATGTTCGTCACCTCCGTCGAGGGCATCGACGACGTGGAGGAGCTCGCTCACCTCGGCCTGGACCCGCTGGAATCCGCGATGAGCTGGGATCGCTTCGGCGACCTCGTCGCACAGCGCCACGGGAAGCTCAAACCCACCCTGATGGACCAGAAGTTCATCGCAGGGATCGGCAACATCTACTCGGACGAGATCCTGCACACTGCCGGGCTGCGCTGGGACCACATGAGCGACGAGCTGACGCCCGAGGAGGTGCGCCGCCTCTATCGAGCAGTGATCGAGGTGCTCCAGGACGGGGTGAAGTACCGGGGCTCGTCACTCGCCGACGAGCAGTACGTCGACCTCCACGGCAAGAAGGGCTCGTATCAGGAGCACCATCAGGTCTACGCCCGTGAGGGTGAGTCCTGCCTGCGCTGTCGCCGGGAAATCGTGCGCGAGAAGGTGAGCGGTCGCTCGACGTTCTATTGCCCCTACTGCCAGGTCTAGGCCGTGAAGTGGTGATTCGGGACGATCCGCGCCCCGTCGCCGGGCCGTGGTTACGCTCGGGCAACGTTGGAGAGGGAGCTGCGGAGTGTTCCTGAAATCGTTGACCCTGCGCGGGTTCAAGTCGTTCGCCGACAAGACCGTCCTCGAGTTCGAACCCGGGGTCATGGTCGTCGTCGGTCCGAACGGGTCGGGCAAGTCCAATCTCGTCGACGCCGTTGCCTGGGTGCTCGGCGCCCAAGGGCCGCGGTCGTTGCGCGGCGGCAAGATGGACGACGTCATCTTCGCCGGCACGGCCGACCGCCCGGCGCTCGGTCGGGCCGAGGTGGCGCTGACCATTGACAACACGACCGGGCTGTTGCCGATCGAGTTCTCCGAGGTGACCATCACCCGGACGCTGTTCCGCAACGGGGACTCCGAGTACGCGATCAACGGTGCGCCGTGCCGGCTCCTCGATATCCAGGAGTTGTTGTCCGACAGCGGCATCGGTCGCCAGCAGCACGTCATCGTCGGTCAGGGCCAACTCGACAGCGTCCTGAACTCGCGGCCGGAGGATCGGCGCGCGGTGATCGAAGAGGCGGCGGGGGTCCTGAAGTACCGCAAGCGCCGGGAGAAGGCCGAGCGCCGACTCGAGACCACTGAGGGCAACCTGCTGCGCCTCAACGACCTGCTCCGCGAGGTCCGTCGCGGTCTCGGCCCACTGCAGAAGCAGGCCGATGCCGCACGACGCCACGACGGAGTGGTCGACGAGTTGCGGTCGATCCGACTGCATCTCGTCGGGCGGGAACTGGCGGCGCTCCAGGCCAAGACCGGGCGTCTGCGCGAGCAGGCCGGCACGCTGACCAAGGATGAGGCCGACATCCAGGCGCGCCTGCGCGATCTGGACCTTGCGGTCCTCGATGCCGAGCGCGCTCTCACGGATGTGGGTCACGGCAACGTCGCCGACGCCCTGACTCGGGTCGAAGCGATGCGCGAGCGCGCCCGGGGCCTGGCGGCACTGGTCACGGAACGACGACGGGGTCTCGACCGCGAACTCACGGCGGCGGCCGACGAAGGAGTCGTCGAAACGCTCGTCGCGGATGCTGGAGCCGTACGTACGGAGATGGAAGCCCTCGAACCGGTGGCCGGTTCGCTGGCGGAGCAGGGCTTGGAGATCGAAGCCTCCGAGCGGGCGCTGGCCGCCGAACGTGCCGCGCTCGTCGCCGGCCGTCGCGACGAGGATCCGGCGGCCGAGGCGGAGGCGGTACGCCGCGAAATCCGGGTCCGGCGCGACGGCCTCACCCGGATCGAGGCCGAGATCGAACGCTTCGACGCCCGGGTTCGCAGTGTCGAGGAGCGCACCGGTCAGCTCGCTTTCGAGTTGACCACCGCGGCCGAACGGCTCCGGTCGGTGGAGACGACCTTCCCCGGCGCGACCGCCGCGGCGGACGCCTCCGCGCACGCGCGGGCCGAGGCCGAGGACCGGCTCACGGCGGCCGAGACGCGGTTTCGGGAATCGGAGTCCGACGCCAGCCGTTGGCAGGCGCGCGCGGACGCGTTGGCCCAGGCGCTGGACGCGGCGAGCGACGCCGAGGCGCACGCGGTCCTCGAGGGCATGGCCGGCGTCGCCGGCGCGCTGGTGAACCACCTCGTGATCGAACCGGGCGCCGAGGCGGCAGTGGCTGCCGCGCTCGGTGACGCCATGAGCGCGGTCATCGTGAGTGGTCGCAACGAAGCCCGCTCCGTGGTCGAGCGGCTCGCCGCCGGGGACGCGGGTGCCTGGTTGGTGGTGCTCGACACGAGTGAGGCTGCGGTCACGTCCGGCGCGACCCTCGCGCCGACCGGCGCGCGCCCGCTGGCGGGCTGTGTGCGGGCATCGCTGCCGGGCTTGACCGCGACTCTGGCGCGCACGCTCGCCGGCGTCGTGCTCGCCGACGGCGACTGGCACTCGGCGATGGATCTCGCCGTGGCCAATCCTGACCTGACCGTGATGACGCGCACCGGCGATCGATTCGGCGGTGGTCGGCCCTGGCGCTTCGGTGGTGAGCAGGCCGCGGGCGTGACCCGAGCCGCGTTCGACGAAGCGGTGACCGCGGCCGAGCGCGCCGTGGCCGCGCGCGACGAGGCGCGCGCGGCGGTCGACCAGGCCCGGGTCGTCGTCGGACAGGCGCGCGAGAACGAACACGCTGCCGCCGAAGCCGCTCGTACCGCCCGCACGGCACTCGAGCGGGCGAGGACGGCGGCGGAGCGCATCGAGTCCGAGCGGTCCGATCGTGCCACCGAGCTGGAATCCGCCACCGGGACGCGAGTGGGACTCGAACAGGCGCTCGCGGCGGAGACCGCGACCCTGGCCGAGTTGGAGGCGCGTCTGCCCGCGTTGGAGGCCGCCGAACAGGAGTCGGTCGCCCGAGCCGGCGAACAGGCCCAGGTGATGGCAGAACTCGAGGCCCGCGAGGTCGCGGTCCGGGACCTGCGGCGCGTCCATGTCCAGCGGGTGGCCGGACTCGAGGAGCGCCGGACGATGTTGACCCGCCGGCTGGGCGAGGTCGAGGACCGGCTCGCCCGAGACCCCGAAGCCAAGGCGGCCGCCGAGCGGTACCGGGCCTCGTTGACCGCGAAGGGTCAGGCCTACGCAGCGTTGGGGACACGGCTCGAGGACCTGTCCGGTCGTGTCGCGGGAGTGCTCGGCGGACTGCGGGAGCAGCGACGGATCGAGACGGAACGGGCCTCCGCGGCCGGCGGACGGCTCGAGGAGTTGCGGCGCCAGCGCCAGGCCGAGGAGCAAAGTCTGGCCGGCGTGCGCGAGCGTCAGCAGCGCCGGGACGTCGAGGAAGCCGAGAACCGAATGCGGCTCGAGGCCGCCGTGGAACGGATTCGCTCGGACTTCGACTGTGAACCCGGTGTCGCGTTGGAAGCCGCGGCCCCGGAGGTTCCCGATGGCACCACCCCCTCGAGTCGCGCCCGCGACCTCGAACGCGATCTGCGCTTGATGGGTCCGATCAACCCGTTGGCCCTCGAGGAATACGAGGCGCTGCAGGAACGCCACGATTTCCTCGTCCAGCAGCTCGACGACGTCAAGACCTCGCGTCGCGAATTGCACCGGGTCATCAAGGCGGTGGACCACGAGATCGTGTCGGTCTTCGACGCGGCCTTCGCCGACGTGCAACGCAACTTCGAGAGCCTGTTCACGACGTTGTTCCCGGGTGGGTCGGGCCGGGTCTTCCTCACTGACCCCGAGGACCTGCTCAACACCGGGATCGAGATGGAGGCCCGTCCGTCCGGCAAGAACACCAAGCGGCTCTCGCTGCTCTCCGGTGGCGAGCGGTCGCTGACGGCGATGGCGTTTTTGTTCGCGGTCTTCCGCTCGCGGCCGTCACCCTTCTATTTGCTCGACGAGGTCGAGGCGGCACTCGACGACGTCAACCTTCATCGCTTCCTCGATCTCGTTCACGAGTTCCGTAGCGAGGCGCAGTTGCTGATCGTGTCGCACCAGAAGCGCACGATGGAGGCGGGTGACTGTCTCTATGGCGTGACGATGGCGCCGGGCGGGTCGACCAAGGTCGTGAGTCAGCGGATGCGCGGCGAGATCGTGCTGAACTGAGGTGTTCGTGACGTTGTTGCCGCTGGCCGCATCGGCGGCCGACGAAGCGGCGCTCACGAGCGCGTGCGGTCCGGTCGGTCAGCGACCGTGGTTGTGCGAAGCGGTATTCAACGTCACCCACAACACCACGGCCGCCGAGGTCGCGCGGGACTTCGCCAAGCCCTTCCGGGTCCTGGTGATCCTCGTTGTCGCCTACGTCGCGGTCCGCGTCTCCCGGCTCGTCATTCGACGCGTGGTCAGGCGGCTGTCGCGCGACGACGCCAACGAGAAGATCGACGCGCTCCGCCGGCGGACCGGGATGTCGCTGCTCGACACGGCGCCGGTTCCGAATGTGCGCCGGGCGCTGCGCGCCGAGACGATCGGAGCAGTGATGCGCAGCGTGGTCGCCGCGCTGATCTGGGCGACCGCGATCATCATGATGCTGGACACGTTCGGCGTGAACCTCGCGGCGATCGGGATCGGCGCGAGCATCATCGGGGTCGCGATCGGGTTCGGGTCGCAGGCTCTGGTGAAGGACTTCCTCTCCGGTCTGTTCATGATGGTGGAGGATCAGTACGGCGTCGGCGACTTCATCGACGTCGGTGATGCGGTCGGGACCGTCGAAGGTGTGAGTCTCCGGACGACACGGATCCGCGATGTCCAGGGCACGGTCTGGCACGTTCCCAACGGCGAGATCCAACGAGTCGGCAATCAGAGTCAACAGTGGTCGCGGGTGCTGCTCGATGTCCCGGTGGCCTACGACGCGGACATCAGCGTGGCCACCGACGCGATCGAGCGTGCCGCGGCCGCGGTCGCGCGGGACCCCAGACACGAGCACCTGGTCGTGGATGATCCCGAAGTGCTCGGTGTGGAACAGGTGACCAACACCCAGGTGCTGATCCGGCTGGGAGTGAAGACCAAGCCGCTCGAGCAGTGGAAGGTCGCGCGGTTGCTCCGGGAGCGGGTCAAGGCCGAACTGGATGCCGTGGACATCCGCCCGGGTGGCGACAGCGTGATCACCTATCGGGCGGAAGGCGGCCCGCCGCCAGTCGCTGATTAGGCTCGCCCGCCGATGGAAATCCTGATTCTCGTCCTCATCGGCGCGCTCGCAATCGTGCTCATCGCGGGTGGCCTCCTGCTTTCTCGCCGTTCCGCCCGTCGCGAGACCGAGACACCGACCCGCGCGGGACGAGCGCCGGCGCCGAGCCGGCCTTCGCCCTCGGCCCTGACGATCGACGAAGTCGCCGTAGAGGAAGCCGCGGTCGAGGAAGCCCCGGTCGCGCGGGCCAGGCCGAGGCTGCGCGACCGGCTCGGCAAGACCCGGGCCGCGTTCGCCGGCGCATTCTCCGGTCTCGCGGGTCGCAGCATCGACGCCGAGACCTACGACGACCTGGAAGAGGCGCTGATCCTCGCCGATGTCGGGGTGCCCACCGCGACCAAGCTCATCGATGCCGTCCGGGAACGGGCCAAGGCCGAGAAGGCCGCCGATGCCGACCAGGTCATCGAGCTCCTGCGCGAGGAGGTGGTGCTGCTGCTCGCCGACGCCGACCGCGAGCTACGGATCGGCGACTCGAAGCCCAGCGTCTGGATGTTCGTCGGCGTCAACGGGGTGGGGAAGACCACGAGCATCGCCAAGCTCGCGCAACGAGAGGTGGACGACGGCCGGCGCGTCGTGCTCGCAGCCGCCGACACCTTTCGCGCGGCGGCGGCCGAACAGCTCGCGACCTGGGCGTCCCGCACGAACACCGAGATCATCCGCGGTCAGGACGGCGCGGACCCTGGATCGGTCGTGTTCGACGCGATGAGCGCGGCCTCGACGCGCGGTGCGGACCTCGTGCTGGTCGACACGGCCGGGCGACTGCACACGAAGGTGAACCTGATGGAGGAGCTCAAGAAGCTCCGACGCATCGTCGAGCGGACCGAGGGGGCGCTCTGCGAAGTGCTCCTGGTCATCGACGCGTCGACCGGCCAGAACGGACTCACGCAGGCCCGCCAGTTCGCCGACGCGGTCGAGGTCACCGGCGTCGTGCTCACCAAACTCGACGGCACCGCGAAGGGCGGGATCGTGCTTGCGATCCAGTCCGAGCTGGGGATACCCGTCAAAGCCGTCGGAGTCGGCGAGACGCCGGACGATCTGATCGCCTTCGACCCCGAAGAGTTCGTCGCCGCCCTCTTCTGAGGACCCGGGACAGGGTTGCGACGGGTCGTCCGTATACTCGCCCGACCATGTTCGACGCCCTCTCCGAACGATTCGACGGCATCTTCGCCAAGCTGCGGAGCCGCGGGAAGCTGACCGAAGCGGACATCGACGACGTCGCCCGCGAGATCCGGCTGGCCCTGCTCGAAGCCGACGTCAACGTCCGGGTGGTCAAGGCGCTCATCGCGCGGGTGAAGGCGCGCGCCAACGGCGCCGAGGTCCAGAAGAGCCTGAGCCCCGCCCAACAGGTCATCAAGATCGTCCACGAGGAACTGATCGAGACCCTCGGCGGCGAGTCCGGCAAGCTGGCGATGAACTCGAAGCCGCCGACCGTGGTGATGATGTGTGGTCTCCAGGGTGCCGGCAAGACGACCGCGGCCGCCAAGCTCGCCCGTCAACTCAAGGCCCAGGGTCTTCAGGTGCTGCTGGTCGCGGCCGACCTCCAGCGACCCGCTGCGGTCGAGCAGCTGCGGGTGCTCGGTCAGCGCGTCGACGTCCCCGTCTGGTCGGCTCCGGACGATGCGCCCAAGGACCCGGTGGGGGTCGCTCGCACCTCGCTCGATGAGGCGGCCCGACTCGGCCGCAACGTCGTCATCGTCGACACCGCCGGTCGCCTCCAGATCGACACCGACCTCATGGACGAACTCCGCGAGGTTCGCGATGTCGTCCAGCCGACGACACGCTGCTGGTCGTCGACGCCATGACCGGTCAGGAGGCCGTGAACGTCGCGACGACGTTCGACGAGGCGGTCGAGCTCAACGGCGTCATCCTCACCAAGATCGACGGTGACGCGCGCGGCGGTGCGGCGCTCAGCGTGAAGGAGGTCATCGGCAAGCCGATCCTGTTCGTCGGAACCGGGGAGAAGCTCGAGGACTTCGAGGCCTTCCACCCGGACCGGATGGCGAGCCGCATCCTGGGTATGGGTGACGTCCTCACCCTGATCGAGAAGGCCGAGGCGAATCTCGATCACGAGGTGGCGACTCGAGCCCAGGAGCAGCTCCGGTCGGGTCACTTCACGCTCGAGGACTTTCTCGAGCAGATGCGCCAGGTGAAGAAGATGGGGCCGATCGGCAGCATCATGAAGATGCTGCCCGGGATGCCCAAGGAGCTCCGCAACGCCGAGATCGACGAGGGCGAGCTGGGTCGGATCGAGGCCATCATCTGCTCGATGACGCCCGAGGAACGCCGGGATCCGTCGGTGATCAACGGTTCGCGGCGCCTCCGGATCGCCCAGGGGTCGGGTTCGACCACGGCCGAGGTCAACGCACTGCTCAAGCAGTTCAAGCAGGTGCAGCAGATGATGAAGTCGCTCACCGGCGGCGGGAAGCGGCCCAAGCTCAAGGCGCTCGCCGGGATGGACCTCAGCCAGTTCGAGCAATGACCCGCCGGACCGGCGGCGGGGGCCGGTCAGCCGCTAGCCTGGCTTCCCCGTGCCGCCCGCGGTACGTCCTACTTCTCACCAGAAGGAACACTCAGCACGTGTCCGTCAAGATTCGCCTCATGCGCGTGGGCAAGAAGAAGCAGCCGAGCTACCGGGTCGTCGTCGCCGACGGCCGCAGCCCGCGCGACGGCCGCTATATCGAGATCATCGGCCAGTATCAGCCCCGCCAGGAGCCGTCGGGCTTCACCGTCGACGACGAGAAGGTGCTGAGCTGGCTCCAGAAGGGTGCCCAGCCGTCGGAGCAGGTCCACCGGCTCCTCGTCGAGGCCGGGATCTGGGAAACCTACGAGTCGAATCGGAGTTCCGAGTCGCTCGCCGTCCGCGTCGCGAGCCGCAAGGCCAAGGGTCAGGCCACCGCGCAGGCGGCCAGGGCCAAGGACAAGGCTGCGGCCGAAGCCGAGGCTGCCGCCGAGGCGAAGGCCAAGGCTGACGCCGAAGCTGCGGACGCGAAGGCCGCCGCCGACGCGTCGGCGAAGGCCGAGGCAGACGCGGCCGCCGAAGCTGCGACCGAAGTGACTGACGCGCCGGCCGAGGCCGACACGAGTGGGGACGACACGTGAGCGATCACGACGAGAACTTATGACGATGACGATGACTTCGACGACGGCGACGAGGTCGCGGCCGAGGGCAATCGCATCATCGGTGGCCGAGCGAAGGCCGTCGTCGAGCACGTGACGCGCTCGATTGCAGACGAGCCCGACGCGATCGATGTCGACCTCATCGAGCGGCGAGGCGAAGTGACGCTGCTGGTCCACGCGGACAAGGGCGACATGGGTCGGCTCATCGGCAAGCGTGGCCGAGTGGTCCAGGCCCTACGTCAGGTGACCCGAGCCGCCGGCGCCGCCGAGGGCATTTCGGCCTCCGTCGACATCGTCGAATAGTCCGGTGACCGAGGCTGGGCGCCTCGAAGTGGCTCGCATCGGACGGGCGCACGGGCTCCGCGGCGAGGTCGCGGTCACCCTCACTTCCGATCGCGAAGAGCGTCTCGCGCCGGGGTCGGCTCTCGCCACCGATGACGGCGTCTTCGTCGTTGCTTCCTCCCGGCGGCACCAGGATCGCTGGCTGGTCCGCTTCGAAGAGATTTCGGAACGTGACGGCGCCGAATCGTTGCTCGGCACCCGCCTCTACGCCGACGCGGTGCCCGGAGGCGACGACGAGTTCTGGGTCCACGAGCTGATCGGCTGCGAAGTCCGCGATCGATCAGGAGCCCGGCTGGGATCGGTCGAGGCGGTCGAGGCCAATCCGGCGAGTGATCTCCTCGTGCTGGACGGTGAGCGGTTGCTGCCACTGACCTTCGTGGTCGAGCATGGCGGCGGTGTCATCGTTGCGGACCCGCCTGCCGGGTTGTGGGAGTGATCCCATGCGCATCGACGTGTTCACGATCTTCCCCGAGTACCTCACCGGACCGCTCGACCTTGCGCTGATCGGCAAGGCCCGGCAGGCCGGCCGGTTGGATCTGCGCTGCCACGACCTTCGCGAGCACACGACGGATCGGCATCGAAGCGTGGACGACACGCCCTTCGGCGGCGGCCCCGGCATGGTCATGACGCCGGAGCCGCTGTTCGCGGCCGTCGAGGCGGCCGATCCCCCGCGCCCAGTTCTGCTCCTCGGCGCGGCGGGACGCCGCTTCGATCAGGAGTACGCGCGGGACCTGGCCACCGGCGCTGGGTTTTCGCTCGTGTGCGGCCGCTACGAGGGCGTCGACCAGCGGGTCGGTGACCACCTGTGCGACGGCGAACTCTCGGTCGGTGACGACGTGCTCGCCGGCGGCGAGGCCGCTGCACTGGTGGTGATCGAGGCGGTGACCCGTCTCGTGCCCGGGGTCATGGGCAACGCCGACTCCGCCAACGAGGAGTCGTTCGCGGCGGACGTCCTGGAGTATCCGCAGTACACCCGGCCGGCCGAGTTCCGGGGCTGGGCGGTCCCGGAGGTGCTGCGTTCGGGAGATCACGCCCGAATCGCGCGGTGGCGGCGGGCCACGGCGGTCGCCCGGACCCTGGCCCGGCGGTCGGACCTGATCGCTGGCGATCTGTCCGAATCGGACCGGGCGTTGATGGCTGAGTTCGACCTCGATCCCGACGAGTTCCGGAATCAGGGCTCGCCGGGCTAGCATCACCGACCGCTTCCACGGATCTGCCCGAAGGACACTGCCGCGCCATGAACCCCACTGATCTCGTCGACCGCGCCTCGCTGCGTGACGACATCCCCGACTTCGGCCCCGGCGACACCTTGAAGGTGCACGTTCGCGTCGTCGAAGGCAACCGCCAACGGGTCCAGCTGTTCCAGGGGGTCGTCATCTCCCGACGGGGTTCGGGACTCAGCGAGACCTTCACCGTGCGCAAGGTGAGCTTCGGCGTCGGTGTCGAGCGGACGTTCCCGGTGCATTCGCCGATCGTCGAGCCATCGAGGTCGTCATCCGCGGCGATGTCCGGCGGGCGAAGCTCTACTACCTGCGCGACCGGATCGGGAAGGCCGCCAAGATCAAGGAGAAGCGGGTCTGATCTCGCCCGGCGCGCCTCTACACTGGCCGTCATGAGTGCCGAGGATCTCGAGCGCTACGAGACCGAGATCGAGCTCCAGCTCTACCGCGAATACCGGGACGTGCTCCCGATGTTCTCCTACGTGGTCGAGACCGAGCGGCGCTTCTATCTCACGAACTCCGTGAAGATGGAGGTCCGAGCGGATCACGGCGCGGTGTACTTCGAGCTCGAGCTGTCCGATGCCTGGGTTTGGGACATGTACCGCCCGGCTCGGTTCGTGGCCAACGTCCGCGTGGTGACGTTCAAGGACGTCAACGTCGAGGAACTCGCGGGCAAAGACCTGTGAATCGGCGCGCGCTCGGCGCGCGGGGCGAAGCAATCGCGGCCGACTGGTACGAGGCACGCGGGTATGCAGTACTCGACCGCAACTGGCGCTGTCGTGATGGCGAGCTGGACCTCGTGCTCGAAGGTCACGGAGCGGTGGTGTTCAGCGAGGTCAAAACCCGGTCGTCCGACGCGTTCGGCATCGGCGCGGAGGCAGTCACGCGCGACAAGCAGATGCGGATCCGTCGGCTCTCGGCGAGATGGCTGGCCGAGCACGATCGCCGCGCCCCCAGCCTGCGCTTCGATGTCGTGTCCATCCTGGTGCCGCGCGACGGTTCGCCGACCGTCCAGGTGTACGAAGCCGCGTTCTAGCGAATCAGCGAGCGCGCCGCTTTTCCTCTCGGTGCCAACAACCCGTATGCCAGTGCCGTCGCTCGGCCGGCTCCGCGTTCGGGATGACCACCTTGTGGCCCTCGCCGGGACGGATCTCATGATCACAGCCCGGGCACCGATAGGCCTTGACCGCCTCGTACGGCTGCATGTGCCGGACGCTGACGTCGTCACTCACCCGAAGAATGCCCAGGCCACCAGCACGAACGCGACGGAAACACCGGCAATCACGAAGAGCAGGTCCCCCCGATGGCTGACGCGGCCCCGAAACGGGTTCATTCCCATTGCCTCACCGTAGGCGCGTCGAACGAACCCTCCGGCGGACGATGCCGACAGGGTCGATCAGTGCGGCAGGGATGACGGCTGCATGCGAATGCTGTTGGCCCGCGCGGCTCGGGCGGAGCGTGCTCGCTCCCAATCCGGTTCGGCCGTGCGACGCACCAGTGCGTTGTGCGCCTCCCACTCGGCCCCGCATGACGTGCAGGCGAGCAGGTACGAACCGCCGGAATAGACATCCACATCCAGGGGCGTCCCGTCGTATGGACACCGTTGCAGTTTCACCTCGGGGTTTTCGGCGGGTGGGCGTCAGGACTTGACCGGACGGGTCAGACGGGCCAGAGGACCCCATGGGCCCGCCGGAGGGCACCGGAGCGCAGGAGCCCCGCCACTGCGACCGCGACGGGCCCGGGTGCGAAGCCCGTCCGACTCGTGAGGTCGTCCACGGTTGCGGGTTCGCCGCCGAGCGCCCGCAGGACCGCGGCTTCTTCGCTGGTCGCCGTCGGGGTCGGTCCGGTGGGCCGGCGCCGGTCGCCAGGCGTCAACCCGAGGACGCTGAGCACGTCATCGGGTTCGACGACGACGTGGGCGGTCCGGAGCAGCTCGTTGGATCCCCGGGCCGACGGGTTGCGCCGGGAGCCGGGGTAGACACACAGCTCCCGGCCGTATTCGAGGGCGCGGTCGGCGGTGATGCGCGCGCCGCCTTTCTCGGTGGCCTCCACCACGACGACCACATCCGCGAGCGCGGCGATGATTCGGTTCCGGATCGGGAATCGTGACGGATGGGGCCCGATGCCGAACCAGAACTCGCTCAGGAGGCGGCCGTGATCGCGGACACGGGCGTGCAGCGCACCGTGGCGGCGCGGGTAGACGACGTCTGCACCGGTGCCGAGGACACCGACCACAGTCCCCCCGGCTTCGAGCGCGCCCTCGTGCGCGGCTGCGTCGATGCCGATGGCGAGTCCGCTCACCACCGTGACTCCCGCGTGTGCCAGCACAGCGCCGAGCTCGCGCGCATCGTCGAGACCGTGGGGCGTCGCGGCGCGGGTCCCGACCACGGCGACCCGGGGTCGCGCGAGGGCATCGGGTCGGCCACCGGTGGCGAACAGGACCGCGGGGTGATCGGGCAGCCCCACGTCGACCGGGTGGTCGGTGTCCCCGGCCACGTGCGCACGCGCTCGATGCCACTCGAGTGCCCGCGCGGCGCCGTCCGTGTCGATGCGTGTGCTCCACCCGTGTACGAGGTCGTCGGCGTTGCGTCGGGTGCCGCGTAGGACCTCGGCCGCGAGTTCGGAACGAATCGCGGCCGCGGCGTCGATCGGGTCCGGCCACGCGCCCAGCAAGGCCCGCAACGTGGCCGGTCCCATGTGCGGCAACGCCACGAGCGCGGCGGCCGCGGCCTGCCGGGCGTCGGGGCTCACGGCACGTCCTGGCGGAGGCTGGCTGCGAGCACGATGTGTTCGTCGTTGATCACGGCGTGATCGGCGAGATCTGCGATGGTCCGGGCCACCCGTCGGACCCGCGCCGCGCCCCGGCCCGTGAGCAACCCGGTCTCCATGACGAGGTGCCATGCGTCGACGGCCTCGTCGGACATCGCCGCCTCGGCCTGGAGCCGTGAGGCGGGGATGTCGCGATTCCACCGGCGGCGGGTGTGGCGGAATCGTTTCCGCTGGCGTTCCGCCGCAGCCCGCACCCGCAAGGCGACCGTGGCGGAGTCCTCGCCGGGCGGGTCATGCGCGGCCGGGCTGGTGATCCGCAGCCGGAGATCGAAGCGGTCCAGAAGCGGCGAGGAGAGCCGGCGGGTGTAGCGGGTGCGTTGCATCGGGCTGCATTGACACTCAGCCGGCACCCGCCCGCACGGACACGGGTTGGTCGCGGCGATCAGCAGGAACGACGCGGGGAAGCGCAAGCTCGCCGCCTGGCGGGCAATGCGGACCGACCCTTCTTCCAGGGGTTGGCGCAACGCATCGAGCGCGGTCGGCGGGAACTCGCCCAACTCGTCCAGGAACAGCGCGCCGCGGTGGGCGAGGGTGACTTCGCCCGGGCGGGGTCGCGGCGGAACCCCCGCCGACGAGTGCGGGGGTGGTGATCGTGTGGTGGGGGGCACGGAACGGCCGATCCGTGGCGAGCCGCGTGGGTGGCGCGTCGCCGGCCGCCGAGGCGATGCGGGTGACTTCGACGGCTTCGTCGGTCTCCAGTGGCGGCAGGATCGTGGGGAGCCGCCGAGCGAGCATCGTCTTGCCGCAGCCCGGCGGACCGGCGAGCAGGAGGTGATGACCGCCCGCAGCCGCGATCTCCAGCGCGAGTCGAGCGGTCGCGAGCCCGCGGACCTCGCGCAAGTCGACCGGATCGCCGTCGCCGTCCTCGTATGGCTCGGATGGCGGGTCGGGGTCGGACCAGGGTTCGAGGCCGGCGAGGCAGTCTCGGAGCTCACCCAGGGTGGGGGCGCTGCGCACTTTCAGCCCGGGGACGAGTGCGACTTCGTGCACGTTCGCGGTTGGTGCGATGACGGTGTTGACGCCCTGCCGTTCGAGCGCGTCGGCGAGGACGAGTGCGCCGGGCACGGATCGAATCGAGCCGTCGAGACCAAGTTCGCCGAGGACCCCGACCCCTTCGAGGCATCCGTCCGGCAGGAGGTCCTGCGCGTTGAGGAGCCCGAGGGCGATCGCGAGTTCGAGGCCCGCACCGGCCTTGCGGACCGTCGCGGGGGACAGGTTGACGGTGATGCGTTGCTGGGGCCAGGTCGCGCCGCTCGAGATCAGCGCGGCGCGGACCCGCTCTCGAGATTCACGGCCGGCGGTGTCGGGGAGTCCGACCACCGTGTAACCAGGAAGGCCGTTGGAAACGTGGACCTCCACGTCGACGGGCCACCCGTCGACCCCGGACAACGTTGCACTGCGCACGGTGGCGAGCACGGTCACTCCCTCTCTGCATCACGGGTGAAAGAGAGGGCCGTGACCGCGGCGACCTCGACGGTGTCCGAACGGTACCGGGAGGGTGTGACACGCGCCTGGTCGACAAGGGTCGACGGGGACGCGGGCCGGGGCCGGTAGCGTCGATGGGATGTCCTGGGATGTCGACGGCTACGTGAACTCGCTGACGTCGGCGAGTCGACTCACCGTCGTCGCCTACGAGCGCGACGTCCGTCAGTTCGTGGCGTGGGCGGAGCGCGGCGGCTGCCCGACGCCGGAGCGCCTCGATCATCAGACGCTTCGCCGCTACCTCGCATTCCTCGCCACCAGGGGTCTGGCCAAGCCGACGATCGCGCGCAAAGCCGCGTCACTGCGTTCGTTCCTCAAGTACCTCACCCGCCGCGGCGTCCTGCCCGCGGACCCGAGCCGAACCCTGCGATCTCCCCGGGGGCCCAACCGATTGCCGCGCGTGCCGAGAAGTGCCGAGGCCGTCGCGGTGCTCGACCGGGCGACCGCGGAAGCAGCGGGAGAAGCCGGCGAGCATCCCGTGGACCCGATTGCCCACTCGATCGCGTTGCGCGACCTCGCCGTCCTGGAGATCCTGTACGGCACCGGCGTGCGCGTTTCAGAGCTGTGCGGGCTCGATCGTGACGACCTGGACCTCGGCCGGGGCACCATCACCGTGCTCGGGAAAGGCCAGAAGGTCCGCCGGTTGCCCCTTGGCGATCCGGCCGCCGAATCGGTGGAACAGTGGCTCCGCGAGGGCCGCCCGGCCCTGGCCCGAGAGGCCTCTCCGGCGCGTGCGGTCTTCCTGAACCGGCTCGGACGCCGCCTCGGACCCCGCGACGCCCACCGCATCGTGGAACGCCATCCATTGGCCGATGGGCGGACCCTGCACCCGCACGCCCTCCGGCACGCCTACGCTACGCACCTGTTCGAAGGCGGAGCCGACCTCCGCATCGTGCAAGAGCTGCTCGGTCACGCCGACCTCGCAACCACCCAGATCTACACCCACCTCACCAGCGAGCGCCTCCGGGCGGTCTACGAATCGACGCATCCACGTGCCTGATCCCGCGACCACCAAGACCGACGACGCCGAAGCCCTGGCCGAGCTGTGGGCGCAATATCAGACGGCCCCCGACGGCGACGCCAGGGAGCGCCTGATCCTGCACTACTCGCCGCTGGTCAAGTTCGTCGCCGGGCGGGTCGCCGCGGGGCTACCCCAGAACATCGAACAGTCCGATCTCGTCTCCTACGGGATCTTCGGACTCATCGACGCGATCGACAAGTTCGACCCTGAACGCGGCTTCAAGTTCGAGACCTACGCGATCAGCCGGATCAAGGGCGCGATCATCGACGAGCTGCGTTCGATCGACTGGGTGCCGCGTTCGATCCGTTCGAAGGCCCGCACGATCGAGCGGGCCTACTCGAAGCTCGAGAACGAGCTGAAGCGCTCGCCGGACGACACCGAGATGGCCACCGAGCTGGGGGTCACCGAAGGCCGAGCTGGCCCAGACGCTGTCCCAGATCAGTTTCGTCGGCATCGTCGCGCTCGACGAGCTGGTCAACACCGGCGAGAAGGGCGGCGGGTCGACCACGGTCGGCGACACCATCGCAGACAAGGTGAACGACCCGGTCGAGGCGTTCGAAGTCGACGAGATGAAGCACCTCCTCGCCGACGCGATCAACCGCATGCCCGACCGCGAGCGCCTCGTGCTCACGCTCTACTACTACGAAGCGCTCACGCTGGCGGAGATCGGCGCCGTGCTCGGCGTCACCGAGAGCCGGGTGTGTCAGATCCACACCAAGGCGATCCTGCAGCTCCGCGGCCGGCTGACCGAGCCGCCCGGCGGCTGAGCCGGCAGCTCACCGACCCGCGCCTCACCGAAACCCACCAGCCGTTCAATGGCGCGTTGACCGCCCCATGTAGGGCCAACGCCTGCCGACGAAGGGCGGGGCGCGAGGGTCAGGCATGGGCGCCGACCTCGTCTTCATGACGAACCACTGCGACCGAGGGTGAGCAATCACAAGTGAGGAGTGCGGCGCGCCCTCGGCATCCTTGATCGACGCGACACGAGCCGGTACGGTCGTCGAGCTTCCTCCAGCACTTCCCTCCCGCAGCCCCGTCGCGCCCGGGAGGCGTCTGCTCCGATGGAGTCCCGCACGTTCCGTCTGTTCCTCTGCGCGCTCGCCGCGTGCATCGCCGTCACCCTGCTCACCGTCCCCGCGGCAGCCGACGGGCCGAACTCCGGGATCGGCACCTGGTCTCGACCGGTGCCGGGCCGGGTTGCGGCACCGTTCGTCGCACCGGTCTCGCGCTATGGCCCCGGTCACCGCGGCGCGGACCTGGTGGCCGCGCCCGGCACGCCGGTATTGGCGGTCGGCGCGGGTCAGGTCACGTTCGCCGGATCGGTGGCCGGCACCCTGCACGTCACCGTCGACCACGGCGGGGGACTGCGCACGACCCTCTCGTTCCTCGCGACGGTCGGGGTGCGCACCGGTCAAGCCGTCAGCCGCGGGCAGGTCATCGGCACCGCCGGGGGGACCGGACCGGATCACGCCGCGGGGTGGTGCACCTCTCGCTGCGCGTCGGCGACCGCTATGTGGATCCGATGGGGCTCTTCGTGCCGGTGGATCTCGCCGACCTCGTGCGACTCGCGCCGGTCCGTCGGCAGCCCGAGGACACCGGCTACATCACACCGGGGATGGAGGCCCGTGACCTGGCGGACGCGTGCTGCACCTCCCGAGAGGGATCCCTGGAGTCGGTGAACCCGAGCCGAGCTGGTTCGAACGAGGCCAGAACATGGTCAGCGCGGCTCTCGGGGCCGAGGCCGGCCTCGTTGTCGGAGGGTCGACGCGCGTCTGGTCCCTCATCCGTGACCACACCCTGGCCGGCGCGAGCCTCGAGGACCTACGCGCCATTGGCGTTCGGCTCGCGGCGGCGCTCCAGGCGCACCAGGAGTGCTCCGACGAGGACCCGATGGAACCCGGGGGCCCGGGTTCGGGCCATCTCCTCTTCGCCGTGGGCGGGATCAACAGCGGCACCGACCCCGCGACCGGAGCAACCTTCGGCCTCGACACCGGTGCGCTCGGGTACGGCGCCGACGAGGTCGGTTGGTACAGCTACCGCGCCGACCGCGCGAGCTACGAGGCGCCCGACACCTGGGGTGATCTGCTCGTGGCGGCGTACCGACTGCGCGACCAACTCCGAAACTTCACGTTGGCCCATCCGCACCGCGAGGTGGACCTGATCGCCCACTCGCAGGGCGGGATCGTCGTCGACGCCTTCCTGCAACTCGTCTACCGGCCCGAGGACCCGACCCTGCCGCCGCTGGGCAATGCGGTCACTCTGGCCTCGCCCCACGGCGGCGCGCCGCTCGCGACCATTGCGGCCGCAGTGCGGACAACGCCGGCCGGCCGGGCCGCGATGCGCGCGGCGGAGACCGTCGCCGGGGGCGCGGTCCCGACCCGGGGACGCGACGTCGGTGCGCCAGCTGGCCGCGGGATCGGACCTCATGGCCCGACTCTGGGCCCGCGACTTCCCCGACCAGATGAACGTGTTCACCGTCGGCGGCGCGGACGATGTCGTGGTCCCGGACCCGGTCGCCGGGACGCCGGGCTCCGAACACACGACGGTCAATCCCCGGGGCCTGAACGACCACTCGGCTCTCCCGTCGGATCCCCTCGCGATGAGGGTCGTCCGTCGTCACCTCGAGCGCCGGGCCTCACCGTGCGTGGGGTGGGCTGACTCCGTGCGGGGCGCGGTCGAGCCAGTCGTGATCCGGCGGGTCGAGCTGACGTTCGCCGCGGTCGCCCGGCGAACCGTGGGCAAACCGGCCGTTCCCTAGTCCTTCGGGGTGGCACCGACCACCTTGGGCTCGGGAGCCGGGAAGGGCCTCGGACTACACTCTCGCCCGACCCGCCGCCTCGGTAGCGGGATCTCACACGCCCGGCATCCAATGGTCGCTCCCGGCAATCCGGAGGCGTTCGCACGGGCGGAGGACCAAAACCATAGGAAAGGACACCTCGCGTGGCTGTCGTCACCATGAAACAGCTGCTGGAGGCCGGCGTGCACTTCGGCCACCAGACGCGTCGTTGGAACCCGAAGATGCGTCGTTTCATCTTCGGCGAACGCAACGGCATCTACATCGTCGACCTCCAGCAGACGCTGGAACGGATCGACACTGCCTACCGATTCGTGCGCGGCACGGTCGCCGACGGCGGCACCGTCCTGTTCGTCGGGACCAAGAAGCAGGCCCACGAGCCCATCCAGTCGATGGCGCAGCGCTGCGGTATGCCGTACGTGAACTACCGCTGGCTGGGCGGCATGCTCACCAACTTCCAGACGGTGCATGCCCGTGTCGCGAAGCTCCGCGAGATGGAGCGCCAGGTCGCGACGGGCGAGACCGAGCAGATGATCAAGAAGGAGGGCCTCAAGGTCAAGCGTGAGGTCGCCAAACTCGATCGCAACCTCGGCGGTATCCGCAACCTGGACAAGCTTCCGAGCGCGATCTTCGTGATCGACACGAAGGAAGAACACATCGCGGTGACCGAAGCCAACCGGCTCGGTATCCCGGTGGTGGCGATCGTGGACACCAACTGCGACCCCGACATCATCCAGTACGTCATTCCCGGCAACGACGACGCGATGCGTTCCGCGAACCTGCTGTGCCGGGTCATCGCGGATGCCGTCGACGAGGGACGTCACCTCGCCCAGAAGCACGGTGCGCGTCCGGGGACCAAGGCGGAACCCGCCGCGAAGCAGCTGACGCCCGAGGAAGAGAAGGCCAAGGCCGATGCCCAGGCCCAGGCTCGCAACGAGGCCGCCGCCCAGCAGGCCGCGCGTGAGCAGCGCCTCGCGGAGTCCAAGGCCAAGAAGGCCGAGGAAGCCGCCAACGCACCCGAAGCTGACGCGGCCGCTCCGGAGGCAGCAGTCAGCACCGAAGCAACTCCCGAGGCCGCCGCGCCAGCGGAGGCGGAAGAGACGGAGGGCGACAAGTAATGGCGGACATCAGTGCGAAGGACGTCGCGACTCTCCGGAAGCTCACCGGCGCGGGGATGATGGACTGTAAGAAGGCGCTGGCCGAGTCGGACGGCGACATCGAGGCCGCGAAGGACTGGTTGCGCAAGAAGGGCCTTGCCGGCGCGGCCAAGCGCGAGGGTCGAGCCGCGGATCAGGGTGCGGTCGAGGTCGTGTCGCAGGCCGGCGTCGCCGCGGTCGTCGAACTCAACTGCGAAACCGACTTCGTCGCCAAGGGTGCGGACTTCAAGAACTTCGTTGCCTCGCTCGCGGCGCAGGTCGCGGCGCAGGGTGACTCGGATGTCGCGGCCCAGGCCTTCGAGGGCTCGACGGTCGGCGAGGCGATCACTCAGCTCGGCGCCAAGCTCGGTGAGCGGATCGAGCTCGGCCGACTCGCCCGGTACGAGAGCGAGGATGGAATCCTCGACGTCTACAAACACGTGCAGAACGACCGAGGCACCATCGGCGTGCTGGTCGAGCTCGGCGGCGTGGACCCGGCGAGCGCGGATGCGCAGGCGGTCGCCCATGACATCGCACTCCACATCGCCAGCGCGGCGCCCCGCTTCGTCAGCAAGGACGACGTTCCGGCCGACGCGCTCGACAAGGAGCGGGAACTGCTCACCGAGCTGACCCGCAACGAGGGCAAGCCCGAAAACGCGATCGAGAAGATCGTGACGGGCCGCCTCAACGGCTTCTACAAGGACTACTGCCTCCTCGAGCAAGGGTTCGTGAAGGAACCCAAGACGACGATCAGCAAGCTGGTCGACGGGCTCGGCGGCGGTGCCGTGGTGCGGCGCTTCGCACGGATCAAGGTCGGCGAGGACTGATCCATGGCAGCGAGCCCGTACCGCCGGGTGTTGCTGAAGCTCTCCGGTGAATCGTTTGCCGAACCCACCGGGTTCGGAATCGATGCGGCCGTCGTCGCTCGCATTGCGGCGGAGATCGCGGCCGCGCGAGCCGAGCTGGATCTCCAGATCGCCGTCGTGGTCGGTGGCGGCAACATCTTCCGGGGGCTGGCCGGCCGCACGCGTGGGATGGACCGCGCTCGCGCCGACTACATGGGCATGCTCGCGACGGTGATCAACGCGCTGGGTCTCCAGGATGCCCTCGAAAGCGTCGGACAGGTCACGCGGGTCCAGACCGCGATCACCATGGACAAGATCGCGGAGCCCTACATTCCGCTCCGGGCCATCCGCCACCTCGAGAAGGACCGCATCGTCATCTTCGCGGCGGGAACGGGAAACCCCTATTTCACGACTGACACCACCGCGGCGCTTCGAGCCGCCGAGGTTGGCGCAGCAGCGGTGCTGAAGGGCACGCACTCCGGCGTCGACGGCGTGTACAGCGCCGACCCCCGTCTGGATCCCGCTGCGGTCAAGCTCGACGAGGTCACCCACTTCGAGGTGATGAATCGCGGGCTGAAGGTGATGGACTCGACCGCGATCACATTCTGTATGGACAACGAGCTGCCCATCATCGTCTTCGATGTCACCGAGCCCGGCAACATTCGGCGGGCGCTGAGCGGTGAGCGCATCGGGACGCTCGTGAGCAGCAAGGAGGGCTGACAATGGCCACCCCCGAGGAGATCATCGCCGGCTGCGAGGAGAAGATGGCCAAGGCCGTCGAACACCTGCGTGACGAGTTCGGTCGGGTTCGGACCGGTCGGGCCACCCCGGCGATCGTCGAGAAGATGATCATCGACTACTACGGCTCGGACGTGCCGCTCCAGCAGCTCGCAGGGTTCAGCGTGCCCGAGCCGCGGGTGCTGGTCGTCCAGCCGTATGACAAAGGTGCAATTGGTTCGATTGAGAAAGCGATTCAGCAATCGGACCTGGGTATCAACCCGAGCAACGACGGCTCCGTCGTGCGCCTGACCTTCCCCGCGCTCACCGAAGAACGCCGTAAGGAACTGGTCAAGGTGGTCAAGCACCAGGCGGAGGATGGCCGCGTCGCCATTCGGAACGTGCGACGTCACGCCCGCCAGGAGCTCGAGGCGCTGGAAAAGGACGGTGATCTCTCCCGCGACGAGCTGGAGCGGATCGAGAAGGGCCTGGAGAAGTCCACCCACGAGGTGGTGGCCGAGGTCGACGAACTCCTCGGTCACAAGGAGCAGGAGCTTCTCGAGGTCTGAGGGGCAGGTGAACCGGGGCACACTGTCCCGGCGGGTCTAGGGTGCGCGGAGTGCTTCGGGCGCCCACAGGGGGAGATCGGTGACCGACCGTCACGACGAAGACACAGAAAACCTGCCCGGAATGGCGGCTGAGCCGCTGCCGACGCGCGGCGAAGGCGTCCGGATCATCGGCGCCGAGGAGGCCAAGGCCGTCCTCGACGCGGGTGCCGTCGGCCGCCCGCTCGACGACGGTGAGGTCGATCAGGCCGGCGATCCCGGCCAGGCCGATGCCGGAGCGGAACCCGATCGGCGTCCGGATCGCAGCTCGGCGGCGGCCGCGAGTGAGCTCGGTGACGAGCCGACCGCGGAGCACCCGGCAGTGGTCGATGAGATCGGTGCCGCGTTCGACGACTCGTCCGACGACGGGTCCGCGATCGATGACGACGTGTTCGCCCAGCTCGTCGAACTCGACGATGCCGCCGAGAGCGAGGCGGAGGTCGGCGCGGTGGACGAGCCGCTGTCCCCTCCAGTCGGGCTTCCGCATTGGAGCGAGCCGGCCACGGGCGAGGTCCCGGTGATCCGCAGCGAACTCGATGACGATCTCTCCGACGAAGACCTGGTCGCCGGTCCTCGCTATCGCAGCGACGTCGGCGGTTGGAGCGATGACGATCTCGAGACGCTCGCTTCCCTCGGCGACGCGGCGGACGAGGAGCCCGCCACCGTGGTTCGGGCCGGGGCAGTGCCCGAGGACGACGATTCCGCGTTCGATCAGGCGGTGGCCGCCCGCCGGGTGCGCCCCCGTCCGAGTCGGCCGCGTCCGGCCCACCCGGAGCCGCCGAAGTCCGGTGACGACTTCGACCTCGGCGGGGACCGCAACGAGACGATGGTTCGCGTCGTCACCGGGGTCGGGATCGCCGCGCTGGCCTTGGTCTGTCTGTCGGCCGGCCGTGCCGCGACGGTCGTGCTGGCCACGGCAATCGTCGGGGTCTGCACCTTCGAGCTGTATCAGGCACTCCACCAGCGCGGCTTCCGCCCCGCTGCCATCATCGGACTCCTCGGGGCGATCACCATTGTGCCGTTGGCGTACAACCGCGGGGAGTTCGCCTTCCCGTTCGTGTTCGCGATGGTGACCGTGTTCACGCTGTTGTGGTTTGTCTTCGAGGTCGTGCACACGCGCCCGATGGTCAATGTCGCGGTCACGATCGGGGGCTTTGCGTATATCGGTGGCTTGGGCGCGTTCGCCGGTCTCCTCCTCCTTTCGGACAACGGGGTCGGCCTCATTCTCGGCGTCGCGATTCCCGTGATCGCCTACGACGTGTGTGGGTTCTTCGTCGGCTCCCAGTTCGGGAAATCGCGGCTCGCGCCGCACATCTCGCCGAACAAGACGGTGGAGGGACTCATCGGCGGTATGGCCGGTTCGATCATCGCGGCGGTCGTGATCGTGAAGCTGATCCACCCGTGGGGAGGTCTCGGGCACGCCTTCGCGCTCGGTCTGACCGTGGCGGTCATGGCGCCACTGGGAGATCTCGCCGAGTCGATGCTCAAGCGTGACCTGGGCATCAAGGACTTCGGTGCTTTGCTCCCGGGCCACGGCGGCGTACTCGACCGGTTCGACGCGATCCTGTTCTGCCTCCCCGCGGTGTACTTCCTCACCCGGGCGCTGAAGATCGGTTGAGTTCTCCGCGGCGGGTCGCGCTGCTCGGTTCCACCGGCTCGGTCGGGACGCAGGCGCTCGACGTCATCCGCTCCCACCGAGACGAGTACGAGGTCGTCGCCCTTGCGGCTGGCCGCAACGCCACGCTCCTCGCGGAGCAAGCGAGTGAGTTCGGCGTTCCATCCGACCGCGCGCTGGTCGTCGCCGATGCACCGGACCGGTTGGCCGAACTGGCTGCGCTCGCTGACGCCGACGTCGTTCTCAACGGTGTCGTCGGGTTCGCGGGTCTCCCGGCCACGATCGCGGCACTCCGGGCCGGCAAGCGGCTCGGGCTGGCCAACAAGGAATCCTTGATCGCCGGCGGCCCCGTCGTGAACCGGGCGCGTGCCGAGGGCGGCGGCGAGATCGTCCCCGTCGACTCCGAGCATTCGGCCGTCTACCAGGCGCTGAGGAGCGGCACCGCCGAGGAGGTCGCGTCGATCGTGCTCACCGCGAGCGGGGGACCGTTCCGAGGCTGGACCCGCGCTGCCCTGGAACACGTCTCGGTGGACGAAGCGCTCGCGCACCCCACGTGGAGCATGGGACCGAAGATCACGATCGACTCCTCGACACTGATGAACAAGGGCCTCGAGGTCATCGAGGCCCACGAGCTGTTCGGCGTCGGCTACGACCAGATCGAGGTCGTGGTGCATCCGCAGTCAGTGATCCACGGGATGGTCACCTATCGCGACGGGGCGACGATCGCCCAGCTCTCGATGCCGGATATGCGATTGCCGATCGGACTCGCCCTGGCGGCGCCCGGACGGCTGGATCAGGCGTTCGGGCCCGTGGATTGGTCCACCCTGGGCACGCTCACGTTCGAGACTCCGGATCTGGCGGCCTTTCCCTGCCTCCGGCTCGCGTACGAGGCCGGACGAGCGGGCGGCGGCGCCCCCGCAACGCTGTCAGGCGCCAACGAGGTTGCCGTGGAGGCATTTCTGGCCGGTCGCATCGACTGGTTGTCGATCGCCGCAGTGGTCGACCGGGTGCTCCAGGCCGGGACCGGGAACGTCGATGAGGTGGGAGACGTTCTGGAGGCAGACCGAAGCGCGCGCGCCCGCGCGGGCTGCCGTCGAGCAACATGGCGGGCGCTGACCCAGCCGACGTGAAAGACCCGACGTGAAGGACGTGATGTGAAGGACCCGCTCGAGGACGCCCCGCCGGTCGAGACCCGCAAGGCGGTAGTCGGGATCACCCTCGTGGTCGTCGCGCTGGTCGCGCTCGTTGTGGTGCGCCCGTCGATCGCGGTCACGGTGGCGATCATCGTCGGTCTGGTCTTCACGATCATGCTCCACGAATGGGGCCACTACATCGCGGCGAAGCGTTCGGGGATGAAGGTCACCGAGTTCTTCCTCGGGTTCGGTCCCCGGATCTGGTCGTTCCGACGAGGTGAGACCGAGTACGGCGTCAAGGCGATTCCCGCAGGCGGCTATGTCCGCATCGTCGGGATGACCAATCTCGAGGAAGTGGACCCCGAAGACGAGCCCCGGACGTATCGCCAGGCCACCACCGGCAAGCGACTCATCACCGTGCTGGCGGGGATCATCGTCAACCTGCTCATCGCGCTGGTCTTGATCTTCGGCATCCTCGTCTTCGAAGGTCCTTCGCGTGCCTCGACGACGGTCGGACAGGTCTCGACGGACTCGCCGGCCGCGGCCGCCGGGATTCGGGCTGGCGACCGGATCGTCTCCATCGACGGTCAGCGGATCGACGAGTGGGACCAGGTCGGTGCCGCCGTCCGCCCGAACGCGGGTGAGCGCCTGACGGTGGTCGTGATTCGGGATGGCCGTGAGGTCACGGTGCGTGCGACGCCCGAAAAGATCGATGGGGCGACGCGGGTGGGGATCACCAGCAAGATCATCAGCACGCCCGTCCCGCTCGCGTCGGCAGTTCCCGAGACGTTCCGGACCTTCGGGCGCGGGGTCGGTGACACCGTCGGTGCGCTCGGCAAGGTCTTCTCGGCCTCGGGCCTGGAGCGGTACGGCAAGACGGTGACGAACTCGAAGGGCGGATTCTCCGACGAGGAGCGGCCCCGGTCGGTGGTGGGGATCGTCGCCGACGGCGGCGACATCGTCGACGGCCAGTGGGTCGTGCTGCTCGGGCTGCTCGCGGCCATCAACGTCTTTGTCGCCCTGTTCAACCTGTTGCCGCTCCCGCCCCTCGATGGTGGTCACGCGGCCGTCGCGATCTACGAAGGCATCGCGTCCAAGCTGCGCGGTCGGAGGATCCGGGTGGACTACCAGAAGCTGATGCCGGTCGCAGCCGCGGTCGTGATCCTGATCCTCGTGTTCGGTCTGTCGACGATGTACCTCGACATCAAGAACCTGTAGCGGACTGCCGGCTGGGTCAGGCGCCGCTGCTCTCGGGCACCTCTCCGACCTGGAAGATGCCGACGGCGCCGCGCGCCGCGTCGTTGAACTTGTGGGTCACGAAGGCGTAGAGGCCGGGCTCCGACGCCGAGAACTCCACGAAACCACCCTGCGCGGCCATGAGGTCGATGGCTTGGGAGCCGCCCGCATCACCCGGCTGCAGCAGGTAGTTGCCTTCCTTGTACACGGTGTCGAAGATCGTGCCGATCACGTGGAACGAGCTCATTTGCGACGGCCCGTCGTCGATGACCCACACCCTCACGCGCTGATCGGGTTCGACGCGAATTGGCTTGTCCTTGTACTGGTTGACGTAGCCGTTGAACACGACCGCGTCGTACTGTTCGGCCGTCAGCTTGCCCATCTCCGGGAGCGCGCCGCCGTCACCGGTGTAGATCTCGGATTGCACCATGACGTACTCGTGGTCGACCGGTGGGAGGTCCGGTGGGTCGATGATCACTGCGCCGTACATGCCGGTTCCGATGTGCAGGAGTACCGGCGGCGTGCCGCAGTGGTACATGAAGATGCCGGCCCGGTTGGCGGTGAAGGAGTACTGGTGGGACTCGCCCGGGTCGATCGCCACCATTGCGGTGCTCGGTGACACCATGCCGGCGTGGAAGTCCATGGAGTGCGTGACCTCGCCGTCGTTGACGATCGTGAAGTTGAAGGTATCGCCGACCTTGCCCCGGTACGTCGTGCCCGGAACCTTGCCGTCGAACGTCCACATCGTCTGCTCGATCCCCGGTGCGACCGCGAGGGAGAGCTCCTTGATGCTGATGGTGATGTCGTGGACGGTGCCTTCCGGCGGCGGGGGCGCGGTCGGGTCACGCGGCTTGAACTCAGCGGGCGCGGCGGCGTTGAAATCGATGCTCTGACCGGGGAACGCGGCAACGCTCCCGTCCGTGCTCGCCGTCGCCCCTTCCGCGGACTTCGCGTCATCCGCGATGACGACCGCGCCGATCGCAGCCACCAGCGCAGCGAACGTGAGCACGATCATCGTGACCGTGAAGACGCGGAAGTCAGTCCGCTCGGTCAGCGAGGGGGTCGGAACGGCTCCCTCGATCTCGTCCGGTCCCGCGTCCGCCATGATGCCCCCGATAGCAGTGACTGCCGATCTGCTCACCCTCGCCTGTCAGGGGGTCGGCGTCCCAGGGTCCAAGGTCCCGTTGTGCAGGGCGGATGCCGTGTGGGGATGCTGTGGAGATCCCTTCGGGAGCCGGGGTTCGCCGCCCGGCACACGTAGGCTCGACGCCTGATGCCCACGTCCCGTCGCCCGACCCGCCAGGTGCTCGTCGGCCGCCCACCCGGCCCGAGTGTCGCCGTGGGTGGTGACGCGCCCGTCTCGGTGCAGTCCATGACCACCACCAAGACCGCGGACGTCGAGGGGACGCTCGCGCAGATATACGCGCTGGCCGCGGCGGGGTGCGACATCGTGCGCTGCACCTGCAACGAGGAAGCGGCCGCCGAGGGCCTGGCCCAGATCGTGCCCCGGTCACCGGTGCCGATCATCGCCGACATCCACTTCCAGTACCGCTTGGCGCTGGCCGCGATGGAGGCCGGCGTCCACGGACTGCGCCTCAATCCCGGGAATATCCGCAAGCCCGAGCACATCAAGGCCGTCGCCCGCGAGGCGAAGGACCGCGAGCTCCCCATCCGTATCGGCGTCAACGCCGGGAGTCTCGATCCCGACATCGCCGAGCAGTACGGGATCACGCCGGAGGCGCTCGTTGCGTCGGCCCAACGCGAACTCGCCCACTTCGCCGAGGTGGACTTCGACGACGTGAAGATCTCGGTCAAGGCGAGCAACGTCGCTCTGATGATCGACGCGTACCGGATGCTCGCCGAGACGGTCGACTACCCACTCCACCTCGGCGTGACCGAAGCGGGACCGCCGCCGGCGGGACTCGTGAAGTCCACCGCCGGGATCGCAACGCTGCTCGCCGAAGGGATCGGTGACACGATCCGTTACTCCCTGACCGCCGATCCGGTTGAGGAAGCGCGGGCCGGCCGGACGCTGCTGGAGTCGCTCGGACTGCGCGAGCGCAAGGGGTTGGACCTGATTGCGTGCCCGAGCTGTGGGCGCGCGGAAGTCGATGTCATCAAGGTGGCGGGCGACGCCATGGCTGCGCTGGAGGATCGCAACATCCCGTTGCAGGTCGCAGTCATGGGCTGCGTCGTCAACGGGCCGGGCGAGGCTCGGGAAGCGGACCTCGGCATCGCCGCCGGTCGCGGCAAGGGCCACTTGTTCGTCAAGGGGCAGGTCGTTCGGGTCGTCCCCGAAGCCGAGATGGTCGACGCGCTGGTCGCGACGGCGGAACAGATCATGGAGGACGGCATTGAGGCGGTCATCGCCGGTGCCGACGCCGGTGCCGCGGCCGAAGCTGAAGCGACCCGGGTCGAGTTGATCACGACCCAGGGCGCCGACGTGAACCACGCGAACGAAAAGATCGACCGGATCCGTGAACTCGCGGGCGACGCCTGACCGTCGATCCGGTCGCTGGTTCGAGATCTATCCGCGGTTGAGGTGCCAGTCGCGACGACGGCCGGCCCAGCCGGTGAGCCGCGCCTCGTGGAGCCGCTCGTTGCGCAGGGCGTCGACTGTGGGGTCGACGAGGGGAATGAGCCGGTCCGCTCCTACGATCCATGCGAGCAGGTGGTCGGCGAGCGCCGGGTTGCGCGGCAGGACCGGACCGTGGAGGTACGTCCCGAGAAGCCGGTCTGCGAGGACGCCGTCGACCGAGCCGACGCCGTTGCCGTGCCCGACCGTGACCCGTCCGAGCGGCGTGACGCCCGGTCCGAGGGTGGTGCGTCCGCCGTGGTTCTCGAATCCGGTGAGTACGGGGAGTCCGGAGCTGGCAGTAGGTTCCACCACACATTCGCCGATGAGCCGACCTTCGCCGGGCCGGGTGTCGAGGTCGACCAGTCCGAGTCCGTCGAGCACGTCGCCGTCCCCTGCGGTGTAGCTCGAACCCAGCAGCTGGAACCCGGCACACACGGCGAAGATCACAGCCCCGGCGTCTCGGGCCCGGTCGATCGCGACGCGCGATGCGCGCATTCCCGCCGCGGCCATGACCTGGGAGTCGTCCTCGCCGCCACCGAAGACGTAGATGTCGACGTCACCGGGCACCGCCTCGCCGGCCGCCACCTCGACCACCTCGGCGTCGATGCCTCGACGCCGAGACCGCTCGACGAGCACAACCGCGTTGCCACGGTCGCCGTACGTGCCGAGCAGTTCCGGGTAGACGAGCGCGACCCGTACACGCGACGCGCTCACCACGAACCCCGGGTGAGGTGCGTGAACTGGGTGTAGGACGCGATCACGTGGACTTCGCCGGGGAGACTCGCCGCGGCCGCGGCCGGATCGTCGACCACGGTGTGCCGGACCCCGCCGTAGTCGAGGCGTACCGCGACGTCGAGCGCCCGCTCGCCGCTGGCCACCACCCGGCGGCCGCGGAACAGCTCGTAGGGCACGTCCCACAACCACGAAGGGTCGCGGCCGTCGGCAACGTGGGCATTCACGGCGAGTACCACGCCGGAGTCGCGCTCGCCCAACCAGCGCAGTACTTCGGTCCAGCCCGCCGGGTTCTTGGCCAGGATCACCTTGGCGGTGCGACCGTCCGGGAGCGTGACTTCCGAGAACCGGCCCGACACGACGGCGAGGTCGCGTATGCCGATCGTGGCGCGGGTCGGGTCGGCGTCGAAGTGGGCGATCGCCGTGGTGAGTGCCAGCGCGGCATTCATCCGGTTCCACGACCCGGGAAGCTGGAGGTCGAGCGCAACCGGTCCGGTCGGGGTCTCGAGCGCCGCGTCAGTGAGCCGGTAGGTGGAGGGCGGTTGCGTGAAGTTGCACTCGGGGCACCTGAACGACTCGACGTGCCAGTCGAGCAGGGCCGCGCACTCGGGACACGTCGCGGCGTCGGCGCGCCACGGCGCGCCGAGCGCAACCCACGTGACGTTGCGCGCGGGGGCGACCGACCACACGACATGCGGGTCCGACGCGTTGGCGACGATCGCGAGGTCAGGGTGAGATTCGCAGACTGCGCGCCAGCGGGCCGCGATGGATCGGACCTCGCCGAAGCGGTCCAGCTGGTCACGCGTGAGGTTCCCCAGCACGAGCACTTCGGCGCGGAGCGGGTCCACCACCTTGGGCACCCAACGCTCGTCCACCTCGAGGATGGCGAGTTCGGACTCCAGGTCGCGGCCGAGCGCCGCCGCGACCCCCGCGGGCATGTTGGCGCCGGTGTGATTGCTCGCCACGGTGTGACCACACGCGCGCAGGGCGTCCGCGAGCAGTCGGGTCGTGGTGGTCTTGCCGTTCGTGGCCGAGACGATCGCGACCCGTCGTTCGCCGACGACGGCGGCAAGCAAGTTGGAGTCGATACCGAGCATCACCCGGCCGCTCACCTGGGTCCCCGCGCCGCGTCGGGTGACGCGGTGACGCCCAGCCGGCGACGGTGCCGGCGGCCAGCGCGGCACGGGAACGCAGCGCGAGACCGCTCATGTGGTGTCCGGCGACCGCTCGCACCAGTACGCGTCGACTCGGTACGGGATGGCGATGGTGGACATCCCGGCCGTGTCGGGATGTGATCGGATGCAGGTGCGAACTTCGTCGAGTACCGCTTGCTGTTCGTTCGGCGCGAGGACGGCGACGTGACTCACCGACCGGAACCGGTCCACGACGTCGTCCTCGGTCATGAGCTGCTCGTGGTGGAACGTCGCCGCCTGCAGCGGGCCGAAGTGCGGCGTCTCGGTGAACGTGGAATCGCGCCACTCTTCATGGTGGCGCCACGGCGCCCGTTTCTCGACGCGATCCATGATGGACCACAGCGCATCGACGTGTGGTGCAGTGCGATCGCGCGCGTTCCACACGAGGCCGAGCCGGCCACCCGGGCGCAACACCCGTGCGGCTTCGCCCAGCGCGAGGGGAGCATCGAACCAGTGGAACGCTTGGGCCACGGTGATCGCGTCGAACGAGTCATCGCGAAAGGGGAGGAGCTCTGCGGTCGAGGCCACCACGGGCACCGCCGGACTGGTCGACCGGAGCACGTCCTGCATGCCGGCCACGGGCTCGGACGCCACGAGGCGCGAGCCCAGCGGTTCGAGGAGCCGGGTCAGCTTCCCGGTGCCTGCCGCGAGGTCCAGGAGATCCCGTCCCGGGCGGATGCCGAGATTGTCGGCGAACCAGGCCACAAGGTCGTCGGGATAGGTCGGTCGCGCCCGCTCGTAGCTCAAGGCCTCCCGGTCGAAACCGGATTCGGCCACTTCGTGGACGGGCATCGGGCCATGATGGCAGGCGTGAGCACCGACGAGTCGATCTCATTCGACAAGGTGGCCTCGATCTACGACGCCACTCGGGGCGGGCTGGAGAGGGGCGTCCGGTTCGCGGCATCGATTGCACCGTTCTGCAACCGGACACCGGTGTTCGAGATCGGGATCGGCACGGGGGCGATCGCGCTGCCACTGCGGGATCGGCTCGGCGGCGCGGTCCTCGGTCTTGACCTGTCCCCCGCGATGCTGGCCCACGCGCACGGACGGCTCGGCGCGACGGTCGGTGTCGGTGACGTCGCCGTGCTCCCGGTCCGGTCCGGGTGTGTCGGCACCGTCGTGGCGTCGTGGATCCTGCACCTCGTCGGGAACCCCGCTGCGGTCCTCGACGAGGTGGGCCGGGTACTCCGTCCCGATGGCCGGTTGATCGTCATCTCCTCCCGAGGCGAGCTGGAGCCGGACGACATTGACGCGGTCATGGTCGATCTCCACGACGAGATCCGTGGCCGGCTCGATATCTCCGATCGATTGGTACCGCTGGCCACTGAGCATGGATTCTCGCTCGAGTCCGAGTTCCTCTCCGAAGCCGCGACCTGGAACGAGTCACCCTTGGACCTGGTGGAGCGCATGGAACGCCGACAGTGGGGGGTGTTGATCGATTTGGACCGCGAACGGTTCCGGGCGATGGTGCAGCCGGTGATCGACGGTCTCCGCGCGTTGCCCGATCCCTCCCGGCCTCGCCGACGGATCGGTCGACACCGGTGCTTCGTGTTCTGTCAGTCCTGACACGAACGCCGACGGCGCGCCAGACTGCATCGAGGTCGCCGATCCGAGGATGGTTGCCGTGAGCGGTGCATGGTTGGACGCGGTCGGGTCGGCCGACCTGGTGCGAAGGCGCGAGGTCACACCGGCCGAGCTGGTCGACGCCGCGATCGAGCGAATCGAGCTGCTGAACCCGCATCTCAACGCCGTGATTCATGAGCGCTTCGATGCGGCCCGGACGCAGGCGGCCGCCGTTGGCGGGGCCGACGGGCCCTTCCGGGGGGTGCCGTTCCTCGTGAAGGACGCCGTGTGTCACCAGGCCGGGGAGCCGTACCACTTCGGGATGCAGGTGCTGAAGGACCTCGGGTGGCGGGCGGCGTCGGACACCTGGCTGGCCGAGCGGTACCACGGTGCCGGGTTCATCTCCCTCGGACGTACCAACACACCGGAGTTGGCGAGCACGGTCACCACCGAACCGGTCGCCTACGGACCGTCCTGCAACCCGTGGGACCCGAGCCGGTCGACGGGGGGCTCCAGCGGGGGCACAGCCGCGGCGGTCGCGTCCGGAATGGTCCCCGCCGCGCACGGCAACGACATGGGCGGCTCGATCCGGCTCCCGGCGTCGTGGTGCGGACTCGTCGGTCTGAAACCGACTCGCGGCCGTACGACGCTCGGCCCGGACTTCGGCGAGCTGTGGGGTCCGACCGCACACGAACACGTGCTCACGCGGACCGTGCGCGACACCGCGGCGATCCTCGACGCGACGGGTGGGCCGGGCGTCGGCGATCCCTACGAGATCCCGCAGCCGTCTCGTCCCTACGCGCAGGAGGTCGGTGCCGATCCGGGCCCGCTGCGGATCGGGTTCCGGACCCTGCGGTGTGACGCCACGGGCGAGTCGGCGCCGGATGTCGTCGCTGCGGTGCAGGCCGCCGCCCGGTTGTGCGAGTCGCTCGGGCATCACGTCGGCCAGGACGCGGTCGCGGCGCTCGACGATCCCCGGTTGGGGCAGGCGCTCCCCTCGCTGTGGGGCGCGGTGATCGCCCGCGAGGTGGACCGGTGGGGCGAGAACATCGGCCGTCCCATTGCGGTCGATGAGTTGGAGCCGATGAATCGCGAACTTGTCAACCTGGCGGCCGCGACGAGTGCGACCGCGTACCTCGGCGCGCTCGAGATGTTGCAGAGTTGGTCGCGCGGCGTTGCCGCGTGGTTCGCGGATTTCGACGTGCTGATGGTCCCGACTGTGCCCGAGCCCGCGATCGAGCGCGGTCGGATCAACGCAGCTTCCCCTGATCCGTTCCTCCAGTTGCTCGATGCCGGTTCGCTGATCACGTTCACGCTGCCCTTCAACGCGACCGGTCAACCTGCGATCTCACTGCCGCTCGGCACGAGTGCCGACGGACTGCCGATCGGGGTGCAGTTCGTCGCACCGTTCGGCCGGGAGGACATCCTCATCCGCCTCGCCTCCCAGCTCGAAGCCGCGGCACCTTGGGCGGACCGCCGCCCGCCCGTCGGGGCCTGAGGCCAACCGGCGCCGGGCGCCGGCACCGGGCCCGGTTCCGAGCCGGGAGCGCCGCGACTCCGTAGTGCCGAACGTCGGACCGCGGTGCCGACCGACTCGCGGCGGCGGTTGGGCGGGCGTCGTAGGTTGACGTTGTGACTTCGTTGCGTTTCGGATTGCAGCTCCGCGGTGGGCCGTTCGATGAGCTGATCGCGGAGGCGCGTGCGGGCGAACGGGACGGCTTCGACGCCGTTCACCTCGGAGACCATCTCGGCGACGGGTGGCAGCCGATCGTCGCCCTCGCCGCGATCGCCTCGGCCACAACACGGATCGAGCTGTGTCCGTTGGTCCTGAACAACGACTTCCGGCATCCGGTGCAACTCGCGCGCGACATCGTGGCCCTGGACCACCTTTCGAACGGGCGCGTGACGCTGGGAATCGGCGCGGGCCATTCCGCGCCCGAGTACGCGGCACTCGGGATCCCCTTTGACCCGCCCTCGGTCCGCAAGGCGCGCCTGGCCGAGGCGGTCGAGATCCTCCGCACGCTCCTCGACGAGGGCAGGGTCACGTTCCACGGCACGCATTACGACATCGACGACGCGATCGTCGAGCGGCCTGCGCAAGCGAGGCTGCCAATCCTCGTCGGAGTGAACGGGGCGCGGGCGCTCAGCCACGCGGCGACTCATGCAGACGTGATCGGCCTGACGATGGTGGGGCGAACCCTGGCCGACGGCCAACACCACGAGACCCGGTGGGAGGCGGAGCGGTTGGATCGCACGGTGGCCCACATTCGCTCCGAGGCCCAGCGGGCCGGACGCGAGCCGCGACTGCACGTCCTCGTCCAGGCGGTCGTCGTCAGTGACGACCGTGAACGTGCCGCCCGGTACGTGGTCGATCAGGGCTACACACCCACGATCGAGGATGCGTTGGCGACGCCGTTCCTCGCGATCGGGACCCATGCCGAGATCGCGGAGCACGTGAACCGCTGCCGGCAGCGGTGGGGGATCACCGACTTTTCGGTGCGGGACCGCCAATCATTTGCACCGGTCATCGAACGCCTGCGCTGATCAACGGCCGGCCAGAGGTGCGTTCCGACGAAGCCACGCGCAGATTCGCGCGATTCCGATCGCACACGCGCCCGTGTGTGCCCCAGAGGGTGCGCCGACGGCCGGTGTCAGAGGTGGAGGCCGCACTCGGTCTTGTCGAGGCCGGCCCAGCGGCCGGCGCGGGCATCGTCACCTTCGCCGACGGGCCGGGTGCACGGCCAGCAGCCGATCGACGCGTAGCCCGCGATCGGCGAGCGGGTGCACCGGGAGATCGTGGTCGCGGACGTAGCCGGCCGACGTCGCGCGTCGGACCACATCGCGATCGGGTTGACCTTCACGAGGCCCGCGACGCAACGTCGTAGGCGACCAAGGGTGTTGCTGCCCGTGTCGCGGCCGTCGTCGCGCCGCAGCCCGCTCATCCACGCCGCCTTGCCGGCGAGCGCCCGCCGCAGCGGCTCGACCTTGCGCACCGCGACAGCACGCGTCGGGGTCGGTGAGCCAGAGGTCGTCGAGTTCGGCGCTCGGGTCGGAGTGCGTGCAGGTTGAGGTCGTACCGGGCCTGCGGACCTGGTCGACGTACCAGAGCGTCTCGGCGAAGTGGTACTGGGTGTCGAGGAACGCGACCTCGACGTCGGGCACCGTCTTGTAGACGAGGTCGATGAGCACGCAGTCCTGGAACGAGGCCGCGAGCACCAGATCGGTGCCGAACCGGTCGTAGGCCCACGCGATCGATCGCGGTCGCGCAGGGCGCGACTGTCGAGACCGCCGGTTGATCTCGGCGAGTTCGTCCCGGTCTCGGCACCGCAGTGGTCGCCGGATGCCGGTGTGATCGTCGACGGGCGTCGCGAACGTCACGTCGCGCACTCGCTCTCGCCGACCTGCTTCTCGTACGGACCGGTCTCGTCGAAGTCGACGTAGAAGTCGGGGTTCTCCTCCGGAGTCGGGAAGACGTCGAGGTCGCTTGAGTCGCCTGCCGACCTCGGCGGCACCGCCGGAGCGGTCGAGCCAGTCGCGGAACGTCTCACCCGCCTGCGTTCGCCGGCGAAGCGCTCGACGACCCGGACCACGGCCTCGGAGGCCGTCTTGGCCGGCAGCTTGGTGGCCTTCTCGCCGAACTCGATCTCCATGTCGCCCACCCGACCGCCGAGCAGCATCTGGTAGCCGGGCGCGGCCCGGCCGTGGGCCCGCCGCTCGAAGCCCGAAGAAGCCGATGTCGGCGATGTGGTGCTGCCCGCACGAGTTCGTGCAGCCCGAGATGTTGATCCGGACGCCACCGACCTCGGCGAGTCCGGCCGTCTTCGAGTGCCCGGTCGATGTCGGACGCGAGACCGCGGGACTGGGTCACGGCGAGGTTGCAGGTGTCGGCGCCCGGGCACGACGACCACGTCACGGGCCAGCTCGGCGCCGGCCGCGGTGCATGTCGATCGGCGACGAGCCGTTCGTAGAGCGCCGGTAGCTGGTCCTCGGTCGAGATCCCGCAGCACGAAGTTCTGCCGGTTGGTGATGCGGATCTCGCAGTCGAAGTCGCGCTGGAGGTCGGCGAGGCCGCGGAACTGGTCCGGTCGTGATGTCGCCGAGCGGCAGTGCGCGTACGCGCTCACCGTGCCGTTGGCCCGGCCGCGCACGACGTTGGCCAGCTCCCACTTGGCGTAAGGGATCGAGGCCCGGAGAACTCGATCGGGCGAGCCGAGGTCGGCGGTCGACCTCGGTGCCGATGCCGGCTGGTGCGTCGCCGTCGGCACCACGACGCTCGGGGATGCCCGCGCCGGGATAGGTGGCCGACGCCCGATGAGGAACTTGCGCTCCTTGACGATCCGGTCGCGCAGCTCGTCGATGCCCATGGTGTCGACCAGCCACTTCATGCGGGCCCGGAGCTTGTTGTCGCGGTTGCCGTAGTGGTCGACACGCCGCAGCGCGGCCTCGATCGTCGGCAGCAGGTCCTCGCGGGAGGTGAACTCCTCGAGCGCCTGCGCCGGGTGTGGGTTGGCGCCGAGCCCGCCGGCCATGAACACCCGGAAGCCGGGCTCGGTGGTGCCGTCGGGGAGCGGGCGGCTCACGCGCGACGACGCCGATGTCGTTGAACATCGCCTGGCCGCAGTCGGTGGCGCAGCCCGAGAAGTTGATCTTGAACTTGCGGGGCAGGCGCTGGGTGAGCGGGTTGCGCAGGAACAGGTCCGTGGTCGCCTCGGCCCACGGGCTGATGTCGAGCACCTCGTAGGGGCACGCGCCGGCGAGGTGGCAGCCGGCGACGTTGCGCACGGTGTCGCCGCAGGCCTCGCGGCTGGTGAGACCGACCGCGGCGAGGAGCCGGAGCACCTCCGGCGTGTCCTCGCAGCTGCACGAAGTGGAACTGGAGCGTTCTGGCGGGTGGTGAGGTGACCCCAGCCCCGCGAGTACGTCTCGGCGATGTGGGCGAACATCTCGAGCTGGTCGGGCTCGACCCGGCCGTAGGGGATCTTCACTCGGACCATCTGGTTGAAGCCGCCCTGGCGCTGGCCGTAGATGCCCTGGTTCAGACGGAAGACCCGGAACACGTCCTCGTCGATGTCGCCGGCGAGGTACTGGTCGATCGCGGTCGCGAAGCGGTCGATCTCGTCACCGACGTCGGGATCGAGGGGGAGGGCTCGAAGCTCGTCGACATTGATGGCCATGGGTGTCCTTCGGGGCATGGGCATCGCGGCGACGCCGCGAGCCCTGGTCGGGGAGGGAACGGGCGAACGCGGACGGCGTCGTCGGGTCAGACGCGTCCGGGGCCCGCGGCGCTACACAGCTCGTCGCACACCTCGTGGGGGGTGCGGCCTTGAGCGATGCTCGGAGCGCCGTGGGCGAAGATCACGGAGGCGACCCTACCGAGGTCGGCCCCGAAATACCAGCAAATTGGTCGGCAATTTTCCCGACTGTGACACTCGGCTTTTTGTTCGTTCAAGGATTCTCGGGGTTTTGGCCCAATTCCCGGGGAGAAACGGCGGGGTAGCGTCGGTGGCATGGGACGGGTCGAGGCCAGGATGGCCGAGCTGGGGATCGCACTCCCACCGGTCTTTCCGCCCGCGGCGAACTACCTCGGGTGCGTCCGGAGCGGTGATCTTCTCCATGTGGGCGGGCACGGGCCCGTCAGCGGGCAGGAGATCGTCACCGGCAAGGTCGGTCTGGACCTCGACCTGGACGCCGGTCGGGCGGCGGCCCGGATGACGGCGCTCTCGTTGCTCGCGACCGTGCGCGCCGAATTGGGTGACCTGGACCGGGTGCGCCGGATCGTGAAGGTGTTCGGGATGGTGAATGCGGCGCCGGGGTTCAACCAGATGCCGGCGGTGATCGACGGCTGCTCCGATGTGCTGGTGGAGATCTTCGGCGACGCCGGCCGCCATACCCGGAGCGCCGTCGGGATGGCCGAGCTGCCCTTCGACATCGCGGTGGAGATCGAGCTGACCGCGGAGTTCGAGTGACCTTGGTCGAGCCCAGCCCTCCCGAGCCGCCCGACTCGGAGGCCGAGCCGGTCGAGACGGACGCCGCGCTTGCCGACCTGTCGCTGGACGGGATCGACTGGTCCGGCGCGGACCGCACCGACCTCACCCTGCACCGCGTGGTCGTCACCGACGCCACGCTGCTCGGCGCGAGTCTGCGCGGCGCCGCATTCACCGATGTCACGATGATTCGGTGTGACCTCTCGGCCGTCGACCTCTCGGAGTCCGAACTGCGGCGGGTCGAGTTCCGCGATTGCCGCATGGGCGGAATCGACCTGTCCCGCTCCGAGGTCGCGCACCTCCGAATCACGCGGGCCAAACTCGACGACGCGAACTTTCGGATGACGCGGTTCGATCACGTCGTGATCGACGAGTCGTCGATGGTCGGTGTCGATGCCTACGAGGCCACCTTCGTCGACACCCGGATGCAGAACGTCACGCTGCGGAACGCCGACTTCTCCAAGGGCACCGCGCGCGGGCTCGACCTGCGCACCTCCGATGTCCGCGACGTTCGCGGCGTGGACGGGCTGCGCGACGTCACGATCACCGCCGACCAGGTCATCCCGTACGCGGTCGCGCTCTTCGCCGAACACGGCGTCCGCATCGAGGAGTAGGCGCCCGCTCGAGTCCGTCCGACAACCGGCACGGGGCCGAGGGGTGCCGCAGGTAGCCTCCGACGCCTATGCGGATGTCCTCCCTGTTCCTGCGCACGTTGCGTGACGATCCATCCGACGCCGAGGTGGCCAGCCACAAGCTGATGGTCCGGTCCGGGATGATCCGGCGGGTGGCCTCCGGGCATCTACTCCTGGCTGCCGCTCGGCAACCGGGTGCTGCGCAACGTCGCCCAGATCGTGCGCGAGGAGATGGACGACGCCGGCGCGCAGGAGGTGACCCTTCCCGATCGCCCAGCCACTGGACCTGTGGAAACAGTCCGGTCGGGACGAGGCCTACGGCCCGATGATGTTCCGGGTCCAGGACCGTAAGGACGCCTGGTACGCGATGGCGCCGACCGCCGAGGAGGTCGTCACCACGCTCGTGGCGGGGGAGTACTCGAGCTACAAGGACCTGCCCGTCAACCTGTACCAGATCAACTGGAAGTACCGCGACGAGCTACGGCCGCGGTTCGGCCTGCTGCGCGCCCGTGAGTTCCTGATGAAGGACGCCTATTCGTTCGACGCGGATCTCGACGGTCTCCAGCGCAGCTACGAAGCGATGTACGACGCGTACTCGCGCGTCTTCACCCGGTGCGGGCTCACCTTCCGATCGGTGAAGGCTCAGTCCGGTGAGATCGGCGGCGACACCAGCCAGGAGTTCATGGCCGTCGCCGCGATCGGCGAGGACGCGTTCGTCTGGTGCGAACAGTGCGATTACGCCGCGAACACCGAGGCTGCGACCCGGCGCTCGACGCCGGAGCAGGCGGCACCCGACGCGCCGGCACGCGAGACCGTGCACACCCCCGACATGCCGGGGATCGACGCGGTCGCCGAACACCTCGACGTCGGAGCGGAACTCCTCATGAAGTCCATCGCCTTCGACGTGGACGGGGAGCTGGTGCTCGCCCTCGTCCCCGGCAACCGTGAGGTCAACGAGTACGCGGTCATCGGGGCGTTTCCCGGAAAGTCGGTGCGGCTCTTCACCGACGCGGACTTCGCGGCGCACCCCGAGATCCCGAAGGGCTACATCGGACCGGGTTTCACCGGCGCGGCCCGGACGCTCGCGGACTCCTCGATCCGGGCGCCCCACGCCTGGGTCAGCGGCGCCAACGAGACCGACCACCACGCGAAGAACATGGTGCTCGGCCGCGACTTCACGCCGACCGACTGGGCCGAGATCGCACTGGTCGAACCCGGCGACGCGTGCCCGTCCTGTGGCAACCCCTTGCGTATCGACCGCGGCATCGAGGTCGGTCACGTGTTCCAGCTCGGCGACAAGTACTCGGTCGCGCTCGGCGCGGTCTACACCGACGACGCCGGCGCCGAGCACCCGATGGAGATGGGTTGCTACGGCATCGGGGTCAGCCGGATCCTCTCGGCGATCGTCGAGGAACACCACGACGACTCCGGTCTCACCTGGCCCGCGGCGGTCGCGCCGTTCCAGGTGCACATCGTCGTGCTCCCCGGCCGGGGCGACGCCGCGGCCGAGGTGACGCGCGGCGGCCGAGGCGCTCTACGACGGCCTGCGTGCCCGCGGCGTGGACGCGCTGCTCGACGACCGCGACGCCAGTCCGGGCGTGAAGTTCGCCGACGCGGACCTGCTCGGCATGCCGGTGCAGATCACCGTCGGTGCCAAGGGAGTCGCGCGCGGCGTGATCGAGCGGAAGATCCGGGCGACGGGGGAGCGCGACGAGCTACCGCTCGGCGGCGCCCTCGACGCGCTCGTCGGCTGAGATCTCTCCGCGGCTCCACGCGAGGTAACGGCCGAGCACGAAGCCCCACGCGAGCTGCATGTACTCGTCCTGCTCGGCGGTGCTGACGAGTTGCAGGACCTCGATGTCGGTGCCCGCATCGCTCGGTGTGAACCGCATGTACGCGACGAGTTCCTGACCCGGGAGTGGGACCGTGGTCTCGGCGAAGTCCCAACGCAACGCGATCAGCTCCGGCGCGTCCACGATGTCGTAGTGACCCCGGATCCGGGTGCCCCACTCCATCGTGGCGGCGAACCGGCCGTCCTCGAGGGTGACGGGGACGCCGAGCCAACGGGAGTAACGGGTCGCGTCGCTGAAGTCTGCGAACGCTTCCCACGGAGGCACCGCGACGTCGATGCCGACGGTGACCGCCTGGCCGGTTGCGTGACGGACTCCCGCCGGTTCCGGGACCACCGGATTCGGGATCCACTTCGTGGCTTCGTCGGCGAGCAGAGCCTGGACCGATCGCAGCGCCTCCGGGTTCGTGCGGTAGCGGCGGAAGTTCCCATCGGCGCGCATGGAGATCAGTCCGGCGCGCCGGAGGCTCGCGAGGTGTGAGGACACCGTCGGCGGGGTGACCGCGAAGACGGCGGCGATCTCGCCGGCCGGGAGTTCTCGATCCCAGAGCAGCCAGACGATCTCGCGCCGAATGGGTGATCCGAGCGCTTCCATCACCGCCTGGATCTCCATGCATCGAGGGTACTGCTTGACAGGGATCTATTTCGAGAACTATCGAATTAGATCCCGACCCCCTCCCTTGGAGCATGAGATGACGAAGTTCGTGTTGGCCTACACCGGCGGATCGGCACCGGAGTCCCCCGAGGAGGGCGAGAAGGTGATGGCGGCCTGGATGGGCTGGTTCGGCCAACTCGGTGCGGCCGTCGTCGACGGCGGCGCGCCGTTCGGCCCGGCCCAGACGATCGGCGCGGGCGGCAAGGTCAGCGACGGCGGGGCCTCCTCGCTCAGCGGCTACTCGATCATCGAGGCGGGCGACCTCGCGGCGGCAACCGAGATGGGCAAGGGCTGCCCCGTCCTCGAGAGCGGTGGCACGGTCGAGGTCTACGAGTCCATGCCCATGTAGGCGCCATGGATTGCGCCGTTCCCGCCCGGGTCTCCCGGGCGGGAACGCGCAGCCTCGCGCTACGTTCGCCCGGTGACGCTGCCCGTCCGTCCCCCGGTGTCGCCCATGCTCGCCAAGCTGGCGCGGGAGCTGCCCGTCGGCGACAACTGGAGCTACGAGCCGAAGTGGGACGGTTTCCGGTGCATCGTGTTTCGTGACGGTGACGATGTCGAACTCGGCTCTCGCAACGAGAAGCCCTTGACGCGCTACTTCCCGGAACTCCTGGACCCGTTGCGCGCTGCCCTGCCGGACCAAGCCGTCGTCGACGGTGAGATCGTGATCATGACCGGTGACGGTCTCGATTTCGACCAGCTGTCGCAGCGGATCCACCCCGCCGCGAGCCGCATCGAGCGGCTTGCGGCGGAGACCCCGGCCGCGTTCGTGGCATTCGATCTCCTGGCGACCGATGTCGATCTCACCGGTGCGCCCTTCGACGAACGTCGGACCCGATTGGAGGCGGAGTTCACTGCGAATCCCTCTGCGCTGCTGACCCCGAGGACCCGGGATCCCAGGGCCGCGGCCGTCTGGTTCGAAGAGTTCGAGGGCGCGGGGCTGGACGGTCTCGTCGTCAAAGATGTGGACGGTGAGTACGTCCCCGGCGACCGCGGGTGGCGCAAGGTGAAGCACCTCCGGACCGCTGACTGCGTCGTCGCGGGTTTCCGGTGGCACAAGGACGGTGCCGGCGTCGGTTCGTTACTCCTCGGCCTGTACGACGACATGGGAGTACTGCACCACGTCGGCGTCGCGTCGAGCTTCGCGGCCAAGCTGCGCGCCACGCTCGCCGAGGATCTCGAGTCGTATCGCGACGGTGCACTCATCGACCACCCGTGGGGAGACTGGGCCGAGGTGGCGACGGCGCAGCCGGACGGCAAGCGCCGCCCGGGCGCGGGGAACCGATGGAACGCGACCAAGGACATGTCGTGGGAGCCGGTACGCGTGGAACTCGTTGCCGAGGTCGCGTACGAACACATGCAGGGTGACCGGTTCCGTCATACGGCCCGATTCCAGCGGTGGCGCCCCGACCGCGATCCTGGATCGTGTACCTACGCGCAGCTGGATCGGCCCGTCCCGGTCGCGCTGCGCGCGGTCTTCGGAGCCTGATCGGGTCGTCAATGGAGGGGCGGGTCGGGCGGTTCCTCACGATCTTCGTGGCTCTCGTGGCGGCTCAGGTCGCCGCGCCGGTCGCACCCGATCGGCCGACCAACGCATTCGCCGGCGTCGTGAACGAGGGCGGGTACGTGGTCGACGCGTGGGGTGCGCTCCACCCCTTCGGCGGGGCGGCGCCGATGGTCGCGAGCGCCTATTCGCCGGGCCAGGACCTCACTCGTGGTGTCGCCGTGTCCGGCGACGGTGGTTGGGTGCTGGACGCCTACGGGGGCCTGCACCCCACCGGCGGTGCGCCGGCCGTGCAGGGGAGCGCGTACTGGCCGCCCTTCGACGTCGTTCGGGGTGCGATCCCGGACGCGTTCGGGCGCGGGGGGTGGCTCGTCGATATGTGGGGTGGCGTCCACCGCTTTGGTACTGCCCCGGACGCGGGTACCGCGCCGCGGTGGGCCGGCCACGATCTCGCGCGTGGCGCGGTCGCGGATCCGCACACCGGGGGCGGGTGGGTCGTCGATGCCTACGGTGGCCTCCATCCGTTCGCCGGCGCGCGCACCGTCGTCGGCGGCTATTGGCCCGGACTGGATCTCGCGCGGGCGGATCGTCGGGGAGCGGTGGCAGCGGAAGCCGGGCGGTGGCGCGTCCACCCCGTCACCCCGTGCGTCGGGTCGTGACGTACTCGTACGCCGTGCGGGGTGCAGTCCGTACCAACCTCGCGGAGTTCGCGGCCAGTGTCGATGCCACGCTCGCGGACCAGCGCGGTTGGGCGCGCGCCGGGTTTGGTTTCCGCAGAGTGCCGAGCGGCGGCGACATGATCGTCTGGCTGTCGCAGGCCTCGAAGGTGCCGACGTTCGGCGCACCCTGTGACTCCTTCTACTCCTGCCGCCAGGGCCGGAACGTGATCATCAACGAGGACCGCTTCGCCTTCGGTTCGCCGAACTGGCCGGGGGCGCTGGCGCACTATCGCCAGATGGTGGTCAATCACGAGACCGGCCACTGGATCGGATTCGGGCATGCCGGGTGCCCAGCCCGCGGTGCGCCGGGGCCGGTGATGATGCAACAGTCGATCCGACTCAGCGGATGCGCACCGAATCCGTGGCCGCTCGATTCCGAGATCGCCGCGGCGACTCGGGCGACCGGGTCGGGTGGTCCCGAGGTCGGCACCAAGGTTTCCGACTGGCGGGAGTAGCGCGGGTCCGAGCGGTCCGAATAGGGCGGTTTCATCGGATCCGCGCCGTTCGGCGCCCGGAACTCGCCTGTGGGTTCGCGGGGCTCGTCTGGTAGTGTCCACCGGCTTCACCGACACCAAGTCGGATGAGGTGGTCGTGGCGGCGGATGCCGGCAATGACCAGGCCAGCGTGGGCCTCGTGCCCACGCATTGTGTTGTGTGGACACCGTTGACGGGATCCGGTCGACCGGATCTGATGAGAGAAAGGGAGGGACCGATGACCGACCGAACTGCGGCAATCCGAGCGGAGCTTGCGCCAGTCGTCGAGAGTCTCGACCTCTCCATCTATGACGTCACGATCGGCGGTGGAGATCGGCCGACGCTCGCGATCGCGATCCACCGGGCCGGCGGCGTCGACCTCGACGCGCTGGAGACCGCAACGCGCGCGATCTCGGCGACGTTGGACGCCCTCGACCCAGTCCCGGGTCGCTATCTCCTCGAAGTCACGAGCCCCGGCCTCGAACGCGCGCTTCGGACTCCGGACCACTTCGCTGCGGCGATGGGTGAACTCGTCACGCTGAAGGTTCGCGACGCGGAGGGCACGGTCGAACGCCTGCGCGGCGAGGTCACCGCAGTCGATGTCGAAGCCACGACCGTGACGCTGACCACCGACGACACTGCTCGGACCGTGTCGATCGGCGATGTCGAGTCCGCGCGCACCATCTTCGAGTGGGGTCCGCAACCCAAGCCGGGAAGCGGCTCCCGTCCAGGCCGGAAGAAAGAGGTGGCCGCGCGATGAAGAGCCAGGTGGAGCGACCATGAACAACGACATGATGGAAGCGCTCTACACGATCGAGCGCGAGAAGGGGATCTCGGTCGAGATCATGCTCGAGGCGCTCGCCAATGCGTTGGTCACCGCCTACAAGCGCATGCCCGACGCCGCCGAGGAGGCCCTGGTCGAGATCGACATCGAGACCGGCGAGATCCACGTCATCGCTCAGGAGCTCGACGAAGACGGCCACGTCGTACGCGAGTGGGACGACACCCCGAAGGACTTCGGTCGGATCGCCGCGCAGACGGCCAAGCAGGTGATCCTGCAGCGGATTCGCGAGGCCGAGCGCGAGATGAAGTACGAGGAGTACGCCGGCCGCGAAGGCGACATCGTCACCGGGATCATCCAGCAGACCGACCAGCGCTACACGCTTGCTGGACCTCGGCAAGGTCGAGGCCCTGCTGCCCCAGGCCGAGCAGGTGCAGAACGAGCGCTACGACCACGGCAGCCGGCTCAAGGCCTACATCGTCGAGGTTCGCAAGACCGCCAAGGGTCCCCAGATCGTCGTGTCGCGGACCCACCCGGGCCTGGTGAAGCGGCTCTTCGAGCTCGAGGTGCCCGAACTCGCTCGACGGTGTGGTCGAGCTGCGGGCCGTCGCTCGTGAGCCCGGGCATCGGACCAAGATCGCCGTTGCGTCCAACGACTCGAACGTCGATCCGGTCGGCGCGTGCGTCGGTGCCCGCGGGGCTCGGGTCCGCCAGGTCGTGACCGAGCTGCGCGGCGAGAAGGTCGACATCGTGCCGTTCACCGACGATCCGTCGGACTTCGTCATGAAGGCGTTGGCCCCGGCGCGCGTGCGTGAGGTACGCATCCACCCCGACACCGGCACCGCAGAGGTGATCGTTCCCGACTTCCAGCTCTCGTTGGCGATCGGCAAGGAGGGCCAGAATGCCCGCCTTGCCGCTCGGCTGAGCGGGTGGCGAGTCGACATCAAGAGTGAGACCCAACTCGCGGAGGAAGAGGCCGGCGGGGGCGTCGAGTACGCCGAGGGCGAGTGGGTCGAGAGCGAGTCAGGTGAACTCGTGTGGCAACCCGCCGAGGGTGGCGACGCGATTTCGGCGGCCGAAGCCGGCTACGCAGCCCCGTTCGGCAGCGGTGCCGGCGGCGATGCCGCGCCGGCCGATGCGGCCCCGGCCGAGGGCACTCCGGCTGGCGCCCCACCCGCCGACGGAGCTGCGACGTCCGAGCCGCCGGACGGTGTCGCGAGCGCGGCGGCCACTGACGACGATGTCAGCGCCACCGGCGAGAGCGCAACCGAGGCGACGGCGGCAACCGAGGCGACGGCGGTGCCCGCCGCGCCCGCCGAATCTGTCAGCGAGGCCGGCGATGACGCCGGTACTTCGGCCGAGGAGGAGAGCAGCGAGGAAAGCTGATCCGGTCCGGACCTGCGTCGGTTGTCACCGCCGAGGCGCCCCCGACACCTTGGTGCGGGTCGCAGCCAGGCGAACCGGCGGCGTGGGATCCGGGCGCGACGAACCCGGCCGAGGCGCATGGTTGTGCGCTGATCGGCCCGAGTGTTTCGAGGCTGCGGTTCGGCGTCGGGCACTCGGACGGGCCCTACGGCGCGAGCTTTCCGAAGATGAAGTGCACGGGCTCCGTGTGAAACTGTACGGAGCGACCCCGGATGTGGGGACGTTGTCGGATCCGGCGGACAGCCGCTGATCCGGCGGGAGGAACGACTTGGCCACCAAGAAGATCAGGGTCTACGAGCTCGCTCGTGAGCTGGGTGTCGAGAACCAGGTGGTGCTCGACCTGTCGGACGAGCTCAAGATGGGCGTGAAGAGCCACTCGTCGAGCATCGACGAACCATCGGCCGACCGCGTCCGGCGCCTGGCGGACAGTCGCGGGCTGCGGGGCGAGCCGATCGTGGACGAGCCCAAGCCCGAACCGAAGCCCGCGAAGCAGACCAAGACGCCGACGGCCAAGGCCCCCGCGCCGGCGCCGACCCCCGCGGCGACAGCACCCGTTGCACCGGAACCCGCACCCGAGTCCGCACCGGAGCGTCCGGCCGAAGCGCCGGCCCGTCCGACCGAGTCTGAGGCGCCCGCTCGGCGCGGCGTGGTTCGTTCGACTGGCGGCATTACGCCGCCACCGCCTCGCCCGGCCGCAGCACCGCCGGAGGCCAAGCCGCCGGTTGTGCCGGCCGCGTCCACCGGCCCTGCCGTGCGGCGAGAAGCCGGCACCCGAATCGATCGGCGACAAGCCCGCACCCCCCTCGATCGGTGACAAGCCCCCCGCGCCGCTCCGCAGCTCGACCGGCAAGCCGATTCCCCCGCCTCCGGGTCAACGCAACGTTTCCCCGCCCCCGGGCCAGCGCGCGCCTCGGAGTGGTGGCGGTCCCGGTGGACCGCGGCCCGGCGGTGGCGGCGGCGGTTTCAACCGGGGTGCGCCTCGGTGGCGGTCCCGGCGGTGGTCCTGGCGGTGGTCCGGGTGGTTTCAACCGAGGTGGCCCCGGTGGCGGTCCCGGCGGTGGTCCGGGTGGTCCCGGTGGTGGTCGTGGCGGTCCCGGCGGTTCAACCGTGGGCGTGGTCCGGGTGGTCCCGGTCAGCGGCCCCGGCGCAAGAAGCGTCGTCGTCGCGAGCTCGAGGAGCTCGGCCCGGCCAGCGCACCGCAGCTCACGCCGTCGGATGCGCCGGTCCCCGAGGGCGAGATCGTCGTACCGCGCGGCAGCACGATCCAGGAGTTCGCGCCAAAGCTGAACCGCACCAGTGCGGACCTGGTGCGCATCCTGTTCGACGCGGGCGAGATGGTCACGAGCACGCAGTCCGCTCGCCGACGAGATGATCGAGCTGATCGCCGAGGAGCTGGGCGCGGAAGTCCTGCTCGTCGAACCCGGCCAGGAGGCCGAACTCGAACTCCAGGCACTGCTCGGCGACGACGAGGACGAAGAGGAAGAGGAGACGGATCTCCCGCCGCGTCCGCCGAGTCGTGACCGTCATGGGTCACGTCGACCACGGCAAGACGACCCTGCTGGACCGCATCCGGTCGGCCAACGTGGTCGCGGGTGAAGCCGGCGGCATCACGCAGCACATCGGTGCGTACCAGGTCGGTCAAGAACGATCGCCCGATCACGTTCATCGACACACCTGGTCACGAAGCGTTCACCGCGATGCGCAGCCCGTGGCGCGGACGCCACCGACGTCGCGATGCTCGTGGTCGCGGCCGACGACGGCGTGATGCCCCAGACGATCGAGGCGATCAGCCACGCCCGTGCGCGCCGAGGTGCCGATCGTCGTCGCGATCACCAAGGTGCGACCGCGACAACGCGGACCCGAACCGTGTGAGGCAGCAGCTCGTTGAGCAGGAGCTGATCCCGAGGAGTGGGGCGGCGACACGATCGTCAACGAGGTCGCGGCGACTGAGGGTCACGGTGTCGACGAGTTGCTCGAGTGCATCCTGCTCGTCTCGGACCTGTACGACCCGCCGCTGGGCGCGAACCCGGAAGTCCCCGGCCCGCGCGTTCGTGCTCGAGTCCAACCTCGACCAGGGCCGCGGCCCGGTCGCCACGGTGCTCGTCGAGCGGGGCACGCTGCGCGTCGGCGATCCGGTCGTCGCCGGTGGTGGCTGGGGCAAGGTCCGGGCGATGTTCGACGACAACGGTCAACCGGTGAAAGAGGCCGGCCCGTCGACGCCGGTGGAAGTGCTCGGGACTCGACGACGTCCCGCTGGCCGGCGACGAACTGCGAGTCGCGCCGAACGAGAAGATCGCCCGGACCGTGGCCGAAGCCCGCTCGCGTCGTCGCCGCACGGCGGCCCAGGCGCACCCGATGGCCCTGGCCGGCGGTGCTCGCCTGGAGGACATCTTCGCGATGGTCGAGCGGGGCGAGGTCGCCACGCTGAACCTCGTCCTCAAGGCCGACGTGCAGGGATCACTCGAAGCCGTGACCGATGCCCTGCGCAAGCTCGACCAGGAGCACGAGGAAGTGCGGCTTGTCGTTCGTGCACCGCGCGCGTCGGTGGGATCACCGAGAGCGACGTGAACCTCGCGGCCGTCGTCCAACGCGACGGTTGTCGGTTTCAACGTGCGTCCGGACCGTAAGGCCCGCGAACTCGCCGAGACCGAGAAGGTCGAGATGCGCCTCTACGAGGTCATCTACCAGGTGCTCGACGACGTCAACGACGCGCTCATCGGGATGCTCAAGCCCGAGTTCGAAGAAGTCGTCACCGGTGAGGCCGAGGTCCGCGAGGTGTTCGGCGTGCCGCGAGTGGGCAAAGTCGCCGGTTGCTACGTGCGCAGCGGTGTCATCACTCGTGGTTCGAAGGTTCGTTTCCTGCGCGAGGGCACGATCATCTGGAAGGGTTCGATCGCGTCGTTGCGCCGCTTCAAGGACGACGTGCGCGAAGTCCGTCAGGACTTCGAATGCGGGATCGGTCTCGACGAACTATCCAGGACCTCAAGCCCGGCGACATCATCGAAACCTTCGAGGATCGCGAGATCGCTCGGGCCCAGAGCTAGGGAGCGGCGGGTGCCGAGCAACTTCGTGTTCAAGGCCGCGAACGCAATCCATCGCCCGGTGTTCCAGCTCAGTAAGGGTCGCCTCCTCGGGCGGGGCTCGGGGATGCCGGTGCTGGCGCTCACGACCACGGGACGCAAGAGCGGCGCCAAGCGCACCTCGATGCTGACCTCGCCGCTCCAGATCGACGATGCTCTGGTGCTCGTCGCCTCGCGTGGCGGTGACGACCGCAACCCGGACTGGTTGTTCAATCTCCAGGCCGATCCGGCCGTCGACATCGAGATGGGCGGACGTTCGCGACCGATGACCGCCCGAATCGCCGTCGGCGAGGAGCGGGCCGACCTGTGGTCACGTTTGACCGCTGAGCACGAGAACTACGCCGGCTACCAGCGAAAGACCGATCGGGACATCCCCGTCGTCGTTCTCGAACCGCGCTGAGCCGGGAAACTGCCCGATCTGTCGCGGCGCGCGGGATTGGTGCGAAGATGGCGTCATGCACGCGGCTGCCCTCGCTTTCGATCTCCACATTCCCGAGAGTCGTTCACTGAAGGCGAAACGCGCGGCCATCCGTCCGATCGTCGACGGACTCCGCCACCGCTTCCATGTCTCGGTCGCCGAGGTCGGGTATCACGAACAGTGGCAACGCTGCGAGATCGCGGTCGCCGTTGTTGCCGCCACCGACGGCCACCTGCGCGACATCCTCGATTCGGTGCAGCGTTTCGTCGACGTGGCGCCCGCCATCGAGGTGCTCGAAGTCGACACCACCTGGCTGGAGCACGCCTGATGGGGAAGGGTCGACCGCGTCAGGCGGCGCGTCAGTTCCCGAGGGTGGCGCGGGTCAACGAGGTCGTCCTCGAATGCCTCGCCGACGAGTTGGAGCGCCTCTCGGACCCGCGGTTGGGCTTTGTCACGATCACCGGCGTCGAGGTGAGCGGGGACCTGCGAATCGCAGATGTGTGGTACTCGGTGTTCGGTACGAGCGAACAACATCGCGACACTGCGGCAGCGTTGCAGTCCGCGGGTCCTCACCTGCGCTCGGCCTTGGGCCGACGTGTCCGTCTGAAGTACCAGCCGGAGTTGCGTTTCCAGGAGGATCCGTCGGTTGAGAGCGGCGCCCGGATCGAGGCGATTCTCCGTGACCTCCATCCGGAGGGCGAACGTGCCGAAAACCCAGATGACATCCCGACGGAGGGCGCATCGTGACACCGCACCACGACGATCCGCAGGCCGCACTTGAGCACGCAGCAAAGCTGATCGACGCGGAGTCGTCGGTCACGCTGATGTGTCACGTCAACCCTGATGGTGACGCCCTCGGTTCGATGTTGGGGCTCCACCATGCACTCCGGGCCGCGGGCCGTCACAGTGTCGCAACCTTCCCCCCGCCATTCGCGGTCGCCCCGCACTACCGGGATCTCCCTGGACTGGATTTGTTGACTCCGCCCACGGCGCTCCCGGCCGATCCGGGGCTGGTGGTGACGTTCGACTGCGGCGCCCTGGGCCGTCTCGGCGACCTCGCGCCGGTGGCCAAGACCGCGCGCGAACTCGTCGTGCTCGACCACCACGTCTCGAACGAGCGGTACGGAACGGTCAATGTGATCAACCCGCGCGCGGCCGCCACCGGTGTGGTCGTGCGCGACCTGATCGACCTGCTCGGATTGCCGCTCACGCGCGAGGTCGCGTTCTGCCTCTATGTCGCGCTCGTCTGCGACACGGGACGCTTCCAGTACGAAACCACCACACCCGAGGTCTTCGCGCTTGCCGGCGAGTTGATCTCGTTCGATCTGCCCGTGAGCCAACTCAGTCGCACGCTGTTCGAGGAGCACTCGTTCGCATACCTTGCGCTGCTCGGTGAGGCGCTGGCCGCGATGACGCTGGTGCCGGAGCAGTCGTTCGTCTGGGCCTCGGTCAGCCAGGAGCAACTGGGGCGCCACGGTGTCACGCTGGACGAGGTCGAAGGACTCATCGACATCGTGCGTCGCACCGCCGAGGCCGACGTCGCGTGCGTCTTGAAAGAGGACTCCGACGGGTGTATTCGCGTCAGTCTGCGGTCAGTCGGTGCGACCGACGTCCAAGCGGTCGCGGCGAAGCATGGCGGCGGCGGCCACCGTTTCGCCGCGGGCTTCACGTCCGACGTGGGCGTGGACGCGACAATCGAGCGCATCCGCGCGTCGCTCTGAGTTCGGCGCTCGCGTTGTGATCGACGGACTGCTCGTCGTCGACAAACCCGCCGCTTGGACTAGTCACGACGTCGTGGCCAAGCTCCGCGGCGCGACCCGGCAACGCCGCGTCGGACACGCAGGCACCCTGGATCCGGACGCGACCGGGGTGCTGCTCGTCGGCCTCGGCCGAGCGACGCGACTGCTCCGTTTCTTGCAGGAGACCACGAAGGAGTACCGCGGCGAGATCGCGTTCGGTGTCGCAACGAGCACGCTGGACGCGGCCGGAGACGAGGTGGCTCGCGTCGAGATGCCGGTGACCGAAGCCGAGGTCCGCGCCCGCATGGCGGCGTTCCTGGGCGACATCGAACAGATTCCGCCGATGGTCTCGGCGATCAAGGTCGACGGCCGGCGCCTGCATGAACTGGCCCGCGAAGGCAAGGAGGTGGAGCGGGCGCCGCGATCGGTGCGCATCGACGCGTACGAACTGGAGTCGTTCACGCCGGGGCCGTTCCCGCGGGCGACGGTGCGCGTCGAGTGCTCGAGCGGCACCTACATCCGATCGCTGGCCGCGGACCTGGGCACTGCGTTGGGTGGCCACGCGCACCTGGCTTCGCTCCGGCGGCTTCGCGTGGGCACGTTCACGATCGACGACGCGACGCCCCTCGAGACCCTCGTGGCGGACCCGGAGCCGTTCGTCCATTCCCCGGCGGCCGCGTTGCGGGGCATGGAATCGGTGATCGTCGACGATGCGACCGCGTCGCTCGTCGCGACCGGCCGGGTCTTCGACCCTCCGCCGTTCGCCGTGGCCGGACCCGGGCCTTTCGCGCTCGATCTCGCAGGCCGGTGATCTACTGGCGGTGTATGAAACGACCCCTCGGGGCCTCAAGCCGACGGTGGTGCTCCCCGTCGAGGCCGTCTCCGAAACTGGGTCAGACTAGGGACATGGTCACGCGGGTCGTTCATGTCGGCGACGCCACCCCGGTCATCTCCGACGGCAGCGTCGTCACCATCGGGGCGTATGACGGGGTGCATGAGGGGCATCGTAAAGTGCTGCAACTCGTACGGGACCTGGCCGACGCGCGGCGACCTGGACGCAGTGTGTGTCACCTTCGACCGCCACCCGGCGCAGGTCGTTCGCCCGGAGACGGCGCCCGCGGTGTTGACCGGGCTCGACCACAAGCTGGAGCTGCTCGTCGGTACCGAGTTGGCCGACGTCGTTGCCGTGCTCGAGTTCGACGAGGGCCGGGCCAAGGAGACGGCCGAAGAGTTCGTCCACGAGGTGCTGGTCGGACTGCTGGGCGCGAGGGTGGTCGTCGTCGGCGCCGACTTCCATTTCGGGTACCGACGCGGCGGCAACGTTGCGTTGCTCGACCGGATGGGTGCGGATCTCGGCTTCGAGGTCATCGGTCTCGGTCTGGTGGCGCCCGAGTCGGATCCGATGCACGAGCCGTACTCATCCACCCGGGTCCGTCACCGACTCGCGGCCGGTGAGGTGTCCGGGGCCGCCGAGCTGCTCGGTCGTCCCCATGAAGTCCGCGGCGTCGTGATGCGGGGAGACCAACGCGGTCGGGAGTTGGGGTTCCCCACCGCAAACGTCGCGCTCGCGCCCGACACTTGTGTGCCGGCCGACGGGATCTATGCCGGGCGGTATCGCGGCGAGGACGACGTGTGGCGGCCGTGCGCGATCTCATTGGGGCGGCGGCCGACCTTCTACGCGAACCAGGAGCACTCGCTGCTCGAGGCGTACCTGCTCGACTTCGACGGCGACCTCTACGGCCAGACCGCCTCGGTGCAGTTCGTCGAGCGGCTGCGCGGTGAGCAGCGCTTCGATTCGGTCGACGAACTCGTCCTCCAGATGCAGCGCGACGTGGCGGCCGCGCGGGAGATTCTGGGCTGAGCGCTTCTCTTGGCAATCGCGACTTCCGACCAGTAGCTTGCGCCGTCGGCCGGCAGGAGGTGTGTGGTGGGTGCGACGTTGCCGCAGATGGATGCCTCGGTCTTCCTGACCGACGGCGGGCTCGAGACGACCCTCTTGTTCCTTGACGGCATCGACTTGCCGGACTTCGCCGCGTTTCCGCTGCTCGATGATGACGACGGACGCGCCGCACTGACTCGCTACTTCGAGAGCTACCTCGACATCGCGAACCGGGACGGCGTCGGGATCGTGCTCGAGACGCCGACGTGGCGCGCCAGCGCCGACTGGGGCGCTGCGTTGGGCTACTCGGTGGCGGATCTCGACCGGGTGAACCGAGATTCGGTCGCGTTCGTCGCCGCGGTTGCCGAGAAGCACGCAGCGCCCGGAGTGCCCGTGGTGGTGAGCGGGTGCATCGGACCGCGTGGCGACGGGTATTCGCCCGAGACGCTGATGACTGCGGCCGAGGCGAGCGAGTATCACGCGCCCCAGGCGGCGGCGCTCGCCGCGGGTGGCGCCACGCTGATCACCGCGATCACGATGACGCACTCGGCGGAAGCGATCGGGGTCGCGGAGGCGGCCCGGCGCGCCGGGCTTCCCGTCGTGTTGGCCTTCACCGTCGAGACCGACGGCACGCTCCCGTCGGGGGAAACACTCGGCGAGGCGATCGGCCTGGTCGACGACGCCACGGCGGGTTACCCCGTGTACTACATGGTGAACTGCGCTCACCCCGATCACTTCGCCGAAGTGCTCGACGCGACCGCGCCGTGGTCGGCGCGGCTCGGTGGCGTCCGGGCCAACGCGTCGCGGATGAGTCACGCCGAGCTCGATGAGGCGACCGAGCTCGATGCCGGCGATCCCGACGAACTCGCCGAGCTGTACGTGCAACTCCGGGCGCGCGTGCCGTCGATCCGGGTACTCGGCGGGTGTTGTGGCACCGATCACCGGCACATCGGCGCGATCAGCGCGAGGGTCAGCGACTGACCGGTCGCGTCAGGTCACCTCGGCGCCGTCGGGTCGCAGGACGCGCAGGTCGTGGCCGTCGAACTTGACGATCCACCCCGGCCGGTGGACGACGTGATGGTGGTGGTCGCAGAGCAGCACCAGGTTGTCGAGCGTGGTGCGGCCGCCGTTGCGCCAATGGATGACATGGTGCGCGTCGCACCATCCCGGGGGTCGGTCACAGCCGGGGAACCGGCATCCCGTATCCCGCACGATCACCGCCCGCCGCAGTGGGGGCGGCACGGTTCTTCGGGATCGGCCGACGTCGAGCGGGAGTCCGCTGGGTCCGGTCACCACCCGCGAGATCGGGGCGTCGCAGAGGAGCTTGTCCACCTGGGCAGGGTGGATCGAGCCGGTGAACTCGCCGTCGAGCGCGCCGGGCGCGCCGTGCTGCAGCGTGGCCCAGTCGATCACGACCGTGGCGCGGGTCCGGGCCCGGTCCGCGTGCTCGGGCAGCGTGGCGAGCGCGATCTCGGCCATCCGGACCAGGGCGTCCGCGCGCCGACGCGCCGCGGAACGATCGTCGCCGTCACTCGGGGGATCGGTGAAGGCGTGGATCGCGGTGGTGACGACCTCGGCGGCCTCGTCGGAGAGTTCCCCGTGCATCACGGTGCGGCCGTCGTAGGCGGGCGAGATGGTCAACCCGTCGTGCTCGCGCGGCTCGGTGCCGTCGGCCCGGGCGAGGTTCCGGAAGTGGGCGGCCGCGCGACGCAACTCCCGCGGCTCATCTTGGAGGGCGAGGTTCAGCAAGATCGGTTCGCATGCCACGAGCCGCGCGTCGTGGCCCTCGACCCGGGCGCCGAGAATCGTCCGTGCCGCACCACCGCTGATGTCGCCTGACCGCCAGGCTGCCGCCGTGGTCGGCAGGAGGTCGCAGGCTGCACCCTCCTTTATCGCGGCGCGCACCGCACCCTCGCGGAGGCCCGTGTGGCGGCGGAGCCAGGCCACGGTGGATGGCGACCCGTCGGCTGCGCCGATCCCGCGGGTGTGGGCGATGTGCGCCAACCGGGCCCGCTGGGCCTCGAGTCGATCGATCTCAGCTTGGAGGCCGATCAAAGCATCGGCGATCAGGTGGTCGGCCAGGTCCGCAGGATCCACCATGACCGTTTCGTCGACGGCGCTCCGCAGCAGTTGGAGGGTGGATCCGACCATGTTTCGATCATCTCATGGGGGTGTGACCACGTCCGTCCCGGTTCGCGGGCCGACATCGAAGGCGTTCGGGGCGAACCGACCCCGACCCGAGACGGGTTACTCGGGTGGGAAGTCGCCGAAGAACCCGTCGATGCGCGAGATCCGACCATCTCGGTCGAGAGTCGTGCAGTCCATACCGCGCACCGCGATCGCGCCGTCGATCTTCACGGCCCAGAGGTACCGGTAGCGGCGGTCGTGGCCACCGTCGACACCGCTGGTGAGCAGGTACTCGGCGTTCGGGAGGTCGATGCGGGCCGTGCGGATCATCGCCTCGAGTTCGGCGGGCCCGGTCGTGTGGTTGGCGGGATCCGCGAAGACGACATCCTCGGTGACCGAAACGGCGAGGTGGCCGCCGATCGCGTCCACGTCGGGCTCGTTCCAGGCGGCGAGGTAGCGGGCGAAGCTGGGCGGCGGCTCGGTCATGAACTCGACGGTACCGGCGGCTCCCGGGGTGATGTTGCGCAGATCGGGCTCCGGTCAAGATATAGACGATCCGATATACTCGGGATATGAACGGTTCGGCGTTGCTGATCCAAGCTCGCAAGCGCGCGGGGATCACCCAGGCGGAGATGGCGCGTCGGGCGGGGACGAGCCAGCCCGTGATCTCCGCCTACGAGCGCGGCCGGCGGGACCCGAGCATCGAGACGCTGCGCCGGCTCGTACAGGCGACGGGCGCCCAACTCGAACTCGGCGTGGGGCCATGGGCCGAGTCGGGTCTTCCACCGGCGGCCGACGACGCCGAACGTGCGGCGCGTCTGGTCGACGTCCTGCTCCTCGCGGACGCCATTCCTCATCGGAAGCGGGCCGCCACGATCGGCTTCCCGCGCCTGGTCTCTACGTGACGACGCTGCCCGAGAAGATCGTCGCGATCGACGGCGCCCTCACCGAGGTGCCGCACGCGTTCGGCGGCGCCCTCGCGCTGGCGTACTACGCGGAACCGCGCGCCACGATCGACATCGACCTGAACGTGTTCGTCCCCGCCACGGATGCGATCGAGGTGATCGATCGGCTGCGTGCGCTCGGTGTCACCGGCGACGCGCCCGTCGACGTGCTCGAACGCGACGGTCAGATCCGGCTCTGGTGGGACCGGAACCCGGTCGACCTCTTCTTCAGCTACGACCCGTTCCACGATGCGGTGCGCGACGCCACCCGCGTGGTGCCGTTCGCGGCGGACCTCGATCCCGGTGCTCGGCGCGGAGCACCTGGTCGTGTGCAAGGTGGTGTTCGACCGGCCCAAGGACTGGGTGGACATCGACGCGATGCTCGCGGCCGCCGCACCGATCGACGGGGCGGAGGTCCTGCGTTGGGTGGCCCGGATCGCCGGTCCCGACGACCCGCGCTTCTCCCGCATCGCGCGGGTGCTCGCAGGGTAGGTCCTTGGGGTCCCCGCGTCCGCAGGCTCGCTACGTTCGGCCGGTGCAGGGAGCTTTGCCGGCGATCTGGCCGGTGCGCTCGAGGTCCAGACGGCGGCCGCGGCGGTGGGGGAGGCGCTGGGTGCCGGCCTGACCGTGGACGCGGCCCGGGCGGGTGTGGTCGAGGTCGTGACCCGGCTCGCGCTGTCCGGGGATACCGACCTGGCCGAGAGCGTACGGTCCGTGCGGACGGCGCTCGCCGACGGGATCGCGCGCCGCAGCGTGCTGTTCGTGCTCGGTTTCCTGGCGGGCGGGGTCGAGCGACTGCTCTGGGCCGCCGGAGACCGCCACACGGCCGCCGTGCTCGGTCGGTACGCGCGCCTCCACGCCACCACGTACATGGGCGAGACCGTCATCGAACCCGAGGTATTCGGGGCTGATGACCTGACCGCGATCGACGCCGAGGTCGCCCGGCTCGGCTTCGACGAGGCCGGTGCCATGGCCCTCGCTGCCCTCGACCGGGTCATCACCGCCGGCTGAGACCCCCGAACCGGGCGGGAACGTAGGTTCCGTGGTAGCTTTCCCGCTTCCGCAATCCGAAGGATTTCTGTTCTCGCATGCCCGACAAGACTGCCACGATCGCCGAGCACCGCCTCCACGAGACCGACACCGGCTCGCCGGAGGTCCAGGTGGCGATCCTCACCGAGACGGATCAACCACCTCACGGAGCACCTGAAGGTCCACAAGAAGGACCATCACTCGCGCCGTGGGCTGCTCATGCTCGTCGGCCGGCGTCGGCGTCTGCTCGACTACCTCCGACGCAACGACGTCGAGCGGTACCGGGCGCTCATCGCCGAGCTCGGCCTGCGCCGGTAGGCAGGAAGACTCGAGGAGCGGACCATCGCCGCTCCTCGTTCCTCGCGTCAGGGCCATCCTGACGCGAATCGGAACACCGCCGGAGCGTCGTCGGTTGTCAGTCGCCAAGGCCCGGACGCCGCTCGCGGCGCACCGTCCGGACCCTGACAACTGGGAACCGCCGCCTCGCCGCCACGACAAGCGAGAGCGTTCCGATGGCAGCGCCCCATGGTGACGCGATTCGCGTTTCCGGCCCGTCAACGACGCCGGCCTGATCATGTCGCTCGAGACCGGCCGGCTCGCCCAGCTGGCCGACGGCGCCGTGCTCGTGCAGCTCGGCGACACCACGCTGCTGTCGCACCGTCGTCAGCAGCACGCCCCGCGAGGGCATCGACTTCTTCCCCCTGACGGTCGACGTCGAGGAGCGCATGTACGCCGCGGGCAAGATCCCCGGCTCGTTCTTCCGTCGTGAGGGTCGTCCCGGCGAGCAGGCGATCCTGACCTGCCGCCTCACCGACCGTCCGCTGCGCCCGTCGTTCCCCGACGACTTCCGCAACGAGGTCCAGGTCATCGCCACGATCCTCGGCGCCGACCTCGAGAACCCGCACGACATCGTCTCGATCAACGGCGCGTCCGCGGCCCTCATGGTCTCGGGCATCCCGTTCAACGGCCCGATCGGCGCCGTGCGCATCGCGCACGTCGACGGCGAGTGGCACGCCCACCCGACCTACCAGGAGGGCGACTCAGTCGACCTTCGAGATGGTCGTCGCCGGGCGCAAGCTCCACGACGGCGACGTCGCCATCATGATGGTGGAGGCCGGCGGCACCGAGGTCACCTGGGAGCTCTACGAGAACGGCGCCCCCAAGGTCGACGAGGACGTCGCTCGCCGAGGGCCTCGAGTGGCTCGAAGCAGTGGATCCTGCGCCTCGATCGACCTCCAGCTCGAGCTGGTGCGTGGCGGTCCAGGAGGCCCACGGTCCGATCGACGGTCGAAGGACTACCGCCGCGCGTCGACTACCAGCCCGACGTCTTCGACGCCGTCGCCGCGAGGCTCGCGAGCGACGAGACCGCGAGGCGATGTTCATCGCCGACAAGAACGACCGCAACACCCGCCTCGACGAGATCGAGTCCGGGCTCGTCGCCACCCTCGTGGGCAGCGACGACGCTCCCGGCCAGTTCGCCGGTCGCGGCGGCGAGATCAAGAAGGCGTTCCGCTCGCTGCAGAAGAAGGTCGTCCGCGCCCGGATCGTCGAGGAGGGTCGTGCGCATCGACGGTCGCGGCACCGCCGACCTGCGTCCGCTCTCGGCCGACGTCGACCTCATCCCCACGGCGCACGGCACCGGCCTGTTCCAGCGGGGCGAGACCCAGGTCCTCATCGGTCACCACGCTGGGCATGCCCCGCATGGAGCAGATGCTCGACACGCATCGGCATCGACGACCGCAAGCGCTACATGCACCACTACAACTTCCCGCCGTTCTCCACCGGCGAGACCGGTCGCGTCGGCTCGCCGAAGCGGCGTGAGATCGGCCACGGCGCGCTCGCCGAGCGGGCGCTCGTGCCGGTGGTCCCCGACGCGATGGAGTGGCCCTACACGCTGCGGGTCGTCTCGGACGTGCTCGCGTCGAACGGCTCCACCTCGATGGCGTCGGTCTGCGGCTCGACCCTCTCGCTGATGGACGCGGGCGTGCCGATCAAGGCGCCGGTCGCCGGCATCGCGATGGGCCTCGTGCTACCACGAGGGCAAGTACGTCGACCCTGACCGACATCCTCGGGGCGGAGGACGCGTTCGGCGACATGGACTTCAAGGTCGCCGGCACCCGTGACTCGGTCACCGCGCTCCAGCTCGACACGAAGATCGACGGCCTCCCGGCCGACGTGCTCAAGCAGGCGCTCTACCAGGCCAAGGACGCCCGGCTCAAGATCCTCGACGTCATGGACGAGGCGATCGCCGAGCCCGCGTGACGACGTCAAGGGCGACCGCGCCGAAGATCGTCAGCTTCGAGATCCCGATGGACAAGATCGGCGAGGTGATCGGGCCGAAGGGCAAGGTCATCAACACGATCACCGCAGGAGACCGGCGCCGACGTGTCGGTGAGCGACGACGGTGTGGTCGGCACGGTGACCGTCGGCTCGAAGGACGTCCGACAACGTCGACGAGGCCCGGCGCCGGATCGAGCTCATCCTCGACCCGCCGACCGCCGAGCTCGGTGCCGTCTACACCGGCAGGGTCGTGAACGTCACCAAGTTCGGTGCGTTCGTCAACGTCCTGCCGGGCAAGGACGGCCTCCTCCACATCTCCAAGCTCGGTCGCGGCAAGCGCATCGACCGGGTCGAGGACGTGCTCAACCTCGGCGACGAGGTCGAGGTCGAGGTCGACGACATCGACAACTCGGGCAAGCTCTCGCTCTCGCTCGTGGGCGACGACAGCGGCGACTCGGGTGACGGCGGCGGCGGCGGTTCCGACCGTGGCGAGCGCAGTGACCGGGGCGACCGTGGTGGTCGCGGTGGCCGGGATCGGGGCGAGCGCTCCGACCGTGGTGACCGTGACGGCGGCGGCGACGCTCCACGGTCGCCTCGTTCGAGGACTCCTGGGACGAGCAGGCCAAGTCCGAGTTCGGCGACCTCGGCCCAGCCGAGGCCGGCCGCGGCGGCGACCGAGGCGGCGACCGCGGTGGACGCGGTGGCCGGCGCGGCGGCGGCGGTCGCGGCCGTCGCTGACGTCGCTGCCATCCATTTCCCGCCGAGTGTTGGTCGCCCAGGTGGCGCGAGACGCCACGCAAGCGACGATCGCTCGGAGGCGGAGTGGCAGGTCGCGTCCCTTTCGCGCAGCAGGTGACGGAAAGATCTCAGGGTGCCCACGGAGCGCGTCGATAGGCGTCACGTGAATGCAGCGGGCGGAACTGTTGCGGGGTCTACGACACCCGGGGAACTCGACCATTTGGGTCAGAGTGCCTCGGAAGCCGTGGAAGGGTCGACCACCTGGGGTGGTCGACCCGACCGCGTGGAACTGAGCACGGTCGCCGGGGCCCGGGTGGTCACCGAAGCGATGCCGGACCTGCGCAGCGTCGCGGTCGGCTTCTGGGTCGGCTCCGGCGCCGTCGACGAGGACGACGCCCGCTTTGGTGCGAGCCACTTCCTCGAACATCTTCTCTTCAAGGGTTCCGCGGATCGCAGCGCCAGTGAGATCGCCCGTGCCGTGGAATCGGTGGGTGGGGACATGAACGCCTTCACCACCCAGGAGTACACGGCGTTCTACGTCCGGGTGCCGGACGCGCATCTGGACCTCGCGCTCGACATCCTCGCGGATGTCGTCTGGCGGCCCGCGTTCCGGCCCGACGAGGTGGAATCCGAACGACGCGTCATCCTCGAAGAGATCGGGATGCGCGACGACCAGCCCGACGACCTCGTCCACGAACTGGCGAACGAGGCGCTGTTCGTCGGGCATCCGCTCGGCCGCTCGGTCCTCGGCACCCGCGAGTCGATCACGGCGATGAGCCGCGCCTCGATCGCGGAGTACCACGCCGAGCACTACCACCCGAGCAATGTGGTGATCGCGGCCGCGGGCAATCTGCGACACGACCATGTGGCCGAGATGATCGCGGCGCGGGCACCGAGCGCGGGCGGTCTCCGACCCAGGCGCATCGAGCAGCCGTTGGCTGGGATGCAGCACCTCACCGGCGAGCGGCGTGAGACGGAACAGGCGCATGTGGTGCTGTCGCTGCGATCGATCGCCCGTGACGACCCGGACCGTTTCGCCCTCAGCGTGCTGAACCAGGCGATCGGCGGTGGGATGTCGTCACGGCTGTTCCAGGAGATCCGGGAGCAGCGCGGCCTCGCGTACAGCGTCTACTCCTACCGGGCGGCCTACGCGGCCACAGGATCCTTCTCCGTCTATGCGGGCACCGCGCCGACCGCCGTTGCCGAGACGCTGCGCCTCATCCGGGAACAGCTGGCCCAGCTCGTGGCCGAGGGGCTGCCCGAGTCCGAGATCGAGGCCGCCAAGGGTCACCTGCGGGGATCGACGACGCTGTCGTTGGAGACCAGTGCGAGCCGGATGCACCGGCTCGGACAGCGGGCTGCTCACCCTGGGCGAGATTCCGACCGTCGACGAGCTGGTCGAAGCCGTCGAGGCGGTCACCGCGGAGGACATCAGTCGAGTCGTGGACCGGGTGCTCGCCACCGACGAGCAGGTGCTTTCGGTCGTCGGTCCGCTCCAGGCGTCCGACATCGCCACCCACGCGGCGTAGGTGCCATCTTCGGACCCGCCGTTCGCAGCGTGAACGAGCGCCGCGGCGCCAAGTGTCGGTTGCTCGGGTGAAGGGGGTTACTAACCTGCGCCCATGATCCGGGTCGGGGTGTTCGGTGCTGCAGGGCGCATGGGTGCGACGGTCTGCGAGGCCGTGATCGGTGCCGACGACTGCGAACTCGTCGCGGCGGTGGATCCGCACCGCTCCGGCGAGCTAGTCGCCGGCTCGCCGCTGACGGTCGTCGAGGACCCCCGTTCTCTGCTCGATGCCGGTGCCGAAGTCGTCGTGGATTTCACGGTGCTTGACGACGGCCAGAGAGAACCTGCGCTGGTGTGCAGCTCACGACATCCACGCAGTGGTCGGCACGACCGGCTTCTCTGTGGACGACCTCGACGAGTTCGCCGAGCTGTTCGCCAACTCGACGGCGAATGCACTGATTGCCCCCAACTTCGCGATCGGTGCGGTGCTCATGATGCGCTTCGCTGAACTCGCCGCGCCGTGGGTCGACACCGCGGAGATCATCGAGTTGCATCACGATCGCAAGATCGACGCACCGTCGGGTACCGCGATGGCCACGGCCAAGCGCATGGCAGTCGCGTCGCAGGAGTGGGGGAGCGACCCCACGAAGACCGTCGTCGCCGACGGCGCGCGGGGCGGCTTGGTGGAGGGCGCGATCCGAGTGCACTCCGTCCGGATGCGCGGCGTGATCGCGAGTCAAGAGGTGGTGCTGGGCACCACCGGCCAGACACTCTCCATCCGCCACGACACCTTCGACCGGTCGTCGTTCATGCCCGGCGTGCTTCTCGGCATCCGCCGGATCGCGGGGTTGGACGGCCTGACCCTCGGGTTGGACGGCCTGCTCGAACCGTGAGCACCGGACCCGATCCGGCACTGCGCGAGCGCCTTCTCGAGGCGGCCTACGAATGTGCAGCCGCGCTACGGGCTGGCCAAGACGACGGTCGAGGACGTGGTCAAGGAAGCCGGGGTTTCGCGGGCGACTGCCTACCGGGTCTTCCCCGGCGGCAAGGAGGAACTCCTGCGCGCGGCGGTCGGATGGGAGATGGGTCGCTTCTTCGGCCGACTGGCCGAGGCGGTTGCGGGCGCGCCGGACTTCGCGTCGTTGGTGGAGGAAGGACTCGTCTTCGCTCACGCGGCCGTGCACAGCCATGAGGTCCTGCAGAAGGTGCTGATCGCCGAGCCGGAGACCTTGCTTCCGCTCCTGACCACGGAACAGGAACGGCCGCTGCGCTTCATTTCCGAGTTCCTCCTGCCGTACCTCGAACGCGAGCAACGGGCGGGGCGGATCGCGGCGGGAGTCGAACTCCCGGACGCCGCCGACTTCGTGGCCCGGATGATCCTGTCGCTCATCACCTCGCCCGGCTCGGCCGATCTCCACGACCGCGACGCGGTCCGAGCGGTCGTGCGCGGTCAGATCCTCGCGGGCATCCTCACGAGGGATGCTCTGGCCTGATCCGTCACCCGGGGTGCACGCTGTTTGCAATGCCGGCGGCGCTCGCCCAAGCTGACCGTCCGGACGTTGGCGTCATGTCGGTGAGGCAGGACCATGGTGGAGTTGCTCATTGTCGCTCTCGCGATCTTCGGCTTCGCGATGTTCTCCAAGCGACTCGAACTGTCGGCGGTCACCGCGCCGATGGTGTTCACGACCGTCGGGATGATCGTCGGCACCGGGGGGTTCGGTTGGTTCGACCTCGAACTCGAGAGTGAAGCGGTCTCGGTGCTGGTCGAGGCCACCCTGGTGCTCGTGCTGTTCACCGACGCGGTGCGCATCGATCTGCGAGTGCTGCTGCGCCGCGCGGCGATCCCGACCCGCCTACTGGGCATCGGATTCCCGTTGACGATCCTCGCCGGGGTCGGGGCCGGGATGTTGATCTTTCCGGATCTTGGAACTGCCGAGGTCGCCCTCCTGGCCGCGATCCTCGCGCCGACCGATGCGGCGCTGGGTCAAGCCGTCGTCTCGGATCCCCGCTTGCCGATGCGGATCCGTCAAGCACTGAACGTGGAGAGCGGACTCAACGACGGGATCGCGGTCCCCGTGGTCACGGTGCTCCTCGCCGTCGTCCTGTCCGAGACCGGTGGAGGCGCGAGCGACTGGGTGACCCTGGCGGCCCGCGAGGTCGGTTTCGGAGTTCTTGCCGGCGTCCTGATCGGCGGACTCGGCGGGAAACTGTTGGACTTGCGTTCCGAGGCCGGAGCGGTCCAAGGCGTGTACCGCCAGTTGGCCGCGCTCGCGGTCGCGATCGGCGCTTTCGCGCTGGCCGGGGTGCTCGACGGAAACGGCTTCATCGGCGCGTTCACCGCGGGCCTCACGTTCGGCCAGATCGCGGGCCGGCAGTGCGACACCGTGCAGGACTTCACCGAAGACGAAGGCGAACTCCTGAGCGCCGTGACGTTTCTCGTCTTCGGTTCCCTCGTGGTGGGCCCGGTCCTCGGCGACGTGACCTGGCAGACGATTGCGTATGCAACGGCTTCACTGACGGTGGTCCGAGTGGTTCCGGTGCTGCTCGCAATGATCGGTTCGGGCACACAGTTCGAGACGCGCCTGTTCCTCGCGTGGTTCGGTCCCCGCGGCCTCGCATCGATCTTGTTTGCCTTGCTCGTCGTCGACGCCATGGACAGCCCGACCGGTCAAATGGTCTTCACGGTCGCCGCCTGGACCGTGCTCGCGAGCGTGTTCCTGCATGGGATCACTGCGAGCGCCTGGGCCGGCCGCCTCGGCCAACGGTTGGCCGGCGAGGTCGAGCCGCCGGTCGAGATGGAGCCGACGCTCGACCTTCCGACCCGACGCCGCCTCTAGCCGCCACGGAGCGCGGTGCACGCGCGACACATTGACGGTGAGACACTTATCGCCTTACTGTCTCAGGATGGCACCGGCCACCCTCGACCTGCGCGAGTCGCTCCAAGTGGGACGAACCGATGGCGTCGGCGGCCGCCTGCTCGAGGCGACGATGGTGTGTCTCACCCGCTTCGGCGTGGCCAAGACCACCATCGATGACGTTGCCCGCGAAGCGGGGAGTTCCCGCGCGACGGTCTACCGCTACTTCGGCAATCGGTCGGCGCTGATCGAGACCGCTATCCACGCGGAGATTGATGCTCTCGTCGGCGCGGTCGCCCGGAGTGCGGACGACGCCGAGGACCTGGAAGACGCGGTCACCGCGATGTTCGTCACCGCGGCACGCCGGATCATCTCCCACGCCGCGCTGCAGCGCGCGCTCGCCCACGAGCCTGAGGTCGTGCTGCCCGCGCTGTCTTTCGACGGCGGTGACCGTGTGTTCGCGGAAGCGAGTGCTCGGTTCGCCCCAACTCTCGCCCGATTCGTCCCCCCGGATCGTGCGGCGCCAGCGGCGGAGTGGTGCACGCGGGTGCTCCTCGCGTACCTCCACCCCGACCGCGCCCCGATGGGGTTGACCGACGAGGTGGCAACGCGCCGGCTGGTCCGTCAACACGTCGTTCCTGCTCTGTCCCCCCAACCCGTGCCTGTGAGGTAGCGATGTCCACGAACCAAGAGATGATCGGCCGCGACGACGTCGACGACCTCGAAGCGATCCTCGCGATCACCAACTCCGACGTCGACGCGGTGGTCCACACGGTGCAGGCCGAGTCGGACGCGATCTTCACCTGGGACTACGAGCGGTCCCGCCCCGCGCTGATCAAGCTGTACGAGAAGGCGAAGACGTCGCAGTGGAACGCCGAACGACCTGCACTGGTACACCGAGGTGGACCAGGTCGCGGTGGTGCTGGCCAACCAGGCCGCGATGCCCCGCCCGTTCGCAGCGGACCTCGACCTGTCGGGGACCTGCTTCGCCGACTGGAGCGAGGACGAGTGGATCCAGCTCGGCATCGAGTCCCAGAACTGGACGTCTGAGTCAGTTCATGCACGGTGAGCAGGGTGCGCTGATCTGCACGGCGCAGATCGTCGAGACCGTCCCGTGGATCGACGCCAAGTACTACGCCGCGACCCAGGTGATGGACGAGGCCCGCCACGTCGAGGTGTTCGCCAAGTACCTCGACACGAAGCTCTCGGGGCACTACCCGATCAACGCGCACCTGAGGATGCTCCTCGACGACATCATCGCCGACAACCGCTGGGACATGACCTACCTCGGCATGCAGATCATGGTCGAGGGGCTCGCGCTCGCCGTCGTTCGGCTTCATGCACCAGATGACGACCGAGCCGCTGCTCAAGCAGCTGCTCCGGTACGTGATGAGCGACGAGGCCCGCCACGTCGCGTTCGGGGTGCTCTCGCTCCAGGAGTTCTACGACCAGCTTTCCGCGGCCGAGATCCGCGAGCGTCAGGAGTTCGCCTTCGAGGCCGCGGTGCGGATGCGCGACCGGTTCCTCCAGCAGGAGGTCTGGGAGCGGATGGGCGTCGACGTCAAGGAGGCCATGAGTGCTGGTGCATGCAGGACGACACGCCGCACGATCTTCCAGACGTGCTGTTCTCCAAGATCGTCCCCAACTGCAAGAAGCTCGGGCTGCTCGACGCGGCCGACGGCTGGCTGCGGGAACGCTTCACCGACCTCGGCGTGATCCAGTTCGAGGACTGGGTCGACACCGGCGAGGAGTACGACTCCCTCGACGAGGTCGCCGCCGACCGCGCGGTCCTGATGCGGATCCGCGTGCTCGGCACGCTCATCGTCGTGGTCTCGGCGCTCGTCGGCGTCGTTCCGTCGGCCCCGGTGGGGGCCGAGGTTGATCCGGCGTTGTGGCGGGTGCGCCGACCGTTGAACATCCCACATGCGGGTGGGGACCTCGAAGCGCCGCACGAGACCATGTACGCGTACAAGCGCGCGGTCGCCGTCGGTGCCGACATGCTGGAGATGGACCTGCGGCTGAGTCGGGACGGCCAGCTCATGGTCGTCCACGACGACACCGTCGACCGCACGACCAACGCGAACGGGTCGGTGCGTGATTTCACGGCCTCCGAGCTGCAGGCGCTCGACAACGCGTACTGGTTCGTGCCGAACTGCTGGAGCTGTCACGACCGGCCGGCGGCGGAGTACTCGTTGCGGGGTGTGCGTACCGGCGTGGTGGCGCCGCCGGCGGGCTACCAGCCTGACGACTTCGCGATCCCGACCTTCGAACAGATCCTCACGACGTTCCCGGACCGGTTGCTCGACGTGGAGATCAAGGACGGGCCCGACGGGATGCTCGCGGCCGAGAAACTCGCGGCCCGCCTCACGGGCTCGCCGCGTGGTCAACGCGTGGTCGTCGTCTCCTTCGACGACGACATCCTCGCTCACTTCCGTGCGCTGGCTCCCGACATCGCAACGAGCCCGGGCCTCGGTGAGACGACCGAGTGGTTCCTCGGCGATCGAGGTGCGTTGCCGGGCAAGGTCGCGCTCCAGGTGCCGCCGGTCTATTCGGGACTCGAGATCGTCACGCAGGAGTTCGTCGTCGACGCGCACGCAGCGAACCTGGCGGTCTGGGTCTGGTTCAACGGCAACGACGACGACGTGCCCGACGAATGGAATCGTCTGCTCGACCTCGGCGTCGACGGGCTGATCACCGGCAAGCCGGCGTTGCTCCAGACCGTGCTCGACGCGCGAGGCCAGCATTTCCGTTCCGGGCTCCGCGTTGGCCCGATCGAGGCCCGGGGCCGTCGGGCGCGGGTGACCGTTGGATGTCCGATGGTCGCGGCGGACCGATGCTTCGCGCTGCTCGCAGTGCGCGCCGATGGCGATGTCGTGGGTGGGGCGCTGGTGGATCTGCCACCGGGTCAGCAGCGTCGCTATCGGATCGTGCCCGACGGCGTGAAGTGGCGCCGGCTTGCCCGCGCCGGATTGTCGTTCGAGTGGTGGGGGACCGACGACGTCGGCGCCGCGACCGCGCCGGCGACCCTCACCAAGCGCCGCTGAATCTCCGCCCCCGGCACTGGGGCCAGGTGCGAGACTCCGGAAGTGACGACCGAGTCTTTGGCCCAGACCACCGCGACCCACACGACCGCGTGTCCGCTCGACTGTCCGGACACCTGCTCGCTCACGGTCACGGTGACCGGGGGGCGGATCACCACGGTGGACGCGGCCCCGGGCAATCCGGTGACCGACGGCTTCATCTGTCAGAAGGTGAAGCATCACCCGGAGCGGATTCATGGTGCGCAGCGGCTCCTGACCCCGTTGATGCGTACTGGTCCGAAGGGTTCGGGCGAGTTCCGCCCCGCCACGTGGGGTGAGGCCCTGGACCTCATCGTCGCCAAGCTGCGCGAGGCGGAGACCGGCCCCGGTCCCGAGGCCGTGCTGCCCTTCGTCTACAACTCTTCTGCGCCACTGCTCCAGGACGAAGCGGGCGAGCGGTTGTGGAAGCGCTTCGGCGCAACCCGGCTGCGACACACCGTGTGCGCGGCAACCTACGGCGCCGCCTATCAGTCGATGTTCGGCGACATGTTCTCGGCCGACCCCCTCGATGTCGAGGCCGCCAAGCTCATTGTGTTGTGGGGCGCGAATCCGACCGTTTCCAACACCCACCTGCTCCCGATCATCAGCCGGGCCCAGCGCGACGGTGGTGCGCGTCGCGGTGATCGACCGTGCGCGCCACTGGCGTGACGAAGCGCGCCGATCTGCACATCGCGGTTCGGCCCGGCACCGACGTCGTGCTCGCCTACGCGGTCGCCAACGAGATCGCGACGCGCGGGCTGCTCGCGACCGATTTCCTGGCCGAACGGGCCAGCGGGGTGGCCGAGTTCCTCGCGGCGGCGGCTCGCTATCCGGCGCGTGAAGCGGCCGCGACTTGTGATGTCCCGGCGGCGGCGATCGAAGAACTCGCTGAACTGCTGGGCACGGTGCGACCGGGGTTCGTCCGTCCCGGCTGGGGGCTCGAACGGAACCGCAACGGGGGTTCGGCGTGCGCGGCGGTCATGGCGCTGCCGGTGCTGACCGGTCAGTTCGGCGTCCGCGGTTCGGGCGTGATGGCCAGTCTGGGCAAGGCGACGCCGCTCGCATGGGACGCGCGGGAGCCCGACACCCCGGAGGATCGCCGCCGACCTCGTGCGATGGGGATGAACCAGCTCGGCGCCCGGCTCACCGATCCGACGCTGGACCCGCCGATCACCGTGTTGTTCGTCCAGGGATCAAACGTCGCAGTCACCAACCCGGACCAGGTCGGTGTCCTGCGTGGTCTCGCGCGTGAGGACCTCTTCACCGTGGTGCACGACCAGGTCCTCACCGACACGGCCCGGTACGCGGATGTGGTGCTCCCCGCCACCACGCACTTTGAGACCCACGACCTCGCGTCGTCCTACGGCACCTACTCGCTCCAGGAGACGCCTGCCGTCATCGCGCCGGTCGGCGAGAGCCGGTCCAACAACGAAGTCGCGGCCGAGCTGGCCCGCCGACTCGGGTACGACCTCACCCGGTTCACGACCGACCGGGCCGCAATCCTCGACCGGTCGCGGCGCGACGACGGCACGTACGACGGGGTGCGCCCGACGCGGCCGGCGGGTGGCACGGTGCAGTTCCGCGACACGTTCCCTTCGTTCGCCGATCGCAAGGCTCGCCTGGCGTCACTTCCCGGCCTCGGGGTCCCCCGGTACGCGCACCTCGACGATCCGTATCCGCTCACGCTGCTGACGCCCGCCACCAACAAGACGATCAATTCGATGTTCGGCGAGTTCCAGCCCGCCGACCCGGCCGTCCGCCTGCATCCTGGTGATGCTGCCGAACGTGGGTTGGTCGACGGACAGCCGGTCACGGTGCACAACGATCGCGCCTCGATCCACACGACCGTCAGGGTCGATCCGGCCCTGCGCCGGGGGGTGGTTTCCATGCCGAAGGGCAGTTGGTGTCGGGACTTCCCCGACGGCTTGACCGCCAACGCACTCGTGCCGGACACGTTGTCGGACCTCGCGGAGGGTGCGTGCTTCAACGATGCGCGCGTCGAGGTCACGGCGACCTGACCCAGGTCCGTCCTCACAGGTCGACCGGGTAGCCTGCGAACGTGGCGGAGCCTGTACGGATCACATTCCTCGGTGGACTCGGTGAGATCGGGCGGAACTGCTTCTGCCTCGAGATCGGTGGGCGCATTCTGGTCGTCGACTGCGGGATCATGTTCCCCGAGGTGGACATGCCGGGGGTGGACCTGGTCCTGCCGGACTTCACCTACCTGCGCGAGCGTGCCGATGCCGTCGAAGGTGTCGTGCTGACCCACGCCCATGAGGACCACGCCGGTGGCCTCGCATTCCTCCTCCGGGACGTCTCGTTCCCGATCTACGGCTCCGCCCTTTCGCTCGGCATGGCGCGGTCGCGGATCGAGGAGGCGGGGCTACTCGGTCGTACGGAGTTCATCACGGTGCGCGACGGCGAGCGCCGCATGATCGGGCCCTTCGACGTCGAGTTCGTCCCGGTCACCCACTCGGTGCCCCACGCGTTCGCGGCGGCGTACCACACGCCCCAAGGCACGATCATGCACTCGGGGGACTTCAAGATCGACCTCACGCCGGTCGACGGTCGCCGGACGGACCTCGCGAGGCTCGGCGAGATCTCGCAACGTGCCGGGGGTATCCGACTCCTGCTGTCGGATTCGACGAACGCCGAACGACCCGGATTCACGCCCTCCGAATCACAGTGGGGACTGCGCTCCGGACGTTGTTCCGCGGTCAGGACGGCAAGCGGTTGATCGTGGCGAGCTTCGCCTCGCACCTTCACCGGGTGCAGCAGGTCGCGCTGGCCGCGATCGCGGCCGACCGGAAGGTGGCGTTCCTCGGTCGCTCGATGGTCAAGAACGTCGCGCTCGCCCGCGAGATGGGCCTGCTCGATATTCCGGCGAGTTCGATCATCGACATCGACGAGGCACCGAATCTTCCGCCGGGCGAAGTGTGTGTGATCTGTACCGGATCGCAGGGTGAGCCGATGAGTGCCTTGGCGCTCATGGCGGCGCACGACCACAAGTACATCAAGATCGGCGAAGACGACGTCGTCGTGATCTCCGCCCACGCGATCCCGGGGAACGAGAGCAATGTCAGCCGCGTGTGATCGACGCGTTCTACCGTCAGGGTGCCACCGTCGTCCACGACGGTAACTCGATGGTGCACGTTTCGGGCCACGCGTCGCAGGAGGAGCTGAAATTCCTGCTCAACCTGGTGAGTCCCGAGTGGTTCGTGCCGGTGCACGGCGAGTACCGGCACATGGTCAACCATGCCGAACTTGCGATGGCGTCGGGCGTCGCGCCGGACCATGTGCACGTCTGCGAGGACGGTGACGCGCTGGTGATCAGCGACGGGGGTATCGACGTGGAGCGGCGGGCGGTGCCCGCCGGTTACACCTACGTCGACGGCATCGTCGGCGACATCGGCTCCGGCGTGCTGCGGGATCGGCGCCAACTCGCGGAGGAGGGCCTCGTCGTCGTGTTCGTCACCGTGGACAAGGGCACCGGCGAGATCGTGACCGGTCCGGAGATCGTCACGAAGGGCTGGGTCCACGCGACCGAGGCCGAAGAACTCCTCGAGGAGGCGCGCGAGGAAGTGCGCGCGGCCATCGAAGATGCATCCGATGGCGAGGGGACGGACTTCGAGACGGTGCGCCGCAACGCCCGCCGGGCTCTCGGCCGATTCATCAACGCGCGGACCAAGCGCCGACCCGCGATCATTCCCGTGGTCCTCGAGGTCTGAAACGTGATCCGCGACTGGTCCAACTTCATCGCGGGACGTTCGGCGGTGGTCACCGGTGGCGGCGGCGGGGTCGGCCGTGCAATCGCAATACAGATGGCGCGCGCCGGCGCCCACCTCTGGGTCAATGATCTCTTCGAGGACCGCGCGCTCGCGGTCGCCGAGGAGATCCGTCGCGAGGGCGGCGCCGCTGACGTGGCAGTGGCCGACGTGAGTGATCCTGCCGGCGTCGAAACGATGGTGGGGATCACCGGTCCCGTCGACATCGTGGTCAACAACGCCGGAATCCCGCCGGAGGGTTTCTCGGTCAAGTCGTTTGCCGAGACGACGCCCGCGGACTGGGCGCCGATCATCCGACTGAATCTGGCCGCAGTCCTCCAGGTCACGCACGCCTACCTGCCGCCCATGATCGAAGCCGGGTGGGGTCGGGTGCTGAACATCGTCTCGGATGCCGGTCGGCATGGCGAGCGCAAACAGGCGGTCTACGGCGCCGCCAAGGCCGCGGCGATGGGTTTCTCTCGCGGTCTTGCCGCTGAGGTCGGGCGTGACGGCATCACGGTGAACTGCATCGCGCTGGGAACGATGAACCACGGGCAGCTCGCGGCGGCGATCGTCGATCATCCGGAACTGGAAGCCAAACTCGCCCGCAACTACCCGGCCGGTCGGATCGGGCGGACCGACGATCCGGCCCCGCTCGCCGTCCTGCTGTGCAGCGACGCCGCGGAGTGGATCACCGGCCAGGTCTATCCCGTCGACGGCGGTTACGCGCCCGCGCTCTGATGGCCGAGCTGCCCACGGGCTACCAGCTGCGCGCACCGTCGGAAGGCGATGCCATGACGATCTCCGCGGTCGTCACCGCGCACGACATCGCCGACTTCGGCGAGCCCGAGTTCTCGATGCAGGACCTGCTCGACGATTGGCAGCGGCCGCGGTTCTCGCTCGCGACGGACGCGTGGCTGGTCACCGGACCGACGGGCCGCACCATCGCGTACGCCTACGTCTGGGAGTCCCAGCCCGGCCAGGAGATCGAAGCCGACGCGTTCGTGCTGCCGGAATACGCCGGGCGGGGCTTGGGCGGCCGGCTCCTCGAGTTGATCGAGCAACGCGTGCACGCGATCGCGGCCGGCCGGGCGATGTCGCTCGGTGTATTCGCCTCGAGGGTCAACGAGGACAAGCGAAACCTGTTGATCCGCCGCGGGTACCACTACGTCCGCTCTGTGTTGCGGATGAAGATCGACCTGGCGCACCAAAGAGTGGATGAACCCGAGCTCCCGGACGACGTGGTGATCAGTGCGTTGGACCCCGCGGCCGTCGATGACGTCCGAGCCGTGTGGCGGCGCGCGTTCGAGAACCACGGCCGGTTCTCGCACCGACACATGGACGAGTGGCTGGATGCGCGCTTCGCCCATCCGGCGTTCGACCCGACGCTGTGTCGGATCGCCTGTCGGGGTTCGGACGTCGTCGGCGCGGTGATCGTTTTTGACGTCGGGGCGACGGGGTACACGTCGAGTGTGGCGGTGAACCCGGACGCCCGCGGTTCGGGCATCGGTCCCGCGCTGCTGCGCGCCGCATTCGGGGCACTGCGTGAACGGGGCCAGATGCGGGTCATCGTCTCGCTCGATGCCGAGGCCGACTCGTCGTTGCAGGCGCTCTACGAAGCTGCCGGGATGCGGGTCCACGAACGGCATGACCGCTATGAACTGCCGCTCGACTCGGTCTGACCCGAGGCCGACGAGTCCACGCCTCCTATCGCCCTCCGCTCGCGGAGAACGTCCGGTGTTGAGGGAATTCACCATATTTACTTCCCGAGCCGTCTCGGGCCGGGCGGAGCGGCTGGGGGCGGAGTATCCCATTGTGGTCCGTGTTGTCAGTGTTACGTTGGATCCGTGGTAGCTGCCAAGTCCCGTCGCGCCCCGGCCCGGAAGGGCGCCAAGCCCGCATCCCGTCCGGCGGCGAAGAAGCAACCGGCCAAGCGGCCCCCGGCGCGGAAGCGGGGCCCGTCGCGGCCACCCCGTCGTGATCGAGTGCGTGAAGCGGCCCGGACCCAACTGCGGGGCCACGGCACCGATGCCGTCGCCATCGGTCTGCTCGTCACCGGCGTGCTGACCGGGCTGGCGCTGGCCACGGATCTGACCGGTCCCGTGGGTCGCGGCACGGCCTCGGGCCTGACCGCGATGTTCGGCCACGGGGCCTTTCTGGTCCCGATCGCTTTGCTCGCGGTCGCGGGCCTGCTGCTATGGCGCCGGCCGGAGGAGGACGAGGCTCCCGCCGCGCCCCTACGGGTCGGGCTCGGCGTAACGATGGTCGTGCTCGCCGCCGCCGGTCTCATGCACGTGCTGGGCGGGGCCCCCGCGCTCTCCGGACCAGTGACCGAGCTCCGTGATGCCGGCGGGTACTTCGGCGCAGTCGCGGGCGGTCCGCTCGCGGCGGGCCTCGGGACCGTCGGTGCCACCGTGGTGCTCGGCGCAGTCCTGATCTTCGGTGCGTTGCTCGCCCCGGGAATTTCGGTGCGGCGCGTCCTGGCCTTGATCGGCTCGGGTTTGGCCCGGGTGCGCGACGTGGTCGTCGAGGGTCTTGACCTGCGCGGCGATCGTGACGAGTCGGCCGACGACGGCGATGCCGACCTGGAGGACTCCCACCGCCGTCCGCTGCCGTCGCGTCGCGTCACGATCGAATCGGTCGCGGATGTGGACCTGGTGGCCGAAGAGGAGCCCGAGCCGGAACCGGAGCCGGTGCGCCCGACGCCGGCCGTCGTCGCGGCCGATGAAGACGAGGACGACGAGCCGTTGGCGGCACAGATCGTCGAGTTGGATGACGGTCCCGCCGCCGAGGTCGTCGCCCACGAGAGCGACAAGGGTCAGATGGCCATCGACCTCTCGGGGTACGGCCACGGCGAATGGAGCCTGCCGCCGCGCGACCTGCTGCAACGCAGCACGGCCAAGGAGATGGACAGTCGCGCGGTCGAACAGGGTGGCGAGGTGCTCCAGTCCACCCTCAAGGATTTCGGAGTGGACGCCACACTCATCGGTATGACCGTCGGCCCGACGGTGACTCGTTACGAGCTGGAGCTCGCGCCGGGAGTGAAGGTCAACCGGGTGACCGGCCTGAGTCACGACATCGCGTACGCGATGGCGAGCCCCGACGTGCGCATCCTGGCGCCGATCCCCGGCCGCAGCGCGATCGGGGTCGAAGTGCCGAACAAGCAGCGTCAGCTGGTGACGCTCGGCGACATCCTCACGTCACCCGAGGCCGCGCAGGCGACGCATCCGCTGGAGTGCGGTCTCGGGCGCGACATCTCCGGTCGCTCCCACATGCTGAACCTCGCGACGATGCCGCACCTCCTCATCGCGGGACAGACCGGTGCCGGGAAATCCAGCTGCATCAACAGCCTGATCACGTCGATCCTCATGCGCTGCACGCCCGAGCAGGTGCGCATGATCCTCGTCGACCCCAAGCGCGTGGAACTCGGCCAGTACAACGGGCTGCCCCACCTGCTCACCGAAGTAGTCACGAACCCGAAGAAGGCGGCCAACGCGCTCGAGTGGGCCGTGCGGGAGATGGACCTGCGCTACGACCTGCTCGCCGAAGCCGGCGTGCGCGACATCACGGGCTACAACGCGATGTTCGACCGGGGCGAACTGCCGACCGCCGAGCACCCCGACCCGCACGGTGGCCGGACCTACGAGCGCCTGCCGTTCATCCTGATCGTCGTCGACGAGCTGAACGACCTGATGATGGTCGCGGCGCGTGATGTCGAGACGAGCGTGTGTCGCATCGCCCAGATGGCGCGTGCGGTGGGTATCCACCTGGTCATTGCGACGCAACGTCCGTCGGTGGACGTCATTACCGGGGTGATCAAGGCCAACGTTCCCTCCCGACTCGCGTTCTCGGTCTCGACGCTCGCGGACTCACGCGTGATTCTCGACCAGCCCGGCGCGGAGAAGTTGATCGGTCACGGCGACATGCTGCTGATGTCCGCGTCTTCGTCGCGGGCCCAGCGCATCCAGGGCTCGTGGGTCGAGGAGGAGTGCGTCCGCAAGGCCGTCGCGCACTGGCGCCGGCAGGTGCAGACGCCGCAGTACATCGAGGGACTCCAGGGCGACGCGTCGGCCGGTGGCTTCGGCGGTCGCGGCGGGAGCGGCGACGACGAGGACGACGATCTGCTGGCGCAGGCGATGGAGTTGGTCGTGCGCAGCGGGCTCGGGTCGACGTCGATGTTGCAGCGGAAGCTCCGGGTCGGGTTCGCCCGCGCCGGACGCCTCATGGACCTCCTGGAGCAGAAGGGCGTGGTCGGTCCGAGCGAGGGCTCCAAGGCCCGGTCGGTCCTGATGACGGTCGACGAGTTCGAAGCCATGCACGCCACCTCCGACACCTGACCAATCCCGACCCCCACCCACACGTTCTGTGCCAGAACGCGAAATGGGCGGGCTGTTCGGGCGGGAGTTCAGAGCGCGGTGGGGAGGTGTCGACGCCGTTGTCGACACCTCCCGTTCGCGTCGCCGATCTCGTGGGAGTCGCAAGTCCCGCGAGTGCGCGAGGTCCCTACGCGGCGCGGCGCAGGGATGTGTGCTCGCCGAGCGTCTCGTCTCGGGTGGCCCGATCGTGGGTCAGGTACCCGAAGACCGCTCGCCACGCCACCGTGATTCCGGCGACGGCGAATCCGGTGACCCAGACGCCGAACGTCCGGTTGTCCACGGTGGCGTTCCATCCGTCGAACATCGAGAAGTCGAGAACGAGCACGCCGACGATCGCCAGAACGAAGGTCAGTAGCGAACGCATCGGTGCGAGCGCGCCGACCGATTCGCAGGCGAAATCGACGAGCTTGACGGTCGCGAGGCCCAACAGGGCGATGATCGCAAACGTGTACATGGTGTACCCCTTCTGCACGGGGTCGTGGATCCGTGCAGAGCGTTCAGACCTTGCGGCCGACGCGAGGGTTACATGCGATCGGCGGCGGCGATCGCGACGCGCAGCAGATTCCGCGGTCGGCGGTCCTCGCGGAGGCCGACGAGCATGCGGTTCATGACGTAACCGAAGCCGAGTTCGCGTGCGGGGTCCGCGCAACCCAGCGAGCCGCCCGCGCCGGAATGGCCGAAGGCGGTGCCAGGCGCGGCCGACGAGAGCCCGTCGCCCAACGAGAACCCCAGGCCGTACCGCGTTGGTGTGCCCAGTACGAGGTCCGTGCCTTCGCTTTCGAGGGTTGTCGCGCGGCGGATGGTCTCGTCGTCGAGGATGCGCACGCCGTCCACCGTTCCGGCGAGCCCGGCGTAGCACCGCGCCACCGCGTGTGCGGAGGCGATGCCATTGGACGACGGGAGCTCGCACTCGTGCAGCTCGCGTGTGTTCCACATCTCGGTGTACCCGAAGTGGCCCGACGGTCCGCTCAGCGCGTCACCCAGCAACGTGCCCGGCGCGAGGACCTCGTCGATGAGGGCCTGCACTTCAGGGTTCTTCGCGGCGGGCGGTGGCACGATGCGCGCGGTACGGGTCTCGAGCGACGCGGGAAGTCCGATCCACCAGTCGAGCCCGAGCGGCGCGGCGATCTCGTCGGCGAAGAACCGGCCGACCGTCCTGCCGGTCACCCGGCGCACGATCTCGCCGGTGAGCCAGCCGAAGGAGCGCAGGTGATAGCCGACCGCCGTGCCCGGCTCCCAGCGCGGCGCCTGACCCGCCAGCGCGGTCACGACCGGATCCCACGCCAGCGATTCGGCGAGTGTGAAGTCGCCCTCGACCACCGGGAGCCCGGCCGAGTGGGAGAGCACGTGACGGACCAGCACCCCCTCCTTGCCCCTGGCCGCGAACTCGGGCCAATAGGTGGCGACCGGCATGTCCGGGTCGAGCAGGCCGCGCTGGATCAGCAGGTTGGCGCACGCGGCCGTCGCGCCCTTCGTGGTGGAGAACACCAGGGCGATGGTCTCGGCGCCCCAGGGCCGGCCTGTCGATTGGTCGGCGACGCCGCCGACGAGATCAACCACCGGCTCGCCACCTGCGTAGATGCAGCACGCGGCACCGATCTCTCCGTGCTCGAAGTTCGCCGCGAATACATCGGCAACGGGTTCCCAGCCGGGCGCGACCAACCCGTCGATGTGTGCCATGGGGCGCAGTGTAGGAATCGCAGCGGCCCGACGATCCGACTGCGGAGGGCCCCCCGGTAGGATCGCCGGGTGGCCGAACGCTTCTACCTCGAAACGCTCGGCTGCCCGAAGAACGCAGTCGACTCGGACAAGGTCATCGCGAGTCTGCTCGCCGACGGGCTGACGCCCACCGAACGCCCCGAGGACGCGGATCTGGTCGTGGTCAACACCTGCGCGTTCATCGAGGCGGCGCGTCAGGAGTCGGTCGACACGGCACTGGCCTTGGCGGACCGAAAGCGAGCCGGCGCCCGCCTCGTCGTCACCGGCTGCATGGCCGAGCGGTACGGCAGCGAACTGGCCGCGGCCCTGCCCGAGGCCGACGCGGTCGTCGGTTTCGCGGACGAGGGCGCGCTGGCCGAAGTGGTGCTGCGGGGCCGCAAGCCGAGCGGTGTGCGGGACCTGCTCGAGCTGCCGCGTCCGGCGCCGCGGGCGCCATGGGCGTACGTGAAGGTTGCCGAGGGCTGCGACCGCGCGTGTGCGTTCTGTGCGATCCCCACCTTTCGTGGCAAGCAGCGGTCCCGGGCGCCGGAATCCATCGAGGCCGAGGTCGCCGCGCTCGTCGCGGGGGGAGTGCGTGAGGTCGTGCTCGTCGCGCAGGATCTCGCCTGGTACGGACGTGACATCGACGCCCCCGGCTCGCTCGCGCCTTTGCTCACTCGACTGGATCGCCTCGCGGCCGACGGGCTCGACCGCATCCGATTGCTCTACCTCTACCCGAGCGAAGTCCGCGACCCCCTCGTTGAGACGATGCTCACGCTGCCGACGGTGGTGCCCTACTTCGACCTGTCGCTCCAACATGCGGCTCCCGGCCTGTTGCGACGGATGAAGCGCTGGGGGAGCGGCGAACGGTTCCTCGATCTCATCGGGGGGATCCGCGCCAGGCAGCCCGACGCGGTGTTCCGGTCGTCGTTCATCGTGGGCTTCCCGGGCGAGACCGAGACGGATCACGACGAGTTGCTGGGCTTTCTACGCTCGGCCCAGCTCGACTGGGCCGGCTTCTTCTCCTACTCCGCCGAAGACGGGACGGCCGCGGTGGATCTGGACGGCGTGGTTGCATCCGAGCTGGTGGCCGAGCGATTGCGCGAGTGTGGTGACGTGCAGGACCCGATCACCCGTGACGCACGGGACGCGCTCGTCGGCCGCACGGTCTCGGTCATGGTGGACGAGATGGACGCACGGTGAGGCGGTCGGTCGCACCTTCCGGGAAGCTCCCGAGATCGACGGTGTCGTGCGGGTCGCGCTCGACCACGCCCGCCCCGGGGCTGTGATCGACGCCGTGGTCGCCGAGGCGCTCGGCCCGGACCTCCTGGCGGATCCGGTCGTCGTGGGTGTGGGGATGCCGTGACCGGCCCGATGCAGTCGATGAAGCGGTTCGGGCCGGGTGCCCTGGCGACGCCGGCGAACTTCATCACCCTCGGCCGGCTGCTCTTCGCGGTTCCCACGCTCGTACTGATCGTCCGGGTCGGTGAGTCGTGGCTGACCTGGGGCGCGTGGACGGTGCTCTGCGTTTCCGACGGCATCGACGGTTGGCTTGCTCGCCGCGACGGCGCGACTCGCTCCGGTGCGTTCCTCGACCCCATCGCGGACAAGGTGCTGACGCTCGGCGGTTTCTTCGCGCTGGTGTGGAGCGGCGCGGTCTGGTGGGTGCCCGTGGGGATCATGACGCTGCGCGAGGTCTGGATCTCGGCGTACCGAATTGTTGCGGGGCGTAAGGGGATCTCGCTGCCGGCGGTGCGTCTCGGCAAGTTCAAGGCGTTCTTTCAGATGCTCGCAGTCGCCGGGTACGTCTGGCCGCCGACGGCCGACGTCGACTGGTTGCTCCTCACGGTGCTCTGGGTCGCCGTGGCGCTGACGGTGATCTCCGGCATCGATATCGTCCGCCGCGGCTACCAGGAGGCCAAAGCGTGACGTCGTGCGCCGAGGCCTTTCCGAGTCGCGTCCGAGCCCGGAGGGCGAGCCGCCTCGGAGCGGACCCCCAGGGCGGGGGCGGGTACCCCGCCGCCGAGCGGAGAGGCCGAAATGATGAGATGTGATGTGCTGGCGATCGGGACCGAGTTATTGCTCGGTCAGATCGTCGACACGAACTCGAGCTGGATCGGCGAGCAGCTCGCGATGGTCGGTATCGACACGATGGAGCACCGCAAGGTCGGTGACAACCTCGGCCGGATGATCACCGCGCTCGACGAGATGCTGGCGCAGGCCGACGCGGTCGTCGTGTGCGGTGGGCTCGGCCCGACTCAGGACGACGTGACTCGTGAGGCCATCGCCGGGAGTGATGGGCGTCGAGCTCGAGACGCACGAGGATCTGGCCGAGGCGATCCGGGAGATGTTCGGCTCGCGGTTCCGGGACATGCCGCTGAACAACCTGCGCCAGGCGCAGGTGCCCGAGGGGCGGCCGCGATCCCGAACCCGATCGGCACTGCGCCCGGTATCCGTGCCGAGTTGGACGGCAAGGTGATCTACGCGGTGCCGGGTGTGCCCTACGAGATGCAGAAGATGGTCACCGAGCAGGTGCTGCCCGATCTGCTGGAGCGGTCGGGGGAGTCCGCGGTCATCGTGAGTCGCTCGCTCAAGACCTGGGGTCAGTCCGAGTCGGGGCTCGCGGAGATGATCGCGGACCGCGTCGACGCGCAGACCAACCCCACGATCGCGTTCCTCGCGCGCGGCATCGAAGGGCTCGTGGTGCGGCTGACCGCGAAGGCCGAATCCGAAGCCGAGGCTGCGGCGCTCATCGAGGCCGAGGAGGCCGAGCTGCGCCAGATCCTCGGCCCGTTGGTGTTCGGGATCGACGACGAGACGATCGAGCACGCGGCGCTGGCGGCGCTCGAAGGCCACGGCTGGACGTTGGGCGTCGGTGAGTCGCTGACCGCGGGTCTGATCGGTTCCCGGATCGGCGCGGTGCCGGGGGCGTCGCGCACGTTCCGCGGCTCGATCGTGTCGTACGCGACCGAGGTGAAGCGGTCCGTGCTGGGGGTCACCGCCGACCAGGCCGTGAGTGAGGAGGCGGCGCGGGAGATGGCCCTGGGCGCGCAACGGGTGCTGGGCGCCGACGTCGGGATCTCCGCCACGGGCGTCGCCGGACCCGACGAGCAGGACGGCCAGCCCGTCGGCACCGTCTGGTTCGGGATCGCGCTGCCGGGCCGGGAACCCGAGACTTTCACCGCGCGCCTGCCCGGCGATCGTGAGCGGGTGCGGCAGTTCGCCGCGATCTCGCTCCTCAACGCCTTGCGTCAGCGCCTCGCCGCGCTGGACTGATGGGCGCCCTGCGGCGCGCGTTCCTCGCGGTCGTGCCCCCGCCGACGGTGCTCGACACCATCGACGCCATCGTGAGCGACGCCGGCCGGTCCGGGTTCCGTTGGACCCGACGCGAGCAGTGGCATGTGACGGTGCAGTACTTCGGCAAGGTGCCGGATTCGGACGCGCTCGTGGGCGCACTCGCCGGGCCGCTGGCGAAGGTGCCCGCCGCGACGGTGCAGCTGCGGGGTGCGGGCGGGTTCCCGTCGGCCAAGCGGGCGTCGGTGTACTGGCTCGGGGTCGCCGACCCGGTGCCGTTGCGGCGGGTGCACGAGGCGGTCGTCGACGGCGCGATGGAGTTCATCAAACCGCGCGATCTGGCGGTGTACCGCCCGCACCTGACCCTGGCTCGGCTCCGATCGCCCAAGCGCATCACCGAGGAGGTCGAGGTGTTCCGAGCGCTGGACCTCGGGTCGGCGTGGACCGTCGACGAGATCGTGCTGTTCGAGTCCGAGACCCACCGCGACGGTGCGGTCTACCGCACCGTCGCCCGCCTGCCGCTGGGGTGATCGGGCTAGTAGCCGGCGGATCCGTCGATCGCCTCGCGGAGCAGGTCGGCGTGGCCGTTGTGGCGCGCGTACTCCTCGATCATGTGGGCGAGGATCCAGCGGAGTGTGACCGGTTCGCCACGCTTCTCCCCGGCGTCGTCGAGGTCGTGAAGTGCAGTGCGTTCGCGGGCGATCGCACACTCCTCGTGCCAGGCGGCGACGTCGTCCGCGACGACCGCGGTGTCGACGCCGTCGAAGTCCCGGTTGTCGCCCGGCGACTTCCCAGAAGCGCGGAGGTATGTCCTCGGCGTCGAGCACGATCCGGAACCAGTGCCGCTCGACGTCAGCCATGTGCCGGACGAGCCCGAGCAGCGACAACGTCGACGGGGGGACGGACCGCGCGCGCAGTTGATCGTCGGCCAGCCCGTCGCACTTCACGGCCAGCGTGGCGCGGTGGTAGTCGAGCCAGGCGGCGAGCATCTCCCGCTCGCCGAGATCTGCTGCGGGTCTGGTGCGTTCGATCGTCATCACGGCAGTCTGCCCGCCACGAGTGCCCCGCTTTCGGAGGCCGGATTCCCGAGATGCTTGATCCGAACGGGTGTTCGTTCTAGAGTGCCGACATCGGTGGAACTCCACCGGTGTGGTTTCCGGTCTGGCCCGGTTTCCAGTGCTCGGTTGCCGGTCCTCGGCGAGGGTGTCACACCCCCGTCGTACGGTCCCCGGGTACAGCACAGCGCTTCCCCCGAACCGGCACGCAACAAGGAGACAGCACCCAAGATGGATCGTGACAAGTCACTCGACATGGCCCTCGGTCAGATCGAGAAGCAGTTCGGGAAGGGCGCCATCATGCGTCTCGGCGAGCGCGGCAACGTCGGGATCGAGGCCATCCCCACCGGCGCCCTGGCGTTCGACCTCGCGCTCGGCATCGGGGGACTGCCCCGTGGTCGCATCGTCGAGATCTTCGGTCCGGAGTCCTCCGGGAAGTCGACGCTCGCCATGCACGTCGTGGCCGAAGCGCAGCGCAACGGCGGCGTCTGCGCGTACATCGACGCCGAGCACGCGATGGACCCGGTCTACGCGTCCGCCATCGGCGTGAACGTGGACGACCTGCTCATCTCCCAGCCGGACACCGGCGAGCAGGCGCTCGAGATCGCCGACATGCTGATCCGCTCGGGCGCGCTGGACGTGGTGGTGATCGACTCGGTCGCCGCGCTGGTGCCTCGCGCCGAGATCGAGGGCGAGATGGGCGACACCCACGTCGGCCTCCAGGCCCGGCTGATGAGTCAGGCGCTGCGCAAGCTCACCGGGAACCTGAACAAGTCCCGCACGATCGCAGTGTTCATCAACCAGCTCCGCGAGAAGATCGGTGTGATGTTCGGTTCGCCCGAGACCACCCCGGGCGGGCGGGCGCTGAAGTTCTACTCGTCGGTGCGGCTGGACATCCGTCGCATCGAGTCCCTCAAGGACGGCGCCGAGATCATCGGCAACCGGACCCGGGTCAAGGTGGTGAAGAACAAGGTCGCACCACCGTTCAAGCAGGCCGAGTTCGACATCATGTACGGCAAGGGCATCAGCCGCGAAGGCTCCCTGCTCGACGTCGGTGTGGATCTCGGCATCGTGAAGAAGTCGGGGGCCTGGTTCACCTACGAGGGCGAGCAACTCGGCCAGGGTCGGGAGAACGCCAAGACGTTCCTCGCGGAGAACGTCGACATGATGTTCGAGATCAGCGAGCGGGTCCGCAGGGAAAGCGGGATCGACGAGCTCGAACGAAGCCGACGAGGTGGATCTCGACGGAGCTGAGCGACGCCGAGCCGGAGAACGCCGACATCGACTGACGCTCAGCTCGGATTTCCGTACGAAGGCCGGACGACGCGAACCATGGCGTCGCCGGCCTTCGTCGCGCCGGAGCGCGCCCGGGTCCCTGACGCCCCGACCCGCCCAGCGTTCATTGGCGCGTTGGCCGGACAGGGAGCGGTCAACGCGCCGATGAACGTCGGCGAGGCGTGCTGGGCGCGGGCGGGAGCGCTCAGAAGGCGAGGAGGCCGCGGACCATGGCGATGAGACCGGCGATCGCGGCGACAGAGAGCACGATCGGCCGCAGCGCCTCGCGGCTGAGCCGACGGGCCGAGAGGTCCCGAGAGCAGCCAGGCCGACCAGCATCGCGGGCAGGAACAGGCCGCGTGAGCTTGAGCTGTTCGACCGAGAGCTTGCCGGTGATCGCGAGCGCAGTCCCCGAGACCGCCGCGGCGATGAGAAACGACGTCGCCGAACGTGGCCCGAAACGTGTGCGGCTCGGCGTGTTGGTAGAGCAGCGCGAGCGGTGGTCCGCCCACGCTCGCCGCCGTGTCCGTGACGTCCGCGCGACCGTCCCTGCGCCGAACGCGCTGCGGCGCCGGACGGTGATGCCGGGATGCACCATGCTCAGTACGACGCCCAGGAGGATGGCCAGGCCGATCGCGAACGCCAGCTCCTCCTCGGGGAGCGCCCAGAGCACGACGAGGCCGAGCATCGTCCCGGGGATCCGGCCGATCGCGATCCAGCGGACCCCGGGCCAGTCGATGGCGTGGTGCTCTCGCAGCAACATCGTGAGCGTCATCGGCATGCTGAGCAGCACCATCGACCCGGGCACGGAACCGGGGATCAGCGATCGCCACGAAGGGCACCACCACCAGGTTCAGGCCGTACCCGATGACCCCCTGGACCAGCCCGCCGATCAGCACCACGACCAGTGCGGCCGCGAGTTGCCAGCCACCGGCGTCGAGCGGCACGGCTAGGCGGCGCGCCGCAGCGACACGGCGAAGGCGGGCGACATCGTGGCGGATCCTACGGGGCCCCGTAGAATCGGACCCCTCATGACCCGCCGCTTCTACGTGCGCACCTTCGGGTGCCAGATGAACGAGCACGACTCGGAGCGCATCGCGGGGCTGCTGGTGGCCGACGGGTTGGAGCCCACCCAGCGACCTCGAGGCCGCCGACGTCGTCGTCCTCAACACCTGCTGCATCCGGGAGAACGCCGACAACAAGCTCTACGGCCACCTCGGGCACCTCAAGAGCCTCAAGGACCGTCGCCCGGGCCTCCAGATCGCGGTCGGCGGCTGCCTGGCCCAGAAGGACCGCGACGAGATCGTCAGCCCGCGCCGGCCACGTCGACGTCGTGTTCGGCACCCACAACCTGGCCCATGCCCCGGCGCTGCTCACCGAAGCGGCCCGGACCGGGAGTGCCGGTGGTCGAGATCCTCGAGGAGCACGAGGCGTACCCCTCCGCGCTGCCTGCCCGCCGGGAGGTGGACCACAGCGGCCTGGGTCACGATCCAGATCGGCTGCGACAACTCGTGCACGTTCTGCATCGTGCCGTCGTGCGCGGCGCCGAGGTCAGCCGGCGGATGGGCGACATCGTCCACGAGGTCGAGCGACCTCGCCGCCGACGGCGTCAGCGAGATCACGCTGCTCGGTCAGAACGTCAACTCCTACGGCCGCGACCTCGGCGCCGGTCAGTACCGCCCGCAGTTCGCCGACCTGCTGCGCGCGGTCGACGCGGTGGACGGCATCCGAGCGGATCCGCTACACGTCGCCGCACCCGAAGGACCTGCGGCCCGAGACCGTCACCGCGATGGCCGAGTGCGACGCCGTCTGTGAGCACCTGCACCTGCCGCTGCAGTCCGGGAGCGACGCGACGCTCGCCCGGATGCACCGCGGCGTACACGGCCGAGCGCTACCTCGAGAAGCTCGCCGCTCGCCCGGGCCGGGATCCCGGACCTCGCGGTGACCACCGACATCATCGTCGGCTTCCCGGGCGAGACCGACGCGGACTTCGCCGCCACCCTGGCGCTCGTGGAAGCGGCCGGCTTCGACGCGGCGTACACCTTCGTCTTCTCGCCGCGGCCCGGTACGCCGGCCGCAGACATGACCGACGAGTTCGTGCCCGAGGCGGTCGTCGCGAGCGCATGGGGCGGCTCACCGAGGTGGTCGAGCGCATTCGCTGGCCCACTCGCAGGCCCGGGTCGGTCGCATCGAGGAGGTGCTGGTCGAAGGACCGTCGAAGAAGGACCCGACCATGACCAGCGGACGCACCCGCCAGAACAAGCTGGTGCACTTCGCGGGTCGACGGTGCCGCCGGGCGCGTACGTCACCGTCGAGATCGCGCGGGCCGCGCCGCACTGGTTGCGCGGCGAGCTGCGCGACGTCGTGGCGATGCCGCGTCCGAGTCGCACGCGCATCCCGGTCGCGGCGGGCTGAGCCGCGCTCGCGCCACCTCGCGCTCGTCGGTCCCACCGCGACCGGCAAGTCCGCGGTCGCGCTCGCGGTCGCCGAGGCGCTCGGCGACGTCGAGATCGTCTCGATCGACTCGATGCAGGTCTACCGGGGCATGGACATCGGCACCGCGAAGCCGACGCCCGACGAACGGGCCCGCGTCCCGCATCACCTGATCGACATCGTCGACCCGGGTGAGGACTAGTCGGTTGCCCGCTTCCAGGCCGACGCCCGTGCCGCGATCGCCGCGGTCGAGGAGCGTGGGCGGCGCGCGCTCCTCGTCGGCGGCACCGGCCTCTACGTGCAGGCGGTGGTCGACGACCTCCGCTTCCCCGGCGAGGACCTGGCCCTGCGAGCCAGGATCGAGACCCGACGGAGGAGCCGGGCGGACTCGCCGCGGCGTACGCGGACCTGACCACGCGCGCGACCCGGTGGCGGCCGGCGCGCATCGAGCCGGGCAACCGCGCGGCGCATCGTTCGCGCCCTCGAGGTGATGGAGATCACGGGTCGGCCGTTCTCGTCGTTCGGTGCGGGTCTGACCGCGGCGCGCGAGCCGGTCTTCCCCGTGCGCATGCTCGGGTTCGCCGCGCCGACCGAGGAACTCGCGCCGCGCATCGAGGCGCGGGTGCGAGTCGATGCTGGCCGCCGGGCTCCTCGACGAGGTACGGGCCCTCCTGGCCCAGCCGTGGTCCCGAACCGCTCGCCAGGCGATCGGCTACAGGGAGGTCGTCGAGCATCTCGACGGCATCGCTGCCCGACATCGATGCGGTCGCGGCCGAGACCGTGCGTCGCACCCGAGCGTTCGCCCGGCGCCAGCGGGCTGGTTCCGGCGCGACCCACGGATCCGGTGGTTCGACATTTCTGCCAAAAGCGCCTGGCCGCTCGATGCTGCTGGTGGCATGGTGGGGGTCGACTGACGCGTCTCTCCAAGCTCCACGGCACCGGCAACGACTTCCTCGGTCAGCCTCGATCCGCTCACCGCGGCCGGATGCCGTCGCGCTGTGCGACCGGCTCACCGGGATCGGGGCCGACGGGCTGATCCTGCTCGCCCCGGGCCGGACGGTGCCGACGCGACGATGACGCTGCACAACGCCGACGGTCGGGTCGCCGAGATGAGCGGCAACGGTGCGCGGTGCCTCGCCTGGGTTGCGCGGCGGGAGGGTCTGGGCGCCGGATCGGCTCGTGGTCGACACCGGCGGCGGCCGGCGCACCATGACCCTGCGCTGCGACGCGTCCGGCGCGGTGACCGACGCCACCGGCGACATGGGCCCGGTGACCTTCGACGCCGGGTCGATCCCGGTCACGACCCCCGAGCCCGTTCGACCTCACGACCGAGTTCCACGGCGTCGCCTTCACCGGCGACGCGGCGGGCATGGGCAACCCGCACTGGGTCGTGTTCGTCGACGACGTGGGCGCGGTCGACGTCGCCCAGCACCGGCGCGGTGATCGAACACGACCCGCGGTTCCCGCATCGGACCAACGTCGAGTTCGTCCCGTGGCGCGCCGCGGACCGCATCGACCTCCGGGTCTGGGAGCGTGGGGTGGGGGAGACCCGGTCGTGTGGCACCGGAGCGTGTGCCGCGGCCGCGGTCGCCCACCGGCGGGGACGTGGTCGGCGACGTGCTGACGGTCGGCGTGCCCGGCGGACGCCTGGAGGTCGCGCTCGGCGACACGATCCGGCTCGGCGGACCGGTCGTCCACGTGTTCGACGTCGACGTCGATCTCAGCCGGTTGCGGTCATGAGTCAGCGGCCATCTCGATCGGGGCCGCCGGCGGCTCACCGCGACCGAGATCGACCTCGAGGTCGTCCAGCAGCGGGCGCTGCTCGTCGGGACCGGGTACGGGCTTGCCGACGGTGGAAGCCGCCGAGGCGAGTCTCGACGAGCTGGCGCTCCTCGCCGACACCGCCGGGGCCGACCGGTCGTCGACCGTCGAGCTGCAGCGGCGGGACCGCCCGACCCCGCGACCTACGTCGGTCGAGGGCAAGGTGGACGAACTCCTCGAGATCGCCGACGCGCTCGACGTCGACGTCGTGATCTTCGACGACGAGCTGAGCCCGGCCCAGCAGCGCAACCTGGAGCAGCGGTTCGAGCGTGACGTCGTCGACCGGGTCGCGCTGATCCTCGACATCTTCGCCCAGCACGCCGAGAGCCAGGAGGGCATGCTCCAGGTCGAGCTGGCGCAGCTGCGCTACCGGCTGCCCCGCCTCCGCGGCCGCGGCCACGCGCTCAGCCAGCAGGGCGGCGGCATCGGCACCCGGGGCCCGGGCGAGACCCAGCTCGAGGTCGACCGGCGGCGGATCCAGCGTCGGATCACGAAGCTCGAACGGGACCTCGACCGGCTCGGTCGGACCCGCGCCGACGCAGCGAAAGGCGCGCCGTCGACGGTCGCTGCCGACGGTCGCGCTCGTCGGCTACACGAACGCGGGGAAGTCCACGCTGCTCAACCGACTCACCGACGCGCCGGTCCTCGTCGAGGACCGCCTCTTCTCCACGCTCGACCCCACGATCCGGCGACTGCGGCTGCCCGGCGGCGAGATGGTGCTGCTCTCGGACACGGTCGGCTTCGTGCGGCGGCTGCCGCACCAACTGGTCGAGTCGTTCCGGTCCACGCTGGAGGAGGTGGCCGACGCCGACTTCGTCCTGCACCTCGTCGACGCGAGCGATCCCGAACCGCAGGCCCGGATCGACGCGGTGCGCACCGTGCTGGGCGAGATCGACGCGCCGCGACATCCCCGAGCTGCTCGTGTTCACGAAGGCCGACGCCGTCGACGCCGAGACCGCCGCCGAGCTCGCCCGGAACTATCCCGGCTCTCTGCTGGTGTCGGCCCGCTCCGGGACAGGGCATCGAGGCGCTCTTGCCGGCGCTGGCGCGGGGCCTGCGGGCGCTGGCGCAGATCGTCGAGTTGGAGATTCCCTACGACCGCGGCGACGTGCTCCCGGCGCTGCACCGCGAGGGTGACGTCCTGGTGACCGTCCACGAGGAGGGCGGGACCCGGGTGCGGGCTCGCCTGCCCGAAGCGGTCGTCGGGCGGTTCGCGGAGTTGGTGACGTCGGTCGACAAGCCCGCGCCGGACCCCCGGTAGTCTCGCCCGATGCCCGACGGCTTCATCCCGCCGCCGTACCCCCACGACCGCCTCGACGCGTTCCGACGCCTCGCCGCCGTGGTGCCCGGTGGTGTCGTCGACTGCTCGATCGGCAATCCGATCGACCCCGTCCCGGAACCGGTGCTCGCCGCGCTCACGGCTGCGGCGCCGGCGGCCACCGTGTATCCGCCGACCATCGGCACCGTCGAGCTGCGAACGGCTGCCGCCGGTTGGATCGGGCGCCGCTTCGGGGTGGAGGTCGATGCGGACGCCGTGCTCGCCTGCATCGGGACCAAGGAGATGGTGGCGTCCCTGCCGCGGTTCCTCCATCTGCGGGATCCGTCACGCGACACCGTGCTGTATCCGGCGATCGCGTATCCCACCTACGCGATGGGTGCGGAGCTGGCCGGGCTTCGTGCCGTGCCGGTTCCGCTCGACGACGACTGGCACCTCGATCTGGGCCGAGTGTCCGAAGCCGACGCGGCTCGGGCGCTGATCCTGTTCACGAACGAACCGGGGAACCCGACGGCCGCGGTCGCGTCCTCGACGCAGGTCGCCGCGACGGTCGCAGTGGGCGCGAGATCGCGGGGTGATCGTGGCGGCCGACGAGTGTTACGCCGAGTTCTCCGGAGGTGAGCCCGGTACCGCGATCGCGACCGGGACCGACGGTGTGCTCGCGGTGCACTCGCTGTCGAAGCGGTCGAACCTGGCCGGGTTCCGGTGCGGATTCGTCGCCGGTGACCCCGATCTGGTGCGGTATCTCGGTGAGGTGCGGAAGCACGCGGGGCTCATGACCCCGGCACCGATCCAGGCCGCCGCGGCCGCTGCGTTGGCGGACGACGCACACGTCGCGGTGCAGCGGGAACGCTACGAACGCCGGCGGGCGCTCATGATCGACGGTCTCGCCGGGCACGGGCTCATGCACGACGGCGGTCCCGCGCCGTTCTACCTGTGGCTCCGTTCGGACTCGCAGGCCGACGACGGGTGGGAGCTTGCCGCGACGCTGGCCGAGGCCGGCACCTTGGTCGCCCCCGGGAGCCTGTACGGACCCGCCGGGGCGGACCACGTGCGTCTCGCACTCACCCAGCCCGACGACCGCCTCGAACTTGCTCTCGAACGCCTGAAGGGGTGAGTTCCAAATCCTGAGCCGTCCGGGCGTGGTGTCGGTGGCGCGCACTGCCCGGAACCACGACTCCGGCTCGGGTACCGGGGGCGATACGGCTCAGACTTGCGGTTTGGCCCGGCCTATTGTCAACGTCATGGCTGATCTTGAGGCGCAGATCGACGCGTTGTGGGAACACCGGGACGACCTCGAGGCGGTGATGTCCGAGCCGAGGCCACCGCCTGCGTGCGGGAGGCGATCGACCGGCTCGACCGAGGTGACGTCCGGATCGCGGAGCGGGTCGGGGACGACGTCGTCGTGCACCAGTGGCTGAAGCAGGCGATCCTGCTGCTCTTCCGGCTCACGGACATGGAGACGATGGAACTCGGTCCGTTCGAGTACCGCGACAAGATCCCGCTCAAGCGCGACTACGAGAAGGCCGGCGTGCGCGTCGTGCCGGGCGCCTCGGCCCGGTGGGGCGCCCACCTGGAACCCGGCGTGATCATGATGCCGAGTTACGTGAACATCGGCGCCCGCGTGGGTGCGGACACCATGGTGGACACCTGGGCCACGGTCGGCTCCTGCGCGCAGATCGGTGCCCGTGTGCACCTGTCCGGGGGCGTCGGCATCGGTGGCGTGCTGGAGCCGCCGGGCGCGGTGCCGATCATGGTGGGTGACGACGCGTTCATCGGCTCCCGCTGCATGGTTGTCGACGGCGCCCGGATCGGCAACGGCGCCGTACTCGGTGCCGGGGTGATCCTCTCGGGCTCGATCCCGGTGATCGACGCCGAGACCGGCGAGGAGATCTCGCGCGGGGATCGTGCCCGACTGGTCCGTCGCGGTCGGCGCGACCCGGCCCCGCACCTTCCCCGGCGGCGAGTTCGGCATGCCGTGTGTGCTCATCATCAAGCGCCTCACCGAGGGCGAACGCCACGACAAGGCCGCGCTCAACGACGTGCTGCGCTCCACCGGCACCACGACGTGATCGACCTCCTCGCGCTGACCGAGGAGCTGTGCTCGGTCCCGTCGGTGAGCCTCGAGGAGGCGGCCCTCGCGGGCCTCGTCGAGCAGCGGCTGCGCGACCGGGCACCGAGACTCGCGATCGAGCGGGTCGGCGATAACGTGATCGCCCGAACGCAGTTCGGACGTGAGCAACGGGTCGTGCTCGGCGGCCACCTCGACACCGTCCCCCCGAACGGCAACCAGGTCCCCCGCCGCGACGGCGACACGCTGCACGGCCTCGGGACCGCGGACATGAAGGGCGGCCTCGCGATCCAACTCGCGATCGCCGAAGCGCTGGCCGCCCAGCCCGACGCGGCTCGCTTCGACGTGACCCTGATCTTCTACGTCGGCGAGGAGATCGCCGAGGCGCACAACGGGCTGCGTGCGCTCTTCGCCGACCGTCCGGACCTCGTGGAAGCGGACCTGGCGATCCTGTTGGAGCCAACCGACGCCTGGGTGGAGGCCGGCTGTCAGGGCACCCTGCACCTCCGCGGCGTCTACCGCGGCCAGCGGGCGCACACCGCCCGGCCGTGGATGGGGGAGAACGCGATCCACGCCGCCGGTGCCGCGCTCGCCCGCATCGCGGCGGCCGCACCGGACCCGGTCGACGTGGACGGGCTGCCCTACCGCCAGGCGCTCCAGGCGGTACGCGTCGACGGCGGGCACGCCAACAACGTCGTGCCCGACGACTGCGCCATCGTGGTCAACCGCCGGTTCGCGCCGAGCGTGTCGATCGAGGAGGCCACCGCCGAGACCCGGGCGCTGCTGGCCGGCGCCGCCGAGATCGAGGTCCTCAATATCTCACCGGCGGCGCCGCCCAACCTGTCGAACCCGCTGATCGCCGAGTTGGTCGGGTCCTTCGATCTGGGGGTGCGGCCCAAGCTGGGGTGGACCGACGTCGCGCGGTTTGCCGCGGCCGGGATCCCCGCACTCAACTTCGGGCCCGGCGACCCGGAGATTTCCCACACTGCAGCCGAGGCCGTCACCCGCCAGTCGCTCGAGAGTTGCCATGCGGTCCTGGCGCGATTCATCGGCGTCGACTGAACGGAGCAACGATGGCATTGGATCTGGATGTCGACGGTGATGTGCGGATCGTGCGCTGGAACGACGGCGAGAACCGCGTCAATCCGGACTCCATGGCCGAGTGGCACGCGCTGCTCGACCACCTGGAGTCCGAGGATGGACCGCTCGCGCTGGTCGTGACCGGCACGGGGAAGTATTTCTCGAACGGCCTCGATCTCGATCGGTTCGCGACCGCGCCGGACGAGGTCGGCCCGACGGTGACCGCACTGCACGAACTCTTCGGACGGATGCTGCTGTTCCCCGGGTACACCGTCGCCGCCGTCAACGGTCATGCGTTCGCGGCCGGCGCCATGCTCAGCGCCTGCTTCGACGCGCGGGTGATGCGCACCGACCGCGGCTACTGGTGCGTGCCCGAGGTGGATCTCGGGCTGCCGTTCAGCGATGGGATGGCGGCTGCGGTTTCGGCCCGGCTCCCGTTCGAGGCGGTGCAGGACGCGATGCTGACGGGGCGCCGGTACACCGCCGAGGACGCGCTGGCGCTCGGGATCGTCACCGATACCGCCGACGAGGCGCGGGTGCTGCCGACTGCGGTCGCGCTGGCCGCGCCGATCGCCGGCAAGGACCGGAAGGTCATCGCGGAGCACAAGCGGCTCTTGTTCGGTGCTGCGGCCGCCAAGTGCGGTTACGTCCCCCCGTCGGCCTGATCCACGCCCGACGTCAGCTCGGCACGTAGCTGTCGCCGCAGGATCTTGCCGCCGGGACTCCGTGGCACCGCCGCGATGAGATGGAGTCGACGGGGGAGTTCAGGCCCGCTGAGGCCGCGGTCACGCCCGTAGGCCTGCAGTGCCGCGAGTGACGGTTCCTGGTCCGCCGCAGGGGCGACGCAGGCGACGACGTGCTCGCCCCATTCGGGATCGGGTGTACCGACCACCGCGAGATCGGCGACGCCCGGCGCGTGCGCCAGCCGCGACTCGATCCGGACCGGGCTCACGTTGACGCCACCGGTGATGATGAGGTCCTTGCGCCGGTCGACGACCTCCAGGCGGCCGTCCGCAGCCCATCGGCCGACGTCGCCGGTGGCGAGCCAGCCGTCGTCGGTGACGGCAGGGGACCCCTGCGCCTCGGGTTGTGCGGCGCGGTAGCCGCGCATGACGACCGGACCGCGTACGAGGATCTCGTCGGTCTCCGGGGCCAGCGCGATCTCGACGCCGGGGAAGGGATGGCCGTCGTGCACACAACCGCCGCCGGTTTCGGTGAGCCCGTAGGTCGTGGTGACCTGGGTGCCGATCCCAGTCGCGGCGGTGACGAGATCCGGATCGATCGGACCGCCGCCGAGGACCACGTGTCGGAAGCGACCGACGGCCTCGGGAGCAGTGGCGAGCAGTCGCCCGAGGGTGGTCGGCACCATCGAGACCACGCTGCAGTCTCCGGCGGCCGCGGCGACCCGATCGCTGACGAATCGATCGTGCACGGTGACGGGGACGCCGGTGACCGCGCTCCGGGCAAGGATCGCGAGTCCTGCGATGTGATGAAGTGGGAGACACGCCAGCCAGCGGTCGCGGGCCGGGTCGAGTCCGAGCGCGGTGGTCACTGCCCGCGCCGAAGCTGCCAGCGCGGTGTGATCGAGCATGACGAAACGGGCGGTGCCGGTGGTCCCGGATGTTGCGACGACGGCCCCGACGCCGGCCGGCACCGGCCGTCCTCCCGGGAACGGGCGCACGCCGTTGGCATCGACGACCCGCGTCGGCGCGAGCGCTTGCAGGCGGAGGCTCAGGTCAGGGTGGGCGGGGTCGAGCAGGGCGACGGCGTGCCCGTCGGCCCAGGTGTCGAACACCGCCATTGCCGCAACCTCGCCCGTCGCGACGACGGCGAGCAGCTGCGACTCGTCCGGGGCGCTCACGGCTCGGTACCGTAACCGTTGGAGTGATTACTTCCATCGTTGGAGGACGCGTGACCACGAACCCGATACGCCCCGGCGCCGACTGGAAACCGACGGGCCCCGAATACACCGACATCCGGTCCGAGGTGTCCGACGGCATCGCCAAGATCACGATCTGCCGGCCCGAAGTGCGCAACGCGTTCCGGCCCAAGACGCTGTTCGAGCTCCGCGACGCCTTCGAGATCGCGCGCGACGACCCGGAAGTCGGCGTGATCGTCCTCACGGGTGAGGGACCCGACGCGTTCTGTTCCGGTGGCGACCAGCGGGTGCGGGGTGACGATGGATACGTCGGCGACGACGGAATCGGGCGGCTCAACGTCCTGGATCTCCAGATCCAGATCCGGCGGTTGCCCAAGCCCGTGGTCGCGATGGTGGCGGGCTATGCGATCGGTGGCGGCCACGTGCTCCATGTGGTGTGTGACCTGACGATCGCCGCGGACAACGCCCGCTTCGGCCAGACCGGTCCGAAGGTCGGCTCGTTCGACGGCGGCTACGGCTCGGGCCTGCTGGCCCGTTCGGTCGGCCAGAAGAAGGCGCGGGAGATCTGGATGCTCTGCCGCCAGTACGACGCGGCGCAGGCCGAGGCGATGGGTCTGGTCAACACCGTCGTGCCGTTGGCCGAGTTGGAAGTGGAGACCGTCGCGTGGTGTCGCGAGATGCTCTCGATGAGTCCGCTCGCACTGCGAATGATCAAGGGCTCGATGAATGCGGCGGACGACGGCCTCGCGGGAATCCAGCAACTCGCCGGCGACGCGACGTTGCTCTATTACATGAGCGAGGAAGCGCAGGAGGGCAAGCGCGCCTACCTCGAACGACGCCGCCCCGAGTTCGAGCGGTTCCCCAAGCGGCCGTGACCCGTTGACGACCGCGGCGCAGTGGTGGGAGGGCGCACGCCCGCGCACCCTCCCCCTGGCTCTGGCGCCGGTCGTGCTCGGCACCGCCGCGGCCGCGGCGAGCGGACCATTCCGGCCCGGTCGCGCCGCGTTGGCGGCGATCGTCGCGATGGCGCTCCAGGTGGGCGTGAACTACGCCAACGATTACTCCGATGGGGTCCGCGGCACCGATCGGGACCGTCGGGGCCCCTTGCGCCTCACCGCGAGCGGCGCCGCGAGCCCGGCTGCGGTCAAAGGGGCCGCAATTCTTTCTTTCGGCGTCGCCGCGGTCGCGGGTGCGGCACTGTCCTTGTGGGTCGATCCCCGCCTGTTGCTGCTCGGCGTGGCCGCGCTGGCCGGAGCCTGGGGGTACACGGGAGGCACACGACCGTACGGCTACTACGGTCTGGGCGAAGTTGCCGTGCTCGCGTTCTTCGGGTTCGCCGCCTGCGCCGGATCCGCGTACGTCCAGTATCGCCACGTTCCCGCGGCGGCCTGGTGGGGATCGCTGGTGGTTGGTCTCCCGGCGTGCGCAGTGTTGCTCGCCAACAACATCCGTGATATCCCCGGCGACGCCGTCGCAGGGAAACGCACCCTCGCGGTCCGGCTCGGTGCGCCCGTGGCCCGGAAGCTCTACGCCGCGTGCCTGGTGGCCAGCGTGCTGGCCATTGTGCCGATCGCGATCGAGACTCCCGCGGCCTGGCTCGGGGTGGCCGCCGCGGTCCTGACCGTCGGCCCGCTGCGGGCGGTACAAGACCCGGACGCGCCGCCAGCAGTGCTCGTCGGCGCGCTCGTCGGCACGGTGCGCTATGCCGTCGTGGTCTCGGTGCTCGTGAGTCTGGGACTGTCGCTATGACGCGGCGTGCATCAGTGCAGCCGGTCGTGCGTTTCGGCGATCACCGCCGCGAGGGCCTGCGGTGCTTCGAGGGGCAGCGAGTGACCGCCCGTCACGGTGACGAGTCGGGCGTCGGGCAGCGCCTCCGCCATCCTCGTGCCGATGTCGGTGTACCGCGTATCGAGCGAACCGACGACGACTGTAGCGGGGACCGCGATGCTCGGCAGGTCCACCCACCGCGGAGGCATCACCCCTTGGCCGAGGGCGCGCAGTTGGTGGGCGAGGCGGCTCGGGGTCATCGCCGCGACACGGGCATCGTGACCAGCCGTGTCGGCGGGCAACGTCGCGAACAACGGTTGGGCGAGCCACTCCGTGAGGAACGTATCGACGCCGCGGGTCTCGACGTCCACCGCGCGCGCCTCGTCCTCGGCGACCCGCCGCGCACGGCGTGGGCATCGGCGATTCCCGGCGAGCAGCTCACGAGGACCAGGGCGGCGACGAGCTCGGGGCGGGTGTGGGCGAGCTGCAACGCCAGCCGTCCGCCGAGCGAGTAGCCGACCCAGACCGCCCGCCCGCCGGCCTCGCCGAGTGCGCCGGCGGTGGCGGCGAAGTCGAGCCCGTCGGGAACCTCGAGCGCTTCGGTCGCACGGGGTGCCAGTGCCTCGGCGGTCGGGTTCCAGATGGATGGGGGCTGGGAGAATCCCGGGATCAGCGCGATATGCACGGAGGGATCGTGCCATGACCCGCGACGCCAACACCGCGTTTGCGCGGGCGTTCGTGGACGAGTGCCGTCGGTCCGGTGTGGAGCACGCCGTTCTGGCCCCCGGCTCGCGCTCAACGCCCTTGGCGCTCGCACTGGCCGGCGAGCCACAGATCACCCTGCACGTGGTCCTCGACGAGCGGGCCGCGGCCTTCGCTGCACTCGGGATCGGGCGGGCGACGGGGCGCCCGGCCATGGTCGTCACGACGTCGGGGACGGCCGCCGCGAACCTGCACCCCGCGGTCCTCGAAGCGCATCACGCCGGCGTTCCGCTCCTGGCGTGCACCGCGGACCGGCCGCCGGAGCTGCGGGGCGTCGGCGCGCCGCAGACGATCGATCAGATCCGACTCTTCGGCGGCGCGGTGCGCTGGTTCGTGGATGTCGAGCCGCCGACCGATCGTCCCGGTGCGGGCCACGGCTGGCGCGATCTCGCGGCGCGCGGGTCGCGGCGACAATGGGCGCACCGCCCGGGCCGGTGCATCTGAACCTGCCGTTTCGTGAGCCGCTGATCCCCACGGGCGATCTGCTGGTCGCCGTTGCCGACCGCAGTGGCCCGCCGCCGGCGCGTGCCGTGGCTGCAGTCGATCCAACCACGGCCGATGAGTGGGGCGCGGTCGTGGCCGGTCACGCAAACGGTGTGGTCGTGCTCGGCACCGGCACGGACCTGGACCGTTCGGTGTTGAACCGGTTCGTCACCCATACCCGCTGGATCGTCGTCGCCGAACCCGGCGCGGAGAGTGCGGGCGCAGGCCTGCCGGCGGTCGAGGGGATCCTGCGGAGTGGGTCCGCGCCAACGCCGGACAGCGTGGATCCGGTTCGGCGCCGCGCCCACGTCACCGACGATGGTGCAGTGGCTCGCGTCGGGGACCGGCGTGGTCGTGGACCCGGCCGGGCGGCGGCGCGACCCCGGGGGCCACGCCCACGAGATCGTGCGGGCGGGTGCGGCCGAGTTTCTCGACGCGCTCGTGGCGCGGGTGCCGGCGCGGGCGGGTTCCGCCTGGTCCGCGCGCTGGCACGAACTGGCCGACCGGGCCCGGGTCGCACAGGACGCGGCGATTGATGCGATCGAGGAGTCGTCCGAACCGTGCCTCGCCCGCGATCTCGTGGCCGGAGTGCCGGCCGGGGCCACGTTGGTCGTGGGGTCGAGCATGCCGTTCCGGGATGTCGCGTGGTTCGCGGTACCGCGCGACGACGTGCGGATCGTCGCCAACCGCGGGGTCAACGGAATCGACGGGCTCCTCGCCACGGCGCTGGGGGTGGCCTGGGCGGATCCGTCGACGCCGGTGGTCGTGCTGTGCGGGGACCTCACGTTCCTGCACGACGGGGGCGGCCTGGCCGCGATCGGCGCCGCGGCCCCGAACCTCACGATCGTGGTCGTGGACAACGACGGGGGTGGGATCTTCTCGTTCCTGCCCCAGGCGGCGCTCCCCGAGCATTTCGAAACCGTGTTCGGGACGCCACCGGTTGCGGATCTGATCCGGCTCGCAGCCGCGCACGGTCTGGCCGGGACCTCGGCCGAGCAGGTCACCGATGCCGTGGCCGCCGCGATCGCGAGCATCGCGGCGGGCGGCCCGCACCTCGTGGTGCTCCGGACCGACCGCGCGATCAACGTCGATCATCACGACGTGATCTGGCAGGCGGTGGCCGCGACGCTCAGGCAGTGAATGCGTGGAGGGCCGGCGCGAGCTTCGCGTCGATCTCCCGCCATTCGGTGGCCGGGTTGCTCCCCGCGACGATGCCCGCACCGGCGCGAACGAGGGCGCGTCGCGGTCCGAGAAGTTCGGCGTTGCGCAGGGCCACGGCAAACTGGCCGTCGCCGCGTGCATCGACCCACCCGACGGGTGCGGCGTAGTGATGTCGGATCGGCTCGTGTTGCGTGATGAACGCGAGCGCCGCGTCCACGGGTGTGCCGCCGACCGCGGGCGTCGGATGCAGTCGGAGTGCGAGATCGAGTGCCGAAGGCGTCAGGGTGCCGACGTCGCCCGTGACGGTCGTGGCGAGGTGAACGACATCCGGAAGTGCGATGGGGCTGGTCTCGCCGACCCGGACCGCATCGCAGGCTCCTCGCAGGACCTGTTCCACCGCGTCGACGACATAGCGATGTTCGGCGTGGTCCTTCCTCGACGCGGCGAGCACCGCCACGGCGTCGGGATGGTCCGCCGGCCAGGACCCGGCGAGTGGGCGAGAAACGACGCTCGATCCGAGGCGCTCGACGAGCAACTCGGGTGAGGCGCCGACGATCGTGGGCGCGGCGTAGAGGTATCGGCCCGGTTCGCGCTCGCGTAGCCGGGCCAGGAGCCAGCGGGGGTCGATGTCGTGCTCCGTCGCGACCTCGAGCGTGCGGGTGAGGACGACCTTGGTCAGCGGACCGACCTCGATGGCGGCCAGTGCGTCGCGCACGAGCGCAGCCCAGGTCTCGGCGTCGGTGGGGTCCGTGATGGTGACCTGACCGGGACCGTGACCGGGGGCGGGATCGGTGGGCGCGACGAGGTCTTGCCGCGCCGGTTCCACGGATTTCGGTCGTCCAGGTCGTGCCGTCCGCGGCGCGACCGACGACCCGACGCGGGATCACGAGCTCCGCGCTCGGCGCGTCGGCGAAGGTCAGTGCCCCGACCGCGATCGCTCCGGTTCCGGGTCGACCAACTTCGTCCGCCACTGTGATCTCGGTCAGCCGACCGGTGACGTCACGAGCGGGGACCGGGGCAGCAACGCCAGTCGCGACGAATCCGACCCCGTCGTGCCACCACTCGAAGCGGTACGTGCCGGCTTCTTGGCGGCCGAGGTCCTCGGCGGGGTCGTGACCGGGTGTGGTCCGTGCGTGCAGCGCCGGCGCTTCGATGGCGACGTCGGTCATCCGGCGCGGGTCCCGGTGAGCAGCTGGACTGATCCCAGCATGAAGGTCTCGCGGGTGGCGTGGACGAAACCGGCGTCGCGCACCCGATCGACGAGTTCGGCCCCGGACGGGAGATAGGCCGTCGATGCGGGCAGGTACCGGTAGGCAGCCCGGTCTCCGAACAACCCACCGATCGCAGGGACCGCGTGGCGGAACCAGAGGCCGTGCCCGAAGCGGACCACGCGGCCAGACGGCTCGGCCGCATCGAGGAGCGCGATACGGCCGCCGGGTCGGAGGATCCGGGCGCATTCGGCGAGGAACGCATCAAGATCCACGAAGTTGCGGAGGGCGAAGCCACAGGTGAGCCCCTCGAAGGTGGCGTCCGCCCAGGGTTGCGTGGCGACATCCGCGAGCACGAAGGGGACCGCACCGTGGGCGTGGGCGAGCATGCCGGGGGAGAGGTCCATCCCGATCGGCCGCATGCCACGGTCGGCGAGGTCGCGACTCAGATCACCGGTTCCGCAGGCCGCGTCCGCGACGAGGGCGCCGGAAGCGAGGCCGAGTGCGTCGAGCGTCCGGCGGCGCCACGCACGGTCCTGCCCGAGGGAGATCATGCGGTTCAGGCGCTCGTACGAAGGGGCGACCCGGTCGAACATCGCCGTGACCTCGACGCGCTTGGTGTCCCCCGTCGGGAGCGCGACCCGGGTCATGGCCGCGACCAGTCGGTTTCGATGCGCCGCCCGGACACGGCGTTCGCCGCTGCCCGTTCGGGGGGTTCGCCGGTCGCCTCGAGGTGGTCCTGGGCCACCCGGAGCAACACTCGACGGAAGTGATGTTCCACGAGCGTGCCGGTCGCGGGGAGCAGGCGCCGGAATGCCGCGACCTGGCGCGCGGCGCGCTCGTCGTCGGAGAGGTCCGCCGCGAGCAGCGGGCGACGCACGTGCTCGTCGAAGAGTTCGACCGCCGCGGTGGCGAACTCGAGGGTGGCTGCGTGGTGCCGGCGCGCAAGCTCCAGGAGCGCCGACAGCGGCAGGCCGGTTTCGAGCAGGCCCAGCCCCGCCGTCACGACGTCGACATCATCCGCGGTGAACCGTGCCTCGCCTTCGTGGATCCGAGGCACGAGCAGTCCCTCGGCGATCACCGACTCGACCAGCGCGGCCGGGACCCCTGCCCGAGTCGCGAGGTCGGCGGCCGTGAGGAACTCCTCGGTGTCCGCGTCGGCGACGGCGACGGCGAGAGGGCGGTCGACCTCGGCCAGGTCGCCGTCGAGGACCCGACCGATCATGGCCAGGGTGTAGCCGTCGGCCTGGAGGGACCGGATTCGGCTGAGTCGGGCTTCGTGGTCGGGCGTGTACCAGGCGACCCGGCCTCGACGTTCGGGCGGATCGAGCAACCGGCGCTTCTGGTAGAAGCGGATGGTGTCGACCGAGACGTCGCACCGGTCGGCCAGCTCCTCGACGCGGTAGCGGGGGGCTTCGTCGGTCACGCTCCCAGGATAGGAGCGATCACTCCAATGATCGGGATCGGCAACCGACGGGTCCCGGTCCAGGGCCCAAGGTCCCGGAGCGCCCGGACGACCGCCCGACGAGGTCGAGGCTTCTGCCCGGCGCGCCGCGGCTCGAGAATCGGTAGGTTCGAGGCCTCAGGGAGGAAGGGACGGGGTGCCGCTACTCGAAGTTGACGGTGTTTCGTTGGAGTTCGGCGGGATCCGGGCGCTCGACCATCTCGGATTCGAGACGGAAGCCGGCGAGATTTGCGCGCTGATCGGGCCGAACGGCGCCGGCAAGACGACGTTGTTCAACTGTGTCAGCCGGGTCTACACGCCCGATCGGGGGTCCATCCGCTTCGATGGTCGCGAGCTCGTGACGTTGCCGGCGCACCGCGTCGCCCGGGCCGGTATCGGCCGTACATTTCAGAACCTCGCGCTGTTCGGTGCGCTGACGGTGCGCGAGAACGTGATGGTCGGCGCCTACTCGAGTGGGGGGAGAGGGGCGCTGGCCGACGCCCTTCGCCTGCCGGGCGTCGGGCGGCGCGAATCCCGTCTCCGACGCGAGGCGGACGCGCTCCTGTTGCGGCTGGAACTCGGACATCTCGCCGATCGGCCCGCCGCGGATCTGCCGTACGGGACGCTCAAGCGGATCGAGATCGCCCGCGCACTCGCGGCCCGACCCCGGCTCCTCATGCTCGACGAACCGGCGGCCGGTCTCACTCACTCAGAAGTCGACGAACTTGCAGCCACGATCCGCCAGATCCGCGACGAGTTCGACCTCACGGTCCTGCTCGTCGAGCATCACCTCGCCATGGTGAAGGACATCGCCGATCGTGTGGTCGTGCTCGACCTCGGCCGCAAGATCGCCGAAGGTCGACCGGCGGAGGTGCTGCAGGATCCCCAGGTGGTCTCGGCCTATCTGGGGACAGAGGTATGAGCCTGCTCGACGTCGTGGGGGTTTCCGCGGCCTACGGGCCGGTCCGGGTGCTCGAGTCGATCGACCTGAGCGTCGACGCGGCCGAGGTGGTCGTCGTGCTCGGTGCCAACGGGGCGGGGAAGACCACCACGTTGCGGGCGATTTCGGGATTGGTGTCGGCGCAGGGGGAGATCACGTTCGCCGGTGAGAGCATCTTGGGTCGTCGTCCCGAATCCATCGCCCAACGCGGGGTCGCGCATGTGCCCCAGGGGCGCGGGACCCTCTCGGACCTCACGGTGGACGAGAATCTCCGGCTCGGCGCCTATACCCGACGCGATCGCTCCGGGATCCGTTCGGACCTTGAGCGGTGGTACGACACGTTCCCCAAACTCGCCAAGCGGCGAGAGCAGGCGGCGGGAACGATGAGCGGCGGCGAGCAGCAGATGCTGGCGGTGGCGCGCGCCCTGATGTCGCGGCCGCGACTCGTCCTGCTCGACGAACCCTCGCTCGGTCTCGCCCCGATCATCACCAAGGAGCTCTTTGCGACCCTGCGCGAACTGAACCGCGAGTTCGCGATCGCGATGCTGCTGGTGGAACAGAACGCGGCGCTCGCGCTCGATCTTGCGGAACGGGCGTACGTGCTCGAAGCTGGCGTGGTGGCTGCCAGCGGAGACGCCGACGAGCTGGCACGCGACGGCGAGATCCGCCGCGCCTACCTCGGGGTCTGAGATGGACGTCGACCTCTTCGTCTCGCAGTTGCTCAACGGCATCAGCGCCGGGGTGATCTACGCGTCGCTCGCGCTGGCCATCGTCCTGATCTTCCGCACGACTGGCATTCTGAACTTCGCCCAGGGTGAGATGGCCTTGCTGTCGACCTACTTCACGTGGTGGCTCACGGACCTCGGTGTTCCCATCGGTCTGGCGATCATGGTCTCGGTGGTCGTGTCGTTCCTTGGGGGCGCACTCGTCGAACGTGTGGTGATCCGCCCGTTCGAGTCGGCGCCGCCACTTGTGATCGTCATCGCGACGCTGGGCCTCTTCCTGGTGTTCAACTCGCTCGCCCAGGTGATCTTCGGTACGGATGCCAAGCAGTTGCCGAGCGTGTTCCCGAGCACGGTCTGGAACCTTGGCGGCATCCGGGTCGAGGCCGAGACGCTGGGCCTGATCGCGGTCCTCGGGGTCGAGTGCCTGTTGCTCTGGATGCTCTTCCAGCGGACCCGTGCCGGGCTCGCACTCCGGGCCGTCGCCAATGAGCCGGAGTCCAGTCGTCTCCTGGGGATTCGCGTCGGCTCGATGCTCATGCTCGGGTGGGGGCTGGCTGCGGCCCTCGGCGCGGTGGCCGGCGCGATGGTCGTACCGACGACGCCGGCGTTGACCGCGTCGTCGTTGCAGACGGTGCTCGTCTTCTCGTTTGCAGCTGCGGCGCTGGGTGGCTTCGACAGTCCGCTCGGCGCGGTCGTCGGAGGTGTCATTGTCGGGATTGCCCATGCCCTGACGATCCAGTATCTCGATCCGCTGAACGACATCGAGTTGGTGGTGCCCTTCGGGATCATCCTCGGCGTGCTGCTCGTGCGCCCGAGCGGGTTGTTCGGCAGTGTGCGCGTGGAGCGGGTGTGATGCGGGCATCACCGACGTTCGTCGTGCGCGTGGGCGCATTCCTGGCGGTCCTCGGCGTGCTGGTGTGGCTGCCGCAGTACTTCGGTTCGAGCGATACGGCGCTGTTCGCCGCGGCGCTCTATGTCGGCATCGCGGCGACCGGGCTCAATCTCCTGACGGGGTACAACGGCCAGGTCTCGATCGGTCACGGCGCCTTCTTCGGCTTCGGTGCGTACGCGACGGCCATCCTGATGAACGACCACGGGTGGGACTTCTTCGCGACGCTGCCGGTGGTCGCGGTCGCCTCACTCATCGTCGGTGCCGCCGTCGGCTTCCCTGCGCTCAGGGTGAAAGGGCTCTACCTCGCGTTGATCACGTTGGGACTGGCTGCGCTGTTCCCGGACCTGGTCACGAAGTTCGTGCAAGGCACCGGGGGCACCACGCTGGTGCAGCCTCCGCAGCCGACGACCCCGTCGTGGGCCATGGGCTTCGCACCCCAGGACGATCAATGGCGGTACTACCTCGCGTTGGGGATCGCGGTCGTGATGCTGGTGCTGTCCTGGAACCTGGTACGCGGACGGTTCGGCCGAGCGTTGCTCGCGGTGCGCGACCACGAGGCGGCTGCGTCGACGATCGGCATCGATGTGGCCCGGATCAAGGTCGGAGCGTTCGCGATCAGCGCGCTCTACGCCGGGATCGCGGGTTCCGTCGGGGTCATGGTGACCGGGAGCGCGAATGCCGGTCGGGTCGAGACGTTCCAGTTGTCCATTGACTTCCTCGTCGCGCTCGTCATCGGCGGTACCGCCACGGTGCTGGGTCCGGCGATCGGAGCCTGGGTGTTCGTGTTCCTCGAACGGTTCACCCAGGACGCGTTCCCGGACCAGGCCCTGCTGTCGCCTGCGATCTTCGGTGTCGCATTGATCCTGCTCCTGTTCGTCCTGCCCGACGGGCTGGTCGGCGGCACCCGCCGTGCCTGGCGGCACGTGACGCGCCGTGGCGCCCCGCCCCCGAGATCCGCAACGAACCTGTCCACGAGTTGAGAAAGGGACCAGCCATGCATGCGAGCCCAGTCCGTTTTCGTCGGCGCCTCCGGTTGGTGGCACTGTTCGCGGTCGTGGCCGTTGCCGCGGTCGCGTGCGGTGGCGGCGGCCGCTCATCCGAGAAGTCGTCGAACTCAGAAGCCCGCGCCAAAGGTGACATCGTCGACGCGTCGAACTGTCCAGGTTCGGGCACGACCGGGATCGACGGGGACACCATCAAGATCGGAACGAGCCTGCCGCAGTCCGGGTTGTACTCGGCCTTCGCCGAGATTCTTCGCGGCCAACAGGCCTACTTCGACTTCCTCAACGACCAGCAGGGTGGCGTCGAGGTCGACGGCCAGAAGTACCGGATCGAGTTGGTCGCCAAGGACGACGCCTACCAAGCGGACCGGACGGTCGAGAACGTCACGTCACTGGTGAACGACGACGGCGTGTTCGCGCTTTTCGATGTGGTCGGCACCAAGAACAACCTGGCGATTCGCGACTTCGTGAACGGCCAGTGCGTGCCCAGCCTGTTTGCGGCAACCGGATCGCCGGCGTGGGGGAACATGAACTACCCCTGGCTGATCGGTTCCGAGCTGGTGCCGTACCCGCTCGAGGCGAAGGCCTTTGCCGATTACCTCACCGAGAACAAGCCTGATGCAACCGTCGCCATCCTGCGCGCATCGGACGACTTCGGGCGTGCCTACTCCGAGACGTTCCGCAACCTGGTCGACGGCACCGACATCAAAGTGGTGAAGGAGGAGACCTACAACCCCGAGCAGTTCGAGACCAAGGCGCAGGTGACGAGTCTGGCCGCGACCAACGCCGACGCGCTGTTGCTCGGCGCGACGCTGCTCGGTTGTCCCGATGCGCTCAAGAACGTGCAGGCGAGCGGTTGGAAGCCGATCACCTACATGTCGGGGACCTGCACCTCCAAGACCCTGATGTCTGCCGCCGAGTCTGCCGGTGAGGGCGTGTTGAGTGTCGCGAACATCATGGAACCGGGGTTGGAGCAGTGGTCGTCGCAGCCGGCGATGCAGTTGTACCGGGAACAGATCGCTGCGTATGCCCCCGACGCGGATCCCGAGAACGCGATCGTCGCCTACGGGTGGACGACTGGGGCGCTTCTGGTCGAGACGTTGCGTCAGTCGCCGAAGCTGACGCGACAGGCGGTGATGGAGACTGCCCGGACCATCGACGTCCGCGACGTCGGGCTCCTGATGCCAGGGGTCTCCTTGTCGGTGGATGCCGAAGACTGGTTCCTGGGTGAGATGTTCAGCCTCGTGCAGTACTCGGTGGCGGTGGGACACTTCGAGTTGGTCGGCGACATCCTCGACTTTCAGGGGGAGACCGCCAAGATCACCCCGAAGTCACTGATCGACGGCTGAACGGGTCGGGGGTCACCGAGACGTCCTTCGGGGACCCCCGCACTGCCGAGGTGGTCGGTGAGGGCGCGCGGTGGGGGTTTGCCGCGTGGTGCCGCGGGTGGGGCCGATCGCCCTGCCCGCCCTCCATGTGCCTCATGGGGACGGTCGATCGGCCCAACCGCGACGGCGGGCCGACGCGCGCTGGGGAACGCACGCCGTCAACTCACCGGCCCGATCGGGACGGCCGCCAGGCTCCTGCGCCGGCCGCCGGTCCTGAGCCAGACACACTTGCGCCTTGTCGGGATGGCACAGATGGATCGGTTCTGTGTCGGGCGCAGCGCGCCGGGCGCGCGTAGATTTCACCCGATGGGCAGGGTTCGGGTGGTGATCGTCGACGATCACCGGATGGTGGCTGACGGCCTCGCGGCGGTGCTGGACGCGGATCCGCGCATCGAGGTGGTGGGGCGCGCCAGCACCGCCGACGCCGCGGCACCGGCCGACCTCAGCAGGCTGCCGGAATGAGCGAATGGGGGCCCGCAGCGGGCGTCGCCGAACGGGGTTTCAGTGAACTCCTTGCCGATGCGCCGGTTGCGTACCTGTTGGTGGGCTTCGAAGGAGCGACCGCTCGGGTCCTGGCGGGGAACCGGGCGGCCTCAGAGGTCCTCGGCTACGAGGAACTCGTCGGGCTGGACCTGCTCTCGATCCTCGACCCGGAGGATCTTCCCCCGGCGACGGACGCGTTCCCCGCGCTGCTCGATGGTCGACTGGACGTCGTGGCGCGCCGCCGGGTCTACCGTCGCGCCGACGGAGGAAGGGTTGTCGTCGATGCCCTCGGGTTCGTCGTCGGGCGGGGAGCCCGTGGCACCCTCGTTCTGGCCGCGCTGTCTGTGCCGGAGCGCACGAGATGGATGTTGCAGCGCCTCCGGATCGACGTCGAGGCCACCAGCGCCCTGAGTGAGCTGCGGGCCGCGCTCCTCGCCGGTGTCGGCGGCGACGAGCTCTTGACGCGGATCTGCGAATCGACGCGGATCTTGCTCGCAGCCGACAACGCCGGGGTGCTGCGGCTCGACGGGACCGACCACGTGGAACTCGTGGCGCTCCTCGACCAGCGGAACCATCGCACCGGAAAGCGATGGCCGATCGTGGACGACGACTACGGTCGCGCGCTGCGGGAGTCCCGGGTCGCATCCTTCGAGATTCCAGGCGCGACCGTTGCCGCGGCCGGGGACCCGACCGCCGAGCCGACGCACGTCGCCATGGCGCCCCTCGTGTCGGGGGACCGGATGCTCGGCTCACTGATGGTCCAGAGGAGCGGCTCGGCGTTCACCGACGAGGACCTGGGCCGGCTCGGCACGTACGCGAAGGGGGTCGGTGAGGCGCTGACGGTTGCCGAGTCGCGGGTCGAGTTGGAGCGGCTCCGGGTGTTGGAGGCCGTCGGACGTGATCTCCACGACGAGGTGATCCAGGACCTGATCGCGGTCAGACTCGGGCTGGTCGGACTCCGGGAAGCGAAGATGGATGCCCCAGCGCATCGGCGGGTCGATGAGCTCCTCGACGAGGTCGACCGGGCGACGCGGCAACTCCGTGACGTTGTGCGTGGGCTCCACGCCTCGGCCGAGCCCGGAGGGTTCGAGGAAGTCGTCACGTCGCTCGCGCGGCGGCGCGCCGAACGGATCGAGATGGGCTGGTCGGTCGAACTCGACGCCGAAGCGATCCGTCGGCTCGGAGTCGCGACTCGCGTGGATGCCCTGGCCGTGCTCAACGAGGCACTGTCGAACGCCCTGCGCCACTCGGATGGCACCGAGGTCGAGGTGAGGATGACGCTCGAGGATCGACGGGTCGTGCTGGTCGTCTCCGACGACGGGGTCGGGTTCCGGACCGATGCCGTCGCCGAGGGGCGAGGTCTCGTGAATCTGCGTCGCCGGGCGGAGGCCTGGGGCGGGGGGTGCCGGGTCGAGTCGACCCCGGGTCAGGGAACTCGGGTCGTCTGGTGGGTCCCGGTCGCGAGGCCGGACGAGGGCTCCGACGACGGGCTCCCGAGGGAGAGCTCCTGACCGGACTCCTCGCGAACATCGCAGCCCCGATGGGAGCACCCGGCCGTCGCCGCTGGAGGCTCTCAGTCGAGCAAGGTCGCGAGCAGCCGTCCGTACTTCTCGAGGTGACGGTCGCCGATGTATTCGAGATGGGCGCGTTGGTAGCCCGCCGCGCCGATCGTGGCCGCATACGGGGCCTCTTCGAGGAGCAACGCCACCCGGGTCGCGACGCCCTGGATGTCGGTCGGGTCGTCCACGAGCAGACCATGGATTCCGTCATCGATCTGGTCGACGATCCCGCCCACGCCGGAGGCGACCACGGGCCGGTGCTTCCACATCGCTTCGACGACCGTGAGCCCGAATCCCTCGGCGAGGCTTTTCTGGACCACGACCCTCGCGTGGCGCTGGACCGCATTCGCCACGGTCGCGGCCTGGTCCGGGTCATCGAGCGGGATGCACGCAAGGTGGACCCGTTGTCGCAGGCGTGGCGGGAGCCGTGACCACGCGTCCTGACATCGGGCCAGTTCGCCGGCGGCTTCTGGGTCGTCGTCCACCGCGGTGACCGACGGACCGGTCAGCAGCAGATGGGCATCCGGTACGTCGAGATGCTCCACGAACGCCCGGAGAACCCCGACCATGTCCTTCTGAGGATCCCACCGCGACAGCTGGACGACGAGCGGCGCGCCGGGCGGCACCGGATCGGTGCCGACGAGATCGGCGCGGGTCGTCATCCGTTCACGCCGTCCCTGCTGGTGGCGGTACTCATCGGTTGTGCCGGCTTCCGCAGCGGTGATTCCGCACCCGGCGAGAATGGCCCGAACCGACGCCCGGTCGAGCAACTCGTTCTTCGGGCTGAACGGGTCGATCGACGGGGTGATCACGTGCAAGCGGTCCCGCGGGACCCAGGGCGGGGCGAACGCGGCTCGGGTGAAGACGAACGCGTCCGCGGCCTCGAGGTAGTCCCGCAAGAAGGCCCAGCCCTGCACGGAGTACTCGTTGGGGTGGTCCCGGCCGACGTGGCAGCGCCACACGACCGGGTGCCCCGCGCGACGCAGTGCCGGAAGGAGGCCTGCGGTCTGCGGGTCGTGCAGGAGCACGATGTCGCCGGGTCGGAGCCGCGCGAGCAACGCCTCGGCGTTCGGCGCGAGGGTTGCCTCGTAACGCTCGCGTGCCCGACGATCCAACGGACCGTTGTCGCCGGCGGTCCCATACAGATGGTTGTGGATCCGCTTGGTGATGGTGAAGAACTCGGTGTCGCCGTCGATGACCAGCCATCGGGTGTCCACGCCGACGCCACGGGCGTACGCGAGGAGCGTCCGGAGCAACTCGGCGACGCCACCACCGTTCGCCGCGGAGTTCACGTTGACCACGCAGCGCCCCGCGAGCGCCGAACGAGCTTCGGATGCGACCGCATCGAACTCCTCGGCGCGAGCGGCACCGATGAGCTCCACGAGCCGTTCGGTGGCAATCGGTGCGACGTCGACTTCCTGCAACACGTGGGCTATTCGATCATGTCCGGGGTGGCAGGTGTGGAATCTGGCCGCGCGCCGTGCCCGGTCCGGCGCACCAGCCGTAGCCCGGCGCCGAGGCCGAGGGCCGAGCGCGAAGGTCTCCGACGGCAGCTACAAGCGACGCATCACAGTGACGACCTTGCCGAAGATCGTCACCTCGCCCGGCTCGAAGACCATGTCCTCGAGGCTCGGGTTCGCCGGGCGGAGCGTGATCTTCCCGCGCTTGGCGAGGTAGGTCTTCACCGTTGCTTCCTCGCCGGGGATCCCGGCGACGACGATCTCGCCGTTCTCGGCGGTCGGCTGCTGGCGGACGACCACGTAGTCACGATCGAAGATACCCGCGTCGATCATGGAGTCGCCCCGGACCCGCAGCATGAAGAGCTGGCCGTCGCCGGTGAGGTCCTCGGGGAGTGGCATGGTCTCTTCGATGTTCTCGGCGGCGAGGACGCCCGTACCGGCCGCGACGTCGCCCACCAGGGGCACGTGGCGCACCGGGCGCCGGTCGACGATCGCACCCGAGTCGGGTTCGAAGCAGACTTCGATCGCCCGGGGCTTGCTCGGGTCGCGGCGCAGGTACCCCTTGTCCTGGAGTGCGGCGAGGTGGGCGTGGACCGTGGAACTCGACGAGAGACCGACGGCGTCGCCGATTTCGCGCACGCTCGGCGGGTAGCCGCGCCGGCGCACCTCCTCGTCCACGAACTCGAGGACTTGCTGCTGGCGGGGGGTGAGGGGTGGGGCTTCGCTCATGGGGCGACGGTAGCACGAGCGTCTGTTCGTAGCAAACACCCGTTCGTATCGGGCATTCCGGTCAACCGCTTGACACGGAACAGACGTTCGTGGTTTGGTGACGGACCCGAACGGGCGTTCGTCGCTCGTGAAGTTTTCGGGGCTCGGACCGGGCCCGGGGAAACGGTCCCGACGGAATGGTCCCGACGGGATGGTCCTGCCGGGATGGTCCCGGGGGGATGGTCACACCCCCGTGGTTCGATGCCCGGGTCAGCGAGCCCGAACCGAGAACGCCCGCCCCACCAGCACGGAAGAAGGTCCCGATGGCCGCACTGATGATCGATGAGCGAACGGACCCGGCGCAGCGAGTCGTCGATGGGCCCCGCCCGGACCCCCGGCGTTCGCACCTCAACGTGGTTCGCACGCCCGCCCCGGCGTCGCGGACCACCCCCGTGGCCCGATACCCGCGAGCGGTGGCCCGGCCCACCCCGCGGGTGTCGGCTGCCACGTACCGTCGCCGGCGGCTGGTGGCCGTGGGCGTGCTGATCGCGTCGGTCCTGGTGGCCGGCCGTGCCGGGGCCACGCTCGGCGGCACCTCCCTCGCCGCCGCCGGGCGCGGCCCTTCGGTCGTGCGCTACGTGGTCCAACCCGGCGACTCGCTCTGGACAGCTGCCGGCGAGCTCGCCCCCGACGAGGACCCGCGCGCCGTTGTGGACGCTCTGGTACAGGCGCGGGGAGATGAGCCGCTCCAGCCCGGCGAGGTGCTGCGCTGGCAGCGGTGATCGACGGCGGCGCGCGCGGACGGAGGCCGATCCGGCAAGGGCTGGGGGTCGGTACGGGCGACGCTGCCGCCACACTCCCGGGTCGGACTGGGTCGCCAACCGCTAGGGCGAGCCATCGCTTCGAAGGATCGCTTCGAAGCGATCCGTCAAGGTCCTGGCGCCCACCACGCTGAGATGGCGGCCGTCACGGTAGAGCCAGCGATCGCCCTGGTTGGTCGAACAGCGGGTGTCGCAGAGGTCGTCCAGGAAGTCGACGGCGATCGCGCCGGGTACCGCCCGTACCGCGCGCCGGTCCGCGGCCAGCGAGTCCCGGCGGAAGTTCGCGACCTGGGCGCGGGATTGGTCGACGCCGCAACGGCCGGGCGCGAAGTAGACGAGCGCGTCGGCACAGTTCCGCGAGTCCCAGGTCAGGAACTGCGGGACGGTGTGGATCACGACCGTCCGGATCCCGGCAGTCTCGAGCCGGCGCAACACACGTTCGAGGCCATTGCTCCAGAGTCGCGCCTTGTCGGCACTCGAGGTGGCGCGCTCGCCGGTGACCGGGTCGCGGAAGGCCGCAGTGGATTCGAGATAGATCGGGCCGGAGGCCGCGAGGACGACGACGTCAGGACGAGTGTCTTCGAGGGCCTCGAGCGATCGGGTGACCCATCGGTGGCACGGCTTGGCGGATCCGGGCCGGCCCGCGGCGGAGACCTCGAGGTCGACGAAGGGGCAGACGGGCAGGGTTGTCACGGTGGCGTCGAGGTTCAGGGCGTTGGCGGCGGCGGTGAACGGCTCCACGAAATGGCCGGCGTTGGAGTCGCCGAACAGGACGACCTCCCCCCGTGCGTCATCGACCGCCCAGGTGCACCTTGTCGGCAGGGCGCCGTACGGAACGCCTCGGTTGCACGGGCCCGACTGGGTCGCGTGGGGGGCCTTGGCCCGCAGCAGCGCGTTCGTGGCCGCGGAGGCGGACGGCTTGGGCACGACGAGCAGGACCAGGCACAACGCGACGGGGATGGCGACGCAGATCGTCGCGACGCCGACGGCGCGCCGACCCCGGACGGTGGCGTCGTGGCGAAACGGGGTCTCGACGAACCGGTAGGAGATCCAGGCCGGTCCGATCGAGACGAGCGCGCCGACGAATGCGGCCCAGCCGACCCCCGGCAGCAGGGCCACGAAGAAGACGATGAGTGGCCAGTGCCACAGGTACCAGCTGTAGCTCGCGTCGCCGATGATGACGAGTGGTCGAAGGCTCAGCAGTGCGGGCACTCCGGTCTGTACACGCGTGCCGGCAATGATCAGCAGCGCGGTCCCGAGAACCGGAATGAGCGCGGCGGTGCCCGGGAACGGGGTCGCGCCGTCGATCGCGAACATCGCCAACACCACGAGAAGCGCGCCCGCACCGGCGAGGACGTGCGCCACCCGGCTGGGGAGCCGTTGCCACCACGGCAGACCCAGCGCGGTCAGGGCGCCGACGGCGAACTCCCAGGCGCGCGCTGGCGCCATGTAGAACGCGAATTGGGTCGGCGAGCTGATCCCGGGGACGGATCCGGTGGTGTTGGTGAGATACCAGCCCACGAAGAACGAGCCGACGGCGACCGCGCCGATCAGCCATCCGAGGGTGCGCCGTGGATCGCGCCGCAGTCGGCTCGCGGCCACGAGCCCGGCCAGCATGAGAGCCGGCAGGACGAAGTAGAACTGCTCCTCGACCGACAGCGTCCAGATGTGGAGCAGCGGGTTGTTGGTGGCGACGACGTCGAAGTACCCGTTGCTGGCCCGGGCCAGCAGCACGTTGGCGGTGAACAGCGAACCGGCGATACCGGTGCGGGCCGTGACGTCCTGGGAGCTGGAGTTGACGGCGCCGATCGAGACCAGCGCGACGACACCGATCGTCACCGCCGAGGCCGGCATGATCCGGCGAACCCGGCGGGCATAGAAGTCGGTGAGCGAGAACCGTCCGGTGGCTGCCGACTCCCGCAGCAACATCGCCGTGATGACGAACCCGGAGATCACGAAGAAGACGTCCACGCCGGTGAAGCCGCCGGGGACGTCGAGCCCGGCATGGAATGCCACGACCATCAGCACGGCGATTGCCCGGAGCCCTTGTACGTCCGCTCGGCGCGCCGTGGGGGGCGATTCGGAGGGCCTTCCGGTCGAGCTGCTCACGGAGCCGTGGGTGACTCCGTGAGTGTCCGCCATCTCCCGGACAATATCGAGCGTCGCGCCCGGCGGACACTCGCCAGACGGTTCGGGACCCGCGGCGGCTACCTTCTCGTCGGTGCGCTGTCCCTACTGTCACGAAGACTCGGACAAGGTCGTCGATTCTCGTGCGGCGGCGGACGGCTCGGCGATCCGGCGGCGGCGGGAGTGTCTCGTGTGTTCCCGTCGGTTCACGACCTACGAGCGTCTCGAGCCCATTGCACTGACGGTGCGCAAGCGTTCCGGGGTCGTGGAGCGGTTCGACCGGGTGAAGCTGGCGCGCGGGATCGCCCAGGCGGTCGCCGGTCGATCGGTCGCGGCCGAACAGGTCGAGGCGATCACCGAGGATCTCGCGGCCTGGGCCGAGGCGAACGGTCCCGAGGTCGGCAGCGACGCGTTGGGGCTCGGGGTGCTCGAGCGGCTTCGAGCACTGGACCCGGTCTCGTACCTCCGGTTCGCCTCGGTCTACAAGGGCTTCGCCGATGTCGCCGATTTCGAGGCCGAGGTCGTGGAGTTGCAGAAGACGACGGCGCCCAAAACGCCCGAACCGGAGCAGGGTTGACGGGCGGTGATCGCGTTTGTGCTGGTCACCGCACAATGTGTGACCGACGCCGCTTTGGCGTTGACACGCATGGAACTCCAGTGTTGTAATTCACGCCCCATATCGCGGTAGTAACTTCCTCAACCACAATATCTTGTGGTTTTTGCCGCGATACCGGGGACCACAAGGCGGAGACCGCAACCGCGGGTCGAAGAGGCGACGGACGTCGCCCAGGGAAGGGATGGCATCGGTATGGCAATGGCGCCAGAGCAGGTTGGGATCGGGATCCGGCGGTACTTCACCCGTGAGGGCGAACATCCGTACGAGACCGTCGAATGGGAGCGTCGCGAAGCGCGCATCACCAACTACAAGGACGGCACCGACGCCTTTTTTCAGCCCGAGGTCGAGTTCCCGACTTCGTGGTCGCTCAACGCCACCAACATCGTCGCCCAGAAGTACTTCCGCGGCACGCTCGGTACGGCCGAGCGTGAGTGGTCGCTGCGCCAGGTCATCGACCGCGTCGCCGACACGATCGCCGAGTGGGGTGTGCGCGACGGCTACTTCGCCGACGACGCGGAAGCCGAAGCCTTCCGGCACGAACTCAAGTTCATCCTCGTCACCCAGCGGGCGGCCTTCAACTCGCCGGTGTGGTTCAACATCGGCGTGAAGAACACCCCGCAGCAGGCCAGCGCCTGCTTCATCCTCGCCGTCGAAGACACGATGGACGGGATCCTCAACTGGTACCGCGAGGAGGGCACGATCTTCAAGGGGGGTTCGGGCTCCGGCATCAACCTTTCCAACATCCGGTCCAGCGTCGAAGGTCTCAAGGGCGGCGGCACGGCGAGCGGTCCGGTCAGCTTCATGCGCGGCGCCGACGCGTCGGCCGGCACGATCAAGTCGGGCGGGAAGACCCGGCGCGCCGCGAAGATGGTCATCCTCAACGCCGATCACCCCGACGTCGAGGAGTTCATCTGGTGCAAGGCCACCGAGGAGCGCAAGGCCCGGGCGCTGGAGTCCGCGGGCTTCGACATGGACCTCGACGGCAAGGACAGTCACTCGATCCAGTACCAGAACGCGAACAACTCGGTCCGGGTGACCGACGACTTCATGCGTGCGGTCGTGGAGGACAAGGACTGGGACCTCAAGCAGGTCACCACGGGTGATCCCGTCCGCACCGTGCGGGCACGGGAGCTGATGCGCCAGATCTCCGACGCGGCGTGGCAGTGTGCGGACCCGGGAATGCAGTTCGACACGACCATCAACCGCTGGCACACCGCGCCGAACACAGGTCGTATCAATGCAAGCAACCCGTGCAGCGAATACATGCACCTCGACAACTCGGCGTGCAACCTCGCGAGCATCAACCTGCTCAAGTACATCGGCGAGAACGAGGCCTTCGACATCGAGGCGTACCGCCACACCGTCGAAGTGATGTTCACCGCGCAGGAGATCCTGGTGGGCAATGCCGACTACCCGACGCCGGCAATCGGCGACAACAGTCGGAAGTTCCGTCAGCTCGGGCTGGGGTACGCGAACCTCGGCGCCCTCCTCATGGCGCAGGGCCTGCCGTACGACTCGCCGGCCGGCCGCGCGTGGGCCGCGAGCCTGACGGCGCTGATGACCGGCCACGCGTACGCCACCAGCGCGCGCACCGCGGGTCGGATGGGTCCGTTCGCGGGGTACGCGGACAACGAGGACGCGATGCTGAACGTGCTGCGGATGCACCGAGCCGAGGCGGCCAACATCGACGAGGAGTTGGTGCCGCCCGAGTTGTTGTCCGCGGCGCAACACTCCTGGGACGACGCGGTGGAACTCGGTGAGCAGTTCGGCGTCCGCAACTCCCAGGCCACGGTGCTCGCACCGACGGGCACGATCGGGCTCATGATGGACTGCGACACCACCGGCATCGAGCCGGACCTCGCGCTCACGAAGGCGAAGAAGCTCGTGGGCGGCGGCACGATGTTGATCGTCAACCAGACGATCCCGCGGGCCCTGCGCCGCCTCGGGTACACCTCGGCCCAGGTCGAGGGGATCATCAACCACATCGACGAACACAAGACACTCGTCGACGCCCCCGGATTCAACCCCGAGCACCTGCCGGTGTTCGCCTGCTCCATGGGTGACAACACGATCCACTACCGCGGTCACGTCACGATGATGGGTGCGGTGCAGCCGTTCATCAGCGGCGCGATCTCCAAGACGGTCAACCTTCCCGAGGAAGCGACGATCGAGGACATCGAGGCCCTGCACGTCGAAGCGTGGCAACTCGGCCTCAAAGCCGTCGCCATCTACCGTGACAACTGCAAGGTCGGGCAGCCGCTCTCGACGCAGAAGAAGGCCGGCGCCGCGGCGCCGGTCGCGCTCGAAGGTGGCGAAATCATCGAATCGACGCCGGAGCGGATCGTCGAGCGCGTGGTCGAGCACGTCATCGTGCAGGAGCCGGTCCGTCAGAAGCTCGGTCGGGTCCGCAGCTCAAAGACGTTCTCGTTCCGGGTCGCGGACTGCCACGGCTACGCGACGGTCGGCGAGTTCGAGGACGGTCGTCCGGGCGAGCTGTTCCTCAAGGTGGCCAAGCAGGGCTCGACGCTCTGCGGGATCATGGACGCGTTCGCGATCTCGGTCAGCATGGGTCTGCAGTACGGCGTGCCGCTGAAGGCGTTCGTCGAGAAGTTCATGAGCATGCGCTTCGAGCCGGCGGGTATGACCGACGACCCGGACCTGCGGATCGCGACCAGCCTGGCGGACTACATCTTCCGTCGCCTCGCAGTGGAGTACCTGGCCGAGGATGAGCGGCGCGACATGGGCATCCTCACGGTCAGCGAGCGGCTCCAGCCGACGCTGCCCGGGGTGGAGGAAGCGGTCGAGGCTCAGGCCACGCAGCCGGGACTCGACCGGTTGCCGCCCGAGGATCGGGCGCCGGCAACTGAGGCTGCTGGCGCGCCCGCACCCCCGACCCAGACACCGCCCGCAGCGCGCGAGCAGGAACACGTGCTCTGTTATGTGTGCGGCGACATCATGCAGCGTGCCGGTTCGTGTCATGCCTGCCCGAGTTGTGGTGCGACCAGCGGCTGTTCGTAGCCGGGATCACCTCGCTCCACCAGTCCCACGAATCGGCGCTCGTGCACCGGCCCACGGCCGGCGGCACGGGCGCTGATTCACGTTCCGGACCGGACCGCCTCCGCGATCGCGGACGCGTACCGCCAGGCGCCCGGTGACCACACCGGGCAGATCCCGCGTTCGTCGGGCCATCCCAGTGGGCAGAAGTGCGCGCCGTCGGGTCCGCGGACCTCGGCCCGACCGTCGATGCAGCCGCCCTCGTTGCGGTCCATTTCGTTGCACGGCAGGGTCGCGGTCCACGCCCCCGTCGGGGTGAGGACACGCCGGCCGGCCCGGACCAGTTCGACTTCGCTGCCGTCGTCGGTCGCCTGCCGAACGATCGCCTGCAGGATCGGTACGGTGAACGGCTCGGGCCCGTCGAACTGGTCGCCGCGCGGCGGGCCGGGTCGGCCACGCGGGGCGTCGACGAGCAACACGCGGACCCCGGCGGTCGTGAAGGCATCGACCGCAGCGGTGAGATCGGCGCGGTAGCGGTCGGCCAACGCGGTGGCGGTCAGGGCTACACCGCCGGCGCCGCGGACGCAGGGGGTGTTGGCGTTGCCCGAGAACTCGAGGATCACGACGTCGGGTGGGGTTGCGGCCACGACGGCGAGCTCCTCGTTCCAGTCGCACGGCGCGCTGCCTGGCCGCGTGTACCACTCCGCCGTCCCGACCTCCGAAGTCAGTGTGGCGACGTCGTCGCGCGACTCGTGCAGGAGGCTGTCACCGAAGGCGACGATCCGCGGGGCGTTCCCGGCGTCGCCGTCGAAGACGGTGCGGACGACGGCGGCCGACCCGCGGTTGGCCAGCGGAGGGCCAGTGGAAGGTCGAACCACGGCGACGACGGCGATCAATCCGGCCGCGATCGTCATCGCGCTGAACAGCAGACGCCGCAGCATGAGGGTGGTGTCGACCCTCGACGGTCGCGCCTTGATCGAGTCGCCCAGGCTCATGGTCGCGGCCGCAGTCGACCCGGGCCGGTACCGTCGCTCCCAATGGCCGATGATCGCCTCACATCCCTCGCGGGTCCGCCGAGTGTGCCGACGGATATTGCCCGGTTCACGTCGAACACCCTGTTTGGCCAACCGGGAATCTATCCGGACGGCCCCCCGATGGAACCCGCGTCGGGTCACCGCCATTCGGACGCCTCGATCGAGCAGGTGCTCGTCGAATTGGTGGGCACCGTCGCCGAACCGCTCTTCGAGGCGTGGAATGCGAACGCGTTGTCGGTGAACCAACTCGTCTACGGGGTGCCGGCCGCCCCCGGTCGGGTCGTCGGACCCGCCGCCGACGGTGTCCATGTCGTCAACGACCGCTACCGCGCCGAGGATCCGCGACTCCTGTTGCCCTCGATCGTGCACGCGCTGGTGTGGTCGGGTGCGGGTGCCGGCCACGCGGAGGAGACAGTCCTCCACGCGCTGGGTGCATACGTGCACGCGCAGTTGCTCGCGCGGGACCCGGCCTTGGCGTCGACCGGGACCGAACTGGCCCGGCGGCAGAACTCGATCACGATCACCCTGTTGAACTCGCGTGCGCCCGGCGACGCGACCATCACGCTGATGGCGCCGAACGGTCCGGGCACGATCCCAGGGGGCGCGCCCACGATGCAGAGCCCGGATTTCTGGAGTGTTCCGTTCGGTCCCGCCGCCACCGACGGAGCGCCGATCGGTGCGACGGTCGCCGCAATGCTCGATCGAGCGTCCCCCGGCCAGGCTCCGGGTCGGCCGAACGCCTTCGGTGACCCGCTGGGGACGTGGTGCAGCTCAGCGCTGAGCCGAGTGCTGGATCCGCCGACCCAGCTCGGCGCGAATCGGGCTCTTGGCCTGTTGCCGTGACGGCACCGCCGGCTCGAATGCCACCACACGCGCTCTTCGTAGCGCTGTGTGCCGTCAACCTCGTGGTTGCGGCCGACTTTCTCGGAGCCTCGGTGCTGCTCGATCAGATCGGGCAGGACCTGGGGATGTCAACCGCGACGCTCGCGTGGGTGGTGAACGGTTACCTGCTCACACTGGCCGCGCCGCTCGTGGTCTTCGGGCGTCTCGCCGATGCAGTGGGCGCGGTGCGGCTCGCGCGCTGGGGTCTGCTGGCGTTCGCCGCCGGTGCGCTCGTCGCGGGCCTCGCGGTGGGCAGCGGCATGGTCATCGGTGGGCGCATGCTCCAGGGCCTCGGCGCATCGATCTTGACTGCGACGGGACTGGCGCTGGTGAGCACCAGTGCTCCGCCGAATCAACGGGCCCGGTCCGTCGGCATCTGGGCCGGCGTCGGCGCCATCGGATCAGCGGCGGGCCCACTCCTTGCTGGGGTGATCGAGGCGCTCTCCTCGTGGCGGTTCTTCTTTCTGGCTGACGTGCCCTTCGCGCTCGTCGTGCTGCTGATCCTGCCGCGCCGCGACCGACGACAACCGGAAGGGCGTGGACGAGCGCTTCGATGCCGTCGGGGTACTGGGGCTGTTGGTCGGGCTCGGGAGCGGGGTCTTCGCCCTGTTGGCCGGTCCCGACTCAGGCTGGGGCTCGCCGTGGGTGGTCGGTGGGGCGGTGCTCGCGGTGTTGTTACTCGTGAGTTTCGTGCGGCACGACCGACGGATGTCGCACCCGCTCCTCGATCCGGCCTTGTTCGCGACCTCGCGGTACCGGCAGGTCGCCACCGTTGCCTTCGTCGCGAACGCGCAGTTCTCGGCGGTGGCGTTCTTCGCGTCGCTGTATCTGCAGCAGGTGGCCGGTCTCTCGGCCGCTCTGGCGGGTGCGGTGTTCTTGGCGATGACCGCGCCGTTGATCGCGCTTTCGCCGCGCGTCGGGCGGATCGAAGCGCGTATCGGGACCGCGCGAGCGCTCGTCTTCGGACTCGTCGCACTCGCGCTCGCGGCCGGGCTCCTCGCGAGTTTGGATGCGGGCGGAGGCCTCACCCCGGTGATCGTCGTCCTGGCCCTCACCGGCACGGGCCAGGCGATCGTGTTCACCCTGACCAACGTCGTTGCCGTCGACGCGCAGCCGGGCGCGGCCGGCCTCGAGTCCGGGATGATCAACGAAGTGCGGCAACTCGGTGCGCTGATCGGCCTGGCGTTCCTCGGCGCGATGTTCGCGAACGGACAGGCCCGGATGGACGGTCCGTCGGCGGTGGTGTTCGTGGACGCGTTGCGGTGGCCCAGCCTGCTCCTGGCGATTGCCTGTCTCGGTACGGTCGCGGCGGCGCGCCGGTTGCGAGCGCCGGTCGACGATTGACCAGGGTCAGGACGGGGAGACCAGCGCTCCCGGTTGGGACTCGTCGGCACGGGGCGGGATGGAGAAGTTCTCGCGCAGCTCGTCGAGCGGTTCGGCGGCGAGCGCGAAGTGGTCCACGCTCATGGCTTCGACTTCGCAGAGTCGGCCGCGCACGAGTGCATCGGCGAATCGCTCGGCGGCACCGGGGTCCTCCAGTGCGCCACTGCGGGCGATGGCGACCTTCTTGCCGGCGACGTGTTTGATCGTCGCGTTCTGGAACAGCCCGAGGGTCATGACGAGTTGGACGAATCCCTTGGGGTCCGACATCGATGCGGCGATGAACGCGAAGACATCGATCTCACCCTCCGGGGTCGGGGGATAGTCGGCGAGTACGTGGACGAAGTCGTGGTGCGCGCCGACCTCACCGATGCCGCGCCGATCGCCGGGGTACGGGAAATCGTGGGCCCGATAGAACTCGGCCACCCCGGCCCCGAGCGTGCCGGGAGGCAACTCGGCGAGTGCGTGCCACTTCTGGGCGATGGCTCGGCTCGACACGAGGTTGCTGTACGCGATCTTGGATCGGATCAGGCGCCAGAGGTGACCATGCAGGATCTCGTGTGCGGTTTCCTCGGTGTAGTACGAGCTGCGCATGATGTCTGCGTACATCAGCGAGAGATGACCGCGAGCGGCGCGCCCGGCCGCGTGCACCATCGGCTCCTCCACATCGAGGGCGCGGGCGAACGCGCGGACGTGCCGGGCCAGCTCGCGGCTCGGGTCCTCCAGGAGTTCGAGGGTGACGGCCGCTTGCACAAGGTGGCGCCGGGTCGATGGGTCCGTGACCGCCGCGGCGACCTCGGTCGGATCCATCGGGGTCACGGTTCGCGGGTCGGCCTCGTCGTGCAGGAGGGACCGGGCGACGACATGGATCATCCGGTGCTGGAGCTCGGTTGGATGGCCGGAGACATCGAGCGCGCCGACCATGGCGCGGATGAAGACCTCGCCGGCTTCTGGCCCGAATGTGGCTCGGGTTCGCCGCGGAACGTCCGCGGCTTTCATCGCACTCGCACGTCCGGTGGGAACGGCAGGACGATGCTGAACTCGTTGCCTTCGGGGTCGGTCATCACCCGATGCTCCTCGCCGGGCCGGAACCGCACGATCTCTTTGAGCGCTCCGCCCAGCTCGACGATTCGGGCGGTGGCCGCTTCCAGATCTTCGATCTCGATGTCGATCCGAATCCGCCCCGGCGCGTGCGCGATTGGATCGACGGGTTGGAACGCCATGAGCGACCCCTGCTCGCCAAAGCGGAGCTGGAGCCATCCGGGGACCCGTTCGGCCACGCCGACGCCGAGCACCTGTTGCCAGAACGCGGCGAGGCGTTCCGGGTCGATGGCGTCCACGATCACGCCGCGGAGCCAGCCGACCGCCGGTGGCTCGGGCGCCTCGTCGGTGGGAGTGGGATCAGCCATTGGACGTGGTCGTCGACGCGTCCACCGCGGGGCTTGAGCGATCGGCACCTGGGAACGTCGTGCTGGACGTGACGGTCGCGCCCTCGGCATCCAGCTGGGTGACCGAGACGAAGCCGTTGAGAAAGGCTTCGGTGTCGGTGATGACGGCGGTCTCGGTCGAGGTGCAGTCGGCGTCGCTGACGGCGCCGTTCGGCGTCACGGCCAGGGGAACCTGGACGACGCCGCGGATCTCGCCTTCGGTGCATGTCGGGAAGTTCATGTTGACCACGTCGGCCGCGACGTCGCCCGCGATCAGAGCCTGGCGGTGCGCGGTGACCCACTCGACCACGTAGGTGGCCCCGCTCGCGTAGGCGGGGGTGCCGACGTTGCCCTGGCTCGCGGCGACTGCGGGGATTCCCTGCCCGGCCGCGGTCCTGGCTGCGCCGACCGTGCCCGACACATCGGTGATCGGCCCGAGGTTCTGGCCCTCGTTGATCCCGGACACCACGACGTCGGGCTTCACCTTCAGGGTGTCGAGCGCATAGGTCACCGCGTCGGCCGGGAACCCGGCCACCGCGGTCACCGCCAGGCCACTCTCGGTCTTCTGGTCCGTCGCGGTCAGCCCGCCTGGACTCGTCCTCGCACCGGTGCCGCTCTGGTTCGTGGCGGGGGCGACGATCGTCACCTCGACGTCGGGGAGTTCCGACAGTGCGGTCGCGACCGCGTCGATCCCAGGGGCGTCGAACCCGTCGTCGTTGGTGACGAGGATCGACAAGGTCGCCGGCGTCGGTGGGGTGGTCGAACCGGGCGAAGAACTGCCTCCGCTCGAGCAGGCGGCGAGCGCCAGGGTCGTGATCGAGCCGAGAGCGATGGTTCGCAGGCGTGGCGTTGTCATCCGAACGACGCTATTCGCCTGCGGCGGCCGTCGTGACGAAGTCGATCAGTTGTTCGACGGCGCCGACGAGCGTCTGGTCGAGGTCGCTCCAGTCCGAGACGCGTTGCAGCAACGTGCGCCAGAAGCGAGGCGGCTCCTCGACGCCGAGCGCCGCGCAGATCCCTTCCTTCCACGGAGTCCCCATCGGGATATCGGGCCACGCCTCGATCCCGGCGGCCTTCGGTCGGATCGCGGCCCAGATGTCGACGAACGGGGTTCCGGTGACCAGCACGTTCGGGTCGTGGACGGTCGCGGCGATGCGCGCTTCCTTGCTGCCCGGGACGAGGTGGTCGACGAGGATGCCAAGACGACGGTTCGGACTCGGCGCGAAGTCGGCGACCAGTGCCGTCAGATCGTCGATCCCGCCGATCGGTTCGACGACGATCCCCTCGATGCGCAGGTCGTCGCCCCAGACCTGCTCGAGCAGTTCGGCGTCGTGGATGCCCTCGACGTAGATCCGACTCGCGCGGGCCACGCGGGCCTTGGCCCCGTCGACTTTGCGGCTACCGGATGAAGTGCGAGTGTCAGCGCGTACGACGCCACCCCGCAGGCCCTGCTCGTCGATCGCGTCCGGCGGCGCGACCAGGCGGACCGTGCGGCCGTCGACGGCGAAATCGCCGGGCTGCACCCGGAAGGTCTTTTCGAGACCCGTCGAGCCTCGCAGCGTGACCTGCGCGCCGTCGAAGCTGACAACCCGGCCCGCGAACCCCTTGGCTCGGTGCAACACCAGCAGGTCGGGCACGGCGGGCACCGCGGGGAATGAGGCCGCCAAGCGCTCGGGTCCGTCGACGGGTCCGCCGAGGATCCCGCCGGGCGCAAAGTGTCGAGCCATGCGGTCGACGCTAGTGGTGCGTCCCGTCGACGGTCGCGGATCGGGCGGGTCGTGCCAAACTGCCGGCCATGAAGTACGACGCACTCGCAGACCTCGTCAACGCAGTCGGCGCCGACCTCGGGGTCACCGAGTGGCTCACGATCGATCAGGTACGCATCGATCAGTTCGCCGAGGCCACGGGCGACCACCAGTGGATTCACGTCGACGTCGATGCGGCGAAGCACGGTCCCTTCGGTGGCACGATCGGACACGGCTACCTGACGATGTCGTTGTGCGCTCCGTTCCTCGGTGAACTGCTCACCGTCGGCGGCATCTCGATGGGGATCAACTACGGCGTGGACAAGGCCCGGTTCATCACTCCGGTCCCGGCCGGCGGCCGGGTCCGGGGCCGAGGCGAGGTGGTGAGCGCGACTGAGATTCCTGGCGGCGCGCAGGTCGTCGTGCGGCTCACGATCGAACTCGAGGGCGCCGACAAGCCGGCCGCAGTGGTGGACACGGTCAGCCGCTACCTCACTTGAGCGACGCGTCCGGGCGGTGCGCGTGGGCGTCCGGGCGGCCCGGAATTTGCCGGTACGTTTCGCGCAGCTTCGTCTTGGCGACTTTGCCGTTGTCCTGCCGGGGGAAATCGGCGACCACATCGATCGATCGCGGGCACTTGAAGCTGGCGAGCCGCGCCCGGCAGTGGGCGAGTAACTCGGCCTCGAGTTCGGACGAAGCGTCGACGCCATCGGCCAGCGCGATGACGGCCAGGACTCGCTCGCCCCACTCGTCGTCGGGGATCCCGATAGTGGCGGCGTCCACGACCGCCGGGTGTTCGAGGAGCACCGCGTCGATCTCGGCGGGATAGATGTTCACGCCCCCCGACACGATCAGGTGCGCGCTGCGGTCGGTGAGGAAGAGGTAGCCGTCGTCGTCGAGGTAGCCCACGTCGCCGAGGGTGAAGTAGTCACCGCGAAACGCCCCGTCGGTCTTGTCGGGGTCGCCGTGGTACACGAACCGTTCGGCGGGCTTCGACCTGATCCACACCAACCCCTCCGTGCCCAACGGGAGTGGCCGCCCGTCCTCGTCGCCGATCTTGACGTGGTCCGTGGGCTCGGGTCTTCCGACGGTGCCGGGCTTGCGCAGCCAGGTGTGGCTGTCGACGAGAGTCGCGGCGCCTTCGGTGGCGCCGTAGTACTCCCAGACGACCGGGCCCAGCCAGTCGATCAGCCGCTGCTTCACATGGGTCGGGCACGGCGCGGCGCCGTGAATGACGGCGAACAGGCTGGAGGTGTCCGCGGCCGCCCGTTTGGATTCGGGCAGCGCGAGCATCCGGTGGAACATCGTGGGGACCATGTGCGTGTGGGTGACGCCGTGCCGCTCGATCAGCGACAATGCTTCGGCGGGGTCCCAGTGATCCATCAGCACGAGCGTGGCGCCGCCGTGCAGCGGGGTGTTCATCGAGAGCAGCAACGGTGCCGTGTGGTACAGCGGACCGGTCACCAGATGCACTGAGCCGGGACGGTATCCGGAGAACCGAGCTTCGGTGATGGTCGTCGTGGAGTCGCTCGGCGGGCGTCGCACTCCCTTCGGGCGCCCCGTCGTGCCCGATGTGTAGAGCATCACCGCACCGCGCTCGGGGTCGTCGAGCGGCCCGTCCGGCTGACCGGCGATCGTCTGCTCGTACTCGGCCCACCCGGGAACCGCCCCGCCGATCGTGAGCCGGACGGTGGCGTCGGGCGCGGCGGTTGCGAGGTGGGCGAGTGTCCCGTCGAGCACCACCGCCTTGGCGTCACAGTCCGAGACGATGTAGGCGGCTTCTTCGGTGCCGAGATGCCAGTTGATCGGGGTGATCCGTAGGCCGGATCGTTGGGCGGCCAGGAACGTCTCGATCCACTCCGCGCGGTTGGGCGCGATGAGCGCGATGGCGTCACCAGCATGCAGACCGGCGTCGCGAAGGGCGCGCACGAGCTGGTTGACGCGTCGGTCGAGTTGAGCGAACGAGATGCGGCGATCCCCAGCGATGATCGCGTCACGGTCGGGCTCGGTCGCCGCGTACCAGGCGATGACCTGCCCGGCCCGGGCGGCCTCCTCGTGTGCCGCGGGCGGGGGAGTCATGCGGGCGACGCTACTGATCGGTGGTGCAGGTCGCCAGGAACTCCACGACGATCTCGGGGTCCACGACGCGGCGCATCGGCGGGAGCGCAGCCAGCAGCACGCGGCGGTAGCCGGCAGTTGCGAGGCGACGGTCCAGCACGGCCACGACCCCGCGATCCTGACGGCGGCGGATGAGGCGCCCGGCGCCCTGAGCGAGCACCAGCGCGGCGGCCGGGAGGTCGACGTCGCCGAACCCGGACCCGCCGGCACGCTCGGCCAGTTCGCGCCGGGCCAACGCGAGTGGGTCGTCGGGCCGCGTGAACGGCAGGCGATCCAGGACGACCAGCACGCAACTGGGTCCCGGGATGTCGACGCCGGTCCAGAAGCTCCGGGTCGCGACCAGACACGACGACTCTTCGCTACCAAAGCGATCCAGAAGTACTGCCTTGGACGTTTCGCCCTGGACCAGGATCGGGTGGTCGGTGTCCTCGCGGAGTGCCGCAGCCATGCGGTCCACCGCGGCGCGCGACGTGCACAACACCAGCGCCCGACCGCCGGCCGCGTCCACCAGCCGGGTTGTCTCGATGGTCGCGGCCTCGGCCCACGCGGGGTCGCGCGGTTCGGGGAGGTGGCGAGGAACGTAGAGCATCGCCTGCTCGCGAAAGTTGAAGGGTGACTCGACCTCGAGGTCGTGATAGCCGAGCCCGGGCAGGTCGATGGATTCCCCGTCGCGGGTGATCGTCACCGGGCCGGGATCGGTGTCCGGTTCGAGGCCGAGGTGGCGCGTGAAGCCGGTGAATCGCTCTCCGCCGCCCAACGTCGCCGACATGAGCACGGATGGGGTCGTCGTGAAGTGGCGGGCCGCGAGCGCGGCTCGCGACGTCGACGGGCGCGAGGTGGAGCGTGTTGCGCTCGATCCAGACGACGTCACGCTCGTCCGGGTTGCGGAGTCGTCGCAGTGCAGCCACGCGGGTCCCGACCAGTTGCGTCGCCTGGGCGGCGGCGGTCGGGTCCGGACCGGGGTCGATGGCCGATGCGGTGGCCGCGAGTCGCTCGGCGGCGACCAGGAGCGCGTCGCCGACGGGTCCTGTGGACGGGTCGATGCGGCCGTCCTCGCGATCGAGGGCCCGCTCGAGCGCGTCCGCGGCGGCCGCGACGGGGTCGGCGTCCGCCCGGCCGACCCCGACGCCGGTCAGGCGCGTCGCCAGAGTCCGCAGCCCGATTGGGGCGAGATCGATCCCGAACGCCTTGGTCGCGACTTCAGCCAGCCCGTGGGCCTCGTCGAAGACCACGAGATCGTGTTCGGGGAGCACCGACCCGCCGGCCTCCATGTTCACGCAGTAGAGCGCGTGATTGACCACGAGCACGTTCGCCTCGCGAGCCCGGGCGCGGGCCCGCTCGGCGAAGCAGTCCTCGCCGTCGGCACACTTGGCTGCGCCGGGGCACTCGTTGGGCGCGCAGGCCGCGGCGCGTCGCGAACCATCCGCGATGTCGATCTCGGCGAAGTCGCCCGAGTCCGAGGTCGTCACGAATCGAACCAGGCGTTCGAGATCGCGTTCCAGGGTGGGTCCGGGACGTTCGTCGAGGAGGGGTCGGCCTTCCCGTGCGCGAGTGAGCTTCGCCCGGCAGACGTACTGCGAACGTCCCTTCAGGAGCGCGGCTCGGAACTCGACCCCTCCGTGCTCACGCAATAGCGGAAGGTCCTTGTTCCACAACTGGTCCTGGAGCGTGAGTGTCGCGGTGGCGACCACGACGCGGGCCCCCGAGGTCACGGCCGGCGCCAGGTAGGCGAGGCTCTTGCCCGAACCGGTCGGGGCCTCGGCGACGAGATGGGAACGGGTGGCGATGGCCGCCGCGACTGCCTCGGCGAGGCGACGCTGCCCGGGGCGGTCGTCGCCTCCCAACGCGAGCACCGCCCGGTCGAGGACCGCTTCCCACTCCGCCATCGCAGGACTGTGGCACCAATCGAGCCGCCGCGTGCGGTTCTCGGTTCCCGCTCGTGCCGGTTAGCCGCCGTCGGCGTCGCCGTCGCCCGCGGGCCGACTGCCGGACCCACCTCCGCCGCCGTTGTCACTTCTTTGGATTTCGCATCCCAGACCGATTTGGCGCCGGAGTGACCGATGCGCTGCACCCAGTAGACCGAGATCCCGGCGAACACGACGCCCACGAGCGTCGAGATGAGGAGCGGACTGCGCATGCTGGTCGACCCGTTGGCGCGCTGACGGCGCTCGATGAGCATGAAGGCGACCAGCGCGACGAAGAACAACAGGAGCCACGGACGGACGTCCTCGGCGATTCGCGTGTGGGCGTGAAGCAGCGTGCTGCGCTCGTTGAGCGACTCCTCGAGGGCCTGGCCGCTGCCGATCGCGAGCTGGGTGAAGACGCCGGCGACGCCGAGCACGACCACGGTGGCCCAGCCGAAGCGGCGACGGAACGGCTCCCACCAGAGCCCGAGGCTCATCAGCGCCGCAAGCGGGATCAACACGATCGGAATGTGCACGAGGAGCGGGTGGGCAGGGAGTCCGAAGCGCCACTTGACGTCCATGCACGGCAACCTAAGGAGCGCCGGGTTTGCCGTGGCTCAACGGCGGGCGAAGCCTTGGCCAACTGGCGCCGGACCTCAATCGCGCCTCAGTTTTCGTCGCAATTCACCTAATCCGTCCGGAAATTCGAGCAGTCGAAGGCAAAAAACCCCGGAAATCCGCCATTTCTGTGGTGTCTCATGCCAGGCTGACCCGGTCAAGTCATCGCCACTGGAGGAGTAGGCAGTTGAACCGCAGAGAACTGGTCGCGGCGCTCGCAGAGCGCACCGGAGCCGAGAAGAAGGCCGCTGACGCCTTCCTCGCGGCATTCACCGACATCGTTACCGAAACAGTCGCAAGTGGTGACCCTGTTGCGATTTCGGGCTTTTGCAAGTTTGCCCGGGTCGAGCGGGCCGCTCGCATGGGTCGGAACCCGGCCACGGGTGAGGCCATCAAGATTGCGGCATCGAAAAAGGCGCGGATCACCCCGCTGAAGGCGTTCAAGGACGCGGTGCTCGCGGGCAAGTAATCCCCGACCATCGGTTCGTCAAAAGAGATGAGGGAGGCCTTCGGGCCTCCCTCATCGCGTCCGGTACAAACCTGGGAGGATGTACGACCGTATGGGACTGCTCGACGGCGAACTCGTGGTCGTTACCGGTGGTGCATCGGGGATCGGGGCGGCGACGGCCCGGCGCATGCACGAAGAGGGGGCGCGGATCGCCATCGTGGATCGTGACCACGACGGCGCGATGGCGGTTGCCGAAGAACTCGGCGGCGAAGCCTTCGCCGGTGACGTCGCCGACGGCGACTCCTGTCGCTCAGCCATTGAGGCGGCCGCGGACGCGCTCGGTGGGTTGACCGTGTTGTTCAACAATGCCGGCATCGGCGCGGCGCGCCCGTTGCACGACTACTCGGACCGGCAATGGTCCGCGATCGTCGAGGTGAACCTCTCGGGCACGTTCCACGGGATCCGCGCCGCGGTACCGCTCATGCGAGAGCGCGGCGGTTGCATCGTGAACCACGCGTCCGTATCCGGGATTCGGCCGACCCGGTTCGAGGGTCCCTATTCGGCCGCCAAGGCCGGGGTCATCTCGCTCACGATGGATGCGGCGCTCGAGTACGGGCCGGACATCCGCGTCAACTGCGTGTCCCCGGGGTTCATCGAGACGCCGCTCACTGCCGGTGTGCTCGGCGACGACGCCCTGCGTGCGGTCGTCGAAGCCGCGACGCCGTTGCGCCGCGTCGGGTCGGCGACCGACGTGGCGAATGCGGTCGTGTACCTGGCATCGCCACTCGCCGCCTACGTCACCGGCCACAACCTCGTGGTCGACGGTGGTTCCTCGCTGCCGAACAGTCAAGCTGACGCGATCCTCGCCCAGTTCGGGGTCTGATGGAGACCCGCACGCTCGGCCCGCTCGGCCCCGTGAGTCGCCTGACGCTGGGCGGGGGCGGGCTCGGTCAGGTGTGGGGAGTGACGACGCGTGACGAAGCCGTCGCAACGGTCCGTGCCGCGGTCGACGCCGGGATCACGCTGCTCGACGTGGCGCCGATGTACGGCCGCGGTGAGGCGGAGCAGGTCGTCGGCGAGGCGTTCGGTGGGCGGCTCCCCGACGGGGTGCGGATTGGCACGAAAGTGATGCTGGGCGACCCGGGCGCGGGTGCGGTACGCGAGCGGATGGCGCGCTCCCTCGGTCGGTCCCTCGACGCGCTGCAACTCGATCGTGTCGACATCCTGCTCCTGCACTCCAACCTCGTACCCGACGCCTACGCCGTGCCCGGCTTCGAGGCGTTGGCCCCCCGCCTGTTCACACCCTGGACGCGTTACGTCGAGGAGGTCCGTCCCGCGTTTGAGGCGCTTGTCGCGCAGGGTCAGGTGGGAGCTTGGGGCATCACGGGAGTCGCGCTCCCGAGCACGGTGCGACAGGCGATCACCGACACTCCGCGACCGGCGATCGTGCAGTGCATCACCAACCTGCTCGATTCGACCGGTGCCATTTACGTCCACGGCGAACCGTTGGCGCCGCGCGACACGATCGCGACCGCGTCCGGCGCGGGTTGTGGGGTCCTCGGCATCCGCGCGGTGCAGGCCGGTGCGCTCACCGACGCACTGGACCGGGATCTCCCCGTCGAGGATGGCGACCGGCAGGACTTCGACCGCGCCGCACCCTTTCGGGCGGTCGCGGCGGAGGTCGGGGAGTCGCCCGCGGCGCTTGCTCATCGCTACGCGCTCTCCATGCCCGGGGTCGACTCGGTGGTACTCGGGGTCAAGAACCGGGCCGAACTCGCCGAGTGCGTCGCGGCCGAAGCCCGCGGTCCGCTCGAACGGGATCTCATCGGGCGCATCAACGCCGCGGTTGCCTGAGGTCCACGGTCGCGCCCGGCGGCCTCGCGGCGCGGGTACGGTCCCGCGATGCTGACCGACCAACGCATCCTCGTGACGGGACCGACCGGACAGGTCGCGCTCCCCGTGACTCTCGCCCTTGCGGCCCAGAACGACGTTGTCGGGCTCGCGCGTTTCCGGGACCCGGACGCGCGCGAACAGCTCGAGGGCGCGGGCGTCCGGTGTATCGAGACCAACCTCGCCGCCGGTGAGTTTGCCGAAGTTCCGGCCGACGTCGACTACGTCCTCAACCTCGCGGTGGTCAAGAGCAACCGCTGGGACATCGACCTTGCGGCGAACGCGGAGGCCGCCGGTCTCTTGATGGCGCGCTGTCGGAGCGCGAAGGCCTTCCTGCATTGTTCGTCGACCGGTGTGTATCAACCGGCTGGGCTGCGCCCACTCGTCGAGACCGACGCATTGGGCGACAACCACCGGGTCATGATGGAGACGTACTCGATTGCGAAGATCGCGGCGGAGGCCGTCGTGCGCACGTCGGCGCGCCAGTTCGGGGTCCCGACGACGATTGCGCGCCTGAACGTCCCCTACGGCGACAACGGTGGATGGCCCGCGTTCCACCTGGCCATGATCGAGGCCGGTCAGCCGGTGCCGGTGCATCCCGACCGGCCGAACCGCTTCAATCCGATCCACGAGGACGACATCATCCGCACGATCCCCGCACTGCTCGACGCCGCGGCGGTTCCGGCCACCATCGTGAACTGGGGCGGGAGCGAGCCGGTGGATCTCGAACAGTGGTGCGAGTTCCTCGCCGAGTTGGTCGGCCGAGCGGCGACGTTCGTCGAGACCGACAGCACTATCGGCGGGGTCACGATCGACACCACGAAGATGACGGACCTGATCGGCCCCACTCAGGTGGACTGGCGCGACGGATTCCGCCGCATGGTCGCGGCCCGGCACTGAACCCTGGTCAGGGGCGTTGCCTCCAGCCGGGGTTCGCGGGGAGCGTGTCCCGGCCCGGATCCCGGCCGGTCCGGTAGGCGACCAGGATCGGAGCGAGTTCGTCGGGCGTGGCGCCGTGGAGGATCACGCTGTCGGCGCCGGCCGCGAACTGGTCCTCGATCCGTCGCGTGCATTGCTCGGGACTGCCGACGGCGGCGGCCTCGAGCCAGTGGTCGGGGAGCAGCCCCCTGATGTGCTCGAGCTGCTCCGGCGTCGCGAGTTGGTCGATGGCGCCGGGGACCGATCCGACGACATCGTCGGCGCGAAACCGGGTCAAGACGTCCGGGTCCCACTGATTCACGCGCACGAGCAAGTCGCCGTAGCCCTGGAGGTACGTCCCGAGGCGTCCCGCGGTCTTGCGGAGCTGCGCCTCGTCGGAAATGTGATCGCCGACGGTGGCCAGCACGCTCCAGATGCGGACGCTCGCCGGGTCCCGGCCGGCCTGCTCCGCACCGCGGCGGACCGCGGCACAGGAGCGGGCCAAGGTTTCGTCGGTGAAATACGTGTGGAGGACGACTGCGTCGACGTAGGCGCCGGCGCGCTCGAGTGTGCGTTCGGCGAGCGCGCAGAGCAGGACCGGGATGTCCTCGGCGAACCGAGCGTCCTGGTGGAGGACACCGAAGCTGCCCGCGGGTCCGTCGTGGTTCATGACGACCTCGCCGTGCCACAGTCGGCGATAGAGCGCGACCGCATCCTCGATCTGTGCGTTCGTGATCCTCGGGATACCGATCACATCGAAGAGGAAATCGAAGCCCCGGCCCAAGCCCAGGGCGAACCGGCCCCTCGTGAGCCGGTGCATCGTCGTTGCCATGGTCGCAGTTGCGAGGATGTGGCGCGTGTTGTGGTTCGTCGCCGCGGTCGCCACGCCGAGGTGTTCGGTGACCGCGCCGACCGCGCCAGAGAGCACACCGGCATCCTTCAGATTGAAGCGCTCCGAGATGAACGCGGCTCCGAGTCCGAGCGCCTCTCCGGCCCGGGCCTCCACGACCGCGTCGTGCGGCGAGTCGGTGTGGCCCGCCAGCACGTAGAAGCCGAGTTCGGGAAGGTCGACGGCGGCCACCGTCAGCTCACAGTTCCCGCTCGTAGCGCCAGGCGCCGTCGGCCATCAGGAGCCGGTGCCGCGGCCCCGGTGTGGTCGGGTCGCCGGTCTCGTAGCCCGCGTCGCCGGCCCACAACGTGGTGAGCCCGGCATCGGTGACCGCGATCTGCGTCACGTAGACGTCCGGGTCCCGCCCGGAGGTGACCGTGACCGCCTCGGCCACCGACGTCATGCGGGCGAGCGTGTGCAGCGTGACGAAGGTCGGCGGCGCCAACTCGATCTCCCCGGCGTCTCGTTGGGTCATGGCGGCGAGCGGAGACAGCCAGCGGTGCTCGTGGATCTCGCCACCGTCGATGGTCACGGCGTCAGGCGGTGCCGGCGCGACGAAGAACCAGGTCGAGAACCGTTTCGGGGTCTGCGGGGGAGGGGTCCAGTGCGAGATCGGGACGAGCGTGTTGGCCGAGACGACGAGACCGCATTCCTCCTCGGCTTCGCGGACGGCCGCAGTGCGGGCCGCCGCGAACTCGTGCTCGGCGCCATCGCGATCGGCGTCGTCGACACGGCCACCGGGGAACACCCACATCCCACCGAAGGCCAGCTTGGAGTTGCGGCGCAGCATCAGCGTCTCGACCCCGTCGGTCCCGTCACGGAGCAGGATCACCGTCGCCGCCGGGATCGTCGGGTTCTCGCCTGCGGGCGGACCCGAGCGCATCCATGCCTTGAACTTCTCGCTGTCCTCGGCCATCGGCGAGACCCTACGTCGTGTCGACGTGTGCCCCCCGGATGAGTCTGCTGCGGACGGGTCGCTCAGCGACCGGATCGCAACAAATCTGGAAGGGGTCAGGTGTGGGTGATGACCGAGCGGATGACCTCGCCGGACATCATGGCGCGGAAGGCGTCATTCACATCGTCGAGGCCGATCTCCGCGGACACCATCGCGCCGAGGTCGAGGCGACCGGTCTCGACGAGGTCGACGAAGCGTTGGAAGTCGGACCGGACCTGCGCGGAGCCGTACAAGCAGCCGAGCAGCTTCTTCTCCTCGTAGAACAGCTGGAAGCCCGAGAGTGTCACCTGGGAATCCCACTTCGGCATGCCGACGACGACGACGGTTCCGCCGCGGCGGGCCGTCGCGTAGGCCTGGGTGATGGTTTCGGGTAGCCCGATGACTTCGAAGGCGTAGTCCGCCCCGATGCCGCCGGTCAGCTCCATGATCTGGGCCGTCGCATCGCCCGCGCCGGGGTCGACGAGGTCGGTGGCGCCGAACGACTCGGCGGTCTTGCGCTTCAACTCGACCGGATCGATCGCGAAGATGCGGCTCGCGCCGGCGATGCGGGCACCCTGGATCACCGCCTGACCGACGCCGCCGCAGCCGATGACCGCAACGGTGGATCCGGGAACGATCTTGGCGGTGTTGAGCGCCGCGCCGACGCCGGTGGTCACGCCGCAGCCGATCAGCGCCAACTGCGAGTCGGGCAGATCGGTGTCGATCTTGACGACGCTGGTCTGGTCGCAGGTCATCTGGTCGGCGAAGGTGCCGAGGCCGGTCATGCTGAGGGCGGTGGTGCCGTCGGCACGTGTCGCCTTCGGCTTCATCATGACGTCGCCGCCGCGGCCGCAGAGGTTGGTCTGACCGCGCAGGCACCAGAAGCAGTTTCCGCAGACCGGGACGAACGACGCGATCACATGGTCGCCCACAGCCACTCGGGTCACCTCGCTGCCGGCCCACTCCACCACTCCGGCGCCCTCGTGGCCGAGGATGCACGGCGGCGGGAGCGGGAGCCCACCGTTCGCGGCCGAAACGTCGGAGTGGCAGACGCCGCTGGCGCCGATGCGGACGACCACGTCGGACGGGCCGGGCTCGATCGGGGTGACGTCCTCGACGGACAAGTCGATGGTGCCGGTGAAAATGGCTGCGCGCATCGGTGCTCTCCCTGGACGGTGTGCGTCGATCGGACGTTACCGGAGGATCAACCCGGCGTGACCGGAGGATGGGTCTTGCGGGCCGTGAGGTACGCCTTGACCATGACCGCGAACTCGTCGACGTTGTAGATGTCCTCCTCGTAGGACCACTGGTTGTTGCCGGCATAGTCCAGTCGGGACCAGTTGATCGCCTGGTAGACGTTGCCGTCACCGAGGTCCTGCATGCGGTTCCAGACCGCCGCGATGACCCAGCCCTTCTCCTCGTCGATGATCCACCAGTCAGCCGGGAACTCGGTCATCTCGTTGTTGGGGAATTCGTTCATGGTCGTCTGGATCCAGCTGCGGATCGCCTCACGACCCTCGAACCGACCGTAGAGGTGCTCGTAGTACACGGCGTTCTCCGTGAACAGGTCCGCCCACTCGTCCCATTGCTGGCCACCGGTGCCGCATCGATGTGCGGTCTCGCGGTAGTGGGCGTAGGCGGTCTCGATCTCCTCGCGTGTGTACTGGGCCATCTCTTGCTCCTTCGCTCGACGGCGCGATGCCCGCCGTCCCCCGTTGAGAGCTGTCCGGACGGGCCGGTTCGGTTGTTCTTCGCCGTGACCCGGCCTGCCCACTGCTTGGCGCGGACGACGACGACCGGGCAGTGGGCCTGGTGGACGCAGGCGGAGCTGACGGACCCGAGCATACGGTCGACGATGCTGAGGTGTCTGCTGGCCCCGACAACGAGGAGGTCCGCCGTTGTGGATGTGACACGTCGTCGTCGGTCAACGTGCGGCAACCATCGGATTCGGCGAAGTGCCGCAACTGGACGCGGATCCGCGCCAGCAGTTCGGCGAGCCGGAATGGTTTGGTGATGAAGTCGGCCGCACCGCTGTCGAGTCCGATCACGACGTCCATCTCCTCGGTGCGGGACTCGTGGCGCCCGGTACGCTCGCCGGATGCGGGCATGGCGGGTGCACGAACTGGGGGAGCCGGAGGTCGTGCTGACCCTCGAAGACGTTCCGGCCCCGGAGCCCGGCCCGGGCGAGGTCGTCGTGGATGTCGCCGCGGCATCCCTCAACTTCCCGGACGTGTTGATGTGTCGGGGGGAGTACCAGGTGAAGCCTCCGCTGCCGTTCACGCCGGGCGCCGAGGTGAGCGGCACCGTCACTCGCGTCGGCTCCGCGGTGTCGGAGGATCTGCTTGGCCGCCGGGTGGTCGCACTGCCGAGTCCCGGCGCCGGGGCGTTCGCGGAACAGACCCGGGCGCCGGCGGGCACGGTGTTCCCCATCCCCGACTCGCTGGGCGACGCGGCTGCGGCCGCGATGCCGGTCACGTATCAGACGGGACATGTGGCGTTGCATCGCCGGGCCGGTCTCGCGTCGGGTGAGACGTTGCTGGTGCACGCGGGTGCCGGTGGTGTGGGTTCGGCGGCGATCCAGCTCGGGCGGGCGGCCGGAGCGCAGGTGATCGCGACGGCCGGCGGGGCCGAGAAGGTACAGGTGTGCCGGGACCTGGGTGCGGATCTGGTGATCGACTACCGAGCGGGTGACTTCGTCGACGCGGTGAAGGAGTTCACCGAGGGCCGCGGCGCGGATGTCATCTATGACCCGGTCGGTGGCGACACCTTCGACCGGTCGACCAAGTGCATCGCCTTCGAAGGTCGAATACTGATCATCGGTTTCACGAGTGGCCGCTTCGCCGACGCGCGGACCAACCACGTCCTCATCGAGAATTACTCGGTCGTCGGCGTCCACTGGGGGCTCTACAACGTGAAGAACCCTCCCCTCATCCACGCGACCCATGCGGCGCTGATGGAACTTCACGAGGCGGGTCGGATCGCACCGCTGCTGTCACGGACGATCGCGATGGAGGATCTCCCCGGTCATCTGGCCCAGTTGGCGACGCGAGGGACCTGGGGAAAGATCGTGGCGCACTGGTAGGTGCCAGGCAGGGCCCGGCCGCACCCGGCCCAAGAATCGTTCGCCCGCATCGTCTCCGATCGGCCACACTCTTCTCTGTCATGACCGAGCCCCTCGCTGTCCGACTCCTGCCTGACCCCGACGTCCACGATCTGCTCGCACAGACGTTGGAACGGGTCAACAAGGCCTGCAACGGGGCCCGTACCCAGGCGCTCGCTCGGCGGATCACGGCCAAGGCGGACATCCGCACCCTGGTCAAGGAAGAACTCGACCGGTTCAAGCTGCCGATCGCGTTCTCGACCGCATCGACCGACCGCGTGCTCGCCAGCCTCACCCGGCAGAAGTTCGGGACGTACCAATCCCTCGTCCTACCGCCGGCCGCGGTGAAATGGCCGGCATCGGACCGGGTGACCCTGCCCACCGCGAGTGGGAAACGCACGATCCGGGTGTACGAGGACCCGAGTAAGGGGAGCCTGCGGCCGCCGCTGGACGGCAAAGCGGTGGCGCTCGTGTTCCGGAACGGGGAGTTCGAGGTCGTCGACGCGTCCGGGCCGCCGCCACCGGGCCCGACCTCGGTCCTGCCCTGGGACCGCGATTGAGGGTCGCGTCGAAGGCGCACGATGGGCGCATGACTCGGATTCTGCTGATTCGCCATGGACAGTCCACGTGGAACGCGGAGGGGCGTTGGCAGGGTCGCGCCGACCCTCCGCTCTCCGAACTCGGTCGTGACCAGGCCGCGGCGGCCGCGGCGGCGATCGCGGCGCATGGGGTCCGCCAGGTGCATGCGTCACCGCTCGAGCGGGCGCACGAAACGGCCCGCATCCTTGCGGGCGGGCTCGGTCTGGACATTGCGGTCGATCCTCGCTGGCAGGAGCGCGACGCCGGCGCCTGGCAGGGCTGTACCCGCGGGGAGATCGACGAGGGCTGGCCCGGGTATCTGGAAGCAGGGCACCGACCGGTTGGGTTCGAGACCGACGATGTCCTGCACGATCGGGCGCTCGCCGTGCTCTCGGAGGTCGCAGCGGCGGCGGACCACCCGGTGCTCGTCGTGAGTCATGGCGGGTTGATCCGTGTCGTGGAACGAGCGTTGGGGTCGGAACCCCATCGGGTGCCGAATCTCGGTGGTCTCGAGATCTCCGTCGCCGGCGGTCGTCCATCACTGGCCGGCCGGATCGTCCTGGTGGATCCCGATGCGGTCACGGTGACGACCCCACCGGAGATCTGAGACGATGCGGCGATGACCGCCGGATCGGTCGGTTTCGACCCCGCAACCCTCGCAAACCTGGCGGATCCGTTTCCCGTCTATGCCGATCTCCGGGCGCAGGGTCCCGCGGTCTCGATCATGTCGAACCGCATCGGGGTTTTCGGACGCACGCGGCGGCGAGCTTCGTGTTCGCGCGACCCGCGATTTTCCAGCGGCATGCTCGGGTCGCTCTACGCGGCGACGCTGCCCCCCGGTGCGCTCCAGGACGAGATGTCGCATCGGATCAACTTCCTCGACCCTCCCGACCATCCGAGGGTGCGGGGCGCGGTCGGGAAGGCCTTCACGCCGCGCCGGGTCAGCGCGCTGCGGCCGTGGATGGAACTCGAGGCCGAGGCAATGGTGGATCGGCTCGAGGTCGTCGACGGTCACGTCGAGGTCATGGACGGGCTCGCTCACCAGCTTCCCTCGTTCGTGATCTCCGAACTGCTCGGGGTTTCGATGGAGCATCGGGATCGCCTCACGTCGCTCAGTGACGCGATCACGCCGGTCTTCGGAACCTCCGTGACTGCGGCCGCCCGCGCGGTGGCGGTCGACGCGGCGGAGGAGATGCACGACGTGCTCGGCGCGGAACTGGTGTCCCGTCGCTCCGAGCCCCGCGACGACCTGCTCTCGGCGCTGCTCGAGGTCGGCGACGACTTGGTGCCGGCCGAACTGATGTCACTGATCGCGACGCTCTACTCGGCCGGTCATCGCACCACCCGGGACCTGTTCGGGAACGGGCTGGAGCTGTTGCTCCGGCGGGGTCACCCGTTGCCGACGGCAACCGATCCGCGCATCGTGGACGAGATCACCCGGTTGGCGACCCCGACGCACTACGTGGCCCGGTTCGCGAACGAAGCCGTCGACGTCGGCGATGTCAGGGTGGACGCCGGCAACCCGGTGATGGTGTTCCTCGCCGCGGCGAATCGCGATCCGACGGTCTATGACGTCCCGGACGAGTTCGACCCCGAGCGGGGAGGTCCGCCCGCGCTGAGCTTCGCGTTCGGTCCGCACTTCTGTCTGGGGGCCGCGCTCGCCCGCGCCGAGGTCGAAACGATGCTCGCCGCCTTGGCCGGTCGATTCCCTCGCGCGCGCGCCAGCGCGGAGCCCGCACCGTGGCATCAACGCGGACCGTTTCGCGGCCTGGACGAGCTGCGGATCCAGGTCAGCTGATCCCGGCCGGCCCTGAAGTCGGCCCGGGCGCCGGCACGCCGGATCCCATAAGCTCTTCGGCTCCCCGCACCACGGAGCCACGTGTGTCCCCAGCCCGACAAGACCCGGAGATCGTCGCCGAGCAGGAGTACCTGGACGCGGTGTATGACCGGTTGGAGGCGATGCGGGAGGCCGCCGCCTCGGTGGCCGAGGCCTATGCCGACGTCAGGGCCGGAGGGACCCATCAGGCTCGGCTCGAGCGCGACATTGCGGTCGAGACGACGCACCGCCGGCTGGCCGCCCTGGACATCGGGGACACGCCGCTGTGCTTCGGGCGGCTGGATCTCGACGACGCCAGCCGGTTCTATGTCGGGCGCCTCGGCGTGGACGACGAAGAACACACACCCCTGGTCGTGGACTGGCGAGCACCGGTCGCCGAGCCGTTCTACCGAGCCACGGCGGTCTCGCCGATGGGCGTGGTGCGTCGGCGCCACATCCTGACCAAGTCGGGCCGTCAGGTCGTCGGGCTCGACGACGAGGTCTTCGACGCCGGTGCGATGGCGGACGGGCGGCTGACGGTCATGGGCGAGGGTGCCCTGCTCACGGCGCTCGAGCGGGAGCGCACCGGGCGAATGGGTGACATCGTCGCGACCATCCAGGCCGAACAGGACCAGGCGGTGCGGGCCGACCTGCCCGGCGCGCTGATCGTCACCGGCGGTCCCGGGACCGGGAAGACCGCGGTGGCGCTGCATCGGGCGGCGTACTTGCTTTACACCTTCCGCCGCCAGCTTGCGGGGAACGGTGTGTTGCTGGTCGGGCCGAGCAAGGTGTTCCTTCGCTACATCGAACAGGTGCTCCCGAGCTTGGGTGAGGACGAAGTGCAACTCGCGACGGTGGTCGGCCTCAAGCCCGGGCTCGATGCCGTTCGGGTGGAGGATCCGGAGACGGCCGCGATCAAGGGTGACGCCAAGATGGCGGATGTCCTGGCCCGCGCGCTCGCCGATCGGCAGCGACCACCGCGGCGTGAGGTCTCGTTCGTGATGGACGGACTCCGATTGCGGTTGAGCCGAAGGGACTGTCGACGGATCGCCGAGCGCGCCCGAGGCAAGCGCGGCAGCCACAACGAGCGCCGACCGATCGTCGAACGGATGATCTCCGACCGGTTGATCGGGCAGTACCGGAACGCCATGGCGCGTACTCAGCGGGAGCTGCTCTCGCTCGACGACGTCGACGGCGGCTACGACGCGCAAGTGGCCCGCTCGTTGGCGCGTGGTGAACCGCCGCCGCCGGAATGGGAGCGGGAGATGCGCAGCCGGCTCCGTCGCGTGCCCGAAGTCCGTGAACTCCTCGAACGGATGTGGCCGGTACTCGCAGGCGCCGAGTTGGTGCACGATCTTTTCTCGTTCCGTGCGCTCGTGCGATCCGCCGCCGATGGCCTCCTGGATCGTCAGCACCAACTTCGGCTGGAGCGCCCGCGAGCAGCGTCGGTCCGAGAGGTCGAGTGGACCGACGCCGACGTCGCGCTCGTCGACGAGGCCGACGCACTGTGCGGCCCGGTCGAGGCAGCTCGGCCCCGGCGATCCCGGCGGCGGTCGGATTCCGATCGGGCGGTGGCCGATGTTGCCGTGCGGACCGTGCGCGAACTCGGTCTCGGGAAGTACATGACCGCGGCGGACCTGGCGGCCCGATTCACCGAGCCCACGGCCGGCGAGGGCGGCATCCCACAGCTGCGGACGTTCGGGCACGTGCTGGTGGACGAGGCTCAGGACCTCACCCCGATGCAATGGCGCATGTTGGCGCGGCGATGCCCGACCGGTTCGGCCACGCTCGTCGGAGACTTCGGACAGGCATCGCGGCCGGGCGCCGCCGCCGGGTGGGGCGACGTGTTGGGTCACCTCCCGACGCACGACGAACCGCGGTTCGTGGACCTCACGGTCAACTACCGGACCCCGGCGGAGATCATGGCGGTGGCCAACCGAATCCTGACTGTCGCCGCGCCGGAGATCCCCCCGACCCACGCCGTACGGGCGACCGGCGTCGAGCCGACCTTCGAACGGGTGGACGACGTCGTCGCCGCCGCCGCAGTGACTGCTCGGGAGTTCGCGGGGCGGAGGGGAACGACCGCGGTCCTGGCGCCCGCGGTGACCCATGAGGCGTTGATCCGGGCGCTCGACGACATTGGCGCGGTCGCGGATACACCCGACGCGCTCGACGCGCCGGTTGGCGTGTTCGACGCGGTCGACGCCAAGGGCCTGGAGTTCGACCACGTCGTCGTGGTCGAACCCTCGGAGCTGGTAGCGCCCGACCGGGCGGGACTGCGGATGCTCTACGTGACGCTCACCCGCGCGACCCAGACCCTCGCGGTCGTTCACAAGCTTCCACTGCCCGAAGCGTTGGTCGGCGGATCGGCCTGATCCGTCAGGGGCCACCGACGGGGAGGGGTGGGACGGCGCGCGCTGCGAGCCACGCATCGAAGAACTCGGTGAGGTCGGTGCCGCTGACCTCCTCGGCGAGCGATTCGAACTCGGCGGTCGTCGCGGTGCTGTAGCGGTAGCGCGTCGTCCACGTCCTGATGATCTGGAAGAAGGCGTCGTCGCCCAGCGTGCGGCGCAGCGCATGCAAGGTGAGGGCGCCGCGCTCGTAGACCGAGACGGAGAACGCACCAGAACTTCCGGGATCCGCGATCGGCGTGAGGTGGTCACCGAGTTCGGCGCGGCGCGATCTCAGGACGCGGTCGATATCGAAAGTCGCGTCGTCGTGGGCGAGCCAGAGGTACTGCGAGTACTCCGCAAACCCTTCGTTGAGCCAGATGTCGGACCAGCGACGGACTCCGACCGAGTCGCCGAACCACTGGTGCGCAAGTTCGTGAGCCACGGTCGCCTGTGCTTCGGGATCAATGCCGAGCATGTCTCGACCGAACACCGACATGGTCTGGTTCTCGAGCGCGAAGCCGAGGTCTTTGTCGACGGTCACCACGCCGTATTCGTCGAACGGGTACGCGCCGAAGAGGGAGACGAAATAGTCGATCATGTCGCCCGTGCCCGCGAAATCGGTCATGTCGGTGTCGAAGCGTTCCGTAGGGAAGTAGTTACGGATCGGGACGCCCGCCGGGCTCGCCGTCTGCTGTTCCCGCATGCGCGCGATGACGACGGTCGCGAGGTAGGTGGCCATCGGCCGCGCCATCGTCCAGTGCCAGGTCCGGGCGCCGGACTCCGCAGCGACGAGCCGGACGCGCCCGTTGGACGCGACCGAGTAGGCCTCGGGAACCGTCACGTTGATGGCGAACGTGGCCTTGTCCGCGGGATGGTCGTTGCTCGGGAACCAACTGCGCGCGCCCGTCGGTTCGCTGACGACGTAGACATCGCCATTGGCCCTTCGGTTCCAGCCGAGGGTGAAGCCATCGGACGGGTCCGCTTCGGTCGGGTCGGGAACCGTTTTCGGTACACCGTGGTAGCGGACTTCCGTGACGAAGCGGTCGCCGCGATCGAGCGGTCGTCTCGGGGTCACGACGAGTTCGATCCCATCCCGACTCCGACGGGTTGGCACTCCGTCGACCGTCACGTCGTCGACGACCAGACCGCGGAGGTCCAGATGAAAGGATTCGAGGCGTCGGGTCGCCGTCGCGGTAATCGTCGTGCGCGCGGTGATGCCACGGTGCGCCGGGTTGTAGCGGAGTTGCAGGTCGTAGTGGCTGACGTCGTAGCCCGTGTTGCCCGAGCCCGGGAAGTACGAATCGCCGATAGTCCCGCCGCTGGTGTGTGCCGCCTCGACCCGTGACCGATCGTCTGGAGGCTCGCGGTCGTCGCGAGTCAGCGCGAACACCGCGACCCCGCCGCCGACGGCAATGAACACGACCAGTGCAATCAGGGCAGGGCGGCGCACCGAACCATCCTCACCGTTGGGGCGCCCGTGGCCGCGGACCCCATGGGTCCGGCGCGTAGCCTGCGACCATGACTGCCACCGCCAAGAACTCGCCTGAAGCCGATCTCCTCGCCGCCGACGTGGCGTGGGATCTCGAATCACTCGTGGAGGGCCGCGGCGTCGACGGGGTTGACGAGCATCTCGCTGCGGCCGAGGGCTTGGCGACCACGATCGAGACCGCACGCGGCACAATCGCCACCATCGACGCGGCTGGACTCGCGGCGGTGATGACCGACGTCGCCGATTTGCAGGAGCATCTCGGTCGGGCCGGTTCCTACGCCGGCTTGCAGTTCACGGTTGATACCGCGGACGCGGCGCGCGGCGCGCTGATGCAACGGGTCGAAGAAGCGTCGACCGCGATCGCGACTCGGGCGATCTTCCTCGAACTCGAATGGGCCGAGGTCCCCGATGATCGAGCGGACGAACTCCTCGCCGACGACCGTCTGGCGTTCTGTGCGCACTACCTGCGGAGTGCCCGTCGCTATCGGCCGCACCTGCTGACCGAGGCCGAGGAGAAGATCATGGCCGAGCGTGACGTCACCGGCGCGAACGCCTGGTCCCGACTCTTCAGTGAGTTGACGTCCGCAATCACGGTCACCGTCGGCGGCGCGGAGATGGGTTTGGAGCAGGGTCTTTCCCGCCTCGCCCTTCCGGACCGCGCCGAACGAGCCGCCGCGGCGACGGCGGTCACCGAGGGGCTCGCACCGGGACTGCGGACCCGGGCCTTCGTCTTCAACACGCTGCTGGCGGACAAGGCCACCGAAGACCGGTTGCGGGAACACACGAGTTGGGTGGCGAGCCGCAACCTCGCCAACGAGGCGAGCGACGAGTCGGTACAGGCGCTCGTCGATGCCGTCGTCAGTCGTTACGACATCCCACAGCGGTGGTACACCCTCAAGGCGGGGCTCCTCGGCGTCGACCGGCTGGCGGACTACGACCGCATGGCGAGTGTCGCGACGGTCGAAGAGGAATTCTCCTGGTCCGCGGCGCGCGAGTTGGTCATGGATGCCTACGCGTCGTTCTCACCGAAGCTCGCGGACGTCGCGGGGCGGTTCTTCGAGGAGTCGTGGATCGATGCGCCCATTCGGCCGGGTAAGCGCCCGGGGGCGTTCTGCGCGTACACCGTGCCATCGCACCATCCGTACCTGTTCCTGAACTGGACCTCACGACGACGGGACGTGCTGACGCTCGCCCACGAGCTGGGTCATGGCCTTCACGCCTACCTCGCCCGGGAGCAGGGGGTGTTCCACATGAGCACGCCGTTGACGCTGGCCGAGACGGCGTCGGTCTTCGGCGAGACGGTGACGTTCGGTCGCCTGCTGTCGGAGACGACGGATCCGGATGCCCGCCTCGCGCTGCTGGCCGAAAGCCTGGAGGGCCAGATCGCGACGGTGTTCCGGCAGGTCGCGATGAATCGATTCGAGGACGCCGTCCACACGCATCGGCGCCAGGTGGGTGAGCTGGCCGTGGACGACTTCTCCGCCCATTGGGCCGAGACGCAGCGCGCCATGCTCGGTGATTCGGTCGAGATCACCGACGGGTATCGCACGTGGTGGTCCTACGTGCCGCACTTCATCGCCACGCCGGGTTACGTCTACGCGTACGCCTACGGCCAGCTGCTCGCGCTCAGTGTGTATCGACAGTACGAGGAGCGCGGCGAGGACTTCGTGCCGGCGTATCTCGAGTTGCTGGCGGCGGGCGGCTCGAAGCCGCCCGAGGAGCTCGGCACGATGGTCGACTGCGATCTGGCGGACCCGGCGTTCTGGGTCGGCGGCCTGGCCATCGTCGAACGCCAACTCGAAGCAGCCGAAGCGGCGGCGATCGAGGCGGGGCGCGTGTCGCTCCCCGCACCATGAGTACGCCGCCGCGGGCCCGAGCGGCCCGGCAGAGCGGGAACGGTGCGGCGGCGATCGAGGCGGGGCGTGTGTCCCTCGCCGCACCGTGACGGGACCGCTGCTGGCGGACCGGGTCGCGGTGGTGACCGGCGGCGGCGGGGGGATCGGCCGGGGCATCGTCGAACGGTTCGCGGCCGAGGGCGCGCGGGTGATCGTCGCCGAGATCGACGAGTCGCGCGCCGAGGCCACGGTTGCCGTGGTCGAGGCTGCGGGAGGTACGGCCTCGATGTGGATCGGTGACGTCACCGACCCGGATGCGGTCCGCGAGTTGGCGGTGGCGGCCGGCCCGGTCGACGTCCTCGTGAACAACGTCGGCCACTACCTCACACGCGGGAACGACTTTCTCGACCACGGACCGGAGCAGTGGGACGAGCTCCACGCGATCAACTTCGGTCACGTCCTGCACTGCACGCGCGCCTTCGTCGGCGGCATGGTGGAGCGCAGCCGCGGCAGCATCGTGAATGTTTCGTCGGTCGAGGCGTTCCGGGCGATTCCGAGCCGTCCCGTCTACAGCGCCTACAAGGCGGCGGTCACCGCGTTCACCCGTAGCCTGGCGGTTGATCTGGGCAACTCGGGGGTGCGGATCAACGCGATCGCCCCGGACCTCACGGAATCACTTCAGGTGCCGTACTCGAAGTGGGTTCCCGAAGCGGAGGCTGATCGGATTCCGGCATGGGTCCCGGTGGGTCGGTTCGGCACCGCGGACGACATCGCCGGGGTCGCGTTGTTCCTCGCCTCGGATCTGAGTGCGTTCGTGACCGGCACCACCATCAACGCCGACGGTGGCTCGCTCGCGGCCGGCGGCTGGTTCCGTCGGCCCGGCGGGACCTGGACGAACCGACCCGTCATTTCCTGACGGATCTCGAATGCGCGCCGGCGCGAGATTCAGTACCGGGCCATTTCGGCGCGGAACTGGTCCAGCCCCATGGAGCCGAGGTCCAGGGCGTGGGAGTGCCATTGCTTCAGGTCGAAGGCGTCGCCCTGGCGGTGCCGGGCATCGTCTCGGGCCTCGAGCCACACGCGTTCGCCGACCTTGTACGAGATCGCCTGGCCCGGGAGTCCCAGGTAGCGGTCCACCTCGGAGCGCATGAAGCGTTCGGGGAACATTGCCCGGGTGACCACGAAGGGCAGCGCGAGTTCCGGGGTCCACCGCTCGCCCGGATGGAACGACTCCGACGCCGGGATCGGCAGCTCGAGATGCATCCCGATGTCGACGATGACGCGCACGGCGCGCATCGCCTGGGCGCGGAGCATCCCGAGTTCGTAGTCAGGGTTCTCGAGATAGCCGAGTTCGCCCATGAGTCGCTCGGCGTAGAGCGCCCAACCTTCGCCGTGGCCCGACCACCACGCGAGGAGCCGCTGGAAGCGGTTGAGCTGATCGGCGAGGAATCGCACCTGGGCGACCTGGAGATGGTGACCCGGCACGCCTTCGTGGTAGCAGATCGAGACCTCGCCCCACAGCGGGAAGTGGGTCGCGCCCTGCGTCGGGTACCACGTGCGCCCCGGCCGACTGAAGTCTTCGGACGGGCCCGTGTAATACATCGCCGACGCGCCGCCAGGTGGCGCGATCATCGCCTCGACCTGTTGCACCGGTGCCGGGATGTCGAAGTGCACGCCGTGCAGTTCGGCGATGGTGCGATCCATCAGGTCCTGGAGCCATGCCCGGAGGTTCTCTTCGCCGTCGATTGCGCGCGCCGGGTCGGTTTCGAGCAATTCGACGACTTCGCCGACTGATGCATTCGGCAGGATGCGCACGGCGACCTGGCCGACGGCGTGTTCGATCCGGTGGAGTTCCTCCCACCCCCATGCGTAGGTCTCTTCGAGATCGAGGACGGTGCCGTTCCAGACCCGGGCCTTCGTGGCGTACCGGTCCACGCCGACTGCGTCCTGCTCGGTCGCACGCGATGCGTACTCACTCGTCAGGTAGCGCCCGAACGCGTCGAGCGCCGCGGTGGCCTTCTCTGCGTGCCGCCGGAGGGTCGCGGCGAGACCTGCGCCACCGCAATCGGCCGCGTCGCAGCGATCCGCGAGATCGAGAAAATACGGCCGCGTCCGATCCGCGTCGGTGCCCGCCCAGACCTCGACCTGCTGAATGACGCCGACGACCTGACGCCGGGCCGCCACGATGTCGCGGGCGACTCCTTCGCGGTACGCGGCCTGGAGACTGCCGAGGCACTGGGGCACCCGTGCGAGGCGCGCCGCGACCGTGGCCCAATCGGCCTCGGTCTCGGTCGGCAGCAGGTCGAACGCCTCGCGGACGGCCTGGACGGAGGAACCGAGCACCGCGATCGACCGCAGGTCCTCGCCGAGATCGTGCAGTTCGATCGCCGTCTCGAGTCGTTCCCGCAGCGTGCCGGCCGCCACCCGTTCCGCGTCGGTCCGGATCTCGAGGCGGCCGAGTCTTCGGAGGGTGGCGCGGTCATGCGCGGCGCGCTCCTCGGCCGCGTCGGGCGCGAAGTCGGTGAGTTCGTCGTCATGGCCCGTGATCCCCGCCTCCGTGGCGCCGATCGGGTCCAGCCGACCGAAATCATCCACGTACGCATTGGACAATTCGTCGATGGTCTGGGTCACCGCCGAGTCCCTTCATCGGTGCGCCGGACCCGTCCGGCCCGGTCGATTCGCCACCGGCACGCTACTTTCGGCCCGTGGCCCATCAGTTCATCTTCACCATGCGCGGTCTTTCGCGCTTTCATCCGCCCGACCGGCAGGTCCTCGAGGACATCAATCTGTCGTTCTATCCGGGCGCGAAGATCGGCGTGCTGGGGGCCAACGGGGCCGGGAAGTCGAGCCTGTTGCGGATCATGGCGGGCGAGGACGACGGGTACTCCGGCGAGGCCCGGTTGACCCCGGGCTTCACGGCCGGACTGCTCCACCAGGAGCCGCAACTGGATCCGGACAAGGACGTGCTCGGCAACGTCATGGACGGCGTGGGTGAGACCGCGGGACTTCTCGAACGCTACGACGAAGTGCTGGCGGGGTGGTCGGATCCCGACGCCGACTACGAGAAGCTGGGTGAGCAGCAGGCCGAGCTGGAGAAGCAGATCGAAGCGGCGGGAGCTTGGGATCTCAAGCGGACGATCGACATCGCGATGGATGCCCTGCGGCTCCCACCTGGTGATGCGGATGTCGCAGTGCTCTCGGGCGGTGAACGCCGCCGAGTCGCGTTGTGTCGCCTCTTGCTGTCCCGACCCGATCTGCTGCTGCTCGACGAACCCACCAACCACCTCGACGCCGAGTCGGTGGCCTGGCTCGAACGCTTCCTCGGGGAGTACGAGGGTACGGTCGTCGCCGTCACTCACGACCGCTACTTCCTCGACAACGTTGCGGGCTGGATCCTCGAACTCGACCGTGGTCGCGGCATTCCCTGGGAAGGCAACTACTCCTCCTGGTTGGAGCAGAAGGAAGCACGCCTCGCGCAAGAGGAGAAGTCGGACCGGGCTCGGCAGCGCACGCTCGCTCGTGAGCTGGAGTGGATCCGCCTCGCGCCTCGGGCACGGCAGGCCAAGGGCAAGGCGCGCATCAACGCCTACGAGTCCCTCGTGGCTGAGGCGGAAGCGGCCGATGGTCGCGCCGAGCAGTTGGTGATGTCCATCCCGAACGGTCCGCGGCTCGGCGACCTCGTGGTGGAGTCCGAGCACCTCCGGAAGGGATTCGGCGACCGTCTCTTGATCGACGATCTCTCGTTCCAATTGCCGCCGGGTGGCATCGTCGGCGTCATCGGGCCGAACGGTGCGGGCAAGACGACGCTGTTCCGGATGATCGTCGCAGCGGCCAGTGGCGGGACCGCAGAGCCGGATGCGCCCGACGGCGGGACCTTGCGGGTCGGTCCGACGGTGCAGCTCGCCTACGTGGACCAGAGTCGTGATTCGCTCACTGGTGATCACACGGTCTTCGAGGAGATCACCGGCGGTCGCGACCACATCGTGGTCGGCGGCCGGGAGATCCATTCGCGGGCCTATGTCGCGGGGTTCAACTTCAAGGGCTCGGATCAGCAGAAGCCGGTCGGCAAGCTCTCCGGGGGTGAGCGGAACCGCGTCCACCTCGCCAAGGTGCTCACCGAAGGCGGCAACGTGCTCCTGCTCGACGAGCCGACCAACGACCTGGACGTGGACACGATGCGCGCGCGCTCGAAGAGGCGCTGTTGGCGTTCGCCGGTTGCGCGGTGGTCATCAGTCACGACCGCTGGTTCCTCGACCGGATCGCCACCCACGTCCTCGCGTTCGAGGGTGACTCCGAGGTCCGGTGGTTCGAGGGGAACTTCTCGGACTACGAGACGGACCGTCGGAAGCGCCTCGGCGCCGACGCGGACCAACCGCACCGCATCAAGTACAAGAAGCTCGGGTGAGTTCGCTCGAGCTCACCCCGGAGAAGATGGTGGCGGGTGGCGACGCACTGGCGCGCGACGCCGACGGTCGGGTGGTCATGGTCGACGGCGGCATCCCCGGCGAACGGGTGCAGGTCGAGATCACCAGTGCGAAGAAGTCGTTCGCCCGGGCACGGGTGGTCGAGGTGCTCGATCCCTCGACAGATCGGACCTCGCCGCCGTGCCGGCATGTGAACGCGGGGTGCGGAGGGTGCGAATGGCAGCACATCACCCCGGCTGCGCAGCGGCGGCTGCGGCGGGACATCGTGGTGGACGCGTTGGTTCGCATCGGGAAGGTGAGTGACGCGACCGAACGGGTCTCCGAAGCCGCCCTCCTGCCGGCCGAGGATTTCCGGACCGACGTTCGGGTGCTGATCCGCAAGGGTCGCCCCGCGTTCCGGCGCGCCGGCTCGCACGACCCGGTCGCGGTCGACTCGTGCGTCGTGGCCCATCCGCTGATCGAAGATCTGATTCGCACCGCGCATTTCGGGGGAGTGACCGAGGCCGAACTTCGGTGCGGGACTCGTACGGGCGAGCGCCTGGTCATCGCGTATCCCACGACCCGGTATCTCGAGTTGCCAGACGACGTCGTCTCGATCGGTGCCGACGATCTCGAGCGGGGCGGGAACGCCGTCTACGTGGAGGCCGCCGCGGGCCGCCGTTGGCGGATTTCGGCAACCTCCTTCTTTCAGACTCGAACCGATGGCGCGGATGTGCTGGCCGAAGTGGTCGGTGCTGCGGTGCCGGACGAGGCGACGCGGGTCGTGGATCTCTATTCGGGCGTCGGACTCCTCGCGGGGACGGTGGCAAGGAATGGTCGGGAGGTGCTCGCGCTCGAGGGCAATCCGGCGGCGGTCAAAGACGCCAAACACAATTTGGCGAACGACGCCGTCACTGTCGTGCGCGGCGACGTTGCTCGCTGGGACGGCAGCCCGGCCGATGTGGTCATCGCCGATCCCAGCCGCGCCGGGCTGGGTGCGGGGGTCGTCGACCGGATCGCACGGAGCGCGCCGGGCCGCGTCGTGCTGGTCGCGTGCGACGCCGCCGCGCTCGGCCGAGACGTGAGCCTGCTGGGCGCAGCCGGGTACTCGCTGACCACGGCGACGCCGATCGATCTCTTCCCCCACACGAGTCACGTCGAGGTCGTCGCCGTCCTCGATCGGTGAGCATTCCCGGGCCCGCGCTACCGTCCGACGCGGACCAAGGGGGATCAATGGAACCGACCGCAACCCACCGTGTCGAGACCGACAGCATGGGCCCGATTCTCGTCGCACGCGACCGCTATTGGGGCGCGCAGACCGAGCGATCGCTCCACCACTTCTCGGTGGCCAACGACCGCATGCCACCCGCCGTCATCCGATCGATGGCGGTCCTCAAGCAGGCCGCGGCGATGGTGAACCGGGACCTCGGGAAGCTGTCCGAGGATCTGTGCCGGCCGATGGTCGCGGCGGCGGGCGAGGTCATCGCCGGCGACCTCGTGGACCACTTCCCGCTGTACGTCTGGCAGACGGGTTCCGGGACCCAGACGAACATGAATGTGAACGAGGTCATCTCGAACCGTGCCATCGAGCTCACGGGCGGGGAGTTGGGTTCCAAGAACCCGGTCCACCCGAACGATCACGTGAACATGTCGCAGTCCTCCAACGACACGTTCCCCACCGCGATGAACATCGCCGCGGTCGAGGAAGTCCTCCACCGGCTCCTGCCGTCCGTGCGGGATCTGCGGGACTCACTGGATCGACGGGCCACGGAGTTCGTCGACATCGTCAAGATCGGTCGCACCCACCTCCAGGACGCCGTCCCGTTGACGCTGGGTCAGGAGTTCTCGGGCTACGTCGCCCAACTCGACGCCGACCTCGAACGCATCGAGTCCTCCATCGTCGGACTCTACGACCTCGCCATCGGCGGGACCGCGGTGGGAACCGGGATCAATACGCACCCGGAGTTCGCCGAGCGCGCCGCCGCGGCGATCGCATCGCTGACCGGCCTCCCGTTCAGGAGCGCCCCGAACAAGTTTGCGGCGCTCGCATCGCACGACGACCTCGTCTTCGCTCACGGTGCGGTGCGCACGCTCGCGGTCAGCCTCATGAAGATCGCCAACGATCTGCGTTGGCTCGGTTCCGGGCCCCGGGCCGGTCTGGGCGAGCTGTTGCTGCCGGAGAACGAACCGGGCAGCTCGATCATGCCGGGCAAGGTCAATCCGACCCAGTCCGAGGCACTGACGATGTGCTGCGTCCAAGTGCTCGCGAACGACACCGCAGTTGGCGTCGCCGGTTCGCAGGGAAACTTCGAACTCAACGTCTTCAAGCCGGTGATGATCTTCAACTTCTTGCACTCGGTGGACCTGCTCACGGACTCGTGTCGCAACTTCCGCGAGTTCTGCGTCGACGGGCTCGAGCCGAATCTGCCGAAGATCAAGGACTACGTCGAGCAGTCGCTCATGGTTGTCACGGCGCTCAACCCGGTCATCGGCTACGACAACGCCGCGTCCATCGCCAAGCATGCGCACAAGGAGGGCACGACGCTGCGCGAAGCGGCACTCGCCTCCGGGCTGATCAGCGCAGAGGACTTCGACCGCGTCGTGCGACCGGAACAAATGATCGCGCCGTAGCTCGAGCGCGTTGCCCTCGGCGTGGCTGGGTCACGGACCGTAGACTGCGCCCGTTTCCACCTCTGACCAGGAGTTTCGTCATGGCCTTCCACGACCACCCCGTCACCACACTCGACGGCAGCCCGGCTTCGCTCGGCGACTACGCGGGGAAGGCTGCACTCGTCGTGAATGTGGCGTCGAAGTGCGGCCTCACGCCGCAGTACCAGGGGCTCCAGCAGCTGTACGACACCTACGGCGACCGCGGCTTCACCATCCTCGGTTTCCCGTGCAACCAGTTTCTCGAGCAGGAACCGGGCACCGCGGATGAGATTCAGGAGTTCTGCTCGCTCAACTACGGCGTGACCTTCCCGCTGTTCGCCAAGATCGAGGTCAACGGCGAGGGGCGCGATCCGCTGTACACGGAACTGACCCAAGCACCCGATGTGGCCGACGGCCACACCGGTGACATCCGTTGGAACTTCGAGAAGTTCCTCGTCAGTCCGACCGGCGAGGTCGTGGGTCGGTTCAGCCCGACGGTGGTCCCCGAGGACCCGGATCTGGTCGAGGCGATCGAAGCCGCGCTCCCGGGCTGATCGTGCACCCGCGCGGGTGCTAAATCTGATCGCTGAGGTCGGGAATAGCTGAGGGCCCGGCAGAGTTGAGTCCATTGCACTCAATCCTGACTGGAGCCCCCGACATGGCTGAACTCGACACGCTGGCCCTCCCCGTCCTGCCCCTGACTGCAGGCGTCGTCCTGCCCCAAACCGTCGTCACCCTCACCCTGGACTCCGACGAGGCCACCGCGGCCGTGGCCGCGGCGCTCGACGCCGACGCCCGCGTCCTGTTGGTTCCCCGGTTCGAGGGGCGCTACGCCCAGGTCGGCACGGTGGCCCGGGTGGAGGAGTCCGGGGACCTTCCCAACGGCGTCTCGGCGGTGATCCTGCGCGGCCTGCATCGGGCCCGGCTCGGTACCGGAGTGGCGGGGACGGGCAGCAGCCTCTGGGCGGAGGCCCACGAGGTGCCCGATGACGAGGTGGCTCCGGAGGTCGAGGACCTGGAGCGCGAGCTGCGTGGGGTCCTCGGCGTGCTGGCCGAGCGTCGGCGATCGCGGCGACTCCCCGAACTGCTGCGGTCCACCTCGGGCGCGGCCGCGCTCGCGGACGGCTTCGGGGCGTGGAGCGACCTGCCCACGGAACGGAAGCTGGAGCTGTTGGAAACGGTCGAGGTCCGCGCGCGGGTCGAGTTGGCGCTGCGCCTCGCTCGTGACCTGTTGGCCGAACACGAGCTCCAGGAGCGCATCCGGCACGAGGTCACCAGCGGCATGGAGCAACACCAGCGGGAGTTCATCCTGCGCCAACAGCTCCAGGCGATCCGCAAGGAGTTGGGCGACACCGACGACGGCGACGGGGCCGAGAGCTACCGCGAGCGCGTGGCGGCGATGGAACTTCCCGACGACGTGCGAGCCGCGGTTGATCGCGAGATCGGCCGGCTGGAGCGCACCGGCGACCAGAATCCCGAGCAGGGCTGGATCCGTACATGGCTCGACACGATGCTCGAGCTGCCTTGGGGGGTCCGCTCGGAAGAGCGGCTGGCAATTGGCGAGGCCCGCGCGGTGTTGGACACCGATCACACCGGCTTGACCGATGTGAAGGACCGCATCGTCGAATACCTGGCCGTGCGCAAACTACGAGCCGATCGTGGCTTCGAGGCGGTCGGTGAGGATCGACGCCGCGGTGCCGGGATGATCCTGGCGCTGGTCGGACCTCCGGGGGTGGGGAAGACCTCACTCGGCGAGTCGGTCGCGCGGGCGACCGGGAGGAAGTTCGTCCGGGTGGCCCTGGGTGGCGTGCGGGACGAGGCCGAGATCCGTGGTCATCGCCGAACCTACGTTGGCGCGCTTCCTGGCCGGATCGTGCGCGCGTTGCAGGAGGCCGGAACCATGAACCCGGTCATCCTGCTCGACGAAGTCGACAAGCTGGGCGCGGATTGGCGAGGTGACCCCAGCGCGGCGCTCCTCGAAGTGCTGGACCCGGCGCAGAACCACACCTTCCGCGACCATTACCTCGACGTCGACCTCGATCTCTCCGGCGTCCTGTTTCTGGCCACGGCCAACGTTGCGGACACGATCCCGGGGCCCCTCCTGGACCGGATGGAGGTCGTCCGCCTCGACGGGTACACCGAGGAGGAGAAGCTCACCATCGCGCGTGATCACCTGGTCGCGCGTCAGCGCGAGCGAAACGGTCTCACCGAGGCCGACGTGGTCGTCGCGGATGACGCGCTGCGGGTGGTCGTGACGGAGTACACGAGGGAGGCCGGAGTCCGCGGGCTCGAGCGAGAGGTCGGCCGCCTGTTCCGCAAGATCGCAGCTGCCGTCGCGCGTCGCGATGGCGACGGACCCGCCGACCCCGTCACCGTGGGTGAGGCCGAAGTACGTGAGCACCTCGGCCGCGCGCGATTCCTCGCCGAGGACGTTGCGTCGCGTACGGATGCGCCCGGCGTGGCCACCGGGCTCGCGGTGACTGGCATCGGCGGTGAAGTGCTCTTCGTCGAGGCCACCGCACTCGACGGCGACGCGGGTCTCCAACTCACCGGCCAGCTCGGTGACGTCATGAAGGAGTCTGCCGAGATCGCGTTGTCGTACGTGCGGTCCCATGCGACGGAACTGGGCCTGGATCCGGTGGCGCTGGCTGGCCGCCGCTTCCACGTGCATGTGCCCGCGGGTGCCGTTCCCAAGGACGGGCCGTCGGCCGGCATCACGATGACGACGGCGATCGTGTCGCGACTCACCGGACGCCCGGTGCGGGGCGATGTCGGCATGACCGGCGAGGTCACGCTGCAGGGCCGCGTGTTGCCGATCGGTGGCGTGAAGCAGAAGGTCCTCGCGGCCGAGCGGGCCGGGCTGCGCACGGTGGTCCTTCCCGCTCGCAACGGCCCGGACCTCGAGGACGTCCCTGAGGCGGTGCGGGATCGGATGACCTTCCACCTCGCCGAAGACGTCACCCAGGTGCTCGACTGGGTGTTGGAGCCGGCAGCCAACTGAGCCGAGGAATCCGGCGGCCAGCATCCGACAGCCCAACCTAGGGTCGTCGGATGCTTGCCGCCCGGTCGGTGTCGAAGGCCTTCGGTGGCGCGCCGATCCTCGATGACGTGTCGTTGAGGATCGCGCCGGGACAGCGAGTCGGCGTCGTCGGCCCGAACGGCATCGGGAAGTCGACGCTGCTGCGGATCCTCGCGGGGATCGAGCCACCGGACTCGGGCTTGGTCGAACGGAGCCCGCTGACGGCCACTGTCGGATTCCTCCCACAGGAGCTCGACGCACGCGAAGGCGAGACGCTCCGCGCTTATCTGGCGCGCCGGACGGGCGTGACCGACGCGGAACGGGCGCTGGCCGACTCGAGCGATGCGCTCAGCCGGGACTCGAGCGCAGCCGATGCGTACTCGGAGGCACTGGACCGGTTCTTGGCGGTCGGCGGTGGTGACTTCGAGGCGCGGATCGGACAGGTCGGTGCCGACGTCGGTCTCGAGCCCGAGCGTCTCGATCTGCCGATGGTCTCGCTGAGCGGCGGGGAGTTCGCGCGCGCCGCGCTGGCCGCGATCCTGCTGAGTCGCTTTGACGTGCTGCTGCTCGATGAGCCGACCAACAACCTCGACTTCGCCGGCTTGGCCCAGCTCGAGCGGTTCGTGGCCGGAACACCGGGCGCGTGCGTGATCGTGTCGCACGACCGGGCGTTTCTCGATGCAACCGTCGAGCGCATTCTCGAGATCGAAGAGCACACGCATCGCGCCGTGGAGTTCGCCGGCAGCGTGGACGGAGTACGTCGCGGCCCGGGATCTGGCTCGTCGCCAAGGGTACGAACGTCACGCCGAGTACGTGGCCCGGCGAGAGGATCTGACCACCAGGGCTCGGACGCAGCGCGCCTGGTCCGAGGAGGGCAAGCGGAAGGCCGGACGGAGTTCCGAGCCCGACAAGTTGATCCGGAACTTCAAGTCGCAACGCAGCGAGCAACAGGCTGCGAAGGCCCGGATGACCGATCGGGCAATCGAACGGCTCGAGGTCGTCGAGAAACCGTGGGAGGGATGGGAACTCCGCATGGAACTGACGCCGACCAATCGCAGCGGGTCGGTCGTGGCGAGGCTCGAGGGCGCAGTGGTCCGGCGAGGGAACTTCATGCTCGGGCCGATCGACCTTGAGGTCGGATGGGCCGAGCGCATCGCCGTGACCGGTCCGAACGGATGCGGCAAGTCCACGCTGCTGGCGGCCATGCTCGGCACCCAGCCGTTGATCACGGGGGAGCGCTGGGTCGGTCCCGGCGTCACGATCGGCACGATTGCGCAGGCCCGTGACACGCTGGTGGACCGAGAACCCCTCCTCGCGGGTTTCATGAGCGCTTCCGGACTCGATCGAACCGAGGCGCGCACCCTGCTCGCAAAGTTCGGCCTGGCCGCGGCCCAGGTGGTCCGGCCGGCATCGTCACTGTCGCCCGGGGAGCGGACCCGAGCCGAGTTGGCGGTGTTGATGGCCGGGGGCGTCAACTGCCTGGTGCTCGACGAGCCGACGAACCATCTTGACGTCGCCGCGATCGAGCAGTTGGAGGCGGCCCTGGACACCTTCACCGGCACCCTCGTGCTCGTAAGTCACGACCGGCGGTTCCTGGATGCAGTGCACACCGACCGCGTGGTCGATGTGGGCGCGCTCGAGGTCACTCGGGGTTGATCGTGCCGCCCTTGGTTCGGTCCGGGAGCAAGGTGTCGAGCGAAGCGACGTCGGGAATGGCGTCGGGTGCCGGGGCCGGCTCCGGCGCATCCTCGCGGGTCGGTGGGGGAGTCCGAGACGGTGGGGGCGCCGCGGCGGGCTGGGTCGGGGTCGGCGCGACCGGGGGAGGGGTGATGGTTCCCCCGGCCCACGGGTCGTCAGGCGAGAGGGCCGGAGCGGCCGCCTCGGGCGCAGGGTCCGGCGCGAGCCATGACTGGTCCGGGTCGGGCGCCGGTGGGACAACGGGCGGCGCCGGTGGCGACGGGCGGCGCCGCGGCGACGGGCGGCGGGGTGGGCGCGACCGGTGGCGGCGTCGGTGCGGGAGGCGTCACGATCGGTGGCGGAGGAGGCGCGGCCGGCACCGGGGTCGACGGTGCCGCATCGCGGGCCGCCAACACCGGGTCGACCTCGACGAGCGGGTGGTGGCAAGCGACGAAGTGGTCGGGGCGGACTTCGCGCATCTGCGGTTCGATCTCGGCACATTCGGACGTGGCGACCGGACACCGGGTGCGGAACCGACAGCCCGAGGGGGGCGACAGCGGCGACGGGATCTCGCCGCCGATTCCCGAGCGTTCCTTGCCGTGAGCATCGGGGTCGGGCTCGGGAATCGCGCTCGAGAGCGCGGACGTGTAGGGGTGGGCCGGCGACGCGTACAGCTCGTCGGGCTGAGCGAACTCGCACAGCTTGCCGAGGTACATGACCGCCACGCGGTCGCTGACGTTCTTGACGACGGCGAGGTCGTGGGCGATGAAGATCAGGGTCAGGCCGTACTTGGCCTTCATCTCCTCGAGCAGGTTCAGGATCTGCGCCTGCACCGAGACGTCGAGCGCGGAGACCGGCTCGTCGCAGATGATGAGCTTCGGCTCGGTGGCAACGGCGCGGGCGATCGAGATGCGCTGGCACTGACCGCCGGAGAACTCGTGCGGTCGTTGCGGCCGGCGATCGCCGGGTCGATGCCGACGGTTTCGAGTACCTCGGAGACGCCGCGCGCTCGCGACGCCTTGTCGCCGATCTTCCAGATGTCGAGACCCTCGCGAACGATGTCCTTCACCTTGCGCCGCGGGTTCAGCGACGAGATCGGGTCCTGGAAGATCATCTGCAGCTTGGGCCGCAGCGCGCGGAGCGTCTCGCCCGGACAGACCGTTGAGTTCGTTGCCGTCGAACTGCACCGAGCCGGACTTCGCCGACGGCAGCTGCATGACGGCCTTGCCCGTCGTGGACTTGCCGCAGCCGGATTCGCCGACGAGGCCGAGGGTCTCGCCGGGCAGCACGTCGATGCTCACCCCGGAGACGGCGTGGACCTTCAGCTCCGGACCGACCGACCGGGAACTCGACGACCAGGTCCTCGACCCGCAGCAGCGTCTCGTCGGCGGGGCGGAGATGGGCGGTGCCGCTGCCGGCCATCAGCTCACCACCGCGCCGGTCGCCTGCGGCGACGCCGGCCGCACGGTTGGCTTCGAAGGCCGCCCGGCTCTCCGGGGTGCCCACGGGGAACCAGCACCGGAACGAGTGGCCGGGATCGGCGGCCGCGACCAACGGTGGGTCCTCCTCGATGCACTTCGGCTGGACGTAGGGGCAGCGGGGCGCGAACTTGCAGCCCTTGGGCGGGTTGACGAGGTCCGGCGGTCGACCGCCGATGGCGGAGAGCCGGGTGTGGCTCGGCGCCGCGAGCTTGGGGATCGACTGGAGCAGGGCCTCGGTGTACGGGTGGCGCATCGATGAGAACAGCGTGCGGGTCGGGGCCTTCTCGACGACGCGCCCGGCGTACATCACCGCGATCTCGTCCGCCCGCCCGGCGACCACGCCGAGGTCGTGGGTGACGAGGATCATCGCCATGTAGCGCTCGCGCTGCTGCTCCTGGAGGAGGTCGAGGATCTGCGCCTGGACGGTGACGTCGAGCGCGGTGGTGGGCTCGTCGGCGAAGAGCAGCTTCGGGCCACAGGCGAGGGCGACGGCGATGCACGACCCGCTGGCGCATGCCGCCGGACATCTGGTGCGGGTACTCCTTCAGCCGCCGCTCGGGCTCGGGGATCCCCACCGACTGGAGCAGCGCCAGGGCGAGTTCGTTGGCGTAGTCCTTGGTGATGTCGAGGTGTTGGCGGAGCGACTCGGTGATCTGCTTGCCGATCTTCATGACCGGGTTCAGCGAGGTCATCGGGTCCTGGAACACCATCGCCATCTGTGCGCCCCAGAGCGGACCGCAACTCGTCGTTCGATGGCGGTGACCAGGTCTCGTGGCCCTCGAAGCGTGACCGTGCCCGCGCGGATCACGTTCCGCTTCGGGAGCAGGCCCATGATCGAGCGGGACAGCACCGTCTTGCCCGAACCCGACTCGCCGACGACGCCGAGGGTCTTGCCCCGCTCGAGGGTGAAGGATCACGCCGTCCACCGCGCGGACGATGCCGCGCTCGGTGTCGAAGTAGGTGCGCAGGTCGACCACCTCAGCAGCGGACCCTCGGCGGTCTCCGGCTCGAACCGCTCGGTGCCCACGTTCGTGCGCCGTCGCCGGGTACTCATGTCGGCCCTCGCTCACAGCGCGCTCTCCCGAACGTCGAACTTGGCCCGCACGACGTCGCCGAGGAAGTTGAGTGCGAGCACCGTGACGAAGATGACGAGCGACGGTGCCAGCACGATGTTGGGAGCGTCGTTGATGTCGCTGACGGCCGGCGTCGATGATGTTGCCCCAGGTGACGACGTCCGGATTCACGCCGGCGCCGACGATGCGAGGCCGGCTTCGGCGACGATCGCGATGGCGACGCCGAGCAGTGCGATCGAGAGCATGGCCGGAAGCACGTTGGGGAGGACCTCACGGATCATGATCCGGCGGTGCTTGGCGCCCTGGGCCCGGGCGGCGAGCGACGAACTCACGCTCGGACCAGCGTCAAGGTCGAGGCTCGCGTGATCCGACGCGAGCACCGGGATCGATGACGATGGCCAGGGCGATCGGTGACCCAGAGTACGGAGTTGGCCGAGGAACGTCACGATCGAGATCGCGAGCACGAGCGCGGGGTAGGCCAGGAGGATGTCGATCGGTGGCGCGAGCACCGCACCGGTGCGACCCTCGAAGTAGCCGGCGATCAGACCGAGCATCCCGCCGATGATGAAGCCGATGAGCACCGAGAACACCCCGATGGTGAGGGAGTTCCGGGCGCCGTTGACGATCAGCGAGAACACGTCGCTGCCGGTGGTGTCGGTCCCGAAGACGTGACCCGGTGCGAACCAACCGAGGCGCAGGTCCCCGACGTCGGCCCGAGGATCGGGGATCGCCGGGGAGCCGACGGCCCCGCGATCGCAATGAAGGCCATGAGCCCCAGCCACCCGATCGAGAGCCAGCCGCCGATGCCGATGCCCTTGCGCCTTGAAGCGGCTGACGGTCTCGGGGCCGGCTTCGACCGCAGCCATCATGGTGGCCGGCCCGGCGTGCAGTTGATCCAGCACACCGCCGTCGTTGGCGAGGGCGGTGTTGAGATCGCGTCCGGACTCAGGCAACGGCTCGGGCATGACGGATCCTCGGGTCGAGGACGGTGTAGAGGATGTCAACGAGGAAGTTCACCAGAACGTAGATGACCGCGATGACCGCGATGAGCGCCTGCGTCTCGACGTACTGTTTTCCGAGGATCGCCTCGGCCAGCCGCCCGCCGATCCCGGGGAGGTCGAAGATGCGTTCGACCACGATCGCCCCGCCGATCAGCGTGCCGACGTTGAGCCCGGCGACCGTGAGCAGCGTCAGGCTGGATGGTCGCAATGCGTGGCGGAACAGCACCCTCCGGGTCGGAATGCCCTTCGCCTTGGCGGTGGTGATGAAGTCTTCCTGCAGCGTGGCGATCATGTCGCTGCGCAGCAGCCGCATGTAGATGGCGATCTGGGCCACCGCGAGGCTGATGGTGGGAAGCGCGAGTTGTCTGATGTTCTCGGGGTCCAATGGATTCAATGGGAAGTCACCGACGCCGGTGTACTGGGTCGGGAGATCGAAGAGCTTCCATTTCCCCGCGACGTAGATGATCAGCAGGAGCGCGGCGAGGAACGCAGGCATCGCCAACATCGCGAAGGCCGCGATGTTGGCGGATCGGTCGAAGAGCGTGCCCGCCCGGTAGGCGGTGAACACCCCCAACGGTATGGCGATCACCAACGCCAGGACCTGGGCGTAGAGCATCAACTCGAAGGAGACCGGGAGGCGCTTCCAGATGCCGTCGGACACGGGCACGCCGGTCACGTTGTCCCCGGTGCCGGTGTACGTCTTGCCGAAGTCGCCGGTCACGAAATTCGAGAACCAGTCCCAGTACTGCTCGAGGAAGGGCTTGTCGAGCCCCACCTCGGTTCGGAGCCGTTCCTTCTCGGGCTGCGACGCGAACGGGGCGATCGTCGAGATCAGGTCGCCCTTGCGCTCCTGGAGCTTGAGCATCGAGAAGGACAGGAACGTGACGATGATGATGACGAACACGAGCCGACCCAGTTTCAACAGCGCAGTTCTCAATGCGTCTCCCCGGGCCGACTCGTGCTCGTGATCAGATCCTCGCGCTGTCCTTCCGAGTTACTTGCTGACCCAGAGGCCGACGGTCTGGTGGATACCGGCGAGCATCGAGACGGGCTTGACCTTCCCGACGTCACCGTTCTCGTCGGGCATGTTCGGTCCGACGATGCCGTACACGTTTGGCTGGCTCGCCGCGAACCACTGGGTGTACCAGGTCCAGAAGTTGTAGAGCTGGTCCGTCATCTGCTGGTTGAACTTCTCGTAGGCGTCGGTCCGAACACTCTCGTCGGGAGAGATCCGACCCTCGTCGAGTGCGGAGTTGATGACCGGATCGTCGAGGTGGTTGAAGTTGACGACGGAGCCGCCGTAGAACCAGACGTAGAGCGTGTCCGGGTCCTGGCCGGGGTAGTTCCGCCACCCGAACGCGTCCACCTGGCCGCCGATGGCCTGGCTGATGAGGTTGGCCTGGTCGACCGGCGTCGGCAGGTTCACCGTCACGCCGACTGCTGCCAGTTGGCGCTTGACGTCCTTGAACAGGGCCTGGGTGGTGGCGTCGAACGTCGACTGGATGTCGAACTCGAACTTCCCGTCGTGGGCGTCCTTGTAGTCCTGGACCAGCTTCTTGGCCTTGTTGACGTCCTGCTCCGGGTAGTTGAGGTTCGGGAGGTAGCCCATCACGTCGGTGTCGAACACCTGACTGGTCAGCCGACTCGTGCCCTTGTTGGCGATGTCGTTGAGCCGGTCGCGGTCGACGGCGTACGCCACGGCCTGGCGGGCCGTGAGGTCGTCGAGGGGCGGCCGCGTCACGTTCAGCAGCGTGTGTGAGATTTCCATCCGCCCGTCGGGCTCCTGGAACACCGTCGCGCTCGGCACGGTCGACTCGACCTCGCCGAGGTCGAGTCCGCCGCTCGAGTGGGTGATGTCGAACTGACCACCCTGGAGACCACGAATGCGCTGTGAACTCTCCTCTTGCGGCTTCCAGTTGATGCCGTCGAGGTAGGGGAAGCCATCGCGCCAGTAGTCGTCGTTCTTGACGACGCTGACGTCACCGGTGGTGGGATCGAAGCTCTTCAATTTGAACGGACCCGACCCGATCAGATCGGTGTCGCAGTTCGCCCCGGTCAGCTGGGCCGGCGCAGCAATCGCCGACCGGCCGGTGGTGTAGAGGAACGCCGGGAAGGCGACCCACGGCACCGTCATGTCGACCACGACGGTGTCAGTGCCGACCGCGGTGACCGTCTTGATGTTCTGGTACACGAAGTTGAGGAGAATGCCCTTGCGCCACTCCTCCATGTTCAGTGCGACCGCCGCCGCGTCGACGGGCGTGCCGTCGTGGAACTTGATCCCGTCGCGCAGCGTGATCGTCCACGAGGTGTAGTCGTCGTTCGGCTCGACCGACTTCGCCAGGTACGGCGCGTACACGTTGGGGTCGTCGGTGGGCCGAGTGAGCGTGTCGTACAGCGACGAGGCGACCATGATCGCCGAGATGGCCCACTGGCCACGCGGCGGGCAGAAGGCAGTGGTCTTGCCTTCGATGCCGTAGGTGATCGTGCCCCCGTACTGGGGCTTGCCCTCGTCAACGGGGTTGCCGCTGTTGCCCGACGGCTTGCTGCTGCTGCTCCCGCCACCACAGGCCGCAGCGACGAGCGCCATCAGCGTCAGCAGTGCGATGAGAAAGAGCGGCGCCCGACGGCGCGTTGCCTTCGTGTCTTGCACGGTTTCCCCCCGTTGTGGCCGGAGGAGAGTCCTCCGGCTCGTTGTCAGTCGTTCCCCGAGTGCTCCGGCCGCTCGACCTGATGGCCACGCGTTGCGACGTGCCCCGCAATGGGCGGGCATGTTGCCCGATGCGCTCGGGGTCCCGCAACGTAGGAAGCCGTGTGACCGATGTCAACCATTGCCGCTCCATCCTGGCCGGTCCCGCAAAGAAAATCTGGTCGACCCGGCGACGGCTACCGTCTGCTGTGTGGATCCGAACCATTTGCGGGTCGCGCCGGGCGTCTCGATCGGCGAGCGCGAGCTCCAGTGGCGGACCACCCGGTCGGGGGGTCCGGGCGGACAGCACGCCAACACCGCCGATACCCGGGTCGAGGTCAGCTTCGACGTTCGGCGATCGCCGAGCCTCACGCCACGCGAACGGGCCCTGGTGATGGAACGGATCGGGCCCGTGGTCCGGGCGGTTGCTTCCGATACCCGATCGCAGGCCCGGAACCGTGACCTGGCGCGGGCAAGGCTCGTGAGTCGGCTCGGTGCGGCGTTGCGGACGTCACGAACCCGCCGGCCGACTCGCGCGACCCGTTCGTCGCGGGAGTCGCGGCTCCAGACCAAGCAGCAGCGCGCCACGACCAAGGCATTACGCCGCCGGCCGCGGCCGGACGACGAGTAGCCGTGGTGGCCCTCCGGATCGGATACGTGCTCGGCGGCGTTGTCCTGATCGGCCTGGTCGTGGACGCGGCGGTCCGGACCTTCGTCCTCCCGCGCGGCGTCGTCGTTGGGTCGACGCGGCTCATCTCGACGGCCATCCGCAAACTCTTCGACCTCCGGCTCCGGTGGGCACGAACGTTCGAGGTCCGAGACCGCATCCTCGCGATGTACGCGCCGGCCGTGCTGCTCGGCCTCGTGGTCGCCTGGCTCGTCCTGCTCGTCGCGGGCTTCACACTTGTGTTCGCTGCGATCGACGGCATCAGCTTCCGCGATGCGTTCATCGAGGCCGGGTCCTCGCTGTTCACCCTCGGCTTTGCTCGCCCGCCGGGCACCGCCGGGACGGTCGTGTCGTTCGTTGCAGCCGCGTTCGGCCTGGGCGTCGTCGCCCTGCTGATCGCCTACCTGCCGACGCTGTACTCGGCGTTCTCCCGTCGGGAGGTGCTCGTCGCGTACCTCTCGGCCCGGGCCGGTTCACCGGCGAGCGCGATCGAACTTCTGCAGCGGGCTCACCTCATCAACCGACTCGGAGACCTCGATGACTTCTGGGAGCGGTTCCAGTTGTGGTTCGCGGAACTCGAGGAGACCCACACGTCGCTGCCGCTGTTGAACTTCTTCCGGTCGCCGGTGCCGGATCGGTCCTGGGTGACCGCGGCCGGGACGGTGCTCGACGCGGCATCACTGGTGAACAGCACGATCGACGTCACGTGGCAGCCGATGGCCGGCCTCTGTGTGCGGTCGGGTTTCACCGCCTTGCGCTCCGTCGGCGACTTCTTCGCGATTCCGCATCCGGTCGATCCTCGACCTGACGACCCGATCACGATCACCCGCAGCGAATGGGAGACGGCCTGCGCAGAACTCGAAGCCGCCGGGGTCCCGCTCGTCGCGGACCGAGATCAGGCCTGGCGGGACTTCGCCGGCTGGCGCGTGAACTACGACACGGTGCTCGTCACGCTCGCCGGGTTCCTCGAAGCGCCCTACGCCCGCTGGAGTTCGGACCGGTCGGTCGCGTACCGGGTCAGGGCAGTGCCGTGGGCGAGGCGCCCTCGTCGTTAGGCGACGGGGAACAACGTGTCCTCGACGCCCGCCCGCTCGGGCCCCCGGCGGATGAACCACTCCTGACCGAACGCGGCGACGAAGGCCTCTTCGGGCATCTTCATGAAGAAGGATTCTTCGGTGATCTGACTGGCGTGGGCCGCCATGGCCGCGCGTTTGCGATCCAGGAAGGCCCGCACGTCGACCGTGGTGGTGATCAGTTCCGCCGGCATCCCGAGTTCGAACTCCTCGGGGTCGGGAGCATCGGGGAGGTCGGCCAGCTCTTCCGAACGCTGACTCATCAGTTCCAGGAAGTGGTCTCGATTCACGGTCGCTTCGTAGACCCTCGAGACGCGGGCGATCTCCGCGGCCCGGATGCCCACATGGTGCACCTGAATGTGATCGGGATGGCCGTAGTTGCCGCGTTCGTCGTAGATGGTGAGGACCTCCGCGGACTCCTCGATGAGGATCGCGGCGAGGCGTTCGGCGGCTTCGTCGACGTCGGCGGCCGCAAAGGCATTGGGTCCGTCGTTGGTCGGCTCCCCGGCCATACCGGAATCGTGGTAGTCGAGGAACGCAACTCGTTGGCACCCGAGAATCTCGGCTGCGGCGTGCACCTCGTCGACTCGCCGGTCCCGGAGGGTTTCGCCCGGGGCCAGGGCTCCGGGCGCCACTTCGCCCAGTTCGCCGCGCGTTGCACATACGAGGACGACCCGGTGGCCTTCGGCCGCGGCTCGAGCCATCGTTCCGCCGGTCGCGATGGCTTCGTCGTCGGGGTGGGCGTGGAAGAGCACGAGGGTGGCCATCCGGGCAGTGTTGCATGCACTGTCGGTGGCGTGGACCTGACGTTAGAGTCAGTTGTCCAGATCAGGAACGCTCATCGGGGGGTGCGCGGATGCGAGGTCGATCCGGTCGACGGTTGGCGGCGACGCTGGTGGTGACTGCACTCGTTGCCGTGGCGTGCGGGAACGAGTCGTCCACACCCAAGTCGTCGGCGGACACCAAGGCGAAGTCCGCGGAGGTGAACGTCACCGTCGATCAGCCCGGCGTGACCGACGACACCGTCCGCGTCGGCGGTGTTGCGTCCGTCACCAACGCACTCAATGCACCCTACGGCGACATCTTCAAGGGCATCGAGGCGTACTTCGCGATGGTCAACGACGAGGGTGGTGTGCACGGGCGTCAGCTGGAGGTCGTCTCCAAGCGCGACGACGCGATGACGAACAACCTCCAACAGGTCCAGGGTCTCCTGAACGAGGACAACGTCTTCGCCGCCATGGGCATGGCGACGATCTTCGACTTCAGCGGCGCCGAGACCTTGCAGAGTTCGGGGATCCCGGTGTTCGGTTGGAACATCAACTCGGACTGGAACAAGGAGACGTTCTTCGGCAACGCCGGCGCACTGTGCATCGGTTGCGCCGGCGTGGATCTGCCCTGGATCGCGCAGAAATTGAAGCGGTCCACGATCGGAGTGCTCGCGTACAACGTGGACAATTCGAAGGACTGCGCCAAGGGGATCAAGGACTCGTTCGAGCTGTACCCGTCGGCCAAGGTCGGGTTCTACTCGGACAGCTTGTCGTTCGGCACCACGGACTTCAGTGTCGAGGTCGGACAGATGAAGAAGGCGGGCGTCGACTTCATCATGACGTGTATGGACACGAACGGGGTGCTCGCGATCGCCAAGGAGGCGCGCAAGCAGTCCCTCGACGCGATTCAGTATCTACCGAACGGCTACGACCAGGCGTTCATGCAGGCGAACGGACAGTTCTTCGAGAACTCCATCGTCCGGGTGCCGTTCGTGCCCTACGAGACCCGCCCCTTGCCGGACGGTGTCGATGCCTACCTCACCTGGATTGACAAGCAGGGCGACACGCCCAATGAGTACACGAGCTACGGCTGGATCAACGCGGCGATGTTCGTCGAAGGCCTCAGGAAGGCCGGTCCGGACTTCACCCGCCAGAAGGTGATCGACGCGCTCAACCAGGAAACCGAGGTCACGGCCGACGAGATGATCTCGGGTATCGACTGGACGACGCAGCACACCGAGACCCAACCGCCGGTCGGGTGCGCCGCGTTCGTCAAGGTGAAGGACAAGAAATTCGTTCCGACGTTCGTGCCGAAGGGAAAGGTGTTCCTCTGCTTCGAAAGAGATGCAGGGCTCGACGCGAAGCCGACCTACAAGTAGTGGTCGCTTGAATCCACGCGTGACTCCGTGACGGAATTCTTCACGTATGTCATCCAGGGGGTGCCCCTGGGATGCGTGTTTGCGCTTGTTGCCGTGGGCTTGGTGCTCACCTACAAGACGAGTGGCGTCTTCAATCTCGCGTTCGGCGCGCAGGCATTCGTCACCGCGGTCGCGTACTACGAACTGCGCGTTCGCAACGACTGGCCGATCTGGGCGGCGGCCTTCGTCGTGGTTCTCGTCCTCAGCCCACTGATGGGACTCGTGCTGGAGTACGCGATCTTCCGGCACCTGCGCGCGGCGTCGGGACTCGCGAAGTTGGTCGCGTCACTCGGTTTGCTCGTCGCGGTGCCCCAGTTCGTCCAGATCCAACTTGGCACCAGTCCGACCTTCGGTGTCGTCGGCATCTGGTGGGACGACGACGCGCTCTATCGGTTCGGTGACTTCGTGCTCGACGGCAAGCAGATGGCGGTCATCGTCAGCACCGTCGTCGCGGTCGTCCTCCTCGGACTCCTGTTCCGGTTCGCACCGATCGGACTCCGGATGCGCGCCGTGGTGGAGAGTCCGCGGATGACCGAACTGGCGGGCGTCGACGCCAATCGGGTCTCCGCCTTCGCGTGGATGCTTTCGAGCGTGTTCGCCGGTCTTGCCGGGGTCCTGCTGGCCCCGCTCTACGCCTCGCTCGCGCCGCAGAACTTCACCACGCTGTTGATCGCGGCGATCGCCGCAGCCGCGTTCGCCCGGCTCACGAGCATCCCGATGGCGCTGCTCGGTGGTCTGCTGCTCGGCGTCGCGCAGGCGCTGCTGGCCGGATACCTGCCGCCGGCCAGCCTGCTCGCGCAGAACCTCCGACCGTCGCTGCCGTTCGCCGCGCTCTTTCTGCTGCTGCTCTTCTGGCCGGGACTTCGTACCGCGATCCAGAGTCGCGATCCACTGGGCGGCGTGGATCCGCCGCCGGATGCGCCGGTGGCGGCCAACCGGAGCCGGTTCCTCACGATCGGCACCCGTGGTTTCGGCGTGTTCTGTTCGGTCGTCACGATCTTCCTGGTCCTGACCACGTTCAACCCGAAGTGGGTCGGCATCTTCACGATTGCCGCGATCTACAGCGTCATCTTTCTGTCGATCACCGTCATCACCGGGATGGCCGGCCAGATCTCGTTGTGTCAGGCCACCTTTGCGGGCATCGGCGCGTTCGCCACTGCACAGTTCGTCTCGGCATTCGGTCTCTCGGTGTTGCCCACCATGTTTCTCGGTGCGCTCGTCGCCGCGGCAGTCGGCGCGGTCATCGCGATCCCGCTGTTGCGGTTGGGCGGCATCTTCCTCTCGCTGGGCACGCTGGCGGTCGCGTTGGTCTTCGAGTTGGTGATCATCCCGCGCGGCTGGGTGAGTGGTGGGGCACGGCCAGTGCGGGTGCCTCGCCCACAGGGATTCGGCGACGATCGCCCGTTCTTCCTGCTGTGTGTCGTCGTGCTCGTGCTCGTGGCAGTGTTCGTGATCTTCATCCGCCGCGGGACGACGGGACGCTTCCTCGCCGCGTTGCGGGGGAGTGAGACCGCGGCGCAGGCGATCGGGATCAGCCCGACGCGGCTGCGGATCCTCGCACTCGCGGTGTCGGCTGGGATCGCCGGGCTCGGCGGTGGGCTCCTGGCCACCTACAAGGGGATCGCGACGGCGACCGACTTCGGGTACGGGTACAGCCTGTTCTTCGTCGTGATCGTGGTGACGCTCATGCCGCGGACCGTGGAGGGCGCGATCAACGCGGCGCTCGGGTTCGCGCTGGTCCCGCAGTTACTCGACGCGCTCGGCATCAACCCCGCGTATCAGTTCGTGCTGTTCGGGTTGGGTGCCATCACCTACGCGCGTCACCCCGAAGGGGTGTTGGAGTTCAACAAGCGGAAGTCGCTGGCGGCGATCGAACGGCGCCTGCCCGAACGCTGGCGCTCGACGCCTCAGGAGGCGGGCTGACGATGGCGCTCCTCGAAGCGATGAACATCACGAAGCGGTTTGCGGGCATCACCGCGCTCGACGGGGTCTCGGTCGATGTCGCCGATGGTGAGGCCGTTGGGCTCATTGGACCGAACGGCGCGGGGAAGACCACGTTCTTCAACTGTCTTCTCGGTCTCCTGAAGCCCGATGCCGGTTCGGTGCGGTTCGCAGATCGCGACATCAGTCGGGCGCCGGTGCACAAGCGCGCCCGGGCCGGCATCGGGCGGACATTCCAACGACTCGAACTGTTCGCGGAGATGAGCGTTCGGGATCACCTGCTCGTGGCGGAACGAGCCCGACGCGACACCGGACGGTTCTGGCGTGATGTGCTGAACCTCGCGGCGCCGACCGCCGCTGAAGCGGCGAGCACAGCCGCGACGCTGGAACTCCTCGGGCTCGGCGACGTGGCTGACGCCCCGATCGAATCCTTGTCGCTCGGGCGAGGACGCCTGGTGGAGGTGGGGCGGGCGTTGATGACGGGTCCGCGCCTGTTGTTGCTCGACGAACCGTCGTCGGGACTCGACGCCAACGAGACCATCGCGCTCGCCGACACGCTGCGCGAGGTGCAGTCCGAGCGGGGTACGGCTGTGCTGCTGGTCGAGCACGACGTGGACTTCGTGCGGAGTTTCGTGACCCGGACTTTCGTGCTGGACTTCGGCACGCTGATCGCGAGCGGTCCGACCGACGACGTCCTTGGCTCCGACGAAGTCCGACGTGCCTATCTGGGGGGCAGCGCGCCATGACCGAAGCGCTGCTCGAGTTCCGGTCGGTCGATGCCGGCTACGGGCCGTTCCGGGCACTTTTCGGCGTATCGTTCGCGGTCCGTTCCGGCACCGTCACGGCGCTGTTGGGCGCCAACGGCGCCGGCAAGACGACCGTCGCGCGGGTCGCGACGGGCCTCGTGCGGCCGACCGCCGGCGAAGTGTGGTTCGACGGTGACCGGATCGCCTGGGCGCGCCCCGGGATCGGTCTCATCCAGCGGCTCACGTCGCTCGACGCTCGATTCATGTGGCGGGGTCTTCCGCCCTTCCAACTCGCCCGGCGGGGCATCGTCCACGCGCCGGAGGGCCGCTCGGTGTTCGCGACTCTGACCGTGGAGGAGAACCTCGAGCTGACCTTCCGGCGCGAGTTGGGTCGCAGCGGCGTCAGCGGTGCGCTCGATCGGGCCTACGAACTGTTCCCGCGGTTGGGCGACCGTCGGCGGCAGATTGCCGGCACCCTCTCGGGTGGTGAACAGCGAATGCTGTCGCTCGCCCGGGTCACGGCGCATCCTCCCAAGTTGCTGGTGGCCGACGAGTTGTCGCTCGGCCTCGCCCCGATCGTGGTGGACGAGGTGTACGAATCGCTCCGGGCGATCCGGGCGACGGGGACCGCGATCCTGTTGGTCGAGCAATACGTCGGACCGGCGCTCGCGTTGGCTGACGAAGTCGTGGTGCTCAACCACGGCACGGTCGCCCACGCCGGCGCCACCGACGAGATCGGTGACGTCACCGATCTCGTCCTTTGACCACGGCGGTGCGCGTGGGTGGTGGGTGTCCGGGCGCCCTTGACGATGTCGTCCACTCGGGTGGCGCGCAGGCCCCGATCGGCGAAGGCTTTCGCGCCGTCAGCGAGGAGCCGATCGCGGGTGTGCTCACCGCGAGTGCGGCGGTCAGCCGGTTCGTCCGCGCCGGCTCGCGTCGCCATTGCCGGAGGCTACCGGTGCCCGGACTGCGAGGTCCGGGTACAGTCCGGTCGTGCCGCGATTCGATGAACTCTCCGTCGGCGACGCCGCGACTCCGCTCGTCGTCGAGAACCTCAGCCGTACGCATTTCGTGAAGTACGCCGGTGCGTCCGGCGACTTCAATCCGATGCACCACGACGACACCATCGCCACCCAGGTGGGGAACCCTTCGGTGTTCGGTCACGGGATGCTCACCGCCGGCCTCATGGCCCGCGTGGTCAAGGATTGGTTCGGCCCCGAGGCCTTGCGCAAATTCTCGGTCCGCTTCGCGAAGCAGGTCTGGCCCGGCGAGGCGCTGACGTTCACCGCCGTCATCGTCGGTCTGGGTGACGACCACCTCGTGGACCTCGAGCTTTCGGCGTGCAACGATGCCGGCGAAGAGAAGCTCTCCGGCACCGCCACTGCGGTCGCGGAGTAGTTGCGGTGGGGCTCCTCGATGGTCGAGTCGCAGTCGTCACCGGTTCCGGGCGCGGCATCGGGCGCGAGTTCGCGCTCTCGATGGCGCGGGAAGGCGCCAACCTCGTCATCAACGATGTCGGGGTGAGTTTGGACGGCCAGGGCACCGACGAGGATCCGGCCGCGCAGACCTGCGAAGCAATCAAGGCGTTGGGCGTGGGCGCGGTGCCGAGCTACGAGTCGGTGACGGATTACGACGCCGCGGGCCGCCTCGTCCAGACTGCGATCGACGAGTTCGGCGCCATCGACATCCTCGTGAACAACGCCGGCATCGTGCGGGACCGCTCGCTCGTGAAGATGGGCCCCGAGGACTTCGATGCGGTCGTCAAGGTCCACATGTACGGGACCTTCAACACCGCCCAGCACGCCGCGACCCACATGAAAGAGGCCGGCTACGGCCGCATCATCAATGTCACTTCCCAGGCGGGGTTGCGGGGCAACTTCGGCCAGACCAACTACGGCGCGGCGAAGGCCGCGATCATGGGGATGACGTTCATCTGGTCCATCGAGCTGGGAAAATACGGGATCACGGTGAACGCGATGTCACCCGCGGGCGCGACCCGCATGACCGCTGGTCTGTTCGAGCGCACGGGCACCGAGCCGCCGCCGGAGCAAGACCCGGCGTTGAACGCGCCGCTCGTGACGTGGCTCGCATCGGAGCAAGCCGGCCACGTGAACGGCCAGATCGTCGGCCGCACCGACTACGCGTACACGATCTACCAACACCCGAAGCAGATCGCCTACATGCAGCGCGAGGGCGGCTTCGACGTGGAGGGGGTGGCGGAGAACTTCGACAAGATCCTCGGCCAGCACCTCCAACCGGTCGGGATGATCATGCCCGGCGGCATGGAGCACCAGAAGTAGTGCGAACCGGGGTGGTCGACATCGTCTACGCCGGTGTCGAGGATCCCGTGCGCCGCTCTGAGTTGGCCCGCGCGGACGGCTTCACTCATATCGATGTGGTGACGACGGTCGACCCGGCTTCCCTGGTACTGCCGGTCGGTTGCCCGATTTCGTTTCCCAAGCCGATCGCCGGCTGGTGTGCGACTCCCGCACCCCCGGCCGGCGACGGAATGTGGGAACGCTGCGTCCGATGGTTCCGAGGTGCGCCGGGTGCGTTGCTCGAACCCTGGTCGGGCTCGGTGGTGGGCTCCACCGAGGCGTGTCGGGCGATGGTCGCCGAGGTGCCGGGGCTGCGCCTGCTTGTCGACACCGGTCACGTTGCCGACTGGGGTGGCGATCCGGTCGAGCTGCTGGACCTGGCTGACCACGTACAACTCCGCCAGGGCGCCCAGGGGCGGACCCAGCTCCACGTGGACGACCCGGCCGGCGTCGTGGACTTCGAGGCGGTGTCGGGCGCACTCGCGGCTCGCGGCTACCGCGGGTTGTTCTCGGTCGAGTACTTCGATCTGCCGCGGTGGCCACTCGAAGACCCGCGGGGCTGGGCGACCGATCTGGCGCGCCGCCTGCAGGTTTGACCGCATCGCTGCGAATCGGCTCGAATGCGGCCGGGCGCGGGTCCGGCGACAGTTCGCGACGGCGCCCGGGAGGCAACGTGCAGACGCGACGGACCTGGGCGGCACTGGCCGCCGGTTGGACCTTTCTCGCGCTCCTCACCGCCACGCTCAGCCTGCCGGGGCGTGCCGAGGCGCTGCAGGCTCCGCTCGCCTACATGACCGTCGTCGGCGTGTGCGCCGCGGCGGGCGCGGCGCTGATGGTGCGCGCCGGGCGTCGGTATGCAGCCGGGATGCTGTTGATCCTTTCGGCGTTCACGCCGACCGGCTTCGTCTTGCTCAACGGTGGAATCCTCATCGCAGGCTTCGTCGTCGCGGTGCGGGCGATGCGGCCCGTGTCGGTCGCTCGGGGATGAGCGATCCCGGCGCGCCCGAACTCGGGCTCGGTTCTGTCGACCCCGAGGTGCTCGCCCGGCCGCAGCAGTTCCATCCGGTGATGCGCGAGTCCGGGGTGCTGGATGTCGGGGAGATGCTGTTGCTCACTCGGCACGAAGATGTGATGTGGGCGCTGCGCAACCCGGATGTGTTCTCGTCGAACATGGACGCGATCGACATCGGCAACGTCCGGCCGCTGATCCCACTCCAGATCGATCCGCCCGATCACGTGAAGTTCCGCCGGCTCCTCGACCCACTGTTCGCGCCGCGGGAGGTGAACAAACTCGAGGAGGCGGTGCGATCGCTGGTGAACGACCTCATCGATGGCTTTGTGGGTGACGGTGCCTGCGAGTTCAACACCGCGGTGGCGGTGCCGCTGCCGTGCACGGTCTTCCTGCGCCTGATGGGACTGCCGCTCGAGGATCTCGATCTGTTCCTGCGATTCAAGGACGGCATCATCCGGCCGGACACGACGCAGGGCGATCGTTCGGCGCTGGCTCGTGCAACCGGCCAAGAGATCTACGCCTACTTCGAGCGGGTGATCGCCGAGCGTCGGAACGACCCGCAGGACGATCTGCTCTCCGGCTTTCTCGCTGCAGAGGTAGATGGCGAGGTGCTGACGACCGAGGACATCCTTGACATCTCGTATCTGTTCCTGCTCGCGGGGCTCGACACCGTGACCGCTTCGCTCGGCTGCGCCGTCGCTTACCTTGCAGACCATCCCGACCGGCAACAGGCGTTGCGCGACGACCCGTCGCTGGTGCCCGCCGCGGTGGAGGAGCTGCTTCGTTGGGAGACGCCGGTGCCGGGAGTGCCACGCGTCACCACCCGGGAGGTCGAGATCGCCGACACGACGATTCCCGCGGGGACCTCGGTGACCTGCCTGCTCGCGTCGGCCAATACCGACGGCGGCGAGTTCCCCGAGCCCGAATCCGTGGACTTCGACCGCGAGGCCAACCGGCATCTGGCATTCGGCGGCGGCGTCCACCGCTGCCTCGGCTCCCATCTGGCGCGGCCTCGAGATCGCGCGTCGCCCTCGAAGAGCTGCACCGCCGGATTCCGCAGTACTCGGTTGCGTCCGGCGAGACGCCCGTGTACTCGATGGGAATTCGAGCAGTCGAGCACCTGCCGCTGGTGTGGGAATGCGCGTAGCCGTCGACGACTCGCTCTGCACCGGCCACGGCCGCTGCTATGCCCTCGCGCCGGACGTGTTCGCCCCGGATGACTACGGCCATTGCGCGGTCGTCGCAGCCGACCGCGTCGTGCCCGAGGGGTTCGAGGCCCAGGCCCGCACCGGTCGCGACAACTGCCCCGAGCAGGCGATCACCCTGGCCGACTAGGCCGTGCGGGCAGGTGCGCGTGCCGCCTCGGCGCCCGCGTCCGTTCATTGGCGCGTTGGCCGTCGTATGGGCGGTCAACGCGCCAGTGAACAGCGATGCGGTCACCCTCGCGGGGCGTACGCTCGCTGCGACACAACAGACGTCCAGGGGGAACGCTCATGAAGGTGACGATGCTCGACCCGACGGCGGCGCCGCCGGCGATCGACGCCGACCCGGGCCCGGACGCAGGTCCACTCGCCGGTCTGCGCGTCGGGTTGCGGTTCGACCGGACCTGGCGGAGTTGGCTGACCGTCCTCGACGAGTGGGCGCCCCGGTTCGACGCGGCCGGTGCAACCGTGGACCGGTGGGAAGCCGGCAACCGCGTCGGCGATGCGGGCGAGCAAACCGCGAGAGAACTCGCGGACTTCGCCGGTCGGGTCGATGTCGCGATCGTCGGGTTGGGCAACTGAGGCTCGTGCACCTCCTGGAGTGTCCACGACGCCGTCGCGGTCGCCCAGCGAGGTACGGCGGCGGTCGTCGTCGTGACGCAGGAGTTCGAAGCCCTTGCCCACACGATGGCGGCCAACGCGGGCCGCTCCGGGCTGCGCGTGCTCGTGCTGTCGTATCCGTTGGAGACCCGGCCGGAGTCCGAGGTGCAGGCGATCGCGGCCGCCGCGTGGCCGGATCTGCTCGCCACGATTGGTGCCACGGTCTGACATGACCGACCGAGACTGCGGGCCCGAAGGTTGCGAGATCGACTGGCTCACATCGACGCGCCTCGAGTCAGACGACGATCCGGTCGCCTTCACCGAGTGGGCCACCAAGGCGGGATGGGGCGACGGGCTCCCGGTGATCCCGCCGACCGAGGAACGGGTACGCGGACACGTCGCCGCCAGCGGCCGGTTCCCCGAACAGCTGCTCGCGGATCTCCCGCCCCGCAACGGCCGCGCGACCGTCGAGAAGGTCGCGGTGAACGCAGTACTCGCCGGTGCGCCCGCCGCCGCGATGCCGCTGCTGTGCGCGGCGGTGGAGGCGATGGCCGATCCGGACTTCAACCTCTTCGCGCTCAACACCACCACCAGTTGCGTGGTCCCGGGCGTGTTCGTCAATGGCCCGATCCGCCACACGCTCGACGTCCCGTTCGAGGCCGGGTGTTTCGGTGGCGTGGCTGGCTCCGCCCCCGCGATCGGCCGGTCGCTGCGGCTCCTCATGCGCAACGTCGGAGGGCAGGTCGTGGGCGAGACCTCCAAGAGTGTGTTCGGTCAGCCCGGACGCGTGACCGGCATCGTTGTAGGGGAGTGGGAGGAACGTTCCCCGTGGGCGCCGCTCAGTGAGCGCCGCGGTATCGCCGCGGGGCTCGACGCGCTGACCGTCCACGGCTGCACCGGCACCATGGATATCGCCGACACCGTGGCCGACAATGGCCGGGATCTGCTCGCAATCATCGGCCAGTCACTCGCCTTCGCGGGTACGAACGCGTTCATCGGCGCGCATCACGGGGCCGAGATGATGGTCTGCGTCGCCCCGCCCTGGGCCGAGCTGATCGCCCGGGACGTGCCGAACATTGAAGACGTTCAGGCGGAGCTGCACCGATCCGCGTCGCTTCCCATCGACCGGTGGCCGCCAGCGCACCAGACCAAGGCCGAGCGAGATGGTCGTGTCGACGCGCACGGTACCGTCCACGTGGTCGAGCGGCCCGAACAGTTCCTCCTCGTGGTCAACGGAGGCACGGGCAATCTGCACGCGCTCGCACTCCACTCGTTCGGCCCCACGCGGGCGGTCACCCGGGAGATCACTACGTGAAGGTCCGACTGTTCGACGGCGTGGGGCTCGCGGCTGAGCGCGTCCGCGCCGAGTTTCCCGAGGTCGAAGTTCTCGCCCTCGACGGCGAACTGCCACCAGCTGACGACAGGTCCGAAGTGCTGTTCGGCGGTTGGGCCGACGAGAAGCTCGCTCCAGTCCTCGCCCGTGACCTGGACTGGGTCCAGCTCCCCGGCACCGGGATCGACGGGATCCCACCGGAGACGTTCGAGCGCGTCGGTGTGGTCACCTGTTCCCGAGGCGCGAGCGCGGTGCCGATCTCGGAGTATGTGCTGGCCACGATGCTCGCGTTTGCGAAGGGCCTGCCGGAATTCTGGATCGATGCGGCGCCGGAGCGCTGGAACTTCCAAAGGATGGACACGCTCGCGGGCAAGACCGTCGGGATCGTGGGGTTCGGTGGTATCGGCACCGCGATCGCCCGACGGGCCCTGGCATTCGACATGCAGGTCCGTGCCATGCGGCGGACCCCGACGCCGAGTCCGATCCCGGAGGTGGAGATGAAGGACTCGATTGCCGAGCTCGTAGCGGACGCCCACCACGTCGTGGTGGCGGCACCCGGCACCGCCCGAACCCGCCACCTCCTCGATGCCGATGCGTTCGCAGCGATGTGCGACGGGGTGCACGTCGTGAACATCGCCCGGGGCACGCTGGTCGACCAGGATGCGCTCCGTGCGGCTCTCGATGGCGGCAAGGTGGCCCGAGCAAGCCTCGACACGGTGGATCCGGAGCCGCTGCCTGCGGGTCACTGGCTCTACGACCACCCGAAGGTGCGCCTCACCCCTCATTCGTCCTGGGCGTCGCCGGACCTGCTGGGAGTCTCGGTAGATCTGCTGTGCGAGAACTTGCGTCGGTTCCTCGACGGACAGCCGCTCGAGCACGTCGTGGATCTGGCCGAGGGGTACTGACCGGTCCACGTCAACTTGTCGGCCGCCCATGCCGATGACCTGGGGATGCGGACCAAGCGCGCACTCCTGGGACTCGTCGCTTCCGTCGCGATCGTGGCGGCCGGCTGCGGCGGTGGCGATGGCACGGCGACGCCGACCACCGCTCCCGAACGCACCGCGATCACCGCGCCGGCCACCAAGGCCCAGGATGCGGTGGACGCCCAGAATCAGCAGCTCCAGGACCTCCAGAACCGAACGGCTCAGGACGACCCGACGGTCCCCTGATCCCACGGTGTCCCGAACCGGTCTCGGTGCGTGTGGGTCGCAAACGGCTCTCGCCGCGGGGGGCCCATCGGCCGCGCCGGGTACCCGACCGGGACGACGGCCATGGGTCGCACGTGGTCGGGCAGCCCGACCATCGCGCCGAGCTCGGCGGCGGCGGCCAGCGCGATGGTTGTCAGCGCGGTCCCGAGCCCCAACGCCCCTGCCGCGAGGAGCAGATTCTGGACCGCGGGGTAGATGGATGATTCGGCCGCTCGCGGGGAGCCACGCTTGACGTCGGCGCCGACGACGACGAGGACCGGCGCGGTCGCGAACCCGGAGGTCATGGCCACTTCCACTTCTAGGAGCATTGCCGCGCCGATCCGGGACTCCGCGTGGGCTCGGCCGCCCTGGTCCCAGAGGCGCGCCATCAATGCCGCGATCGCGCTCCGGGTCTCCGGGCTGCGCACCACCACGAACTCCCACGGTTGACGGTTCTCCGCGCTCGGCGCGTGGACAGCGGCGTCGAGGAGACGTCCGATCGTCTCGTCGGCGACCGCGGTCGGCGCAAAGGCCCGACAGGCGCGTTGCGACTGGATGGCGTCGAAAAGGTCGGTCACCGCGTGGCCTCGCCGACCCGCCGGAAGGTGTTCACGTACATGATGCGCAACGCGGGGTGACGAGCCCACGCCTTCCACTCGGGGGTGTGCGCGCCGAGTCGATCGGTGACGAGTGGGGTCATGGCCCTGAAGCTCCGCTCGGGATCGTCGCTGTCCATCTCGTAGAAGTGCAGGAATCGGGGATCGCCACCGGCGGCGTGTTCATAGGGCGTGATCATCGTGAAACCCGGGACTGCGACGGCCGCAATGGCGTTGATATGCACGAAGTCCCCCCAGTCCCGCAGCGCCTGAGCGTCGGTGGGGTCGCGCGGGGAGATCAGCACGAGTGAGAGCCCGATCGTCGCGCGCCCGCTGAGGTGGCCCTGCCCGGGACGCCGCGTGCGGCGGTAATGCAGCCCGGTGACGTCGGCGGGAAGCATCGGAGTGGTGAACGTGTCGTCCACCTCGTACACGCCGAGGTGATCGAACTCGGCCAAGACCCGGGGCAGGTCGTCTCGGTCCCGATGGGCGTTCACCCACCATGTCGCGCGGCTCACGCCGGGCTGAGTGAGCAGCTCGGGGACGCGGTCAGCCGCGTAGGTATCGAGCGGGCGGTCGGTCATTTCCAGGTACAGCCCGGGGGTGCGTCGGTCCTCCACCGCGGCGATGGTAGAGGCCGGTCAGGTGGCGCGGCGGAGGAGTGCGTTCGGGTTGGTGCAGGCCATCGTGCGGATCTCCCGTTCGGTCACCCCGGCAGCATGGAGTGCGTCGGCGAACGTCCGCAGGCCGGCCGCCGGCGGCTCGTTGATCGCCTGGCCGAAGTCGGTGCCGAGGGTCACCCGTTCGACGCCCACGGCCTCGATGCACGCGAGCAGGTCGGCGACGGGCCGGGTCGCGAGCGCGCCGATACAGGTGAGCGCGCATAGCTCGATAGAAGCGCCCCGCGCGGCCAGCTCCGCACACTCCGCCACGGAGAGGTTCGGCCCCGCGAGTTCCTCGAGCGCGTGGGTGACGAGCACCGAGCCGCGTGGCGCGAACTCGCGCACGACGGCGATGTGCTCGGCCGCGCTCACATGGCCGGTCGCGAGCACCACGCCGTGTTCCGCGACGAGCGCCATGATCTCGAGTGTCGCATCGGTGAGCACGCCGTCGTCATCGAGCACGGTGAGGCCCGGTCCGGGGATTCCGAGTTGCGCGGCCACGCCGTTGACCACGTCCTGGCGGCTGCTCAGCGTCGGGAGCCAGACGATCCGCGCCCCGAGCCGGAGCGCGGTCTCCACTGCGGCCGGGTTCAGGCCGCCGATCTCGTGGTCACAGCAGATGCCCCCGCATACCTGGGTGCCCTCGACGAGCGGGTCCAGCGCGGCCGCGAGGCCGGCGCTCGGGGTGTCGTGGCTCTTGAGCACGATGGCCCCGTGCCCCGCGGCCGCGGCCTGTCGGGCGGCCTCGAGGCCCGTGACCGACCGGTCTCGGTGTGGGTCCGGTCCGAAGTGCACGTGGAGGTCGGCCGCGCCGGACAGGTCCACGCTCATGTCGGCACCATAGGTGCCGCGCCGGGGATCACGGTCGGACCTGCCCGTGCCGAACGGTCTCGGGGATGCCATGCTCGCGTCAGGAATCCATCCCGTCCGACGAAGGAGCGATCACATGCAGATCCAGGTCACGACCGACCACAACATCGGTACCGGCGAGCATCTGATCGGTCAGGTGGAGGCGGATGTCGAGGCTGCGCTCTCGCGGTTCCGCGACCGCCTGACCCGGGTCGAGGTGCATCTGGGGGACGAGAACGCCGCCAAGTTCGGGACCAATGACAAGCGTTGTGCGCTCGAAGCGCGTCCCCGGGGACAGAAGCCGGTGGGCGTGACGCACCACGCGGCCACGCTCGAGGCCGCCTGGAACCAGGCCCTGCACAAGCTTGCGAACCTGCTCGAGCATCGGTTCGGAAAGCTCGACCACCACAAGGGCGGCGCGACCATTCGACGTGGCGATGCCGGCTGAGGCTGGACGCGGTCGGTCTCAGGCCGCTCGGGTCGCGACCGAGTATCCGGCCGTGAAGAATTCGAGGACTACGGCCTCGGGTTCGGCTTCGGTCGCGAGTGCTTCGTAGGTGAGGCAGCGCGTAGCTCCCCGCGTTCCAGAACGGATCCTCGGTCGGAACCCAAGACCCGACGTACGCGTAGGGGAGTTCGTGCCCCGCGTCGCCGGGGGAGAAGCCGTAGTTGGCCCGCCCGCCGTCGGGGCCGAGGTCCAGCGCAAGGTCGAAGTGCTCGGGCCAAAGTTGGATCTCCGACGGGGTGTCGTCGACGTGCAGGGCTCGCCAGCGTTCGAGGACGGTTTGGCCGAACTCGAACCAGCCCGCGATCGCAGCGGCGGCGACGGCGTCGACGAACAGGGTTGTGTCCGGGTCTGCGGGAGTCGTCGCGGTGAAGACGCCGGTCTCGGCATTCGGGGCGACGCGCGCAAACTCGGCGGCCACCCGCAGGGTGGAGATGGGTTCGCGGGTGGCCGAACCTGGCTGGCGGCGGACCAAGTCGGTCCCGACCAACGCGAGCGTGATGCCTTCACCGAACTCGGGCGTCGCGATCCCGCCCGGTGCCGGCCGGAGCCCGATCCGGGCCGTCGCGGCGTGACGAGCGGGCACGAGTACGCGCTCGGCGAGGGTGTGCCAGGACGTTCGGGTCCGTCGGTACGCGTGGAGATCGTCGATGGGGTTCAACATGTCAGTCCTGTCTCAGCTCGATGCGAATCCTTGCACTCCTGAGCATCCGTTCCGGGTCGCGTAGTCTCGCTGGCCATGGCGAACCCACTTCCCCTTGCCGGCGTGCGCATCGTCGAGGTTTCGATGCTCGGCCCGGCCGCGATCACCACTGCCCTGGCCGACCTCGGTGCCGAGGTCATCAAGGTCGAGCCGCCCACGGGTGACTACGTGCGCCGCATGACGTGGCCGATCGTGGAGGGTGTCTCGCTCATGCACCTCCACGTGAACCGGGGGAAGCGCAGCATCGCCATCGACCTCAAATCGGCGGAGGGCGTCGAGGTGCTCGAGCAGTTGGTGGCGGGCAGCGACGTCGTCGTCGAGGCCATGCGCCCGGGCGGACTCGCCCGCCGCGGCCTCGGCTATGAGCGCCTCCGCGAGCTCAATCCGCGCATCGTGTTCTGCACCATCTCCGGGTACGGCGCCACGGGCCCGTACCAGAACCTCGCGAGTCACGGCATCGCGTACGATTCGTGGGCGGGGATCTTCCAGCCGGAGATCGACGAGGCCGGCTTCCCCACGATCCCCGATCACGTTTCGATCGGCATCAATGCGGGCCCGTTGTTCGGCGCGCTCGGCATCCTTGCGGGAGTGATCCAGGCGCGAGCAACCGGGGAGGGCACGCAGATGGAGGTCGCGCAGTCCGACAGCGCTGCGGCGTTCGACTGGTACCGCGAGGAGACCTATCGGGCGTACGAGCGTCCGGCGTCCGAGGTCACGGGCAACTCGTCGGACGACTACGTCCGGCGCGAACCGGCGATCGCCGGCATGCGCGGTGGTGTCCGCTACCAGGTCTACGCATCGAGTGACGGCTACGTGCTGTTCATGGCGAGCGAGCAGCACTTCTGGAAGAAGTTCTGTGAGGCCGTCGGGCGTCCAGAGTTGTTCGATCGGTGGCCGGGCTCGGAGTACGGCGACCACGCCCGCGGGAACCGTGAGATGCAGGCCGAGCTGACGCCGATCTTCGGAAGCAAGTCCACCGATGAGTGGGTGCAGTTCGGCATCGACGTAGACGTGCCGATCGCGCCGTGCCACACCCCGAAGTCCGTCGCCGACGATCCGCAGTTCCAGGCCCGGCTCGACTGGTTTTCGGTCGACGACCTCGGCGCGGAGCAGTTGCCGTTCCCGGTCAAGATCGTCGGAGCCGAGCCGGCGGTGCCGACCAAGGCCCCGACCGTCGGCCAACACACCGATGTGGTGTTGGCGGAGGTGCTCGGTCTCGACGGGGATCGGATCGCTGCGCTCCGGGCGACGGGCGCGGTGCACTAGGCGCGCGACGCCAACGCCTCGATGGACCTCAGCTTCACGCCCGACGAACTGGCCTTCGCCCAGGACATTCGCAACTGGTTGGCTGAGCATCTCGATCGCCCTCCTCGGTTCGGGAGTCTGAGCGAAGAGATCGCGTGGGGTCGCGCGTGGCAGGCGAAGCTCGCTGCAGACCGCTGGATCGGTATCCACTGGCCGGAGGCGTACGGCGGTCGCGGTGCATCGCCGGTCGAAGTCGCGCTCTACAACATGGAGTACGCGCGCTCGCGCGCGCTGCAACCGGTCAATCGCGTCGGGATCAACCTCGCCGGACCGACCTTGCTGGCCCATGGCACCGAGGCGCAGAAGCAGCGATGGCTCCCGCAGATCCTCGATGCCCGCGAGATCTGGTGTCAGCTGTTCAGCGAGCCGGAGGCCGGTTCGGATTTGGCCGCGCTGACGACGCGCGCGACGGCGACCGACGGCGGTTGGCATCTGTCAGGGCAGAAGGTCTGGACGTCGTACGCGCAGTTTCGCGCGGTGGGGTATTGCGCTCGTCCGTACCGATCCAGACGCGCCGAAACATCGCGGCATCAGCTACGTCGTGGTCGACATGCAGGCGCCCGGCATCGACATCCGTCCGCTCGTGCAACTGACCGGCGAGGCGGAGTTCAACGAGGTGTTCCTCGACGAGGTGTTTGTTCCTCGTGAACATCTGGTCGGAGACCTCAACGCGGGATGGGCGGTGGCGAACACCACGCTCGCCCATGAACGCGGGACCGCGTTCCCGTTCAAGGAACAAGTGCTCCACGAGGTGTTTCTCGACGAGCTCTATGGAGCAGCCGACGCCGGCGGACGGCTCGACGATCCGGAGCTCGCGGCCGAGCTGGCGCAATGCTTCGTCGAGCTCCGCCTGCTGCGACTCAACAACTGGGGCACGCTCTCGCGGCTGGGTCAGGGCGTGTCGCCGGGGCCCGAATCGAGCCTGACCAAGCTGCTCTGGACTCAGATGAGCCAACACCAGGCCGACACCGCCATGTATCTCGTCGGCGCGGACTCGTCGCTCGCGAACCGGTGGTCGAGGCAGTGGCTCTGGTCGCGGGCGGCATCCATCGCCGGTGGCACGTCCGAGGTTCAGCGGACCATCATCGGGGAACGGATGCTCGGGCTGCCACGCGAGCCCTGACATTCCGGAGGGTACGACCATGAGCGTGAACGTCACGGGTCTCGACCACATCGTGCTCCGCGTCGCCGACACCGAGCGGTCGCTCGGCTTCTACGTGGGGCAGCTCGGCCTGGCGGGCGAGCGGGTGGACCAATGGCGCGCCGGCGAAGTGTTGTTCCCGTCGGTCCGGATCGACGACGCGACGATCATCGATTTCCTCGCCGTCGATGAGAACGAGGTGGTCGGTCACAACGTCGACCACATATGTCTCGTCATCGAGCCGCAGGACCTCCAAGCGCGTCGCGGACTCGGGAGCGTTCGATGTGGTCGGTGGCCCGGCGGAGTTGTTCGGGGCGCGCGGGCAAGGCCAGGGTCTTTACGTGCGCGATCCAGATGGCAATGTGATCGAGTTGCGTCACTACAGGTCGGCGTGAGCATCGTTGCGAGGTCCCTGCTACCGTTTTTCTCGAGGGTTCGCCACCCGGCCGGCCCCGAAAGAAGAGTCAGGAACGAACAGCATGGCAACAGGCACGGTGAAGTGGTTCAACGCAGAGAAAGGCTTCGGCTTCATCTCCCGCGAGGGCGAAGAGGACGTGTTCGTCCACCACTCACAGATCCAGATGACCGGCTACCGGAGCCTCACCGAAGGTCAGGCAGTCGAGTTCGATGTCGCACCCGGCCGGAAGGGTGAAGAGGCTCAGAACGTTCGAGCAGTCTGAGTTCGCACCCCAGATTCGATCGGCGACCCCCGGCTTCGACCGGGGGTCGCCGCATATCCGGTCGACGTCAGATGGTTGTCACAGCAGCTTGCGAAGCAGCTTGGCCTTGAGCCCACGGTAGGGCGGGTACGCGATGCTCGGGTCAGGGCTCGTCGGCCGGTCGAGCACGCTCTTGCGGTGGGTGAAGGTCTCGAAGGTGGCACGACCGTGATACGCACCGGTCCCGCTCTCGCCCACGCCACCGAAGGGGAGGTCGGGTACGGCGATGTGAAACAGCGTCGCGTTGAGACAGACCCCACCCGAGGTCGTCTCCGCGAGCACTCGCTGCTTGGCCTGCTCCTGCTTGGCGAACAGGTACAGCGCGAGCGGCTTGTCCCGCGCCGTGACGAACGCGATGGCTTCGTCGAGGTCGTCGACGGGGAGGGTCGGCAGGAGGGGCCCGAAGATCTCCTCCTGCATGATCGGTGCCGAGGCATCGGTACCGCGATAGAGCGTCGGCGCGATGAACCGATCTGCGCGATCCCGTTCACCGCCGGTGACGAGGTCGCCGGTGCCGCCGCCGTCGGCGAGCCGGATCACTCGATCGAAGTGGCGCTCGTTCACGATCCGGCCGTAGTCGCCGCTCTCACGGGGATTCGAGCCGTAGAAGTCATGAATCGTTTCGCGCATCCACGCGAGCAAGGGATCCTCGACTCGCCGGTCCACCAGGACGTAGTCCGGTGCGACACAGGTCTGCCCCGCGTTGACGAACTTGCCCCACACGAGGCGGCGGGCGGCGACGTCGAGATCCGCGCTCGCGTCGACGATCGCCGGACTCTTCCCACCGAGTTCGAGCGTGACCGGCGTCAGGTGACGGGCGGCGGCGGCCATGACCACCCGGCCGACGGTGCCGTTGCCGGTATAGAAGATGTGGTCCCACCGTTGTTCGAGGAGTGCGGTCGTCTCGGGAACGGCGCCTTCCACGATCACGAACGCGTCCGGGTCCAGGTACTGCGGGATCAGTCGGGCCAGTGCCGCGGAGGTGTGCCCGGCGACTTCTGACGGCTTGATGGCCGCGGTGTTCCCCCCGGCGATCGCGCCGACCAGCGGCGCGAGGACCAGCTGCACCGGGTAATTCCACGGCCCGATGATCAGGACGGTGCCGAGCGGATCGCGGTGGATCCGCGCCTTGCCCGGGCGCTGCTTGATCGGCACGCGGACCCGTTCCGGACGCAGCCAGCTCCCGAGGTGCCTCAACGTTTCGGCGATCTCGGCGCGCACGAAACCGATCTCGGTGAGATATGCCTCCGTCGCCGACTTCCCGAGGTCGGCCTCGAGTGCGCCGAGGAGGTCGCCCTCGGACTCCCGCAACAGTCGGTCGAGGGCCTTGAGCTGATGGCGACGCCATTCGACCGGCCGGGTCCGACCCGTTGCGAACGTCGTCCGCAGGCGGGTGATCACCGGTTCGGCGTCGAAGGTGGTGAGGGTCTCGCGGACAGCAGTCATGCCCGAGAGGCTAGGGCGCCGGCTCTGGCCCCGAGGTGCCGTCGAGCCAATGCAGCACTCCGGTGAGGTCGGGCGCGACCGGAACGCCGGCCACGAGCTCGCTCGGTGCGGTGTCGTCGCCCCAGTGGTCCGTCCGCCGGAGATACAGCGGCTGCATCGCCAGGCGGCGGGGACCCTCGACGTCCGGGTCCCACGTGTCACCCACGAACAGCGTGCGATCGGCGCGCGTGCTGGCCTCGCCCAGCGCGGCGTCGAAGATGCGGCGGTGCGGCTTGCGGGCACCGACCCATGCCGAGGAGATCATCGCGTCCACGGCGTCGGTGAGCCCGACCTCGGCGACGGCCTCCCGCAAGTCCCAGTCCCAGTTCGAACAGATGACGATTCGCAGCCCGCGGGCGCGGAGTTCGGCCAGCACGGCGGGAACCTCGGCGTAGGCCTCGAGCACACGCAGGCTCGTGCCGTGGCGAAGTTTTTCGACGATCACGTCGTGCTCGTCGGGGTGGACGTCGGAGGCTTCGAGCATCGCGAGCGTCCGCGCGTGTTGCCACGCGACGTAGTGGTCGCGGCTCTGGGAATGCTCGTCGTGCTCGATGCCGTCGAGCCCGTCGGCGAAGTAGCGGGCGCGCTCTTCGCGGTTCAGCGCGTACCCGTGCTCGGCGAGCACCTCGTCGGCGGAGACCCACGTCGTGGCGCGCGCGAGGGTGCCGTAGAAGTCGAGCAGCACGGCGTCGACGCGAGGGCGGTCGGCGCCGGTCATCGGTGCTCGTTCTTCGTCGGCCCGAGCCGGCGCACCAGGTCTCGTTCTCCGGCGCGCGTCTGTGCCCCCGCGTCGAGTGCGGCGTCGAAGCGGGCGTCGAGATCGGGGTCGGCGAGGGTGCGGTCGAACGCCGCCTGTTCGGCGAGGAGGCCGTCGGTGAACGGTGGCGCTGCCGCATCGACCGTCTCCTTGGCGAGCCGTACGGCATCCGCAGGATGGGCTGCGACCCGACGAGCCAGTTCGTCGACGAACGGTCGCAGCGCGTCGTGAGCGAGCGCCCGATTGATCCAGCCATAGGTCGCCGCGGTCGTCGCGTCGAAGTCCTCGGCGCCGAGGACGATCTCGAGGGCGCGGGCCCGGCCGGCGAAGCGTGCGAGGCGTTGTGTCCCGCCACCGCCGGGGATGATCCCGATCGCGACTTCGGGCTGACCCAGGGTGGCGTGCTCGACGCAGCCGAATCGCAGATCGAGGCTGAGCGCGAACTCGGAGCCCCCGCCGCGGGCGAAGCCGTCGATCTCGGCGATCGTCAGCTGCGGGAGCGTTCGCCACCGCTCGAGGAGCGTGTGGAAGAACCCGAGTTCGGTCGGTGCCGGAACCGGCTCGCGGGGCAGATCGCGAATCATCTGCAGGTCCGCATGGGCGACGAAGAACTCGTCGTCGGCGCTGCGGACGACCGCGACCCGGACGTCACGGTCCTCCCGCAGGAGCGCCTCGACCTGGGCAAGTTCGAGGATCATCGCTGCGTCGAGGAGGTTCACCGGTGGGTGCGCGAATGTGACAACTGCGACACCGCCGTCGGTGTCGTACGTGAGAGTCGTGAAGGCGTCCATCAGGGCAGGTTGTCAGATTGGTGTGACACCAGGCCTTCTGGCGGGCCGGCCCCGCATCGAGGGGGTCCCGCAGCTAGCCTGCGCCGATGCCAGCGACGATGCCCAAGCTCACCCGGACCGCCGACGAGCGGGTCAACTGGGTGTCCTCAATCCCGTTCCTTCTCGTGCACGTGCTGTGCCTCGCGGCGATCTTCACCGGGATCAACCTCACTGCGGTGATCCTGTTCGCGGCCATGTACTTCGGTCGGGCGTTCTTCGTGACTGCCGCGTACCACCGCTACTTCTCGCACAAGTCGTACCGGCTCAATCGGTTCTGGCAGTTCGTCTTCGCATTCCAGGCCGAGGCGACCGCGCAGAAGGGCGTGCTGTGGTGGGCCGCGAACCACCGGCACCACCACCGCTGGTCGGACACCCAGGAGGACCTGCACTCACCACGCAAGGGTTTCTGGTGGAGCCATGTCGGCTGGATTCTCTCCGACAAGTACAAGGACACGGATCTACGCGGCGATCAAGGACTTCGCGAAGTACCCCGAGCTGCGGTGGCTCAACCGTCACGAGGGAATGCCGCCGTGGATCTACGGCATCGCTGCCTTCCTGATCGGCGGCTGGTCCGGGCTCGTCGTCGGGTTCTTCTGGTCGACGGTGCTGCTCTGGCACACGACGTTCCTGGTGAACTCCGCGGCGCACGTGTTCGGCCGGCGGCGCTACGAGACGACGGACACGAGCCGGAACTCGCTCATCATCGCCCTGCTGACCGGTGGCGAGGGGTGGCACAACAACCACCACCACTACCAGGCATCGGCCCGGCAGGGATTCTTCTGGTGGGAGATCGACCCCACCTACTACGGACTCGTCGTCATGAGCTGGTTCGGGATCGTCAAGGACTTGAAGAAGCCGCCCAACGCGTGTTGCGCCCGGGCCCCGATCCCGAGCTGGAATCCGAACTCCAAGCCGCCTGACGCGCGTCTGACGCCGCGTCATTCTCACGCGCGTTCCGCGCCCCTGGGCGGTTCGACGGGGCGCTGTGAGGTCAGCGGTTCGATGCCCGCAAGGGCGCGTGACGCGCGGATGGCCAAGGCCACGATCGTGAGGGTGGGCCCGTAGCCCGTCGAGGTCGGAAAGACCGACGAGTCCGTGCAGATCACGTTGTCGACGCCGTGCAGCCGTTGCCAGCGGTCGAACACGCTCGTCGCCGGGTCGTTCCCCATCCGCGCCGAGCCCATGATGTGGCGCGAGATGGGTGTCCGATTGCCGGGCCGGTCGGCCTGACTCCCGGTGATCGGCGGGGAGGTGGTCCAGAACGTCGTGGTCGCGCCGGCCTCACGCATGACCGCCTCGAGTCGCGGCGCCCAGTGCTCGGCGCAGGCGATTTCGTGGCGGTGGGGTGCGTAGGTGACCCGACCGGCGGGGAGTCCGTAGACGTCACGGACCGCCGGGTCGAGGTCGATTCGATTGGTGGCCTGGGGGAGGTCCTCACCCTGCATGGTGAACACCGCCATGCGATCGCGAGTCATCGACTCGAGCATCAGCTGCGTATGCAGATCGCCGTGCGGGAGATGGATGCCCTCGAGGATCGGGTGACCGGCCGCGCCGTGTTCGACGATTCCGCCGCGGAGGAAGGGGAGTCCTGCGTCGCGTGCCGCGGTCCACGGCGAGGTCGTCGGGCACGATCGGATCGTCCATCAGGTGTGTCACCGAGCGGCCACGGTGGCCGTGGAGTCGATCCTCGAACATCCCCAGCACGTAGGTCTGGAAATGGAACTGGAGGAACCGACCGACGACCTCCGGATTCCCGAGTCCGTTCCGCAGCAGCAACCTCGGCGTCTCGAACGCACCCCCGGCCAAGATCACGTTCGCGGCCGAGACCTCGTGTCCGGCCTGTTCGCCGTCGAGGTACCGGACGCCGCGCGCGCGGTGGCCCGTCCCGTCGAGCACCACGTCGGTCACGATGCACTCCGGGCGGACCTCGCAGCGACCGGTCCGCAGCGCACGGCGGAGCGGCGCGACCGGGTCGCCCTTGGCGTCGATCGGACAGCCGAAGTAGCCGCAGAATCCGCAGTTGTTGCACGCGGGTCGCCCGTCGTACTCGACACTGTTCACTCCGGTCGGCGCACGGTAGGGGTGATAGCCGAGGCGAGACGCGGCTTGCGTCGTACGGAGTGCGCAGTACATGTCCGGGCCCGGTGGCATCGGGTACGGGTCGGCCCGCCACGAGGCGTACGGGTTCGTTGCGACCTCGCCGGCGACGCCCACCGTGCGCTCCGCCGCGGCGTAATACGGCTCCATCTCGTCGTAGTCCACGGGCCAGTCGGCGAGGTCGGCGCCATCGACGGGACCGGCTGCGGAGATCGGCCGGAAGTCGTCCTCTCGGAATCGCGGCAGCTTGCCGTCCGCGTGGAAGCCGCCGCCGCCGACGGTCGACGGGAGGTTGTTCACGTCGCCGACGTCGAGACGGTCACCGTCGTGCTCGCCCCGCCGGTACGTGCGCGGTTCGAGCCACGGATCGGGGCCGAGAAAGTGTCGGCGCATGAACTTGAGTTCGTCGTTGGACACGTGGCCGAGCGGGCCGTAGGGCTCGTCGAGGGCCAGGAGATGGTTGCGACCCTTCTCGAGGATCAGCACCGACCAGCCAGCCGCGGTCAGCACGTCGGCGGCCGTGGCGCCCGCCGGACCCGAACCAACGATCACCACATCCCATTCTCGAGTCACGGTGTGCCTTCGACCTCGGCGTCGGTGTAGCCGCGTGGCTGGACGTCGCCGGGGAAGCCGATCGCGCGCCAGCCGGCGAGGTCACGGTTGCCGAGGTACTCGGGCGCCGCATAGGCACCTTCGACGGCGTGTTCGTATACAAGGTGACGAAATGCCAGATCCGCGTCGAGACGACGATCCTGTTCGTCGGCATCGACGGCGGCGAAGTCGCCGCCGAGCGCTGCGAGTCCGTTGCGGTACTGCGTTTGCCATCCCACGACCGGTCCCATCCGTTCGCGGTCGGCGATGTCCTGGGATCCCTCGATGCGAGTGCGCCACGCGAGTTCCTCGAGTGGGGAGAGGGCGAGGAAGGTCGTGAAACCTGAATTCCCGCCGGCCCGGCCCGAGAAGGGCCCGCCGGCCCAGATGCGGGGCGGGTCCGTCGCGAATGCGTCCAAGAGTCCGTCGATGTAGTCGACGGCACCGAGCGCCTCGCCGCCAGGGTGCTTCCCCGACGGTGGGATCAGCCGGTCCACCACGGCCGCGAGCACGGACCGCTCGGTGTCATCCAGGTAGGTCACCGATGAATACCAGACAACGTGACTATGGTCCCTTCGGCCCAACGCGCAGACTGGGGCTCAAGGAACCAATTTGTGTGCCGACACGTTGTTGATCGTCGGAGGAACAACATGACGTACGGAGTGACCATCCAGACTCTCGACCGGTTCGAGGGCAACGGCATCACGATGGTGCTCGTCGACGCGCTGGACCCGTTCGAGGCCGAGCGCGAAGCACGTCGCATCGCCGAGGATCGGTTCCACTGCACGGTGCACGTCGACCATGCAGTGCCCTGGTCCGATACCGCCGCCTGACTCACGGTTCGTCGACCGCGGTCGATGGGTTCGAGAACTGGACGATGGACACGAGGTGCTCTTTCCCGGGGTCGGCGTAGATCTACGCCCCCGCCAGGGCGAGTTCGTAATTGCCGGTGGTGTCGAGCGTCAGGGTGGCACCGGGCGGAACCACCACGACCGTGAACGGTTCCTGCACCAGCGCCGGTCCCTCGATGCGCACACCCGGTCCGAGCCGAGGGCCGTCGTAGATGGGTGTGTCCACGAACTCCACCCCGAAATACGCGGGTCGGCTTCCGATCTGGACTGATGCTGCGTCGGTCACGGTTCCGAGTGCCGCGAACCGCTCGGGCTTCGGCGTTTGTACCCGGGCGACGAGGCGGACGCCCCGGATGACCGGGGGCTGGTTGCGGAAGCAGAACCCACGCTCGGCCTCGTGCTGGGTGTGGAAGCGCTCGGCGAGTCCGATGAGGTCGCCTTCGGCCGCGTCGGCCGTGGTCGGCACACTCATGTCGAAGTTCTGCCCCGGGTAACACATCTGAACGAAGTGCTCCATGGTCGCGAGGCCGAGACCGGTCGGTTCCAGCTCCTTATGGGCCTCGTCGGTCACGTCCTGCATGAGCGACTGCAACCGGCCGAGTTCCACTTGGGCGAGCGGCGTGACGTAGGAGCGCACGAGATCCACGAGCGAGTCGGCGACGAGCACGCCGAGGGCCGAGAACGCCGGCGCGGTCTTGGGGACCAGCACCCGGTGGATGCCGAGTTCGGTCGCGATCGCCCAGGCGTGGACGGCGCCGTTGCCGCCGTACGCGATCAGGGCGAGGTTGCGGGGGTCCGCGCCGTGGGATGCGAGGACTTTGCGGGTCGCGTTGGCCATGTTCGCATTGACGATGCGTTCGATGCCCCAGGCGGCCTCGGTCATGTCCACGCCGAGCGGCGCAGCGACCGCGCGTTCGATGGCGTCCCTCGCGGCGTCGAGGTCCAGCTCCATACGACCCGCCGCGAAGCCATCGGCCGGGAGATACCCGAGGACCGCGTCCGCGTCGGTGACGGTCGGCAGTGTCCCCCCGCGTCCATACGCAACCGGGCCCGGCGACGAGCCCGCCGACTCCGGGCCGACCAGCAGCGCACCCTGACGGACCCGGGCGATGGAGCCGCCGCCCGCACCGACGCTCTGGACGTCCACCATCGGCAGGCCGATGTAGTAGCGGTAGCGCCAGTTCCAATCAGTTTTGATCTCCGGGCGACCGTGCCGCACCAGGCACAGGTCGAAGCTGGTGCCGCCCATGTCCACCGCCACGAAATCGCCGACGCCGGCGCGTCCGGCGGCGAGCGCCGCGCCCATCACGCCCCCCGCCGGTCCGCTGGCGAGCAGCGTCACCGCCCGACGCGAGACGTAATCGGGCGGCATCACGCCGCCGGTGGATTGCATGATCAGGAGTTGGCCGGCGTAGCCGTTGCTGCGGAGCTGGTCCTCGAGCTGGTTGACGTACCGGGCGATCTTCGGCGCGACGTACGCGTTGACGAGCGTGGTGGACACCCGTTCGAACTCGGGACCGCGGGCCATCACCTCGTGCGACATCGAGATGTGCTCGACCTCGGGGAACTCCTCGCGCACGAGTTCCGCCGCTCGCAGCTCGTGGGCGGGGTTGACGAACGAGAAGAGGAACATGATGGCGACGGACTGCACGTCCAGTGCCTTCAGGCGACGCGGCGCCGGCGCGGACGGCGTGCTCGTCGAGCTCACGCAGGACCTCGCCTCGATGGCTCATCCGCTCGGCGATCGGAATACGGGCCCGGCGGCGCGCGATCGCCGGCGGCGCCGGGTAGGAGGGATCCCAGATCATCTCCTTGTGGACCCGGCGCATCTCGATCTCGTCGCGGTGGCCTTCGGTGACGAGCAGCCCGGTGCGGGCGCCGTTCATCTCGATCATGGTGTTGTCCGCGGTCGTGGTGCCGTGGACGACGATTTCGAGGTCCGCACAGAATTCGGGCAGCGTGCGTCCGAGCTGCTCGGCGAGTTGGCCGATACCCACCATGACGCCGCGGGACTGGTCGTCCAGCGTCGTGGGTGTCTTGTCGAGGAGGACCGCGCCGTCGCTCGTGATGCAGATCAGATCGGTGAACGTCCCCCCGACGTCGACCCCGACTCGATAGCCGCTCATGGTCGGGATTCGGTACGCCGTTCGGCGCGGCGGGCTTCGGTCGCTTCGGTGTCGATGGCGAGGGTCAGATCCGCGAGCGCGCCGGTGAGGACCACGCCGTAGTCGCGGGCTGCGCCCTCGACGCTCACGTACTCGTCGAGCACATCGTCGAGGACGGCCTGCGGGTCGCGGTCGAGCGGGTTGCCCCAGCCGCCACCGCCGCCGTAGTCGTACATGACGCGCTCGCCGGCGGCGATCGGAACCCAGTCGGCGGTGTGCTGCACGACGAACTCGTCGTCGGAGCCGTAGCGGATCACCATCCGGTTGGGTTCGCCCGGCTCGCCTCCGCAGATCCCCGGCATCGGGTACTTCATGCCGACGACGTATGTGTAGACCTTGGCGTCGACCCGGACCTCCTTCTCGTAGTGGCTGCCGCACAACCCCCGCCATTGGCCGGGGCCGCCCGAGTCGGTGCGGTAGTCCCGGCTCCACTGGATGTGCGGGTAGAGGCTCTCGTTGATCTCGGCCGTGGCCTTCCAGAGGTTGCCGAAGCTTGCGTTCTGCGCGCCCCAGGCGTCCATGCCCTTGGCGGCGTTGCACCACCCGGCGTAGACCTCGGCCGAATGGTCGGTGAAGCTCTGCCCGGTGTCCGGATCGATGCCGACGATGACGGTCGGGATGCCGGTCTTGTAGGTCTGGGGGACGGCCTTGTCCGGCAACACGTGTTGGAGCGCGACCGCGATGACTTCGCCGACGTCGGCGCCCGGATGGTGGGTGCCGGCGCTGACGGGCTTGCCGGGCGTCGGGTTGAGGACGCAGCCGGAGGGCACCACCAGCTTGATCTGATCGAAGAAGCCTTCGTTTTTCGGGATCTCCGGGTCCATCATCGAGGCGATCTGGCCGACGGTGTAGCCCCGGGTGTTGCCGAAGGTGGACCACGCCTGGATCTCGGCGCGGGTGTCGCTGCCCGTGTAGTCGATCGTCAGGTTGTCACCGTCGACGGTGATCTTCACGTGGAGGTGGATATCTGGATTGCCGAGCGGGTCGTGGTCGACGTACGCGTCGCCCTCGTAGACGCCGTCCGGCCACGTGGTCACCTCCTCGCGGAATCGACGGGCCGCGTAATCGATCATGAAGTCGACCGACTCCTCGACCGTGCTGGTGCCGTAGGTCTCGATGATCTCGCCGAGTCGCCGCGCTGCGAGCTGCGCGGCTCCGATCTGGGCGCGCAGGTCGCCGATGTAGCTCGGGATGCGGTTGTTCGTCTGCAACGCCAGCAGGACATCGCGTCGTTCCTCGCCGCGGTCGACGACCTTGAGCACCGGCCAGCGCACACCTTCGCCCCAGATGTCATTGGCGGTGACGTTGTACCCACCCGGGACGCCTCCCCCGGTGTCGCCGTGGTGACACTGGATACTGGCGATGAGGACCATTCGGCGGGTGCCGGGATGCGCAGGGTCGTCGGCATAGACCGGGGCGAAGACGTTGTAGTCGGGAAGGTGACCGCCGCCGTGGTACGGATCGTTGGCGACGAAGACGTCACCCTCGCGGAACTCCTCGGCGCCGAGATAGTCGAGCGCGAACCGCACCGGCAGGGTGGAAGTCAGCATGAACTGTGGGATGCCGACCGACAGCGCGGCGAGCCGACCCTGGGCGTCGAGGATGGTCGCGTTGCGCTCGTTCGACTGGTTCAGGATCGGCGTGGTGGCCGTACGCGAGACGTACGTGGCCATTTCGAAACAGATGGTCTCCATCGCGCCGCGGACGACCTCGGCGGTGACCTGATCCACGCTGGGGTGATCACTGAGACGCCCGCGGCTGGCGGCCAACGCCATCAGATCCACTTGTGACATCGGCACCCCCCGGAAACCTGACGTGTGCGTCAGATGGTAGTGCCGGTGAGGGTCGAGCCGTCAGGAGCTGGGGTCACGGACCGATGGTCACGCAGCCACCACAGATGTTCCCACCGAAGAGGCCGGGAACGGCGGTGAGACTCGTCACGGTGACGTCGCGGGCCCCCGGGATCGCTCCGGGGTCGGCGGTGATGGTGCCGATGACCCCCGTCGGGACCACGAGGGTCAGCGTCACGGTTGCGTCCTTCACGGTGACCTGCACCGGCGCTTGGTATCCCAACCCCACCAGTGTGAACGGCACCGCGGACCCCGGCACGAGCGGGGCCGCGATGACCTGGTTGATCGTCGGGGTCACGGTGGCTCGCCGGAACACGTCGAAGGTCCTGTTCGTATCCGGATCCGGGGTGGCGTCGCGGGCCGCAGTCGCGAAGGCAGCGATTCGGCCGGTGGGGGCGAGAGCGGCGTTGACCGTTGCCTGCTCGAGGACTCCGCCCCAGAATTCGGCGGACACGCGTTGCGTGAAGCTGGAGTCGCGGTCCCGGACGTACAGGTCGGTGGCCCCGTTGGCGTCGGCTCCGAGATTCGTCGCATCCGAGAGAAACGCCACGTAACGGCCATCGGTGCTGACCAAGGGGCCGCGGCTGGGCCCGTTGGGCTCCGAGCCCGCCCCCGTCGGAGCGCTGATGCGATGGGAGTACCCGGTGTCGATGACCACCGCATAGACGTCGGAGACGCCATTGAGGTCGGTGGGCCAGATCGGTGCAGCTGTTGCGAACGCGACGAGCTGCCCGTCTCCGGAGATCGCGGCATCGACCGACGGCTGTGCGGCCTGGGCGCCTCCGGGTTGGACGCTGATGCGGCTGGTGGTCGCGGCAGTGCGATCGCGGAGGAACACGTCGCTCACGCCGTTGGTGTCCACGACGACAAGGTTGGTCGCGAGTGACGAGAAGGCCGAACGTGTGCCGTCTCCACTCAGCGACGGGTGGGTCGATGGTCCGTTCGCCTGGGCGCCGCCGGTCGCGACGCTCAATCGGCTGGTCGTCCCCTCGCCGACGTCCCGCAGATAGATGTCGGTGACCCCGTTCGTATCGGGACCGACGAGCGCACCGTCCGATTCGAACGCGATCTTGGTGCCGTCGGCACTGATCGCCGGTCGGCGGCTCGCGCCGACGTTCGGGCAACGGTCGAATCCGATCGCGCCCGAGGTGCAGAGGCGCGAGAAATCGAGGCCGTTGCGAGCATCGGTGAAGGCGCGTCCCGTGCCCTGGAACACGGCGAGTGCGGCATCGACGGTCAGATCGGGATTCCGCTCCTTCGCGAGCGCCCACGCGCCGGTCACGTGGGGTGCGGCCATCGAGGTGCCGCTGAAGTTCGCGAAGCCGCCACCGGGGACCGACGACCGGATTCCGACTCCGGGAGCGAACAATTCGACCAGTGGGCCACTGTTCGAGAATCCCGCCGGCAGGTCAGCGTTGGTCGTGGCGCCGACGCCAACGGAGCTCGAGATGCAGGCGGGGAATCCGATCGCGTTCGTCTGGCCCTCGTTCCCCGCTGAGATCACGGTCGCGATTCCGACGGCGCGAAGTTGGTCGATCGCGGGTTTGATGGCGTCGTCGTCGCAGTTGGTGGTGGAGGTGAAGCCGCCGATGCTCATGTTGACGGCCGCGATGGGGTACTTGGCTCGCAGCTCGTAGAGGTGCTCCAATCCGAGGATCCAGTCGGACGGGAACGTGAGCGGGCACGGATCCTCGCCGCGGTTGCACAGCACACCCGTGAAGCGGGAGAAGACCTGGATCGAGATGATGGATGTCCGGGGGGCGACTCCGTCGGCGTCGAGCGCGGCGCCGGCCGCGATGCCGGCGACGTGGGTGCCGTGGCGGCATCCGGTCGGCGCGTACGTGCACGGCACGCCCGAACCGGGACCGGTCTGCGCGGTGGTGCCATTCGGACAATTGCTCGAGGCGGAGTAGCAGGCCTCCTCCACGACTCGTCCACCGAGGAACGGGTGGGTGCGATCGACACCCGTGTCGAGAATCGCGACCGCGGTGCCTCGGCCCGTGAACCCGGCATCATGCGACGCCGGGAGCCCGACGACCGCCCCGCTGTTGACGAGGGACGCGGGGATCGGGTCGTCGGGGGTGACACTGATGACCTTCGGGTCGGACCGCAGTTGGGCGAGCGCGACGCCGTCGACCTCGGCCACGAGGATCGGCAGCGTCGTGGTGCGGCGCAACTCGCGCCCGTGTCCGCGGATCGCGGCGGCGACAGAGTCTTGATCCCGGGCGATGGCCTGCCGTTGGGTGACCCGCCCGAATGCCCGCAGGTCCCCCTCGGGCGTGAAGCTGGTCGACGTGCGCACGAGGACCCGCACCGGCGCGACCGCGGCTCGGGCGGCGAGGTCCGCGTCGCGCGAGCTGAGCGGCGTCTCGGACGAGCTGCTCGGTGCCGGCGGCTGCTCAGTGCCGGAGGGTGCGCCTGCACCGGTCGTCGCTCCGGGTGCGGGTTGGCTGACGAGCACGGTGGTGCCCGCGAACCGGTCGCGAACGAAGATGTCGGTCGTACTGTTGGTATCGCCCGCGACGAGGTTGGTGGCATCGGACTGGAATGCCACGTAGCGGCCATCCGCCGACAGGCTGGGATGGCTGCTCGGTCCGTCGGCGTCGCCGCCGCCGATCGCGGTGCTGATTCGGGTGGTCGTCGAACCGTCGCGGACGAAGACGTCAGCGACGCCGTTCGCATCGCCCGCGACGAGGTCGTCGGCGAGGGAGGTGAATGCCAGGACCCGGCCATCCACGCTGAGGGCCGGTTGTGTACTGGCCGCGTCCGGGTCGGGGGAGACGCCGACCGAACCGCGCTGCACCGCGGCGCAGCTGGTCGCGGCGAGGGCGAGCACGGCGAGCGCGGCCATCCAGCGTCTGGGCACCAATTCCCCCCAACTCCGCGAATCGAGCGAAGGGAGAAGCGTATCGCCCGTGGTCCGATCAGATCTTCGGCAGGGTCGCGGATCAGTTGATCAGCAAGTCAGCGAGCCGGTCGTGGTGCCAGTCGGCGTTCCCGAGGAGAGCATCGGCGCCGTAGGCCCGGCGGATGAACAGGTGGAGGTCGTGTTCGGCGGTGAACCCGATCCCGCCGTGGACCTGGATGCCGTCCTTGGCGGCCCGGCGGGCTGCCTGGCCGGCCGCGGCCTTGGCGACGTGCACTGCCCGGTGGCGGTCGGCATCGCCGGCATCGATGGCCATCGCGGCGTAATACACCGCGGCGGTCGCCCGTTCGACGTCGAGGCTCATGTCGGCGAGCTTGTGTTGGATCGCCTGGAACGAGCCGATCGGCCGGTCGAACTGGACCCGCTCCTTGGCGTACTCGAGTGTCATGTCGAACAGTCGCCGCGCGGTGCCGACCATCTCGGCGGCGAGCGCGACGGTCGCTCGGTCGATGACCGACTCGAGCGCGGACGCGCTGGCGGTGCCTGCGTCACTGCTGGCGCCCGCAGTCTCGACATCGAACAGGCATCGGGTCGTGTCGAGGGTCTCGATTCGTCGCATCGGCGGGTCGGCCAGCAAGACCACCGTCCCGTCGGCGCCGACGACCGCGACGAGGTCCACCGCATCGGCGTCGGGGACGAAGGTCTTGCGAGGTTCGTCGTTCGGGCGCCATACCCCGTCGGCGTCGGCGAGTGCCACAGTGCCGAAGGCTTCGCCTTCGAGGACCGCGTCCAGGTCATGTTCACCGATGGCGTCGAGCAGCGGGGCGTACAGGCACGCGCCGGCGAAGAAGGGCGTCGGTGCGGCGACCGCTCCGAGCTCGGTCATGAAGACGCAGAGATCCGTGGTGGGCCCGATGCCGAGGGGTACGAACTCGCAGATCCGCGCCCAGAGGTCGTCGGCCGCGTGGACGTCCGCGGCGTGGGCGCGCAGCAGCGACGGCGGGCAGTGGTCGGCGAGCAGCTGTCGGGCGGTGTCCCGGAGGAGCAGTTGGTCGTCGGTCAGCGAGAAGTCCATGCCCACCTCTCGTGGCCACGACGGAGCGAGCACGTGAAGGAGCTCATCCGCGGGGGAGTCCGAGGACGCGTTGGCCGATGATGTTGCGCTGAACCTCGCTCGTGCCGCCGGCGATGGTGCCCGCGAAGCTGACGAGGAAACTTTGGACCCAACGCCCGGCTTCCTCACCGCGTTCCTCGTCGACGACGGGCCCGTACGCGCCCTGGATGTCCATCCCCAGCTCGTAGAGCTCCTTGCCGAGTTCGGAGGTCGCCAACTTCATGTACGAATGCTCGGGCGCCGACGATCCCTGGGCGAACGATGTGAAGCCCTTGTAGCCGAGCGCGCGCAGACTCGCGGCACGCTGCGCGCCTTCGGCGATGCGTCGCCGGATGATGGGATCCTGCTCGCAACCGCGCCGGCGCGCCAGGTCGATGAGTCCCGAAATGGTTTGTTCGAGTCGGGCGACACTTTCGACCCATAGACCCGCTCGCTCGTGGGCGAGTGAACCCTGCGTGAGGCGCCAGCCGTCGTCGAGGGAGCCGACGAGGTTCGCGGCTGGGATCTCGACATCGGTGAAGAACACTTCGGCGAAATCCGCGTTCCCCGTGATGTGGGTGAGGGGGCGAATCTCGACCCCGGGGGTGGCCATGTCGACGATCAGCAGTGAGATGCCCTTGTGCTTCGGGACGTCCGGGTTGGTGCGGACATAGAGCGCACACTGTTGCGCGACCTGCGCGTAGGAAGTCCATACCTTCTGGCCGTTGACGACGAAGCGGTCGCCGTCGAGGACGGCGCGGGTCTGGAGGTTGGCGAGGTCGGAGCCTGCGTTCGGCTCGCTCATGCCGATGCACCAGACGGTGTCGCCACGGATCGCGGCCGGGGCGAGTGCCTGCTGCTCAGGCGTTCCGAACTCGAGCAGACTCGGAGCGACGATCGCGTAGCCGGGGAAGTGGAGGGATCGCGGAATTCCGCGACTCGCCAGCTCCTCCAGGTAGACGAGCGTTTGCACCGGCGTCGCGTTGCGACCACCGAGCTCGGGCGGGTAGCCGGGAATCATCCAGCCGTGGTCGAACAGGGTGGCCTGCCAGTCCCGCGCCCAGCCCGGGATGATCTCGTCACCGCTGGTGCCGATGCCGCTCGAGAAGTCCCCCGTCGCCTGCGGTGGCGTGTGATCGGCGAGGAAGGTCAGCAGCTCGGCCCGGAAGGCCTCGACCTCGGGACCCCAATCGAGGTGCATCGCGCTACTCGACGGGCGGCATGAACGGCGGCACGCCGCTGTCCCTGCCCGCGAGCAACCCATCGCGGGCCGCACTCAGCGAGTCGAGCGACCAGACGTCGGTGGCCTGCACTTCGGTGACGGGCCGCCAGCCGCCGAGGAGCTGTGCCTTCCCGCCGCCGACCGCGAACACCTGACCGGTGATGCCCGCGGTGTCGGGTCCAGCGAGCCACACGGCCATCGCGGCGGCGTTCTCCGGGGCGAAGCGGTCGAAGTCGCCGTCCTGTGCGTCCATGAATCCGCCGGCAACCGCCTCGGTAAGGCGGGTCCGCGCCACCGGAGCGATCGCGTTGACGCGCGCGCCGATCCGCTCGAGTTCGCGCGCCATCACGATCGTCATCGACGCGATACCGGCCTTCGCGGCGGCGTAGTTGGCCTGCCCGGCGTTGCCGTAGAGGCCCGACTCGCTGGCGGTGTTCACGATCGCGGCGCCGACGGGCTCACCCGTTTCCTTACTCCGCTGCCGCCAGTAGGCCGCGGCGAAGCGACTCGTGGACATGTGGCCCTTCATGTGGACGTCGACGACCGCATCCCATTCAGCCTCGTCCATGTTGAAGCTCATCTTGTCCCGGAGGATCCCGGCGTTGTTGATCAGCACGTCGAGGCCGCCGAAGGTCTCGACTGCCTGGCCGACGAGCGCCTGGCCGCCCTCCCAGCGCGAGATGTCGGCGTAGTTCGCGGCGGCCCGACCTCCCGCAGACGCGATCTCATCCGCGACCTGCTGCGCGGGGCGTTGATCGGCGCCCTCGCCGTCCGGCGCGCCGCCGAGATCGTTGACGACCACAGCCGCGCCTTCGGCTGCGAGGAGGAGGGCCTCGGCGCGTCCGATCCCTCGTCCTGCGCCCGTGACGATCGCGACCTTCCCGTCGAAGCGGCCCATCTGTCCCGTACCCCTGTTCGAACCTGACGTGAGCGTCAGAGACTAACCATCACGCTCGTGCCGCGTCCCTGGGGTGGCCGGAGAGATCGCGGCGCCCGCCGGGTCGCCTAGCGACCTTCGAACTCGGCCGGCCGCTTCTCGCGGAATGCTTGCATGCCCTCGACGAGATCCGCTGATGCGGTGGCCAGTGACTGGTAGGCGCCCTCGCGTTCCAGGGCGTCGCCGAGATCGGTTTCGAAGCTCGCGTTGAGGAGGCGCTTCGAGAGTCCGAGCGCCCGGGTCGGACCGGTCGCGAGTCGCGCCGCGAGTGCCTCGGCGTCGCTGGCGACGGCCGGAGTGTCGGCGGCGCAGGCGTAGGCGAGCCCGAGGTCCACGGCCTCCTGACCTTGGCACCCTTCGCCGAGCATGACCATCGCCTTGGCTCGCGGGAGACCGACCAGGCGCGGGAGCAGGTAGGCCCCGCCGGCGTCCACGACGAGTCCCCACTTGTGGAACGACCAGAGGAACTTCGTCGCCGGGCCCACCACCACGAAGTCACACGCGAGTGCGAGATGGGCACCCGGCCCGACCGCGGTGCCGTGGACCGCGGCGACTGTCGGCTTGTCCATCTCCCAGAGTTCGCGGATGAATGCCTGCACGCCGACGCGCAATGCCTCAGCGGTGGTCCGGGGGTCGAACTCCGGCTGACCGGCCGACGAAACGGTGGAGGCGCCGAGGTCCATGCCCGAGCAGAACGCGTCGCCGGTGGCCCGGAGGAGGAACGCCCGGACCGCGGGGTCGGCCCGCCCGGCGCGCAGGGAATCCACGATGCCGTCACGCATGTCGATCGTGAGCGCGTGCTTGGCCTCCGGCCGGTCCAGCGTGATGCGACACACGCCGTCCGGACCCGTCTCGACGTGGAGATGGTCGCTCATGTCACCGGTTCCTGGTCAGGATGTTCACGACGCTGACGCCCGAGCCGCGTCCGCCCACGTTGTGCTGCAGCGCGAACCCGTTGCGAATCGCGACCTGACGTTCATCGGCGTCACCGCGAAGTTGCCACCAGCATTCCGTGATCTGGGCGATCCCGGTGGCGCCGATCGGGTGACCCTTGGCCAGCAACCCGCCCGACGGATTGACCGGGATGCGACCGGTGAGTGCCGTCTCCCCTTCGAGCGATGCGACGCCGCCCTTGCCCTTCTCCACGAACCCCAGATCCTCGATGTCGAGGATCTCGGTGACGGTGAAACAGTCGTGCACTTCGGCGACGTCGATGTCAGCCGCCTCCACGCCGGCCATGTCGTAGGCGCGTCGTGATGCGGCGACGGTGGCGTCGAGTCCGACGAAGTTGGTCTTCTCGTGCAGATACGGATGGTCGGTCGCGACGCCGAAGCCGGCCACGAAGACGGGGCGGTCGGTGAACTCGTGGGCGCGATCAGCCGGCGCGAGCAGGACCGCGGCAGCACCGTCGGTCTGGGGGCAGCAATCGAGGAGATGCAGTGGCGAGCACACCGGTGGCGACGCCAACACCTGCTCGATGGTGATCTCGTTCTGGAAGTGGGCGTACGGATCGAGCGCCCCGTTGTGGTGGTTCTTGACCGCGACCGAGGCCAACATCTCGCGGGTCGTCCCGAACTCGTGCATGTGGCGAGTCGCGAAGGGTGCGAACAGAACCGGCGCGGTCTCGCCGCGGGTGAAGATCGGATGTCCCGCCGCGGCTCGCGAGAGCAGCCCCTCTTCGGTGGATTTGTCACGCATCTTCTCGACGCCGATCACCAGCACGAGGTCGTGGACGCCGGACGCGACGGCCATCGCGCCGACCCGGAACGCGTCGGACCCCGACGGGCAGGCGTTCTCGATCCGCGTGCAGGGGATACCGGCGAGTCCGATGGCGGTCGGTACGGTGTTGCCGCCGATGCCCTCCTGGCCCCACAGCGTGCCTCGCTGGGTCGCGACGAAGGCCGCGTCGACCGCCGGTGGGTCGAAGCCTTTGTCGACCGAGGCGACCGCGGCATTGAACGCGCCGGCGGCCATGTCCTCGTAGGACTGTTCGAACAGCTCACCCATCTTGATCAGCCCGGCGCCGACGACCGCAACCTTGTTCCACGCCATCAGGCGTCACCTCCAGGTCTGGGCGCGGCGACCGCCTTGTATCCGTAGACGGGGACGCCGCGTTCGTGCGCGTACTTTCGCAGCACGAGGTCGACGTCCGTGTCGATCTCGAGGTTGGTGCCGTCGCCGACGACCTGGAGCATCACGCGGGCGCCGTCGTCGAGGTCGATCACCGCGATGGGGAGTGGGGCGACGAACGGCGCCGGCATGGTCTGGTTCACCACGAAGGTGTGCACGGTGCCGTGCCGCGAGAGTGGTATGGGGTCGAGCTTCATACCGCCGCACGCAATGCACGTCGGGTGAATCGACGGGGGCGTACTGATGGTCCCGCATTCGGCGCAGCGCCCGCCGAGCAGCTGCAACATCTCCTCCGCGCCGCACGCGAAGAGCGCACTCTCGGGTGGCACGCCCATCGGAATCGTCTCGCCGCTCGGCCGCAGCTGGCCGCGGGCGCGCAGGACCTCTGCGTAGGTCACCTCGTGACCGGGGTCGGCGAGCCGACGTAGGGCGAATGCTGCCCCCGGGACGGGCCCGGAACAGTCGAGCAGGACCCCGCTGGTCCGGCCTCCGCCGGTGCCCACGACGGCGACGCTCCCGGCCGCATCGAGTCCGGCGATCGCGCCGAGCAGGGCCGCCGCCGCGCCGGTGTCGCCCGCGGCGCCGTATGCCGTTGCGGAGGCCACTTCGGTGGCACCGACGCGCTTCGCGACGACCGCCCCGAGTCGCCCATCGGGGTCCGGCAGTGACCATGACCTCACGTCGAGCGGGGCGAGGTGCTCGGCGATCTCGGTGACGGACGGGAGGAACATCTCCTCGCGGAACAGGCGTGCGTCGTAGAGGTCGCGGGTCGCGGTCTCGCCGTCACCTCGGTACCGGTCGAGGAGCGGACGCGAGCGGGTCACGCGCGCCGTCAGGCGCGCCGGCCCGGTCTGCGGCGTCAGGACGTAGGCCGCGGCGCCCGCGCCGCAGCGCGCTTCGAAGGCGCTGCCCAGTCCGGGGACCAAGGCGTCGGCGACCACAACCAGCGCAACGCCCGCGGAGCCCGCGGCAACGGCATCGGCGGCGGCGAGGAGCGCCTCCATCCCACTATGGGGTGAGCCGCTGGTCAGCGCGCCCGTCGCGTGGTCGGCGAGTCCGATCGCCTCGGCCAGGACGGCGTGACTCGGGCCCTCGGCATACGGCGGTCGGGTACACCCCCACCAGAGGCCGTCGACCGAGCCGGCGTCGAAGCCGCCGGCGGTCAGCGCGTCGGCCGCGGCGGCGGCGGCAAGCGTGATCGGGTCCTCGTCCGGGGCGCACACGGCGGCGGTGCTGCGCCCGCCCCGCCGACCCCAGGCGGCACCGGTCGCGGACGCGGGCAGTCGCCAGCTGGGGAGCGCGGCGCCGACCGAAGCGAGGTGTACGGGCTGCGTCATGGTCCGAACGACACTACGGCGTGGCCCTCGGCGTCAAGACCGCTTGGTGCGGGCCCCGGCTCCCGCCGGGGGGAGCAGATCAGGCCGCAGCAACTGGGGGCTGAGCCATGCCGCAACTGCGTCCGCGCCCGCGTCCGAGAAGTGTTCGCGTCGGGGCGGACGTCGTCGGTCGTGCCCACTCGGTTGGTGAAGACCCCGTCGGGACAGAGCTGGCGGCCGAGATCGATCCCGAGCGCGCCGGCGGCGCCGACCGCGGCGAAGTAGTGCGACGCCTCGTACTTCAGTGCGTTGTTGAACTGCTCGTCGAGGCTGCATGCGGGAGCCAGCCAGACGACGCGGGCGCCGGTGTGGCCGAAGATCTCGGCTGCGTTCGACCACTCGGCCTTGACGTAGTCGTCAAAGCGCGCATCGCCGGGTTGGAGGTAGCCCGAACCCCATTCGTCGCGCTCGGCGCGGGCTCAGGTCCCAGACCGTCGTCAACACCACGACGACGTCGGGCTGGTGGCGCTCGATCTGGCTGCTCCAGATCTGCGGCCAGTCCGAGCAGCTGTCGATGCTGCGGCCGAGCATCGTGGCGAGCCGACCGCCGCGGGCGATCGGGCACCAGAGGCGGCCCGAGTTGACCACGGTGACGCCGTTCTGCGCCCCCCACCGCTCGATGCCCCGGCCGAGTGTGAGTGCGACGGAGTCGCCGACGACCATGATCGAGTCAACCGGGGTAGCCGCTTCTCCCGGTCCGGTGACCGGCAGCGTCGGCGCGCCGTTGGCGACGAGGGCGGAGGAGAGTGCTTGGTCGTCGGCGACGGTGACCGGTGGGGTTCCGCCCTCGGCGAGACCAGCACTCGCCGCCGGGCGGTCGATGGCGGAGAAGTTGACGGCGGTGCCCGGCGCGGCGAGCCCGGGGGCGATGAGCAGGGCGGCGGCGGCCGTGGCGGCGGCGATCGGTGCCAGCACGCGGGGTCGTCGCACGATGAAGGGCCGTCCCTCGCGGATCGGCCGTTCCAACCAGATGTAGGAGGCAGTCGCGACGCCGATGGTGACCGAGATGCGAAGCCCGAACAGCGAGGCGCCGTCGAGTCCGGTCCGCCGCGGGGTTGAGCCAGAGGAACAGCGGCCAGTGGTAGAGGTAGACGCCGTAGGAAATGAGGCCGAGGCGGCGTAGCGGCGCGAGCGCAAGCAACCATCGCGCCGGTCCGGCGACCATGACGCCGGAGATCACCAGGGCCGTGAGCAGCGCGTTGAGGGGAAGGCCGCCGCGGTAGAGGAAGTCGTCGGTCTGCGCCATCGTGAACCACATGGCCACCAGCGTCACCAGCGCGGCGAAGCCCAACGTCGCGCTGGTCATGCGCCTCCGCCGGACGCGCACTCGACGCCGGCCGGCGAGACGGGTGGCAAGCACCGCGCCGACGAAAGCTCGACGGCGCGAGTATCGGTGCCGTAATAGATCCGGGCGGGGTCCTGGCCGGGTGCCCACAGCAACCAGGCCAACGCTGCTGACGCGACGCGCGAGTGTGCTGAGGGCGATACCAACCCGGCGCCGGGTGTGGAGTCGCGGCAGCAGCGCGAACATCAGGAGCGGGAAGAGCAGATAGAACTGCTCCTCGATGGCAAGTGACCAGAAATGCTGGACCGGCGACGGGTCGCTCCAGAGTGCCCCGTACGAGTTGCCGGCGAACAGAAAACGCCAGTTTGCGACGTAGCCGAGAGCCGCGATCCCGTCGCCGGCGAAGCGGTGGGCGTCGGTCCCGGTGGCGACGAATGCCGTGTACCCGGCGACGACGAGCAGTGCGACGAAGGCCGCGGGCAGGAGCCGACGGGCGCGGCGGATCCAGAAGGTCTTGAGGTCGACGCGACCGCTCCGCTCCCACTCGAGGAGGAGGAGTGAGGTGATCAGGAAGCCCGAGAGCGTGAAGAACGTGCTGACCCCGAGGAATCCGCCCGTGGCGCCGAGGATCTCGCCGTGGAACAGGAGGACCGCGGCCACGGCGAGACCACGCAGCCCGTCGAGCGTGGGGATGTGCGCCAGGCGCGACGAACCTTCAGGACTTCCAGCCATGAACTGGAGAAGGATAGAGGTTCGATCACGCTGCGTGAATGGGTCGGAGGGAGGGAAGGGGTAGCCTCCAACGTCCTGGTGGCGTAGCCGAGTGGCTCAGGCAAGGGTCTGCAAAACCCTCGACGTGGGTTCGATTCCCACCGCCACCTCCATCGCCGAAGGCCCGCCGTTCCCGCGGCGGGCCTTCGGCATCCGGGCCTGGGTGCGAGCGCGGGTGCGGCGCTGGAGTCGGTGGGGCCGGTCCGTGGGTCGGACGACTCAGTCGCAATGGCGCAATGCCTCGCGTCGAGACAGTGGTGAGAGCTGGTTCTCGTGGTTTTTGACGAACGCGCGCACCGCATCCGGGTCCGTCTTGGAGTACTCCCGGAGTGCCCAGCCAATGGCCTTGCGGAGGAAGAACTCCTGGTCCGGTGCGCGCCGAAGGCAGTAGGTGAAGAGCCGATCGCGGTCGGTCGCCTCGCGGAACTTCAGTTGATGGATGATCGCCGCGCGCGCGAGCCAGAAGTCCTCCGCGTCGATCCATCGGTCCATGGCGGCGAGGAGTTCCGGGTGGCGACGGACGAGCTCGCCAACCGCGCTCGGCGAGCGCATCAACCGTGTCCCACCATGAGCGGTGCGTGATCCACTGCTCGATGGGACCGAGGAGGGTGGACGAGCCGAGGCGTGCTCGGTGTCCGACCAGGTCACAGGCCGCATACTGCAACTCTCTGTGGTCACGGGCCCAGGCCGCGTCGGTGAACGCGACGAGTTCGGGTTCGAGCGGGGTCCACCCGGCGAAGATCTCGCGTTGGATGGAGCGTCGTTCGGGTGCCGGGACGCCGAGAAACTCGAACCGGTTCTTCATGTACCGCGCCATCGCCACCGCGTGGTCCGGGTCGCCCGCGGCGCGCAGCGCTGCAGCGAGCGCGTCGAGTCGGTTCAGCTCCTCGGCACCTGCGACCACGGCAGTTCCTTGTCCGTGCGCGGCTCGCCGGGCAGGCCGAGGAGGCGCTCGCCGAGAATGTTGCGCAGGATCTCGGACGTCCCCCCTTCGATCGAGTTGGCGCGCGCTCGGAGGAACATCTTGCGGATGTCGAGCCCGCCGGTGAGGTTCGCCGACTCCGGTCGCACGAAGTCGTAGTGGTCGATGAGCTGTCCGTCCGCGCCGAGCAGGTTCACCGCCTCGGAGTAGATGCGCTTGTTCACTTCGGCGAAGGCGAGCTTGCTCACCGAACCTTCGGGACCGGCGACGCCCTTCTTGCGGTTCTGGCTCGCGGCGGATGTTGGTGAGGCGCAGCACTTCGGCCTCGACCCACAGCGCCATCACCGCGTCCTGAGCGACAGGGTCGCGGTCGGTCCTGTGGCAGGGAACGCCACACGTCCATCAGCTCGCCGATCGGCCCGGACTCGCGGGCCGCGACCGAGCCGCCGATGGTGACCCGCTCGTTCATGAGGGTGGTCATCGAAACCCGCCAACCGTCGCCGACCTCGCCGATGCGATCGGCGTCGGGCACGCGCACGTCGGTCATGTAGACCTCGTTGAACTCGGCCTCCCCGGTGATCTGACGCAGCGGTCGGACCTCGACGCCGGGTGCATGCATGTCGAGCGCGAAGTAGGTGAGACCGCGGTGCTTCGGGGCGTCGGGGTCGGTCCGGGCGACCAACATGCCGCGGTCGGCCATGTGGGCGAGCGTGTTCCACACCTTCTGACCGTTGACCACCCACTCGTCGCCGTCGCGGACGGCCCGAGTGGCGAGGGACGCGAGGTCGCTACCGGCACCGGGTTCGCTGAAGAGTTGACACCAGACTTCCTTGCCGGTGAACAGCGGCCGCAGCAGTCGGGTGCGGGTCTCCGGGGTCGCGTGGGCGACGATCGTCGGCGCGGCGAGGTAGAGGCCGAATCCGTTCCAGCCGATCTCCGCGAACTGGATGCCGGCCTCCTGGAGACGGCCGGCGACCACGCGTTGGAGTTGGGCATCGGCGCCCAGTCCGCCGCAGCCTTCCGGGAAGTGCACCCATGCCAAGCCAAGGTCGAACTGCGCGCCGCGGAACGCGAACTGGTCGCCGGGGTCGTGGTCGGCGATGAGTTGGTCGGTGAGTGCGAGGATCTCGTCGGCGTTCATGCCGCTGACCTTACGTGTGCGTCCGGTGGGTGCGTCGAGTCGCCGGGCCAGGTCGGTACGCTCGATCGGTGGCGTCCCTCGATGAGCATCTGCCGGTGACTCGGCGCGAGCGCCGAATCGCGCGCCAGCGCGCGATTCGGCGTCGAGTGTTCGGGGGCGTCGCGGCGGTCGTCGCGGCGGTCGTCGTGGTGGTCGGGGTCACCCAACTCACGGGGGGCCGAGCGTCGAGCTCCGACGACTCCGCTGGACGTGGTCCGAGCACGCAGCCTCCGACGACGACCACCACCACCGTGCCCGGGCCGTTGGCCGCGCCGTTCAGCCGGGCCACGGTCGATGAGAACCTGAAGCCGGGAACCACCAACTGGCGCCTGACCAACGACGGTCGGGCGCAGGACATCGAGGGGTATCTGAACGCCACGAGCGCGCAGCGCGGCGAGCGACTCGTGCTCTACGCCACCACGGTCGCGCCGACCTTCACTATCGAGGCCTACCGGATGGGGTGGTACCAGGGGACCGGTGCGCGATTGGTGTGGACGTCGGAGCCGGTGGCCGGGAAGGTCCAGGCTGCCCCCACGTTGACCAGTGCGACCAACACCTACGAAGCGCGCTGGGACCCGTCGACCGAGATCCCGATCACCGAGGAATGGCCGGACGGCTCGTATCTCCTCAAGCTCATCGCGTCGACCGGCCAACAGCGCTGGGTGCCGCTCACGGTTCGCGACGACGCGAGCACCGCCGCGTACCTGATCGTCAACGCGGTGACCACTTGGCAGGCCTACAACCGCTGGGGCGGGTGTTCGCTCTACGCCTGTCCGGGTGGGCGCGGCGAGCGCGCCACGGTCGTGTCTTTCGACCGTCCGTACGACATCGTCACCGACGGTTCCGGCGACTTTCTCGGCAACGAACTCGCGGCGCTGATGCGCATGGAGGAGTGGGGTCTCGACGTCACCTACGCCACGAGTGTCGACCTCCATCAGCGACCGCAGCTCCTCACGCAACACCAGGCGGTCATCACGCTCGGTCACGACGAGTACTGGTCGAAGGCGATGTTCGACGGTGCCGAACAGGCCCGCGATCAGGGAGTGAACCTGGCGTTTCTCGGGGCGAACGCCGTGTTCCGCCAGATCCGCCTCGAACCGTCGGACCTGGGTGCCGATCGGCGGATGGTCAACTACCGCACGACCGCGGATCCGATGCGCCGGACCGATCCGGCCCAGACGACGGTCAGCTTCCGGGACGCGCCGGTGAACCGTCCGGAGGCGGCGTTGATCGGCCAGCAGTACCAATGCAACCCCGTGCGCGCGGATGGGATCGTGGTCAAGGCCGACTCCTGGATCTGGGCGGGGACGGGTCTCGCCGACGGCGAACACATCGAAATCCTGGTGGGCTCCGAATACGACCAGTACATCCGCGGTCAGGGCGGTCCCGACAACGTGGAGATCGTTGCCCACTCACCCGTGGTGTGTCGCGGGCGCAAGGCCTACGCCGATGTCACGTACTACACCGCGCCGAGCGGCGCCGGCGTGTTCGCCACCGGGACGAACTACTGGGTGTCGAAGTTGACGCCGCCTGAGTTCCCCGAATCGCCGTACAACCCGGTGATCGTGGACGCGACGCGCAACGTGATCCTCGGGTTCGGACTCGGACCCGCCGGGACCGAGCATCCGTCGCAGCCGAACTGGCAGGGCCTGCCGGGTACCGGCGGCTAGCTGGTCGCCGCACCACGAGGGTCTGTCGCCTCGGTGACGCGAGACGCACCTCAACCGACAAGCGTTGGGGTCTGGCCGCGCGAGTCGGCGACGACGATGCGGTACCCGAGGTCGAGGTCGGTGCGGGTCAGGAGGTCCTGATGCCGGTCGTGCCATCGGCCGGAGTGGAGGTCGGCCCGGAGCCGCGTCACTGCGGCCTGCACCGTTGGTTCGTCGAGCAGCGCGAGGGCCGAGATCGATCTGCGGACGTCCGGGTCGAGGAATGCCTCGGGGCGCCGCCAGTAGGCCCCGAAGAATCCGTCGGTGCAATCGAACGGCACCGGCAACGGGTGGGTGGTCGTGTCGCCGAGGAGCTGTTGGATCGTACGCAGTGTCGCAAGTCCCGCTTCTCGTTCGCCGATGACGGGGAGGTAGTCCGCGAGGAACCACATTCGCTCGGAGGCCACTTCGGCATCCCAAGTCACGACGACCTGCCGGCGCGAGACACGTTGGAGTTCGGCGAGCCCGAGTGCCGGGTCGGGCCAGTGGTGCACAGTAAGTACGGCGAGTGCGGTGTCGAACGTGCCATCGGCGAACGGGAGTGCACCCGCCACCCCTTGGACGACAGGTGCCGTGGTTGGCGCCCGTTGCCCGATCATGACCCGCGACGGTTCGAGCGCGATCACGGGCCGGTCGGTGGGCTCGTAGGAACCGGTACCGGCGCCGACGTTCAGCACCGTGCCGGCGTTGCCGATCGCTGCGTGGATCGCCGACTCCCATCGCGGGTCCGGCCGCCGGCGGGTGCGGTAGCCGCGTCCGATGTCGTCGTAACGGGCGTCGGAGCTCGGAGCCGGCGAGGTATCAGGCATGCAGGTGGGTACCGCCGGTCGCCCGCAACGATCTTGCGTACTCGAACCCTCGAGTCACGTCAGTGGAACCAGGGTGCGTAGCTGAGTCCGACCAGGAGCCCTTCCGGGCCGAGGAGCCGAGCCGTGACCTGACCCCAGGGCTCGGTCCGCTGGCCGTGCAGCAACGTGTGGCCGGCGGCCTCGAGCTCACGTGCCCCTTCGCCGACGGCTTCCACGGTCGCGACCTCGAACTCGACCGTTGCCTGGGGTGTCGGGATATCCGTGGGCCACTCGCGGACGCCGAAGCATGATTCCGCGGCGTCGGCGAGCGGCCAAACCCCGAAGTGCTTCGCGCCGTCGAAGCCGTCCATCGCGAGGTAGTCGGCGTTGCCCGGGTTCGCGACGAGTGGCAGGCCCAAGGTGTCGCGGTAGAAGGCGTGGGCAGGGCCCGGGTCGGGGACGATCGGCGCGAAGCCGGCGATGAACTGGATCTCCATCCGCACAGCATGTCGCGTCGTCGGCCGGCGCGCCTCGACCTGCACGTCCCCACCATGAAGTTTGTCGGAGTGGTGGCGGGAGACGTACCTCACCCGGCAATCGCTCGGGATGGGTGGTCAGGCGGACGGGGCTCGCGAGACTTCGACGGCGATGCCGTTGACGGCCGCGTTGTTGGAGAGCGGGTCGTAGTCGTCCGGCGGCGCGAGCAGGTTGTTGTTCACCCCGGCGTGTTCGCGCGCGACGGCCTGGCGGGTGCCGAGCTTGTCGTGACCCCAGCCGTGGGGGAGCGAGACCACCCCCGCCATCATCTCGTCGCTCACCTCGACGGGCACCTCCACCTCACCCGCGACGGATCGGACCCGGGCCACGCCGCCGTCCTCGACCCCCGCGACGACCGCGTCGTCGGGGTGGATCAGCAACGTGCAGCGGTCCTTGCCCTTCACGAGCACCTTGACGTTGTGCATCCACGAGTTGTTCGACCGCAGGTGGCGGCGGGAAGTGAGCAGCAGTCCGCTCGGTGCCCGGTCCAGCCGGTCCCGAAGCCGGTGGAAGGTCGGCGAGTACGACCTCGGGCGCGAGCTCGATGCGCCCGGACGGCGTCGAAAGGACCTCGCGGATTCGGGGTACCAACGGACCCATGTCGATTCCGTGCGGCGCGGCCCGGAACGACTCGAGACTGAGACCGTCGGGCACCTCGCCGTAGCGGTCGCCCCAGGGTCCGGTCCGGATCTGGAGGTCGAGCAGGCGCAGCGGTCCCCGGCCGGGTGAACCGGCGCGGGCGACCGCGGGGTCGGCGCCCTTGGCCGCGGCCAATGCGTCGAAGAACCCGTCGTCGAAGGTGTCGACGTCGATGTCCGCGTTCCGAATCCCAGCGCACATCGCACCGAGGCGGGTGAGGATCTCCCATTCGTGGGGCCGGTCGCCTGGATCGAAGACCGGCTCAGAGAACCGTGCCGCGCTCCGGACCTGCCACATCGGGATCAAGTCGTCGAAGTGATGCTGTTCGAGCGCCGAGAGGCCGGGCAGTAGAACGTGCGCGTGGCGCGTGGTCTCGTTCAAGGCGTTGTCGATGCTGATCATGCAGTCGAGGGTGGCGAGGGCGTCGTCGAGCCGTCCCGCGCCCGGGGCGCTGATAACGGGGTTCCCGGCGATCGTGATGAGGGCGCGGATCTGGCCCGGGCCGGGGGTGTCGATCTCCTCGGGCAGACACGAGACGGGGACCTGGCCGAGTACTTCGGGGATGCCGCGTACCGCGGGACCGCCACTTGCCCAGTTGCACGCCGTGCTCGAGTTCCGGGTTCGGCAGCGAGTTGACGCCCCACGCGATGGGCTTGCCGAACATGATCCCGCCGGGCCGGTCGAAGTTCCCGGTGAGGATGTTGACCACGTCCACGAGCCACGAAGCGAGCGTGCCGAACTCCTGGTTGCACGTGCCGATGCGGCCGTAGACCGCAGCACTCGGAGCCGTCGCGTACTCGTGGGCCAGCCGCCGGATGGTCTCGGCCGGGATTCGACAGGTCGCCTCGACCAGTTCGGGCGTGAACTCGGCCGCCGCGGCGCGCGACGGCGTCGAGCCCGTGGATGAGGTCCGCGACGTCACCGAGGTCGACGAGGTCGTCGGCGAACAGGATGTGCACCATCGCGAGCAGGAACGCGGCGTCGGTCCCCGGCAGGATCGGCACCCACTCGTCCGCCCGGGTGGCGGTCTCGGTGCGGCGCGGGTCGACCACCACGACCTTGCCGCCACGCTCGCGGATGCCCTCGAGCTCGCCGAGGATGTCCGCGCAGGCGAGGAGCGACCCCTGCGAAGCCTGGGGGTTCCCGCCGAGGATCATCCAGTAGTCCGTCCGGGGAACGTCGGGTGTCGGGATGTCCCACATGCCGCCGTACATGAGCGCGGCGGTGAGGTTCTTCGGCCATTGGTCCACGGTGCCCGCGGAGTACACGACGGGGAGCGCGGCCAGCCCGATGAAGAGTCCGACGTAGCGACCGAGCGAGAAGTTGTGGGCGGTCGGATTGCCGATGTAGCAGCTCACGGCGTCCTTGCCGTGCTCCGCGAGGACACCCGCGAGTAGTTCGTCGCAGCGCGCGAACGCCGCTTCCCAGCTCACCTCCTCCCAACGATCGCCGGTGCGGACCATCGGTTCACGGATGCGGTCCGGGTCGTGGTGGAGGTGACCGAGCGCAGTGCCCTTCGGGCAGAGGTAGCCCTTGGACCACACGTCGTCGCGGTCCCCGCGAATGCGGTCGACGGTCCCGTCGGTCACCCGGATCTCGAGGCCGCACATCGCCTCGCACAACGGACACGTCCGGTAGTGGGTGCTCATCTGACGGCTCTGCCCGCGGCCTCAAGCCGGAGTCGTGGGTCCCGGCGGTGCGCGGTCCGTTCGCGAAGTTGGGTGCGGTCAGGGTGTGTCGTCACCGACAAGCCTCCGGGATGTCGTCGACCCCGAGGGTGGCGACTTGGCAATAGGACGTGGTCGTGACGAGCCAGCGGCCGTCGACGAGCTTGGCCTGGCCGGGCAGCGCGTCGAGGACGACGGCCCCGTCGAGCAGGATCGAGAAGGTCACATCGACGGTGTCGGTGGTGGCGCGATCGAACGAGTCGATCCGGACCGACGATTGGTCGGCCAGCGGTCCGACGGATTCCTTGCGCGCGAGGAAGGAATCGCGCAGCGCGTCACCGTTCTCGAGATGGGCGAGCTGCGCGTCCGGGTCGGGGTCAGCATCGAAGAGGCCGGAGTACGCGGCGGCGACGGCGTCACGAACGTCATCGGTAATTGCGATCGCCGGCGAAGGTGGTCGTCGTCGACACGATGCCCAGACTCCCGCGCCCCGCGGCGCGGTCGGCGGGGGTCGTCCGGCATGCGACGGTGGCTTCGACCGCGCTGTGGTCGGCGGGAAAGACCAGGCCATCGGCTTGGTCCACGGGGCCGCCGTGCGCTTCGAACACGCCAGTGGGTTGCACGGTCTCACAGCGCTCGATCGGTGCGAGCAGGACGTAGTCGATCCGCTCGGTCTGCTTGCTCTCGGCGTTGGTCATGTCGGTGAGGGCATCGTCGATGCGACCGCTGGTGCACCCGGCTCCGGTCGCCGGGTCGCACTCGGTGTTGCCGACGGCGAGGTGCGAATCGATGTAGCCGGCATCGGTGAGCGTGGTGATGGTGGGCTCACCGGGCTGCGCGTTGAGGTCGCCCGTCACGATGGTGACGGTGTGCGGACCGGGCGGGTCTGCTTCGAGTGTGTCGACGACCTGGCGGGCCTGGCACGTCTGCACGGTGTCGCCGGCGCGACAAGGAGGCGGGCACGTGGCGGCATCGCAGGGGCGATTGTCGCTGCTGCTCGCGAGATGGGTCGCAACCAGTTGGATCGGCCCGGCCGGAGAGCCGAGGTGCACGCGGTAGGCCGACCGCAACGGTCCCGCGAGCCGAAGCCGTTCGCTCCCACGCACCGGCAGCGTGGTGAGGACGACCTCCCGATCCTGGCCCGGGTCCTCGTCCCACACCATCGTGTATCCGCAGCGGTCGAGGCCGGGACGAAGCGCCGCGACGGTCGTCTCGTTCGCTTCCTCGACGGCCACGATCTCGGGACACCCGGCGCCCGCCAACTGGCGCAGGAACAATGCCACGCGCCCCGGGAGGTCACACCGGTTGCTGTCGGCGGCGCAGGCAGTGCCGTGGAGCAGGTTCTGATTGACGACGCGTATCGTCTCCGTGCGAGTCGAGCGACCCTGCCCGTCAGCTGTCTGGTCGCTACTGCACACGGTCCCGATGAGGATGAGAACCGCGAGGAGCAGCCCCGTGCGTCGCATCCTGCGCACCGTACCGGCTCGCCCGGCGCGCGGCGGCGAGGAGCTGTCCATCCGTTGCCTAGAGTGCGGCGATGACCTCCGTGACCTTCCTCGACGCCGAACACGGCCCGCGCGCGGCCGCCGGATCCGTGTCCGGTGACCGCATCGTGCTGGAGCCGGCCGCGCTCGAGTCACTCACCGGTTGGAGCCGCAAGCCGGAAGGGCTCTGCCGCGATGAGATGTGCGTCCCGGTGCGCGACGACGCGCTCGACGTCGACGGAGGGGTGGACATCGCCCGAGTGGCGACCGCGCTCGGACTCCCGGCGGTCGTAGACGCGGCTGAGGGCGTCGTCGTGTTGGGTGCGCCGGCCGAAGACGCGCCGGGGTCCGATCGAGTCGGGCGTGGCCCCCGACTTCACGTTGCCGCAGCTCGACGGTGGATCGTTCACCTTCTCGTCGTTGGGTCGGCGCAAGAAGCTGTTGCTCGCCTGGTCGTCCTGGTGAGGTTGTCGTTACGACCTGCCGGTCTGGCAGCGTCTCAGTGAAGAACTCGGTCCCGAGGGACTGAGCATCGTCGGCGTCTCGTTCGACGACTCCGTGGCTGCGGCCCAGGAGTGGGCGGATGCCGCCGATCCGTCGCCGACGTTCCCGATGCTGCTGGACCGGGAGATCCTGCTCGGTGAGTTGTACGGCATTTTCAACGTTCCGAGCGTCGTCTGGATCGACGAGGACGATCGCATCGCCCGCTCGCCGGTGATCGCGCCGGGCGACGACATGTTCCACGACTTCACCAACGTCGATTCCTCGGTGCACCACGCACAACTCCGCGCCTGGGTTCGGGAGGGAACGCTGCCTCCACCGTCGGGTCACGAAGCGGTCATGCTGCCCACCGACGACGAACAGCTGGCGCGCCTGGAACGGCGGGTCGGCGCTCATCTGATGCGGGAGGGTCGAACCGACGCCGCCGCCTCTCATCTGGCCCGGGCCGCGGCGTTGGCGCCGATGGACTGGACGATCCGTCGCGGCACCCTGCCGCTGCTCGGCGACGACCCGTTCGGTGAGAAGTTCTTCGCGTTCATCAGCGAGTGGGCCGAAGCCGGTTCGCCGGGCTACGGATCGGCTGATCCCGGCGCGCCCCTGTGACCATCCGGCTCACGTTGGTCCGCCACGGCAAGCCGGCGGGGGCGTGGGGCCAGGACCCGGATCCGGGGCTCGACGCCCGGGGCCAGGAACAGGCGGTCGCGACCGCGGCGGCACTGGCACCGATCGGACCCTGCCCGGTCGTGGTGTCGCCGATGCGCCGAACCCTCGAGACGGCGGCACCGCTGCTGGAGACGTGGGCGGTCGCGCCGCGGATCGAGCCGGGCGTCGGGGAGCTGGCGGCCCCGCCGGATCTCGGGCTGGATCACCAGGAGTGGCTCCGATCGATGATGGCCGGCCGCGGCGCGGAATACGCCGACGTCATCGGACCCTTTCGTGATCGGGTGCTTGGCGCCATTCGCGCACTCCGGGAGGACTCGGTCGTGGTGACCCACTTCCTGGCCATCAACGCGGTCGTCGGGCGCGGCGACCGACGATGACCGGGTCGTGTGCTTTGCACCGGGACACTGCTCCCGGACCACCGTCGAACTGGACGGGGGTCGACTCCGTGCCATCGAGCTGGGTCACGCCGGTGATGGCGCCGCCCGCCTCTGACAGTTCCCTCACCGTTCGCGGCGTGTCGGTGGTACGGTCCCGCGGCTCGACATTTCCACTTCAGGGGGGTTGCCGGCATGATCGGCGCAGCACTCGACATCTTTTCCAGGGACGGCTTCGCGTTCCTCTCGCGGTGGGGCCATGTGGTCGTCGGGATCACCTGGATCGGCCTGCTCTACTACTTCAACCTGGTACAGGTACCGGCGTTCGGCGAGATGGAGGCGGCAGCTCGCACCAACGCGATCGACAAGATCGCGAGCCGGGCACTCTGGTGGTTCCGCTGGGCCGCCGCGGCCACCTTCGCGACCGGCGTCCTGTTGCTGATCTTCCAGCGGCAGCTCGACGACATGGAGTACTTCAAGTCGGGACCGGGGATCGCGATCGCCACCGGCATGTTGTTCGGGATCACGATGTTCCTGAACGTGTGGGGGATCATCTGGCGAAAACAGAAGATCGTGATCGCGAGTGCTCGCAACGTCCAGGCGGGCGGTGAGGCGGATCCCGAGGCGGCCGCGGCCGGCCGCGCCGCGCTCCTGGCGTCCCGCATGAACACGATCTTCTCCCTGCCCTTGCTCATCTTCATGGTCGGCACCTCCCACTTCCCGGTCGACTCGCTGAACCTGACCGGGAGCCACCGGGCGCTCTACTGGGCGATCACGGGAGTGATCTTCATCTTCTTCGAGTTGAACGCGCTCGGTGTCATCGGCGGCTTCAAGCCCGGCGGGACCAACGTCTTCTACGACACCCACCAGAACGCGGTCTGGACCGGGTTCATCTACGCGGCGGTCATGCTCGTGCTGTACTCGGTCGCGCTCGGCTGACCCGATTCAGTTCCCTGCATGTGCGTTCGGCCCGGCTTCGGTCGGGCCGAAGCGCGTTCAGACGCCGAGGAGGTCGGCGACGGTCTGCCGATGCTGGTCCGCGGTGCCGAACAGCACGGCGTCAGACTCCAGTCGGCGGACGAAGAGGTGGACGTCCGACTCCCACGTGTAGCCGATGCCGCCGTGGGTCTGGATGCCTTCCTGGGCGATCCGGACCGCGGCGTCGCCGGCCGCCGCTTTGGCCATCGCGACGGCGCGGTGCCGGCGATCGTCGTCCTCGGCCAGGGTCAGCGCCGCGAAGTACCCGAGGGCCCGGGCGCGTTCCACGAGGATCACCATGTCGGCGAACTTGTGCTTCGTCGCCTGGAACGAACCAATCGGCACGCCGAACTGCTCTCGTTGCTTCACGTATTCCAGGGAGCGGTCGAAGAGCGCCTCCGCGGCGCCGACCGCGTCGAGTGCCATCCCGAGCGTCGCGTGTTCCACTGCCCGTCGGACCCCTGCGACCGTTGCGGGTCCCGGGGTGCCGAGCAGTGCGTCGGCTCCGACCGCGACCCCGTCGCACTCGACCGTCGCCAACCGACGGCTCGGGTCGACGGCATCCAGCGGGACGATCGTCGTCGCGTCGGTGTCGACAGCGAACGCGCCTACTCCGCTCTCGCCCTCGGTGCCGGCCACGCGCGCGACGACCACGAGTGATCCGCCAGATTCCGGCTCCACGACGAACGCCTTGCTGCCCGTGAGGCGGTAGCCGTTGCTCTGCGGCGTCGCGACCACCGAGGTACGTACCGGATCGACCGACCCGTCCGGTTCCACGATCGCCAATGTGCCGGGCGCGGCACCAGCGGTGATGGGCCCGAGCAGGGTGGAGATCTGGGTGGTCGTCCCGAGTTCCAGTACGGCCGGGACGTACTGCGTCACGGTCGCGAGGAGTGATCCGGGGGCGAGGGCCCGGCCGAGTTCTTCGGCCAGCAGCCCGACCTCGATCGGTCCGAGTCCCAGCCCGCCGGCAGTCTCCGGCGCGTTGAGTGCGGGCCACCCGAGGTCGCGCATGTGCTCGGCCAAGCCCGTGGTGTCCGCGGCTTCGCCGGCGAGCCGCGCCTCCACGACGGCGCGGACGGCGCGCGACCGGACATTGCGCGTCGAGAAATGCCCGCACGGAGTCGCGCAGTGCTTCTTGGTCCGGGTCCAGATCCAGTTCCATCGGGCTCGGACCCTACCGGCCGGAGTGGTCGCGGTCGCGAGCCTCGGCGACGATTGCAGACAGTGCGACCCGGTCGACCTTTTCACCCGCGGTCAGAGGCAGGCTCGGGCGCGTGATGAGCGCCTCCGGCAACTTGTAGCGCGCCAGGGATTCGGCGGCGAAGGTGCGAAGTGCATCGAGTGATACGGCGCCCGTGGTTCGTTCGACCACGACGGCGACGCCGATCTCGCCCATGACCGAATCGTCACTGGGTACGACGGCGATGGCTGCGACGTCAGGGTGGGTGGAGAGCACCGCCTCGATCTCGACCGGGTAGACGTTGTACCCACCCCGCACATACATCTCCTTGCCGCGCCCGACGAGTCGGAGCCGGCCGGCGTCGTCGACCCACCCGAGGTCGCCCGTGCGTACGTGCCCGGCCGGGGTGAACGCCGCGGCCGTGCCCGCGGGGTCACGCCAGTACTCGCTCATCGTGGCCGGCGACCGGAGACAGACGTGCCCGACCGTGCCGGGGGGCACCGGCCGGTCGTCGTCGTCGAGCACCGCGAGATCGACGCTGGGGTGCGGTCGCCCCACGCTGACGACCGCGTCCTCCTCCGGATCGTCGAACGCGGTGCCGAGGCCGATGCCCGCCTCGGTGCACGAATAGCGGGTCGCGAGCGCGGCGCCGAAACGCCGGCGGGCTTCCTCGGCGAGGCCCGGGGTGACGGGACCGCCGCCGGCGATGAGGTATCGGACCGAATCGAGGTCGTAGGTGTCGAAGTCCGTCTCGGCGAGCATCAGCGCGAACTGGGTGGGGACTCCGGCCATGGTCGTCATCTTCTCGCGGCTGACGAGCGCCAGCGCGTCCGCGGCGCGCCATCGGCGCATCATGAACGTGGTGCCGCCCCGCATCAGGTTGCCGGGCAACTTGGTCATGAAGCCGAGGTGGGCGAACGACGTGCCGGTCACCGTGCGGCCGCCGCCACCCCAGCGATCGCCGACATCGGTGGCGGTGATGAACTCGAGTTGACGGTTGCGGTAGAGCGCGCCCTTCGGGGTGCCCGTGGTGCCCGAGGTGAAGACGATCGCGACGGGACGGTTCAAATCGTCGGGCAACGCAGCCACGGTGCGTGTGTCGTGGAGGTCGGCGAGTACCGCCGCGGAATGGTCTGCCGGGCTGACCTCGACTGCGTGGAGGGTCTCGTCGGAGGGGGCGAGCCCGGGCGCGGCGAGCACGAGTGAAGGCGCCGCGATCGTCAACACTGCGTCGCGCTCGGTCGCGGCGAGGCGATCGTTGATGCCGGTGGTGATCGCGCCGACCTTGGCGGCGGCGACGTAGGCCATCAAGTACTCCGGACCCGGGGGCAGGACGAGGGCGACGACGTCGCCCGCATCGATCCCCCGTGCCTTCAGTCCTGCAGCCACGCGATCGGTGATCCGGTCGAGCTCGGCGAACGTCAACGTCCAGCCGTCCGGGGTGACGTAGGCGGTAGCATCGCCGAACCGGCGAGCGGCGTCGCGCGCGATGCGGGGGAGCATGGCGGAAGGATCGCACAACTCGGCCTCCCGCTCCTCGGAGCCCGCGACGGCGCGGGATCGTGAACTCCGCGCCCAGGGTCGCAAGACCCGACGCAAGCTTGCCGATGCGGGGCTCCGGGTCTTTGCTCGGCGCGGCTACCAAGAGGCGCGGGTCGACGACATCGTGCGGGCGGCGCGGACGTCCTACGGAACGTTCTACCTGTACTTCGCGAACAAGGAAGACCTGCTCGGTGGACTCGCCGTCGAGTGTGCGGCGGCGATCGAGGAGCTCGCGAGTCGAATCCCCGCAGTGTCTCCGGGCGGCGATGGAACGGCGGCGCTGCGGCGTGGTGATCCGGGCCTGGAGGAAACACCAGGTCGCGGACCCGGCGGTTGATCGGCTCGGGGTCGCGGCGTTCACCCATCTCGCCGAGAACGAGTGGAACGGTCTAATCCGTCCCGAGTAACAACGTCGACGTCGCCGAGAACCATCCACCGGTTCCGTTCACGCACGCGACCCGCGCATCGGGGACTTGGCGGTCGCCCGCCTCGCCCCGGAGTTGGCGCACGGCCTCGACCATCAGGAACATGCCGCGCATGCCCGGGTGGCAGGCGGAGAGTCCGCCCCCATCGGTGTTGGTGGGCAGCGCTCCGCCGACTCGGAGCCGGCCGTCCGCAACGAACGGCCCACCCTCGCCGATCTCGCAGAACCCGAGGGCCTCGAGCGACATCAGCACCATCGAGGTGAACGCGTCGTAGATCTGACAGATGTCGACGTCCGCAGGGCTGAGACCGGCACGCTCGAACGCGAGCCGGCCCGAACGGGCGGCGGGCGAAAGGGTGAAGTCCTCCCACTCGCTCATGGTCGTGTGGCTCGATGTCGAGCCGGAGCCGAGGACCAACACGGGGGCGTTCGGGAGGTCGCGGGCGCGTTCCTCCGAGGTGAGCACGATCGCACCCCCGCCGTCCGAACGGATGCAGCAGTGCAGCTTCGTGAGCGGGTCCGCGATCATGGCGGAGGACTGCACGTCTTCGATCGTGATCGGGTCACGGTAGTAGGCATCGGGATTGAACCCAGCGTTGAAGCGCGTGCTGACTGCGATCTCGGCGAGTTGTTCCATCGTGGTGCCGTACTCGTACATGTGCCGACGGGTCGCCATCGCGTACTTGGCGATGAGGGCATGCCCGTAGGGCGCATCGAACTGCACCGGGCCGCGTGCGCCGAAGTTGAGGTTCGCCGTGCGCCGCCTGGCCTTGAGGTCCGCCCGGGTGGTCGAGCCGTAGACGAGCACGATCACCTCGGCATGGCCGGCACGGATCGCCTCGACCGCGTGCTCGGCCATGACGACCCAGGCGGCGCCACCCACGCCGGTGCCGTCGATCCAGGTGGGGCGCAGGCCGAGATACTCCGCGATCTCCACCGGCGCGATCAGCCCCGTCCCGGTCGAACCGAGGCCGTCGATGTCTTCTTTGGTGAGCCCGGCGTCGGCGATGGCGCGGGACGCGGCCTGGTAGTGCAGTTCGAATGGTGACTTGGTGTCGACCCGCCCACAGTCCGACAACGCCGCGCCGACAATCGCGACCCTCGAACTCACCGGAGTCTCCACTCGATTCGTTTCCCGGACTCGAAGGCCTGCTGACCTTCGGCGATGGACTCCTGGCTGGTGCCCATCGCGACGTAGGCGTAACCCAGGCGCAAGGCCTCGCGCGACCCGTGTTCCCGCGCGCCCCACAAGGCGCGGACGGTGCCCTCGACCGCGAGAGCCGGGGCGGAGGCGATTGCCTCGGCGGCCCAGATGGCCCGGTCCATGAGTTCTGCGGCAGGTGCGACCTCCGAGACGAGGCCGATCTGGTGGGCCCGCGACGCGGACATGCGCTCGTGGTTGCCGAGGAGTGACAGCCGCATGATCTCGTTGAAGGGCATCGCACCCGACATGTGGATCGGCTCGAAGGATGCGGTCATGCCGTAGGTGACGTGGGGGTCGAAGAACGTGGCGTGCTCGGCGGCGATGATGAACTCGACCTCGCCGAGCATGTAGAACGCGCCGCCGCACGCCATGCCGTTGACCGCGGCGATGACGGGCTTCCAGAGGTCCGAGGACTTCGGGCCGAGGTAGTCGCCTGGGTCGTTGAACATGAACGGGGTCGAGCCCGAACCGACGACGTCGTCGTCGGTTGTGGCATCGGTGTCGCCGCCCATCTGTTCCATCCGGTCGATGCCGGTGCAGAACGCCTTCTCGCCCGCGCCGGTGAGCACCACGCAGCGGACGTCATCATGGCGGCGCAGGCTGCGCCACAGCCCGTGGACCTCTCGCTGCATCAGCGAGTTGAACGCGTTGTGGCGTTCGGGGCGGTTCAGCGTGACGTACGCGACCCCGTTGCGTTCTGCGTAGGTGATGGTTTCGAAGTCGGTGGAGAAGGTCACTGGTGTCTACCTGCGCCGCTGTGCGTCGATGCCCGGATTCATCGTCCCGAAGTGGTACCGGCCGAGAATCCGTCCGACGTCGGACGGATCCCATTGCGCGGCCTCGCCGTCCTGATCGGTGGCGAAGAATTCTTCGCCCATCTCCCACGGCCGGTAGACGCAGAGCGAGTTGCCCACCATGCGCAGGACCTGCCCGGTCACCGGCTTGGAGTCGTCCGACGCCAACCAGACGACGGCCGGGGCGGAGTTCCCTGGGTTCATCGGCGTGAACTCCTCGTACTCGTCGGCGGGTTTCAGTTCGATGCCCGGCATGGCCTGGCCGACCATCCGCGTGAACCCGCCGGGGCCGACGCAGTTGGCCCGCACGCCGTAGCGACCGAGTTCGAGACTCGCGATGATCGTCATTGCGGCGATGCCCGCCTTGGCTGCGCCGTAGTTGATCTGGCTGGCCTGGCCCTGGAGGCCGGCCGACGACACGGTGTTGATGATCGAGGCTGACGGTTGCCGTCCGTCCTTGGACTCCTGGCGCCAGTACGCGGAGGCGTGCCGCATCGTGTTGAACGAGCCGTACATGTGGACCTTGACCACCGCATCGAAGTCCTCGGGACTCATCGAGAACATCATCTTGTCCCGCAGGATGCCTGCATTGTTCACGAGGACGTCCAGTCGACCGAAGGAGTCGATCGCGGTCTTCACGATGTTGGCGGCGCCATCGAAGTCGGCCACCGAATCGTGGTTGGCGACGGCTTCGCCGCCGGCCTTCGTGATGACGTCGACGACCTCGTCGGCAACCTTGGCTCCGGACTCGGCACCGTCGACCGACGAACCCACGTCGTTGACGACCACCTTCGCACCGTGGGACGCGAGCAGCACCGCCTCGCCGCGGCCGACGCCGTTGCCGGCACCGGTCACGATCGCGACCTTGCCATCGAGCATCCCCATTTGCGCGTTCCTTCCCCGACCGAGAAACTGACGTCGGCGTCACAGTAGCGAACCCGGATCCGGACCGGCCAAGGCGTGTTGTGGGCCGCGACGAGAGTGGGACGGATGGATACGAGCATCATCGGGAAGCCGACGGGAGCCTGGCGGGTGACCGTCGAGCGCGGTCCCGTCGCCGCCTTTGCGAACGCGGTCCAGGATCCGAATCCCGTGTACCACGACGGGCGTGCGGCCGAGGCCGCCGGTTTCTCGGATGTCCCGGCGCCGCCGACGTTCACCTTCGCCATGGGCTTCTGGGGTGCGTTCACCGAGGATCAACCGGCGGATCCGACGGGCGGGGTCAACCCGATGCACGCGGCGATGGGCGCGCTGCACGCCCAGGGCGCGTTGGTGTTGCACGGGGAGCAGGAGTTCACCTATCACCGCCCGGTCGTCGTCGGCGACGTGTTGGCCGGCGAGGGCCGCGTGGTCGACGTCTACGAGAAGGACTCCGAGCGCGCGTCGATGACTTTCATCGTGATTCGGACCGAGTGGACCGACGCCGAGTCCGGAGATCCGGTCGTGACCGAACAGTTCAACCTCATCGCCCGACAACACAAGTAGGAGCGCCCCGTGGGACGGCTACAGGACAAGGTGGCGATCATCACGGGTGCCGGGCAAGGGATCGGCCTCGCCTACGCCGAGCGCTTTCTCGCCGAGGGCGCGAAGGTCGTCGTTGCCGAGATCGACGAGGATCGTGCCGCGCGCGCCATGACGGTGCTCGACGGGCTCGGCGAGTCCACGTTCGTGCGGACCGACATCTCGGATGAAGCATCGGCCCAGGCGTGTGCGGTGGCGACCGTCGAGCACTTCGGTGGGCTGGACATCCTCGTCAACAACGCGGCGCTGTACTACGACATCGAGAACGAACGCAACGACTACGAGTATCTCCAACGGGTGTTCCAGGTGAACCTGCACGGTGCATGGTTGATGGCGCGTGCGTGTTCGCCGGTCATGGTCGAACAGCGCTGGGGCCGAATCATCAACCAGTCCTCAGGTGCCGCATACATGTACAACATGACGCCGACCGGTCCGTTCGAGGAACTCGGCGCGTTCACCTACAGCCAGACCAAGTGGGGTGTGGTCGGGCTCACGAAGTTCTTGGCGAGCCAACTCGGCCAGTACAACGTGACAGTGAACTGCATCGCACCCGGTGTGACGATGACCGAAGCGACCAAGAAGATCGTCCCCGAGGAGTACATCGGCATGATCCCGATGATGTCGGCGATGAAGCAGACCCTCGAGCCCGAGGACCTCGCCGGGACCGCGGTGTTCTTCGCCTCGGACGACGCGAAGCTCGTGACCGGCCAGACGATCTGCGTCGACGGCGGGTCCTGCATGCCCGCCTAGCTGGTCGGACGTCAGCTGGCGAGGAGCAGGAGCCCGATCACGACTGCGAGGATCCCGAGGACGCCGGGCGCGGTTTCCCACCACGGGTCGTCGGCCTGCGCCCGGCGGGGGACGGTCCCCAGGCCGAACGCGAGCTGCGCGTAGCGCTCGTCGAAGCTGCGCCGGTGCCCGCCGAGATGCGAGGTGCCGGCGGTGTCGTCGGCCGCGTCGAGGTCGATGGTTGGCAGGTCGATGGCGTCGTGGAGGTGCACCGCCGTCATGACCCCCAGGCTACGCCCCCGGCCCGTGGCCAGGCCGCCGGGTCGGTGCCCGGTCAGTCGAACGCGCCGTCGACGGCCAGCGCGGCTTGTTCCTCGGCGTCCAGGCCGAGGAGTTCGCCGAGCACCCAGTCCTGGTCCTGACCCAGTGTGGGCCCAGGACGGTCGTAGCCGCCAGGCGCGTCGGAGAGGCGGAAGCCGTTGCGCTCGTAGAAGCCTGCGCCCAGGAACGGGTGGGTCAGCGGCACGAAGTGGCCCCGGTGCGCGAGCTGGGGGTCGGAGTGCTGATCGCCGAAGTCCTGCACCGGTACCGCCTCGATGCCGGCCGCTTGTAGCTCCTCGGCCACGGTGAGTGCCGAGCGGCCGGCCGTGTAGGCGGCGACATCGGAACCGGTCACCGCATGGAGCGTGGCGAGCTCCTCGGCGGTCCACGCTGCGATCGCAACCCATCGGTCACTGACGTCGCCGTCGTCTGCGCAGCGGAACACGTCGTGGAGCGCCGCATCCGGATCGGCGTTGCCGGACCGTCCCCGCGCCACGCCCGTCGTCTGGAACTCGAGGAGCCACGGCGTCAGCGAATAGATCGCTGCCTCGACCTGACTCACGTCGAGGTGACACCCCTGTCCGGTCGCGCGGCGGTGCAGGAGCCCCGCGGCCAACGCGGTCGCGACGAAGCGGGGCGCGGAGAGTCCGTGATCGTGCCGTGGGGCCCGACGGGCTCGCGGTCGGGCCAGCCGGTCAGGAAGTTGTAGCCCGCGAGCGCGGAGCCCTGACCCCCGAATCCGGGGTAGTTCTTGTGCGGGCCGGTCTGACCGTTGAGGCAGGCCGAGACCATCACGAGGTCCGGCTTGTCCGCCACGAGCGAGTCGTAGTCGAGTCCGAACCCACGCATCGCGCGTGGCGCGAAGTTCTCGGCCACCGCGTCAGCCCAGTCGATCACGAGTCGTCGCACCAACTCGACTGCCCTGGGGTCCTTCAGGTTGAACAGGACGTCGCGCTTGGCGGGGTTGAGGCCGTCGAACATCGGCGCGCCCTCGAGCCCGTGCGGGTTGTCCGGACCGAGTGCGTAGACGCGCAGGAAGTCCGGTCGGCTCGCGGATTCGATCCGCAACACTGTGGCACCGTGCTCGGCGAAGTAGCGCGTGCCGATCGGGCCCGCCGCGCCGGAGCCGAGTTCGAGGATGTTGGTACCGGCCCAGGCTCCTCTGCCCGGCGAAGTGGTGGCGGCGCTCGGAGGGGCGGGGGTGGAGGTGGAAGGCGGAGGGCCGGCGGTGATGGTGAGGAAGGAATGGGGGAGGCGGCGGCCGTCGGCGAGGGTGGTCCAGAAGCCGCGGGCGGCGAGTTGCTCACTGGCGAGGATCTCCGCGGGTGAGTTGATCGGCGCCAGCATCAGGTTGGTCTCACACGCAATCGCGTACAGCTCGCGCATGGTGTGGCGGGCGAAGAAGGCGGCCACGTCGGTTTCGACCGCGTGCAACGTGTCGGCGTCCGCGGTGTTCGGGGCGAAGGTCGACCAGTCCATGGCGCGCATCGTGTCGGTGTCGACGAGGCGCGTCAGCGTCTCGAGGCTCGGCACCCGGGCCTTGCCGCCGCGCAGCCCGAACGAGACGAACCCGTCGAGGGTCGGCCAGATCTCGCGCGTTCGGCCGATGTTGGCGCCGCGACGCTGCCCCCGGAATCCGGTGATGGGGTACCGGGCCGGGGTCGCCATGTTGGCGATCGCGACGACTTCCTGCGCCGCGACGTCGATCCGCTGCGGTCGCCTGCTTGCCAGACCGGTGAGGGCTGCGAACGCGGTTTCGGCCGCCGCGTGCGCGTAGGCGGTGGGTTCGGCGCAGCGGACCGGCGCTCGGTCGGGGTCGCCGGTGCAGTACATGTTGCCGCTCGCCGCCATGACGCCGAAGTTGGACGCCCGCCAATGTGCCCGGGGGCCGTCGAGTCCGAACGGGGTCAGACTGACCCAGCTGGCCTGGGGCGCCCGGCTCGGGTCCACCGTCCAGGCGCCGGGCTCGCCGGGCGTATCGAGCACGATCGCGGCGCGGCCGAGGAGTTCATCGAACGCGGTGTCGTCGGACCCCTTCACCGACAGGATGCTGACCCCGCGGGTCCAGGCCGCCTCACGGTGGGGAAGCTTCTGGAGTGCGTCGCCGGCCGGGCCCGCCGGTCGCACGACCTCGGCGCCGAGGTCGGCGAGCATGCGTGCCGCCATGGCCCCGGGTGCTCCAGTGAGGTCCGCGACCACGACGCCGTCGAGCAACGAGATGTTTGGTTCCGGCACCGCCGGGAGCGTATCCGGACCCACGCGACCCTTCAGACGGACCCGCATCCGGAGTCGTGGGTCGGGGCGGTGCGCGTGACTGGCGCGGAGTCCCGACGGCTCAGGATGTGCCGGAGTGTCCGAGCCGCTGCGCCCGCGGTCCGGAGCCGGAGTCGTGGGTCGGGGCGGTGCGCGTGACTGGCGCGGAGTCCCGGCGGCTCAGGATGTGCCGGAGTGTCTGAGCCGCTGCGCCCGCGGTCCGGAGCCGGAGTCGTGGGTCGGGGCGGTGCGCGTGACTGGCGCGGAGTCCCGACGGCTCAGGAATTGTGGTGGATCGCCCCGAGGGTGAGTCGCTGGAGGGTGCGTTGGTGGACGTACTCCACGATGCGGGTCACCAGGGGGAGCAGTTGGCCGGCCGAGGATGCTGCCTGACGTTGGAAGCTGGCGAGGGTCTCCTCGTTCCACGCCGGACCCCGAGTGCCGGAGAACAACTCGAGCACCTGGGACTGCATTGCCTCGACGCCGGTGACGTAGATCGAGACGAGTTCGACGATGACATCCGCAGGCAGTCCGGCCTGGTGGAGTTCGCCCACGGCGCGCAACATTTCGAGATCGGTCGCGTCGTACGCGTCACGGCCGAACGCAGCCGGGTCGCGCAGGAGCCCGACGCCCCGGAGTCGCCCGATCAGATCCGGGTCGAGGCCGGTACGTTCGATCAGATCGTCCAGTGAGTAGGAGTGCCCACCCTCTCCGGCAAAGATCCCGTCGAGGAGATCTTGGCGCTCGGAGTCGAGCAGGGCCTTGATCGCGGCCAGCGAGAAGCGGCGGGCTTGCAGATCGCGGATCTGGTTGATGCGGTCGAGGTGGTCCTGGCAGTAGATCTTGGACCGGCCGGCCCGCTCGCCGGCCGGCAAGAGGCCTTCGCGGTGGTAGAAGCGGATGGTGTCGACGGTGATGTCGGCCTCGCGGGCCAGGTCGTCGATTCGCCATTCGCTCACGGACCGCTCGCCTCTCGCCGTCGAGGTCTGATGCGCCGGCAGGCCCGGCCCCGCAGTTCCCTGTGACGGTCGTCACGATACTTGACACTACCTGCACTGAGAGTGTTTACTCTCAATGTTCCAACGTCAAGTGTAGGTGGTCTCCATGAACGTCGCGGTGAGCGCAGAACGCACCACCGGCCTGCCGGCCAAGACGAGTCAGCGCGACGCCCGGCGGTGGATCGAGCGTCAGCTCCGGTGGGAGCGCACGCTCGGTGAGCTCCGTGGGCGTGAAGACCACCCGACCAGCAGGGCGGCCTGAACGCCTGATCGGATCGTCGCTCCGGTCGATCCCCCCATCGACCGTCGAGGACAAGCCAGTGGCCCGGCCGAACGGCCGGGCCTCTGCGCGTCCGGCCGCGACGGCGTCGGCTAGTTCCGGATCCAGCGGGGGAGTGCGATGTCTTCGATGGTCGCGAAGACGACGTGGACGGGCTCGCCGATCTCGATCGTGGTCGCGTCGATCTCGTTGATCGGACCGTCCGGGCCGGTGACCAGATTACCGACGAAGCGGATGGTCGGGTCCTGGTCGAGTGCCACGATGATCGCGTTGTACGGCGCGAGTTCGCCGTAGGCGGGGAGCAACGGCGGGTGGGGAACGACGAATGACCAGATCGTGCCGCGGCCGGATGTCGGGACCCAGCCGACGGCGAGGGAGCGACACGCGGGACACATCGGCCGGGGCGGCATCCGCCAGGCCCCACAGTCCCCACAGGTCTGGACGAGCAGTTCCCCACGCGCCGTCCCCGCCCAGAACTCCGCGGTTTCCTCGTCGGTGGGGTCGGGGAGCAAGAAGTCGGTCACGACCCGGCTCGCAGCAAGAGCGCAGAAGTGGGGACGCCTTCACCGCTCGTGACGAGCGAGCAGGCCGGGTCGGCGACCTGGTTGGTCGACGTGCCCCGGATCTGGCGGACGCCTTCGAGGACCAGGTTGAAGCCGTGCACGTAGGCCTCGGACATCCCGCCGCCAGAGGTGTTGGTGGGCAGCCGCCCGTGGGGCCATTCCAGCGCGCCGTCCTCGGTGAACGCGCCACCCTCCCCGCGCCCGCAGAAGCCGTATCCCTCGAGCGAGAGCGGGATCAGTGGGCTGAACGCGTCGTAGAGCTGAGCGACGGGTACGTCGGCCGGCTGGAAGTCGCTGCGCGACCAGAGCAGTTCGCCACACGCCCACGAGGGCCCGAGGAGCGGGTCTTCGCAGAAGTAGTTGGTCATCACTTGGTGCTGGCGCGGGATGCTCTGCGCGAACGAGTGGATGTACGCGGGCGACTGCGGCAGGTCGCGAGCGCGCTCGGTCGAGGTGATGACGACGGCCAATGCGCCGTCGGTCTCGAGGCAGTTGTCGAAGAGGCACAGCGGTTCGGAGATCCACCGCGACTCGAGGTACTGCTCGCGGGTCAGGGTCTTCTCGTGCATCGTCGCGACCGGGTTACGGTTCGCATGGCTACGGAACGCCAGTGCCACGTTGGCGAGTTGGTCCCGCGTGTAGCCGTACTCGTGCATTGCACGACGGGTGAGCAATGCGATCTCGTCGACCGGGCGGAGCACGCCGAACGGTCGGGTCCACTGATGCTGGCCGCGCAGCCGGGCCGACACCTGGGACCAGGGGCGGCTCGACTTGGCGGCCCGCTTGCGGGCCCGCCACGCGACGGCGACCTGACATTGCCCGGTGGCGACCGCCATCGCGGCCTGTCCGACCACACCACACGCCGCGCCCCCGCCGTAGCCGACCTCGCTGAAGTAGGTGATGTCGCCGAGCCCGACGTTGCGCGCGATCTCGACCTCGCGACCGTTCTCCATCGAGAACATGGCCAGGCCGTCGACATCCGTGGGCGTGAGTCCCGCGTCGTCGATCGCCGCGCTGATGGCCTGGCAGGCCAGCGACAACTCGGAATCCTCGAGCCCCTTGCCGAACGCGGTCTGGCCGATTCCGACGATCGCCGTACTGATCCCGGAATTCCATAGGATTAGAAGCCGCGCCAGACGGGTTGCCGCTTCTCCATCATCGCGGCCATGCGCTCCTTGCCGTCCTCGGTGGCGAGGTTCAGCTCGATGAAGCCCGCTTCGGCTTCGAGCGTTGCGGTGCGTGGGTTCTCCGTGGCGTCGTGCAGGAGTTTCTTCGCCCACCCGAGCACCTTCGTCGGCTTGGTGGCCAGGCGGGTGGCCCATTCGTCGGTCGTCGCGCCCAACTCGGCTGCCGGCACCACCTTGTTCGCGATCCCGAGTTCCAGCATCTCGTCCGCGGTGATGGTCTCGCCGAGCATCACGATCTGGGCCGCCTTGTGCATCCCGACGATGCGGGGGAGCAGGTACAGGAACCCGCCATCGGGAATGAGGGCCTGTTTGCCGAAGACGTCGACGATCTTCGACGTATCCGAGGCGATCACCAGGTCGGCCGCGAGCGTCAACATCGCGCCGCCTCCGGCCGCGGTGCCGTTCAGCGCGAGCACGACCGGCTTCAGGCAGTCCTGCATCGCCTCCATCAGCGCCTGAAAGCCCGTGCGCATCATGTGGTAGGCGCTGCCGACCACCATGTCCGGCGCGCCCTCGGGCTTGGGGGCCATCGGTGGCCGGATCCGGAGGTCGGAGCCCGTACAGAAGTGACGTTCCCCCGCCGCGGTGAGCACGACGCACCGCACCGACGCGTCGGCGCTCGCCGCGCTGGAACTGCTGGATCAGCCGGTCGCGCACGTAGTACGGGATGGAGTTCGACGAGTCGGGCCGGTTGATGGTCAGGGTGAGCACACCGTCGACCAGCTCGGCCGGCAGTTCGGCCTCGGCGGCGGCACGCGTATCGGGCTCGGAGGACGGGTCGGTCACAGGTCAGGCCTTTCGAACGATGAGAGCGTCGAGCGCGATCGCGCCCTTGGGCCGCACGACGAGGGGATTGATGTCCAGCTCGCCGATCTCGTCGGCGAGATCCAGTGCGAGGCGTTGCACCTTCATGATGACGTCGACGAGCGCGGCCCGGTCCGCCGGCTTCGCCCCGCGGACGCCGTCGAGCAGCTTGACGCCGGCCAGCTCCCCGAGCATGGCCGCGGCCTGGTCTTCGCCGAACGGGGGAACCCGGAACGTCACGTCGCCGAGGACCTCGACGAAGATCCCGCCGAGCCCGGCCATCACGACGGGCCCGAACAGCGGATCCTGGGAGATGCCGATCACGATCTCGACGCCACCGGTGACGAGTTCGCTGACGAGCACGCCGTCGATCCGGACCCGCTTCGCCGACCGGCCTTGGTGGCTTTGGCGATCGAGGTCGGCGTACGCGACGCGAACGTCCTTGGCCGAGCCGACCCCGACCTTGACCAGACCGAGGTCGCTCTTGTGCGGCAGGTCGGGTGAGGAGACCTTCATCACTACCGGGTATCCGATGCTCGCAGCAGCTTTCACCGCGGCGGCAGCCGACTCGCAGAGCACGTCCTTGGACGACTTGATCCCGTACGCCCTGAGTACCTGCTTGGACTGCCATTCCGACAGGGCGGTGCCGGGTGCGGCGGACGCAATGATCTTCCTGGCCCGCGTCGGCGGCCGGCAGCGGGGTGATGGGCGCGGCGGCGAAGGGGGAGCGGTGTTGTGCCGCGAACCGCCAGTAGTCGGCGTAGGCCTTCGCCCCGGCGACGCAGTTGCCGAAGGTGCGGAACACCGGGAGTCCGCCGTCGAGCAGCCGGAAGTAGAAGGTGTCATCGGTGCCCGGCGGCGCACCCCAGATCACGAAGATCGGCTTGTCGGTGGAGCGCGCGACGTCCACGAGATCGCGCGTGAATGGTTCTCGGAGAAGCTGACGACCGCGCCGGTGATGGGGACGATGACGATGTCGACCTTCGGGTCGGCGACGATCGCGTCCAGGATCTTGCGGCCGCGCGCGTCGGCGACAGGTGGACCGCCGCAGTCCACCGGGTTGCTGACGCGGAGGTACGTCCGGGATGAGCCCGTCGTGGAGCGTGGCCTGCGTCGCCTTCGACAGTTCGGGCAGGCGGAGTCCCGCCGCGGCGGCCATGTCGGCGAAGTGGGCGCCAGTGCCGCCGGAGATCGCGTAGACGCAGACGCCCGGATCGCGGCCGCGCTTGGCCCAGGCCGGTAGTGGGTCGGGTCGGGTACGTGCGAGCGCGGCGGAGACCTCGAGGAGTTCGTCGAGTCCGTCGACTCGGGTCACGCCGAACTGGCGGAACACGGCCGAGGTGATCGCGTCCGAACCGGTGAGGTGCCCGGTGTGAGCTCTGCGCCATCGACGCGCCCTCGTCGGTGCGTCCGACCTTGACCATCACGATGCGGTTTCTTGAGAATCGCAGCGTGGTCGGCGGCGAGCATGAGGGTGCGGCCGTCCTTGAAGCCCTCGATGTAGCAGGCGACGACGCCGACCTCGGGTTGATCGGCGAAGTAGGCCGCGAAGTCGGCGAACTCCAGGTCGACCTCGTTGCCCGTCGGTGCCCAATGAGTCAGGCGGATGCCGATCTCCTGGCCTTGGAACACCGGTCGCCCCTGATGGCCGGACTGCGTGACCAGCGCGATGGATGGCCCGGTGAGGTCGCCGCGGAAGGCCTCGAACGCGTTCAGGTTGGTGTTCGGGCCGAGCAGCCGGGTCTCGCCCGCGGTGACGAGATTCGCGGAGTCGACGTTCGAGCTTCGCGCCTTGCTTGCCGGTCTCGCTGAAGCCGGCGGCGAAGATCACGGCGAACTTCGCCCGTGCGCGTCAGCACCTCCTCGAAGGTGTCGACGGCCCGGCCGGTCAGGATGATGGCGAGGTCGATCTCGCCGGGCACGTCTGCCAGTGACGGATACACCTTGTGGCCGAGGATCTCGTCGTACTTCGGGCTGACGGGGAAGAACTGGGCGCCGTTCGCGCTCGCCCACGCCGAGAACTTCTTGGTCATCGCCGTGTTGGGCTTCGCCGGGGCGTTCGACGCGCCGATCACCGCGATGGTCTTCGGATGGAGAAACGCGTCGAGGTCGACGTCGCGGAGCGCGAGCGGCCGACCGGAGACATCGACGGCGGCGGCGGAGGGACGCGCGGACACGAGCAGATCCGATCTGTGGGCAGCAACCTGACGGATCGTCAGTATGACGCCCGAGTCAGGTTTCCCGCACGTCCGGTAGGGTGCCGCGACCGTCCGACGAGAGAGGGACCCCCGATGAAGATCGTCGTCGATTTCGACAAGTGCAAGAGCAATGCGGTGTGTATGGCCGCGGCGCCTGAGGTGTTCGAGGTCCGGGACGACAACTTCCTCTACATCCTGCAAGAGGAGCCCGGCGAGGCATTGCGTCCGCAGGTCGAGGAAGCGGCCCGCACGTGTCCGACCGGAGCCATTGTTGTCGAAGGGTGATCGCGCGACGCCGCTGACCGCGGCGACCGGGAGCGAGGCACGATGAGGATCGTCGTCGTCGGTGCGGGCCTCGCCGGCCTGCGCGCCGTCGAAGGGTTGCGACGTGAAGGCTTCGGCGGAGAGCTGCTCCTCGTCGGGGCGGAGCCCCACGAGCCCTACGACCGGCCGCCGCTGTCGAAGGAGTTTCTCGCGGGAGCCGTGGAGGCCGACGCGCTGGCGCTGCGCAAGGCGGGCTACGAAGACCTGCAACTGGATCTCCGCCTCGGGGTCGCTGCGCACGATCTCGATGCGGTGGCTCGCACGATCGGGATCGGCGACGAGACCATCGAGTTCGACGGCCTCGTCCTCGCGACCGGCGCGATCCCTCGGCGGCTGCCCTTCGGCGGTGGGCTGGCCGGGGTCCAGGTACTCCGCCGCCGGGAGGACGCCGATGCGTTGCGCTCGGTGCTCGACGCCGGCGCGCGACTCGCGGTGATCGGCGCGGGGTTCATCGGCGCCGAGGTGGCGGCCACCGCCCGCGGACTTGGCCGCGACGTCACCGTGATCGAAGCCCTGCCGCAACCGATGGTGCGCGGCGTCGGCCCCACGCTGGGTGCCGTGCTCGCGGATCTACACCGGGACCATGGGGTCGACCTGCGTCTGGGCGTCGGGGTGGCCGGGCTGGCCGGTGACGACCGGGTCGAACGGGTGGAGATGGCCGACGGCACCACCGTTGACTGCGATGCCGTGCTGGTCGCGATCGGGGCGGCGCCCGACACCGAGTGGCTGGAGGGGTCGGGTCTCACGGTCGACAATGGTGTGGTGTGCGACGCGACCTTGCTCGCCGCGCCCGGCATCGTGGCTGCCGGGGACGTCTGCCGGTGGCCGAACCCGTTGTTCGACGACGAGTTGATGCGGATCGAGCACTGGACCAACGCAGCAGAACAGGGGACCCATGCCGCGCGGACGTTGCTCGCGGACGGACCGGGTGAGCCCTTTGCCACCGTCCCGTTCGTGTGGTCGGACCAATATGACGTGAAGATCCAGAGCGCCGGCCGCTTCGGCGGTGACGACCGTATGGAGATCGCATTCGGGACCACTGCGGACCGTCGGTTCGTCGCGCTGTTCGAGCGCGGTGGTCGGATCTCGGGAGTCCTCGGGTTCTCGCAGCCGCGCCGCGTGATCCAGTACCGCAAGATGATCGCGGAGCGGGCGTCGTTCGCGGACGCGTTGGCGTTCGCGAACGCGAACGCCTGAGGTGGCTCGGCGTCCGGGGTTCGTGACCCCACAGTTCGTACTCGTCACGTTGGCCGGAGGGTTGTACTTCATCTCCCTCGGGACGGGGATCGCGGTGCTCCCGGTGTTCGCGAAGCGCGAGTTCGGCGCCGGTGACCTCGGCGTCGGCGTCTCGGTCGGAGCGTTCGCCGTCGGCGCGGTGCTGCTGCGACCCTTCGCCGGCCGGATCGGCGACCGGACCGGTCGTCGACTCCTGGTGATCGGCGGGGCGGGGATCGTCGCACTCTCCACCTTCGGCTACATCTTCGCGACCAGCCTTCCGGTGTTGGTCGCGATTCGCCTCTTCGGTGGCATCGGCGAGGCGGCGTTCTTCGTCGGCGCGGCGACCATGATCACCGATCTCTCGCCGGTCGACCGGCGGGGCGAGGCGCTGTCGTACTGGTCGGTCGCCGTCTACACCGGGCTCGCCTTCGGTCCCAAGATCGGCGAGACGGTCGAAGCCGCGTGGGGCTTTCATGCGGTCTGGTACGTCGCGGCCGGGCTCGCGGCATCCGCGGCGGTGCTCGGCCTGATGACCCGCGAGACCCGACCGGACGTCACGCCACTCGAAGGCGGTCCGTTGCTGCATCGCGCCGCGATCATCCCCGGAATGACGATGTTCCTCGGGCTCATCGCGCTCGCGGGCTACACGGCGTTCCTCAAGCTGTACGGCCGGACGTTCGGCGTCGACGATGTCGGCAACTACTTCGTGCTGTACGGCTGTCTGGTGTTGGCGATTCGGATTTTCGGCGCAACGTTGCCCGATCGACTCGGGCCCTTGCGCGGTGGGACGGTGGCACTGAGCGGTGCCGGTCTCGCCATGGTGGTGATCGCGGTGTTCCCGAGTCCGGCGGGCCTGATCATCGGTACCGTCGTGTTCGCGGTCGGCATGTCGATGATGTACACGAACCTGATGACGCTCGCGCTCGTCGGGGTCGACGATCGTGAGCGGGCGGCGGTCGTCGGCACGTTCAGCACGTTCTTCGATTTGTCCCAGGGGCTCGGGGCGTTTCTCGTCGGGGCCGTGGTGGACGCGACGTCGTATGAGGGCGGGTTTCTCTTCGGTGCGTTGGCGGCGGGAGTCGGACTGGTGTTGCTGTGGAGCGGCGCCGACCCGCGCGTCCGCGAGCAGCACGTTGCGGCGCTCGGCCGCGAGGTGATGCCGGAACCCGAGGCGGGCACGTGACGTCGCTGCTGGTCACGAATGACTTCCCGCCCAAGATCGGTGGGATCCAGTCCTACCTCTGGGAGCTGTGGCGCCGCCTGCCCCCGGCCGAGACGACGGTGCTCACCACTGCGCACGTGGACGCCGCCCGATGGGACGCCCAGCAGGCGTTCCGAGTCGTGCGCCGGCGAGAGAAGGTGCTGTGGCCGACCCGAGGGTTGGCGCGTGACGTCGATGCACTCGCGCGCGAGGTCGGCGCGGACGTGATCTTCGTGGACCCGGCGCTCCCGGTCGGCGACATCGTGCGGTCGCTCCGGTTTGCGCCGTCCGTGGTCGTACTCCACGGCGCCGAGATCACGGTGCCCGGGCGGCTGCCGAGCCGACCGTTGCTTCGGCGCGTGCTGGACGCAGCCGCTGGCGTCGTGGCTGCCGGCGGGTATCCGCTGGCCGAGGCCGAGCGCGCCGTGGGTCGGTCGCTGCGCGCACTCGTGGTGCCCCCGGGCATCGACCCGACCCGGTTCCGGCCGCCGGTCGATCTCGACGAGCGCCGGGAGTCCCGACGACGACTGGGCTTCCCCGTGGACGCGCGCATCGTGCTCGGCGCCAGCCGTCTCGTTCCCCGCAAGGGCTTCGACGTTCTCATCGACGCAGTGGAACAACTTCCCGATGATGTCGTCGTCGCGATCGTCGGTGCCGGCCGGGACCGTTCGCGGCTCGAGCGGCGGGTCCGCGCCCGAGGCGTCACCGATCGCGTTCGGTTCCTGGGCCGAGTCTCCGAAGCGGACTTGCCCGTCGCGCTCCGGGCCGCGGACCTGTTCGTCATGTTGTGCCGTGACCGGTGGCGCGGCCTCGAGGCCGAGGGATTCGGCATCGTGTTCCTCGAGGCCGGCGCGTCCGGTCTCGCGTGCGTGGCCGGCCGGTCGGGCGGATCCCACGAGGCGGTACTCGATGGTGAAACGGGGGTCATCGTCGAATCCGGAGATCCGGCCGCGGTCGGCGTGCAGATCCGCGGACTCCTCGGCGACGACGAGCGTCGGGCGCGAATGGGAACACGGGCGCGCGAACTTGCCGTTGCGGAGTGGTCCTACGACGAGCGGGTCGTCGGGCTCCGCCGGCTCGCGGCCGGGGATTTCACGCAACTGACCTGAGGCGGCGACCGCGGTCGGACGGCGTGGCAGTCGGGATCGCGCAGTGGTGCCCGGATAGCCTCGGGCGGTGGGTCGCGAGCAGCCGGGTCGGCACATCGTCGCCGCGTCGTGGGTCTCGAACGGCGTGTTTCTGGTCGGTTCGATCCCCGCGTTCGCCGACCTCGCCGCCGGGTCGGGGATCTCGGCCGGGGTATGCCTTGCGCTGTTCGGGCTTTCGCTCGGAGTCTGGGTCTGGGCCTTCGCCGTGGCCGTCGGTCGGAGCGCCGAAGGCGACGACATCGCCGTCGGCAGCCTGTTCCTGATCGAAGGTCAGCATCCCGACTCGCCGTCACGAACAGCTCGGCGCTCGCTCTACTGGTCGTTCGCGGTCAGTCTCGGGATCACGGCGGCGGCGGCGGGTTCCAACCCCTTCGCCGTCCTGGTGCCGATGTTGATGCTCGGCTTCGTGGGCCTGTGGGGGGCCCGGCACGGCGAGTTCCCCCGCCGTCGGGATGCCGAAGCCCGGGCGCGCCCGTTGCGGCCGGTACGGTCCCCGGGGCAACGTGGCACGACCCAGAGGAGGCACGGTGGCCGAACAGGCGAATGAACGCATCAGCATCGACGCAGATCGTGACCGGTGCCTCGCGGTCGTCTTGGACTTCGAGCGCTACCCGGACTGGGCACGGGACCTGAAGGCCGTCACCGTCGTCGAGACCGATGCCGAAGGTCGGGGCAGTCTCGTCGAGTTCCGGGCGGCCGCGATGGGCCAGAGCTTCAAGTACGTCCTGCGCTACGACTACACGAACCTGCCGGAGTCCTTCTCCTGGGTCCTGGACCACGGGGAGAAGCTGCGCTCGATGAACGGCTCGTACCGGTTCGAGCCGGACGGCGAGAGCACCCGCGTCCACTATGAACTCGCGGTCGACCTCTCCATCCCGCTTCCCGGGCTCATCAAGCGGCGCGCGGCCGGCATGATCATGGGCACCGCGCTGCGTGAGTTGAAGAAGGCCGTCGAGTCGGCGCCCCGATGACGATGCGAGACCCGGGTGCGCCTCGCCGCAACCCGTTCTTCGTCTATGACTCGGAAGCCGACGCGGACGAGCCCGGTCAGGGCTGGCGCCCGTCACCGCCCCCGGAGCAAGACGCCGCAGACGATGCGCAGGATGCGGCCGCCGATGGAGCCGATGCCGTCTCTGTGCTGTTCTCCCTGGTCGACGCACTCGCGACCGCCCAGCCCGAAGCCGCCGAGCATCTCGTGGCCGCCGCGCATGAGGTCGTGTTGAGTATCAAGGTGCTGGTGGACGCGACCGAGGCGGTCCTCGCGGAACAGCGTGCGGCGATGACCGTCCGCCCGGACGGGCCATGACCGAACGGCTCGGTATCGGCCTCGACATCGGCGGCACGAAGGTGTTGGGCGCGGTGGTCGATGGCAAGGGAACGGTGCTGGCCGAGCATCGGGTGCCGTCGCCGACCGGGACGTGGCCCGGAATGCTCGAGGCGCTGGCGGCCGTGGTCGAGGAACTGCGGTCGTCGCATTCGGCCGTGGACTGTGTCGGGATCGGTGCGGCGGGGATGGTCGGACGCGACGGTGCGATCCTGTACGCCCCGAATGTCGCGGCGTTCCGGGCCACGCCGGTCCGGACCGATGTCGAGAATCGCGTGGGCTTACCGACGGTCGTCGACAACGACGCCAACGTTGCCGCCTACGGCGAAGCGCGATTCGGCGCGGCCGCGGGGCTCAGCGATGCGATCGTCATCACCCTCGGAACGGGCATCGGCGGCGGGGTCATCGTCGACGGCAAGCTGTTACACGGCGCCTACGGCTATGCGGCCGAAGTCGGTCATTTCCAGATCGATCCCGACGGTCCGATGTGCGCCTGCGGAGAACAAGGCCATTGGGAGGCGATGGCGTCAGGCACTGCGCTCGGCGTCCTCGCCCAGACCGCGGCGACCAACGGCGCACTGCCGACGGTGCTGACCGCGGTCGACGGCGACGTCAGTCTGATCCGGGGCCAGCACGTATCGGCGGCGGCCCACGACGGTGCCCGTGACGCCCTCGCGCTCGTCGATACCTACTGCACCTACGTCGCGCTCGGCTTGGTCGGGTTGGCCAACATCTTCGATCCCGCGGTGATCGCGATCGCCGGGGGGCTCGTGAACGACGGCGAGCTGTATCTCGGGCCGATCCGGCGCCACTTCTCGGGCCACATCGAAGGCGCCCGCCACCGCCCGGTGCCGGCGGTCGTCCCCGCCGAGCTTGGCGAGCGGGCCGGAGTGATCGGCGCCGCGACGCTCGCGCTCGACACGCTGAGTAGTGGCGCGTGAAGATCGGACTGACGCTGCCGTCCTTTGTCGAGGACCCCGAAGTTCCGCTCGAAGTCGCGCGCGTCGCGGAAGCGGCGGGCGTCGACGGCGTCTTCGTCTACGACCATTTGTTCCGTGTCCGCGCCGACGGCAGCCGACGTCCGGCGCTCGAGTGCACCGCGCTGCTCGGTGCACTCGCAGCGGAAACGAGCACGATTTCGATCGGTACGCTCGTCGTGCGCGCGACGCTGCGACCGGCGGCGACACTCGGTGTCGCGCTGGACACCGTCGCGCGAATTGCCGGACCGCGTTTGCTGGTCGGCATCGGGGCAGGCGACGAGCAGAGTCGTCCCGAGATGGAGACCTTCGGCCTGGAGATGGGTTCTGAAACCGAACGGGTCACCCGGCTACGCGCGGCGCTCCGAGAACTGCAGGATCGTCCGTACCCCACGTGGGTCGGGGGTCGTGCCCGGCATATCGGCCTCGTTGCGGCCGAGCGCGCGAACGGCTGGAATCGGTGGGGGGCGAGCCCGGAGCGGTTCGGGGCGGAGTTGGCCGAGGTCCGCACGCTGGTCGACCGGCTCAACCCGACGCCGGAACAGTTCACGATGAGTTGGGGTGGACTCGTCGTGGTCGATCGCGACGATGACACCGCTCGGGCGAAGGCCAATCGCCTTGACGTGGCGCCGAGCACGATCGTCGGCGGGTACCGGAGCGTGGCCGAAGCCTTGGTCGGCTATCGCGATGCCGGCGCCGATTGGGTGATCCTCGGGCCCGTCGACTCGTCGAATCCGCAGAACGCGTCGATCATCGGTTCCGAACTTCGTCCCCGACTCCGCTGACGCACCCCACCTCGGGTTCAGGGAGGTCAGGCGGCGGCGAGGAGGAGACTCGCGGCGGTTTCGAGGTCCGTCATCATCTGCTCGCTGTCGAGGGTTCCGCCCACCCAGGCCGAGAGAACCGCGAGCCAGACGTAACCGAGGACGCGCACGACGCCGTCGGGGTCGGTCACGTCGGCGCCGTCGATGGCGCTCGTGATGATCGCCCGCAATATCTCCTCGACTTCGTGCTTGGTCGCCGCGGTGTCGGGCTCCGGTGAGCTGAGCGCGGTGACCAGGGCGGCGGTGAGGTCCGGACGGCGCGACAGTGCCCGACTCGCTCGTCGGAGCACGTCGGCCGTGCGGGTCGCCGGATCCGCGCCCTCGGCGGGATGGAGCGCCAAGCGCGTCCGCAGCTGATCCGCCTGCCCGGCGAGCGCAGCGATGAGGAGGTGGTCCTTGGATGGGTAATGGCGGTACAGCGTGCCGAGTGCCACTTCGGCCCGGGCTGCGACATCGCGCATCTGGACCGCGTCGTATCCCCCCGCGACGGCCAGCTCGATTGCAGCATCGATCATGCGCTCGCGTCGCTGCGCGGTTTCGAGGTCCCGGGCCTCAGCCCCCGCCGTCCTGACCATGGCGGCGCACCCTAGCGGGGTAGAACCGGTTCCTGCCTCGGTCGGTTCGGCCGGTGAACCCTTGCTGCGCGCCCGGTGATCGTTGCTTCGATCAGGGGTTTTGGATTTCCTTCCACACCGCGATTCCCCAGGCGGACGCGACCGGGTCGAGGAACTTCGGCGGCGTGAGGTACTTCAGCCGGCGGTCGTAGCGGTAGTCCTTCGCGTAGCCGCTGACCACCCGGCCGCCGGAACTGGTCCCGACCAATCCGCGGTACCGCTGGGCGATCGCCCCCTCCACCTTGAGAGTACCGAGACCCGCGCCGATGTTGTAGTTCTGGACGCGGAAACTGTGGTTGACCGAGAGGATCGCGGCCTGGATCTCGAGGTTGTCGAGCGGCGTGCCCCAGTTCGCCTCGCCCGGGAAGTTCGCGTCGAGGTTGCACGAACTCGACGTGCCACTCGTGCAGCTGACGGGATGCCAGGTCTCGACGAAGTTGTTCGCCACCAGACCGAGAAGGTCGCGTCCACCCGTGCCGTCCTTGTACGTGGTGTCACCGACGACGACGATCGTGTTCTCGGACGCGATGGTGAGTCGCCCGCTCAACGTGCCATCGACGAACGCGTCGCCGTTGCGGCAGCCATAGGTCGTGATGTCGTTGGCGATCGGCAGGCCGAGCGGATGGGTCCGCCCGTTGACCCGGTAGGGGCACCCGGTCGTCGAGTTCGGGTCGGCTGCACTGCTCGGGACTGCCTGCACGTAGATCACACCGTTGCGGGGGAACGATCCGTTGCCATTCGTGGGACAGCCGTTGCGGGTGTCCTTGGAGAAGGGGCTCCGGACGTTCATCTGGCCGCTGGCGAGCAACTTGATCCGCGTCGGACCGGTGTAGAGACACCCGCCGGCCGAAGCGGAAGTCTGCGCCTTGATCGACGAGTTGCTCGGCGGCAGCGCGAGCGGCGGCAGGTACGCGGGATCGCCGGCGTTCGCGAACGTGGGTCGGCTGGTCGGACACTCGTCCAGCCAACGCCGGCCGCTGGCCGGTTTCCAACTCGTCGAGGTCTTGCCGTTGAACGTCGGGTTGCCGCACATTCGCAACGTGTCGTTCGTGTGCAGTGGGCCGGCGATCGTGTCCTGGGAGACGAACACGATGGTCGTGCAGCGGCTGTCGCGCCCTTCGTCGTAGTGCTTGGCGCACCGGGTCTGGGCTTCGGTCGGCGTGAACGGAGTCCCGGTGTAGGCCGCCGGGTCCTTGGTCTCGTAGTCGGTGAAATAGAGGTAGTCGAGGAAGTTCCGGCGGCGCAGGACCGACTGGATCGTCCGCGTCGCGTCTCTGACTCGACCCGTCGAGGTGACCGTGACGGTGCCTTCAGTCGTCAGTGCCGACGCATCGATGGTGTACCGGTACTCGGCATCGGTGGCGCCGCCGGGCACCTTGACGAATCGGGTGAAGGCCAAGTTCCCGTCGGGGGGCGGGCTGGTGGCCGAGTACGTCGTGTAGTCGGAGTTCTCGTTGAGGTGGAACAGGTAGTCGTCGACGCCGGCTTCGGCCGCGTTCAGGGCGGCGTTCCAGTTCTGGTCGTGGCGCGACGTGGTTCGCGAACTACTCGCGTAGCTGACGACCGTGACTGCGAGCGCGACGAGAACGGTCGAGCGCGACGAGCACCGTGATGAGTGCCATGCCTGCCTCGCGATGGTCTTGGTCGACCCGCAGTTTCATGATCCGTCCGCCGTTGCCTGGTAGTCCACGTTCGGGAGTCGGACCTGGTCCTCGAGCGTGACCGTGCCGTTCGGCAGATTCGTGTCGGCGCGGACCGCGAGCGTGATGCGCACCGAGCTGATGGCCAGCCGGTCGGCCGCCGAAACGGGTGTCGTCAACTTGGTGCCGGCGTCGTCGAAGTACTCGAACACCGGCTGGCTCGGCGGGTTCGCGAGGTAGCGCCCGACATAGCGGATCTTCGGCGAGCCGGAGTAGGTGTAGTTCGGTGCGACGGACCCTGCGTCCGGCGCCCACACGGCCGCCGAGATCTCGGACTTCGAGCCGACCCAAATGCGAATCTTCCGCGGGCCCCCGGTCACGTTGTTGAGGTTCGCGTAGAAGGTGACGTCGGTCTTGTCCGCCGCGACGAACGGCGCGGTACCGGCCTGCAGGCGAGTGGCGGTTCGCAGGTCCTTGGTGAGGACGGCCATCAGCGTCCGCGCTTCGTCGAGATTCGAGATACGCATCCGGGTGGCGTTCACGGCCCGGTCGGCGCTCTCGATGCTCGAGAAGAGGAACCCGATGACGATGCCGAGGATCAGCAGGACCGCGGTGATCTCGATGATCGACGACTGGCCGGATTCGTCGCGCCGCATCATCGGACCCTCACCCGAGCGTTCACGGTCGACCCCCGAGTCGGGTCCACCGTCACCGTGTCCCAGGTCGACTCGGGGGAGAGTCGCGGAGGCCTCGATCCGCCACCGTCCCCAGGGGAGCGCAACCTTCTGGCTCCCGGTCGCGCCCGCGAACGCCGCGATCGACAGCGTTTGGCCGGACGGACATCCCGAGTCGGGGTCGTGGATGGCGACGATGTTCGCCGGTGCCCCCGGGGTCACCCGTCCGAAGTCGAGGTCGACGGTGCCCATGGAGACGGTTGCGGCCACCGTGCTTCCCGGGGTGAGCGAAATCGCGGGGTCGCGAAGCGCGCCCGGCCAGTAGGCGGCGCCGCCGGCGTCGGCGCCTTCGGGATCGGCGTCGGCGCAGGCGCCGGCCCACGCCTGGACCCCCGCGGAAAATGGGAACAGGTTGGCGATGATTCGCAGGGTCCCGACGCCGGGAGCGGTCTTGGTCCCGCTGGGCAAGAACGCGGTGTTGGCCAGCGTCACCGGGACGCCGGTGGCCGGCGCGCCACCGCCGGTTCCCGTCAAGGTCGCCTGGAGCGTTGCGGCGTTGTCGTAGTCGAAGGCCACCGAGGTCGTGGTTTCGGCGGTGACGCCGACCCGTTGGGACGGTGTCGCATCGCTCTGGCGGTCCACCCAGCCGGGGGTGCCCAGCGAAATCCCGTAGTTCCCGGGAGCCAGGAACCCGAAGAACGCACAGCCGGAGCCGTCGAGGCTGGTTTGCGTGCGATCCACGCCAGGCCCGACCACCCGCACCGGGACACCACCGAGCGATCCCGCGTCACGATCTCGGATGCGTACCGCGATGTGCCCGTTGAGCGGGTCGTACGACCCGACGGGTGGCGTGATCTCGGTGCTCGTCTCCACCGGCTGGGTCCCGCGCATGTTGGGCCAGGTCACGGTGACCGTGGCGCGCAGGACCCGGGGCGAGCCGCTCGCAGAATCACAGGCGTTCGTGGTCGCCGCGTTGGCGACCCATTCGGTGTCGGTCTGCACGTCGTACTTCACCGAGCCGATGGTCTTGGAGCTGTTGGTCTGTCCGATCGCGATCTCGCCGAAGTCCTGCTGGCGGAGCCGGTCCATCGTCTGGCTCGCGACGTGCGCGGCGACGGATCGGTCCTTGTTGTTCCGGGCCACGCTCAGGCCCGTGGCGATCAGGGTGACGAGTGAGCCGACGATGAGGCTGAAGAGCGTCAACGAGACCAGCAGCTCGACGATGCTGACGCCGGCCTCGCCGCGCGTGCGCGCAGGGCTGCCGCGTCGCGAGTGACCCGGACGCTTCACCCCTGGGCATTCGACCGGCGAACCCGCCGGCTTGATACCGAAATGTGGGGATTCTCAGGGTTGTCGGTGCGTCACGACCGGGTGGCCAGCCGTCGCAGCGTCGTGGCCCGGGCCTGGTCCGCGACCCGGGCCAGGCGGTCAGGGTCCATCGCGTTGCGGCCCATGACCCGAAGATCGTCTGCACTCGGCTGGAGGGTGATGACGTCGTGGCCCGCACGCCGAAGTCGGCGGACTTCCTGTCCGAGTCGCGCCGCGAAATGGCGGCGCGGGGCCCATGACGGCGGGCCGATGCCCGCGGATCGACTCACCGACATCGGTGAGGACACGACCACGAGGTCGAGCGACTCGTCGCGGAGAACATCGGCGTTGGTGGGCGAGTGCACGCCGCCATCCACATATCGTCGCCCGTGAATGGTGACCGGTGCGAAGTAGCCGGGGATCGCGGAGCTGGCGCCGACCACGGTCGCGACATCGGTCGCGGGGCTGGTGTGCTGACCGAAGACGACTCGATGAGCGTCGTCCATCCGTACCGCGCAGATCCAGAGGCGCTGGTCCGGCCACGCTGGGCCGATCCCCTCGCGTCAGCGCGGCGGTCCAGGACTCGGTGTCGATCCGGCCCGTGGGTACCGAGACGCCGAGCAGTGCCTCGGGGCGGACCCGCCATGGGCTCCGCACCACTCGGCCGAGGAGTTTGGGGTGCGGCGGCCGCCATTCCCGTCGCAGCGTCGGTTGGGTCCAGTCGCCCGAGTCACCGAACCGGGCCGCGATCGCGGCACCTTCGGGCGAGGGTTCGCGCCCGTGATAGTTGTCGATGAGATCCCGGGGGGTCAGCCCGAGCCGGAGGTAGGCGCCGATCCCGCTCCCGGCTGACGTGCCGACGATGTGGGTCGCGTCGCCGCGGGTCCCATCCGCGAGCCTCGGCCAGGCCGTTGAGCACCCCGACGTGGAACGCCTGTCCGACGAGACCGCCGGCCCCGAGGACCAGGCCGATCCGCGGACCGACCTCAGCCCGCGGTCGGAGTCTGTGCCGAAGTACCGCTCAGCGAGTTCGGGTCCGATCGCGACGAAGAGACCTTCGGCCTCAGCGGTTCGGATTCCGTCGACGAGGAGCTCACCGCGGCTCACGATACGACGCCCGTCGACCTTCTCCCGGTTCGCGCGTAGGACCACCGGCCGGTGGAGCGGGGTCGGGCGCAGGTACCGGAGGCTGAGCTGTTGCCGGTCATACCCGGGCTGCCCTGCGCGGCGTTGGCCATGCCGAGCGCCTCGTCGAACGCGAGTGAGATCCATCCTCCGTGCACGTAGCCAGGAGGCCCCTCGTAGGCTGCGTGAAACGTGCCGCGGATCTCGACGCCGGTCGGCGGTCTCCGCCCACGTGAACGGTGGCGCGAGCGGACTCGCGACACCCACCAACGGCGAATGGGCGAGATAGTCCGAGTGCGCCTCGGGTCGCCGGGTGCGGACCCCGCGGTCGTCGTCGTGCGGTTCCCGACCGAGGTGGCGCGCGACGGCCTCGGCGAGGTCGGCCGCGGTGCCGAGCTGTTCCTCGGTCGCGTCCTCCATCGTGACGGTGGCGTCGACGAGATGCCGCACCGCCTCGGCGAGCCGCTCCCGCTGCCTCATGGCGCCTACCTGCCCTTGAACTCGGGCGGGCGCTTCTCGGCGAAGGCGCGCGGGCCTTCTTGCGCGTCCTCGGACGCGAAGACCTCCCAGCCGATCGCGTCCTGGATCGGCATCGCCTCGGCCTCGGTCATGTACTCGGTCTCGCGCCACGCCCGCAGGATCGCCTGGGTCGAGAGCGGGCCGCAGGCCGCGACCTGCTCGGCCACCGCGCGGGCCGCGTCGAGCGCGGTGCCGTCGGGGACGACGCGGCCGATGAGTCCGATGCGCTACGCCTCGTGAGCCGGGACCGGCTTCGACGACGAAGAGGATGTCCATCGCGATCGTGTACGGGATCTGGCGGGGGAGCCGAACGGCTGACCCGCCGAGCGGGAACAGGCCGCGCTTGCCCTCCCAGACCCCGAAGGTCGCGCCCTCGCCCAGCGACGCGGATGTCGGTGCCCTGGAGCATCTCGGTGCCGCCGGCGACCGCGTACCCCTCGACCGCGGCGATCAACGGCTTCGGAGCCGGTAGTCGCGCAGCAGCGCCTTCCAGTGGAGGTTCGGGGACTCGGCCATCCGGTTCCGCACGTGCTCGGACTCCGACGGTGTGCCCATCGCCTTGAGGTCCGCGCCGGAGGAGAAGTGGCCGCCGGCGCCGGTGAGGATCGCGCACCGGATCTCCGGCGTCGCGTCGATGTAGTCGAAGCCGTCGGCGAGGCCGACGAGCATGTCCGGGCTCGAGCGCGTTGCGCGCCTCGGGACGGTTCATCGTCAGGACCACGACGTGGCCGTCGCGCTCGACGGTGCAGTGCTGGGTGGTCATGGACAGGATCTCGGACACGGTCGCCTCCGTGGGGTCGGGTGAGTCAGCGGGCCTGGGCGTATCGGCTACGCTCCGACGAACTAGAACGTGTTCTAACAACCGTTCTTCGCAGTGTCCACCCCACGTCCGGCGCTGCGCCCCGTCGCTACCCAGAGGAGCCGTCATGGAGCTCACCGCCGTCCAGCTCGACGATCCCGCCACGTATCTCACCGGTACCGCCGCACGAGTTCTTCGATCGGATCCGCAGCGGAGGAGCCCGTCTACTGGCACGCGTCGCGACCGATACCCGCCGGGGTTCTGGGTCACGCACGCGCTACGCGGACGTCATCGCCATCGAGCGCGACGTCAAGACCTTCTCCTCGGCCCGGGGCGGCGCGCTGCTCGACGATCAGGGCGACGGCACCGAGTTGATGATGCTGAACCAGGATCCGCCGCAGCACACGCGGCTGCGCAACCTGGTCGCCCGCGGGTTCACGCCGAAGGTGATCAAGGCGATGGAGCCGCACATCCGCGAGGCCGCCACGGCCATCGTGGATCGCCAGTTCGGCGAGCGCCGACGTCATCGACTTCGTGCCGAACTTCGCGGCCGAGCTTCCCCTCGTGGTCATCGCCGAGTTGCTCGGCGTGCCGTACGACGACCGGCACAAGATCTTCGAGTGGTCGAACCGCCTCATCGGCAACTCGGACGCCGAGTACAACGACGCCGGACCCGAGAAGGCGATGGAAGCGTCGATGGAGCTGTACAACTACGCGCAGTCTCTCGCCGACGAGCGCCGCGAGCGGCCGATGGACGACATCGTCACGACGCTGATCTCGGCCGAGTTCGACGGCGAAAAGCTCTCCGACATCGAGTTCAACGTCTTCGTGCTCTTGCTCGCCGTCGCCGGCAACGAGACGACGCGCAACCTCATCAGCGGCGGGATGCTCACGCTGCTGTCGCACCCCGAGCAGTACGAGCGTGTCCTTGCCGACGTACCGGGCACCCTCGACACCCTGGTGGACGAGATGCTCCGCTACGTCAGTCCCGTGATGTACTTCCGGCGCACCGTGACGGCCGACACCGAGATGCACGGCGTGCCATTGAAGGAAGGCCAGAAGATCACCGTCTGGTACGGCGCTGCGAACCGGGATGAGTCCGTGTTCCCTGACCCGCACGCCTTCGACGTCACCCGCTCACCGAACGAGCACATCGCGTTCGGTGGTCGCGGTCCGCACTACTGCCTGGGTGCCGCGCTGGCGAAGATGGAGATCAAGGTCATGTTCGAGGAGATGCTCACCCGCCTGCCGGGTATGGCACTCGCCGGCGAGCCGTCGCGGCTCTCCTCCAACCTCATCAACGGCATCAAGCACCTGCCCGTCACGATCTGACGCCGGCGCGCGCGTCTCGAGGCTGCGACATGCCCGTGCGGACTAGCCGACCGGGGCGGCTTCCGTCGTGGTGCTCGTGGTCGCCTCGTGACCGATGGTCGACGACGTCGTGGTCGGCGGGGCCGGGTGGTGGTTGTGGCCTGTGGTGCGCGTGTCGTCGTCGTCACGAAGATCGGCGCCGGCAACGGACCGGGGCGCGGCGGTGTCGTGGTGGTGCTCGACCGGCCGGTCGACCGACGCCGGGGGCGCGGCCGTGGCCTCGTTCACTGCGTCCACGCCGTAGGCCATCGTGAGCAACCACAGCGCCTCGTCGGAGAGGGTCGTCGTCGTGGTGGTCACGCCGTCGGTGGGGACGTGGCGGGCCCGCCGGTGCGCGGCAGCGTCTCTTGGCTCAGCGAGATTCCCTGCCCTACCTGCACCTCCGCCGCGGCGTCGGCCTGCGGGGTCCGGACCTTGACGACCGCGACCGTCAGGAGGGCCGCGAGGACCACGGCGAGGAGTCCGTTGAGCAGCTTTTCCTCGGGACTCTGAAAGCGGAGGGTGTTGCGTATGCGGCTCATGTTGCACATGAGTCTTTCAGGTCGTCAGAGAAGAGTCCAGAATCCAGTCCCGACCAGCCCGGTTGCCGAGGTGCGCGAGAACGTGTTCTACTGCGGCTGCTCGTCGCCGACACCGTTGATTTCGAAAGGTGCATCCGATGCCCGGAGGCTTCTGGTACTACGCGCATGAGGATCCGCACGCGCTCGCGTTGGTGGACACCGACGGCACCGAATGGCGCTGCGGGCGACCTGCTCGCCCGCTGCAACCGGATGGCGCAACGGCCTCCGGTCGCTCGGCCTGCGTCCGGGTGACGCCGTCGCCGCGATCCTGCCGAACGGGGTGGAGCCGGCCGACGCTGTACCTCGCCGCACTCCAGATCGGCCTCTACTACGTGCCGATCAACTACCGGCTCTCACCGCCGGAGATCGCGTACATCCTGAGCGATTCGGACGCCGAAGGCGTTCGTGACCCACGAACGGTTCGCGTCGATCGTCGTGCCGGCCGCCGACGAGGCGGGGATCCCCGCTGACGGCCGCCTCGCGATGGGCGCCGTCCCGGGCTTCCGCGACCTCGGCGCAGTTCCTCGCCGCGCAGCCCGACACCGACCCCGAGGAGCGGACCGCGGGCGCGGCGATGCACTACACCAGTGGGACGACAGGTCGGCCGAAGGGCGTGAAGCGCCCGCTCACGGGTCTGGACCCCGACACCTCGGCCGAGCTGTTCGCGATGTTCCTGCTGCTGTTCGGGATCATGCCCCAGGACGGCAACGTCCACCTCTCCACCTCGCCGAACTACCACACCGCGGTCACGACCTTCGCGGGCAACGCGCTCCACGCCGGCCACACCGTGGTGTACATGGACAAGTGGGATCCGGAGCGGACCCTGCAGCTCATCGAGCGATACGGCTGCACGCACACGCACATGGTCCCGACGCAGTTCCACCGGATGCTGCAACTCCCCGACGACGTACGTGCGAGGTACGACGTGTCGTCGATGAAGTACGCGATCCATGCGGCGGCGCCGTGTCCGATCGACGTGAAGCGCAAGATGATCGACTGGTGGGGCGAATCGATCATCGAGTACTACGGCGCGACCGAAGGTGGCGGCACGCTCGCGACCGCCGCGGAGTGGCTCGAGTACCCCGGCACGGTCGGCACGGTGTGGCCGAACTCCGACGCTCAAGATCGTCGACGACGACGGCAACGAGTGTGCCGACGGGGACGCCCGGCACCGTGTGGATGAAGATGGCCTCCGCCGACTTCGAGTACAAGGGCGACAAGGGCAAGACCGACGACTCACACGACGCAGACGGTTTCTTCACCGTCGGCGACATCGGATACCTCAACGCGGACGGTTACCTGTTCCTTTGCGACCGCAAGTCCGACATGATCATCGCCGGCGGCGTGAACATCTACCCGGCCGAGATCGAAGGCGAGTTGATGGCACACCCCGACGTGGCCGATGCCGCGGTCTTCGGTATCCCCGACGACGACATGGGCGAGCAGATCAAGGCCGTCGTCGAGCCCCGAGCGGGGGTCACCGCCGACGACGCGTTGCGGACGTCGATCATGGAGCACCTCCAGGGCCGACTCGCAAAGTTCAAGTGGCCGCGCTCACTCGACTTCATGGACGAGTTGCCCGCGCGAGCCCACCGGCAAGTTGTTGAAGCGCAAGCTGCGCGACCCGTACTGGGCCGACCGCGAAACCGCGATCTAGGACGGAACAGGAGAGTTCATGGCCTCGAGCCAACCGCTCATCGAGCATCACGTACTGGAGTACCCGGGCGGCTACACCCGTTCGGTCGGAACCGCGCTGTCCGCAATACTTCACCGGGTTGCGGTCCGGTCGGATTGTCGGCGTGCGGACCGCCGACGGCCGGGTCATGGTGCCGCCCGCCGAGTACGACCCGAGACCGGCGCGGCGCTCGACGAGTACGTCGAGGTCGGACCGGCCGGTGTGGTCGACGGCGTGGACCTGGGTGGCCGAGCCCGGTCGCGGGCAAGCATCACCTCGCCACCCGTTCGCCTTCGCGCTGCGTGCGTCCCGATGGTGCGGACGTGCCGATGGTGCACGTCGTCGACGTCGGGTCGGCCGACGACATGCGGGTCGGCATGCGCGTCATGCCTCGCTGGAAGGCGGAGCGCGTCGGCTACGTGACCGATCTCGAGGCCTGGGTGCCGATGGCCGACGGCGAACAGCCGGTCGGCCCGCCGGCGAGCGATGACGCCGACGAGCAGGAGCCCGTGACGGCGATCGCGGTGCCGATCCGGCTGGAGTACGAGATCAACGCCGGGCGGGCGCCGAGCAAGTACCTGCGGGGCATGGCCGAGGGCAAGCTCATCGGGCAGAAGGCCGTCGGCTCCGACGACGTGTACCTGCCGCCGCGTGGGTCGGACCCGACGACAGGGGCGCCGACCGAGATCGAGGTCGAGGTCTCCCAGAACGGCACGTTGACCACCTACTGCGTCACCAACATTCCGGGCCTCTCCGAGACTGCGCCGGAGGTGCCGTACGTGGCGGGCCAGATCCTGCTCGACGGGGCCAACACGCCGTACCTCGGGCTGATCCAGGGGATTTCGGTCGACGACGTGCGGATGGGTCTGCGGGTCCGGGCGGTGTGGGACGACGACCTGCGGCCCGACGCTCGCTGCCTCAAGTGGTTCGAACCCAACGGCGAACCCGACGCCGCCGTACGAGTCCTACCGGGAGTACGCATGAGGACGATGACCCCAACGAGCGCGAACGGCCGGGAGCGGGCGTGATGAGAGACGTCGGAGTCATCGCATTCGCGCAGGAGACGGTCGAGAACGACCGCGAGCGCAACGAGGTGGAGTTCATCATCCCGGTCGTGCAGGAGGCCGTCCGTCGATCGGGCATGGGCCGCCACGACATCGACTTCACGATCTCGGGATCGTGCGACTACCTGAGCGGCGGACCGTTCACCTTCGTGGCGGGCCTCGACGGCGCCGGTGCGTGGCCGCCGGTGCGGGAGAGCCACGTCGAGATGGACGCGGCGTGGGCGCTGTACGAGGCGTGGGTGGCGATCCAGACCGGCGAGATCGACTGCGCGCTGATCTACGGCTTCGGCAAGTCGTCGCTCTCGGACGACGTGTACCAGACCTTCACGTTGCAGGCGGATCCGTACACCGTGACGCCGTTGTGGCCGTCGCTGATCCACCTGGCCGGCTTGCAGGCGAGTGCGCTCCTGGATTCGGGTGGCGCGACCGAACGGGACCTCGCCGAGATTGCCGCCCGGTCCGCCCGCGACGCGCTGCGGCAACCCGCATGCCATCCGCAGCGAGGATGTCGACGCCGACGCGCTGCTCGCGCGGCCGGTCGACCCACGCGCCGCTGCGGGACGCGGACATCTTCCCGGTCACCGACGGGGCGTGCGCGATGGTCATCGCCGCCGCCGACGTCGCTCGAGAGCATCGCGATCGCCCGGCGTGGATTCGCGGCATCGACCATCGCATCGACGCGCCGCACATCGGCGTGCGGGATCTCACGACGAGCGAGTCGACCAGGCGGGCCGGTGAGGAAGCGGGTGCGCTGCAAGGTGGGTTCGACGTTGCCGAACTTCACGCGCAGTTCAGCAGCGACGAAGTCATCCTCGCGCGAGGCCCTCGGGCTCGATCGCCTCCACCGCCATCAACCCGTCGGGTGGAGCGCTCGGCGCGAACCCGCTGATGGCGGCCGGGCTCGATCCGCATCGGCGAGGTCGCCCAACGCATCTGGTCCGGTGACGCCGGCGCGAGGCATCGCCCATGCGACGCAGGGTCCGTGCCTGCAACAGAACTTGGTCTGCATCCTGGAGGGGGAGTGATGGGAGGCGTCCGTACCGCCGTCATCGGCGTCGGTCAGACCCGGCACGTGTCGGCCCGTCACGACGTGTCGATGGCCGGACTCGTCCGAGAGGCCGCGCTCGAGGCGCTCGAGGACGCGGGAATGGACTTCGGCGACATCGACGCGATCGTCGTCGGCAAGGCGCCCGACACCTTCGAGGGCGTCGATCATGCCGGAGCTGTACCTGGCCGACGCGCTCGGTGCGGTCGGCAAGCCGTTGTTGCGAGTGCACACCGCGGGTTCGGTCGGTGGCACCACCGCCATCGTGGCTGCGAAGCTCGTGATGTCGGGTGTGCACAAGCGCGTGCTCACCGTGTCGTTCGAGAAGCAGTCCGAGAGCAATGCGACATGGGGTCTGTCGGTGCAGATGCCGTTCAGCGCGCCGCTGGTCGCCGGCGCCGGCGGCTACTTCGCCCCGTTGATCCGTGCCTACATCGCGCGGTCGGGCGCGCCGCGTCACATCGGTCACCTCGTGGCGGTGAAGGACCGGCTCGCAGCGCTGCGCAACCCGAAGGCGCACCTGCACCTTCCCGACATCGACCTCCAGACCGTCGAGGAGTCCTTCCTGCTCTGGGACCCGCTGCGGTACCTCGACGCGTGCCCGAGTTCGGACGGGGCCATGGCGCTGGTGATCGGCGCCGAGGACGTGGCCGATGCCGCGCCGAGCCCCGCCGCGTGGATCCACGGCACCGCGATGCGGTCCGAGCCGACGATGTTCGCGGGGCGGGACCAGGTGAACCCGCAGGCGGGCAAGGACTGCGCCGCGGACGTCTACGCCCAGGCCGGGATCACCAATCCGCGGGAGGACTTCGACTGCGCCGAGGTGTACGTGCCGTTCTCGTGGTACGAGCCGATGTGGCTCGAGAACCTCGGCTTCTGCGCGGAGGGCGACGGGTGGAAGCTCACCGAGGCCGGAGCCACCGCGCCGGACGGCGACATCCCTTGGAACCCGTCGGGCGGGGTGTTGTCGTCCAACCCCATCGGCGCCAGCGGCATGATCCGCTTCGGCGAGGCAGCCCAGCAGGTGCGCGAGCGCGCCGGCGACTATCAGGTGCCACTCAGGACCGGCAAGGCCCTCGGCCACGCCTACGGCGGCGGCTCCCAGTTCTTCAGCATGTGGGTGGTGGGTCGGGACAAGCCCGCGTAGTCGGCGGCTCGACTCCGCGGCTCGGGACTGCTCCGGGCATCTCCGATTCAGCTCGCGGTTCAGGCGCGCGTCCGGGTGATCAGACCCGCCACTCCGGCGAGGGAGCTGACCTTGACGACGTCGAGGTCGGGGTGGTCGTCGTGGGGGTCGACGAGGACGGGCGTCACGCCCGCGGCTCGCGCGCCGACGACGTCCGCGGCGGGGGTGTCACCCACATGGATGGCGTGCTCGGCTGCGACGCCGCAGCGTTCGAGGGCGATCTCGAAGATCTCGGGGTCGGGCTTGGCCACGCCGACGACCGAAGAGTCGAGGATCGCGTCCATCGCGCACGCCGGGTCCGTCGCCCATCTGACAGATGCCGTCGGCCGCGAGTTGGGCTTCGACCGACCCGTCGGCGTTCGACACGATGGCCAGCTTCACGCCGGTGGCGGCGATGGCCCGGAGCGCCTCGGGTGACCCGGGGATCACGCGGGTCCAGACCCCGCCGGTGGTGAACTCCGAGAGCAGGACTTCGGAGACCTCCTCGACGCGCTCGTCCGCGCCCAGCGCGTGGGCGTAGCCCCGGTTGTAGGCGAGCCAGATCGCGCGGTCGCCTTCGGTGAAGCGGGTGAGTGCCTTCACCCCGGCGTAATGGGCTCGGTCCAGATCGGCGGGATCCACGTCGACCCCGGCACGCGCCATCGCGTCGGCGATGCGGCCGTGGTCGGGCAGGTGGAACACGCCGCCGACGTCGAGCAGGACGGCCTGGAGATCCGCGGGAAGCCTCATGGGCAGCGGACTCTAGAACGCGGTCCGAGGGGCCGGCCGCGTGACCGGCGCCCACCTGCGGTTCCGCCGCCGTATCTGTCCCGGAGCGCCCGCCGAGGCCCCGTACAGTGGACGGCATGGAGTTCCGCCGGATCCACGCCCTGCCGCCCTACGTGTTCGCGGAGATCGACGCACTGAAGATGGCCGGCCGCCGCTCCGGGGTCGACGTGATCGACCTCGGGTTCGGCAACCCGGACGTCCCGTCGCCGACGGTCGCCGTCGAGAAGCTGGCCGAGGCGGCGCAGAACCCGCGGAACCACCGGTACTCCGCCACCCGCGGCATCCCGCGCCTCCGCCAGGCCATCACGGACCTGTACCGAGCGCCGATTCGGCGTCGAGCTCGATCCCGAGACCGCAGGTCTGCACGACCATCGGCGCCAAGGAGGGGTTCTCGCACCTCATGTGGGTGCTGCTCGGCCCCGGTGACACCGCGTTGGTGCCCAGCCCGTCGTACCCGATCCACATCTGGGGTCCGATCCTCGCCGGCGCCGGCGTGCACTACGTGCGTATGGGTCCCGAGCAGGACTTCTTCGAGAACCTGCACGACGCGTGGGAGCAGGCGTGGCCGCGGCCGCGTGGTCGTCGTGATGTCGTTCCCGCACAACCCGACCGGCATGTGCGTGGACCTCGACTTCATGGCCCGCATGGTCGCACTTCGCCCGCGACCACAGGTGTTGCTCGTCCACGACTTCGCGTACGCCGACCTCGGCTTCGACGGGTACCAGCCACCGTCGATCCTCCAGGTCCCCGGCGCGGAGGAGGTCGCCGTCGAGATCTACAGCCTGACGAAGAGTTTCTCGATGGCGGGCTGGCGGGTCGGCTTCATGCTCGGCAACGCCGAGGTGGTCGGTGCGCTCGCGCGAGCTCGAAGAGCTACCTCGACTACGGGACGTTCCAGCCGATCCAGATCGCGTCGATCGTCGCGATGAACGAGGCGCCGGACTATCCCGCGGAGGTCAACGCGGTCTACCTGGGTCGCCGTGACGCGCTCGTGGACGGCCTCGCGCGGATCGGGTGGCACATCCCGAAGCCCCGAGGGGACGATGTTCGTCTGGGCCCCGCTGCCCGAGCCGTACGAGGAGATGGGCAGTCTCGAGTTCGCCAAGATGCTGGTGCAGGAGGCCAAGGTCGCGGTCTCGCCGGGGGTCGGCTTCGGTCCCGGCGGCGAGGGCTTTGTCCGCTTCGCGCTCGTCGAGAACGAGCACCGCATCGGCCAGGCCATCCGCGGCATCCGCCGCGCCCTCACCAAGTTGGGGTGACCGACGGCGCCGAATCGGACCACCACCTAGGGTGGAACCGAACTCGTCCCGGGGGATGCGTGTGGCGTACTGGATCCTGAAGATCGTGCTCACGCCGATTCTCCGTGTGGTGTACCGGATTCGGGTGGAAGGCCGGGAGCACCTCCCCGAACACGGCGCCGTGATCCTCGCGGCGAACCACCGGTCGTTCCTCGATTCGATCTTCATTCCGCTGCTGGTCCGCCGGCGCGTCACGTTCGTGGCCAAGGCCGAGTACTTCGATGATCCGAAGTCCGCCTGGTTCTTCCGGGCCGTGGGCCAGATTCCGATCCGGCGCGAAGGCGGGAGTGCATCGGAAGGCGCACTCGCCGCGGCAACCGAGGTGCTCGAAGGCGGCGGCGTCTTCGGGATCTACCCCGAGGGCACCCGCACGAGGGACGGGTATCTGCATCGGGGCAAGACCGGCGTCGCTCGGCTCTCCTTGTCGACCGGCGTACCGATCGTGCCCGTGGGTCTGGTCGGTACCGACGAGTGTCAGCCGACGGACGCCAAGCTGCCTCGCCTGTTCCGCCGGGTCACGATCCGCTTCGGCCCGCCGCTCCTGCCGGTCCGCTACGCCGATCGTGAACATGATCGCCTGGTGTGTCGCCAGATCACCGACGAGTTGATGTTCGAGATCGGCGAGCTGAGTGGCTACGAGTACCGGGACACCTATGCGTCCAAGTCGGACGCCTCGGGTGGGCACGATTTTTCCGAGCCGCCCGCGGTCGTCGCGCAACTCGCCTCTTGATGCCGCGGCGCCACAGTCAGTCCTTTTCCCAGTGGCGGGCGCGGTCGACGGCGCGGTGCCACGTGGCCATGAGGGGCTCGACGGTGGTGCGGTCCATGGTCGGGTGGAAGCTGGTCTCCTCCCGCCATGCGGCCGCCGCTTCTGCCGGCGTCGCCCACACCCCTTCGGCAATGCCGGCGAGGTAGGCCGCGCCGAGCGCGGTGGTTTCCTGCACCGCCGGGCGCCGGACGGTCACCCCGAGCAGGTTCGCCTGGAACTGGCACAGCACGTCCATCACGCTCGCGCCGCCGTCCACGCGGAGTTCGGCGAGATCGGTGCCCGACGCGCGCCGCACCGCGTCCACGACGTCGGCCGTCTGGTATGCCATCGCTTCCACGACGGCGCGGGCGATCTGCGCGCGACCCGACCCGCGGGTGAGGCCCAGGATCGTGCCGCGGGCGTAGGGGTCCCAATACGGCGACCCGAGGCCCGTGAACGCGGGGACGACGATCACGCCACCTGCGTCGGGCACGCTCGCGGCCAGCGGGCCGATCTCATCCGCGCGTTCGATGATCCCGAGTTCGTCGCGTAGCCACTGGATGGCGGCGCCGGTGACGAAGATCGCCCCCTCCATCGCGTAGGTCGTTTCGTCGCCGATTCGCCACGCGACGGTCGTGAGGAGTTCCTCGTTCGGCGTTGGCAGCTCGGGGCCCAGGTTCACGAGCACGAACGAGCCGGTGCCGTAGGTGTTCTTGGCCATCCCCGGTTCGAAGCAGGCCTGACCGAACAGCGCGGCCTGCTGATCGCCGGCCATGCCGCTCACTGGGACGGTCAACCCGGCTGCCGCGGCCGGGTCTGACATCGCGAAACGACCGCTGGTCGGTCGGATCTCGGGCAGGCACATCCGGGGGATGCCGAAGAGGTCACAGAGGTCGTCGGCCCAGTCGCCGGTCGCGAGGTCGAAGAGCAGCGTGCGTGACGCGTTCGACGGTTCGGTCGCATGCACGGTCCCGCCGGTGAGCTTCCACAGCAGCCAGGAGTCCACGGTCCCGAACGCCAGGTCGGGCGAGGCGTCGACGCCGCCGTCGGCCAGGAGCCACGCCAGCTTCGTCGCCGAGAAGTACGGATCGAGGACGAGGCCGGTGCGTTCGCGGATCATCGGTTCGTGGCCCGCCGCGCGGAGTTCGTCGCAGCGGGCGGCGGTGCGACGGTCCTGCCACACGATGGCGCGATGGAGGGGTGCGCCAGTGCTGCGGTTCCAGACCACCGTGGTCTCGCGCTGATTGGTGATCCCGATCGCCGCGACGGTCTCGCCGGCGGCCGCGCACGCTTCGCCCACGGTCGCCAGCGTTTCGAGCGTGGCCGTCCAGATCTCCTCGGGGTCGTGCTCGACCCAACCGGGTCGCGGGAAATGCTGGGGGAACTCCCGGTACTCGCTGCGCACGACGCGGCTCGCGGCGTCGATGGCGAAGGTCCGGACGCCGGTCGTGCCGGCATCGATCCCGAGGATCACGGCGCGTTCGGTCATGAGCGCGCACCCTACCGGCGGCGAGCCCGGACAGCGGTCGTGAACGCCGGGTGACCGTCCGCGCCGCGGGCCGCACCGGTCGACAAGGATGGGTGGGGACCAAGGAGGCACTCATGCGGATCGGAATCCTGACCGGCGGCGGCGACTGCCCGGGGCTGAACGCGGTGATCCGGGCGGTGGTGCGCAAAGGCGTCACTGTCCACGGCCACACGATCGTCGGGATTCCGACACGGATGGCGTGGCGTCATCGAAGGTGAGGTGACCGACCTCGACCTCGACGCCACCCGAGGCCTGCTCCCGCGGGGTGGGACGATGCTCGGCTCGTCGCGTACCAATCCGTTCAACGAGGACGGGGGAGTGGAGCGCGTGCTGGCCACGATCGAGACCGAGCGGCTCGATGCCGTCATCGCGATCGGTGGCGAGGACACCTTGGGCGTCGCGCACAAGTTCCGCGATCACGGTGTGCGGATGATCGGGGTACCGAAGACGATCGACAACGATCTGTCGGCCACCGAGGTGACGTTCGGGTTCGACACGGCCGTGCAGACCGCGGTGGACGCCGTGGACCGGTTGCACACGACTGCGGAGTCCCACGACCGGGTGATGGTCGTCGAGGTCATGGGTCGGCACGCCGGATGGATCGCGCTGCACACGGGCCTCGCCGGCGGTGCGGACGTCATCCTCATTCCGGAGCGACCGTTCGACATCGCGCAGGTGTGCGACCATCTCCGGCATCGCTCCCGGCGCGGTGAGGCGTTCTCGATCGTGGTGGTTGCCGAAGGCGCCGTCCCGGCTGAAGGCACGATGACGCTCCAGGCGGGGGAGGTCGACGCGTTCGGCCACGTGCGCCTTGGCGGCGTGGGCAGCGTGATCACCGACGAGATCAAGGCCCGCACCGGGTTCGACACGCGCGCCACGATTCTCGGTCACCTGCTGCGGGGCGGGACGCCGACCGCGTTCGACCGGATGCTCGCGACGCGCTTCGGCATCGCGGCGATCGACGCGGCGCACGACGGTGCGGCCGACGAGATGGTCGCCCTGCAGTGCGGCGAGATCGTCCGAGTGCCGCTCGAGGACGCGGTGGGCACCCTCAAGACCGTCGGTCCCGAGCTCTACGAACTCGCGGAGGTCTTCTTCGGATAAGTCCCGGAGCTTTACGAAGCAACGCGCGCCCGGAGCTACCCTCCGCGCCAATGAGCGGCATCGGGAAGCAAGACGCGCTGGACGATCTCATCACGCTGTTGGATCTCGAGTCCTTGGAAGTGAACCTCTTCCGCGGTGAGAGCCCGGCGGAGCACCGACAGCGGGTGTTCGGAGGTCAGGTCGCGGGCCAGGCGTTGGTGGCGGCGGGCCGGACGGTCGATCCGGATCGTGTCGTGCATTCGGTGCACGCGTACTTCCTGCGGCCGGGAGATCCGTCGGTCCCGATCATCTACGAAGTCGACCGGATCCGCGACGGCCGTTCGTTCACGACCCGTCGCGTGGTCGCGATCCAACACGGTCGGGCGATCTTCAACCTCGCGGCGTCGTTCCAGATCGTCGAGCCCGGTCCCGATCATCAGGATCCGATGCCGGTCGTTCCGGCGCCGGAATCACTGCCGACGGTCCAGGAGCAGTTCGCCCCTTACGCAGACAAGTACGGGCCCGAGTTCGCCGAATGGGCGAAGCGGGAGCGCCCGATCGACTCCCGATCCACGGCGCTGCCCGCCTGGCTCGACGAGTCGCCGCGTTCGCCGGCGCAGGACGTCTGGATCCGAGCGAACGGGGTCCTGCCGGACGACCCGCTGTTGCACGTGTGTGTGGTGGCCTACGCGTCGGATCTCACCATTCTCGACACGGCGATGCTCCCGCACGGCAGCTCGTTTCTCGGCGGGCAGTTCCAGGTTGCGAGCCTCGACCACGCGATGTGGTTCCACCGGGGCTTCCGGGCCGACGAATGGCTGCTGTATCACCAGCGGAGCCAATCGGCGTCGGGCGCCCGAGGGATTGCCGAAGGTTCGATCTTCACCCGCGACGGGCGGCTCGCCGTCACCGTGATGCAGGAAGGGCTGATGCGCCCCGCCGCGTCCGCTCCCTGACCCGTCTCATCCCGCGGGCTTCTCGGAGAGGTGCCACGACCCGCATCCTGGCTGACAAACGCGGCTTCGGGGGTGGCTGGGGGTAGGTTCGACCGCGTGGTCGATCAGGAGCCGGTTCTGGCGCGCGCACTCGCGGTCTGCGGCCACCCCGCCGACGCCCGAGGGTCCCGTCGACCGAGTCCGCCCCGATGACCGCACCGATCGCCGCCACACGATCGGCAGCTCCCGCGACCGTGGGCCGGCGCACCGTGACGGTCACCGAGTGGTTGACGCTGCTCGTGGCCGCCGCACTCCTCGTTGTCGCGTCACCCTCGGTCGGCGCGCCATTCTGGACGCCTCGGGTCGCGATCGTCCTGCTCGTCCTGGGTCCGGCGCTGGTGGCCCTGGCCGTGGCCGCCGTCTCCGGCGACCGGGCCTCGTTGGCCGCGGTCGCGTTCCTCGGCGTCGCGGGGTTGGCGACGTGGTTCGCCCCGACGCCGCTCCTCGCGCTCGTCGGGTTGTACAACGACGGCACCGGCTGGCTGTTCGCGGCCGCCGTCGTGGGGCTGTGGGCCGCGGGCCGGCGATTGGGCCCCGACGCGCGGCACGTGCTCGGCACGTTCATCATCGGTGCTGCGGTTGTGAACGCGGCGATGGTCTGGCTGCAGAGCTCCACCTCGACGACCGGACCGCTCATGGACCTGGTCGCCGGCCGTGGGCCGGGACTGCTGGGGAATCCCGTGCACGTCTCGGCGTTGTTGGCCGGGGCGGTCGCGCTCGCGGTGGAACGGTTGCCGCGAGATCGCGAGGCGAGCACGCGGGGGCTCGCGGGTGGCTGGGTGCTGATCGCCTTCCTCGTGAGCGGTGTGCAGTTGGCCGGTGGTCGCACCGGCGTCGGTCTGCTCGTCGTGTTGGTGCTCAGTACTTGGATCCGGTTCGACGTTCGCCGGGCCGTGGGGATTCTGGTCGCGGTGGCGTGTGGACTGGCGATGACCGCGGCGGCCCCGGCGGTCGGCAACGATGCGACGAGTCGCCTCGTCAGCGCGGACGGTGGTTGGGCCGGGCGCGTGGACCGGTGGAAGCTCGCCGCTCCCACGGTCGCGGATCGTCCGGTGCTCGGGACTGGTCCGGGCCTGTACCGACGCGCGACCTCGCCGCACAACACCGTCGCCGCCGCCCGCGCGTTCGGCCCGGACTCGCTGAATGTCAGCGCCCACAACCTGTTCGTCGAATACGCAGTCACCACGGGAATCATCGGCCTCGCCGTGCTGGCGGCATGGATGGCACTCGCCGCTCGTGGTGCCCACGGTGAGCTCGCGTGGTTCGCGCTCTTCGGGGGGGCGAGTCTGCTCCTCCAACCTCAACAGGTCGGCCTGACCGCGGTGCTCGCGCTCGCGTTGGGCGCAGCGGCGCCGCGGTGTGCCCCGAAGGTCCCGACGGCGACCCTGGCCTTGGGTCTGGCCGTGAGCGCGATTGGTCTGCTCGTTGCCATCGGGCTGGTCCGCGGCGACGTCGCGCTGGCCCACGCGCTTTCGGATCAGGACACCGTGCAGGCTGGGATCGCGGCCGACGAGCTGTCGCCGTGGCCCGAGCCGGAGGTCGCACGGGCTCGAGCCGCGTCGTACCAAGCCGTCACCCGCCGGTCGGAGCGTTCGTGGGCACGCGCCATCGAGGCTGCCCGAGGCGCGCACCGACGCGACCCTTCGGACCCGCGTCCGGCGGTGGTGCTCGGCAATCTCGAGGCCGCACACGGATCGCGAACCCGGGCCGCTCGTGCGTTCGAGGACGCGCTCAGGTGGAACCCGCAGTCGGCGGCAGCGCTGCAGGGGCTCGCGGCGGTGCGCCGGGCCGAAGGGGACCCGCGGGCGGCGTCGCAGCTGTGTCGCCGCTACCACGAGGTGGCCGAACGGGGGCGTTGCCCGGTCTGAGCCGGGCATCGCTCATTTCGGTCGACGCCACTCCGCCATTGCTCGCAACGCAAGGACGGCGACGACTCCGGTCCCCACCGCGGCCACGATGCCCCCGATGATCGCCGCGACCGCCTGGGACGATCCGCAGTCGCCGTCGCAGCCGAGGTCGGCCCACCCGGCGCCGATCACCGCGCCGAGCAGTCCTGCCACCACGACGCCGACGTAGGCGAGCAGGAACGCAGCTCGCCCCGGACCGGGGCCGGTTTCGAACGAGCCATCATCCGCGTCGGAAGCCACACGCGGATCGTAACGAGGGCGTGCCACACTGGCTGCATGGCGGACGGCCCGCAGCGGCGAATGACGGTGGCGGGGGCAGTCATCGAGCGCGACGATGCGTTGCTGCTCGTCAAGAATCAGCGGCGTGGCGGCGCCTGCGATTGGAGCACGCCGGGCGGGGTGGTCGACGCCACGGACGATTCGATCGTCGCCGGGCTGGGCCGGGAGGTCTTGGAGGAGACCGGTCTCCGGGTCGCGAGGTGGGAGGGACCGCTCTACGCGGTCCGAGCCGTTGCGTCCGACATGGGCTGGCAACTCGAGTGCGAGGTCCATCGCGCGGTGGAGTTCGCCGGCGACCTCCATGTCGACGATCCCGACGGCATCGTGATCGACGCAGCGTTCGTCCCGTCCGACGCGATGCACAACCATCTGGCGGACTGCTTCCGCTGGGTCCGGGATCCCCTGGCCGCGTGGGTAGCGGGCCGCTGGTCTGCGCAGGAGTTCCGGACGTTCCACTACGAGATTCGCGGTTCGAGTCTGGCGGACTTCGAAGTCGTCTCGGCGTCGGTGGGGTGAGCCCGCCGCCGACGATGCTGCACGTGGACCTCGACGCGTTCTACGCGTCGGTCGAACAGCGGGAGCGGCCGGAGTTGCGGGGTCGACCGGTCGTGGTCGGCGGTCTCGGCAGTCGCGGTGTCGTGGCTGCGGCGAGTTATGAGGCGCGGCGCTTCGGGATTCACAGCGCGATGCCCATGGCACGGGCGCGGCGCGTGTGTCCCGACGCCGCGTTCGTGTCTCCACGACTCGACCTGTACTCAGCGGTGAGTCGAAACGTCATGGAGATCTTCCGCGAGGCCACGCCCGCGGTGGAACCCTTGTCGCTGGACGAGGCATTCCTGGATGTCTCCGGCGCGACCCGGCTGCTCGGGACCGGCCCCGAGATCGCGGAGTCCCTCCGGGCTCGGATTCGTGGCGAACTCGAACTCGCCGCCAGTGTCGGCGTTGCCTCGACCAAGATGCTCGCCAAGATCGCGAGCGACCTGGCGAAGCCCGACGGCCTGCTCGTGGTCGATCCCGGATCGGAACTGGAGTTCCTGCACCCGCTGCCGGTGCGGCGCCTCTGGGGGGTCGGGCCGGCGACGGCCGCCCGGCTCGGCCGGTACGGGGTCGTCACGGTGGGCGACCTGGCTCGCATCCCGGAGGCGACCCTCGTCGGCGCGCTCGGTCAGGCGTCGGGTCGCCACCTGCATGCACTCGCCTGGAATCGCGACGACCGCGCCGTGGAGCCGAGCCGTGAGATGAAGTCGGTCAGCCACGAGGAGACGTTTCCCACAGATCGGAACGACCGGGAGGGGCTCGAGCGAGAAGTGCTGCGGATGGCGGATCGGGTGGCAGCCCGGCTCCGGGCCGCAGGGACGCGGGCGCGCACGGTTGGCATCAAGGTCCGCTTCGGCGACTTCACCACCATCACGCGTGCCCACACGTTGACCCACCCGACCGACGAGGGTTCCGTATTCGCCGACTCGGCGCGGGGGTTGTTGCGCGGTGTCGATCTGGGCGAGGGCATCCGCTTGCTGGGTGTGGCGGCGTCCCAGTTCGACGCGGCCGACGCGGAGGTCGTGGTGCAGGGCGAGTTGGCGCTCGACCCGCCGAGTGACGAGCCGGGAGCCGGACGGGACCGCTCGGCGCTCCAGGCGTTGGAACGCACGGTTGATGCCGTGCGTGACCGCTTCGGCCGCGATGCCGTCGGCCGGGCCGGACAGGTCGAAGCCGGTCGGTTGCGGACCGACCGGCGTGGGAGTCTCTGGGGGCCGGACGAGGAGGGGACCTAGGGGATGCAGCGCATTGCGTTGATCGGGTGTGGACACATCGGCACCGTGCATTCGTACGCGCTGGGCCAGCTGGCGAAGGCGGGTCTGGTGGACGCCCGGATCGTCGCCACCTTCGACCCGGATCCGGTCCGCGCCGCAACCCTCGCCGCCCATCACGGCGCGCAGGTCGCGTCCGACCTCGAGACCGCCCTCGCGGCGGTCGACGTGGCATGGATCTGTACCTGGACCGACAGCCACCAGGACGCGGTGGCTGCTGCGGTGGCACGCGATCTCGCGGTCTTCTGTGAAAAGCCGCTCGCTCCGACCATCGAGGGGTGCCGAGCCGTCGCCGAACTGCTCCGGGCGCGACCGCACCAGGTCGGGTTGGTGTTGCGTCATGCGCCGGTGTTCGCCGCCATCGCGGTCGCGGTCGCTTCCGGACGGTACGGATCGCCGATGGCCATGGTCTTTCGGGACGACCAGTACTTCCCGATCCAAGGGATGTACGGGTCGACGTGGCGGGCGGAAGTGGCCAAGGCCGGCGGCGGGACGCTCATCGAGCATTCGATCCACGATGTCGACCTCATGCAGTGGATTCTCGGCCCGATCGTCTCCGTCAGCGCCACGACCGCGGAGACTTTCGGATACCCGGGTATCGAGGATGTCGCCGTGATGCGGGCGTCGTTCGAGGCCGGCACCCAGGCGTCGCTGACGAGCGTTTGGCACCAGGTGACCTCGCGGCCGTCCACCCGCCGCCTCGAGGTGTTCTGCGAATCGGCGTTGCTGTGGACCGAGGACGACTATCTGGGACCGCTCCACGTGGAGACCTCCGAAGGCACCGAACTCGTCACCGCAGACCCGCCGGAGTGGATCGACCGCCTCACCACACCCCACGTCCACGCCACGGCGGTGGCCGCGTACGCGGCCCCGGCGAAGGACTTTCTCGACGCCGTGGCCCGGGATGGGGCCGGGGCCCGGGGGGTTCCTGGCGTCGGGGAGGCGCTCTCGGCTCACGAAGTGGTCGAGGCCGCCTACCGCTCGGCCGAGGCCGGGGGAGCGGTCAGGAGCCCCGCGCGTTGAGCGGGGTCGCTGAGTGCGCGAAGATTGCCCGATGCCGCTTTCGGAAGAAGAGCTGCGGATCCTCCAGGAGATCGAAGCGAATCTCACGGAGACCGACCCGGCGCTGGTTCAGCAGGTCTCCGAGACCACCCTGTACCGCCATGCCGCGCGGTCGATCAAGTGGGCGATCGTGGCGTTCGTGGCGGGCCTGATCCTGCTGGTCCTCACGTTCACCAAAGTCCTGCTGCTCGGCTTCGCCGGGTTCCTCGTGATGCTGGGAGCGCTGTTGGTGATCGAGCGCAACGCTCGCAAACTGGGACGCGCCGGGATGGAGAACCTGACCTCCTCACTGCGGCGAGGTTCCGGCGACGGCAGCGGTGTCGCGGGAACGACCGCCCGGTGGTGGCGCGAACGCTTCCATCGCGACGACAGCTGACCCTCCGACCCGGTAGATCGCCGCGAGTTCGGTCACGTCACGGGGCCGAGGTGCCGACGAGTTGATCGGTATTGCTGCGCAGTGCCTGGCGCCATCGAGCCGTGCCTGAGACCTGCTCCGCCACTCTCGAACGCACGGATTCGGACGCGAGCCAGGCGTCGCGGCCCTCGGCCTCGGTGATGGTGACCGGCGCGTACTGCGCTCGGGAATGGATCTCGGCGAGGACGGACAGCGGAGGTTGTGCCGCGTCCGGCAGTCCGGCCGTGACGAGTGCGCGAACCTGTTCGGCGGGCGTACACGCCGGGTTCACGGGAAGCCCGGCAGCAGTGCAGGCGCGCAGCGCTTCGTTCCAGGCGCCGGTGACCCGCCGGGCGACCACCGGATCGCGTCGTCGTGACCTCCGTCGCCGCCGCGGACGCCACAGGCGGCGGACGATGACGCCGAGGCCGACCAGGGCCCCGAGACCGAGACCGGCGACGAGCACCTTGGTGCGGGGGTCGAGGGCAGAATCGCCCGCGGATGATCCGGTCGAAATGCGCGCGTCGCGAGCGCCGACCGGCGCACCGGGACCACGTGCGTTGTTCGCGTCCGGGGCCGGAGCCGGCGCCCGCGTCGTCGTCGGCGTGCGCGTCGCGTCAGCGGCCGGGTCGCCGACTTCGGCGCCCGTTCCGGCGGGAACCGCCTGACCGGGGAGAGGGCCGGCGGGTGTCGGCTCGAACGCCCGCCAGCCGAGCCCGGCGAACCAGACCTCAACCCACGCGTGCGCGTCACGGCCGCGCACGATGTACTCGTTGTCGGCTTGGACGTACTCGCCCGGCGTGAAACCGACCACGACCCGCGCCGGGAGGCCGACCGCGCGGGCGAGGGCGGCGTAGCTCGCCGCGAACTGTTGGCAGAATCCGCGTCTGGTGGTCAGGAACGCGTCGATCGAGTCGATGCCGTCGCCCAGTTCCGGTTCGAGGTCGTAGGTGAAGTCGCCGGCCGTGAAGTACTGCTCCAGGGCTTTGGCCCGATCCCAGGGGGTGGCGGCCCCCTCCACGATGCCGCGCGAGGACGCGGTATCGGGGAGAGAAGCGAGACGGCAACTGGAGCTGGGCCCGCCGGGCGGATGGGAGCGGCGCGGCGGTTGCGGCGATCTGCGCGGCCGATGGCGCACGACGGATTCGGGAGCGAACTTCGTACTGGAGCCCGGCGATCCCGGTCGGGGCGACCAACGTGAGTGAATCCGGGACCACACGTGCGTTCCCCACCGTCGTGGCGACGGGCTCGAACGCGGCGGGGACCCATCGATCGGCGAGGGACCCGATCGTGAATTGCTGCCGTACGACGTCCTCACGCCGTCGCCCGACGCCCCGAAGGGTGTCCGACGGATCCTGGGCGTCGCCGGCCAGGCTCCACGTCGTGCCGTCGAACTGGTCGAGCGCCGTGAGTCGCCAATAGTTCGCGCTCGGGGCCGTGACGCGAAACAACTCGGCGTCGCTGCGTTCGCGGAGTCGGGATCGCAGACTCACCAGCGGGCTGACGGTGCTGTAGTCGCCGAATCCGCTTCCGGACCCGCCGGAGCGGTTGCGGTAGCGAAGCAGGGGCCCGCTGTCGATCCCCGGGACGAGGGGCGTCAGGATCGCCGCGGTGCACAGCGCCAGACCGCCCACCGCGGCCGCGCTGCGAAGCAGGGCGCCGTCGGAGCTGCGGCCACTGCCGGTGAACCAGGTCCGGCGCTGCTCGGTGCGTGCCGCGTTCAGCGCAACGATCGCACAGAGCGATGCCGCGACGTAGGCGACGGTCGTCGCGACGCGCAGCCGCCCGGAGCCGAGGGTCGAGATCAGGACGAAGAGCACGAGAGTGGGTGCGAGTGCGCCCAGCGTCACGTCGGGTCTGCGGGCGAGCGCGTCCGCGGCGGTCGCGGCGACCGCAAGGGCGAGGACTGCGAGCAGGACGACGCCGGCCGTCGCCGGTACCGGTGCGATCCCGAGACGGAAGATGCGCCAGCCGCCGCGTAGGAGGTGACCGATCCGCTCCGCAGTGGCCCCCGTCGGGATGCCGTACGCGGTCGTCGAGCCGGCCAAGGCCCAGGTCAGCGCCACCGCGGTCGCGAGGCACGCGAGTGCGCTGGTTCGGGCGATCGACCAGCGCAGCGTGCGGCCGGCCAGCCCGATTGCGTGCGGGACGAGGCTGGCGACGAGCACCGGCCCGACGAAGCGGCCGTCGGAGAAGACCCGAGTCAACGTGAGGCCGGTTGCGAGCGAAACCAGCGCGATCGCCGCGGTCTGCATCGCGGGATGGGTGAGGCCGGGGCGGGCGCTCATGCGGACCGCCGCCGCCGTCGACGCGGCGCGAGGGCCCGGTCCCATGTGGTCGCGAACCTCGAGGGTCGGCCATCGACGACCGGCCGACCGTCATGACTCGGCGGTTGCTCGTCGGCACACACCACGAGCACGAGGGTCGTCCCCGGCCCCGCGAGTTGGTCGAATCCGGGCCGGTCGGCCGGTGCGCCCGTGACCACGACGAGCAGGCCGGAGCCGACAAGCGAGGTCAGGCGCCGGATGGCCAGCGGGTGGTCGGCATCGGGTTGCAGCACCGCGAGCTCGTCGAGTAGCCGGTCCGTTCCAGAGTCGTCGCCGTGCCATGCGCCGAGCGGCGAGCCGATCGTCGTGAGCACTGCGCACGCCCGGCCCGACGCGCGTAGTCGGATCGCGATGGAGGCGACCGCTTCGATCGCGGCCTCGTACCCTGGCGCGTCGTAGGAGCCGCGCCGATTGTCGAGCAGGACCGTCGCGTGTGGGGGCCAAGCCGCCTCGTCATCGCGGACGAGGAGATCGCCGAGGCGCGGCCGAGCTCCGCCAATGCACCCGTCGGAGATCGTCGCCGACTTCGTAGTCACGGAGGCTCAGGAACTCGTCGGGAACCGGAGCGGGAATGGGGAGTCGCGACCGATCGTGATGTCGCACGCGCCGTCGCCCGGGCGCAAGGGGTGTCGCTCGGAGTTCGTGCACCCGGGGCCGCACCACGACTTCGGTGACGCCACCGACGGTCTGGTTTCGACTGCTCAGCCCGAAGGGATCGGCGACACCGACGGTCATTGGCCCGATCCGGAATCGCCCGCGGCTGTCCGTCGGGATCCGGTAGGCGGCGCGGGTCTGCTCGCCGGTCCGCAGGGAAGCGGCGAGAAAGCGCGCGGCCCGATGGCCGTCGTCGAAACTGTCGGTGATCAACAGTCGCGGCGTCGGACCGGATGCGGTGACCTCGAGGTCGACCCGGGCGTCCCCGCCTACGTGGACGCGCACCGGTCGGATCCGTCGCTGGATCCGGATCGGCACCGGTCGACTCCGGGTCCAGAGCGCAGCGACCAGGAGCAGTGCGCCGGCTCCGAGTCCGAGGGTCACCAGCTCGGTGGTTCCGAGCAGTCGACCTGCGGCGAGGAGGCCGAGTGCCGCCCCGAGCAGCGACCAGCCGCGCCGGGTGAGGCCGGTCGGCGCGGCTGCCACCCCGTCAGCCCGTCGCACCAGGAACGGGCAGGGCACCGAGCAGTTCGGCGATCACGTCGGTCCCGTCGACCCCTCGCAGGTCGGCGTCGACATTCGGGATGAGTCGGTGGGCCAACACCGGGGCGGCGAGGCGCTTGACGTCGTCGGGCAGGACGAAGTCGCGTCCGGCGGCTGCGGCCCAGGCACGTGCCGCGCGTTGGAGCCCGAGGGCACCGCGCGGACTGGCACCGAGGGTCAGCGCGGGATGGCGTCGGGTCGCGTCCGCGAGGGCGACGATGTATTGGCGCAGTCCTTCGGCGACGTGGACCCGGGCAATGCTGCGAGCGGCCTCGATGAGATCGGCCTCGGTGAGGATCGCCGCGAGGTCACCGGCGGCTGCGTGTCCCCGGTCCGACTCCAGGATGCCGACCTCGGCATCGCGGTCCGGGTAGCCGATCTCGATCCTCATGAGGAACCGATCGAGTTGGGCCTCGGGCAGGGGATAGGTGCCCTCCAGCTCGATCGGGTTCTGGGTGGCGATGACCATGAACGGTGGCCCGAGCGGGTAGGTGATGCCGTCGACGGTCACCTGACCCTCCTCCATCGCTTCGAGGAGGGCGGACTGGGTCTTCGGCGAGGCGCGGTTGATCTCGTCCGCGAGCAGGACGGTGGCGAAGACGCCACCGGGACGGAACTCGAACTCGTTGGTTGCCCGATTCCAGATCGAGACGCCGGTGACGTCCGAGGGCAGCAGGTCGGGCGTGAACTGGATCCGGCGCCACGTGCCACCCACCGATCGGGCCAACGCCTTCGCGAGCGAGGTCTTGCCGACGCCCGGCACGTCTTCGATCAGGAGATGGCCGTTGGAGAACATGCAGACGAGCGCGAGCTCGATGACCTCCCGCTTCCCCTGGATCACCTGCTCGATGTGGTCGGCAAGCTTGCGGAATGTCTGATCCACGCGACCTCCTCGGCGTCGTCGGGCATTGTACGGAGGTCGCTGCGGTACCGTTCCGCGGTGTGTCGTCCGTCGAGTCCCAGTCGTCGATGAGCGGTATCGGGGTCCCGTTCGGTGCCGCCGTCGCCATGGTCGTCGCAGTCGTCCTCCGCCCCCGGTTGTGGTGGACGGCGCTGCGGCAGTTGGCTCGGGTGACTCCACGCGGCTGGTGGCGCCGTCCGCCCTATCTCCCGGTCCCGGACCCCGCCTATCTTCGTTTCCGGCTCGAAACTCAGTATGGGAGCGCAGCCGGGCGTGCCGCGATCACCCATGACGGCGCCCAGGACCTCGTGACCTATCTGGAGTGGTGCCGGGAGTCGGATCGGTAGCATCTCGTCCGTGCACCGGTCGTTGTTGCTGAACGCGACGTACGAACCGCTGAGCGTTGTCTCGGTCCGGCGTGCCGTGGTGCTCGTGCTCAAGGACAAAGCCGAGATCGTGGCCCGCAACGGCGCCACGCTGCGCTCGGCGACCGTCGCCGTGCCGTGTCCGACGGTCATTCGGCTGGTGCAGTACGTCCGGGTGCCGTTTCGCAGCCGGGTGCCACTCACCCGACGCGGCGTCTTCGCCCGTGACGGTCATCGCTGCCAGTACTGCGATCGACCCGCTGAGAACCTCGACCACGTGTTCCCACGGTCGAGAGGCGGCGAGCACACCTGGGAGAACGTCGTGGCGTCGTGCCGGCCGTGCAATGCCCGCAAGGAGAACCGCTTGCTCGCCGACACCGACCTTCGCCTTCGTCGGCGACCCGCCGCACCCCAGTCGGCGTGGCTGGTGACCCACGGCGGGCCGATCGATCCGGCCTGGCAGCCGTATCTCGCCCGCTCCCGCACCGCCTGATAGGACATCGCCGAACTCCTGGAAATCGCCGGTGGACCGAGAAATTCGGGCCGGTGGAGGAAAGTGGTGCGAAGTGGGTTGACATGGGGATAGGTGGAGCGTAGGGTTGCCCTCGACCCACAGAGGGAGCGCATCGGGTCGGATCGGGGCGCGCACAGGACTGGAGCGAGGGAATGTCCCTGGGGTTTCTCGGCGAGTACCAACACTCGCTCGACGCCAAGGGACGGGTGATCCTGCCGGTGGAATTCCGGGAGGACCTCGCTGAAGGTGCCGTGCTCACCAAGGTCCACGACGGCTGTTTGGCCGTCTACGACGAGGGAGAGTTCGGGTTGCTGGCACAACGGGTTCGGGAGAGTGCGAGGCGGGGGCAGCGTCAGCGCCAGGCCGCCCGTGCGTGGTTCGCCTCGGCCCGCCACTTCGTACCGGACAAGCAAGGTCGGTTCGCCATCCCGCAGCCGCTGCGCGACTTCGCGCGGCTCGAGCGCGACGTGATGGTGCTCGGCGTGGACAACCGGGTCGAACTCTGGAACCCGGTGCGGTGGCGCGAAGTGGAGGCCGACGCTCAGGTCGACATCCAGAGCGGCGGTACCGACCTCGACGACATCGGTTTCATCTAATTGACAGGCGGGTCCCGGATTCGGGCCCGCTACCAGCCCCCTGGCCGGCGCGGTCGAAGGCCCCTACTCCGCCCGCTTTTGACCGAGCCGCACCCGGGGAGAAATCCGGACGGCGTCTGCCCGACCGGGGGGCTGGTAGCGGGCCTGGGTACGAGGCCCACGAGGAGGAGCGGTGAGTGAGGCGTTCGTCCATCGCCCGGTCTTGGGCCGGGAGGTGGTCGAGCTCCTCACTCCGATTCCGACGGGCACCGTCATCGACGCAACGGTCGGTGGTGGCGGCCACGCCGGACTCCTGCTCGAAGCTCGACCCGACCTCCGGGTGATCGGGGTCGACCGGGACGACGCGGCATTGGCGGCGTGTTCGGTCGCGCTCGCTCGCTTCGGGGACCGGGTCCGGCTGGTCCGGGCGGAGTTCTCCGCCATCGCCGACATTGCAGCACCGGGGGAAGACATCGTGGGAGTGCTCTTCGATTTGGGTGTCAGTAGTCCTCAGCTCGATCGGGCTGAACGAGGATTCTCGTATTGGGCTGACGCGCCGCTCGACATGCGAATGGACGCGCGCCAGGAGTTGACCGCGGCCGAGGTCGTCAACACCTACACGGAGTCCGAGCTGGCCGGAGTGATTGCCGAGTTCGGTGAGGAACGCTTCGCGCGCCGGGTGGCGGCCGAGATCGTCCGGCGGCGACCGCTCGAAACGACCGCGGAACTGGTCGACGCGATCAAGGCGGGTATCCCGGCCGCGGCGCGCCGCCGGGGCGGTCATCCGGCTCGCCGCACCTTCCAGGCCATTCGGATGGAGGTCAATCGGGAGCTCCCCAACCTCCGAGAGGGTCTCGACGACTCGGTCCATCTCCTCACGCCGGGGGGTCGGGTCCTCGTCCTCGCGTACCACTCGCTGGAGGATCGCATCGTGAAGCAACGCTTCGCGGACTGGTCGGGGACGGCCCCGGCGCCTTCGGGTCCGCGCAAGCTTCCCGCCCCGCCGGCGCCGGAACCGACGGTCCGATTGCTGACTCGCAAACCGATCCGGCCGACCGAGGACGAAGTGCGGGTGAACCCCCGCGCGTCGAGCGTGCGACTCCGGGCGGTTGAGCGCCTCGCATGACCGTTGCACCCGCACCGTCGCGCGTCCCTTCGCGTATCCCCCGCCGGGTACCGGCAGAGGAAGCCGCGCCGCGCCATCTTCACCTGGTCGAGCCGGACGCGCGGCGCCGCCAGGAGCGGCGTCGCCGCTGGGCTATGCGCGGCTGGGCGTGGGGCATCGTGTTGGCGGCGTTCTTGGGTGTCGGAGTGCACGCGCTGATGGCGCAAGGACAACTCGCGGTGGACCGACTCGATGGCCGAATCGCCGCGGAGCAGCGGCGGGTCGACGAGGCCCGGTTGCGGGTCGCAACACTCGAGTCGCCGGCCTTGATCGTGCAACGAGCCGCGGGGGCCGGCCTGGTGGCTGCGAACGGAGCCCGGGTGGTCACCGTCGCTCCGGAGACGCCGGCTCCCGGCGTCGACGCGCTACGCGAATGGCAATCGACGAAGCCGAACCTGGGTTCGACTCCATGAGTTCCTCGGCCCGCCCGCGGCTGCCGCGCCGCCGCCGGATGGGGGCGGGGATCCGTCCGCACGGACGGCTGCCCCACCCGCCACCGCCAGAACCGGATCTCGTTCCCGTCCGTCGATCGCGGTGACTGTGCCGACCCGGCCCCAGAAGGTCCCGCCGACTCGCCGCCCGGCCACCCGCTCGCGTGGTCCTCAGCCCGGCCGATCGTCCCGGACTCCCGCGCCGGCGGGCCGGCGCGCCGCGCCGCGTCGACCACCGCCGGCCGGCCCGTCGCCCGTCGCCCGTCGCCGCCGATTCGTGGTCATGCTCGTCGCTATGGGGTTGGCGCTCGGCCTGATTACGTACAAGGTGATCGACCTCCAGGCCGTCAACGATCCGCGCATCGACCGGCTCGCCCGGCGCCAATCGATGTTCACCGAGACGCTCAGCGCTCGGCGGGGTGCGATCCTGGATCGGCACGGCGCGATCCTCGCGATGTCATTGCCGCGTACGACCGTGTTCGCAGATCCGGCACTCATTGCCGAGCCCGGTCCACTCGCGGACAAGCTCGCGGGGTTGCTCGGCCGGCCGAAGGCCGAGGTGCTCTCGGCGTTGACCGAGGCCGACAGTCGTTTCGTCCCGCTCGCCCGCGACGTCGAGCCCGCCGTCGTCGCCGAGCTCCGTGCGCTCGAGCAGCCGGGGATCGGATTCCAGGAGGAGCCGAAGCGGTTCACGCCCGGCCAACAACTCGCGGGTCCGGTGATCGGCACCGTCGGTCTGGACGGTAGCGGCGCGAGCGGACTCGAACGCGCCTTCGAGGGCAAGCTGCACGGGAAGGCCGGACGGCTGGAGGCGGCGCAGGACCCCACCGGGCGCGTGATTCCCGCGGCGGAGCGACGTGAGCAACCCGCCGTCGCCGGCGCCGACATCGTGCTCACCCTCGACCAGTCGTTGCAGTATGCCGCGGAGCGACACCTCGTCGATTCGGTGACCAAGACCCGAGCCAAGCGCGGCATGGCGGTGGTGGCGGACGTCAGGACCGGCGACGTCCTCGCGATGGCCCAGGTCGATGGGGCCAGCGGGAGCACACCGGTGCGACCGGCCCCCGCGACCGACCCGAACCGGCTCTTCACCGAGGCGTTCGAGCCGGGTTCGACCAACAAGGTCATCACCGCCGCGACCGTGTTGGAGTCTGGGGTGATCGACATGGACACCCGATTCTCGGTCGAGCCGTCCATCAAGGTCGGTGCCGGGCTCTACGTCGACAACGAGGTCCACGGCACCGAGTGGTGGACGGTGCGCGACATCCTCGAGCGGTCGTCCAACGTGGGCACGATCATGATCGCGGATCTGATCGGGCGGCCGAGTTTCGACCGCGCGCTCCGCAACTTCGGCTATGGCGCCCGAACGCCGGTCAACTTCCCGGGCGAGTCGGTCGGGATCCTGCATGCGCCGGACGAGATCGATCCGAGCATCATGGGGAGTATGCCCGTCGGTTACGGCCTCGCGACGACGCCGATGCAGACCCTGCAGGTGTACATGACGTTGGCCAACGGCGGTGAGACCCGCCCGCTGCGACTGGTGGGTGGCACGATCGGCGCCGACGGGACCCGGCATGGGGTCCGGCAGGTGCCCAGCCGACGGATCGTGTCCGAGGCCACCGCGTCGGAGCTTCGGAGCATTCTCACCGATGTCGTCAAGACCGGCACCGGCAAGCTCGCGGCGGTGCCCGGAACCACGGTCGCCGGCAAGACCGGCACCTCGCGGAAGCCGCCGTACCTTCCGCCGCTGCACTACATGGCGAGCTTCGCGGGGTTCCTGCCGGCCGACGCGCCGGAGCTGGCCGCGGTGGTCGTGCTCGACGACCCCGAGGGGGACATCTACGGCGGGTCGGTCGCCGCACCGGTCTTCTCGGCCATCATGCAGGACGCGCTGCGCCTCCGCGCCGCGTCGGTGTCCGTATCGGCGCGGTAGGAGGGCCGGCGTGCAACTGCACGAAATCCTCGCCGGAACCAACGTCGTCGAAGTGGCGCACGAGGCGCCGGTCGAGGTGACCGAACTCGTCATCGACAGTCGCGCGGTCGGGCGTGGCGCGCTGTACGCGTGCGTGCCCGGTCGAAACTTCGACGGACACGATTTCGCCGCTGCCGCGGTGGCGCAGGGCGCGGTGGCGCTGCTGGTCGAGCGCGTGCTGCCGGTCTCGGTGCCCCAGGTGCGCGTTGCCTCGGTTCGCGCCGCGCTCGGACCAATCGCATCGACGTTGGCCGGTGACCCGTCCCGCGATCTCCGGGTCGTCGGCATCACCGGGACGAATGGCAAGACCACGACTTCGTTCATGCTCCGCGCCATCGCCGAAGCCGCGTCACTTCGATGTGTCGCGCTCGGGACCCTCGGGATCGTCGATGATCACGGCGCCGAGTCGACCGGCTTCACGACGCCGGAGGCACCCGAACTGGCACGCGTGCTCGCGACGCAACGCGACGCCGGCACTGACATGCTCGTGATGGAGGTCAGTTCCCACGCGCTGGCCGAGCGGCGGGTGGACGGCACGTCCTTCGCCGCGACGTGTTTCACCAACCTGGCGCCGGAGCACCTCGATCTCCACGGGAGCATGGAGGAGTACTTCGCGGCCAAGGCACGCCTCTTCACTGCGGAATTCACCCACCGAGCGGCGATCAACGTTGCCGACCCACATGGCACTCGCATCGCGCAGGCGGCGGTGAGCGCCGGCCTGCTCGTCACCTCGTTCGTCCCGTCGTCGACCGATGAATCCGAGGCCGAGGTCCGGGTGGGCGAGGTGACCGTGACCGGGTCCGGCTCGACCTTCACGCTGGTGGTCCCGGGCGATTCCCGTCAGGTCCGATTGCCGAGCGCGGGGCGCTTCAACGTCGCGAACGCGGTGGCCGCGGCGGCGACGGCGGTTTCGTTGGAAATCGGCATCGACGAGATCGTCGCCGGCCTCGAGGCCGTCGGCCCGGTACCGGGCCGCTTCGAGATCGTCGCGACCGAGCCGGTCACCGTCATCGTGGATTTCGCCCACACGCCGGACGGCATCGCGGTAGTCCTGGCGTCCGCTCGGGAGATCGGGGTCGGGCGAGTGATCGCGGTCTTCGGATGCGGCGGTGATCGGGATTCGTCCAAGCGCCCGGCGATGGGCCGGGCCGCGGGGTCCGCCGCCGATTTGGTCGTGCTGACCTCGGACAATCCGCGGTCCGAGGAACCGGCGGCGATCACCGAAGCGGTGGTGCCGGGGCTGGACGAGACGGGGGTGCGCTACGAGATCGAACTCGATCGCCGGACCGCGATCCGTCGGGCGCTGGCCGCGGCCCGACCGGGAGACGTCGTCATGATCCTCGGCAAGGGTGCGGAGACCGGTCAGCAAATCGGCCAGACTCGGCTGGAGTTCGACGACCGGGCCGTCGCGCGAGAGGAGTTGAGCGTCGCGTGGAGTTGACTCGCGAGTGGGTGGCCGCAGTGACCGGGGGACAGCTCGGCGGCCGGGTGAACGGTGACGAGCCCGTCGGCGACGGGGTCGCGTTCGACACGCGCCGATTGCGGACCGGGGAGGTCTTCGTGGCGCTCCCCGGCGCGCGCGACGGCCATGAATTCGTCGGCGACGCGTTCGCCGCGGGCGCGGCGTTTGCGATGACGACGCGATCGGTCGGCGATGCACCTGTTGTCATTGTCGCGGACGTGTCTGACGCATTGCTCGCGCTCGCCGGTGCGGCCCGGGATCGGCTCGCGGTGCGCACGGTGGGCATCACCGGATCGGTGGGCAAGACCTCGACGAAGGATCTCACCGCGGCGGCGCTCGGTGCTGGGTTCCGGACTCATGCCGCGCCGGAGTCGTTCAACAACGAGATCGGCGTGCCGGTCACCCTGCTGGGGGCACCCGACGACTCCGAGGCGCTGGTGGTCGAGATGGGGGCACGCTTCGCCGGGAACATCGCGCAACTGTGCGAACTCGCGCACCCCGAGATTGGCATCATCACGAATATCGGCATCACCCACGCCGAGTTCCTCGGCGGTCCCGAAGGCGTCGCGGAAGTCAAAGGGGAGTTGCTCGACGCCTTGCCCGTCGACGGGTTGGCTGTGATTCCTTCGGGGAGCGATCCGTCCGGCGCCCAGCGTCATCGCAGTGCCGCGCCCGTTGTGACCGTGGGGAGGGAGGCCACGGCGGATGTGCGGGTATCCGCGATCCAGGTCGATGACGCGCTCCGTCCCAGCTTTCGGATGGAGACGCCATGGGGGCATGCCGCCGTTGGTCTCGAATTACGCGGCGGCCATCACGCCTTCAACGCGGCGAAGGCGGCGGCAGCGGCGTTGCACCTCGGCGTCCCGATGGCGGCGGTCGTGGATGGGCTCTCCACCGCTGCGCCCTCCGGCTCGCGAATGCAACTGATCGATACCCCCGGTGGCATCCAGGTCCTGAATGACGCGTACAACGCCTCGCCCGTGTCGGTACTCGCGGCCCTGGACGCGTTCGGGCAGCTGCGTCCGCCCGGGCGTCGGATCGCCGTGCTCGGCGAGATGCGTGAGCTCGGGGCTCGCAGCGTCGAGGAGCACGCACGGGTCGGCGCCGCGGTCGCGACGGGCGGCGTCTCGCTGCTCGTGGCCGTCGGTGACGGGGCCGAGCCCCTCGCCCACGCGGCCTCGTCAGCGGTCGAGGTGCTACGCGTGGCCGACGCGGCCGAAGCGGCGGCGGTCGTCGGTGCCCTGGTCCGTCCCGGCGATGCCGTACTCGTCAAGGCCAGCCGCGCGGTCGGCCTCGAAGCCGTCGTCGCGGCTCTCACGGGCGAGGTCGCGGCATGATCGCGGTCCTCATCGCCGTCGCCGTCGCGTTCCTGTTCGCTGTCTTCGGGACGCCGTTCGTGGTCCGATACCTTCGCTCGCACAACATCGGCGCCCAGATCCGCGATGACGGGCCCGTCGCCCACCCCCACCTCGCGAAGGCGGGGACTCCGACGATGGGCGGCGTCGCGATCGTCGGGGCCGCGTTCCTCGGCTACCTCGCCGCGCACATCCGATCCGAGGCCATCAAGTTCGCCGACACCGCCATCGCACTCTGGGTCCTCATCCTCGGATTGTTCGTGGTCGGATTCATCGACGACTACCTCGGGATCAAGAAGGCAAGGAACCTGGGTCTTCGAAAGCGCGGGAAGACCGTCGGCATCCTCGTCGTGGTCCTCGTCTTCGCGTTCATGTGCACCGGTTTCGTCCACGTGAACACGCACCTGTCCTTTACCCGTCCGCTCGGCATCGACCTGGGGACGGTCGGATGGGTGCTGTGGTGTGTCGCGGTGGTCTACGCGACCACCAACGCGGTGAACATCACCGACGGCCTCGACGGTCTGGTCGCGGGTTCGGGCGCGCTGGTGTTCGCCGCGTACGTCGTCATCTCATTCACCCAGTTCCGCCACCCTGGTGACTACGGCCTGGGCGCCGCGGCCTCGATCGACGTCGCGGTGGTCGCTGCCGCGCTGCTCGGCGTGTGTGTCGGATTTCTCTGGTGGAACGCGCCGCCGGCCAGGCTGTTCATGGGTGACACCGGCGCGCTAGCGCTCGGCGGCGCGATGGCAGGAATGGGATTGCTCACCAACACGCACCTGTTGCTGCCGATTGTCGGCGGGCTCTACGTGATGGAGACCGCGAGTGTGCTCGCGCAGATCGTCGCGTTTCGCGGGTTCGGACGGCGGGTCCTGCGGATGTCGCCGATCCATCATCACTTCGAGCTCCTGGGGTGGCCCGAGTCCACGATCCTGGTCCGGTTCTGGATCTTGTCCGGGTTGGCGATGGCGTTCGGCCTCGGCCTCTTCTACGCGGACTTCCTTCGGATCCCCGGGGTGATCGAGTAGTGCAGGTACTCGTCGTAGGACTCCGTGCGACCGGCGTAGCGGTCACCCGCTATCTCGACGCCCGCGGCGACGACGTCACGGTGGTCGAGGACTCGCCGGGTCAGCCGGGTTACGAAGCGCGGAAGGCCGAAGTGCTTGCGGCGGGCCACCGGGTGATCGAGCAGGATCCGGACTGGACGCAGCTCGTGGCCACGGCTGACCTCGTCGTCCCCAGCCCGGGGGTGCCGCCCCGGCATCCGGTCATGCTCACGGCTCGGGCGGCAGGAGTGCCGGTGCGCGGTGATCTCGATCTCGCGGTGGCCGCCGCAACCATGCCGGTGGTCGTCGTGACCGGCACCAACGGAAAATCCAGTGTGACGACACTGATTAGTCGGATCCTCGAGGCCTCGGGTCGGAAGGCCCCGGCGGTCGGGAACCTCGGGCGGGTCGCGTTGGACGCGCTCGATGACGGGGCCGATGCACTGGTCATCGAAGCCTCGTCGTTCCAGCTTGCGACGGTCACGTCGACCTTCGCGCCGGACGTGGCGGTGCTGTTGAACCTCGCCCAGGACCACATCGATTGGCATGGTTCCTACGCGAATTACGTCGCCGACAAGTGCAATGTGTTCCGCCATCAGCGGTCGACCGCGTGCCTCGTCGCCAACCTCGAGGATTCCGAGGTCCGGTCGGTGATCGCCGGTGCCCCCGCCCCGGTCTCGGGCTTCGGCCTGGATGCGGCCCCCGGACGGACAGGTTGGTCCGAGGCCGGCCTCGTCGACGGGGAGGGCGTTCTCCTGGCGGCTCGTGGTGAGATCGAAGTGCCGAGCGGCCCCCATGACCTCGCCAACATGGCGGCGGCCGCCGCGGTGGCGACGGCCATGGGCGCGACGGCCGCGGTGCCGGCCGGCATCCGAGGGTTTACGAGGCTCCACCACCGGACGGAGCCCGTCGGCAAGGCTGGGGACGTGCTCTACGTCGATGACTCGAAAGCGACGAATCCCCACGCGGTCCTGGCCGCCGTGCGCGGGTATCGGAGTGTCGTGCTGCTGGCCGGCGGCGACGCGAAAGGCGTCGATCTGGGTGTCTTGCGAGAGGTCGGGCACCACCTGCGGGCCGTCGTGGCGATCGGCGACACTCCGGAGCTGGTCGAGGCGGCCTTCGGCGCGGAAGTTCCGGTGCGCCGGGCCGGGACCATGCAGGCCGCGGTCCAAGCGGCGACGGAGCTTGCCGAGCCCGGTGACACCGTCCTGCTGTCGCCGGCGTGCGCATCGTTCGATTGGTACAGCGGGTACGAAGCGCGCGGCGACGACTTTCGCCGCGAGGTCGACGCGGTCGTCGCCGCGAGTTCGGGACCGGAGGATCCGGCATGAGCATCGTCGCACCCGACGCGTTCCGTCGGCCCGCGGGACGATTCCGCTCCTGGTGGGCGAGCTCTCAGCCGACCCGCACCTCGAACTCGGTCGTGCTCTTCCTCGCGATCTGGGTGCTGTGTGCCATCGGGCTGGTGATGGTGCTGTCGGCTTCCTCGGTTCGTTCGATCGACGACACCGGAAATCCATGGTGGTTCTTCCGGCGTCAGAGCATCATGACGCTCTTCGGGGTAGCCGGATTCCTCGTCGCGTCCCGCGTCGATTATCACCAGTGGCGTCGGTACGTTCAACCGCTCCTCGCGGTTGCGTTCGTGCTGTTGGTTCTGGTGCTGATTCCCAGCATCGGGATCAAGGTCGACGGTGCGCGACGCTGGCTGGGTTGGGGCGCATTCCGAATCCAGCCGTCGGAGCTGGCCAAGTTCGCGCTCCTCCTCTACGCCGCCGACTTGTTCACCCGGCGAGCACACGAGATGTGGGATTGGCGGCGCACGGTCCGTCCGATTGCGTTGGTCATGGCCATCACTGCGGTGTTGATGATCGGCGAACCCGATTTGGCCTCGCTCATGGTGATCACGGTCATGATGTTCGCCACGATGGTTGCGGCTGGGGTGCGGGCCCGGTATCTCAGCGTGTTGGGAGGGGTCGGTGTCTCGATCGTGACCTTCATGTCCTTCTGGGTCCCGTGGCGGCGGGCGCGGATGTTCTCATTCCTCGACCCGCTCGCAGATTCCGGGCGGACGGGCTACCAGGTGACCCAGTCGTTGATCGCGCTGCAGAACGGTGGCTGGACCGGCGTGGGACTCGGTGCGGGGCGCGCCAAGTGGCGGTTTCTGCCGGCGGCCCACACCGACTTCATCTTTGCGGTGATCGGGGAGGAACTCGGCCTCTTCGGGGCGCTGCTCGTGATCGGACTCTTCGTTCTCATCGCGGTGGTCGGTGTTCGCACCGCGTTCAAGGCCCCGGACCGATTCGGCATGATCCTCGCCGCGGGCACGACCGCCTGGATCGTCGGCCAGGCGGTGCTGAACCTCGGCGGCGTCGTCGGCATGTTGCCGGTCACGGGCGTGCCACTGCCGTTCGTGTCGTTCGGTGGGACCGCGTTGGTGTGGACGATGATGGCCGCCGGGCTGCTGGTCAACGTGGCCCGCCAAGGGCGCGCGTGACCACAACGTCGGTCTTCGCCGTCATCACCGGCGGCGGCACCGGCGGGCACGTCACCCCCGCGCTGGCGATCGCCGACGCGCTCATTGCCTCGGGGCACGGGCGGGAAGAGCTTCGGTTCGTTGGCGCCGTGCGCGGCCTCGAGGCGGAGGCAGTGCCTGCCGCCGGCTACGACATCGACTTGCTGACCCTCGACGGGATCCAGCGCTCACTCCGGCCGCGCGACGTCCTGCGGTCGTGTCGTTCGATCGGATACTTCGTCGTCGCGGTCGGCACCTGCTTGCGAATGCTGCGGCGCCTGCGCCCCTCGGTGGTCGTCGGGGTCGGTGGGTATGCGTCGGCCCCGGCCGTGATCGCCGCGCGCCTTCTTCGTCTCCCCACCATGGTGCACGAGCAGAATGCGGTGCCCGGGCTCGTGAACCGAATCGCGGTGCGGTGCGGGGCCAAGCCTGCGGTCTCGTTCCTCCCGAGTCCCTGGCGCGACGCCGTGGTGACCGGGAACCCCATCCGCACCGATGTCGCCGCCACGACGCGCCACGAGGCTGCGCCGCCGTTGCTGGCGGTGGTCGGTGGGAGCCTCGGTGCCGGCCGACTCAACGCGGTGGCCCTCGACCTGTACGACCGGTGGCGTCACCGCGACGACCTCGCGGTCTTCCACATCGCGGGTCCGACGCGACTGGAGGAGTGTGCCGAACGTCTCCGGACCCGGCGGGCCGCAGGTGATCGGCTGGACTATGGACTTGTGGGGTTCGAAACCGATATGGCGGGTCTGTACGGCCGGGCTGCAGTGCTGCTGTGCCGGGCCGGCGCCACGACGGTGGCCGAGGTGTCGACCGTCGGGGTGCCCGCGGTGTACGTCCCCTGGTCCGGTTCGGCCGAGGGGCAGCAGGCCGCCAACGCGGCCGCTGCGTGTGCGGCCGGCGCGGCCGTGATGGTGGCCGATGACGACTGCGATGTCCATCACGTCGGCCCGATCGTCGAGGCGTTGCTCGCTGATGTCGCGGCTCGGGAGGCAATGGCCGCCGCCGCGCGCGAGATGGGACGGCCCGGAGCGGCGGCCGCACTGGCTGCGCGCATCGAGGCGGTGGCGGCGAATGGCTGAGCCTGGCTTCGATCTCATGTCGCCCCGCCGGCTGCACGTGGTGGGTGCGGGTGGCGCCGGGATGAGCGCGTACACCGCGATCCTCGCGGAACTCGGTCACCGGGTGACGGGTTCGGACGTGCGCGAACATGCTCGTCTCGATCGGCTCCGGCTGCTGGGCGTCGAATGTCACGTCGGCCAACGCGCCGAGTACGTCACCGAGGATCTCGACGCGATCATCATCAGTTCGGCGGTCCCCGATCACAATGTCGAGGTGGTCGCGGCCCGAGAACTGGGCGTCCGGGTGCTGCGGCGTGCGGAGATCCTCGCCGCGATCGTCGAGATGCGGCGGGGGATCGGCATCGCGGGCACGCACGGCAAGACGACGACCTCGTCGATGATCACGTTGATCCTGCGGGCGGCAGGACTCGCCCCCAGTTTTCTCATCGGCAGCGAGTTGCACGAGGTCGGTACGAACGGTGCGCTCGATGCAGGGGAGTGGTTGGTCGTCGAGGCCGACGAGAGTGACGGTACCTTCCTCGACCTTCCGCTCGAGGTTGCGCTCGTCACGAACGTCGACGACGACCATCTGTGGTTCTGGGGCGACGCGGACGCGCTGCGGCGCGCCTTCGCTACCTTCGTGGACCAGGTGCCGGGCACGGTCGTCGTGTGCAGTGACGATCCGTTTCTCGCCGCGATGACCGAGCGGGGCGAAGGCGGTGATCGCCTGGTGACCTACGGGTATGCCGAAGCGGCGCGCTACCGGACGCTCGACTACCACGGCGGCCCGGATGGGTCGCGGTTCACGCTCGCGCGCGACGGTGAGCCGTTGGGCGAGCTCCGGCTCCCCGTGATCGGTCGCCACTACGCGCAAAACGCAACGGGCGCCGCAGCCATTGCATTGGAACTCGGTTGCGAACTCGAAACGGTGCAGCGGGCGCTGGCCGGGTTCGGTGGTGTGGCCCGCCGATTTCAGCACCGGGGTGAGATCGACGGCGTGGCGATCATCGACGACTACGCCTTGCTGCCGGCCGAGGTCAACGCGACCATCATGGCGGCGCGCGAGGCGGGCTACCGGCGGGTGGTTGCCGTGTTTCAGCCATTCCGGTACTCGCGCACGGTCGGCATGTGGCCCGCGTTCGCGGATGCCTTCGCCGGCGCGGATCAGGTGATCCTCACCGATGTCTGCGGATTCCACGAGGCTCCGATTCCCGGGGTGACGGGTGACCTGCTGGTGCGCGCCGTTCTCGACGCGCACCCGGACCAGCGGGTCGCCTACTTCCCCCACCGCGCGGCGCTGGCGGATCTCGTCCCTGGCTACGCGCGGCCGGGTGACGTGATTCTCACGCTCGGCGGTGGTGACATCACCGCGCTCGCCGACGAGATCCTGACCCGCCGGGGAGCATCGTGATGCCGGCGACTGCGTTCACCGCGCTCATGGCAGACCTCGAGCGCCGGTTCGGGGACCGAGTTGCGCGAGATGCTCCCCTGGGCGATCGGACGACCTGGCGCGTCGGCGGTCCGGCTGCGGTCACGGTACGGGTGGATTCGACCGACGACCTTCAGCGGCTCGGTGCGGTACTCCCGACCGAGGTCCCGCGCCTCGTGCTCGGCCGTGGCTCGAACCTACTGGTGGCCGATGCGGGCTTCCCCGGTGTCGTGGTGGATCTCGGACCCGGATTCGAGACGGTTGCGATCGGTGACGACGATGAGGTCGTCCACGCGGGAGGCGCGACCGCGTTGCCGGTGTTGGCTCGGCAATGTGCCGCGACCGGGCACGCCGGGCTCGGCTTCTATGTAGGAATCCCCGGAACGGTGGGGGGCGCGGTACGCATGAATGCCGGGGGGCACGGACGGTCGACCGCGGAGGTGCTCCGGCGCGTCGAGGTCGTGGATCTCGATGGCGGCGGCACTCGCGCCGCGCTGGGTGTGGAGGATCTGGATCTGGGGTACCGAAGCTCGTCGCTGGGGGACGGCCAGGTCGTCACCTGGGCCGAGTTCGAGGTCACCGCGGGCGATCCCGACGCCCTGCGGGCCGAAGTCCGGGACATCGTGCGGTGGCGCACCGAGCATCAACCCGGTGGCGCGAACGCCGGTTCGGTGTTCACGAATCCGCCGGGTGACCATGCCGGTCGACTCATCGACGAGGTCTGCGGACTCGGGGGCCTTCGGGTCGGCAATGCGGTCGTTTCGACGAAGCACGCGAACTTCATGCAGGCCGAGGCCGGCGCGACTGCGGCCGATGTCCACCAATTGATCGCACGCGTGCGCGACCGTGTGGGTCGCGAAACCGGCATCTGGCTCGAGCCGGAGGTACACATGGTGGGATTCGAGTCACCGCTCGACGATCAACCCGACGCCGGGCCCCAGACCGATATCGGTGGCGCTTCATGACCAGGCTGACCCAGGACCACGATCGACCGGTGGCGTCCGTCCCGACAATCGACGGCAGCGGTGCCGACCGTGCGGGTGACGACGGCTCGGTGATGCCCGGTGTAGCCGACGACATCGAGATCATCGACGGTCCGCGCGTGGACCCGCGACTGCGCGACCGTTGGATCGCGACGCAGCGGGTGGCGGGCCGGCGTCGCATGATCGTCCTGTGCGCGGTCGTCGGGCTGCTGACCATCGGCGCACTCGCTTACGCCCTCGCCCGTTCGTCGTTGCTCGGGATGGACACTGTGGAGATCCGAGGGACGTCGAGGACGCCCGCGGCGGCACTGCGCGTGGCGGCCGGTGTGAACCAGGGCGACCCGCTCCTCTTCCTCGATACCGCGGCGGCCGAACAGCGCATCGAGGCGCTGCCGTGGGTCAAGGCCGCCGAAGTCAGCACCGAACTTCCCGGCACCGTCGTCGTGCGCGTGCGGGAGCGGACGCCCATCGCGTGGGTCAACGCGCCGGGAGGCGCGGCCGTACTCGACCGAGAGGGTCGCGTGCTCTCGGTGGGTGAGCCGGTACCCGAGGGCCTGACCGAGGTCGGCGGGTTCGGACCGATCGGACCGCCGGGATCGACTGTCGGCGACCCGGCGTGGCTCCGCGCGTTGGGACGCTTTCCCCTCGCGCTCCGAGTGCTCGCGGAACGGGTCGAGATGCGGGGACCCGATGCCGTCGTCGTGGTCCGAGGGGCCGGCGTCGGCAGCGCGGTGGGCGAGATCCGGCTGGGACCGTTGCAGGATGTCCCCGCCAAGGTCGACGCCGCCCTGGCGGTCTACGAGGACCTCGTCGCCCGGGGGCAGCACGCCGGGGTCATCGACGTTCGGACGCCGACCGTCCCTTGGGTCCAATGATGGTGAGCTCCGCGAGCAGTCGAGTAGGGTCTCGACCGCAACCGGAGGTTGACATAACTCTTGACCTCCACTGGAGGTCAAGAGTTCCGGCGCCGGAACCGGGCCAACCGTAGGGAGAGACGTCACCATGCTGGGTGCACCGCAGAACTATCTCGCCGTGATCAAGGTCGTCGGCGTCGGGGGCGGCGGCGGGAACGCCGTCAACCGGATGATCGACGCCGGGCTGAAGGGCGTCGAGTTCATCGCCGTCAACACCGATGCACAGGCGCTGTTGATGAGCGACGCAGACGTGAAGCTGGATCTCGGCCGCGAGCTGACCCGCGGTTTGGGTGCCGGCTCCGATCCCGAGGTCGGCCGCCAGGCGGCCGAGGACCACCGATCGGAGATCGAAGAGGTCCTGCGCGGCGCCGACATGGTCTTCATCACTGCGGGGAAGGGCGGCGGGACCGGCACCGGCGGCGCGCCGATCATCGCCGAGGTCGCCAAGTCGATCGGCGCACTGACGATCGGAGTCGTGACCCGACCGTTCACCTTCGAGGGCCGTCGCCGCTCGGTCCAGGCCGAGCAGGGGATCCAGACCCTGAAGGAGAAGGTCGACACCCTCATCATCATCCCGAACGATCGGCTGCTCCAGGTCTCCGACGACAAGACGTCGATGATCAACGCGTTCAAGATGGCCGACGAGGTGCTACTCCAAGGGGTGCAGGGGATCACGGACCTGATCACGACGCCGGGCCTGATCAACACGGACTTCGCCGACGTCAAGATGATCATGACCAACGCCGGCTCCGCACTGATGGGGATCGGATACGCCTCCGGCGACGGTCGCGCGGTCGCCGCGGCGCGCTCGGCCATCTCGAGCCCGTTGCTCGAGGCCAGTATCGAAGGGGCTCGCGGGATTCTGCTGAACATCTCCGGCCCTTCGGACCTGGGACTGTTCGAGGTCAACGAGGCCGCGGAGATCATCAGCGACGCCGCGCACGCGGACGCGAACATCATCTTCGGCGCGGTGATCGACGATGCGCTCGGCGACGAGGTCAGGATCACGGTGATTGCCGCCGGGTTCGACCGCTTCGAAGGCGAACGTCGGGAAACGACGCTGGGGCTGCGCGACGACGAGGAGCAGGAGAGCGGCGATGACGATCTCGGCCTCGGCGACGACGACTTCGACGTCCCCGACTTCCTGCGCTGAGCCTTCGCGTCGCGCCGGCGGCGCGTCGGGTGACCGGCAGTGATCCACCGCCGTCTCGGCGGGGCTGACGCCTGGTTCACCGAGCGCGCCGGGGGCGAGTCCGCCGCGCCGTTCGATTCGCTCAACCTCGCGGATCACGTGGGCGACGCCACCGGCGCGGTCGCGGCGAACCGCGACGCCGCGCGCCGCGCCGCCGGGATCACGGATCGCCTCTGGGTGCAACCCCGTCACGTGCACGGGACCACGGTGCAGGTCCTCACGGGTCCCCGGGCCCTTGCCGGCCGATCCGAGGCGGAGGCGGACGGCAGTGCGACGAGTAGCCGGGCCCTCGTTCTCGTGGCGATCGGTGCCGATTGCGCGCCGATCGCCATCGCGAACGACACGGCGTGTGCCGCGGTGCATGCGGGCTGGCGCGGTGCGACCGGCGGTGTGTTGCAGACCGGGGTCGCTGCGGTGCGCGCGCTCGGGTCGGGCCCGGTCCGCGTCGTCGTCGGCCCCTCGATCTGTGCTTCGCACTACGAGTTCGGGGCGGCCGACCTCGACCGGCTCGTGGATCGCCTCGGCCCGTCCGTGGCCGGCCGGACCGAGTCCGGTGCACCCGCGTTCGATCTGCGCGGCGCCCTGACGCTCGCGGCCGAGTCCGCGGCCGTCGATCAGCTGGAGTTTCTCGACGTGTGCACGTTCGAGTCGGCGCAGCACTACTCGTACCGTCGCGACCCGGTGACGGGCCGTCACGGCGTGATGGTCGTGCGGCGATGACTGCCGAGTCGTCGGTCGCAGCCCGACTCGCGGCGGTCCGCGACGTCGTCGGCGACGCGGTCCGCCGGGCCGGGCGTTCGCCCGGTGCGGTGCGCATCGTCGCGGCAACCAAGACGCAGCCGCCGGCGCGCGTCGCCGAGCTGCTCCGCGCCGGTCTCAACGACCTCGGTGAGAACCGCGCGCAGGAACTCACGGCGAAGGTGGCAGGCCTCGCCGGTATCGAGGGGCTCCCGCCGCCGACGTGGCACTTCATCGGCCAGTTGCAGCGCAACAAGATCAATCAGCTCGCGCCCTCGGTGACGTGGTGGCACTCGGTCGATCGCCCGGTACTGGCCGAGGCGCTGGCGACCAGGGTGCCCGGCGCCCGGATGCTGGTGCAGGTGAACGTGTCCGGTGAGCCCCAGAAGGCGGGTTGTGAGCCCAAGGACACTGCGAGGCTGGTCGACCACGCTCGGTCGTTTGGTGCCGAAGTCGTCGGCCTGATGACGGTGGCGGCCGTGGCGGATCCGCGGCCCGGATTCGCCCGGCTGCGGGGGCTCGCCGAGCAGATCGGGCTCCCGGAGCTGTCGATGGGCATGAGCGGAGATTTCGTCGAGGCCATTGCCGAGGGAGCCACCATCGTCCGCCTCGGAACCACCCTGTTCGGCGCCCGCGGGGCATTCCCCTGATTTCGGACGCGGAGCGGTAACCTGCGGATCCGTCCGGAGGGAGAGGCGATGCCGGGTATGTGGCAGAAGACAATGGTCTATCTCGGGCTCAAGGATGACGACGAGGGCTACGAGTTCGATTACGACGATGAGCTCGATCTCGCCGAGGCGGAGTTCGCCGACGCGACGGTCGCGGCGCCGATCGAGCGCACGGCACCGCGTCCGACGCGTCGGGAGCAGCCCACGCCGGCGGTCAAGGTCCAGCCGCGCTCACAACCGCGGGTCCGGGCGGTCCCGGTGGAAGAACCGGCCGAGCCGACGCCGGCGGTCTCGACGATCCGACCGATGCCGTCGTCGTCCGCACGGGTACACGTCGTTGAGCCGCATGGATTCAACGACGCCCAGGAGGTCGGTGATCGCTTGAAGGCGGATCAGCCGGTCATTATCAACCTGCAAGGGTTGGGTCGCGATCTGCAACGTCGCCTGATCGACTTCTCGAGCGGGCTGACCTACGCGATCGGCGGCACGATGTCGCGAGTCGCCGATCAGGTCTTCCTCCTGACGCCGACCAACGTCGAGGTCTCCCAAGAGGAGAAGGACCGCCTCCAGGCGCGCGGTCTTTTCGCCTGACGTGGGCGAGGTTCTCTGCGCGTTCCTCATCACCTACATCTTGGTCCTGTTCGTCCGGATGTTCCTCTCGTGGCTCCCGCCCGGGTCGGGCACGATGCGCCAGATCAGCCGGATTGTCTTCGACGTGACCGAGCCGGTGCTGGCGCCGGTCCGCCGGGTCATCCCGCCGATCGGCATGTTCGACGTTTCGTTCATGGTCGTGGTGTTCGGGTTGTTCATCGTCCAGGGGCTGGTCTGCGGTCGATAGGTGCGGCCGCGTCACTTTTCCTGCGCCGATCGCTCGTCAGGCTCGATCGGAGGCGAGTCAGATCGCTACGATGGACCGCATGGACGTGACGCCCCGGGAATTGCGTGATCTCGACATCCGCGAGAAGTTCCGCGGCTACGACCCCAACGACGTGGACGATCTCCTCGAGCGGGCGGCGCGCTCGATCGAGCAGCTCGAGGGCCAGGTGCGGGATCTCCAGACGCGCGCGGATGCCGGCGCCGTGGATACCGCGAAGGTGCGCGAGAGCGAAGAGACGATTCAGCGCACGTTGATCCTCGCTCAGCGCGCGGCGGACGAGGCGGTCGCCGAGGCGCAGGGCAAGGCCCGTCAGATCCTCGAGACCGCCGAGACCAAGGCCAGCTCCCTCGTGGACGAGGCGGAGACCACGGCGCGTCGCCAAGCCGAGACCGAACGACGCCGGCTCGAGGGCGAAGTCCTCGAACTCGGCGCGAAGCGCGACGCGCTCGCGGCCGACATCGAAGCTTTGGAACAGTTCGAATCCGATTACCGCGCGCGCCTGCGCCGATCGGTCGAAACTGATCTCGAGCAGCTGACGGGGAAGGCTTCGGTCGCGCCGTCGCCGCGTCCCACCGTGCACAACGTCGCGATGCCGACCCCTGCGGCCGCCGCGTTCACGACGCCCACGCCGACGCCCGCCCCCGAGACCGCGCCGGAACCGCCGGCGGCCCCCGAACCGTTCCCCGCTGCGCCGGTGGTGCAGTCACCGGTGTTCGACGTGCCGCCGGCACCACCCGCGCCGCCGGCTCCCGTCACCGAGGCCGCGACGCCGCCAGCTCCGGACCCGACGCCCGAGCGGACCGCGAGCGACGTTCCCTGGGAGGAAGAGGTGGCCGCACCTCCGGCCGCGATGCGCGCGCCGTTGTTCGACAGCGACCCGGAACCCGAGCACCTTGACGACGACGCCTTCTTCGCAAGTCTTCGAGAAGCCGTCACCGATGAAACGCCGCTCGGACCGCGAGACGACCCGTCTGGCCTCGACGACGACGCCCGAGGCGGGCTCTTCCGGCGCCGCGGCCGCTGAGTCGATCGGGCTCCGGTCCTACTCGCTGAGCGTCAGCGTCAGACGGACGGGATACGCGTCCACCGTCGCCTCGAGCCCTTCGGGGCGGGTTTCCGTGGACATCCTGGTTGCCAGGGTCTCGCCCATGATCCAGTCACGGTGCGCATCAACAGCACCGATGATTCTTTCGTCCTCGGCCGACCACGTGATGTCGATGCGGTCGGCGATTTCGAACCCCTGACTCTTCCGAAGATCGTTGATCACACGGACCAGCTCGCGGGCCAGCCCTTCCTTGCGCAGGTCGTCGTCAAGGCGGGTGTCGAGTGCAACAGCAAGTACACCCTCCTGCGCGAGCGCGTACTCCTCGTGCGATGAGGCGCGGATCTGCACGTCCTCACCGGTCAGCGTGATGACGGTGCCGTCCACGTCGAGGTCGTAGTGCCCCGTGGATTCGAGCGCGACTCGGACCGTGCCACCGTCGGCTGCCGCGAGCAGTTCTTTGAGCCGAGGGAGCAGCTTGCCGACACGCGGGCCGAGCGCGCGGAAGTTCGGCACGACGCTGTAGTCCAGCAGGCCCTCGAGTGAGGCGACCGTTTCGATGCGCTTCACGTTGAGCGCGTCGGCGATCTCGGCCGCGATGTCGGCGGGGATCTCCGCGGTCGCGGGCACGAGCAGGATCGCGCGGGGAAGCGGTTGACGGACCTTGAGCTTGGACTCGGCGCGCGCACTCAGACCCAGTGAGACGAGATCGCGTGCGAGCGCCATCTGCGCCGCGAGCTCAGCATCGATCGCGGTCACGTCGACGGTGGGCCAGTCGGTGAGGTGCACGCTGTTCGTCGTGCGGTTGAGGTTCTGATGGAGTTCGTCGGCGGTGAACGGACAGAACGGGGCGAGGAGTTGCGCGACGGTCGCCAGGCACTCGTGCAGGATGGCGTGCGCCGCGCCGTCGGAGGCCTTCCAGAATCGGGCCCGGCTCCGACGGACGTACCAGTTCGACAGGTCGTCGACGAAGCGGTCGAGGGCCTGCGTCGCCCGCAAGGCGTCGAACGCCTCAAGGCCATCGGTCACCGTCTGCACCGTGTCGTGCAGCCGTGACCGAATCCATCGATCGACGACATGGTCGCGCGCACCCGACCGGGCGGTACCCCCCGACGTCGCTTCGGGACTGTTCGCTGCCGGCTCCCAGGCGTCAAGGTTCGCGTAGGTGACGAAGAACGCGTAGGTGTTCCAGAGGGTGACCAGGAAGCGGTTCGTGGTCTCGTCGATGTTCTCGAGATATACCCGCTTGGGCGTCCACGGTGAACTCGCGGCGGCGAAGTTCCAGCGGACCGCGTCGGCGCCGCGGGATGTGATGACCTCCCACGGATCCGTCACGTTGCCACGGCTCTTGGACATCTTCTGGCCGTCCGCGTCGAGCAGGAGCGACAGGCACACCACATTGCGGTACGGCGAGGTCCCGAAGACGAGGGTGTTCACTGCCAGGAGTGAGTAGAACCAGCCCCGGGTCTGGTCGATGGCCTCGCAGATGAAATCGGCAGGGAAGCGCGTTTCGAAGATCTCGGCGTTCTCGAACGGGAAGTGCCATTGCGCGGCCGGCATGGAGCCGGAGTCGAACCAGGCGTCGAGGACCGGCTCAACGCGCCGCGAGGTTCCCGAACACTCCGGACACGCGATGGCGATGTCGTCCACGAAGGGTCGGTGGAGATCGAGGTCTGCGAGGTCGGCCCCGGCAAGTGTTGCGAGGTCGGCGACGGAGCCGACGCACGTGTCGTACCCACAGTCGACGCAGCGCCAGACCGGGATCGGTGTGCCCCAGAATCGGTCGCGGGACAGCGCCCAGTCGACGTTGTTCGCCAGCCAGTCGCCGAACCGACCGTGCTGAATATGGTCCGGGTGCCAGTGGATCTTCTCGTTCTCGCGCAGCAGGTCCGCCTTGTGGTCAGCGGTCCGCGCGAACCAGGTTGGCTTGGCCCAGTAGATCAGCGGCGTACTGCACCGCCAGCAGTGCGGGTACGAGTGCTCATAGGGCTCCACGCGCACCAGCAGGTCGCGGACCCGCAACGCCTCGATGAGATCCGCGTCGGCGTCCTTGACGAAGCGGTCGGTGAAATCGGAAACCTCCGTACCGAAGCGCGCCTCGGCATTCACCGGGTTCAGCATCGGCAGGGCTTCGAGCTCGCCGACCTCGCGGTCGATCTCGCCGAAGGCCGGTGCGAGGTGCACGACGCCCGAGCCGTCTTCGGTGGTCACGAAGTCGGCAAGGACCACGCGCCACCCGTTGCCGTCGGCGGGTAGCCAGTCGAAGGGACGCTCGTAGCGAGCGCCGGTGAGTTGGCCGGCGGCGATCGGTCCCACCACCTCGGCGTCGTCGCCCAGGACGGCGGTGACCCGTGAAGCCGCCATCACCAGATCGCGACCGGTTCGGCGGCGTACCCGGACGTAGTCGACGTCGGGGGCGATGGCGGCCCCCGTGTTGCTGACCAACGTCCAGGGCGTGGTGGTCCACACCAGCAGATCGAAGTCGGCGTCGACCACGGGGAAGCGGACGTACACCGAATCCTCGGTGATATCCCGGTATGCCCCGGGTTGCCCGAGTTCATGGCTGGACAGTGCGGTGCCGCACCGGCCGCAGTACGGCACCACCTTGGAGCCTTCGTAGATGAGCCCCTTGTCCCAGAGTTCGTGGAATTGCCACCAGACGCTCTCCACGAACTCGTTGCTCATCGTCGTGTAGGCGTCGGAGAGGTCGAGCCACATCCCGATCCGCCCGGTCAACGCCGACCAGTCTTCGACGTAGCGCTGCACCGATTCGCGGCAGCGGCGGTTGAAGGCCTCGATGCCGTACTCCTCGATCTGGGGCTTGCCGGAGAACCCGAGTTCCTTTTCGACCTCGACCTCGACCGGGAGACCGTGGCAGTCCCAGCCGGCTTTCCGGGCCACGTAGCGCCCGCGCATGGTGTGGAACCGCGGATAGATGTCCTTGAACAATCGAGCCCAGACGTGATGGATCCCGGGTCGACCGTTCGCGGTGGGAGGGCCCTCGTAGAACACCCATTCCGGGGCGCCCTGCCGATTGCGCAATGACGCGGCGAACACGTCGTTCGCCCGCCAACGCTCGAGGATTCGCTCCTCGAGCGCGACGAGATCCAACCGAGGATCGACCGGGTCGAATGGCACGTCCGTACCCTATTCGCAGCGCCACTTCTGGCTCGGCCTCGATTAGCATGCCCCGCTCCTGACATCACCCCCCGAAAGGTGTCCGATGGCCAAGGTCCCGGCGAAGCAGGGCGCGAAGAAGGCGCCGGCCAAGAAGACGGTGGCCAAGAAAGCTGCGAAGAAGGCCCCGGCGAAGGCGTCGGCGGCGAAGAAGGCCGCGAAGAAGACGGTCGCGAAGAAGGCGGTCGCGAAGAAGGCCGCGAAGAAGACGGTCGCGAAGAAGACGGTCTCGAAGAAGACGGCCGCGAAGAAGGCCGCGAAGAAGGCCCCGGCGAAGCAGCCGGTGGCCAAGAAAGCTGCGAAGAAGGCCCCGGCCAAGAAGACCGCGAAGAAGGCGCCAGCCAAGGCTGCGCCGGTGAAGAAGGCTCCGGCCGGCGCCACCTGTCCGTTGTCGGGCATCTTCGTGCCGAAACAGTCGCCCAACGTCAGCCCGAAGACGCTGGAGAAACTGCGAGAGATGCTCGTCGAGGAGCGCGAGCGGCACGTGCGCCAGGCCGCGGATCTCCAGGCCGAGGCGGAAGCCCTGGTGAACGAGCGTGAGCAGGGCGACACGCAGTTCGACGAGGAATCCGGCGAAGGCGACACGATCTCGGTCGAGCGTGAGCGGGACCTGATGCTCTCGGCGTCGGCGAATCATGCCGTCGAGGAGATCGACCGCGCGCTCGAGCGGATGGACGCCGGCCGGTACGGCTTGTGCACCCCTGCGGGTCGGAGAATTCCCGTCGCGCGCCTCGAGGCGATTCCGTGGGCCGAGACCTGCGTGGACTGCAAACAGCGTGTCGAACGACGACGCTGACGCCTCCCGTTTCCGGCGCTTCGTGCCGGCGATCGTGGGCGCCATCGTCCTCGCTGACCAACTGACGAAGTCCTGGATGGTCGCGCGTCACGCCGACGATCCGATCTCCATCGTCGGCGAGTCGATCGAGTTCCGGCTCGCCCGCAACTCGGGCGGCGCCTTCTCGACCTTCACCAGCGCGACGCCGGTCCTGGCGGTCCTCGCCATCGGACTCACCGGATGGCTCGTGTGGACCGTGCGTCGCACCACCGACCGGGCCACGGTGGTCGCGTTGGCACTCGTACTCGGTGGCGCGCTGGGGAACCTCGCCGATCGGATCTTTCGGTCACCTGGTGTCTTGCACGGCCACGTCGTGGATTTCGTCCGGGTCGGCTCGTTTCCGTCGTTCAACGTGGCTGACTCCGCGATCACGATCGGGGCAGTGCTGTTGATCCTTCTCAGTTTTCGGCGGGCGCCGGACGCGCCGGTCGCCCCATGAACGCGGGTGAACCGGTCGTCGTGCCCGAGACACTCGCCGGGGAGCGCGTCGACCGGGCGGTTGCCCTGCTCACTGGCTGGTCGCGCCGAAACGTTCGCACACTCGTGGAAACGGGCGCGGTGTTGGTCGACGGCCGGGCGGTCACACCCAGCGCCCGCCTCGCGGCGGGGTCTCGACTCGAATGGACCGCGACTCCGCCACCCGAGCCGCTTCCCGGGCCCGAACCCGATGTCGGAGTTCCGGTCGTCTACGAAGACGATGACCTCGTCGTGGTCGACAAACCTCCCGGGCTGGTCGTGCACCCCGGTTCGGGCCACCGGTCCGGGACGCTGGTGGGGGGACTCCTCGCCCGGTACGACCTTGCCGGCGTGGGCGATCCGGAGCGCCCCGGCATCGTGCACCGACTCGACCGTGACACGAGTGGGTTGCTCGTGGTGGCCCGCACGCCGGCGGCCTACGAGGAACTGGTGCGCGGGCTGGCGGCTCGCGAGATCCGTCGTGTCTACGACGCGGCCGTCGTCGGGATGCCCGCGAGTAGTCGGGGGACCGTCGACGCGCCGATCGGTCGGTCGGCCCGGACCCCGACCAAAATGGCGGTGCGCGCCGGTGGGCGCGATGCCCGCACGCACTACGAGGTCGTGACGACGTATCGGGACGTGTCGCGGCTGACCGTCACGCTCGAGACCGGGCGCACCCACCAGATTCGGGTTCACCTTGCGGCGATCGACCATCCCATCGTCGGCGATGTGATGTACGGCCGCCCTGATGCGCGCGTCGGGCGGCCGTTCCTGCACGCGGCTCGCCTGGAGTTCGATCACCCGATCAGTGGCGCACCGATGCGGTTCGAGGCGCCGCTGCCGCCGGATCTCGCAGCGGCCCTCGACGCGTTTGCGAGCTCCTGATCCGAGCCGTCAATCGGTGGCGTCCGGGTGGCCCACCCGGGCCCGACCGGCGAGGTCGGCCAGCGTGTGTCCCTCGAGGTAGCGGCCCATCTCCTCGGAGACGGCGACCCACACCTCCTGCAATACGCAATGTCCCTCGCAGTGATCGTGTTCGTCGGGGAGGGTCGTGAGCGGGCCGTCGACGGCGGCCAGGATCTGGGCGAGCGTGATCTCTTCTGCCGGACGCGCGAGGACGTAACCGCCGCCGACTCCGCGTTTGGACCGCACGAGGCCGGCCCCCTTGACCGCGAGCAAGATCTGTTCCAGATAGGGCTGAGGGAGGTTGGTTCGTTCGGCGATCTCTTTGACCGAGGTCGGCGTCTCGGATCGGTGCAGCGCCAAGGAGAGGAGTGCTCGCGCCGCGTAGTCGCCTCGGGTCGAAACCTTCACGGGGCCCATGCTCGCACACCGCGCGCGCCCGTGATCGTTTGGCTAGGTTCGACAAATGGTGGAGCAGCCGGTGCGGCCGGCGTATGGCGGCGCAAGCCTGGAGCAGGTGGTGCCGGCCCTGGTCGGTCGCCGGGCCCCGGACATCCTGCCCGCGTCGGCGCGTGACGCACCGCAGGTCGTCCTCGTGCTGCTCGACGGCCTCGGGTCGCAGCTGCTCGCCACCCACGCCGCGGACCTCCCGGAACTCGGTGCGCTCGAGGGTGGAGATATCACGACGGTCGCACCGTCGACGACCGCGACCGCGCTGACCTCGCTCACCACGGGGCTGGCTCCGCTCACGCACGGGGTCATGGGTTTTCGGATGCGCGTCGAGGGCCAGGTCCTGAACGTCCTGCGCTGGTCCGTGGACACCGGACGACCGCCCGAGCCCGATCACGTGCAGCGGCACGCGCCGTTCCTGGGGCGGTCGGTGCCCGTCGTGACCCGGTCGGAGTTCCGGATGTCGGGCTTCACCGGCGCTCATCTCCGAGATGTGCCGTTCCGCGGCTGGAGTACCCCGGCGATGCTGGTCGAACAGGTCCGCGGTTTGGCCGACGCCGGTGAGCCGCTGATCTACGCGTACTGGCCCGGCGTCGACGCGGTGGCTCACGAGTACGGATTGCAGACGCGCCACCTCCGGGCCGAGCTCGGTTTCGCCGACGAGTTGGTCGGTCGGTTGCGCGATGCGCTGGCCCCGGAGGTCGCGGTGTTGGTGACGGCCGACCACGGCCAGGCCGAGGTGGGCGACGGCTGGATCGATCTCGCGCCGCTGGGGTCGCTCATGCGGGGCTGTAGCGGTGAAGGACGGTTCCGGTGGGTCGAGGCAGTCAGGGGCGGTACCGCCGACCTCGCGGCGGCCGCCCGAGAGCACTTCGGCGACCAGGCCTGGGTCTGGACCCGCGAGGAGGTGCTCGACGCCGGTTGGCTGGGTCCTGCCGGCGTGCCCACGCCGCACGCGCGCCGGCTGGGTGACGTCGCTTTGGTGCCATTCGGGCCGGTCGGGTTCGTGGACCCGACGATGCCTCGGGAGCGGGATCTGGTCGGGGCCCACGGCTCGCTGACCGCGGCCGAGATGATGGTCCCGCTCATCGCGGGCCCCGGGCGGCGGGTCTGAGCGCTGACGCTGCGCTCGGCCTTCCCGCTCGGGTACTGTCGAAAGTTCCACGGGTGTAATTCCCCTGGCCCCTGAATCGGCGGAGATCAGTGGCGAAGTCGTTCACGCACCTTCATGTCCACACCGAGTACTCGATGCTCGACGGTGCCTCGCGCGTCGGTGACGTCGTCGCCGCGGCCGCGGCCGACGGGCAACCGGCGATCGGCATCACCGACCACGGCAACATGTACGGCGTCCTGCCGATGTATCAGGCCGCCCGCGAAGCCGGCATCGTGCCGATCATCGGAACCGAGCTGTATCAGGCGTACGAGCACCGGACCGAGCGACCGGTGCGGCGGGGGAGTCGCGTCGACGATTCCGGCGGCGAGGTGGAGGGCGGTCGCAAGGCGTACTACCACCTGACGGCCTTGGCGGAGTCTCAGGCGGGGTATCGAAACCTCATCCAACTCTCGAGCCGTGCGTACCTGGAGGGCTACTACCAGAAGCCAAAAGTCGACTGGGAGATTCTCGCCGACCATGCCGAGGGTGTCATCGCCACGACCGGATGCCTCGGCGGTCATGTACTGCAACGGCTGCTGCACGACGACCACGCGGGTGCGCTCGAGGCCGCAGCCCGGCTCCAGGAGATCTTCGGCCGGGACAATCTCTTCGTCGAACTCCAGGACCAGGGGCTCCCCGAACAGGCGCGCACGAATCCCCAACTCATCGAGATCGCCCGGGCCATCCAGGCACCGCTGCTCGCGACCAACGACAGCCATTACACCCACGAGTCGGATGCCGAGGCCCACGACGCGCTCCTCTGCGTCCAGACCAACGCCAAGATCCACGAGACCAACCGGTTCAAGTTCTCGGGTTCGGGGCACTACCTCAAATCCGCCGCGGAGATGCGCAGCATCTTCTCGGAGGTGCCGGAGGCGTGTGACAACACGCTCTGGGTCGCGGAACGCGCGAACGTGGAGATCGAGTTCGGGAACCCGGTCTTGCCGAGCTTCCCCGTGCCCGAGGGCCACAACGAAGAGAGCTACCTGCGCGCGCTCACCTACGAGGGGGCCTCGGCGCGCTACGGCACCGACCTCCCGCCGCCGGTGCGCGAACGGATCGAGTACGAGCTCGGCGTCATCGAGTCGATGGGGTTCTCGGCGTACTTCCTCGTCGTGTGGGATCTCGTGAACTACGCCCGCTCGAGGTCGATCCGGGTCGGGCCGGGTCGAGGAAGCGCGGCGGGCTCGTGTGTCGCGTACTGCCTGCGCATCGTGGACATCGACCCGATCCGGTACGACTTGCTGTTCGAGCGCTTCCTCAATCCGGGCCGCAAGCAGATGCCCGACATCGACATGGACTTCGACTCGCGTTTTCGCGGCGAGATGATCAAGTACGCCGCACAGAAGTACGGCTCGGACCACGTGGCTCAGATCGTCACGTTCTCCACGATCAAGGCGCGGGCCGCAGTGCGCGACGCCGCCCGCGTGCTCGACCTTCCGTACGCGGTCGGCGACAAGATCGCCAAACTGATGCCCCCGCTCGTGATGGGCCGTGACACGCCCTTGTACGCGTGCCTCGAACCGCACCCGAAGTTCGAGGACGGCTACAAGATGGCCGGTGAGTTGCGCGACCTGTGTTCGGCCGATCCCGAAGCACGCCGCGTCGTGGACGTCGCCACGGGACTCGAGGGCCTGCGCCGTCAGGACGGCATTCACGCGGCCGCGGTCGTCATTACCCGCGAGCCACTGACCGAATACCTCCCGATCCAACGCAAGCCGGAGCCGGGTTCGCCGATCGAGGACGCCCCGATCGTCACGCAGTACGAGATGCACGGGGTCGAGGAACTCGGTCTTTTGAAGATGGACTTCCTCGGCTTGCGCAACCTCGATGTCATCGAGATCGCGTTGGATCTCATCGAGGCCGGCAGCGGCGTCCGTCCCGATATCGACAACGTGTCGTTGGACGACGAGAAGACCTTCGACCTGTTGCGCGCCGGCGACACGATCGGCGTGTTCCAGCTCGAGGGCGGGCCGATGCGGGCGCTCATCCGTTCGGTCGCCCCCTCGACCTTCGAAGACGTCTCTGCGGTGCTTGCGTTGTACCGCCCGGGGCCCATGGCCCAGAACTGGCACAACGAGTATGCGGACCGCAAGAACGGGCGGAAGCCGATCAGCTATCCGCACCCGGCGCTCGAGGAAGTGCTCGCGCCGACGTACGGGTTGATGGTGTACCAGGAGCAGCTGATGCGGGTGTCGCAGCAGCTGGCCGGCTACTCGCTGGAGGACGCGGACAATCTCCGCAAGGCGACCGGCAAGAAGATCCGCGAGATGCTCGCGAAGGAGCGCACGAAGTTCGTCGACGGCTGTGTCGCGCAGGGTCACGAGCGCGAGTTCGGTGAGCAGATGTTCGACACGATCGAACCCTTCGCCGACTATTCGTTCAACAAGAGCCACACCGTCGGGTACGGATTGGTCACGTGGCAGACCGCGTGGCTCAAAGCGAACCACCCGCGTGAGTATCTCGCTGCGCTCCTCACGAGCGTCAAGGGTGACAAGGACAAGTCGGCGATCTACCTGAACGAATGTCGCCAGCGCGAGATCCCCGTGCTGGTTCCGGACGTGAACGAGTCCGCGATGGACTTCGCCGTGGTGCATCCCATCGGCGAAGACGGGACACCGGGGCCCGGCGCGATCCGGTTCGGCCTCTCCGCGGTCCGCAACGTCGGTGAGGGCGTGGTCGCCAAGATCATCGAGGCGCGTGACGAGGGTGGGCCGTTCACGGACTTCTACGACTTCTGTGAGCGGGTCGCGGCTCCGGTCCTGAACAAGCGCACGATCGAGTCGCTGATCAAGTCCGGCGCGTTCGATTCGCTCGGGCACCCCCGACAGGGCCTGTCGCTCGTCTTCGAGCCGATCATCGACGTGATGATCGATCGGAAGAACCAGGAGGCCGTCGGTCAGTTCGATCTGTTCTCGACCGCGCCGGTCGAGGCCGGCGCCGACGTCCAGACGACGCACGAGCCGATTCCGGAGCAGGAGTTCGCGAAGACCCAACGGCTCGCATTCGAGAAGGAGATGCTCGGCCTGTACGTGTCGGATCACCCGCTGATGGGGGCCGAGCGGGCGCTTCGGCGTTATACCGACGCCACCCTGTCGGAGTTGAAAGAGATCCGCGAAGGCGAAATGCGCACGGTCGGTGGCGTTGTCACCGCGTTGGCCCGCAAGTACACGAAGCGGGGCGATCTCATGGCTACCTTCGTCCTCGAGGACCTCGGCGCCGCGGTCGAGGTCATGGTGTTCCCCAAGACGATGGCACAGTACGGCGAGCTGCTCGCCGAGGACGCCATCGTGTGTATCAAGGGGCGGCTGGATCTCCGTGAGGACACGCCGAAGATGATGGCGATGGACGTGACGCTGCCGGAGCTGGTGCTGGACGGCGCACCGCCGGTGAAGCTGCGGGTGCGACCCGGGGCGTTGACCGACGACAAGACGACCCGCCTCAAGGAGATCCTGGCCGAGCACCCTGGTGATTCCCAGGTGTTCGTCCACCTGGAGGGTCCGGACAAGACGACGGTGGTGCGCCTCGGCGACGAGTTCTGCGTCTCGGAACGCAACGGCCTCTTCGGTGAACTGCGGGTGCTGCTCGGCGCCGACTGCATCCTCTGACGCGACCGGACCCATTTCGCCTTCCGCGCACCCGTCGCGGACGCGCTGGCGGGCAATACGCGCAGCGGAGTGCGTCGGCCGGGGTACCGTCCGGCGTTGTCGAACGCTGATGTGACATCGCTCACTCCGGTTGGGTGGACGCCCAGGGTGGAGGCGCTCCTCGCCGACCACCTCGCGGCCGGTCTACCCGGGCGTGTCGTCCGGGTCGAACGCATCTGGTGCCGCGTGGTCACGCCGATCGGTGAGATCGACGTTCGCGCCGAGGTGCTCCCGGCCGTCGGGGACTGGGTCGTGGTCGACGCCACCGTCGACGAGCCGGTCGTCGTCGCAGTCGCGGACCGGTGGTCCGAGCTCACCCGTATGGACCCCCATGGCGACCGGCTGCAGGTGCTCGCGGCGAACATCGATGTTGTCCTGGTGACCTGCCCGGCGGACCGGCCCAGCATCGCCCGGGTCGAACGCGAGACCGTGCTCGCCTGGGACAGCGGTGCCCGACCGGTGGTCCTGGTGACGAAGTCGGATCTCGACGACGGCACGCTGACCGCGGAGCTGAGCGACCGCTTGATCGGCGTCGACGTCCTGCCGGTCCAGGCGCTCGGCGGCGATGGCGTGCAGGCGGTGGCCACGTTGCTCGCGCCCGACCGTACGGCGGTGGCGCTCGGACCCTCGGGTGCCGGGAAGTCCACCCTGATCAACGCGCTGCTGGGTGAAGATCGACTCGCCACCGCCGAAGTTCGCGACGAGGACGCCCGCGGTCGCCACACCACGACCCACCGGGAGCTGGTCCCGATTCCGACGGGGGGTGTGGTCATCGACACCCCCGGGCTGCGGAGTCTGGGCCTGAGCGCCGACATGCAGGCCGGGATCGACGCGACCTTCTCGGAGGTCGTGGAACTCGCCGCGCGTTGTCGGTTCGCCGATTGTGCACACGATCAAGAACCTGGATGCGCGGTGACCGCGGCCGTCGTCAGCGGAGAACTCGACGCCGACCGTTTCGCGAGCTACGAGAAGCTGGCCAGGGAAATGGCCTACGAAGAGCGCCGCATCGATCCTGTGGCCGCGAGGGCCGAACGGGAAAAATGGAAGGCGATCCAGAAGGCGAACCGTGCCCGCAATCAGGCGCGATCCCGGTCGGAGCTGAGCGCGTCGTTCCTCTGGGGGTTGGTCGCCCGGGTGGCGCGTCACGCCACCCGGGCGACCGGCTCGGCGGTGCTGCGGCGGGCGCGAATCGGGATGCGGCCTACCCTGGTGGCCATGTCCGACACCGGTCGTGCCGACGATGATGACCGTGGGGTGCCGATCGACGAGGGCCTCGACGTCGTCGACGACCACGCCGAGCGATTCGTGGACCGGTTTGCGGCGAACACGGTCGGTGCGTTCACAAGCGCCTCGATGGTCGGCCTGGCCAAGGGCATGGGACTCCACAAGGAGACCGAAGAGGTAGCGGTGATCCGCGAGGCGGGCGAGCCTGAGCCCGATCCGGATGATCCGATCGAGGTCGCGATCGACCCCGACCACCCGGAGAACACGCGCATCGTGTTCCACGTACGTCGTGACGGGGACTCCGACGGGAGGTAGCGACCTCCCCGGTTCCGCCCTGGGTGCTGCGTCGCGCGCTACGGCAACGCTTCGGCGACACCTCAGCCGACCTTGGTCATCACCTCGTCGGCGAACTTGGCCAGGCCGTCGCGCAGGTGCCCGATACGCAGCGACAGTGGGGGGATCACGAACCGGTCGGTGCCCTCGTCGAACATCTGCTGCACGCTGTCGCGGTCCATCATTCCCCCACGGGTGATCTCGATCGTGTCCGGGTCCCGGCCCGAGTCCACGGCCGCCGCCCGCATGGCGGCCTCCTGCTCGCTCCAGTCTCCCTTGCCGGGGAAGAAGCCATCGCCCAGTCGTCCCGCGCGCCGAGCCGCGGCCTTGGTGTGCCCGCCGACCACGATCGGTACGGAATCCTGCACAGGGTGGGGGAACGAGTTCGCGCCGCGCAGGGTGGTGAACGCACCGTCGAAGTCGACCGCCTCGCCGTGCCAGAGGGCGCGCAGGACGTCGACGTGCTCGTCAGTGCGAGCGGCGCGTTCGGCGAACGGCACACCGAGCGCGTCGAACTCTTCCTTCAGCCAACCGACGCCGATCCCGAGAATCACCCGGCCGCCGCTGAGGTGATCGAGCGTGGCGACCTCCTTGGCCAGCACCACCGGATTGCGTTGCGGGAGGATCAGGATGCCGGTGGCGAGTCGCAACGTGGTCGTGTGAGCGCCGACCCAGGTGAGCCAGACGAGCGGATCGGGCATCGGCGCATCGTCGCCACCCGGCATCTTGCCGTCGCCCGAATACGGGTACTCGGAGGCGTACCCCGAGGGGACGACGACGTGTTCCACGGTCCAGAGCGATTCCAGGCCGACCTCCTCGCACAGCGCTCCGAGTTCGGCCGCGACCTCAGGCTTGCCGAACAGACCGATGTTGGCGAACAGCATGCCGAACTTCATGTGGGTGCTACCTCCAGGGTGCGGGCAACGCGACTGCGCCAACGTGGCCGATGGCGCAGTTTTCAACACATGGGCGCTCACGTGCCAAGCTGCCGCCCGTGAAGATCGGTGTCTTGGGTGCAACGGGGCCTGCGGGCCGAGGGCTGGCAGCTCGACTGAGCGACGTCGGTTACGACGTTCTGGCGGGTTCGCGCGAGCGACAGAAGGCGGAGGTGGTCGTCGAAGAACTTGCCGCGGAGTGGGGAGATCGCGTCTCGCGCATCACCCCGGCCAACAACCAGGCGGCGTGTGACGCCGATGTGGTCGTGCTCGCGGTGAACGCCGATGCGGCGTTGGCGACTGCTCGCTACTTCTCGGACCAGCTCTCAGGCAAGATCGTGGTCTCGATGGCGAATCACCTCGAGCGCAACGGCAACGAGTTCAATGCGGTGCTTCCGCCGCACGGCTCGATCGCCAAGGAGATGCAGGCGATGTTGTGGCGGTCACAGGTCGTCACCGCCTTCCACTTGGTGCCGGCCGCGGAACTGGGCAACCTGGACGAGGCGATGGAGAGCGATGTTGTCGCGTGCGGAGACGACGACGTGGCACGCTCGACGCTCATGGAGATCATCTCCGCCATCCCCGACCTGCGCGCTTTCGACGGCGGGTCGTTGGAGAATGCCGTCGGGATGGAGACCTTCGCCGCGGTGTTGTTGACGATCAACATCCGGCACAAGGTGCGGGCCGGTCTGCGGCTCTCAGGTATCTGACGTGACGGTCCGGTTGTACGACACCCGGCAACGAGCGGTCGTGCCGTTCGAGCCGGGACCGACGGTGCGCATGTACGTCTGCGGGATCACGCCGTACGACTCGACGCACCTCGGGCACGCTGCGACCTACCTCACGTACGACCTGCTCATCCGCCGGCTCGAGGAAATGGGCCACGAGGTGCGCATGGTGCGCAACGTGACCGACGTCGACGACTCGATCCTTCCCAAGGCTCGCGAGCTCGGCGTGCCCTATCTCGAGCTGGCCGAACGGGAGTTGGCCCGCTTCCGCGCCGACATGGACGCCCTCGGTATGCGCCCGCCGATCGCGGAGCCGCGGGCGACCGAGACCATCGACGAGATCATCTCGATCGTCGAGCGACTGCTGGACTCAGGGCATGCCTACCTGACCCACGGCACCGCGTACTTCGACGTGTCGACATTCGCGGACTTCGGTGCGCTGTCGCAGTACGCGCCGGATCAGATGGTGCGCCTCGCTCGGGCCCGGGGAGGGAACCCCGACGACCCGCACCGGCGGAGCCCCTTGGACTTCATCCTCTGGCAGCCGAGCGGCCCGGACGAGCCGGCCTGGCGGGCGCCGTTCGGCGTCGGGCGGCCCGGCTGGCACGTGGAATGTTCCGCGATGGCGATGCAGGAACTTGGTCCGACCATCGACCTGCACGGTGGCGGGACCGATCTCATCTTCCCTCACCACGAATGCGAGATCGCGCAGAGCGAGGCCCTGACGGGCCGCCCGTTCGTCGGACACTGGCTGCATTCGGCGATGGTCGCCTACGAGGGCGAGAAGATGAGCAAGTCGCTCGGGAACCTCGTCTTCGTCAGCGACCTTCGGGAGCAGCACGATCCGCGGGCGATCAGGCTCGCGTTGATGCACCACCACTACCGCAGCGGCTTCGAGTGGCATGACACCGATATCCAGGACGGCACGGCCCTCCTGCACCGGCTCGTCGCGGCGGCGACCGTCGTGGCTGGACCGGACCCGGCACCGTTCGCGGCCCGGGTCCGTGGGGCGATCGACGACGATCTGGATGCCCCCAAGGCGATCGAAGCTCTCGAGGAGTTCGCCGATGCGATCCTCTCCGGCGGCGACGACGCCGATGCGCCGCGCGTGCTGGCTGAACTCGGCACACTCATCGGCGTCGATCTCACTGCGCCGATCTGACCCCCACGGGGTTCAGCCCTCGGCCTTGGCCTTCAGTGGTTCCAGGGCCTGCTGGTACATGCCCTGCATCATGCCGGCCATCTCGTCGGGAGTGGCCGAGACGTCCCAGATGACCTGGCAGCCGTCGCCGGCGGGCACCACCGTGATGGTCGCCTGGTGTGACTCGACGGGCACACCGTCCACGATCGAGTAGCTGATCGCCTTCGCGTCCTCGTCGAGGTTGACCAGGCGCTCGCGGATGCTCATCCCCATCATCGACAGGACACGGTCGTCACCGTCGGACACCAGCTCTTCGATTCCGGGCATCCACGCGTCAAGGCCGTGGAAGTCGCGCACGATCGCCCAGGTGGCGTCGGGTGTGGCATTGACGGCGATCTCGGCTCGGGCATCGGCCATCGGGGTCTCCTCGGTTGGGCAACGTTGGCCGAACTGTAGGGGAGCGACCAATCGTCCGCTGGTCCGGGGAGGTGCGCCGGTAGCCTCGGCTCATGGTGATGATCACGCTTCCCGACGGTTCCGCGCGCGAGTACCCCGCAGGAGTCACGGGGACCGAGATTGCCGAGTCGATCGGCCGGCGCCTCGCCAAGGCCGCGCTGGCGGTGACCGTCGACGGCGAAACCCTGGACCTCGAGCGGGCGATCGATGCGGACGCGTCCGTCGCGGTGGTCACCGCGGACAGCGATGCCGGTCGCGAGGTCCTGCGGCACTCGACGGCACACCTGATGGCCCAGGCGGTGTTCGATCTGTTCCCGGGGGCCAAGTACGCGATCGGTCCGGCGATCGCGGATGGCTTCTATTACGACTTCGAGCTGCCGGGCGGGGCCCATTTCCACGAAGACGATCTCGACCGCATCGAAGCGCGTATCGCGCGAACTGATCTCCGAGGACCAGCGGTTCGTCCGCGAGGAATACGACGCGGCGGATGGACTGGCGCTGTTCGCCGATCAACCTTTCAAGATCGAGATCATCGAGAACGTCACCAGCGGGTCTGCCGACGAGGAAGACACCGGCGAAGTGACCGGCGACGGCACTGTGGGCGTCTACCGGAACCTGCGATCGGACGGATCGGTCGCGTACACCGACCTCTGCCGAGGTCCGCACGTTCCCACGACTGCCCGGCTCGGCTCGTTCAAGCTGACGCGGGTCGCGGGTGCCTACTGGCGCGGCGACGAGAAGCGTCCGCAGCTCCAGCGGATCTACGGCACGGCGTGGGAGAGCAAGCAGGCACTGGCCGAGCACCTGCACCGGCTTGAAGAGGCGGAGCGCCGAGATCACCGCAAGCTCGGTGTCGAGCTGGATCTCTTCTCGTTTCCTGACGAGGTCGGTTCCGGTCTGGCCGTCTTCCACCCAAAGGGCGGCATCGTCCGGATGCTCATGGAGGAGTACTCGCGCGAGCGCCACCTCGCCGGTGGCTACGAGTTCGTCTACTCGCCGCACATCACCAAGTCCCATCTCTTCGAGACGAGTGGTCACCTGGACTGGTACGCGGACGGGATGTATCCGCCGATGGAGCTCGACGGCGGCACGGATTACTACCTGAAGCCGATGAACTGCCCGTTCCACATCTTGATCTTCAAGAGCCGGACGCGCAGCTACCGCGAACTCCCCCTGCGAATGTTCGAGTTCGGGACCGTCTACCGATATGAGAAGTCCGGCGTCGTGCACGGACTGACGCGCGCGCGGCTTCGCGCAGGACGACGCGCACATTTTCACGACCAAGGAGCAGGCGAGCGAAGAACTCGAGTCACTGTTGCGCTTCGTGCTCGACCTGCTGCGTGACTACGGCCTCGACGACTTCTACCTGGAGCTGTCGACCAAGCCGGAGGAGAAGGCGGTCGGGACGGACGCGGAGTGGGACGAGGCGACCGAGGTACTGCGCCAGGTCGCACTCTCGATGGATCTCGACCTGGTGATGGATCCTGGTGGCGGCGCGTTCTACGGGCCGAAGATCTCGGTACAGGCCCGCGACGCCATCGGCCGGACCTGGCAGATGTCCACGATCCAGGTGGACTTCCAACTTCCGCAGCGCTTCGACCTGCACTACGTGGGAGCGGACAACGAGCGCCACCGACCCATCATGATCCACCGAGCCCTGTTCGGGTCGGTGGAACGGTTCTTCGCGGTGCTGCTCGAGCACTATGCGGGCGCGTTTCCGACCTGGCTCGCACCGGTGCAGGTGTCACTGCTGCCCGTGGCCGATCGTCACCACGGGTACGCCGATGCCGTCGCCCAGCGGCTGCGTGCCGCCGGGCTGCGCCACGAGGTGCTGGACGCGCACAACGACACCCTCGGCAACCGGGTCCGCAAGGCCAAGACCGAAAAGGTGCCCTACGTCCTGGTGGTCGGCGACGACGACGAGCGGCATATCACCGTCGGAGTCAACGCGCGCGGGACCGACGATCCCGAACGCGGCGTCGACCTCGAGGCGTTCCTCGAGCGCATCACCGAAGAGGTCCACGCGAGGTCATGAGTCTCGAGCGGCTGTGGGCGGGGTGGCGCTCGTCGTATATCGACGGGAGCGCCGCGGCGTCGCGTCCAGACGGCTGCCTGTTCTGCGGCCTGCCGACCCTCGCGGACGGCGAGGCGCTCATCCTTGGGCGCGATGCGGAGTGCTACACCGTGATGAACGCTTACCCGTACACGTCGGGCCACGTGATGGTGGTGCCCGATCGTCACGTGGGTTCCATCACCGAGCTCGACGCGCCAGAGGCTGCGGCCCTGATGCAGGGGGTGCAGCACGCGACTGCGCTCATCGAGGCGGTCTATGCCCCGCACGGGCTCAATGTCGGGATCAACATCGGACGCGCCGGCGGCGCGGGGATCCCGGGCCACGTCCACGTGCACGTCGTGCCTCGCTGGGATGGCGATACCAACTTCATGACCAGCGTCGCCGAATCCCGCGTCCTGCCCGAGGGTCTGGGCCAGTCGTATGACAAGCTCCGCGCCGCCTGGTCCGCCCCCTGATCCGTTCTCGCACCCTGCTGCACGCCAGGCCGTGCGATTCGCGTGCCGGAATGGGTGCTCGGTAGCGTTCGGACCGTGACCGAGGAAGCAGATCCCCAGACCGGCGAGCCCGGCGCCGAGGGCGACCGCCTCCCCGAAGACCTCGACGTCACGAACTTCGTCGGCCCGACGGTCTTCCCCGACAACGCCAAGCGGCGGATCACCGGCACCATCGACCTCGTTCTCGCCGCCGCCTGTTTGGCGCAGTTCGCCCAGAGCGGGAACCGCGGGCTCCTGGCGGTCGGTGTGCTGTTGGCGGCAATCGGCGCGTATCACTTTCTCGCCGGGTGGAAGTTGGTCGTCAACGAGACCGAAGCGCTGACGATCGCGAGTCGCACGGTCGGGTTCCCGGTCGGCCATGCCTCCGCCCAGCTCGCGTGGTACGGCCTTCGGAGTCGGCCGGCGTGGCGGATCCTGCTCTACAGCGCCGACGAGCCGCCGAGCATGCGCGGACTGGTGGAGTGCGATGCCGTCGACGGCCGGGTCATGGGGGAGTACACCGAACAGAACCCCGAGGACTGGTCCGACCTCGGCTGACATCTGCGGCGGTCATGGACCAGGGTGGCAGTGTCGACGTGCGTCAGTCGGCTCGTCGCATCGGCGGTCGGCGGAAGCTCGTGACCGCGGCTCCCGCGCCGTCGCCGCTCTTCGTGCGCTGATCGCCCGCCGATCACCGTTCGGAAGGACGCGGTAGCTTCGGCCCCGCATGGACCGGGCAACGGCATCTCGGCGCTTCGGACCATGCAAGGTCGAGCTCTTCCGGTTCGTCGAGTTGGTCGCGGTGACGGGTCTCATCGTCGCGCAGCCGCTCTTCGACCTGCTCGGCAAGAACCCGCGGCTCTTGATCGCTTGGGAAGCAACGACGGCGTCGGCGCTGTTGCTCGTCGTTGCGATCGTGGTGCTCCCAGCGACCATGACCTGGGTGCTCGAGATCGTGCTCGCGCTGCTTCTTCCGCGGGACCGGGTACACGCGGCGATGGTCGGGGCCTGGGTCGCCGTCCTCGTCGTGGTACTCGCCCATCGGGCGACGAGCCTCGCGGTCGGGCTTCTGCTCGCGGCGAGCGTCGCCGCCGGGGTGGTCGCGGCTTGGCTGGTGGTTCGGTTCTCCGTGGCCCGGTCGTGGTTGCGCGTCCTGGCGGTCGCACCGGTTGGATTCGCACTCGTGTTCGTCGCGTGGTCACCCGCGACGCCGGTGATCTTCGCCGGAAACCCCGAGCCTCGGGCCGTCAACATCGCCAAGCCGAGTCGCGTCGTGATGATCGTGCTGGACGAACTTCCCCTGGAGTCGCTGCTCGACGGCGGGGGCTCGATCGACGCCGCGCGTTTCCCCAACTTCGCGGCGCTGGCCGGCACGAGCACCTGGTACCGGAACTCCACGACGGTCGCGCCCTTCACCGAAGCCGCGGTCCCGGCGATCGTCACCGGCCAGTTGCCGCGCGATGCCGATGCCGTACCGGCGGCGACCGCGCATCCCGACAATCTGTTCACGCTGCTCGGCGCGGCGTACCGCCTCAACGTCCATGAATCGGTCACCCGGCTCTGCCCCCGCGCCATGTGTCCGCCCGCGGACGGCTCGCGGGTATCCACCCTGGGTTCGGCGGCATGGTCGGCGACGTCGCGAACATCTGGCGCGATTTCGCGGACCTGAGCCGCAGTGATGACGCGTTCGCTGCGGGCATCGGCGGGGAGGATTTCCATGCCCTGCGCGCCGGCGACGCCTTCGTGCGATCACTCCGCGCGTCCCGGGAGCCGACGCTCGACTTCCTGCACCTGCTCCTGCCGCATTTCCCCTGGCACTACACCCCGTCCGGCCAGGATTACGCGGCCTTCCCGCCGGTGCCTCACGGACTCTCCGGTTCCGACTGGGTGAGCAGCGATACCGCCGCGATCTCGCGGCAACGTCACCTGCTCCAGCTGGCCGCCACCGACCAGCTGCTCGGCGAGGTGCTGAATCGCCTGCGGGCCATCGACGTCCTCGACGAGTCGCTGGTCGTGGTCACTGCGGACCACGGTGTCGCATTCCGCGCCGGTCTCCCGTTTCGAGGGGTCAGCCGTGCGACGTACCCGTCGATCATGTGGACACCGTTGTTCATCAAGTATCCCGGCCAACAACAAGCCGGCGTCGATGATCGCGCCGCGGAGTCTGTCGACGTGCTCCCGACCATCATGCGTGCGTTGGGTGTCCCGGACGCGGGTGATCTCGATGGTCGGCCGCTCCAGGGTCCGCCTCGAAAGGACGGTCCGCGGCCGCTCTTCGACTGGTCGAGCAGCGTCGTCCACCCGCAGCGGGGGCACTACGTCTTCTTCGACGGCCCGCGTGGGTTCCGTCGCTGTCCTCCAGACCGTTGGGGTGGGCGGGGCGCCCGACGATGCGCTGCGGCTCTACCGGCTTGGGCCCTATGGCGCGCTCGTCGGTGCGGACGCCTACGCCCTCGCGGTGCCGGGCCCACCGGTCGCGGCGGCCACGCTCGCGGCTCCGCTTCGGTATCAAACCGTGGACACCGACGCGGAGGACGTTCCCTGGGCGAGCATCCAGGGGGACATCGCGATCGGGGTGGGTCGCTCGGTCGCGGTCAGCGCCAACGGCGTCATCGCCGGGGTGTTCACCACCGTCGGGCCCCCACACGGCGGCCGGACGAGCTACTACGGGATGCTCGCGCCGGTCTTGCGTGACGGGACCAACCTGATGCAGCTGTTCCTCATCGACGGCCCGCCGGATCAGCCGGTCCTTCGACCGGTCACGATCGAAGCCGCGTCACCCGGGAAGTGAGTCGACGAGGTGTGCCGGCACCGGGTCATAGTGGGAATGGCGCACCGTAAAGCGGCCGCGGCCGCCGGTCAGTGATCGGAGATCGATGGTGTAGCGGAGGATCTCCGCGGTCGGCACCGTCGCCAGGATCTCGACCTCGCCGAGGGCCGCGGCCGCGGTGCCCTGAATATGTCCCCGCTTCGCGTTCAGGTCACCGAGGACGTCGCCCTGGGTGGCTTCCGGCGCAATGATGGTGAGCGCACTCACGGGTTCGAGGACGAGCGGCCCGGCTTGTGCCAATGCCTCCTTGAAGCCGACCGCCGCGGCGGTCTTGAACGCCATCTCGGAACTGTCGACGCTGTGGTGCTTTCCGTCGAAGCACGTGACCCGGATATCGACGACGGGAAACCCCTTGATGCCGCCGTGCTCGGCGGTCTCACGGATCCCTTTCTCGACCGCCGGGAGGTACTGGCGGGGGATCGCCCCGCCGACGATCTGGTCCACGAACTCCAGCCCGCATCCCCGGTCCAGCGGTTCCACCCGAAGCGACGCGACGGCAAACTGTCCATGGCCGCCGCTCTGCTTCTTGACCCTGCCCTCAGCCTCGGCCGCGCCCGCGATGGTCTCGCGGTACGCGACGCGTACGGGTTCGGTCTCGAGTTCGACGCCGAACTTCGCGCGAGTCGTTCCTGCACGATGGAGAGATGGGTCTCGCCCATGCCGCGCAGCACGGTTTGGTGGGTCTCGGCATCGCGGTCGACTCGCACGGAGACGTCCTCGTCGACGATGCGGTGGAGCGCGGTGGCGAGCTTGTCTTCGTCGTTCTTCGCGGCCGCGCGGATCGCGATGCCGAAGAGCGGTTCGGGTGGGTCGACACTGGGAACGGTCACGTCGGCCCCGCGAACGCCGAGGACGTCGCCGGTACCCGTGTCCGCCAGCTTGGCGACCGCGCCGAGATCGCCGGCGTGGAGCTCCGTGGCCGGTTCATGGGCTTTGCCGCACATCGTCGTGAGCTGGTGGAGCCGTTCTTCGTGCATGGTCCGGCCGTTCACCAGCGTGTCGTCCGCGTGCAGCACCCCTTGCAGCACCTTGAACAAGTTGACGCGCCCGACGTAGGCGTCGACCACGGTCTTGAAGACGATCAGTGCGGTGGCGCCGCCGTCGCCGGTGACGTGGGGCTCGGGTCCTTCTTCGACGATGAAGCGGGCCAGCCGATCGATGCCGATGAGGCCGGTGGCGGAGCCACAGAGGACTGGAAACACCGTGGCATCGTCGATCCCGCGAGCGAGGGCGTCCCCGAGTTCGTCGACGCCGATGGGGTCGTCGGCAAGATACCGCTCCGTCAGGGCGTCATCGGCGACGACGATTCCTTCGATCAGGGCATCGTGGACGGCGTGCTCCTCGTTGGCCAGCTCGGCGGGGACCGGTCCTTCGTTGCCTCGGGGTGAACCGTCGGCGTAGGTCTCCGCGGTGTCGCGCAGGAGGTCGATCACGCCGCGGAAGTCGGCCTCGACGCCGATCGGAAGTTCGAGGGGTGCGATACCCGCGCCGAAACGTTCCTGGAGTTCCGCGAGTGTCCGGTCGAACGACGCCCGTTCCCGGTCGAGCTTGTTCACGAAGACGATGCGGGGCAGGCGCGCGTCGTCGGCCATCCGCCACGCGAATTCGGTCTGGACCTCGACGCCTTCGACGGCGGACACCACGAAGATCGCAAGGTCGGCGACCCGAAACGCCGCCGCGACGTCGGTGACGAAGTCCGCATAGCCAGGGGTGTCGAGCAGGTTGATCTTGTGCCCGTCGTACTCGAAGGGTGCGACACTGAGCGAGACCGAAATCCCGCGTCTCGTCTCCTCCTCGTCGAAGTCGCACACGGTGGTGCCGTCTTCGACCCGTCCCAGGCGCGCGGTCGCACCGGCCGTGAACAGGAGGGCCTCGGCCAGCGAGGTCTTCCCGGTGCCGCCGTGGCCGACGAGGGCCACGTTGCGGATCTTCGCCGTCGGGAACGTCTGCACAGTCGACCTCCTGGCTCCGGTGGCGCGGATGCTACGTGCGAATCGCGTCCGGAAACCAGGGTCTCGGGCCAGTGGTACGGGGCCCTGGCGCGCCCTGGTGGTAGCGTGATCGCTTCGCCCGCCACCCCAGGGATGCGAACGCACCAATGCTCGACGGTCGCCTGCGCACCACCGTTTCACGAGGGTTGGCGCCTGTCGGGCGCGGACTCGAACGAGTCGGAGTCGGACCCGATGTGCTCACCGCGCTCGGGCTCGTGCTCTCCTTGCTCACGGCGGTATTGATCGCGAGTGGACATCTGGTGTGGTCGGTGGTCGCACTGACTGCCAGCGGCCTCGTCGATCTGCTCGACGGTTCGGTCGCGCGGACCTCTGGTCGGGTGACGCCCCGCGGGGCCTTCTTCGACTCCGTCGCGGACCGCGCCTCGGACGCCCTGGTCTTCGGCGGGGTCGCCTGGTATCTGGGTCGGGACAGCGGACGGCTTCCGATCCTGGCCTTGGCCGCGGTGGCGCTCGCCATGCTCGTGTCCTATGAGCGAGCCAAGGCCGAGAGCCTCGGGTATGACGCTCGCGGTGGCCTGATGGAACGAGCCGAGCGGATGGTGCTGCTCGGGATCGGCCTGGCGTTCGATGTCGTCGTGCCGGTGCTCTGGATCATGGTGGCCCTCATGGGGGTGACGGTCGTGCACCGCTTCGTGAAGGTCTGGCGTCAGGCGTCGGATCTTCCGGCCCGCCCCCGGTTCCTCACGGCCCGCCATCGTCGGACCGGCCCGGACGGCGAGTCGCGTCAAGGTCCCGGTCGTCGCCGCACCGGCGAGCGTCCGCCCGGACGTCGAGCGGTTCGGGCGGAGCGTCGCGGCCGACCGTAGGATCCGGTCGTGACATCCCCGGCGTACGTCGCCTACCGACTCGGCGCGACGGTGGCCAATGCAGTGCCGTCGTCACTGGGGGTGCCGGTCGCGGAGGCCACCGGGCGGGTCCTGGCCCCACTCCTCGGGGAGCGTCGTCGCATCGTGCGCCGGAACCTTCGCCGCGCGACCGATGGCGCGTTGTCAGGGTGGGCGCTCGAGCGGGCAGTGTCGGACACGTTCGCGTCCTACGGTCGCTACTGGCTCGAGCTGTTCCGTCTCCCGAACGATGCGAAGGCGCCGGTGCGCGCCCCGGGTGACGGCGGTCGGCTGGGATCACGTCGATGCCGCGATGGAGGCCGGGAAGGGCCTGATTCTCGCATTGCCGCACCTCGGCGGCTTCGACTTTGCCGCGGCGTATCTCGCGGAACTCGGTCTCGCCCCGACGGTCGTCGTCGAGCCGGTCGAGCCGCCTGAACTCTTCGAGTGGTTCGCCGACGTGCGACGCGCGATCGGCATGGAGGTCGTCCCGCTCGGCCCGACAGCGGCGCCCACGGTGCTGCGCCGCGCTCAAGGCCAACCGGGTGGTCTGTCTCCTGTCGGACCGCGACATCAGCGGTGACGGGGTCGAGGTCGAGTTCTTCGGTGAAGCGACGACGTTGCCGGCGGGGCCGGCGACGCTCGCGCTGCGCTCGGGGGCGGCGTTACTGACGGCCGCCGTGTATTTCCGTCCCCGCGGTCGACATCTGATTCGCGTCGGCGCGCCCTTGGACACCGAACGGCAGGGGCGGATTCGGGCCGACGTTTCCCGAGTGACCCAACAGCTGGCTCACCGGTTCGAGGACAGCGTTCGGATGGCGCCGGAACAATGGCACGTCATGCAACCGAACTGGCCCAGCGACGTGGCCAACTGATGCGGGTCGCACTGCTCTCGCCCTACTCGCTCTCGGTGCCGGGAGGGGTGCAAGGTCAGGTGCTCGGCCTCGCCCGTGCGTTGCGCGCCCAAGGCCACGACGCCCGCGTCATCGGTCCCACGGATGGGCCGCCCCCCGAACCGGGGGTGACGAGCATCGGCGCGAGCACCGGATTCGCATCGAATGGATCCGTGTCGCCGATGGCCGAGGAGCAGCGGATCGCGTCGGATCGCACCCTCGAGGCGCTGCGCGTCATAGAACCGGACGTCCTCCATCTCCATGAGCCGTTGGTGCCAGGTCCGACGAGTGCCGCGCTGCTCGGCAGCGAGGTTCCGAAAGTCGGGACCTTCCACGCCGCCTCGGATCAGAACCATCCGGCGTACAAAGCGCTCCGCAAGGTGGCGATCGGAGCGGCGCGACGGCTCGCGGTGCGCGTTGCGGTCAGTCCGGACGCCCGGGCGACGGCCGAGGCCGCGCTCGAGGGCTCGTACCTCTTGTTGCCCAACGGTGTGGACGTGGACGCGTTCACGAAGACTCAAGCGACGCCGACCGATCGGCCCGCGGTGCTGTTTCTGGGCCGATACGAACCGCGCAAGGGCCTCGATACGTTGCTCGACGCCTGGTCGGGATTGGACCGGGACGCAGTGCTGTGGGTCGCGTCGGACGGCCCCGGGATCGAGACGCTCCAGAACCGGCGCACGCCGAACGTCGAATGGCTCGGGCGTATCAGCGAGGCGGAGAAGTTGGCGCGTCTTCGCGCTGCGACGGTGTTCTGCTGCCCGGCGCTCGGTCAGGAGTCCTTCGGCATCGTGCTGCTCGAGGGGATGGCCGCGGGCTCGGCGGTGCTCGCTTCGGACATCCCGGGGTATCGAAATGTCGCGCGTCACGACGAGAACGCCTGGCTCGTCCCGCCCGGCGACCCGGATGCCCTGCGCTCGGGACTGCGTGGTCTCCTCGATGATCCGGATCTCCGGGGCCGGCTGGTGGACCGGGGCGCGGCGCGGGCCGCGGAGTTTTCGCTCACCCGCCTCGCGACTCGTTACGTCGAGGTCTACGAGGAGGCGATCGCCTCCGATTCGTAGGCCGATGGCTTGCTGAACCCGGAATTGGTGCGGCACGGGCGTACGATGATCCGGTTCGTCCATCCAGGAGACTTCATGATCGTCGGCATCATCATCGCGGTGGTCGTGGTCCTGCTGGTCCTGTACGTCATCGTGACGTACAACGGCCTCGTCCGGACCCGCAACCGCATCGACAACGCCTTCTCGCAGATCGCGGTGCAACTCAAGCGCCGCCATGACCTCATTCCCAACCTCGTCGAGACGGTGAAGGGCTACGCCGCTCACGAGAAGGGCGTGTTCGAGGCAGTCACCCAGGCCCGGGCCAACGCCATCAACGCAGGCGAGGGTGCACCGGGTGCACAGGCGCAGGCCGAGAACGTGCTCTCGGGTGCACTCAAGAGCCTCTTCGCGGTTGCGGAGGCGTATCCCGACCTCAAGGCCAACCAGAACTTCCTGAACCTCCAGGAGGAACTGACCTCGACCGAAGACAAGATCGCCTACTCGCGTCAGTTCTACAACGACTCTGTGCTTGGCTACAACAACAAGATCCAGGCCTTTCCCGCCAACGCCCTGGCCGGAATGTTCAACTTCACCGAGCGCGAGTACTTCGAGGGCGATCCTGGGGAACAGGGCCCGGTCTCGGTCCAGTTCTGATCGCGAGCGCAACCGAGACCATGGGCATGTACGAGCAGATCGCGCGCAACAAGCGCCGTACCTTCGTGATGTTGGCCGCCTTCGTGCTGCTGATCGCGGCCGTGGCCACCGCGTTGGGTGTCCTGATGCGGGGCGGCATCGCCATCGTGCCGATTGCGATCGTCATCGCGATCGCGTTGGCGTGGACCTCCTATTTCGCCTCCGACAAGATCGCGCTCGCCGCCAGCCGCGCCAAGCCGGCCGACGGCCCCGAGTATGCGAGATATCACAACCTGGTGGAAGGGCTGTGTATCGCGGCCGGGTTGCCCAAGCCGCGTCTCTATGTGGTGGACGATCCCGCCCCGAACGCGTTCGCCACCGGTCGGAACCCGAAGCATGCTGCGATCGCGGTCACGACCGGGCTGCTGGCGTCCATGAACCGGGTCGAGCTCGAAGGCGTCTTGGCCCACGAGCTGAGTCACGTCCGCAACTACGACATGTTGGTGTCGACGGTCGCGGTGACCGCCGTCGGCGCCGTGGCATTGATGGCGGACCTCGGGCTGCGATTCATGTGGTTCGGCGGCCGGTCGGGGCGGCGTGACAACAACAATGGCGGCGCGGCGGGCCTGATCCTGGTGGTCGCGGCGGCGATGCTGCTGGTCCTGGCCCCGTTCGCCGCGCAGATGATGCAGTTCGCGATGAGTCGGCGCCGCGAACTGCTTGCCGACGCCTCGGGTGTGCAGCTGACCCGCTATCCCCCCGGTCTGATCTCCGCGCTCAAGAAACTTCAGGACGACCAGGCGGTGGTCCATCACGCGACCCGGGCGACTGCGCAGCTCTGGATCGAAAGTCCGCTCGAGCGCGACGAAAAGGTGGAGGCCGCGAACAAGAAGCAGGGCCACCGGCTGAACCGCATGTTCAACACCCACCCGCCCTTGTCAGAGCGCATTGCCGCGCTGGAGGCAATGTGAAGCGAGCACCGTTTGTTCTCGTCCCGTTGGTCCTGCTCGTCGCGGCAGGTTGTGGGGGCGGATCGAAGGAACGGGCGAAACCGAAGCCGTCCGCGTCGTCGACCACGACGACGGCGCCACCGCCGGTCGCGCCCTTGACCGGCGTCGCCGACCCGACCGGCGAGTCCCAGCAACGCCCCGTCGTGTCGATCAAGATCGACAACGTCAATGACGCGCGGCCGCAGTCGGGGGTCGAGGCGGCGGATGTCGTGTGGGACGAGGTCGTCGAGGGCCAGGCCACGCGACTGCTCGCGATGTTCCAGTCGCAGTCCCCGGATGTCGTCGGGCCCGTTCGTTCGGTCCGACTGACCGACCCGTTGATCGTGTGGCCCGTCGGCGGGGTCTTTGCCTACTCGGGGGGTGCGAAGTACGCGGTGGACGGCATCAACCAGGCGCCGGTCAAGCAGGTCAACGAGAGTGCGGCCGGCGACGCGATGTTCCGCGACTCGAACCGCTCCGCGCCCCACAACCTCTACGCCCGCCCGGCGGAGTTGTTCGGGTTCGGCGGTGAGCCGGTGCCGCCGCCGGCGCTCTTCGACTACGCCGAGGGTCCGGTGTCAGCCGGGACTGCGGTGGCGTCAGTGCGCATCGGGTTCTCCCGCGGATTCGATCCCACCTACACCTGGGACGCAGGGTCGGGGACCTGGGTCCGCAGCATCGCGGGCGCGCCCTTCACCGTCGCCTCCGGCGCGACCATTCAGCCGACGAACGTGATCGTGATGCCGGTGGTCTACGCCGGCGGGGTCGGCAAGATCGGGGCCGAGGCCGTAATGGTCGGCGAGGGCCCCGTGAAGGTGTTCACCAACGGGCGCATGATCGAAGGCACGTGGCGCCGCGGTGACCGGGCCGAACGCATCGTGTTCCTGGACAGTGCCGGTTCCCCGATTCAGCTGACCCCCGGCTCGACCTGGGTGGAACTCCCGGACCCGTCGTATGCCGTCGAGGTCGCACCACCGGCCGCACCGGCTCCCTGAGGCGGTTTTCGACATCGGAACACTGCGGGGCGGCCGGTAGGCTCAGTTCCCCGTCGAGCGACGCGCGGCCGGTTCGGGCCGCTTTCGCAGGAGCAAGAGGACCCAAGATGAATGAAGCGCAGGGAGCCCAGGTCGGCACGGCTCGGGTGAAGCGGGGCCTGGCCGAAATGTTGCGCGGCGGCGTCATCATGGACGTCGTCGACGCCGGGCAGGCCAAGATCGCCGAGGACGCCGGCGCAACCGCGGTGATGGCGCTCGAGCGAGTTCCGTCCGACATTCGCCGCGATGGCGGGGTGGCCCGGATGTCGGACCCGTCGATGATCGAAGGTATCCAGGCCGCGGTGACCATTCCGGTGATGGCCAAGTGCCGGATCGGGCACTTCGCCGAGGCGCAGGTGCTCCAGAGTCTCGGCGTCGACTATGTCGACGAGTCGGAAGTGTTGACCCCGGCCGACGAGGCCCATCACGTGGACAAGTGGGCCTTCACGGTGCCGTTCGTGTGTGGCGCGACCAATCTCGGTGAAGCGTTGCGACGGATCGGCGAGGGTGCCTGCATGATCCGGTCGAAGGGAGAGGCGGGTACCGGCAACATCGTCGAAGCCGTTCGTCATCTTCGCTCGATCCTCGGTGAGATTCGTGCTCTGAGCGTCGCCGGCACCGAAGAGCGTTACGCGATCGCCAAGGAGTTGCGAGCACCGGTCGAGTTGGTCCAGGAGGTCGCGGCACGGGGCGAGCTCCCGGTCCCGCTTTTCTGCGCGGGCGGCATCGCGACGCCCGCGGACGCTTCCCTCGTGATGCAGCTCGGAGCCCAGGCGGTGTTTGTCGGCTCGGGCATCTTCAAGAGTGAACAGCCCGAGGTGATGGCCAAGGCCATCGTCGAGGCCACCACCCACTTCGCCGACGCCGGCATCATCGCCAAGGTGTCCCGTGGTCTGGGGGCGGCGATGCCAGGTGCCGAGATCGATCAACTCGAGACCAAACTCGCAGATCGAGGTTGGTAGCGCGTTGAAGGTCGGCACCCTGGCCCTCCAGGGGGCGTTCCGTGAACATCGGGAAGTGTTCGACGCGCTGGGCGTCGACAGCACCGAAGTGCGGACCCCGGAGGGCTTGAGCGGCCTCGACGCGCTCGTGATCCCGGGCGGCGAGTCCACCACGATGCAACGACTCCTGGAGACCTCGGGCCTCCGTGAGCCCTTGGGGGCCGCGATCGACGACGGACTCGCCGTCCTGGGCACCTGTGCCGGGTTGATCTTGCTCGCCGGCACTGTGCTCGACGGTCGGCCGGACCAGGTGCCGCTCGGCCGTATCGACGTCGCGGCGCGGCGAAATGCCTACGGAAGTCAGCGTGATTCCTTCGAGGCCGACCTGCGGATCCAGGGTCTCGTCGGTGGCCCGTTCCGCGGGGTCTTCATCCGCGCGCCGGTGATCGAGACGGTCGGGGATGCGGTCGAGGTCCGCGCCGAGCACAATGGGCGACCGGTCGTCGCCTGCGAGGGGCGGGTGTGGGTCACCACCTTCCACCCGGAACTCGCTGGAGACTTTCGAATGCACGAGCAGTTTCTTCAGGAGGTCAGCTGAGCGATGTCGGGCCATTCCAAGTGGCATTCGATCAAACACGCGAAGGGCGCAGCCGATGCGGCGCGCGGCAAGCTCTTCGCCCGACTGGCCCGCCAGATCGAAGTCGCCGCGCGATCAGGCGGCGGGGACATCGAGGGCAATCCCACACTGCGGACCATGGTGCAGAAGGCGCGCGATGCCTCAATGCCCAAGGACAACATCGAACGCGCCATCAAGCGGGGCACCGGCGAACTCGAAGGCGTGTCGTACGAGGAGGTCAGCTACGAGGGGTACGCCCCGAACGGCGTGGCCGTGCTCGTCGAGACCCTCACCGACAATCGCAACCGGACCGGCGCCGAGGTCAAGAATGTCTTCACGCGCAACGGTGGTTCCCTGGCGGAACCGGGCGCAGTCTCGTGGCAGTTCCAACGCAAGGGCGTCATCCTGCTGGCGAAGGCCGCGGCCGAGGAAGACGACCTGATGCTGTTGGTGCTCGACGCCGGCGCGGATGACGTCGAGGACCAGGGCGACACCTGGCAGGTCACGACCCCGGCGGCCGAACTCGCCGCGGTTCGCCGTGCGCTTGAAGAAGCCGGCATGACCTTCACGAGCGCGGACACGACGATGCTCCCGCAACAGTCGGTGCCGCTGGGCGATGCGAGCGCGGCGAAGCAGGTCCTGCGAGTCATCGACGCGCTCGAGGAACACGACGACGTCCAGAACGTCTATGCCAACTTCGACATACCGACCGACGTCCTCGAGGCGGCCATGACATGAGTGCGTCCGTCGGAGATCCGGCGCCGGATTTCACCCTCCCCGGAGTGGCGGGAACCGAACGGCGTGACTATTCGCTCAGCGATTTCCGGGGCCGGCCGGTGGTGCTGGCGTTCTATCCCGGCGACTTCACGCCTGGCTGAACGATCCAACTCCGCTCGTACCGCGACGACTTCGCGGCCTTCGAGCAGGCGGGCGCGGTCGTGCTCGGTGTCTCACCCCAGGATCTGGACAGCCACGAACAATGGATTGCCAAGGAGGGGTTCCCGTTCCCGCTGCTGGCCGACGTCGAGCGGTCGGTGGCCGATGCCTACGGCGTCAAGGGTGGCAGAGCGGTGCCGGTCAAGCGGTCGGTCTTCGTCATCGACGGCGGCGGCGTGCTCCGATATCGCAAGCAGGGAACGGTGACCGCGATCTTCAAGAAACCGGCGGCGCTGGCCGAGATCGTGCGCGGCCTGTGATCGAGGTCGAAAGGCCCGACCGTGGATGGTGAACCACCGGTGCCCGATGATCCGGGTTGGCCCTGGTTCTCGATGACGGTGGTCCCCGGCATGACCCGCCGATACATCCTGATGCACGCGGCAGATGACCAGCGGCGGGTGTTGCGGTCGATCACCGTCGGATTCGCGGAGATGATCCTGGCGATCGGTGTCGCGGGAGGGGTGTTTCTCAGGGACGCACCCGGCGCCACGGGGCCTTGGCTCGTCGGGATCTGCCTGGGGCTCATGGCTGCGCCGCTCCTGGGGCGTCGGTTGCAGCGACCGCTCGATTGCACGTCGGACATCGCGATGGTGGACTCGTTCCGGACGAGGCTCTTCGTCCGGGCGTCGTTCGGCAACCTGCCGGTGCTCGCCGGGTTGGTGGTCACGTCGTTCGGCGGTCCGATCTGGCTCCTGGCCGTCGGTGTCCTGGTCTCACTCGGGGCGCTCGTCATCGACGCTCCGACCCGGTCCAATCTCGAACGTGAAGACCAAGCACTTCGGGCTGATGGCTGCGACCGCTCTCTGGTCGCCGCGCTCGCGGCCGGCGCCCTCTAGCGCTCGGCCCAGGTGGGCCGCGGGGCGTCGGATCGGTTGCTCTACGATGCGCCCGCTGCCAACCGGTGGGTCCCCGAAAGGAACGGGCGCGATCTCATGCTGATCACGATGACGGTGAACGGCGAGTCCCGGTCGTACGACGTCGAGCCGCGCACGCTGCTCGTGCAGTACCTCCGGGAGGCGTGCTCGCTGACCGGTACGAAGGTCGGCTGTGACACGTCGAGCTGCGGCGCCTGCACGGTGCTCGTCGACGGTGAGTCGGCGAAGTCCTGCACGATGCTCGCCGCCCAAGCCGACGGCGTGGCGATCACGACGATCGAGGGCCTCGCGACCGATGGCCAGTGGCACCCGGTCCAGCAGGCATTTCACGAGGAGCATGGGCTCCAGTGTGGGTATTGCACTGCCGGCATGGTGCTGGCCGCGGTCGGACTGCTCGACGAGCAGCCCAACCCGACCGAGGCCGACGTCCGGATCGGACTCGAAGGCAACCTGTGCCGATGTACCGGCTATCACAACATCGTGGCCGCGGTGCTCTCGGCCGCGGAGCGCATGGGGAGCGGGAAGTGATCCCGGCCCCGTTCGAGTACCTGCGTGCGGATTCGGTGTCGGCGGCGAGCGCGGCGCTCGTCGAACACGGGGATGAGGCGAAGCTGCTCGCGGGTGGGATGTCGCTGCTCCCGCTCATGAAGCTGCGGCTCGCGGTCCCGAGTGTGCTCGTGGACGTCGGTCGTTTGACCGACTTGCAGTACGTGCGCGACGGCGGGGATCACGTCGCGATCGGTGCGCTGACGCGCCACCACGACGTGGAGACCAGCGCGTTGCTGGCGGCCGAGTGTGGCGTGCTCGCCGCGGTGGCCGCAGAAGTCGGCGACAACCAGGTCCGTCACCGCGGCACGCTCGGCGGCTCGCTCGCCCACGGCGATCCCGCGAGCGACCTACCCGCGGTGCTCATGGCGCTCGACGGCACGATCGTCATCCAGGGGCCCGCGGGGGAGCGAACGGTACCGGCGGCGGAGTTCTTCACCGGATTCCTCGAGACCGCGCTGGCCCCCGACGAGCTGCTCACCGAGATCCGGGTTCCGAAGACCGGCCCGGACGGGTTCTCGTACCAGAAGTTCAACCGTCGGGCGCAGGACTTTGCGATCGTCGCCTCACTCGCGGTGCGCGGGAGCGGAACGACCCGCGTGGCCCTGGTCAACATGGGCCCGGTCCCGATGCGGGCCGCCGACGTCGAGGCAGCGTTGGCAGCGGGTGCGTCGGCGGGGGACGCGGCCGCCGAGGCCGCGGTCGGCACCGAGCCATCGGCGGACCTGAATGCATCGTCGGAATATCGCGCCCACCTGGCGCGGGTGCTGACGCGGCGGGCACTGGAGGCGATCGCCTGACTCCCCGGTCGGATGTCGCGGTCGTCGTCCTGGCCGCGGGACGTGCCGCGCGTTTCGGGGGGCCCAAACAACTCGCACCGCTCGGAGATCGACCGCTGATCCGTTGGGCCGTCGACGCCGCGCTGGCGTCCGGGTTGCGGCCCATCATCGTCGTTACGGGGCCGCAGAGTCATCGCATCGAGCGAGTGTTGCCCCAGGGCGTCGATGTCGTGCACGCCGTCCGCGCCCGTCAGGGAGTCGCGCACAGCATCGGGGCGGCCCTGAGGGCGCTCGAAGGTTGGCGGCGAGTCGGTGCGGTGTGCATCGGGCTGGCCGACCAGCCGCTCGTCGGCGCCGACGCGTACCGGCGGCTGGTCGCCGCGTACGATGCAGGTGCGACATTGGCCGCCGCGTGTTACGACGGCCAACGGGCGAATCCCGTCTTGGTCGCCCGGTCTTGGTGGCCGGCGGCGGCGGAGCTTCGCGGCGATGTCGGACTCCGGGCCTTGATGACCCCGGAGTCGGTGACCGAGGTGGACTGCACCGGGACCGGGCGTCCCGACGATGTAGACACCACTGAGGACCTCGAGCGGTTGGCTCGGGAGATGGAGGAGTAATGGAGATCGAGGATTCCTTTCGAGTCGACCTGCCGGTCGAGCAGACGTGGAACCTGCTGATGGACATCGAGCGGATTGCGCCGTGTCTGCCCGGAGCCCAGCTCAAGGAGATCGCGGGCGACGAGTACCGCGGAGTCGTGAAGGTCAAGGTCGGCCCGATCACCGCCCAGTACAAAGGGACCGCTCGGTTCGAATCGCGAGACGACGCCGCGTACACCGCGACGATCGTCGGCAACGGCCGCGACACACGCGGTCAGGGCAACGCGTCGGCCACGATCACGATGCGCTGCACCGAGGTCGGCGGAGGCACCGACGTCGCCGTGCTCACCGACCTCTCGATCACGGGCAAGGTTGCCCAGTTCGGCCGCGGCGTCATGGCCGATGTCTCCGCGAAACTGCTCGCGCAGTTCGTCAAAAATCTTGAGCGCGACGTGCTGGCGGCTCCGGATATCGACCTGGCGGCCGTTGAGGACGAAGCGGGTCCGGCCGATGGGACCGCCCGCCCTGAGCCGGGACCCGGAACCACGGCCCAGGAGCCGTCGCCGACCGCGGCGAGCAACGGTTCGCACGGCGGCGACGGCGACGTCGTGGTGCGCCACATCGATTCGCCCGCAGTCGAGCCGGTGGACCTCTTCGAGGTCGGCGGGTCCTCGGTACTCCGCCGGCTGGTGCCGGTGGCGCTGGTGGCGGTGCTGCTGCTGGTGCTCCTGCGGCGCCGGTCCAGCGCGTCGAGGGTGACGCCCACCTAGGGTACGAACTCGTGTTCGATCCTGACGGCCCGGTCCTGGGCATCGATCCTGGTCTCTCCCGCTGCGGGTACGGCGCCGTCCTCGCTACCGGTGGAAGTGGGCGGGCGGTTGCGTTCGGCGTGCTGCGAACGGCCCCCGCGGATCCGCTGCCGGAGCGGCTGGCTCAGCTCGCTCGCGATCTCGAGGCGCTCGTCGCGGAGTTGTCGCCGTGTGCAGTGGCGGTGGAGCGGGTGCTGTTCCAGAACAACGCCCGCACCGCGATCTCGGTCGGCCAGGCCAGTGGTCTGGCCCTCGTGGCCGCAGCCCGGGTGGGGATACCGGTCGTCGAGTACAGCCCCAACGAAGTGAAACTCGCCGTCGCCGGACACGGCGCCGCGGACAAGGAGCAGGTCCAACTGATGGTCGCGCGACTGCTCGGGTTGGCGGAGGTGCCGCGCCCGCCCGATGCCGCGGACGCGCTGGCGTTGGCCCTCTGCCACCAATGGTCCGCTCCGCTGCATGCGCGCATGGATGCCGCCGAGTCCGGTGCCACGCCGTCCGGGGCCGGTTACGAACACGCCGTCGCCGCCGCCCTGGCCCGGGAGGAATCACGATGATCGGGTCAGTCCGGGGGATGGTGCTCGAGCGAACGCCCGCCGGCGAAGTGCTCGTCGAAGTCGGCGGCGTCGGCTATCGATGCCTGGTGCCGTTGGGGGCACTCGCCGAACTGCCTGCCGGTGGTCCGGCGTTTCTCATGACGCACCTGCATGTACGCGAAGACGCCATGACGCTCTACGGATTCCCCACCCGCGAGGCGCGAGACACGTTCGAGTTGCTGATCGGGGCCAGCGGGGTCGGACCCAAACTCGCTCTGGCCATTCTTTCGGTGCACTCGCCGGCCGCGCTACGACGTGCTGTTGCCGACGAGGATCTCGATGCGCTGTGTGGGGTCCCGGGTGTCGGGAAGCGCACGGCGCAGAAGCTCTTGGTGGAACTCGCGGCCCGGCTCGATGTGCCCGACGTGGATCTGCGCACGGACGGCGCGACGCCGGCTCGCGGCGAGGTGCGCGCCGCGCTGACCGAGCTGGGTTACGGCGTGGAGGAAGTCCGCGCCGTGATCCGCGAACTGCCCGAGGACGGTGTCGTCGAGGATTTGCTGCGCGACGCGCTCCAGCGTCTCGCGGTGCAGGCCTGACATGCGCGAGGAACTGCTTCGGCCCGCCGCCGATCCGGTCGAGATGGCCGAGGAGACGACGCTCCGGCCCCGGCGTCTCGCGGAGTTCGTCGGCCAACCGCGCCTCACCGACCACCTCGAGATCTTGTTGCAGGCCGCCCGGGGCCGCGGCCAGGCCGTCGACCACCTGCTGTTCGCGGGGCCGCCCGGAACCGGCAAGACCTCGCTGGCGAGCATCGTCGCCGCCGAGATGGAGACGGGGCTGCGAATCACGAGTGGTCCGGCGCTCGAGCGCGCGGGTGACCTGGCGGCGATCCTGACCAACCTGACCGATGGTGACGTGCTCTTCGTCGACGAGATCCACCGGCTGCCCCGTGCGGTCGAGGAGATCCTGTATCCGGCGATGGAGGACTTCCAGCTCGACATCGTGATCGGCAAGGGCCCTTCGGCCCGATCCATTCGGCTCGATCTTCCACGGTTCACCTTGGTGGGAGCGACGACGCGGGCGGGGCTCATCACCGGTCCGCTGCGCGACCGGTTCGGGTTCGTCGCCCGGCTCGAGTACTACGAGCCCGACGACCTTCAGGTCATTGCGACGCGCGCCGCGCGGATCCTCGGAGTCGTGATCGACGACGACGGGGCGCGCGAACTCGCCGCTCGGGCCCGTGGGACCCCGCGGATCGCGAACCGTCTCTTGAAACGGGTGCGTGACTTCGCCGAGGTCCGGGCCGACGGTCGGGTGACCGGCCCGACGGCCCGAGCGGCGCTGGAGTTGTTCGAGGTGGACGAGCGAGGGCTCGATCGGACGGACCGCGCCGTACTGCGGGCGCTGTGTGAGACGTTCGCCGGCCAGCCCGTCGGACTCTCGACGCTGGCTGTCGCGGTGGGCGAAGAGCCCGACACGGTCGAGGAGGTCTATGAACCGTTTCTCCTCAAACAGGGGCTGCTCCAGCGCACGCCACGTGGCCGGGTCGCAACGGCAGCTGCCTATGTCCACCTCGACCTGGCCCCGCGCCAGAGCATTCCGACCTTGCTCGATCCGGAGTCGTAGCCGCCGCTCGTGGCCGGGTTTCCGCCGGCATTTCCACTAGGGTCCCCGACCCGGCATGCCAGTTATTCTCATTTACCTCCTTCTGCTCGCGGTCGCGTTCTTTTTTCTGATCGTGCGCCCGCAGCGGCGCCAGATGGCCGCGCGCCAGGCCCTGATCGCCTCGATCGAGGTGGGTGACGAGATCATCACCGCCGGCGGCATCTACGGCCACGTCCGGGAGATGGGCGAATCGACCCTCGAGATCGAGGTTGCCGACGGCATCGTCGTGACGGTGGCACGTGAAGCCATCGCTCGGCGGCGCGAGGACGACGACGTCACGGCCGACGCGACCAATGACGACGTCGACGCTTCGCCGGAGCCGGAAGACGGATAGATGCGCAGGACCCTCTGGTTTCTCATCGGCACCATCGTGCTCATCGTCGGGACATTTACCGCGACGGTCGTCACCGGGAACAGCCCGGTCCTGGGGCTCGACCTCCAGGGTGGCATCGAGGTACGGCTTGAACCCACGGCCGACCGCGGTACGAAGGTCCTCGACACGGCGGTCGACATCATCCGCAATCGCGTGAACGGGTTGGGCGTTGCCGAGACCGAGGTCAAGCGCGATGGAAACCAGATCGTCGTCGCGCTGCCCGGCGTCAAGGATCGCAACAAGGCGCGGCGTGTCGTCGGCAAGACCGCAGAGTTGCGATTCCGCCCGGTGCTCGCGGTGCAGGGGATTCCGTGTTCGGTCGACGCGTCGCAGTTGACGACGACCACGAGCGCGCCGGCTGACGGATCCACGACGACCGCACCGGCCAGCGGATCAACGAGCACTGCGCCGGTGGGCGGCCCGGGCTCGTCGTTGCTGCGGCGGCCGGCCGGCGGGCCGGAGTCCTCCACGAGCACGACGCCGACGCCAGCGCCGAGCGTGGTGGCGCCGGTCCCGACCGACGCGACGGCCACCGACCCCAACGCGGCCGCCGGAATCCTCGAGCCGACGAAGTCCGTCGACGACAAGCGCAACGCCACCGTCGTGTTGTGCGGGCGTGACGGTTCCCCCCGATATCAGCTCGGCCCCACCGTCATGACCGGGCGAGTGGTCAAGTCGGCACGCTCGCGGTTTGGTGGCGGCGGTGGCGGTTGGGCAGTGGTGCTGAGTCTCAACAGCACGGGCTCGGAGCGGTTCAATGCCCTGGCGGCCGAGTCGTTCCAGAAGCCGCAACCTCAGAACGCGGTGGCGATCGTGCTCGATGGCGTGGTGCAGTCGGCGCCCGCATTCCAGACCGACAACTTCCAGGGCGGCAACGTCGAGATCACCGGAGATTTCAGCCAGTCCGACGCCGAGGACCTCGCGACGGTCCTGAAGTTCGGATCGCTCCCGGTGCAGCTCGAGGAGCTGAGTACCACCAGCATCTCGCCGACGCTGGGTCGGGATCAGCTGGACGCGGGCCTGCTCGCCGGAGCCATCGGTCTGATCCTGGTCGCGATCGCCATGCTGTTGTTCTACCGGGTGCTCGGACTGGTCATCGTCGCGGGGCTCGTGCTCGCCGGCATGGCGATGTACACGATGATCTCCTATCTCGGTGACTCGATCGGACTGACGCTGACCCTGGCCGGCGTCGTCGGACTCATCGTGTCGGTCGGTATCACCGTCGACTCGTACATCGTGTATTTCGAGCGGCTCAAGGACGAAGTCCGAACCGGCCGGACCGTGCGCAGTTCGGTCGACCGCGGTTTCCAACGCTCGTTCCGCACCATCGTGGCGGCCGACCTCGTGTCGCTCATCGCCGCCGCAATCCTGTACTGGCGCGCGATCGGCTCGGTGCGCCAGTTCGCGTTCCTGCTCGGGATGTCCACGTTGTTGGACCTGTTCATCTCCTACTTCTTCATGCATCCCTTGGTGCAGCTCATGGTGCGAAGCCGCAAGCTGGTCACCGCCAAGAAGGTCGGGATCGCCGCCGGGCTCGACGTGCCGGAGGTGACGGCATGAGACCCGACGGCCGTCGGCACACGATCAAGGACCTCTACCACGAGGACACCTACTTCGACTTCCTGTCCCGACGCTGGCGGTGGGCGCTGGTCTCGGGCGTGTTGCTCCTGATCTCGCTGGGCGGGTTCCTGCTTCGTGGTGGTCTCAACCTCGGTCTGGACTTCACCGGTGGCACTGCGTGGCAGCTCACCATCTCGCCGTCGAAGGACCTGTCCACTGCGGACATTCGCGGCATCGTCAGTTCGGCGGGAATCTCCGATCCGAAGATCGTGATTCTCGGCTCGCGCAGGGTGCGGGTGGAGGCTTCCGAGGTCGCCGGTGCCGGCGAGCAACGAGTGACGAACGCGCTTGCTGAGGGTGCAGGGATCTCGGCCCGCGCGGTGAGTGTGTCCGAGGTCGGGCCGAGCTGGGGTGACCAGGTCAGCCGAGAGGCGCTCCTCGCGCTGATCTTCTTCTTCGTCGCAGTCGCGCTCTATCTCTCGGTGCGCTTCGAGTTCAAGATGGCGATGGCCGCACTCGCCGCGGTGGTGCACGACATCCTCATCACCGTCGGGGTGTACGCGGTCACCGGAATCGAGGTCACGCCGGCGACGGTGATCGCGTTCTTGACCATCTTGGGGTTCTCGCTCTACGACACCGTCGTCGTGTTCGACAAGATCGGCGAGAACACGCCGCAACTCACGACGGTCAAGGGCATGACGTACACGTCCATGGCCAACCGCTCGCTCAACCAGGTGCTGATGCGCTCACTGAACACGTCGTTCGTCGCGCTCCTGCCGGTGACGTCGCTGCTCGTCGTCGGTGTCGGCTCTGGAAGGCGCCTTGGCGTTGCGCGAGTTCGGGCTCGCGCTGTTCATCGGTCTGCTCATCGGCACCTACTCGTCGATCTTCGTGGCGACGCCGCTGCTCGTGGCCTGGAAGGAGCGCGAGCCGCGCTACCAGGCGCTCCAGGAGCGCGCGGCGGCTCGCGAAGGTCGCGGCGACACCCCCGCGCCCACCGCGTCGGTCGGGGCGACCGAGACCGGTGCCAGCGCCGCGCCTCGGCCCGGCTCGGAGACGGATCCGGTGATCACGCCACGCCCACGCCAGCAGCGGTCCCGGAAGCGTCGCTGACACCTGCGAGAATGGGGCGGCCATGAGCATCGCCGACGCCCCCCGCACTGACCTCCGCGGCGACCGTCGTTCGGTCCTGCCCTGGCGCCGCCAGCAGGTGGATACCGCGATCGCCCCGCTGCTCGAAGCGTTCCGCCACCACCACCGCAAGGCCGAGATCACCCTCATCGAGGGCGCGTACCGCGTGGCGCATGCCGCCCATGCAGATCAGGTGCGGCGTTCTGGGGAGCCCTACATCTCCCACCCCCTGGGTGTCGCCCGGATCATTGCGGACCTCGGCCTCGATGATGTGACGATCGCCGCGGCGCTCCTTCACGACGCGGTCGAGGACACCGAGGTCACCATGGAGTCCCTGGCCGAGGATTTCGGCGAAGAGGTCGCCTCGATCGTCGACGGTGTCACCAAGTTGGATCGGCTCCAGTTCGAGACCCGTGCCGCCCAGCAGGCCGCCACCTTCCGCAAGATGCTGGTCGCAGTCGTCAAGGACGTCCGGGTACTGCTGATCAAGCTCGCGGACCGGTTGCACAACATGCGCACGATCGCGTCCCTGCCGGAGGCGAAGCAGTTGCGCATCGCACAGGAGACGCTCGATATCTACGCGCCGCTCGCGCACCGTCTCGGGATCGGCGACGTGAAGTGGCAGCTCGAGGACCTCGCCTTCGCGGTGCTGTACCCGCGGCGTTACGCCGAGATCGAACAACTGGTGTCGACCCAGAGTCCGGAGCGGGGCGACGACCTGGAACGGGTGCTGGAGGAACTGCGTCATCGCCTCGACGAACTCCAGATCGAGGCCGAGGTGAGCGGTCGCCCGAAGCACTTCTGGTCCATCTACGAGAAGATGGTCGTGCGGGATCGGGACTTCGACGAGGTCCTGGACCTGATCGGAGTGCGCGTCATCGTGGATTCGGTCAAGGACTGTTACGGCGCCCTGGGTTCGATCCACGCCTGGTGGCGGCCGGTGCAAGGTCGGTTCAAGGACTACATCGCGATGCCCAAGTTCAACCTCTACCAGTCGTTGCACACGACCGTGGTCGGTCCGGGTGGTCGCCCGGTCGAGGTGCAGATCCGGACTCGGGACATGCACGAGCGGGCCGAGCTCGGGGTCGCCGCTCATTGGGGATACAAGGAGGGCCGTGGTTCGACGGATCCGTCGGACCTCGTCTGGTTGCAGCGCCTCGTGGATTGGCAGCACGAGTCCGACGACCCCGAGACGTTCATGCAGACGCTCAAGGGCGATCTCGATTCCGACGAGGTGTTCGTCTTCACACCGAAGGGCAAGCCGATCACGTTGCCGACCGGCGCGACGCCGGTCGACTTCGCGTATGCGATCCACACCGAAGTCGGGCACCGGTGCGTCGGTGCTCGGGTCAACGGGCGTCTGGTGCCGCTCGACGCGATGTTGGCGAGCGGCGACACCGTAGAGATCGTGACCAGCCGCGTCGAAGGGAACGGACCCACCCAAGACTGGCTGGAGTTCGCCCAGACCCCGCGGGCCCGAGCCAAGATCCGCCAACGGTTCTCGAAGGAGCGCCGCGAGGATGCCATCGACGCGGGGCGTGATGATCTGGTACACGCCCTCCGCCACGAGGGGCTACCGGTCCAGAAGCTCATGGGCTCCCAACTCCTCGCGCAGGTTGCCGAGGAGATGCACTACACGGATCTCGACACGTTCTACGCCGCGGTGGGCGAACAGCACGTCCCGCCGAAGGCCGTCGCCCAACGGCTCCGGTCCCATCTCGCCGGTGGCGGGGAGGAGCAGCTGCCGGTCACCGCGCGCCGCCCGTCGCGCAGTAGCGCTCGGCGGCGGGCCGCCGGGGTCCACGCGGAGGGCCTCGACGATGTGCTGATCCGGTTGTCGCGGTGCTGTACCCCGGTGCCCGGCGACGAGATCGTCGGGTTCCACACGCGGGGTCGCGGGGTATCGGTCCATCGCTCGGACTGTGCCAACACCGGCCCGCTGGCCGGCCACGCCGAACGGCTTGTCGAGGTCGAGTGGGACAATGACGCCTCCGGAGCTTTCGTCGTCATGGTCGACGTCGAAGCGCTCGACCGGTCCCGGTTGCTTCGCGACGTGGCCGCCACCTTGGCCGAACATCACGTCAACGTCCTGTCCTGCAACAGCCAGACCACGCCCGACCGGGTCGCCCGGTTCCGGTTCGAGTTCGAGCTGGCCGACCCCGGCCATCTGGATTCGCTCGTCGCGGCGCTCAAGCGGGTGGACTCGGTGTACGAAGCCGCCCGCGTCCTGCCTTCTTGATCGGCGGCTCGATCTGGTCGGCGGCTCCGCTCGGCACCCGGGGTATCCGTGGGTGGGTGCTGCGGGACGCTACGCCGCGGCTCGACTCCGTGACTTCGTCACTCCGCCTCGATCTGGTCGGCGGCTCCGCTCGGCACCCGGGGTATCCGTGGGTGGGTGCTGCGGGACGCTACGCCGCGGCTCGACTCCGTGACTTCGTCACTCCGCCTCGATCTGGTCGGCGGCTCCGCTCAGCACCCGGGGTCCGGGCTCATCGGCCGTTTGAGCACCGGGAGCCGGTGGGTGCTCACGTAGGCTCGGATTCCCATGAGTCCTGACGACGTGTTTCGCGCGCCCAAAGGTGTGCACGACGTTTTGCCGCCCGAATCCGGCCGGTGGGCCGACATCGTCGCGACCTTCGCCGAGCGGGCCCGGCGCTACGGGTACGGCCTCGCGATCACACCGATCTTCGAGCACCTCGAGGTGTTCCAACGCGTCGGCGAACACACCGATGTCGTCGCCAAGGAAATGTACGAGTTCACCGACAAGGGCGGGCGGCGGCTCGGGCTCAGGCCCGAGGGGACCGCGTCGGTGGTACGGGCCTTCGTCGAGCATCGGCCGACCGTGCCCTGGAAGGTCTGGTATGCGGCACCGAACTTCCGCTACGAGCGCCCGCAGAAGGGCCGCTACCGCCAACACTGGCAGCTCGGCGTGGAAGCGTTGGGTGCCGCGGACCCGGACCTCGACGTGGAGGTCGTCGCGCTGCTGGCCGGCTTCTACGCGGACCTCGGCCTCACCGACGTCCGACTGCTGATCAACTCCATGGGTGACAGCGACACCCGACCTGCGTACGTGGCCGCGCTGCGTCAGCACCTGCTCGGCAAGGGCGGCGAGTTCGGCGAGGACTTCGTGCGCCGGGTCGAGGAGAACCCCTTGCGGGTGCTCGACGCCAAGGTGCCGGACTGGCAGGACGTCATCGCGGCCGCGCCGCAGCTCACCGAGTACCTGTCCGACGGGGCGGCGAGCCACTTCGAACAGGTGCAGGCCGGGCTGCGGTCTCTCGACATCGCTTTTGAGATCGATCCGCGGCTTGTCCGCGGATTCGACTACTACACATCGACCACCTTCGAGTTTCAGAGCGACGCCCTCGACGCGGCCCAGAACGCGCTCGGCGGTGGGGGCCGGTACGACGGGTTGGCCCAGGAAATGGGCGGACCCGCGACCCCCGGGATCGGCTTCGGCAGCGGGCTGGACCGCATCACACTCGCCCTCGATGCGCAGGGACAGCCGGCTCCGGCGTCTGCGACCGAGGTGTTCGTCGTCGACGGTGTGGGTGCCGAAGGCGGAATCACGATCGGGGTGCTTGTCGAAGGCCTTCGACGCGAGGGGTTTGCGGTCGATCGGGCCTATGGCGGCCGCTCGGTCAAGGCGCAGTGGAAGGTCGCGGACCGATCGGGCGCGCCGGTCGCGGTCATGGTCGGGCGCGACGAACTCGCCCGGGGCGCGGTCGCAGTCAAGGACCTCGCCACCGGTGAGCAGATCGAAGTGCCGCGCGACGGGTTGGTCCCGTGGCTGCTGACGAGAAGAGACGAGTCATCATGACGAACGTGAGCTGGGGCGGTGAGCGGAGATGATGCGCACGCATCGAGCCGGGGATCTGCGGGATGCGGACGCCGGACAGGTTGCCACGGTCGCGGGTTGGGTCGCGGCGCGTCGCGACCACGGCGGCGTGCTGTTCTTCGATCTCCGAGACGCGTCCGGCGTGGTCCAGGTCGTCGTCGACCCCGACCAGCTCGACGATGCCGACGTGCACCACATCGGACGAGAGTGGGTGCTCCAGGTCGTCGGCGACGTTCGCCCGCGGCCGGAGGGAACGGTGAACTCCGATCTGCCGACCGGTGGCATCGAGGTCGGCGCGCGTGAGGTCGTGGTGCTCAACCGGGCCGAGCCGCCACCGTTTCCCTTGTCGGACCGCGGCGACGATGTCGACGAGGTCGTGAGACTTCGACACCGGTACCTGGATCTTCGGCGGGCATCGATGCAACGGAACCTGCGACTGCGCGCGACGGTGAACGAGGCGATGCGAGCCGCGACGGCCGCCGAGGGGTTCGTCGAGGTCGAAACACCGATGCTGATCGCGTCGACCCCGGAAGGAGCGAGGGACTTCGTCGTCCCTTCGCGTCTGAGTCCGGGTGACTTCTACGCGTTGCCCCAGAGTCCGCAGCTGTTCAAGCAACTCCTCATGGTCGGCGGCCTGGACCGGTATTTCCAGATCGCCCGTTGCCTGCGGGACGAGGACCTCCGGGGCAATCGGCAGTTCGAGTTCATGCAGTACGACATGGAGATGAGCTTCGCCGGCCAAGAGGATGTGATCGCGGTCGTCACGCGCGCGGTGAACGCCGCGGTGAGCGCGGTGACCGGTGCCGAGCTGGACGAGATTCCGCGGCTGAGCTGGGTCGAGGCGATGGAACGCTTCGGCTCCGACAAGCCGGACCTCCGTTTCGGCATGGAACTGACGGATCTCGGGGCCGCAGTCGAGGGGACCGACTTCAAGGCGTTCCATGCCGAGGCGGTCAAGGGGATCTGCGTGCCCGGGCGCGGCGATGCCTCCCGCTCGGTCCTCGATGGCCTGGTCGATCGAGCGAAGTCGCTCGGAGCGGCCGGCCTGGTCTGGATGCGCGTCCAGGCCGGCCCGACCCTCGAGTCTCCCGTCGCGAAGTTCCTTTCCGACGCCGAGCAGGAGGGGATCATCACGGCACTGGGCGCCGGCCCCGGCGATCTGGTCCTGATCGTCGCGGGTGGACGCCGCCGCACGAACGAGGTGCTGGGTTCGCTCCGCCTCGATCTCGGTCGGCCGCCGGTGACCGAGGGTGGACTCGTGCCCGTGTGGGTTCTCGACTTTCCGCTGTTCGAAGCCGTCGCCGACGATGGTGTCCCGATTCCCGCCCATCACCCGTTCACGCAGCCCCATCCCGATGATCTCGACCTGCTCCGGAGTGCGACCGGCGAGGCGCTGCTCGCGGTGCGGTCACAGGCCTACGACCTCGTGCTCAACGGCTGGGAGCTGGGTTCGGGGAGTGTCCGAATACATCAGCCGGAGCTGCAAGCGGAAATCTTCGCAATTCTGGGGATCGACGACGAGACCGCGAAGGCCCGATTCGGCTTCTTGCTCGACGCGTTTCGCTTCGGGGCCCCGCCTCACGCCGGCTTCGGTCTCGGCCTGGACCGGCTGGTCGCGATTCTGGCGGGGGAGGAGAGCATCCGGGACGTCATCGCCTTTCCCAAGACCCAGTCCGGCGCGGACCCGCTGACCGGCGCGCCGGGTCCGATCGATCAGGCGTCGAGGCGCGAACTCGGGCTCGGTCCGCCGCCACGTCCGACTCAGGGGTCCTGAGCCGAGGCGATCCGGGGCCCGGTAGCGTCCCGAACGTGGATCTGTTCGGAGCTGCCGCCGAAAAGCGGCTCACCTCGCGCGCCGCTCGCGGCGCGGCTGCGGCCCCGCAATCTCGACGAGTTGGTCGGCCAGACCGATCTGCTCGGCCCGGATCGGCCGCTCCGCCTGTTGATCGAGTCGGACCGACTCTCTTCGGTGGTGCTCTGGGGTCCGCCGGGCACCGGCAAGACGACGATTGCACGGCTCATCGCCGGTGCGACCCGCAAGGCCTTCGAACCGCTGAGCGCGGTGAGTGCCGGCGTCAAGGACGTCCGCGAGGTCGCCGAACGAGCTCGGCAGCGGCTGGGTGAGCACGGGCAGGGCACGATCCTGTTTCTCGACGAGGTGCACCGGTTCAGTAGAACCCAACAGGACGCGCTGCTGCCCCATGTGGAGGAAGGCCTGGTCGTCTTCGTCGGTGCGACGACGGAGAACCCCTTCTTCTCGCTGACCGCTCCGTTGCTGAGCCGCTCGACGTTGTTTCAACTTGGCCCGGTCGGTCCCGACGAACTCCGGGTGTTGGTCGCGCGCGCCCTGGCCGACCACGAGCGGGGCCTGGGGGAGTCGGGGCTGGGGATCTCCGACGAGGCGCTGGACCACCTCGTGAGCTTCGCCGAGGGCGACGCCCGCCACACACTCACCAGCCTCGACGTCGCTGCCGCGCTCGCCGCCGAAGGCGGGGCGACTGAGATCGGGCTGGACCACATGGAATCGGCCCTGGCGATGCGGGCGTTGCGCTATGGCGACGACGAGCACTACGACGTGATCTCGGCGTTCATCAAGAGCATCCGCGGGTCGGACGTGGACGCCGGGCTCTACTGGCTCGCCCGGATGATCGAAGCGGGTGAGGATCCCCGGTTCATCGCCCGCCGCCTGGTGATCCTGGCGTCCGAGGACGTCGGACTGGCGGACCCGACGGCGCTGCCGCTGGCGACCGCCGCCGCCCAGGCGGTCGAGTTCGTCGGGATGCCCGAGGCGATGCACAACCTGTCCCACGCGGTCATCCACCTGGCGAACGCCCCGAAGTCGAACCGGGCGAAGGCCGCGATCAGCGCAGCGCTGGCCGATGTGCGCGAGCAGGCTGCGGGACCGGTGCCCATGCACCTCCGCGACGGGAGCTATCGGGGCGCGCAGACCTTGGGCCACGGCGAGGGCTACGTCTATCCTCACGAGTCGCCGACCGGCTGGGCGCCCCAGCAGTACCGGCCGCCCGAGGTGGCGGATCGCATCTACTGGGAGCCCAGCGGTCACGGCGAGGACCAGGACCGCCGCCCTCCCGAGGCGCGGCCGCACGGCCGCGAGGGATAGAGAGGAATCACCATGAGTGGAGGCGAATGGCTGGCGGCCACGGGAGCAGTGTTGCTCGCGGTGGTGCTCGGTGGCCTCTTGGTGGCGCTGTTCGCGCTGGTCGCAACGGTGCGTCAGCTTCGAGTCACCGTCGAGCGGCTGCAGGATGAGACGCTCGCGATCACCCGAGACATGCAGGCCGCGCTGGTTGACGCCGAACACGAGGTCGACCGGGTGGACGCGATGCTGACCGCGGCCGAAGGAGTCGGTGGCCGGATCGACGGTGCATCCCGCCTGGTCACCAAGACGGTGACCAACCCCGTCGTCAAGGTGCTCGCGATCGGGACGGGTACGAAGCAAGCAGTCCGCCGCATCCGCACCGGCGATCGGCGGGCGGCCCGATGATCCCGAAGCGCCTGTTCTGGATGACGGTCGGCTACGGCGCCGGGCTTGGTTCCTCCTACTACGCGGCGCGCAAAGTGAAGGCTGCGGCCCGGCGCTACACCCCCGATGGGTTGGGGGACCGCGTGGGCGATCGGGTCGATGACGTCAAGGCGGCGATGGTCGAGGGTCGAGCCGCGATGCGCCGCCGCGAAATGCAACTCAGAGCCGATCTCGACCGGCCCTCCCACGCTCGCGCCTCGAACTGAGCCTCGCTGCTCGTGGTGCCCGGTAACCTGCGACCCTCATGAACTCGGACGAGTTGCGACGCGCCTTTTTGGACTTCTTCCTCGCCCGGGGTCACACCGAGGTGCCGAGCGCGAGTCTGATCCCGCACGACAAGACGGTCTTGTTCACGGTTGCGGGAATGGTGCCGTTCAAGCCTTACTTCACCGGTGAGGAGCCGGCCCCGTACCCGCGGGCGACGTCGTCGCAGAAGTGTGTGCGGGCCGGTGGCAAGCACAACGATCTGGACGACATCGGCCGGACCAACCGGCACTTCTCGTTCTTCGAGATGCTCGGGAACTTCAGTTTCGGCGACTACTTCAAGGCCGAGGCGATTCCGTATGCGTGGGAGTTCTACACGGAGGTGCTCGGTCTCGACGCCGACCGTCTCTGGGTCACGGTGCACGAGACCGACGACGAGGCCGAGACGATCTGGCGTGACACCGTCGGGGTTCCGGCCGCGCGTATCCAGCGGCTCGGTGAGGACAACTTCTGGCGGATGGCCGAAACGGGCCCGTGCGGACCGAGTTCGGAGATTTTCTGGGATCTCGGAACGGAGTTCGGGGCCGACGGTGGTCCCGCGCACGGTGGCGAGAGCCGCTTTGTCGAGATTTGGAACCTCGTCTTCATGCAGTTCGACGCCCAAGCGGACGGAACGTTGGTTCCGCTGCCGGCGCCGAGCGTGGACACGGGCGCGGGCCTCGAGCGCAACCTCGCGGTGCTCCAAGGGGTGGCCTCGGTCTGGGACATCGACGTGTTTCAACCGTTGATCGCGGCCGCCGAACAGGTCACCGGCGCGAGCTACGGCACCTTCCCGGGGTCCGAGTCGGACGTGTCGCTGCGTATTCTCGCTGAGCACGCGCGGACCATGACGTTTCTCGTGGCCGACGGTGTCGTGCCGAGCAACGAGGCACGCGGGTATGTGTTGCGCCGCATCATCCGGCGCGCGGTTCGGCATGGCTACCGGCTCGGTGCCCGTCAGCTGGTGACGCCGGCACTGGTCGACGCAACGGTCGCGACCATGAGTTCGGCCTATCCACAACTCGAGGCGCAGTACGACCTGGTCACCGCGGTACTTCGCCGCGAGGAGGAACGTTTCCTCGGGACCCTGCAGCGGGGCGAAGACTTGCTTGCGGACGTGCTCGACGAGGGGGACGTGTCCGGGGACCGCGCGTTCTTCCTCCACGACACGCTCGGCTTTCCGATCGACCTCACTCGTGAGATCGCGGCGGAGCGGGACCGGTCCGTCGACCTCGACGCGTTCGACCAGCGGATGGACGAGCAGCGCGCCCGGGCGCGCGAAGCTCACAAGGCGGCCGGGGGCAGCGGTGCCGGGCCGGTGGAGGTCTACCGGGAGCTGCTCGACGAGCACGGTGACACGGACTTCACCGGACGCCAGGAGTTCTCGACTGCGGGTGCGACGGTTCTCGGACTTGTCGCGAATGGCGACCGCGTCGCCCGGGTGGACACGGATTCGGGGCCGGTCGACGTCCTCGTGGATCGCACGCCGTTCTACGCGGAGTCCGGTGGTCAGGTGGGCGACGTGGGCGGCCTCATCGGGCCGGCCGGGCGGGCCCGGGTCACCGACACGCAGTACGCGATCCCCGGCCGACTGGTTCGCCACCGGGTCGAGGTGCTCGAGGGTGCGATTGCCGAGGGGGACGCGGTGGAGCTCGCGATCGACGGGCCCCGGCGGGATGCGATCCGACGCAATCACACTGCAACCCACCTCTTGCACGCAGCTCTACGCGAGGTCCTCGGCCCGCACGTCAAGCAAGCGGGATCCCATGTCGGGCCGGACCGGCTCCGCTTCGACTTCTCTCACCACGAGGCGGTGAGTCCCGAGGATCTGCGGGCGATCGAGGCGATCGCGAATCGGGAGGTGATCTCCGACGCCCCGGTCCGGCACTACGAGACGACCAAGGACCACGCCGAGAGCATCGGCGCGATCGCGTTCTTCGGTGACAAGTACGGCGACATCGTCCGCGTGCTCGAAGCGGGACCGCACTCGACCGAACTGTGTGGGGGAACCCACGTGCACGCGCTCGGATTCATCGGCCCGGTGAAGATCCTGAGTGAAGGGTCCGTCGGCTCGAATCTGCGTCGGATCGAGGCGGTAACGGGAGAGGCCGCGTTCGCCCACATCGACGCGATCGAGGAGCAGGTCTCGACGATCGCAACTCGGCTGAACGTCGCCCCGGCGGAGCTCGAGGGTCGCGTCGAGAAGCTGCTCGCCCAGGTCAAGGAACTGAACGACGAGGTCGCGGCAGCCCGTCGGCGCGAGGCGATGGCTGGTGCCGAGGAACTTCGGGCGTTGGCCCGTCACGGCGCCGTCGTCGTGCGTCGAGACGGACTCGCCGGCGACGACCTTCGTCGTCTGGTGACGGCCACGCGGGACGCGATCGGTCGCGACGCCGTCGTCGTGGTGGTCGGGGCGAACGGCGCCAAGGCTGTGGTCGCGGCGGCACTCGGGCCGGCGCGGGTCGACGCCGGGGGTTCGGCGGCGACGCTGGTCGCGCCCGTCGCGAAACTGCTCGGAGGCGGGACGGCCAAGAAACCGGACTTCGTCGTGGGCGGGGGACCCGAGGTCGGGGCCGTCGACGACGCACTGAAGATGGCCGAGGCGCAGGTAGCCGACCTCCTAGGGTGAGCCTGGTGGGCCGCATCCTCGGTGTCGATCTCGGCGAGCGTCGCATCGGCCTCGCGGTCTCGGACCCGTCGCGGATCATTGCCACCCCCTCCGGGCGCATCGATCGCGGCGGCAGCCCCGACGCGGACCGTCGCGCGATCGTTGCCGCCGCGCGCGAGCACGAGGCGGACACGATCGTCATCGGGTTGCCGACCGAGATGTCCGGCAAGGCGGGCCCGGCGGCGCGCGCCGCTCGCTCCGAGGCGACGGCAGTGGCGACACTCGCCCCGGATCTGGTGGTGGAACTGGCTGACGAACGACTCACGACGGTCATTGCCGAACGGGCGCTCATCGGCGCGGGGGTGCGGCGCAAGGAGCGCCGCCAACGGGTCGACGGCGTGGCCGCCGCGGTCATGCTGCAGTCGTACCTTGATCGGTGTCGAGGTCAGTCGTGACGGAGCCTTCCGACCGAAGGTCTCGCCGCGAGTGGTCGCGGCGGGCGCGAGTCCTGCTGGTGCTCGGGCTGCTGATGCTGCCGTTTCTGGTCGGTGTCGGTTGGTTCTGGTGGCAACTCGACCCGCCCGGCGACCCGGGCCGGGCGGTCAAGGTGACGGTGCCCGACGGTGCGGGAGTCGCGCGGATCGGAGACCGACTCGAACGCGCCGGCGTCATCGGTTCGGCAGTCGCATTCAGGATCTACAGCCGCGTCAGCGGATCTTCCTCGTTCCAGGCCGGCGTGTATTCGCTGCGGCGTGATCTCGGTGTGCGCGCGGCGGTGACGGGACTCGAAGCCGGCCCCGAACAGCACTACGCCCGCCTGGAGTTGCCGCCGGGACTCACCTTCGACCAGATCGCACGCCGGATCGGGCGCCTGCCCGGACGTGACGCGCAGAAGGTGCTCGCGCTCGCCTCGTCGGGGGCGGTGCGTTCCCGGTACGAACCCATCGGGGTGAATTCCCTCGAAGGGCTCACCTGGCCGGAGACCTACTTCGTCGAGGACCACGAGGACGAGCAGGCGATCCTGCGCATCATCGTTGACGCGTTCGACGGTCAGGCGCAGAACCTGGGCCTGGACGACGCGGCCGATCCCTACCGGACGGTGATCGTGGCGTCGCTGATCCAGCGGGAGGCCGGAGTGTCCGAGGACGGGCCCAAGATCGCGGGTGTGGTCGAGAATCGGTTGCGCGACGGCATGCCACTGCAGATCGACGCGACCGTGATCTACGCGCGGGGCGGCGGCGACCGTCCGCTCACCAACGCCGACTTCGCCGTGGACTCGCCGTACAACACCTATGTCGTCGCGGGGCTGCCGCCGACGCCGATCTCGTCGGTGACCGCCTCCGCGCTTCGAGCGGCCTTGCGTCCGGCCGATGTGCCGTTCAAGTACTACGTCCTGACCGACAAGTCCGGGAAACACAAGTTTGCGGTGACCTTTGCGGAACACGAAGCGAATATCGCCGACGCCCGCCGCCGCGGGGTGCTCCCATGATCGGCGGGTCGACCCGGGTGGTCGGGGTCATGGGCTGGCCCGTGGACCACTCGCGCTCGCCGCAGCTCCACAACGCTGCATTCGCGGCCCGCTCACTCGATTGGGTGTACGTCGCGCTGCCAGTACCGCCGGATCGGGGAGAGGCGGCGGTGCGAGCCCTGCCGGATCTCGGCCTGGCCGGGGTCAACGTGACGATGCCCCACAAGGCGGCCGCGGCGCGGGCCGCCGACGAGCGGAGCGCGGTCGTCGAGCGTCTCGGCGCCGCCAACACGCTCGTGGTCCGCGACGGTCGAACCGTGGCGCACTCCACCGACGGGGCAGGGTTCCTTCGATCGCTCGACGATGCCGGTCTCGAAGCGGAGGGCGAGCACGTGCTCGTGCTCGGGGCCGGGGGCGCGGCGATCGCGATCGTCGACGCGCTCGTGGCGCGCGGCGCCGAGGTCGAGGTCGCGGCCCGCCGGGCCGACGCGGCGGCTGCGCTGTGCGAGGCGGTCCCCGGTGCTCGACCCGGTCGCTGGCCGGTGCAGGGATCCGACGCCGCGGTCATCGTCAATGCGACCCCGATCGGGATGGGTGCCGACCAGGCGATGCCCACCGAACCGGTGCCGGGTCAGTGGGCGGTCGACCTCGTCTACCACCCGGAAGCCACGCCCTGGCTGCGGCGGGCGGCCGTCGTCGGCGCGCCCCATATCGGCGGAATGGGAATGTTGGTCCACCAGGCGGCCCTCGCGTTCGAACTCTGGACCGGCGTGCCCGCACCCCTGGACGCGATGCAAGCCGCGGCGCGGGGCTCAATGACCTGACCTGATGTGCCGAAGCTCCGGAGACCGTTCTGGAGGCCGTCTGTCGTGCTGTCAGGCACATTTGAGCTGTTCCCCGTGGCCGAAGTCCTCGGCCTGATCGAGCGCGCCGACGCGAGCGGCGCGCTGATCGTGCGCGGCCGGGAGATCGACGGGACGCTGTACTTCGTCACCGGTGGGATGACCGCGGGAGAGGTCGGGGACCACTCCGGTCCGGTCGAGGGTCGCCAGGCTCTCGAAATCCGCCTCCTCGAAGTGTGCGTTTCGCTCCTCCGCAGCCGCGGTGCCGAGTTCGAGTTCCGCCCCGACGTCACGCCGGCCTGGCCTGCGGCCGAGGTCGTGCCGATCGATGCAGTGTTCCCGCGATCCCAGGAGATCGCCCGCGACTGGTCGTTGATCATGTCGGCGGTCGAGAGCTTCGAGTCGATTCTCGACCGCACGGGCGAGATCACGACGGAGTCGATCACGCTGTCCGCGCTGGGATTCCGGCTGCTCGACCAGGTCGACGGCAAGACCACGATTCGCGACCTCGCTCGGCGGGCGGGCGTCAGCCTGATCGCGGTCGCCCCCGAAGTCCGTCAACTCGTGGTCGCGGGCGCGGTCCGGGTCCTCGTGGACTCGGAGCGGGCGCTGGCGACCGCGCGAGCGGATGTGGAGCAGGACCGCCCGACGGCGAACCAGACCGTGGACCTCGAGGCGCGACCGTCGGCGGAGTCGGTCCCGTCGCCACCGCCGGTACCGGTTCCCGAGCCTGAGCCCGAGCCGGCGCGCGCCGCGGCGCAGCCGGTGGCACGCCCCTCGGCGCCGCCCCCGGCCCCGGAGCCCGCCGCGTCGGAACCTGAGCCTCAACCGGCTCGGGCCCAGATCGTGGTCGACCGCAGTGAACTGCTCCGGATGTTCTCCGGACTGCAGGACGAATGACCTATGTAGGAGGTCTGTCCCTCCGCCGACAGTCAGAGAGCACGGTCGGTCTGACGGCGGAGGAGGCCTGGTGTCGAACGGTGCCCAACTCGGCACATTGCTGCTTCACGAAGGACTGATCAGCCAGACTGATCTGGATGCCGCGATCGCGGCTGCTGACCAGAACGGCAAGCCGGTCAGTCGGATCCTCATCGAACAAGGACGCGTGACCGAGCGCGACCTTGTGCGCACCCTCGCGAGTCAGGTCGGACTCGGCTTCGTCGACCTCGACGACGTCGTGATCGACACTTCGGTCGCGATGCTGGTACCGGAATCATTGGTGCGGCGCTACCAGGCGATCCCGATCCAATGGGACGAACAGCGCCGCCTCGTCGTCACGATGGCCGACCCGTCCAACGTCTTTGCCGCCGACGACATTCGCGCCATGACCGGCGCCGAGGTCGTGGTGGTGGTGTCGCCGCCGTCGCAGGTCCATGCGCTGATCGACCGGATCCACCGCCTCGACGGCGAGGTCGATGAGATGGCCGCGGAAGCGGCCACCGAGTTCACCGAGGACATCGATCCCTCGAGGATCGACGAGCTCATCGAGGATGCCCCGATCGTCAAGTTCGTCAACCTGGTGATCAGTCAGGCGGTCGGGGACCGGGCGTCGGACATCCATGTCGAGCCGACGGAACAGGATCTGCGCATCCGGTTCCGGGTCGACGGTGTGCTGCACGAAGTGATGCATGCGCCGAAGTCGATCCAGTCCGGAGTCATCAGCCGCCTCAAGGTGATGGCGGACATCAACATCGCGGAGCGCCGAATCCCCCAGGACGGGCGCATCTCGCGCCCGCGTCGGTTCAACCGGCGTGGACCTGCGGGTGGCGACGCTCCCGACGGTGTACGGCGAGAAGGTCGTCATGCGCATCCTGGACAAGGGCCAGGCGTTGCTGACCCTCGACGACCAGGGGTTCCTCCCGGACGTGCAGTCGCGATACGAGGCGTCGTACCGAAAGCCGTACGGCACGATCATGGTCACCGGCCCGACCGGATCGGGAAAATCCACGACCCTGTACGCGACGCTCAACCTGCTCAACAGCGTCGACCGCAACATCATCACCGTCGAGGATCCCGTCGAATACCGGCTTCCCGGGATCAATCAGATCCAGATCAACAACAAGTCGGGCCTCAGTTTCGCCGCCGCGTTGCGTTCGATCCTGCGCGCCGACCCCGACATCGTGCTCGTCGGTGAGATCCGCGACCAGGAGACCGCGACGATTGCCATCGAGGCTGCGCTCACGGGTCACCTCGTCCTGACGACACTGCACACCAACGATGCGGCGTCCACTCCGCTGCGACTCGTCGAAATGGGCGTCGAACCGTTCCTCGTCACCAGCGCGCTCGACTGCGTGCTCGCGCAACGGCTGGCCCGCCGCTTGTGTCCGAAGTGTTCGGAGCCGTACCAGCCGAGCGAGGCCGAGCTCATCGAAGCCGGCTGGCCGATGGACTCGATGGCCGAATGGCCGACGCTGCACCGCGCCGTCGGCTGCGGGAAGTGCGGCAAGACCGGATACAAAGGGAGATTTGCCCTGCACGAGGTGCTTTCGGTCACCGAGGAGATCGAACGGCTCATCATTGAGCGTCGATCGACCGAAGACGTCAAGAAGGCCGCCGTCATGCAGGGCATGGTGCCGTTGCGGGGTGACGGCCTCCGAAAAGTGGCCGCGGGACACACGAGCCTGGAAGAGGTCTTCCGGGTCGTCGCCTGACAGGGAGCGCACGTGAACATCGACGAACTGCTGCAACGCACCATCGACCTTGGTGCCTCGGATCTCCACCTGAAGGCCGGCCGCGCGCCGACCGTCAGGGTCGACGGTCGGCTCGAGTCGCTCGTCGAGCGTCCGGTCACCGCGGATGAATGCGCGGAGATCGCGAGCGAGTTGTTGCCCGAGTATCGCCTCGAGAAGTTCGCCAGTCGCGGTGAGATGGACGTGGCGTACGAAGCGCCGGGCATCGGTCGGTTTCGGATCAACGTGTTCCGCCAGCAGGGGAACGTGTCCCTGGCCATTCGGTACGTCGTTCCGAAGGTCCCGACGCTCGTCGAGCTCGGACTGCCGCCGATCGTGTCCCGGATGGCCGAGGAGGCTGACGGTCTCGTGCTGGTGACCGGCTCCACCGGTTCGGGCAAGAGCACGACCTTGGCGTCGATGATCGCCCACATCAACCGGACCCGTGATGCCCATGTCGTCACGATCGAGGACCCGGTGGAGTTCCGCCACGAGGACGACCGATGCCTCATCAGCCAGCGTGAGGTCGGTCAGGACACCGAGAACTTCCGAAGCGCCTTGAAGATGGTGTTGCGCCAGGACCCTGACGTGATCCTCATCGGCGAGATGCGCGACGCCGAGACGGTTTGGGCGGCCATCACCGCGGCCGAGACGGGTCACCTGGTGTTCGCGACGTTGCACACGACGACCGCGACCGAGGCGGTGAACCGGGTGCTGGACTTCTTCCCGGCCAATCAACACGGTCAGGTCCGCAGCTCGCTCGCGGGGTCACTCCGCGGGATCGTCGGTCAGCGGCTCGTGCCGCGTGCCGACCTCCAGGGGCGCGTGCCCGTGGTGGAGACGCTCGTGGCGACGGGACGGGTGTTCGACCGCATCATCGATGCCGAGCGCAGCCACGAGATCGAGGACATCATCCGCGACGGCGCCTACTACGGCATGCAGCTGTTCGATCAGCACGCACTCGAGCTGTACACCGCCGGGGTGATCAGCCGGCAGGTCGCCATTGCCGCCGCGACCCGGCCGCACGACTTGGCCCTCGCCATGGAACAGGCGGCGTAGCCCAGTCCGACGTTGTCATCGGTCGGCGTTCGAACACTGACCCGACGCCTCCTCCACGTCCTCGCGCGCGCCGACGCCGGTCTCCCATGACGCGCGTGATCTTTGTGCGTCGCGTGCGGGTGTGACTGAAGGCGGGGGCCGCCCGCCGGGCGCTCGAATCAGCTGAGGCACGCGGATGAGTTCGTCGGGTCCGATGACCCCGTCGCGCACTCGCTGCACGGCCGAGCCGCGCAGGGTGCGGGTGCCGGCGGCGACGGCTGCCCGCTCGATGTCCGGGGCGCTGGCTCGCGCGGCGATCAAGGCCCGGATGTCGTCGTCGAGGGGCATGATCTCGTAGATCGCGATCCGACCGTGGTAGCCGGTCCCCGCACAGCTGGGACACCCCACCGGGTGACCGATGGTCCCGATCGGGTCGGCGCCGTCCTCGTGCAGCAGCTGCTGCTCTTCGTCGGTGGCCTCCCGGAACTCGGCGCACGTCGTGCAGAGGCGGCGCGCGAGGCGTTGCGCCACCACGCACGCCAACGAGGAGGTCACCAGGTAGGGCTCGACCCCCATCTCGATCAGGCGGACCGGCACGGTGGACGCGCTCAGCGTGTGAATCGTGCTGAGCACGAGGTGGCCGGTCAGCGCAGCCTCGGCCGCGATCAACGCCGTTTCGGCGTCGCGAATCTCGCCGATCAGGATGACGTCGGGGTCGGCCCGCAGGATCGCGCGCAGCGCGCCGGCGAACCCGACCGTGCCGCGCTGGCCGACCTGGACTTGCTTGATGCCGTCCATGTGGTACTCGATGGGGTCTTCGACGCTCACGATGCTGCGGTGTGGTTGGTTCAGCTCCGCCAGCGTCGAGTAGAGCGTGGAGGTCTTCCCTGACCCGGTCGGTCCCGCGGCGAGGATCGCGCCCTGTGACGCCTGATACGAGGCCTGGTACCGCTCGAGTTCAGCGCCGCTGAAGCCGAGTGAGTCGAGAGAGAGCACGCCATGCGACGTGTCGAGGAGTCGGAGGACGACCGCCTCGCCGGAGGCCGTCGGCAGGGTCGTCATGCGGACGTCGAGACTGCGGCCGCTCCCGGAGATCGAGAACCGCCCGTCCTGCGGGGTCCGGCTGTTGGCGATGTCGCAGCCACCCATCACCTTGAGGCGACTGACCATCGGCCGCAGGACGCTGCGTGGGGTCGTCGACGCCTCGTGGAGCACCCCGTCGACCCGGAACCGGATCCGGACCTTGTCGCCGGCCGGCTCGATGTGGATGTCCGACGCCCGCTCGGAGGTGGCCTGCGACACCATCGCGTCGACCAGGCGGATGATCGGCGCGTCCTCGGTCTCGTTGATCAGGACGTGCGTCGGCTCGTCGTCCTCGATTGTCGGTCGCATCGTCGATGCGACTTTCCATGCTGGGACGGGTCCACACCTTGTTGACGATCTCGAGCACCTGCGCCGGGTCCGCAACCAGGGGGATCACCGACGACTTCGCGATGACCTGGAGGTCGTCGAGCGCGAACACGTCGGTCGGATCGGCGAGTGCAATGCGCAGAACGCCGTCGGCTTCGCTGATCGGGACGGCCCGATAGCGCCGTGCGATCTCCTCGGGAATCCGCTGCGCGGTGAACTCGTCGAGCTTGAGGGCGTGCAGATCGACGAACTCGAGTCCCAGCCGATCCGCGAGGATCCGGGCGGAATCGAGGGTGGTGATGAACCCCAACTCGATGAGGATCTCGCCGAGGCGGCCGCCGGTGCGACCCTGGACGTCGAGCGCCTCCGCGAGCTGTTGCTCCGTGATCATGCCGTTCTCGACGAACAGGTCACCGATGCGGCGGCGGGTCGGGGCGGGCGGCGGGTTGGTTTCTACGACTTCGTGAATCACAGAGGCTGCATCGGCGGTGGTTCTCCCGAGATTGAGCCTTGATTCGGCCGCGTGACACGCCGATGAGTCCGCAGTCGGTCAGAACGATCGGCAGCTGATGTCAAGTGGTTCGGCGTTCCGGTCGATACCGGTCCCGAGGAGGCACGAAGATGCTGTCAAGTCAAGCGCGGGTGCTCGGTGAGTTCCTCGTCGAGCGCCACGTCCTGTCCCGAGACGATCTTGCGATCGCCATGGCCGATTCGCGTCGCACGGGCGACGGGCTCCCCGCGGTGCTTGCGCCGGGAGGGGCTCGTGTCCGAGAAGGACCTCACCGCGGCGATCGCCGAGACCGTCGGTGTCCGCTTCATCGACTTCACCGAGATGCCGCTGCACCCTGATGCGGCGGTGACGGTGCCGGAGAACGTCGCTCGAGAGTTCCAGGCGATCGGCGTGGACTTCGACGGGGCCCGACTCGTCGTGGCCTTTCCGGATCCGGGTGACGACGCCGCGGTGCAGGCCGTCGGCGCCGCAACCGGGTACGAGGTCGTGCCGGCCGCAGCCGGCCGATACGAGATCCAGCACGCCATCGACTCCGTCTTCGGACCGGTGTCGCCGAAGCTGCGCGCCGGTGAGGGTGGCGGAGACCAGAACCCGGTCGAGGACGAGGTAGAAGGACTGCACGTCAACGACCTGTTGAAGAAGGTGCTCGAACAGGACGGGTCCGACCTCCACCTGACCGCCGGCAGTCCGCCGGTGATCCGGGTGCACGGAGAGTTGCGGCCGGTCGAGGGCATCGACGCACTGTCCGGATCCCAGATCCGCGAGATGATCTACGCGGTCCTCACCCAGAAGCAGCGCGAGAAGTTCGAGAACGAGCTGGAGCTCGACTGCTCGTACTCCTTGCCCGGTCAGAGCCGGTTCCGGGTGAACGTGTTCCTCCAGCGGGACAACGTGGGCGCGGTCATGCGGACGATCCCGTACGAGATCGTGCCGTTCGACAACCTCGGCGTGCCGGACCAGGTGCGCAGCTTCGCGGATCTGCCGCGCGGTCTCGTCCTCGTCACCGGACCGACCGGTTCCGGCAAGAGCACGACGCTCGCCTCACTCATCGACATCGTGAATCGGCGAGAAGGCGGTCCACATCATGACCGTCGAAGATCCGATCGAGTTCCTGCATCAGCACAAGCGGGCGGTCGTGAACCAGCGCGAGGTCGGTGAGGACACGAAGTCGTTCGCCGAGGCGCTGCGCCACGTCCTGCGCCAGGACCCTGACGTGATCCTCGTCGGTGAGATGCGTGACCTCGAGACGATCTCCACCGCACTGACCGCGGCGGAGACCGGTCACCTCGTGTTCGCCACGCTTCACACCCAGGACGCCCCGCAGTCGATCGACCGCATCATCGACGTGTTCCCGAGCCACCAGCAGCAACAGGTGCGGGTCCAGCTGGCCGCGTCGCTCCAGGGGATCTGCACCCAGCAGCTCCTCCAGACGAGCGACGGCGCCGGCCGAATGCTCGCCGCCGAGGTGCTCGTCGCGACGCCGGCGGTCCGGAATCTGATCCGGGAAGGGAAGATCTACCAGATCTACTCCCTGATGCAGACCGGTGCGAAGTTCGGCATGGTCACCATGGACCAGCACCTCGCCCAGCTGGTGCGACAGCAGAAGATCACCCTGGAGGCCGCGCTCGAGCGGTGCTCCAACGAGGAAGACCTCCGGCGTCTGGTGCAGTCCGCCGGCAACGGTTGGGGGACCTGATGGCCACGACGTTCGCGTACAAGGTCCGCGACGGCAGCGGAAAGCTGATCGAAGGCCAGCTCGAAGCCGAGGACGCTTCGCTCGTCGTCGGCAAGCTGCGCCAGATGGGGTACACGCCGATCGCGGTCGAGAAGAAGTCGGGAAACCGCCTCAAGGGCGACATCAACATCCCGGGCATCTCCAACAAGGTGAAGCTCAAGGACGTGGCGGTGTTCTCGCGCCAGTTCGCCACGATGATCAACTCGGGCCTGTCGCTGATCCGAGCACTCGCGATCCTCGCGGAACAGACCGAGAACGACGAACTCAAGCGAGTCGCCGGCGAGATCCGCCTCGATGTCGAAAAGGGCGTCTCGCTCTCCGCCGCGCTGACGAAGCACCCGAAGGTCTTCAGTCGCCTCTACGTGGCCATGGTGCGCTCCGGTGAGGTCGGTGGTGTGCTCGACGCAGTCCTGATGCGGCTCGCCGACACGATCGAAAAGCAGGTCGAGCTGCGCCGCAAGGTCCGCTCGGCGATGACCTATCCCGTCGTCGCGCTCTCGATCTGTCTGTTGATCGCCGCCGCGATGCTGTTGTTCATCGTGCCGCAGTTCAAGGCCATCTACGTCGACCTCGGCGGCGAGCTCCCGTTGCCGACGCGTGTGCTCATCGTGCTGTCGAACGTGCTCAAGGCCTGGTTCCCGCTGTTCATGCTCGCGGGTGCGGTCGGGGCGTTCTTCTTCCGCCGTTGGATGAAGTCCGAAACCGGCCGGCCCGTGTGGGACGCCTTCACGTTGCGCGTCCCGGTGTTCGGGCTGCTGGCGCGCAAGACCGCGCTGGCCCGGTTCTCCCGGACGCTGGCCGCCCTGACGCGATCGGGCGTCGGAATTCTCGAAGCCCTGGACATCGTGGCCGAGACCGCAGGCAACGAGGTGGTCGCCCGGCGCTGCGCGAGACCCAGGGCGCGGTCAAACGTGGTGACACCCTGGCGCGCCCCCTGGAGCAGCACGAGGTCTTCCCGCCGATGGTGACCCAGATGATCTCGGTGGGTGAGGAGACCGGTGCGCTCGACGAGATGCTCGACAAGATCGCAGACTTCTACGACAGTGAGGTCACCGCGACCGTCGACGCACTGACATCGTTGATCGAGCCGCTCATGATCATCGTGATGGGAACGATCGTCGGGGGCATGATCATCAGCCTCTACCTGCCGATGTTCAACATCATCAAGCTCATCAAGTAGTCCACGCCCTACGCTGGTCCCGCCGGCCGGCTCCAATGCCGTTCTGGGGTGAGCGGGGTGAACCGATGGACCTGAACGACGCGGACACGTGGCGCTGGATCTGGCTCGCCGCAGTGGTCGTGTTGGCAGTGTCCGAGATCGCCGTCCCGGGCTCGTTCTTCATGATCTCGTTCAGTGTCGGCGCGCTCGTGGCCACGATCGCCGCCTTCGCCGGGGCCGAGATCTGGCTGCAGTGGGCAGCGTTCGTGATCGGGAGTGCCGGCGCGTTGGCTCTCCTGATCCCGATCGGCCGCAAGCTCAACGCGGCACCGAATCGATCCGCGGCCGGTGTCTACCGTTGGGTCGGCCACGAGGGCGTGGTCTTGCGGCGCATCCCCGGCGGTGGCACCCACGACACCGGTCTCGTGCGCGTCGAGCGCGAGGAGTGGCGCGCCGAAGGCGACACGATGGACCCGATCGAGGTCGATACCCCGATCCGGGTGGTGCGCGTGGATGGGACTCGTCTCGTCGTCGCGGAAATTTCCGACTGATCGAGGGGGACAATGACTGGCGTCATCGTGTTGGCGGTCATCGCGCTGATGCTCTTCGTCGGTGCCGCGAAGAGCATCCGCATCGTGCGTCCGTACCAAAAGGGCGTCATCGAGCGTCTCGGGAAATTCCACGTCACGTTGGACCCGGGATTGCGGTTTCTCATTCCGTTCATCGACAAGCTGTCGTTGGTCGACATGCGCGAGCAGGTGGTCGACGTTCCACCCCAGGAGGTCATCACCCAGGACAACGTCGTGGTCTCGGTGGATGCAGTGGTGTTCTTCGAGGCCACGGACCCGTCGCGGCTGCTCTACAACATCTCGAACTTCCAGCTCGCAGTCACCAAGTTGGCCCAGACCAATCTGCGCAACGTCGTTGGCGACATGCAGCTCGACGAGGCGCTGACCTCCCGCGACACCATCAACACACGGCTGCGCGAGATTCTCGACGACGCCACGGACAAGTGGGGGACGCGGGTCGTGCGCGTCGAGATTCAGCGGATCGACCCGCCGCCGGATGTCGTGGACTCGATGCACAACCAGATGCGCGCCGAGCGGCAGCGCCGTGCCACGGTGACCGAGGCGCTCGGTGTACGTGAGGCCGCGATCACCCGGGCCGAGGGCGAGAAGCAGAGCGCGATTCTCGAGGCCGAAGGTGGCGCGCAGGCGATTGAGCGACTGGCCGAGGCCGACCGGATCCGGCAGATCCGGGTCGCCGACGGCGAGGCGGCCGCGATCCGCAACGTGTTCGCGGCCATCCACGAGGGCGAACCGACACCGGACCTGATCGCACTGAAGTATCTGGAGGCCCTCCGGGTGGTCGCCGACGGGCGAGCGACCAAGATCTTCCTGCCGACCGAGATGGGCGGGCTCTTCGGCGCGGTCGGTGGGCTCGCGGAACTGCTCGGCGATCGCCCGGCGGGAGAACGCCCTGTGGTCGTCGGAGATCCCGGCGACCGCGAGCCGGATGGCGGTGGCAGGAAAGGCGATCCCGGCGGCACCCCGAGGGCGGGGGACAACCGGGTGACGACGCCGAGCGGCAGGAGCAATGATGAGCTTCGGTGCAACGACGACGACCGACGACGTGCTCGACGGTGTGGACCTGAGCGGCCAGCACGTCCTGGTGACCGGTGCGTCGACCGGGCTGGGGGAGGAGACCAGCCGGTCGCTGGCGGCGCACGGCGCCGCCGTGGCGATGGCGGTTCGCGATCTGGGCAAGGGCGAAGCCGCGGCCGGGCGGATCCGCGGGACGGTTCCCGAAGCGCGCCTGGAGCTGTGGGAACTGGACCTCGCCGACCTCGCGAGCGTCCGGGCCTTCGCCGCCGCGTTCGGAGATGCTCACGACCACCTCGACGTGCTCATCAACAATGCCGGGGTCATGGCGTGTCCGCAGATGGCCACGGCGGATGGCTTCGAGCTGCAGATCGGGACCAACCACATCGGGCACTTCCTGCTGACAGCCGAGGTGATGGATCTCCTGGGTGCAGGGTCGCGGGTGATCGCGCTGAGTTCGGCGGGGCACCGCTTCGGCGACGTCGATCTCGACGATCCGAATTTCGAGCTGACCGTCTACGAACCGTGGCTGGCCTACGGACGGTCGAAGACGGCGAACGCGCTGTTCGCAGTCGAACTCGACCGCCGGCTCGCCGAGCGCGGGGCCCATGCGTACTCGCTGCACCCCGGCGGCATCATGACCGAACTGGGTCGCCACCTCACCGAGGAAACCCTCGCGACCATGATGAACGCGATCCCGCCGGGTCAGGAAATGGACTGGAAGACGGTGCCGCAGGGTGCCGCGACGACGGTCTTCGCGGCGACCGCGCCGGAGTTGGAACACCACGGTGGCGCGTACCTGGAGGACTGTGGGGTGGCCGAGCCGAACGACGTGCCGGACTCTCGCGGTGGCATCAGGTCCTACGCCGTCGACCCCGAACGGGCCCGCGCGCTCTGGGCCCGCACCGAGGAATGGATCGCGTCGGTCTGAGCCAGGACCGGCCGCCCGGACGACGCTGACGCCGGGAGGCGCAGGGAACCCGGGGCAGGGGGCTGGTCCTGCGCCTCTACCGGCGTCAGAAGGGCCGGCTTGGGAGGCTGGCCATACTGAGGAAACGTCCGCCGACCGGAATCTGTTCCCGAATCTCTCCCGCGCCGAGCGGGAGCCGCGCCACCAACCGGTCGGTGCACGCGGCGCCGCTCAACCCGCTGCGGCTCGGTACTTGTCGGTGGAGAACTCGGGATCCGTGTCGAACTGCGGGATCACGCGGTTGCCGAACAGTTCGACCGTCTCGGCGAGCAGTGAATGGGGGTACACCGAGCCGGAGGGGCCCAGGATGAGCTGGTCGACGCCGATCGCGTCCCACTGCTCGAGCACCTTCGAGCACTCCTCCGGGTTCCCCACGATGCTGGCGCCGGACGCGTGTCCGGCGAGGACCTGGTCCCGGGTGGGGTCGGGGATCTCCGTGGGCCATTCCGGGACCCACGCAGGCTTCGGGAACGTGTCGAGATACCGGAACACGAGCGACTGTTGCCGGCCATTGCCGGATTTCGTGGTCCAGTCGATTGCCGCGTCGTCGTCCTCGAGGCACATGAAGCTGCTCGTGATCGCGACGTTGTCGTTGACGAACTCACCGACGGGGTCCGCGTCCTTGATCGCTTCCTTGTACATGTCCACCAGTGGCTTCATCTTCTCCGGCGACCCACCGGTGAAACACAGGACGCCGAGTCCCATTTTCCCGGCCTTCTCGAACGTGCCGGGGTTCCCGGCCGCGACCCACATCGGCGGGTGGGGCTTCACGTAGGGCTTCGGGAGCACGTTGCGCTCGGGCATCGAGAAGAACTCACCGTCGAAGGAGTAGGTGCCGTCCCTCCACATCCGCTTGAACTCGACGATCGCCTCGTCGAACATCTCCTTGGTGATTTCGGGATCCGTGATCCCGAAGCCACCCTGCTCGGTGGTCGACGAGCCGCGCCCGGTGCCGAACTCGAACCGACCTTCGGAGAGGTGGTCGAGCATCGCGACGCGTTCCGCGACGCGGGCAGGGTGGTTGACCGGCGGCGTGATGTTGATGATGCCCGAGCCGATGTGCATCCGGTTCGTCTTCGCCGCGACGTAGGGCATGATGGTCTCGTTGGCCGAGATGTGGGAGTACTCCCAGAGAAAGTGGTGCTCGGTCCACCAGGAGTACTTCCAGTTCGACCGGTCGCCGACGACGGCGAGGTCGACCTCGCTCATGAGGCGCGTGTGTTCGGCCTGGGGATCCGCGGCCATCAGGTCCTCGTGGACGAATCCGCCCATGAACAGTCCGAATTCCATCACTACCTCCGGGAGTGGGGCCGGGCCCGTCCGAGCGCGACCACCTGCTTGTGCAAAAATGAAACCTGTTTCATTTTTGCACGTCGGGCCGGAGGTGTCCAGCACGCCGCTACGGTCGCTGCCGTGACGGCACCGCCACGGCCCGGGTGGCCGCGTGACGACGGATTCCGGATGCCGGGCGAGTTCGAGCCGCACGCGGGTTGTTGGATCGCGTGGCCGCGTCGGCCCGACAACTGGCGGAATGAGGCTGGACCGGCGCGGTCCAGCTTCGCGAACGTGGTGCGAGCGATCGCCGCCGCGGAGCCGGTGACGGTCGCCGCGCACCCGGACGATGTCGAGGGGCGCGGGCGCGCGTCGGCTCGGTCGCAGAAGTTGTCGCGATTCCGAGCGACGACGCCTGGATGCGCGATATCGGTGCGACCATCGTCGTGGACGACACCGGTCGGCGTCGCGGGGTCGACTGGGAGTTCAACGCGTGGGGCGGGGAGCGGGGCGGGCTGTACCCGTCGTGGGGCGACGATGACCGAATGGCGGCGGCGATGTGCGAGCACCTCGGCATCGACCGGTACCGCGCGCCGTTCGTGCTCGAAGGCGGGTCGATCCACAGCGATGGCGAGGGAACCCTCCTGGTGACCGAGGAGTGCCTCCTCCACCCGAACCGCAACCCGACGATGACGAGACCGCAGATCGAGCAGGGTCTGTGCGACTACACCGGCGCCGAGGTGGTGCTCTGGCTCGGTCTCGGCGTCGTCGATGACGAGACCGACGGCCACGTGGACAACTTGTGCTGTTTCTCGGCGCCGGGTGAGGTGTTGCTCACCTGGACCGACGACCGAAGCGACCCGCAGTACGAACGGTCGCTCGACGCACGCCGGCGCCTCGAGGCCGCCCGGGATGCGCGGGGGCGTGCGTTGGTCGTGCGAACGGTTCCGGCACCGCCACGGCTGTTGGTGACCGAGGCGGAGGCCGCGGGCGTGGTGACGAGTCCCGGGACACAGCCCCGTCGGGCCGGATCCCGCCTGGCCGCGTCGTACGTCAACTGCTATCCCGCCAACGGCCGCGTCGTGGTTCCCGCGTTGGACCCGACAACCGATGATGGCGCGTGTGAGGTGATCGGGGAGGCGTACGCCGGGCGTGAGGTCGTGGCGGTCCCGGCCCGAGAGGTCCTCCTCGGCGGCGGCGGTCTGCACTGCATCACGCAGCCCGTCCCGGCCTGAGCGCCGCGCGGCCGCCCGGGGCGGGGCCGGTCGGTGGCCCGCGCGGCGATATGGGCGGTTCGTCGGGGTAGGGCGGTCGGCTCATCGTTGCGTGATCCGCTCAAGGCCCCTGGCGGTCAGGCCGACACATCTCTCGCACCGAGAACTGGATTGCACCAGGGCCCGGCGCAACTCATACCCAAGCCATACCACCCAGAAGGGGAATACCAAATGCAGCAGATGCTGAACAACCTTCGGGCGCGGCGCGAGGACGAGCGTGGTTTCACGCTCATCGAGCTCATGGTCGTGGTGCTGATCATTGCCATCTTGATCGCCATCGCCATCCCGACGTTCCTCGGTGCCAAGACCCGTGCACAGGACAAGGCGGCTCAGTCGAGCCTCCGCAACGCCCTGACCAACGCGAAGGGCATCTACACCGACACCGACTCCTACGCCACGGCGACCACCACGGCGCTGAACACCGCGGAGCCCAGCCTTGCGTTCATCGCAGCCGGCACGGCCTCGACCGGTGCGAAGCAGGTTTCGGTGGACGGCTCCGCAGGCAACTGGATCGTCATGACGGCGCGTTCCGCGTCCGGTGTGTGCTTCGCCGTTGGTGACGGCGCCACCGGTCCGGGCACCGTGTTCGCCAACCTCGGCAACACGGCCAACTGCGCAGCGACCGACGCTCCGGCGGCGGCGACCTCGGTCCCCGCGGCCGCGAACGCCACCTCCGGCGGCGGTTGGGCCCAGGCCTGGTAGTCCACTCCCGCAAGGGATCTGTACGAGAGGGGCCCGGCCGAGTGCCGGGCCCCTCTCGGTTCTTCTCCACTTGTCCTGGACGGGAACCTCATCGCCCGAGGAGGTGCGCGAGATGTCAGCAGTCGAGTCCGATCACGAGGACGGCTTCACCGTCATCGAGCTCATGCTCGTCGTCGGGATCATCGCCGTGTTGATCGCGATCATGATCCCGAACCTGCTCAGCGCACGGACGCCGGCGCAGGACCGCCAGGCCCAGAACCTGTTGCGGAACAGCCTGACCGCCGCCCGCGCGATCGAGACCTCCGACGGCGTGACCCCCACCCAGGCGAGCCTGGCCCTCGAGGAGCCGGCCGTCGGCTTCGTGGCCAGCTCCACGTCCGCGCCGGCGAACCGTCGGGCGGTCTCGGTCGCCAACGTCGCGTCCGGATCGAACGTCTATGTGATCCTCGCGTCGCGGTCGACGTCCGGGCGCTGCTTCGCCGTGCTGTCACACCCTTCGATCGAGACCCGCTTCCAGCGGTTGGACAACCTGTCGACGTGTCAGGCGGACCAGTTCGACCCGCTCGTGGGATGGCTGCAGGATTGGCCGTGATCCCTGTGCCGGCGTGCTGATCCCCGTAGCCTTCTGTGGTCATGCTCGTCGCGATCTGCGCCGTTTTCGGCCTGCTCATCGGCTCGTTCCTCAACGTCGTCGTCTGGCGCGTCCCCCGGGGCGAATCGATCGTGCGGCCCGGCTCCCACTGCCCGAGCTGCGACGCCGCGATCGGTCCCCTGGAGAACGTCCCGGTGGCGTCCTGGCTCGCGCTGCGGGGCCGGTGCAAGCACTGCGGGACCCGTATCTCGGTGCGGTACCCCCTCGTGGAGTTGTTGAACGCGGCGCTCTGGGTGGGCATGGCCCTGCACTTCGGCGCGGCGGCGGAACTGCCGGCCTACCTCGCCCTTGCGGCGGGACTCCTGGCTCTGGCACTGATCGACCTCGATACGTTCCTCCTGCCGAACAAGGTCCTCTATCCCACCGGCTTCATCGTGGGAGCACTCCTGCTCGGCGCCGCCGTGGTGGACGGCAGCTGGAACGACCTCGCTCGGGCCGGGCTCGGTGGGCTCGCCGCCTTCGTGGTGTTCCTGATCATCCACCTCATCTCGCCTCGCGGGATGGGCTTCGGCGACGTCCGGCTGAGCTTCGTGCTCGGTATGGCGCTCGGCTGGCTTTCGTGGGGGCACGTCTACCTCGGTCTGTTCCTCGGCTTCGTGCTCGGTGCCGTCATCGGCGTGGTGTTGATCGCCACGGGACTGCGCACACGCAAGGACCACGTCCCGTTCGGTCCGTTCCTCGTCGCGGGCACATTCATCGCGATCTTCGCGGGCACGCAGCTCCTCGACCTCTACCGCGGGTAGGTCGCACGACTCATCACGACGCGTCTCGATCGCGGCGCATGGGACTCGCGACCTATGAAACGCGTCGCCGCGTGTAGGTCCTTTGAATCAAACACGCCGCGAACGCTCAACTCGTGTGGCCCGTGTTGACGATGCTTTCGGCTGAGACTTACTGTGCCGAGAGTCAAGAAGGGGCAATCAACGTGGCGTCGCCAATCCCCCATGACCTACTGACCGCCCGTGAGGTGGCCGACGTCATGAGAGTCTCAACGATGACGGTTTACCGTCTGATCAAATCCGGTGAGCTTCCCGCGATCCGCGTCGGCAAGCACCTTCGTATCCGCGAGCGTGACGTCGCAAAGTTTCTCGACGAGCGTGTCGTCGGTATTGGCGAAGGAGGTGACGAGACATGGCCCGTCGCCTGATCGGACTCGATATCGGGACCAACGCGGTCCGGGTCGCGGAGATCGAGCCGGGAGACCCGGCTCGGGTCACCAGCTTCGGCCAGGTCGCCCTGCCGCCGGGCGCAATGCGTGACGGCGAGATCGTCGACGAGGCCGTCGTCACCGAGGCGATTCAGCGGCTCTGGAAGGAGCTGAGCCTCAAGAAGGGCCCGGTTCGCCTGGGTGTCGCAACGCCGCGGGTCCTGGTGCGCACGGTCGATCTGCCGACGATGAGCGACGGCGATCTTGCCAGCGCGCTGCAGTTCCAGGCCCAAGAGCTCATTCCGATCCCGCTCGAAGACGCGGTCCTCGACTTCCAGGTGCTCGAAGCCCTCCCGGTACCCGAGGTGACCGGGGAAGGTCCGCCACCGCAGGCGATGTCGCGGGTACTGCTCGCTGCGGCACACAAGGACCTCATCGGGAAACTGACCGGCACCGTGCGCGCCGCGGGCCTGACGGTCGCGGCCGTCGATCTCGTTCCCCTCGCGCTCGTCCGTTCGGTCGGCCGCCGCGTGTCGGACAACGGTGGCGGCGTCGAAGCAATCGTGAGCATCGGCGGCGGCGTGACCGTCGTCGTCGTGCACGAACTCGGCGTGCCGCGGTTCGTGCGCATCTTGGGCTCGGGTGGCCGCAACGTCACCGAGGCGGTCAGCCGCGACCTCGAAGTGAGTCCGGAGCAGGCCGAGGCGATCAAGCGCCAACTCGACCTTGCCCCCGACGACGTCGCCGCGCGGGCACGCGCCGCGATGGCGCGACCCATCTCGGATCTCGTCGAGCAGATTCGCGGCTCGCTCGACTACTACCGCACGCAGCCCGACGCGATTCGCCTCCTGCGGGTGACGCTCACCGGTGGCGCCTCACTCACGCCGGGACTGGCCGACCGTCTCCTCGACACCGTCGGCGTCCCCGTCGACCTGGCCCGCCCCCGCGAGCACGTTGCGGTCGGTGACATCGGGTTCCCGGACGATCAGCTGCCGCTGTTGGACCCGTTCCTGCCGGTGCCGGTCGGACTGGCGCTCGGGGGCACGCTCACCGGCAAACGCATCGATCTGCTCGGCGGCAAGGCTCGCAAGCCGGGTGTCGACCGGTCCCAGTTCGTCAAGGTTGCCGCCATCGTGGGCGCGGTCTTGTTGGTCGCACTTGCTGGCCTCACCTATCTCAAGTCCAAGCAGGTCAGTGACGAGAACGACAAGGTGACGGCGGCCCAGGCGCAGAACGCCGAGCTGCAGGGCCAGATCGACGACCTGGCTGAAGTCGCGGCCCGCCAGGCCCAGATCGAGACGCTCTCGGCCGAGACTCAGGCGTTGCTCGCGACCGACGTGTCGTGGTCCTCGATCCTGCAGCAGATCTCCCGGACGATTCCGTCCGATGTCTGGCTCACGAGCTTCCAAGGTTCCGTCGGTGGCGCCGCCGGTGATCCCGCGGCGGTGGCAGGGGCTCCTGCACCCACCACCCTGACGGGCACGATCAACTTCTCCGCGGTGGGATTGGACTTCGACGCCGTCGCATCCTGGATTCAGACCATGGGTTCGGACATCCCCGCCTTCGGCGATCTCTGGGTGCCGAACGCGTCCCGGGCCGGTGCGACGACCGACTCGACATCCACGTCGGGAACCTCGGGTGGGACGGGCGACAACGTCACCTTCTCCTCCACCGGCGTACTGACCCAGGATGCGAAGTCCAACCGGTCCGAGGAATACAAGGTGACGCCATGAAGCGCAACGCCGTGATCGGACTCGTCGCCGGTGCGCTGGTGATCATCCTCGCCTGGTACCTCGTCATCTACTCGCCGAAGAACGACGAGCTGTCCAAGGCCGAGGCCCAACTCACCACCGAGCAGAAGACCACCCAGGATCTCGAGGCCGAACTCGCCCGGCTCCAGGAACAGCAGAAGAACGCCACCGAGCAAGCAGCAGAGCTCGACAAGTTCGATGCGGCGATTCCCGAACTGCCCGACCTGGCCGAGTTCATCATCCAGGCCAATGACATCGCGGACGAGTCCGGGATCGAGTTCATGACGATTGCGCCGGCCCCGCCGGTCGCGACCGGCACAACGGCCACGATCGGGCTCACGATCACCGTGACCGGTGGGTTCTTCCAGGTGAAGGACTACCTTTCGAAGCTGGAGAACCTGCCTCGACTCGTTATCGTCGACGGTATCAACCTCTCCTCTGGCGGCGACACGACAAGTGCGGACACAACTTCGAGTTCGGACGGGTTCTCGTTGTCGGTGAACATCACCGGCCGCATGTTCACCCGGGCGCTGCCGACGGCGGTCGACGCCAGCGGTGCCGTGCCACCGCCCGCAGATCCGGGCACGTCATCGACGACCGCGCCATCCGGCGGGTCGACCAGTTCTTCGACGGTCCCGGCGGGATCGTCCACGACGGGAGGTGTGTGATGGCCGACTCGACTCGCCGCGACCGCCGCGACCGCCGCAACCGTCGCGGCCGGACCAAGCAGCGCTCGAGCGTGATCCTCGGTGTCGCTGCCGCGTTCGTCGGCGCGCTGCTCGTGTACCAGGTGTTCCTCCGCGACGACGGCAAGACTTCGGTCGCCGCCCCGCCGAACCCGGTGGCCGCGGCGTCGGACCCGGCTGCGGGAACGACCACGACGACGGCACCGCTGGAGCCGACGCTGCCCAACGGCAGTTTCGACGAGCTGAGCCTGCGGGACCCGTTCGAACCGATCGGGCAGGTCTCGACCGGTGGCACGTCGACGGTGACGACCCCGCCGACGACCACGTCGGGGAGCATCTCCACGACGCCCACCACGTCGCCGGCCCAGAATCCGGGCGGGGTGAGCGAGGTGACGATGCTCGACATCTACGTCGACCCGGCCACGGGTGCCCAGACCGCCCGCGTGCAGGTCGGAACCTCGGTGTACACGGTGACCGAAGGCCAGCAGTTCGCCGGGAACTACCAGCTCGTCCGGTTCAAGAGCAGTACCTGCGCCGAGCTCACCTACGCCAGTGCCGGGTTCACGCTCTGCACCGGCCAGCAGACCCTCAAGTAGGGCGCAACGGGTCCCGGTCGCGCGACGCGCGGCCTCTAACCTGAGCGGATCATGCTTCGGTACCTCACCGCGGGGGAATCCCACGGCCCTGCGCTCACCGTCATCGTGGAAGGGGTGCCGGCCGGCCTGTCCGTCTCGGTCGACGCGATCGGCGACGAGCTGGCCCGTCGTCGCCTCGGCTTCGGCCGGGGCCCACGGATGCGTTTCGAACGTGACGACGTCGAGCTGGTCGGGGGAGTGCGTCACGGGACCACCTTGGGATCACCCGTCGCGATCGTGATCCACAACACCGAGTGGCCGAAGTGGGTCGATGAGATGTCGCCGGCGCCCGGGGTGACCGAGAAGCCGCTGACGCAACCCCGACCGGGCCATGCCGATCTCGTCGGGATGCAGAAGTACGGCTTCGCCGATGCTCGCAACGTCCTGGAGCGCGCCAGTGCTCGAGAGACGGCGGCTCGGGTGGCTGCGGGAACGGTGGCCAAGGCATTGCTCGCGGAGCTCGGGACGGCGGTGCTGTCGCACGTCGTGCGGATGGGGGAGGCTGCGGTCCCCGCTGCAGCCCTGCGTCCTGGCCGCGATGATCTCGCCACGATCGACGAGTCCGAGGTGCGGTGTTTCGACGCGGATGCCGCGGCGGCGATGGTCGTCGCGATCAAGGCGGCGGCCAAAGCGGGGGATTCGCTCGGCGGGGTCGTGGAGGTCCTCGGATTCGACGTCCCGCTCGGGCTCGGTTCCCATGTGCACTGGGATCGCCGGATCGACGGTCGGATCGCGCAGGCGCTGATGAGTATCCAGGCCATGAAGGCCGTCGAGATCGGCGAAGGCGCCGCGGTGGCCGCCGTGCGGGGGAGCGCGGCCCACGACGAGATCGAATGGGACGAGTCGTCGGGCTACACCCGCGCGTCAGACCGTGCCGGCGGCATCGAGGGCGGTATGACCACCGGATCACTGCTCGTCGCGCGTGCCTCGATGAAGCCGCTCGCCAGCCTGAACCGCCCGGTGCTGCGGACGGTCGACACCGAGACGAAGCAGGAGACGGTGTCGTTCAAGGAACGCACCGACGTCACCGCCGTCCCCGCAGCCGGCGTCGTCGCCGAGACCATGGTCGCGTTGGTCCTGGCCGACGAAGTGCTGCGCAAGTTCGGCGGTGACTCGATCGCCGAGATGGTGCGCAACCACCGTACGTTCGTCGAATCGCTGTGACTCGGGCACCTCACCTCGTGCTGATCGGGTTGATGGGCGCCGGCAAGACGACCGTCGGACGTCGCTGCGCGGCGTCGCTCGACCGCGGCTTCGTCGACACCGATGAACTCGTCGAGACCCAAGCGGGCCAGTCGGTGCCGGAACTCTTCGCGAGTGCCGGTGAACAGGGGTTTCGCGACGCGGAACGAGCGGCAGTCGCCGACGCCGTCGCGTCCCCGGAGGCCTTGGTGATCGCATGCGGTGGGGGGGCGATGGGTCTGCCCGAGAACCGACGGGCGGTCCGCGACGAGGTCGTCATCTGGCTGACCGCCGATCCCGAGGAGCTGGCGTCCCGGGTGACCCGCCAATCCGAAATCGAACGACCCTTGCTCGTCGGCGCCGATGCCGGTGCCACGATGCGCCGACTGGGTGCCGTACGGGCCGTTGCCTACGGCGACGCGGCCGACGCGGTCGTGGCCACCGACGATCGCGACATCGAGGCCGTGGTCACCGAAGTCCTCGACGCGTACGCGGAGATCCAGGCGTGACCACGGTGCGGGTGGCGTTGGCGCCGGGATACGACGTCGTGATCGAACCAGGCGCGCTGCGCTCGGTCGGCGCCGTGCTCGGGGACCGGCGGCGCATCGCAATCGTGAGTCAGGCCGCGATCGCCGACCGTTATGCGGCGGCCGTGCGCGAAGGCTTGGACGCGCCGAGCGAGGTGTTCCTCATCGGCGATGGCGAGTCCCACAAGTCGCTCGACACCGTGCACGAACTCTGCCGGGGATTCGCCGAATGGGGACTCCTGCGCGATGACGCGGTGGTCGCGCTGGGCGGCGGCCTCGTCGGCGACACTGCCGGGTTTGCGGCGGCGGTGTATCACCGCGGGGTCGACGTGGTGCAAGTGCCGACGACGCTGCTCGCGATGGTGGACGCCGCCATCGGCGGCAAGACTGCAGTCAATCTGGCGGAGGGCAAGAACCTCGTCGGGGCCTTCCATCAGCCCGTCGGTGTCGTGGCGGACCCGGACACCCTGGGCACACTGTCCGAACGCGAGTACCACTCCGGATTGGGCGAGGTCGCGAAGTACACCTTGATGTTCGACGTGGTCGCGGACCCGACCGGCCTGGTGGACCTGCTGCGGACCGGGACGACCGCGATCCTGGCGCGGGACCCCTCGGCGCTCGCCGAGGTGGTCACCCGTTGTGTGGCCATCAAGGCGGATGTCGTCGCCCGAGACCCGTTCGAGCGCTCCGGACTGCGAGCCACCCTCAACCTGGGCCATACGTTCGCCCACGCCCTCGAGATCGCCTACGGCCATGAGCTGACCCATGGCGAGGCCGTCGCCATCGGCCTGGTGTTCGCGGGCGCGCTCGCCGGCGGGTGCGAGCGCGTCGCCGCGGACGTCGTCGACCGGTTCCAGGCGGTGCCGTTCTCGCTGGGCCTGCCGACCGCGGTGCCGGACCCGGGCCGGGTACCGGCGGGCGATCTCCTCGCGCTGATGCAACGCGACAAGAAGGCGCGGGGCGGACTCACCTTCGTGCTGCCGGGACCCGACGGGCTCGATCTGGTCGAGGACCCGCCGGTGGGCGCAATCCGTTACGCGTTCGAGTCCGTCGGCTATCCGGCCGATGCCCTGTGATCCGGTGCCCGACGTCTGAGGAGGCCATGCCGTGAGCACGATTCTGTTGCTGTCCGGACCCAATCTGAATCTCCTCGGGACGCGCGAGCCCGAGGTCTACGGCACCGACACGCTCGCCGAGTGCGTGGCGGACGCTTCCGCGGTTGCCACGGCCGCCGGGATGACGCTCGAGCACGTGCAGTCCAACCACGAAGGTGAGCTGATCGACGCGATCCATCGCGCGGTCGGATCCGCGGCGGCGATCGTGATCAACCCCGGCGCGTTCACGCACACGTCATATGCGCTCGCAGACGCGCTCGCGGCCTATGGTGGCGTCAAGGTCGAGCTGCACCTCTCGAATGTCGCCGCCCGCGAGGAATGGCGGCGGACCTCGGTCGTGGCCCCGTACGTCACCGGATCCATCGCCGGATTCGGCCGGGCCGGCTATCGGCTTGCGGTCGAAGCCGCGATCGGTGCCCTCGCATGAACGGTCTGCCCGTCATGGACCTGGCCGGTCGGATGACCAGGCTCCGAGATGCGCTCGATGATCTCGACGCACTGCTCGTGACCCGGCTCGTGAACATCCGGTACCTCACCGGGTTCACCGGCTCCGCCGCCCGGCTGCTCGTCGGTGCGGACCAGAGTTTGTTCGTGACCGACGGTCGCTACCGGGACCAGGCAACTGATCAGCTCCGCGCGGCCGGCGTCGATGCCGAGATCATCATCGGCGCAACTGCCGCCGACCAGCGGGCCGCGCTCGTCCGGGCAACCGCGTCGGCGGGGGCGCACCGGATCGGACTCGAAGCCGACGGAGTGACGTGGGCCGAGCAGCGTACGTTGGCCGATGCGTTCGCCGGTCTGGAACTGGTGCCGACCGACGGCATCGTCGACGCACTGCGGATGGTGAAGGAGCCCGGCGAAGTCGCCCGGATCCGCGCGGCATGCGCGATCGCCGACGACGCCCTCGGCGAGTTGCTCCCATCGCTGGCATCCGGGCCGACCGAGCGCGAGTTCGCGCTCCGGCTGGAGTTCGGGATGCGGGAACGAGGGGCGTCCGGGGTCAGCTTCGAATCGATCGTCGGTTCGGGGCCCAACGGCGCGCAGCCGCACGCACGCCCCAGCGATCGGCCGATCGGGCGGGGCGAGTTGGTCGTGATCGACTTCGGCTGCATCGTCGACGGCTATTGCTCGGATATGACCCGAACGGTGAGCGTGGGGGAGCCGTCAGCGGAGGCGCGGCAGGTGTGGGAGACGGTGGCACGATCGCAGGCAGCCGGATGCGCCGCGACGGTCGTCGGCGCGGATTGTGCGGACGTCGATCAGGCGTCGCGGGCGGTGATCGAGGCTGCGGGCTGGGGTGAGACCTTCCTGCACGGCACCGGCCACGGGGTCGGACTCGAGATCCACGAGGCGCCTCGGGTCGCGAGCACCGCGACTGGTACCCTCGCGGTCGGCCACGTGGTCACCGTGGAACCCGGCGTCTACCTCCCCGGGGTCGGGGGCGTGCGCATTGAGGACACGCTCGTCGTCACCCCCGACGGCCCCGTCGCCCTGACCGAATTCCCGAAGCAGCTCGTCATCTGACGCGAGAGGTCCACTCACCTTGTCGAACATTTCCACCAACGACCTGAAGAACGGCATGGCGCTCAACCTTCCCGAGGGGTTGATGACGGTTGTGGAGTTCCAGCACGTGAAGCCCGGCAAGGGGGGCGCGTTCGTGCGCACGAAGTTGAAGAACTTCCGCACCGGCGCGGTGATCGAGAAGACCTTCCGTGCGGACGAGAAGGTGGATCGCGCCACGATCGACAAGCGCGAGATGCAGTACCTCTACCGCGAGGGCAGCGACTTCGTGTTCATGGACAACGAGTCCTATGACCAGATGCACGTCTCGACGGACGCACTCGGCGCATCGGTGAAGTACCTCAAGGAAGGTGACGCCGCGGTGCTGCCGATGTGGGAAGACGAGGTCCTGGGCGTGGACCTTCCCGCGGCGGTCGAGTTGACCGTGACCCAGACCGAGCCCGGCATTCAGGGGGACCGGGTGTCGGGGGCCCGCAAGGCTGCGACCATGGAGACCGGTCTGATCGTGCAGGTCCCGCTGTTCATCGAGACCGGCGAAAAGCTCAAGATCGATACTCGCACCGGCGAGTACCTCACCCGGGCCTAGTGGCCCCTCGACGCGAAGCCCGGGAGCGTGCCCTCGGCCTCTGTTACGAGCGCGAGGCCCGGGCCATCACCGCCGTCGAACTGCTCGACGGTCTTCCGGCCGCCCCTGACGCCTACGCCGCCGAGCTGGTGCGCGGTGTGGAGGAGCACCTGCCCGAGTTGGACGCGCTGCTCGGCGAGTACAGCGAGCATTGGACGGTGGACCGGATGCCGGCGGTGGACCGCGCGGTCCTGCGCCTCGGCTGTTTCGAACTCGCGCACGAGCCGGAGGTGCCGACCGCGGTCGTCATCAGCGAAGCGGTCGAACTGGCCAAGCAGTACTCCACCGAGAAGAGCGGTCGCTTCGTGAACGGCTTGCTGGCCCGCATCGCCGAGCAGGTCCGCACCTCGTGAACAGGGGGTGCGCGTGAGTGTCGCGCCGGTCCGGGCGGTGCGCGTGAGCGTCGCGCCGGTCCGGGAACCGCAGGAATTGCAGCAGGTCGGGACCGATCGGCCGTGGATCGTGATCGTGTGGAACGACCCCGTGAACCTGATGAGCTACGTCGTGCTCGTCCTCCAGAAGGTGTTCGGCTACTCACGCGAGAAGGCGACCCGCCTGATGTTGGAAGTCCACCACGACGGCAAGAGCGTCGTCGCGCACGGCACGCGGGAGAAGTGTGAGGGGGACGTCTCCCGCCTCCATGCCAATGGGCTGTGGGCCACGATGGAGCGGGACAGCTCATGACCGAGATCTCGCCTGGACGCGCCGGCCTGGTGATCACGTTCGAGGGCGCCGAGGTACGTGGCGCTGCGCGATCTCGTCGGCCAACTCGAGACGCTGCTCGCTGGGGGCGTCCCCGAGCACGGGACCGACGCGATCCGTGATCGGCTGTTCCCGCGCGCGTACGTGGACCCGACCGAGGACAAGGCCGAGGGCGAGTTCCAGTCGGTGGTCCATGACGATCTGGTGCGCGCCAAGTCCGAGGCGGTTGCCGCGTTGGTCGCCGGGCTCGACGTCGGAGCAGGATCGGACCGGACGAGTGCGGGTCGAGCTGGACGATGCGGCACTGGAACATTGGATCGCGGCGCTGAACGACGTGCGCCTGGCGATCGGCGTCGCGATCGGGGTCACCGAGGAAGAGCTCGACCTCCCCGACGACGACCCGCGCGCCGCAGGGTTCGCAACGTACGACTGGCTCACCTGGCTGCAAGGCAGTCTCGTCGAGGAGCTGTTGGAGGACTGATGGCATCGGACCCGACACCCGGGCCACTCCAGGTCGGGCGCCGGTTACGGCCTGGCCGACGCGCCGGCCGACGGCTCCGCGTTGCCCTGGGCAACCGTGGACCGTTGGCTCGAGCAGGCGCGCAACTACTGGGTCTGTTCGACTCGCCCGGACGGCCGACCGCATGCGATGCCGTTGTGGGGGCTCTGGATCGATTGCGTGCTGTGGTTCTCGACAGATCCGAGCTCGTACAAGGCTCGGAACTTCGCGGCGAACCCGGAGGTGGTGGTGCATCTCGAGAGTGGCGACGAGGTGTGCGTGCTCGAGGGTGCCGTCCGCAAACTCGTGGTCGCCGAACTGCCGGCGTCGTTCGTCGACGACTACGACACGAAGTACGACATCCGGCTGGAGCTGAGCGACGAGACCTTCGGCCTCTACGCCCTGGCACCGCGGGTCGTGCTCACCTGGACCGAGGCCGATTTCCCGACGACCGCAACCCGCTGGAAGTTCGGGTGAGCGGAGGCGATCCCGCCGTCAGCCACCTGGTCGAGGTCGCACCGGCGGCGCCGGCCGAGCAGCCGATCATCGAGGCGCTGGCGGAGTTGTACGTCTACGACTTCACCGAGTTCACCGGCGAGCACGTGGATCACGATGGCCGGTTCCGGCCCCGATGGGTCGAGCAGTACTGGCTGGCCGACGATCGCCATCCGTTCCTCTTTCGGGTCGACGGTGAGCTGGCCGGGTTCGCACTTGTGCATTCGGGCGCGCCCCACGACATGGCGGAGTTCTTCGTACTGCGGAAATTTCGCGGCAGAGGTGTCGCAGCGGTCGCGGCACTCGACGTGTTCGCCCGGTTCCCGGGGGAGTGGCAGGTGCGACAACTCGATGCGAACACACGGGCGATCGCGTTCTGGCGGCGGGCGATCCCGGGTCCGTACACCGAGGACCGCAACGAGAAAGGCCCGGTCCAGCACTTCGTCTCTTCGGCGGGGCCGTGATCGGGAGGGTTCGCGGAACATTCATCGGTTTGCCTGGGAATCCTCCGAAACAGGTGGACCCCGAACGACCTGTGGGTCGACTTCGACTGGGTGGGATGACGCGATCGGCCTTCCCGGGCGTGACGGTCCGGTCTCGTGATCTACCCGAGACGCTTGCGGGCCTCGTCGTACTGGTCGGGGCTGATTTCGCCGCGGGCGAGGCGGCCGTCGAGGGTGGCGATCGGATCGGTCGGCAGTCCCACCGGGGCGGCCGGGCGCCCCGAGCGCACCATGAACAGGATGAAGATGACGATCGCGGCCGGGATCGCGAGCACGATCAGCACGATCAGCAACTCGGGTGCACCCAGGTTCATCGTCGGCCTCCGGTCTCGTCGTCGCGGCCAGCGTAGGTGCACCGTGACCTCGTCGGCACGTGGTACGGTCGCCCGACTCCGTCACCGGGATCCTGCGAGGTCCCCACGGGCAATCCCACGGGATGAAGGACACCATGGCCGAGAGCCGCCAGGGCGCGACGAGCGCCGCGCAACCCGAGACGATGGCCGCCCCGAAGGGCGGCTTTTCTTTGCGCACGGAGGTGTTCGGCGCCGACGATCTGCACCGGGCCCACACTCGCATCGCCCACGAGATCGTGGAGCGCAACCGCGGTGCCGGTGACGTCGTACTCGTCGGACTCCACCTGCGGGGTCCCGAGATCGCGAAGCGCCTGGCCGATGCCATCGAGGCGTTCGAGGCGGTCTCGGTAGCGGTTGGCGCACTCGACGTCGCTTTCTACCGCGACGACATCGGCTTGCGCGAGGTCCACCCCCTCGGCCCCACCGAGGTGCCGGTGGATATCACCGGTCGGGTGGTGGTCCTGGTCGACGACGTGCTCTTCACCGGCCGCACGATCCGGGCCGCGATGGACGCGCTCGACCGAACTCGGACGGCCTCGGGCGATCCAACTCGCAGTACTGGTGGACCGTGGTCACCGGCAGCTGCCGATCCGCGCGGACTTCGTCGGCAAGAACCTGCCCACGGCCGAACGTGAAGACGTGCGTGTCCGCCTCCGCGAGACCGACGACGTCACCGAGGACACCATCGAACTCTGGGGGCCCGACTCGTGAGCGAGCCGTGGCCTCCGGTGTACCTGGCCCGCGCTCGGCGAGCGGGGCCCGACCGGCCCGGCCCGCAGGGCGGTGAGGGGAACAGATGAAGAATCTTCTGTCCATCGAGGATCTGGACCGGGATGGCATCGACGCGATCCTCGACGGCGCCGAGCACATGAGTGACGTGCTCGCCCGCGAGATTCCGAGGGTCCCGGCGCTGCGCGGCAAGACAGTGGCCAACCTCTTCTACGAGGACTCGACCCGGACGCGGCTGTCCTTCGAGACTGCGGCGAAGCGACTCGGTGCCGACACGATGACCTTCAGCGTCGCCGCATCGTCGGTCAAGAAAGGCGAGTCGTTGCTCGACACGGTCCGGACGATCGAGGCGATGGGCATCGACGCCATGGTGGTTCGTCATTCCGCGGCCGGGGCGCCCCATCGGATCGCGGGCTGGATCGACGCCGCGGTGCTCAACGCCGGCGACGGCCGACATGAACACCCGACCCAAGCCTTGCTCGACGCGTTCACGTTGCGCCGGCGTCGGGGTGACGTGCACGGCGCGCGCATCGCCGTCGTCGGAGATGTCCGGAACTCGCGAGTGGCTCGCAGCGGTGTGGCCTGTTGGTCGCGTCTCGGGGCCGAAGTCACGCTCGTCGGGCCACCGACGCTGATGCCCGAACGACTCGAGGGCTGGCCCGTAGCGGTGACGAGCGATCTGGACGAGATCCTGACCGACGTCGACGTCGTGTATGTGCTGCGGGTGCAGCAGGAGCGGATCGGGCGGGCATTGCTCCCGAGCCTGCGCGAGTACTACGCGCGGTGGGGGCTCACCGACGAGCGCGCGGAGCGGATGAAGCCGGACGCGCTCGTGATGCACCCCGGCCCGATGATCCGAGGCTCGGAGATCGCAACGGCGGTGGTCGACGGCCCGCGGTCGCTGGTGCGGGACCAGGTGGCCAACGGGGTCGCGGTACGGATGGCGGTGCTCTGGGATCTTCTCGGAGCCGGAGGAGTCGTATGAGTCGGGAGTGGGCGGCGTGAGCGATGTCGTGGTGCGGGGCGGGACCGTCGTGGACGAGACCGGCGAGCGACAGGCCGACGTGTTGGTGCGTGACGGTCGGATCTCCGAAGTCGGTCCGAAGCTCGACGCGCCGGGCGCGGCCGTACTCGACGCCGAAGGTGCGATCGTCGCTCCCGGATTGGTGGACATCCAGGTGCACTTTCGCGAGCCGGGCCGGGAGGAGTCCGAGACGATCGAATCGGGGGCTCGGGCGGCGGCGCTCGGTGGCTTCACCGCGGTGGTCGCGATGCCGAACACGACCCCACCACTCGACGACGCGGAGGTGGTTCGCTCGGTGCTGGAGAAGGGGCGCCAGGCTGCCTGTCTCGTCACCGTGGCCGGTTGCATCACCCGAGGTCGGGCCGGCACCGAGCTGGCACCGCTCGGCGAGCTGTACGACCTCGGTCTGCGGGTCTTCACCGACGACGGCGACTGCGTGGCGGATGCGAACGTCATGCGCCGAGCGCTCGAGTACTCACGTTCGTTGCCCGGCGCGGTCATCGCCCAACACGCCGAGGACCCGGCGCTGGTCGCGGGCGGACACATGCACGAGGGGGAGTGGTCGGCGCGCCTCGGGATACCCGGTCGACCCGCCGAGGCGGAGATCACGATCGTGGCGCGGGATCTGGAGCTGGCGCGCCTCACGGGCGGTCGCTACCACGTCTTGCACATGTCGACTGCCGGTGCGACGCAGTTGGTCCGGGCCGCGAAGGCCGACGGTGTGCGCGTCACCGCAGAAGCGTCACCGCAACATTTCACCTTGACCGATGCCGAATGCGCAGCGTTCGACCCCGTGTTCAAGATGAACCCACCCCTGCGCGAGCAACACGACGTGGACGCGATCGTCGACGGTCTGGTCGACGGCACGATCGACGCCATCGCAACGGATCACGCACCCCACGCCCCGGCGACGAAGGAACTCCCGTTCGAGGAGGCGCCGCCGGGCATGCTCGGGGTGGAGACGGCGCTGGCGGTGGCCGTCACCCAGCTGGTCGAGCCGGGTCGTCTGACCTTGCGCGACGCGATCGCTCGGCTCTCGTGGCAACCGGCGCGCATCGCCGGACTCGATGCCCTCGGTCACGGCCTTCCGGTCGCGCCCGGCAATCCGGCCAACCTCTGCGTCATCGATCCGGCCGCGACCTGGGTCGTGGACGCCGACCGGACCGCCAGCAAGTCTCGCAACAACCCCTGGGCCGGACGCAAGCTCACCGGTCGGGTCCGCCACACCATGCTGCGGGGCACGCCCGTCGTCACGAATGGAGCACTCACGTGAACCGTCTTCCCGCGGTGTTGGTCCTCGCCGACGGCGAGGTGTTCGAGGGTGAGATGTCAGCTGCGGCGTCGGAGTTGCCGATCTCGACCGGCGAAGTGGTCTTCAACACCGCACTCTCCGGATATCAGGAGATCGTGACGGACCCGAGCTACGCCGGCCAGATCATCACCTTCACCTATCCGCACATTGGGAACTACGGCACCAACGCCGACGATGACGAGGCGGCCGCGCCCGCGTGTCGAGGCGTGATCGTGCGCGATCTGGCTCGTCGGTCGAGCAACTGGCGGTCGACGGAATCGTTCGACGCGTTCCTCGCCCGCCACGGTCTTGCGGCTATCTCCGGCATCGACACCCGTCGCCTGACGCGTCACATCCGCGACACGGGCGCGGTTCCCGGCGCGTTCGGGGTGGACGAGTCGGCGGTGCAGGCCGCCGCCGCCGCCGGGACCTCCACGGACGGCGTGGACCTGGTCGCGACGGTCACCACCGCCGAGCCATATTCGTACGGCGATTCGGATGCCCCGTTCCATGTCGTGGCCTACGACTTCGGGATCAAGCGCACGATCTTGCGCTCCCTCGTCAGCGCGGGGTGCTTCGTGGACGTCGTGCCGGCGTCGACGTCGGCGGCCGCAGTCCTGGCCCGCAGCCCGGACGGGATCTTCCTGTCGAACGGTCCTGGTGACCCGGCGGCGGTCGCGGACGCGCCGCCGCGGTCGCTGAACTGCTCGGATCGGGTGTGCCGCTTTTCGGGATCTGTCTCGGTCACCAGGTCCTGGCGGAGGCGCTCGGGGCCAAGACGTTCAAGCTCCCGTTCGGTCATCACGGGGGCAATCATCCGGTTCGCCACACCGTGACCGGCGCGGTGGAGATCACCAGTCAGAACCACGATTACCGCGGTAGACCCGGATTCGCTCGGTCCGGAGGTCGAGGTCACCCACGTCAACCTCAACGACGGCGTCTGTGAGGGACTTCGGCTTCGCGACGAGCCGGTCTTCTCGGTCCAGCACCATCCGGAGGCCGGGCCCGGTCCGCACGACGCGGCCTACTTGTTCGACGAGTTCGCACAACTGATGACGGGGAGCTGAGTTGCCCAAGCGCACCGATCTCGAATCGATCCTGATCGTCGGGAGTGGCCCGATCGTCATCGGCCAAGCCTGCGAGTTCGACTACTCGGGCACGCAGGCCTGCCGGGTGCTGCGGGAGGAGGGCTACCGGGTCGTCCTGGTCAACTCGAACCCGGCGACGATCATGACGGATCCGGACTTCGCAGACGCCACGTATGTCGAACCGCTCGACGTGGCGAGTCTCCGGCGCATCATCGATCGAGAGCGTCCGGATGCACTCTTGCCGACGCTCGGCGGTCAGACCGCGCTGAACCTCGCGATCGAGCTCGACGAAGCGGGGGTTCTCGAGGAGTTCGGTGTCGAGCTGATCGGCGCGAGCATCGAGGCGATCCACACCGCAGAGGACCGGTCACGGTTCAAGGCGGCCATGACCGAGATCGGACTCGCGGTGCCCCTGTCGGCCATCGTGGCCGAGGATCCCGACATCGCGGACCCGTACGCGCGCGTCGAGGACGCGATCGAACGCGCGGTGATTGCCGGCAAGGAGGTCGGCTTTCCGCTGATCTGCCGGCCGTCGTTCATCCTCGGCGGCGGGGGTACCGGATTCGCCTACGACGAAGACGAACTTCGGGCAGTGGCGCGTCGCGGGTTCAGTGCGAGCCCGGTAGGGGAGATCCTCCTCGAGCAGTCGGTGCTCGGCTGGAAGGAATACGAACTCGAAGTCATGCGCGACCACGCGGACAATGTCGTCGTCGTGTCCGCGATCGAGAACGTCGACGCGATGGGCGTCCACACGGGCGACTCCATCACGGTCGCCCCGGCCCAGACGCTCACCGACGTGGAGTACCAACGGATGCGCGATGCGGCGTTCGCGTGTATTCGGCGAATCGGGGTCGAGACCGGCGGATCGAACGTGCAGTTCGGTCTGGACCCGACGAACGGTCAGATGGTCATCATCGAGATGAACCCGCGCGTCTCCCGGTCCAGTGCGCTCGCGAGTAAGGCCACGGGATTTCCGATCGCGAAGATCGCGGCCAAGCTCGCGGTCGGATACCGCCTCGACGAGGTGCGGAACGACATCACCGAGGTCACGCCGGCGAGCTTCGAACCGACGATCGACTACGTCGTCACGAAGATCCCACGCTGGGCGTTCGAGAAACTGCCGGGCGCGGAGCCGGTACTCGGCACCATGATGCAATCGGTCGGCGAGGTCATGGCGATCGGCCGCACGTTCCCCGAGAGTCTCCAAAAGGCGATGCAATCGCTGGAAAGCGGACGGTCAGGCTTCGACCCGCACGACCCGGTCTTCGTGGCGATGGAAGACGACGAGCTCGAGCGGGCGTGCCGCCGGCCGACCCCGGACCGCCTGTTCGCGGTCGCGCAGGCGTTGGCGCGCGGGCTGACGATCGAACGTCTCCACGAGATCACCGGCATCGACCCCTGGTTCCTCGACCAGATGGCCCAAATCGTCGAGGCCGAGGCTGAGCTCGCGGCCCGACCGGGCCCGGCGGCGTTGTCGCGGGGGGAGTGGCGGCGGGCCAAGCGGCTGGGCTTCGGCGACGAGCAGCTCGCAGCTCGGTGGGGGACCGACGCCCGGGAGGTCCACGACGCGCGGCTCGCCCACGGTGTGGATATCACCTACAAGACGGTCGACACCTGCGCGGCCGAGTTCGCGGCCACGACCCCGTACCACTACGGCACCTATGAGGACACGACCGAGGTGGCACCGCTGACCAAGCCGGCGGTGGTGATCCTCGGGAGCGGCCCGAATCGGATCGGCCAAGGCGTCGAATTCGACTACTGCTGCGTGCACGCCGCGTTCGCTCTCTCGGACGCGGGTTACGAGACCGTCATGGTCAACTGCAACCCCGAGACGGTGTCGACGGACTACGACACCAGTGACCGGTTGTTCTTCGAGCCACTTTCGGAGGAGGGCGTCCTGAACGTCTGCCGGACGCTCATGGCCGCGGGAGAGTTGCGGGGTGTGATCGTGGCCCTCGGTGGTCAGACTCCCCTCAAGCTGGCCCGAACGCTTGAAGAGGCGGGCGTACCCGTGGCGGGGACGAGTCCCGAGTCGATCGATCTCGCCGAGGACCGGGACCGCTTCAACGCCCTGTGCGACGAACTCCAGATCCCGCAGCCTGCTGGCGGGACGGCGACCGATGCGGCCGGGGCGCAGACGATCGCCCGATCGATCGGGTTCCCGGTCCTGGTGCGCCCGTCGTATGTGCTCGGCGGACGGGCCATGCAGATCGTGTTCGACGCAGACGGGCTCGACGGGGCGATGGCCGAACTCGCGAGCGCCGGCACGCTGGGTAAGGAGGGCGGACTGTCCGCGCAGCGACCCGCGCTCATCGACCGCTTCTTGGAGGATGCGATCGAGGTGGACGTCGATGCGCTGCGCGACGGTGCCGGCGAGGTGGTCATCGGCGGAGTCATGGAACACATCGAGGAGGCCGGGGTGCATTCCGGCGACTCGGCGTGTGTGCTGCCGCCGTCGACCCTGACGGCCGAGACCATCGCCATGATCCACGAATACACGGAGCGACTCGCGGCGGCGCTCGACGTCCGCGGGCTGCTCAACGTGCAGTACGCAGTCAAGGGCGGTCAGGTGCTCGTCATCGAAGCCAACCCGCGTGCGAGCCGCACGGTGCCGTTCGTGAGCAAGGCCACCGGCGTCCCGCTCGCCAAGGTCGCCGCCCGGGTGATGCTCGGCGCCACGCTCGCCGAACTCCGTGACGAGGGGTTGCTTCGCCCACCGGCCGAGGGCGGTCACGTCTCGGTCAAGGAGGCGGTGTTGCCGTTCAACCGGTTCCCTGATGTCGACACCCTGCTCGGTCCCGAGATGCGCTCCACCGGAGAGGTGATGGGTATCGATCGATCGTTCGGACTGGCGTTCGTGAAGAGCCAGGCGGCGGCCGGCAGCGCCCTGCCCGACCGGGGAACGCTGTTCCTGTCCCTGGCGGATCGAGACAAGGAACACGGGCTCGCAGTGGCGCGGAAGTTCGTGGACCTGGGCTTCGTCATTGTCGCCACGGCCGGCACGGGGGCGGCGTGCGAGGCGGCGGGGATTCCCGTTCGTGACATCGTGGCCAAGGTCGGGGACCCCGACGGCGCGGACGCGGTCGACCTGATCTCGACTGGTCGCGTGGACCTGGTCGTCAACACGCCGCGGGGCCGCGGACCTCGGGCCGATGGCGCGCACATCCGGCGGGCTGCAGTGGTGCATCGGATTCCGTGCCTCACCACTGTGGCGGCGGCACTGGCCGCGGCCGCCGGGATCGCCGAGAGCCACACGACCGACGTGACGGTGCGTTCGCTCCAGGAGTACCACCGGGACGGTCAGATGAAGCTCGAGGTGTGATGCGACGGAAGCGCACCCCGGCAGTCGAACCGGTCGACGCGACCGTGGCCGTCGGTTCGCTCCGACTCGCGAGTCCGATCGTGGCCGCGTCGGGCACCTTCGGACATGGTGACGAGGTGGCGCGACTGACCGACCCCGGGCGTCTCGGCGCGATCACGGTCAAGTCCCTCGCTCATTTCGCGTGGGCGGGCAACGACGCCCCGAGACTCCACGCCCTCGCGGGTGGCGGCATGCTCAACTCGGTCGGACTTCAAGGCCCGGGACTCGAGCATTGGTTGGCCGAGGATCTCCCGACGCTCTTGCGTTTCGGGGTGCCCGTGATCGTCTCGCTGTGGGGCCGCACCATCGCTGACTACGGACTCGCGGCGGCGTCTCTTCGCGAGCATGTCGACGCGCTGGGGGCCGTCGAGCTGAACGTCAGTTGTCCGAACGTCGAGGACTCGGCGCGGATGTTCGCTCACTCTCCTGACGCGACTGCGGACGCGGTTGCCGCGGTCGCCTCGCTGGACCTCGGTCTGCCGATTCTGGCGAAGCTCTCGCCGAACACCTTCGAGGTGGCGGCGGTCGCCCGCGCCGCGGTCGATGCCGGAGCTGACGGGCTCACGCTGGTCAACACGCTGCTCGGTCTGGGGATCGACGCCGAGTCTCGCCGTCCCGTCGTCGGTGGTATCACCGGGGGCTATTCGGGCGCACCGCTGAAGCCGGTCGCGCTGCCGCGTCGTCCACGAGGTGACCGAGGCGCTCCCGGGCGTTCCCGTGATCGGAACCGGGGGCGTGACGAGTGGGCAGGACGCGGTCGAGATGATGCTTGCTGGCGCGACCGCCGTCGGCGTCGGCACCGCGACCTTCAAGGAGCCGCGTGCGGTGAACCGGATCCACGATGAGATGGTGGCCTGGTCCGGCGCCCGCGGCGTGACGCGGCTCACCGAGCTGACGGGCGGGATGTCGGCCTCAACGAGAGGAACGTGATGAACGCATTGGTGGAGGCTCCGGAGTCCGTTCGGGATCGGTTGGCGTTGCCGCTCGATGTCGGCGATCTGGATGCCGCGCTGGCAATCGCGCGAACGGTCGCGCCGTGGTTCGGCATCGCGAAGGTCGGCCATGAGTTGTATGCGGAGGCGGGACCGGCAGCATTCGGGCGCCTCCACGACCTCGGATTTCGTGTGTTCTGTGACCTGAAGTTGCACGACATTCCGAACACCGTTGAACGAGCCGCGGCTGCGCTGGCGCGTCAGGGTGTCGCCTTCCTCAATGCGCACGCGTCCGGAGGGGTTCCGATGTTGGATGCCTTCGTTCAGGGTGCGCAGCGCGGGGCGGCAGAGGCTGGCGTCGAGGCACCGGTCACCCTTGCAGTGACGGTGCTGACCTCGGACTCGGACGCTGGCGCGTTCGACGAACGGGCGCAGGCGGCCGTGACGGCCGGGTGCCGTGGTGTGGTGTGCGCGGCCACCGAGGTCGCCGCGGCGCGTGCCGTGGGGCTGGTGACGATGGTGCCTGGCATCCGGCCGGCGGCCGCCGCGGCCGACGACCAGGCGCGGGTCGCGACGCCGAGCGCGGCGATCCGTGTCGGCGCGGACTGGCTCGTGATCGGCCGCCCGGTGACCCGCGCCGAGGACCCCGCCGCGGCCGCCGCGGCGATCGCGGCAGAAGTCGCAGCCGCGGCCGAGGTTCACTGAGCGCGGCGTAAGATCGACGCGGATCGAACCCGTCGTAGGCGCCTGCGTATACTCGCCGCCGCCCGAACGAAGTCACGCGCCGCGGTCGACGCTGCGCTCTCGGAGGTTTCGCCCCATGCCGCTCCCGCCCACGCTCACACCGGAGCAGCGTCAAGCTGCCCTTGCGAAGGCGGCAGAAGCGCGGCGGGTCCGAGCGGAGATCAAGACGAGACTGAAGCTCAACCGCTTGTCGCTTGATGACCTCTTCGCTCAGAGCGACGAGGACGACATCGTCGCGAAACTGAAGGTCGTGAGCGTGCTCGAGTCGCTGCCCGGGGTCGGCAAGGTCCGGGCCCGTCGGATCATGGCCGACCTGGACATCAGCGAGAGCCGCCGACTCCGCGGGCTGGGAACCAAGCAGCGCGCTGCGTTGCTGGCCACCTTCGCCGGTCAGTAGCCCTTGGGGGTCCTGCTCGTCCTCGCCGGGCCGTCTGGCGTCGGGAAGGGAACGGTGGGTCGCGCGCTGCTCGCACGCGAGCCGGGCTTGGAGTGGTCGGTCTCGGCGACGAGCCGGCCTCGCCGTCCCGGTGAGCGTGACGGCGTGGACTATCACTTCATGGATCGCGCGCGAGTTCGAGGCGATCCGCGACGCCGGCGGGTTCCTCGAGCACTTCGAGGTGTACGGCCAGCTGAAGGGGACGCCGCGGGAGCCGGTCGAGGCTGCGCTGGCTGCCGGGCGGGACCTGTTGCTCGAAATCGACGTCCAAGGGGCGCTCGCGGTCCAACGGGCCTACCCTCAGGCGCTCCTGGTGTTCCTGGCCGCACCGGATCCGCAGACCCAGGAGGTGCGGCTACGGGCCCGGGGGACCGACGACGAGGCCCAGCTGCAGACCCGGCTGACCACGGCTCGGGCCGAGGCGGAGCTCGCGGACCGGTTCGACGCTGTCGTGGTCAATGACGACGTGGACCGGGCGGCCGCCGAGGTCGCTGCTATCCTGGGTGCTCATCGTGCCGCACCTCCGCTGGCCGACCCTTCGTAAGCCCCTCGTCACCCGGGAGTTCCCATGGCCGATCGCCGCGCGTCCCTGACCGAGCCCCGCCTCGAGCGACTGCTCGAACGGGAGAACTCGAAGTTCACCTTGGTGACGCTGGCCTCGCGCCGGGCACGCGAGATCAACGACTACTACAACCACCTCGGTGACGGTCTCGGCAAGATCGTGCCGCCGCAGGTCACGTCCGTCTCTCGCAAGCCGCTGTCGATCGCCCTCGAGGAGATCGAGATCGGCAAGATCGTCAAGGCCGACCCGCCGGAGCCGACCGAGGACGCCGAGATCGAATCGGCCGCGGACGGCGCCGACGCCGTCGAAGATGGACCGAGCGACGCCGGCTGAGTCGGCCATGACCGGGTCGGCGGTCCTGTCGTCCCGGCACGTCGTCCTGGGCGTCTCGGGGGGAATTGCTGCGTACAAGGGGGTCGACCTTTGTCGCCGCTTCGTGGACGCGGGCGCGCACGTCGCGCCGGTCCTGACCGCGGATGCCACGCGGTTCGTGGGCGCGTTGACCTTCTCGGCGCTGGCTTCCGAGCCGGCCCGGACCGGACTGTTCGACGAGAGCGCCGATCCCATCCCGCACACGCGGCTTGGTCAGCAAGCGGACGTGATCGTGGTCGCGCCGGCGACGGCCCGGCTCATCGCCAAGTACGCCGCCGGCCTCTCCGATGATCTGCTGACCGCAACCCTGCTCGCGACCCGTGCGCCGGTCGTGCTCGCGCCGGCCATGCACACCGAGATGTGGGAGCACCCGGCGGTGCAGGAGAACCTGGACACGTTGCGGCGCCGGGGCGTGCACATCGTGGCGCCGGAGTCGGGTCGGCTCGCCGGCGGCGACGTCGGCGAGGGTCGGCTGGCGACCCCCGAGCGGATCCTGGCGACCGTGATCGAAGTGCTGTCCCGGGGCCGGGATCTCGCGGGACTCCGCGTCCTGGTCACCGTGGGTGGGACCCGCGAGGCCATTGACCCGGTGCGATTCATCGGGAATCGGTCGTCAGGCAAGATGGGTCATGCCGTCGCCGATCGGGCCGCGGCCCGGGGTGCGGCGGTGACGGTGATTTCGACCGTGCCGGTCGCGCCGACGCTCGCCAGGTCAGCCGACGTCGTCGACGTGGTCACCGCCCAGGAGATGCATGACGCGGTGATGGCGCGATTCGAGGCACACGATGTGGTCGTGATGGCAGCTGCGGTTGCCGATTTCCGCCCCAAGGCCCCGGCTTCGGACAAGCTCAAGAAGCAGGACGGCGCGCCGGAGATCGTGCTGGAGCCGACGCCGGACATCCTCGCGACGCTGGGAGCGAACAAGAGTGGGCGGATTCTGGTGGGCTTCGCCGCGGAAACCGACAACCTCACGGCCAACGCGAAGGACAAACTCGCTCGCAAAGGCGCGGACCTGCTGGTGGCCAACGATGTGTCGCAGCCGGATGCGGGCTTCGAAGTGGACACCAACCGGGCGATACTCTTCGACCCTTCCGGAACCTCGACCGAGACTCCCTTGGTCTCGAAGGCCGCACTGGCCGACCTCATCCTCGACCGAGTGGCTGCGCTGTGGGGGCGTGGACCCGTGACCCAGGAGACCCCGTGAACAGCTTTACCTTCACGTCCGAATCGGTGACCGAAGGTCATCCCGACAAGATGTGCGACCAGATCTCGGATTCCGTCCTCGATGCTCTCTTCGAGCAGGACCCGAACAGCCGGGTGGCCTGTGAGTCGATGGCCACGACGGGACTGGTCGTGGTGGCCGGTGAGATCAGCACCCAGGCGTACGTCGACATCCCGAGGGTCGTCCGGGACACCGTGCGGAGTATCGGCTACGACCGCGAGTCCTACGGCTTCGACGGCAACACCTGTGGCGTGATCACCTCGATCGACGAGCAGAGCCCCGACATCGCGATCGGCGTGGACAAGGCCGAGGAGCAGCGGGCCGGTGACACCGACCGTCTGCTCGAGACGGGCGCCGGCGACCAGGGCATGATGTTCGGCTACGCGTGCGACGAGACCGAAGACCTGATGCCGATGCCGATCTGGATGGCTCACAGGCTCGCTCACCGACTCTCGGAGGTCCGCAAGTCGGGGACGCTGCCGTACCTGCGTCCGGACGGCAAGACCCAGGTCTCCATCGAGTACGAGAACGGTCGGCCGAAACGCCTCTCGACGGTGCTCATCTCGACGCAGCACGCGCCGGGGGTCGACCGGGACTCGATGATCAAGCCCGACCTCATCGAGCACGTGATTCGGCCGCTGGTGCCCGAGCAGTTCGCCGACGACGACTTCGAAGTGCACGTCAACCCGACGGGGACCTTCGAGTTGGGTGGCCCGCACGCCGACTGTGGCCTGACGGGGCGCAAGATCATCGTGGACACCTATGGCGGGTGGGCCCGACACGGTGGCGGAGCGTTCAGCGGCAAGGACCCGACGAAGGTCGACCGCTCCGCGGCCTACGCCGCCCGTCACGCGGCCAAGAACATCGTCGCGGCGGGGCTGGCGTCGCGGTGCGAGGTCCAGGTTGCGTATGCCATCGGCATCGCGCGGCCGGTTTCTCTCATGGTGGAGACGTTCGGGACCGAGACGGTGGATCCCGCCACCTTGCCGGCGCTGGTCCAGGAGCACTTCGACCTGCGTCCCGCGGCGATCATCGAGCGGCTGGATCTGCGGCGCCCGATCTATCGGAAGACTGCGGCCTATGGGCACTTCGGCCGCAACGAACCCGAGTTCACCTGGGAGCACACCACCAGCGCCGACGCCCTCCGCGCGGCAGCCTCCTAGGGAGACTGCACTGCTGGTAGCGGCCGTCCGCCCGGATGTGGCGGCGGTCGTGCGGGAGTTCGACTACGAGGTACCCGCGACGATGGTGGATGCCGTGCGCGTCGGGACCATCGTCCGGGTTCCCCTTCACGGTCGGCGGGTCCGAGGCTGGGTAACGGCGCTGGGCGGCGAGGCCGACCCCGATGCCGGCCGATTGCTCCCGATCGCCAAGGTCGTGGGGGCGGGCCCACCCGAGTCGGTGCTCGAACTGGCCCGGTGGGCTGCGCACCGGTGGGTAGGTTCCGAAGTGGCGATGTTCCGGGCCGCGTCGGCACCGAACGCGGTGCGTGAGCCGTGGCCGGAGCGGGCGACGGCTCCGGCGCGCGGCCACGCCGGCTCCGACCTCGAGGTGCTGGCCTGGCCGCCGGCCGCGGACCGCCGCGATTTGATCGCCGACCGCGTCGCGGATGCAGGATCGACGCTCGTACTCGTCCCCGACGGCAATCGACTCGACACGTTGGTGCGCGATCTCGAACGGCGCGGGCACCGGGTACTGGTCCTGAGCGGCGCACGGGACGACGCGGCGCGCACGCGTGCATGGGCCGCGTCCCGTCGCGGCGGGTGTGTAGTGGTCGGTGGGCGGACGGCCGTGTGGGCGCCCCTGCCCGATCTCGCAGGCATCGTGGTGCTCGACGAGGCCGACGAGGGGTACCAGGACGAACGGGCGCCGACGTGGCACGCGCGTGACGTCGCCGTCGAGCGAGCGTGGCGCGTCGGCGCGCGCCTCACGCTCGTTGCCCCCGCGCCGTCCCCCGAGGCCCAAGCGCTCACGGCCGCGGTGCAACGACCGGCCCGCACCATCGAGCGCGCCGGCTGGCCACACGTGGAGGTCGTCGACCTCCGGCTCGAACCGCCGGGGCAGGGTTTGCTGTCCGAAGCGCTGGCCCGCGAGCTGCGCCGGGCAGTGACGGCCGGTGACCGGGCGGTCTGCGTCCTGAATCGGCGCGGACGGCGCCCGACTGCTCACATGCCTCAAGTGCGAAACGGTCGCGACCTGCGAGCACTGCGACGCCGCGGTGGGCGAAGGTGAGGGCGCAGCGCTCGAGTGTCCCCGCTGTCACGCCACGCGGCCGCGTATCTGTTCTGCGTGTCACGCCACCAAGCTGCGTGCTTCTCGGCTGGGCGTCCAGCGCCTTCGTGACGCGATCGACGCGCTCCTGCCGCGTACCGAGGTGGCGTGGTTGGATCGCACCGTCGACGAGGTCCCGGACGCGCCGGTCATCGTCGGCACCGAGGCCGTACTGCACCGGGCGCGCGCGGCGAACGGTCGCGTTCCTGGACCTCGACCAGGAGCTGTTCGTCGTCGCGCCCGGGCGACGCAACAAGCTGCGGGACTCGTGGCGCGCGGCGGCTCGGCTCGTCGGGCCTCGGGCGGGAGGGGGCCGGGTGGTGCTCCAGACGCGATCGGTCGAGCATCCAGTCGTGACCGCGGCGGCGGCGGCGGATCCGACGATGGTCATGGATGCGGAGCGCGCCCGCCGGCGGCTGCTCGCTTTCCCGCCATTCGGAGCCGTGGCTGAGGTCGCGGGTGACCCCGACGCGGTCGGGGCGGCGATGGCGGCCCTCGGCGTTCCGACATCCGAGTGGCGTGTGATGGGACCGAGTCCGCAGGGCACCGGGAGCGCGGCGCTCATCGTCGCGCCCGACCCCGAGAGCCTGGCTGACGCACTGGCGCCGGCAGCCGCGACCGGTCGTGCGGTCGGCCGGCTCCGGGTCGCGGTCGACCCGCCGCGCGTCTAGGTGCCACCATCACTCCCATGAGCGATGAGCGCTATCCGGGCTTCGGCGGGAAGGTCACGCGCACGTTCGCGGGGTCGGAGGGGGCGTGGCCCGACCGGCCGGACGCACCGGAGGGCGCGCCGAACATCGTGGTGGTGTTGGTCGACGATCTCGGCTATGCCGATCTTGGTTGCTACGGCAGCGAGATCGACACGCCCAATCTCGATGCTCTCGCCGCCGGTGGCATCCAGGCGACGAACTTCCACGTCGCGCCGATGTGCTCGCCAACCCGGGCCGCGTTGCTCACGGGGGTCGAACCCCATCGCGCCGGGGTCGGAACCGTGGCGCACGTGGACCCAGGATTTCCGGGCTACGCCTCGGAACTGGCGCCGGACGTGATGACGATGGCCGAGATCCTCCGGGACCAGGCCGGGTACGCAACGATCATGGTGGGCAAGTGGCACCTCACCAAGGACTCGGACTGCTCGGAGGGTCCCCGGGATTCGTGGCCCTGCCAACGAGGGTTCGACCGGTTCTACGGCATCGTCGATGCGTTCACGAATCTGCACCACCCGCATCGACTCGTCCGCGACAACTCGCCGGTGGACGTGGATCAGTATCCCGACGACTACTTCTTCACCGACGACATCACCGATCAGGCGATCGCGATGATCCGGGCGCAGAAGGCGGCCAACCCGCAGCGTCCGTTCCTCTGCTATGTCGCGCACGGTGCGGTGCACGCGCCGTTGCACGCAAAGCCTGCGGACATCGAGAAGTATCGCGGTCGCTATTCCCAGGGGTGGGACGCATTGCGCGAGGAGCGTCATGCTCGCCAGCGGGCGCTCGGCGTCATCGGGGACGACGTTGCGCTCGCGCCGCGCAATTCCGAACCCAATCACGACGTGCGGCCGTGGGCCGATCTGTCGGCCGACGAGCAACGGTTGTTCGCGCGCTACATGGAGGTCTACGCCGGCATGGTCGACAACGTCGACCAGAACATCGGCCGGATGGTCGAAGCCCTGACCGATCTCGGCGAAATGGACAACACGATCTTCCTGTTCACCTCCGATAACGGAGCATCGCGAGAAGGCGAGGAGTGTGGAACCAGCGCGTACTACGTCCATCTCCTCCAGGGTGACGACGTCGAGGCTGACCTGGCGCGTCTCGACGAGATCGGCGGTCCGACGACGACACCGCACTACCCGCGCGGCTGGGCGATGGCGGGAAACACCCCGTTTCGTCTCTACAAGATCAACACCCACCAGGGCGGCCATTCGGTACCGCTCATCGTGTCGTGGCCCGAAGGCCTGCGCGGAGCGGCGGGGTTCCGGGGGCAGTACCAGTACGTCACCGATGTCCTCCCGACCCTGCTCGAGATCATCGGGGTCGATCGGCCCGCCACACGGCGGGGCGTCGGACTCGCGCCCATGCAGGGGTGGAGCTTTCAGTCGGTCCTCGAAGACGCCGATGCGCCGAGTACCCACCGTGAGCACATCGTCGAGATGAACGGTCATCGCGGGTACTACCGGGACGGCTGGCACGCGGTGACGCTGCACCAGGCGATGACCCCGTTCGCCGAGACGGAGTGGGAGCTGTACGACCTCAGTTCCGACCCGACCGAACTTCACGACCTTGCCACGGAGCGGCCGGAGATGCTGGCGGAGCTGACGGCGGCGTGGGAGGCCGAGGCCTGGCAGAACCACATCTACCCGTTGGACGAGGGGGCGAGCATCAAATACCTCGCTCGCCCCGAGCGCGACGAGGTGTATGCCGCGCCGGTGCGGATTCCACGCGGAACGCCGACCCTGGAACGGTGGCGCAGCGTCCAACTGATCTGGTTCCGGGGCTTCACGATCACAGGTGGACCTCGACCATCGCGTCGGCGACGAAGGAGTCCTCGTCGCCCACGGTGACCAGGGAGCGGGCTACGTGCTGTACGTGCTCGACGGCCGGTTGGTACTCGCACACAATGACGGGCGAGGGAACATGACCCAGGTCGATGCCGGCGACCTTCCGGACGGGGCACGTCAGGTCATCGCGGAGTTCACGGCGCCGGGGGAACGGCGGTGGGACGTACGGATCTCGGTCGACGGATCCGAGCGTGCGGTGATGGCGGGACTCCCCATGTTGTTCGGCATGGCCCCGTTCGAGGGGATCGACGTCGGGATCGATCGGCGATCGCCGGTCTCGTGGGACCTGTACCAACGGTTCGGTCCGTTCCCATACTCCGGATCGCTCCGCGCTGCGACCTTCACGCCCGGCGACCACGCGCCGGACGCGCCGGTTCATCTCCTGGCCATGCTGCGTGAGATGGGCGCCCACTACGAGTGACGGCGCGCCGCGCCGGTCCCGGTAACCTCGCACGGATGTCTGCTCCGTATCCGATTCGCGTTTTCGGTGACCCCGTGCTCAAGCAGCGCGCGAAGGACGTCACCGAACTCGATGGGAAGCTCGCTCGGTTCGTGAACACGATGGTCGACACGATGTACGACGCGGCCGGGATCGGGCTTGCCGCGCCCCAGGTCGGCGTGCAGAAGCGCATGTTCACCTTCGACATCGGCGAGGGTCCGCAGGTCCTCATCAATCCGGAGGTGGCCGACTCGAGCGGCGAGTGGAGCTACGAGGAGGGCTGCCTCTCGATCCCCGGGTTCCACTTCGAGATCGTGCGGCCGAAGGTCGTCACCATCACCGGTGTGGACCTCGACGGTCGCGAGGTCGTCATCGAGGGTGACGAGTTGCTCGGACGGGTGTTCCTGCACGAGCTCGACCACCTCGACGGCGTGCTGATGCTCGATCGGCTCGACGCGGACTCGCGCAAGCAGGCGCTCCGGGAGCTACGCGATGTGGATCTCGCCGCGCTCGGTCGCGAACGACTCGACGACGATCATCGACTCTGACCCGGTGGCCACACCGGAACGCATCGTCTACTTCGGTACGCCCGCGGCGGCGGTGCCACCGCTCCTGGCCCTGCTCGACGCGGGCATCGACGTCGCACTGATCGTGAGTCAACCCGATCGGCGGCGCGGGCGGGGGAGCGCCACGGCACCGAGCCCGGTCAAGGCCGCCGGGATCGAACGGGGCATCCCGGTCGTCACCCCGGACCGTCCGCGTGATGCGCTGGCCACCCTCGGCGAGACCGCCGCCCGGCGCGGCGTGGTGGTCGCGTTCGGGCAGTTGCTCCCGGGGGAGGTGCTCGATGCCTTCCCCGACGGCCTGGTGAACCTGCACTTCTCCCTCTTGCCGCGTTGGCGCGGCGCGGCGCCCGTCGAGCGGGCGATCCTCGCGGGCGACACCGAGACCGGCGTCGCGGTCATGGGGGTCGAAGCCGGTCTCGACACCGGACCCGTCTACGCCGAGGCGCGTGTTCCCATCGGTCCTGCGGAGACGGCCGGCGAACTGCACGAGCGCCTCGTGGCCGCGGGCTCCCGACTGCTCGCCGACACGATGCTGCGGATCGACGACGTCGTGCCGGTGCCCCAGGACGGGGAACCGACGTACGCCGAGAAGTTGCGGGTCGAGGAGTTCGCGTTGGACCCGAATCACCCACCGGAGGAACTGGTCCGCATCGTGCGGGCCGGGAACCCGAGGCCGGGTGCGTGGATCGAGGTCGACGGTGCTCGTCTCAAGATCTGGCGCGCGCATGTGGCCGACGGTCGGTTCGTCCCCGACGAGGTGCAGCCGGCCGGGAAGCGCCTGATGAGCTATGCCGCGTGGCGGACCGGTGCCCGCGTCGCCGATCCGTTCGCATGACCCGCGCGATCGCGATTCGTGCCCTGGTTCGCATCGAGGGTGGCGCGTACGCCAACGTGGCGTTGCCCGCGGTGTTGCGCAAGGGCACCTTGGCGACCCGCGACCGCGCCGCGGTCACGGAGTGGGTGTACGGCACGGTCCGCTGGCAACGGACGCTCGACTGGTTTCTCGCACCGTGCCTCGACCGGGCGGTCGCCAAGCTCGATCCGCCGGTCCGGGCGGCGCTGCGGCTCGGCGCGTACCAGCTCTGGAGCGGGATGGCGCCGCACGCGGCCGTGGCCGAGACGGTCGCGGCCGCCGGGCAGGTGACGCCCCGCGCCAAGGGCTTCGTGAATGCGGTGCTCCGCAAGCTCGCCGCGATCGAGCTTCCGTGGGCGGTGCCGGAGGGCGAGGACGTCACCGCGCTCGGAATCCGCGCATCCGTACCCGACTGGATTGTGCAGCTGTTCCTCGACGACCTGGGGCGATCCGAGGCGAACGCGGTGCTGGAGTCCCTGAACGAACCGGCCGAGGTGACGATGCGCATCAATCCGATCAGAGCGACCGTCGATGCCGTGGAGGCCGAGTTGCGCACCGCCGGGGCCAGCGTTTCGCGGGGTGCGCTGATCGTGGACTCCCTACTCGTCCACGGTGCCGGCGACATCGGGGCGCTCGCCGCGGTGCGGGATGGTCGGGCCACCCCGCAGGACCAATCGAGTCAGGCGGTGGCCGCGGTCGTCGGCGCCGGGCCGGGCGATCGGGTGCTCGAGATCGGGGCGGCACCCGGCGGCAAGGCCTCCGCGCTGGCCGAGGCGATGGCGGACCACGGTCTGGTCGTCGCCGTCGACGTGCACCCGGCCCGGACCGCGATGATCCGCACGGGGGCACGTCGGTTGCGGCTGGAGACGGTGGCGCCGGTGGTTGCCGACGGTCGCCGACTGCCGCTGCGCGACGCGAGCTTCGATCGCGTGCTGCTCGACGCGCCCTGCAGCGGACTCGGCGTGCTTCGGCGCCGGCCCGAGGCGCGCGCTGGCGGCTCCGGCCCGAGGCCATCGACGAGTTGGCCGCGTTGCAGCGGACGTTGCTGGGAGCGGCCGCCGCGGCCGTCGCTCCCGGTGGGCGTCTCGTGTATTCGGTGTGCACGCTCAGCCGTGCCGAGACCGTCGGGATCGACGAGTGGGCCGCGGTCTCACTCCCGGGGTTTGCGCCGGAGGACCCGCCCGGCGCCCCCTGGGACCGGGTCGGACGGGGCGCTCGACTCCTCCCGGGCGCCGCGGACAGCGATGGGATGTACTGCCTGGTGCTGGTGGCCCCCGGGTAACGTCCGCGGCATGGCTCAGAAAATCGCGCCGTCGATCCTCGCTGCCGACTTCGCCTTCCTCGCTGACGAGGTCGCGAAGGTCGCGCCGGTCGCCGACCTGCTCCACGTGGACGTCATGGACGGCCACTTCGTCCCGAACATCTCGATCGGGGCTCCGGTCGTGCGGTGCCTGCGCCCGCAGACCGACCTCTATCTCGACTGTCATCTGATGATCGAGAACCCTGGGGACTTCCTCGAGGACTTCGCGAAGGCCGGCGCGAACAGCTGCACGGTGCACATCGAGTTGGGCGAGCCGCGGCCGTTGTTCGAGCGCATGCGCGGCCTCGGGATGCGGGTCGGTCTGGTGCTCAACCCCGATACCCCCCTCGAAGCCGTGACCCCGTATCTCGCCGAGATCGACATCTTGCTGTTCATGAGCGTCCATCCCGGGTTCGGGGGCCAGGCGTTCATCCCGGAGGTGCTGGACAAGGTTCGTGCGGCTCGCACGATCGTGGACGAGCACGGACTCCCGGTCGAACTCGAGATCGACGGCGGGATCAACCTCGAGACCGCACCGTTGGCGGCGGCCGCGGGTGCGGACATCCTCGTCGCCGGCAGTGCGGTGTTCCGCGCGCCCGACACCGCGGACGCGGCCCGCGCGATCCGGAGCGCGGCCTGGGGCGGCGGATGAGCTTCGCGGCCAAGATTCTGACGGTCTCGGACGGGGTGGCCGAAGGGGTCCGCGAGGACCGCTCCGGCGACGCGCTGGTCGCGGCACTGGCCCTGGCCGGCGCGACGGTGGTCGACCATCGTGTCACCGCCGACGGCGTGGATGCCGTCGCGGACGCGCTGCCGCGCGTTGAGCGCGGATTTCGCCGGACTCGTCGTGACCACCGGCGGCACCGGGTTCGGCCCGCGCGATTGCACCCCCGAGGGGACCCGCGCCGTCATCGAGCGGGAGGCACCCGGGCTGGTCGAAGCGGTCCGGCGCCGCAGCGACGAGGGTGACCGGGGCTTCGGCATGTTGTCGCGGGCCGTGGCCGGGTCCGTTGGCGCCTGCCTGATCGTGAATACGCCGGGCAGTTCGGGCGGGGCCACCGAGGCACTCGACGTCATCCTCCCGGTGGTGCCTCACGCCCTCGATCTCCTCGCCGGTGGGCGTCCTCACTAGCTGCCCCGGCCGGATCGCCCTCGGCCACAGGAAAATAGAACAGGTTTCAAATTTGGCCCGGGCGGTGTAGATTCCCCGCCACAACGAAACAAGAGTCCTCGGGGTATGGGTGCAAGTCCCGACCGGCGGTGACCGTGGTTCGACCACGGAAGTCCGCGAACTCGTGGCTGCCAGTCACGAGCCGATGAGGTGAGATTCCTCGGCCGACGGTGAGAGTCCGGATGAGAGAGGACGGCGGTCGGCCGCGTGCGGCGCCTTTGGCGTGGCACGGGGCGCTGTCGGCACACCCCGTGGGCGCGCGAGCCCGACGAGATCCGACATGAGCGACCGAGACCACGAGCTGATGGCCCTGGCGGTGGACACCGCCCGGCGCGCGCGGTTGGCTGCGCCCCCGTGGCCCCAGGTGGGGTGTGTGATCGCGCTCGACGGCGCGGTGGTCGGCGTCGGCGCTACCGGAGTGCGTCCGACCGGCGATCACGCAGAGGTCGCGGCGCTGGCCGCGGCCGGCGATCGGGCCCGTGGGGCAACGGCCTACGTCACGCTCGAACCCTGTCCCCACCACGGCACCACACCGCCGTGCACCGATGCGCTGCTGGACGCGGGGGTGGCCAAGGTCGTCGCCGCCGTCGAGGACCCGGATGCACAGGTGGCCGGGACCGGGTTTGCCCGGCTCCGCACCGCGGGCATCGAGGTCGCCGTCGGGCCCGGTGCCGACCTGGTCGAGGAATACCTGGGCGCGTACCTGCACCAGCGCCGGACCGGCCGAGCGTTCGCCCTGCTCAAGACCGCGATGAGCCTGGACGGTCGGACGGCCGCGGCGGACGGCTCCAGCCAGTGGATCACGAGCGAGCAGTCCCGGGCCGACGTGCATCGCCTGCGGGCCGAATCACACGCGATCCTGGTGGGACCGGCGACCGCGGCGAAGGACCGGCCGACCCTGACGGCACGCGACGTGGAACTCGGACCGTGGGGTCAGCCCCGCCGGGTGCTGCTCGACGCCAAGGGGCGCGTCGAAGTCGATGGTCCGTTGGCGGACCTGACCCTCGCTCCGGTCACGGTCTTCACGACCGTGGCGATGCCGGAGGCAAAGGTCGAGGCCTGGGAAGCGGCCGGTGCGGAGGTGCGCGTCGTCGACCGCGGGTCCGACGGGCGCGGCGTCGACCTCGACGCAGTGCTGGTGGACCTGGCCGTCGAGCATCACGCGTTCCAGGTCCTGGTCGAAGGCGGGGGCAAGCTGCACGGCGCGTTCGTCGCCGAGGGGCGGGCGAACCGTCTGGTGACCTACGTCGCGCCGGTCATGCTCGGCGAGCGGGGCCGGGCCGTCATCGCGAACCCGGGGCCGGACACCTTGGCGGACGCCGCCCGGTGGGCGGTCCGCGACGTCACCCCGATCGGCCCCGATGTGCGGATCACCTACGAACCGATCGGCGGGAGGTAGCCGTGTTCACCGGCATCGTGGAGGAGCTTGGGACCGTCCGGTCCGTCACGCCGAACGAGGGCGGTGTACGGCTCGCAATCGATGCCGTGACGGTGGTCGAGGACGCCGCGATCGGCGACTCCATCGCCGTCAACGGGTGCTGTCTCACCGTCGTGGTGCTCGACGATCGGGGCTGGGCCGCCGACGCGGTGGTCGAGACGCTGGACCGCACCAGTCTCGGGTGGTTCGCGCCGGGAGATCCGGTGAACCTCGAACGGTCGGTGCGGGCGTCGGACCGGCTCAGCGGTCACGTCGTGCAGGGTCACGTGGACGGCGTCGCCACCGTCGTCGCTCGTGAGTCCCTCACCGACGGATCCACCCGGTTCCGGTTCGAGGTCCCGGTCGGACTGCTGCGCTACATCGTCGAGAAGGGCTCGATCGCTCTCGACGGCATCAGCCTCACCGTCGCGGCGCTGCACGACGACACCGCGGCGATCGAGGTCGCCGTCATCCCGCACACCCTGGCCGTCACGACGCTCGGTACGCGTCACCCCGGAGATCGCATCAACGTCGAGGTCGACATCCTCGCCAAACACGTCGAGCGACTGCTCGCGATGAAGGAGTAACGAGTGTTCACGCACATCGAGAACGCCATTGCGGCAATCGCGCGCGGCGAGATCGTCATCGTCGTCGACGATGAGGATCGCGAGAACGAAGGCGACCTCATCATGGCCGCGGAGAAGGTCACGCCGGAGGCGATGGGATTCTTCGTGCGCCACACGAGCGGGGTGATCTGCATGCCGATGCTCGGTGAGCGCCTCGACGAGCTGCAGCTGCCGTTGATGGTGAGCAACAACACCGAGTCGCAGCGGACCGCGTTCACGGTTTCGGTGGATGCCACGAAGGGTACGACCACGGGGATCTCCGCCGCCGATCGCACCGCAACGGTGCTCGCACTCATCGACGACGCCGCCCGGCCGGACGACTTCGCCCGCCCCGGTCACATCTTCCCGTTGCGGTACCGGGAGGGTGGTGTGCTCAAGCGGGCGGGACACACGGAAGCCGCACTCGACCTCGCCCGCATGGCGGGACTCGCCGAGGCGGGCGTGCTCGCCGAGGTGGTCAACGACGACGGCACGATGGCCCGGCTGCCGCAGCTCCAGGCGTTCGCCGCCGAACACGGGCTGCAACTGATCACGATCGCGGACCTCATCCGGTACCGCCGCCATCGGGAGAAGCTCGTGCGGCGGGTCAGCGAAGCCCGAATCCCGACCCGCCACGGCGACTTCACCGCCTACGTCTTCGAGAGCCTGCTCGACGGCGTGGAACATATGGCCTTCGTGCGGGGCGAGGTCTCCGGCGAACCGGACAACCTGGTGCGGGTCCACAGCGAGTGTCTCACCGGTGACGTGTTCGGCTCGATGCGCTGCGACTGCGGACTCCAGCTCGACGCGGCGCTCGCCCAGATCGCGGCCGATGGCCGGGGTGTGGTCGTGTACCTCCGCGGTCACGAAGGTCGGGGCATCGGTCTCGGCCACAAGCTGCGGGCCTACACGCTCCAGGATCAGGGGCGCGACACGGTGGAGGCCAACGAGGAGTTGGGGTTCCCGGCGGACTCGCGCGAATACGGCATCGGGTCGCAGATCCTGGTCGATCTCGGGATCACCACGATGCGCCTGATGACGAACAATCCGGCGAAGTACGGCGGACTCGAGGGTTTCGGCCTCGAGATCGTCGAGCGGGTGCCGATCTCGATCGTGCCGAACGACGAGAACATCGCGTACCTGCGGGCCAAGCAGGCGAAGCTCGGTCATCTCCTCGGTCTCGATGGGCCGGAGAGTGAGGCCGGCGCGTGAAGCGAGCCCCCGAGGAGTTCACGACCGAGCGTCTGCGGGCAACGCGGGTTCTGCGCTCAGACGTGGATTTCATCACGGCGATGTTTGCCGACCCGCAGGTGCACCGGACCCTCGGCGGTCCACGCGACGGGGGCCGGATCGTCGAGGATCCTTGACCGCTGGAGTGGTCAATGGGATTCCCACGGGTTCGGTCTGTGGGTGCTGCGGGAACGTGAAGACGCTCGGCCGGTCGGGTGGACGATGTTGACCGCGACCGAGACGGGTGGACCTGGCGTCGAAGTGGGTTGGGCGGTGGCGTCGGACTGCTGGCGTCGTGGCTACGCCACCGAGGCCGGCGCGGAAGCGGTTCGCATCGGGTTCGAGGATCTCGGTCTCGATGAGTTGGTGTCGTTCACGCTGGTGGACAACGTGGCGTCGCAGGGCGTCATGAAGAAGCTTGGTTTCGTGTATGAGCGCGACGTCGAGCATGTGGGGCTTCCTCACGTGCTGTACCGGTTGTACCGAAAGGATTGGGAGGCGAACCATGGGTGAGTACGCGGCACCAGCCGATGCCGTCGACGGCGCCGGGATGCGGTTCGCGATCGCGGTCAGTCGATTCAACGAGGACATCACCGGCGCGCTCGAAGCCGGCGCCCGCCGGACCTTCGCGGCACAGGGCGTCGGCGAGGGCGACATCACCGTGGTGCGGGTCCCGGGCGCGTTCGAGTTGCCGTTGATCGCGCAGACGCTCGCTCGGTCCGGCACCATCGACGGTGTCGTGTGTCTCGGTGCGGTGATCCGGGGCGACACGCCGCACTTCGAGTACGTCGCCGGTGAGGCGGCCCGGGGGCTCCAGGATGCGTCGTTGGCCACCGGCGTGCCCATCGTCTTCGGCATCCTGACGACGAACACCCACGAGCAGGCTGTCGACCGTATCGGCGGCTCGGAGGGGCACAAAGGGGAGGAGGCGGCGGCGACCGCGTTGGAGATGGTGGCATTGCTGCGGGCCCTGCCACCCGCGCGCGACTAGAAACAGACTCTCATGTTGCGACTCGTCCTCCCCAAGGGCTCGCTCGAGCGGGCCACCTTCCAACTCTTCGAGGATGCCGACCTCGCGGTCAGTCGCGGGTCGGATGTGGACTACCGCGGCACCATCGACGATCCCCGCGTGCTCGACGTGTCGGTCCTGCGACCCCAGGAGATCCCGCGGTATGTCGCGTCGGGTCTGTTCGATCTGGGGATCACCGGCCGGGACTGGGTCGAGGAGACCGGGGCAGATGTGGTGACGCTGACCGAGTTGCACTACTCGAAGGCCACTGCCCGTCCGATCCGGATGGTCCTCGCGGTGGCGGGCGATTCGGCGGCCGAGTCGGTACGGGACCTTCCGAACGGTGTGCGGGTCCAGACCGAGTATCCGGAGCTGACCCGGCGGTTCTTCGCCGATGCCGGAGTCGACGCCGAGATCACGCTCTCGTACGGCGCGACGGAAGCCAAGATCCCCGAGATCGCCGACGCGGTCGTGGAAATCACCGAGACCGGCCGGGCGTTACGGGCGGCCGGACTCAAGGTGATCGACCAGATCGTCACCTCCTACACCGAGTTGATCGCGAACCCGGGAAGCCACGCGGATTCCGAGAAACGTCGGGCCATGGATCAACTCATGACCTTGCTCACCGGCGCCCTCGAAGCCCGGGGCCGGGTCCTGGTCAAGCTCAACGTCGAGGAGGCCAACCTCAGCGAGGTGATCGGATTGCTCCCGGCACTCAAGGCGCCGACGGTCTCGAAGCTCTATGGCGGCGACGCCTTCGCGGTGGAGACCGTGGTCGCCAAGTCCGAGATCAACACGCTGATCCCGGCGCTGAAGGAGCACGGCGCGAGCGACATCATCGAGCTGCCGATCGCAAAGATCGTCCACTGATGCACGGATCGGTCGTCGAGTTCGACGCCCGGCGGGGGGTCGGCACGATCGAGGCCGGGGAGCGTCGGTTCTTCTTCCATTGCACCCAGCTGGTCGACGGCACGCGGGAGATCGGCGTCGGCGAGGCGGTCGAGTTCACCGTGATCGCCGGTCGGCGGGGGGACTGGGAAGCGGCCGACGTGCGTCGGGCGGGCTGAGCGTCACGACTCGTCGGCCCGATATCGCGAGAAATTCCGGAGAAATGGGCATTCCGGACTTTTCTCACGCAGCGCGCGCACGGTAAGCTCCGAACTTCCTATTTGGGCTGGACCTGGGAGAGCAGAGTGCACCGTCCGCGCGCATTTCGTCCGGGAAAGATCGGAACACTGGCATTGGTGTTCGCGCTTTCCGTGGGAACCTCGGTCGGGATGGGGGTTGCGTCACCGGTGACCGCCGGCGCCGCCGTCGGCACCACGACCAACCTCCTGCCGTCGGTCGGTGAGGTCGGCGTGACGTTCCTGTGCGGGCCGGACTCGCTCTACGGGTGCACGCCTGGGTACGACGGGTTCAACGTCCCGCTGTCGATGAAGAACGCCTACGGGTGCCCGAACGCGTCGGGCTGCCCGACCACACCGCACAACTGCTACCTCTACGTGGCCTACCGGCTCGGCGCAGACCGGGATCGTGCCCACCTGGACCGACGACGCCAACCTCTGGGCGACCCGGGCCAGCGACTCCGGCGTGCCGGTGGATCAGACCCCGGCCGTCGGCTCCATTGCGCAGTGGAATCTCGGCAAGGGGCACCTGGGCTGGGTCGAGGCGGTCGACGGCAGCGGCGTCACGATGCGGTTCGACTGGTGGTCCTCGGAGGCCCTGACCCCGGACGCACCCCAACGGGTACACCGCCCAGGTGAAGATCGCGCTGGACTCGCCGGCCTTGCCGGACAACTACCTCCACTACGAGTTGGTGAAGACCTCGGCGACGATCAACGCCACCCCCATCGTCGGCTCCTTCCCCTTGGCGGTGCAGTTCACCGGCAGCAGCAGCGGCAGCCCGACGAGCTGGGCCTGGAAGTTCGGTGACGGCGGAACTTCGACCCAGCAGAACCCGCAGCACACCTACACGAGCGCGGGCACCTTCGCGGTGGAGCTGACCGCAACGAATGCGTACGGCTCGACGAAGGCGACGACCGAGATCACGGCTCGCGCCCCCGGCACCCCCGGCGGCTACCTCCTCGACGGCTTCGGCGGTCTGCACCCGTTCAAGGTCGGCACCGGCGCGACCCCGGCGCCGGCGACCGGCGTGGCCTACTGGCCGGGCTGGAACATCGCCCGCGGCGTCGCGGTGCTGCCCAACGGTACGGGCGGGTACACGCTCGACGGCTTCGGCGGGGTGCACCCGTTCAAGGTCGGTACCGGCGGCCCGAACCCGCCGACGAACAACGGTGTCGGATACTGGCCCGGTTGGGACATCGCCCGGGCCATGACGATCCTGCCGAACGGCACCGGGGGCTATGTCCTCGACGGCTTCGGCGGCATCCATCCCTTTGCACTCGGCTCGAACCCGAAGCCGCCGGCCGTGGTCGGCAACCCGTATTGGCTCGGCCTGGACGTCGCCCGAGGGATCACTCTCACGGCCGACGGGTCCGGGGGCTTCGTGGTTGACGTGAACGGCGGGATGCACCCGTTCAAGGTCGGCACCGGTGGAACCCTTCCCGAGGCGCCCAAGGGCAACGCGTGGATCCCGGGTCTGATCCGCGGCGGCTCGCTCGTGGCCGATGGCACCGGCGGGTTCACCGTCGACGCTTACGGCGGCATGCACGACTTCCGGGTCGGCAGTGGCGCAACCCCGCCCCCGGCGATCGGCGTGCCGTACTGGCCAGGCTGGGACATCGCCCGCGACATCGCGCTGGTCCGGGACTGATGGTGTGAGGAATCGGCGCGGGTTCAGCCCGCGCCGATTCCGCCGCCGCCCCCACCGCCGCCGCCCCCACCGGAGAAGCCGCCGCCACTGCCCGACCCGCTCGACTGTGGGGTGAAGGCGGCGGTCGAACCGGCGAGGCCGGCCGAGAAGTCGCCGATCGAGCCGAACGCGCCGGGCCCACCGTGGAACCCGTGGTACCAAGGTGCGAATTCCGCGTGCTGTTCATCGGGGATCCGGGCCGCCAGGCCCTGCGCCAGTTGTTCGCTGACGCCGAGGACCGCCGCATATACGAGGTAGCGCTCCCAGAGGACCAGGTGGCCGACGGGCGCCTCGTCGAGCGCGGAGAAGTCCCGGAGGTACCGGCGGACCGCCTGCCACTCGAGCGCCCGGGTGTGACCTTCGGGACTGCGCTGTCGAAGCAAGGGTGTGAGGGCGAGTTGGGTGGCGGCCCACGCCAGTGCCAGCACGCCGAGCGGCCAGAGCCGCACCGCCAGTGCGGCCGCCCCACCGAGCCCGATGACGACGGCGATGCCGATGTTGCACACGAACGGCGCGGATCGGTCGCCGTTGATGTACCGACGATTGCGCAGGCTCGTGCCGGCGTTCGCCTGGAACGACTTCCACCGCGCCTGGGCCTCGCTCTGGTGCTTCCGTGCGTACTTCGCGATCTCCGACTGCAGCACGGTCGGCCCGGACGCGAACACCTGTTCCAGGGTCGTGCGCTCGAAGGCCTTGATCGTGGACCGGTCCTGTGTGGTCTCGGTGAGTTCGTAATCGACGCGGTCGGGCAACAGGACGCGGTCCACGCGGACCTCGCGGACCGTGAGGAACCCCCGTTGGGCGAGGTCGAGCACCGTCGCGGAGAACCCGGCCGCGCCGATGGTGCCCCAGTGCAGGAGACCGTCGACGACCGCGGGCGGATCGTCGGGGAGGTCCCGGACGTATTCGCCGACGGGCCGTACCGGCTGGGGTTCCTTGCCCCACCGGCGCCAGATCACCCAGAACCCGAGCGCGCCGCCGAGGACCAGGAACGGGATCAGGAACGTCAGCGCATCGCGCGCCAGCTGTTCGCGACGCGCGGAGCGGGCCGCGCGGGCCCGGTTGTCGTTGGCGGCGTCGGCCCACGACGTCTCCTCGGCGACGATGGTGGGCAGCCGGGCGCCCACGCCGGCGGGGAGCTGCGGGAGGCGGGCCGCGGGGACGGCGACGCGACCCTCGACGAAGGTTCCCTGCACGACGTCGGTCGCGTCCCACGTGACGCGGGGATCGTCGATGTCCACGGTGCCGTTCAGCGGCCCATGGCCCCAGGCCTGGACGTCGCCCGCGCCCGGCGGCACCAGCAGGGTCACCTCGACGCGGCCGATGGTCGGATGATCCTCACCGACCCACTTCCAGTAGAGCTCGGCGACGTCCGCTCCCTGACGGTCGCGGCGCCCCGCACGGTGTAGGCGATGTCGAAGGTGCGAGTTTCGTCCTGGGCGTCGAAGTACCACGTGAGGTTGTACGGGGCACCGGAACTCGCGACCGCCGCCCCGCGCTCGGTCACGGTCATGTCCGAGATCGTGTAGGTGCCGACCGGGATCGGTCGTGTTCCGAAGCTGAATCGGCCGGTGAAGTCGTAGGTGATGTGTTCGACGACGTGCAACGTCCCGTCGGGGTCGAGCGTCGCGTCCACCACGACACTCGGAACCGAGAACTCCTTCTTCGGGAGCAGCGTGGCCGCGGCCAGCGCGCCGGCTGCGAACAGGCCGACGAACAGAATCGTCGCCGCGAGTCGGAACTTGCGGATCACCCGGCCGGCGGTGGTGCTCCGCCGGCCTCACCCGAGACCTCGACGAAGGCCATCCGGAGTTGGCCGAGCACCTGCTGGAGTGGCGCGTCGTTCGGGGCGAGCCGTTCACCGAGTCCCTCGACCAGGCTGGCGAGCGCGTCGATGGCCAACGCGGCTTGCTGGAGCGACTCCGGCCGTTCGGCGGTGAGTCCGAGGTGCAGCACGGCGATCTCCTGGAGTTGCACCGCGAACTGGGCCACGATCATCTCGACGGGTGTCGCGGCCAGGCGGGCCAGCATTTCCCGCATCTGTTCCGGATCGATGTCCTCCGGGTTCACCTCGCCACCCGGACCGTCGAAACCCTCAGGGGAGGGTGCGAAGCCGGCCGGGGGCTGATCGGTGGGGGCGGAAGTAGTGGCGGGTCGGTCCGGTTCGACCGGTTGCTCACCGTACGGAGTCCAGAGGCTGCTCATTGGCCTGGTATCGTGCCACGACAAGTCAGTTGGGAAGTGGGACCCCGCGCAAGTGGGCTCCCCACCCGGCCGGGATTCCCGAGCCGGGTCGTCCTCTTCGAATCGGTCGACGGCAACGTCGGTCGCGCGGCGGAGCTTCCATGCCAGCCGCCGGCGAGCCGCCGGCGGGTGCCGAATTCGAGAGGTGATGCCAACATCGCTGCTGTAGAAGAAGCCCGGATCAACGACCGCATTCGCGGCTCGCGAGGTCCTGTTGATCGGTGAGGCCGGCGAGAAGCTCGGCGTCAAAGCCCTCCCCCAAGCGCTCGCCATTGCCCGTGAGGCCGAACTCGACCTCGTCGAGGTCGGCGCCAACTCCACCCCGCCGGTCTGCAAGATCATGGACTACCGGCGATGGCAGTACGAGCAGCAGCAGCGTCGGAAGGAATCTCGCAAGAAGGCCACCAACGTGGTGGTCAAGGAGATGAAATACCGACCCAAGATCGATACCCACGACTACCGCACCAAGACCAAGAAGGTCGAGCAGTTCCTGGGCGAAGGTCACAAGGTCAAGGTCACGATCATGTTCCGAGGGCGCGAGATGGCCCACCCGGAACTCGGTCGCAAGATCCTCGACCAACTGGCCACCGACGTCGGCGAGATCGCCATGGTCGAGTCGGCGCCCCGCCAGGACGGTCGCAACATGACGATGGTGCTCAACCCCCAGAAGAAGCCGAAGCCGGTCAAGGCCAAGGCGACCAACGAGACGGCCGGCGCGGACGACGCCGCCCCAGCAGGAGCCTGAGATGCCCAAGGTCAAGACCCACCGAGGAGCCGCGAAGCGGTTCAAGATCACCGGCAGCGGCAAGGTGCGCCGCCGCAAGGCGTTCCGCGCTCACCTGCTCGAGCACAAGCCGACCAAGCGCACCCGTCGTCTGGCCCGGGGCGCCGAAGTGACCGGCGGCGACAAGAAGCACGTCGAACGCCTCCTCGGCCGCGCCTGACCGCACGCTGCACTCGACGGTCGCCGGGCGGCCGTCCCCGATCCAAGGAGTTCCCCATGGCACGCGTGAAGCGCGCAGTCCAGTCCAAGAAGCACCGCCGTGCGGTGCTCGAACGCGCCGAGGGCTACTCGGGTTCGCGCAGTCGCCACCGTCGGGCCGCGAACGAGCAGGTCATGCACTCCGGCCAGTACGCGTTCCGCGACCGCAGGGCGCGCAAGGGCGAGTTCCGCAAGCTCTGGATCATCCGCATCAACGCCGCGTGTCGCGAAGAAGGCATCAGCTACTCGCGTTTCATCGCCGGGCTCAAGGTTGCTGAGGTCGAAGTGGACCGGAAGGTTCTGGCCGACCTCGCCGTCCGCGACCGGGAGGCGTTCGGCGCCCTCGTGACCGCGGCGCGCGGGGCACTCGAAGCCGCCTGACGACTCCGGTCCGATCGTCGTGGACTCGATCGGCCCTCGCCATCCGGAAGCTCGCCGGCTCCGCGAGTTGTTGCGCGATCCGGCCGCCCGTCGCGCCGAACAGTGTTTCGTGCTCGAAGGTCCGCGGCTCGTCGCCGAGGCCCGGAGCCGCGGGGTTCCGCTCGAGACGGTCTATCTCGGTCCGGGCGCGCGCCAGTCGTTCCGGGAACTCGTCGACGGATTCGAAGCCGCCGGAGGTCGCGTCCGGGAGTTGCGCGAAGGCGTCTTGGAGAAGTTGGGCTCGACGCGAACGCCCCAACCGGTGCTCGGGGTCGCGGCCACGCCGGCCGCGCCACGACTGAGTGATCTCGGGCTCGGACTCGTTGTCGTCACCGCGGGCGTGGCCGATCCGGGGAATCTGGGGACCATCGTGCGCAGCGCGGAGGCCGCCGGCGCGAGGGCCGTGGTCGCCCTGGGTGGTGTGGACCCGTGGAACCCCAAGGTCGTGCGTGGTTCTGCCGGCGCGGTGTTGGGGCTGCCCATCCTCGCCGGCGACGAAACCGCCATGGCCTCGCTGCGGGCACGCGGCTGGCGCACGGTGGCCGCAACGGTCAGCGGCGAGCACGAGTACACAGCGGCGAAGCTCGCCGGTGCCGTCGCGCTCGTCGTCGGCAGCGAGTCCCATGGCCTCGATCCGGCCTTGATGTCGTTGATCGATGAGACCGTTCGCATTCCGATGGCCGGACCCACCGAGAGTCTCAATGTGGCGGTCGCGGCCAGTGTGCTGATCTTCGAGGCCGCCCGCCAAGCACGAGGATGACCCGAACCCGGTCCGGCCATCTTGCGGGGGAGGAGCGGTCCGGGGCAATGCCCACGGCCCCGGCAACCCGGTTCTCTAGACTCCGGGCCACTCATGGACGTCTCGGAGCTGGATCTCGACGCGGCGCATGCCGCCATCGCCGCGGCGGACAGCTCCGGAGGGCCTGGCCGAGCTCCGGAAGCGCTTCGTCGGCAAGGGCAGCGTTGCGCAACGGGCCCGCGAATCCATCAAGACCCTCGACCCGGCGGCGCGGCCCGTGATGGGCAAGGCGGTGACCGAGTACGTCAAGGCGGTCGAAGCGGCGCTCGACGACGCGGCGGGCGCGCTCGGCCCGCCATCGGTACAGGGGCCTGCGGTGGACCTCACCCTTGGCGGCCACGGTCGCCGGCGGGGGAGTTACCACCTCGTCACCCAATGTCAGCGGGAACTCGAGGATGTCTTCGTCAGCCTCGGCTATCGGGTCGCGGAGGGCCCCGAGGTCGAGGACGACTGGCACAACTTCGAGGCGTTGAACTTCCCGCCGGGCCACCCCGCCCGGGCCATGCAGGACACTCTCTACGTCGATCTCGGCGCCCCCGAACAGGTGTTGCTCCGGACGCACACGTCGCCGGTCCAGGTGCGGCTGATGGAACAACAGCCGCCGCCGATCTACGCGGTGATGCCCGGCCGGACCTACCGCAACGAGACCGTCGACGCGCGCCACTCGGCGGTGTTCCACCAGATCGAGGGGTTGGCCGTCGACCGGGGTCTCACCTTCGGTGATCTGGCCGGGACGCTGGAGACCTTCACGAGCGCGTACTTCGGCAAGAAAGTCACCTCGCGGTTGTTGCCGAGCTTCTTCCCCTTCACCGAACCGTCGGCGGAGTTCGCGATCACCTGTGTGTTCTGCGATGCCGCGGGATGTCGGGTCTGTTCGCAGACCGGATGGATCGAGCTCGGCGGCTGCGGGATGGTGGACCCCAACGTGTTCGCGGCGGTCGGGATCGACGCCGAGGAGTACACCGGTTTCGCGTTCGGGTTCGGTCTCGAGCGGATGCCGATGCTGCGCTACGGGGTCGAGCCCATCCGAACCTTCTTCGACAACGACGACCGATTCCTCTCCCGGTACTGACGATGCGCGTCCCACTGTCCTGGCTCCGAGACTTCGTGCCGCTCGCGGAAGAGCCGCGGGTGATCGGCGAAGCGCTGGACCGGCTCGGCCTCGAGGTGGAGGGACTCGAGGCCCCGGGCGAGGAGATCCAGGGGGTCAAGGTCGCCCGGATCAACGACGTCCGAGCCCATCCGAACGCGGACAAGCTCCAGCTCTGTGACATCGAGTTCGGCGACGGCACGACCACGGTCGTGTGCGGCGCACCGAACGTCGTCGGTGGCATGGTCGTCGCGTACGCGCCGTCGGGCGCGTCGTTGCCCGGCGGGTTCCGCTTGGAACGGCGCAAGATCCGGGGCGAGTGGTCCGACGGCATGTTGTGTTCGGCCCGCGAACTCGGGCTCGGTGACGAGCACGACGGCATCCTGCCGTTGGCGGCTGACGCGCCGTTGGGTGCTGACGTCCGTGACGTGTTGGGGCCGCAGGACGTCGTCTTCGACGTGTCGGTCACGCCGAACCGCTCGGATGCCATGTCGATCGTCGGCGTTGCTCGGGACCTGGCTGCTCATTTCGGCATGCCGTTGACAGTTCCCGATCCGGAGATCGCGTTGGAGGGTGGTTCCGACGACGTGTCGATCATCGTCGAAGCCCCGGATCTGGCTCCACGGTTCACCGTTCGGCGGGTCGCGGTCGCGCTGGGGGAGTCGCCGGACTGGATGCAGCGCCGACTCGCGCTCGCCGGCATGCGCCCGATCTCGAACGTCGTCGACGTCACGAACTACGTGATGCTCGAGCGTGGGCAACCGTCGCACGCCTTCGATCTCGGGCGTCTGCGTGGTCGGGGCCTTGTCGTGCGTCGCGCGGAGCACGACGAACGCCTGACGACGTTGGACGACGTCGAGCGGCGCCTCACGCCCGATGATCTGGTCATCTGCGATGCCGAACGCCGGCCCCAGGCCGTCGCCGGGATCATGGGTGGGGCCGAGGCCGAGGTGCACGACGGGACCACCGAGATCCTCCTCGAGGTCGCGTGCTTCGCACCGATGGGGATCTCGAGGACCTCGCGACGACTCGGCGTTCGCTCCGAGGCGAGCGCCCGCTTCGAGCGGGGCGTGGACCCGAACGGCGTATTGCGGGCATCCGACCGCATCGTGGAACTGCTGGCCGAGGTGGCGGGCGGCGCGGCGGGACCGGCCGTTGACGAGTACCCCGAGGTCGTGGAGCGCGAACATATTCGGGTCCGGCCGGCGCGGGTCAACGCGGTGCTCGGTCTCTCGCTCGATGCGGAGGAGATCCGTGCCACCCTGCCCGCCCTCGGTATCGAGGTCGCGGAGATCGCCGGAACGCCGACGGCGCGTTCCGACGCCGATCGCGCCGACGTTCCGGCCGGACCTGACCCGCGAGATCGACATCGTGGAGGAAGTCGGGCGGCGGATCGGCCTCGACACCATTCCGCGCACACTCCCGGCCACGACCGAGCAGGGCGGCGGACTCACGCCTCGGCAACGGTCGCGCCGATTGGTGGCCGACGTCATGGTCGGTCTCGGACTACGTGAGGCGATGACGCTGCCGCTCATCGCGGAGGCGGACCTGGAGCGTTGCGGGCTCTCCACCGACGCAACGGTTCGCGCGACCAACGCCCTCAACGCCGAGGAACCGGTGCTCCGACCGGCGATCCTGCCGGGCCTCCTGCGTGCGGCCGCGCGCAACACCAGCTACGGGCTGGCCGACCTGGCATTCTTCGAGATGGGTCACGTCTTCCGCATGCCACCGGAGGGCCAGATCCTCCCGGACGAGCGCGATCACCTCGCGGTCGTCCTCACCGGCAATCTGCGGCGCGCGCCGGCGGAGCCGGATCGCCCGATCGACGTGTACGACGCCACGGACATCCTCGGTGCCGTGGTTGACGCGCTCGGGCTGGCGGATGCCGTGACCCAACCCGCCGATCATCCTGGTTACCGATCCGGCGCGGCCGCGTCGGTCGTGGTCGACGGCGTCGGCATCGGTGTCATCGGCGAGTTGGACCCCGTACTGCTGCGGTCCTTCCGGTCCGCCGCACCGGCGGTCGCGCTGGAACTGGATCTGGACGGCCTGCTGGCCGGCAGTCTCCGAGACCGTGCTTTCCGACCGCTGTCGACCTATCCGGCGGCGACGGTCGACCTCGCCTTCGTTCTGGACGAGTCCACCGCGGCTGCCACGGTGGTCGCGACGCTGCGCGCCGCGGGTGGCGAGGTGATCGAGGACGTGCACGTCTTCGACGAGTTCCGGGCCGAAAGTCTGGGCGCCGACCGTCGGAGCCTGGCGTTGGCCTTGCGGTTCCGCGCCCCGGACCGCACCCTCGGGGACAAGGAGTTGGCCAAGCTCCGCCGCCGATGCATCGACGCGGTCGTGCGGGAGCACGGCGGCGAGCTGCGGGCGCGCCAGGGTGAGCGCTCGTCGGGCCCATAACCCGAAGGTCGCAGATCGGAACCTGCCACGCCACGTCTGGAAAGACCGGGAAGCCCACGACTGGTGGCTTCCGTCGGGTGTTCGTCAGGTGGCACGCCTCGCACCGACGCGACGGGCGCGGGCGATGTGCTTGTGGGTCTCGAGGACGACCAGCAGTCCGAGGCCGAGGCCGAAACAGATGGTGAGGTCTATCGCGCCGAGGCGGTCGAGTTTGAGGAAGTCCTTGAGTGGGGTGTAGAGCGCGGCGAGTTGGAGTGTGACGACGAATGAGGCGATGGCGAGCATCACCCGGTTGCTGGTGAACCCGATGGTCCGAAGCGACTCGGTTCGCGATCGGGTGCCGAAGGCTTGGAATACCTGCATCAACGCGAGGGTGGTGAAGATCATGGTCTGCCATTCAGCGTGACCGGTCTCTCGATAGATGAAGCCGATGCCGAGTGAGGCGAGGCCGATGAGCGCGCCGATCCAAACCGTTTGGCGTCCGAGCCCGTCCGCCCAGAGACTGGCGGAAGGTCGGTGTCGGGCGCGTTGCATGACGCGGCGTTCGGCGGGCTCGACGCCCATGGACAGTCCGAGGAGGCCATCGGTCATCAGGTTGAGCCACAGAAGTTGGAGGGGCAGGAGCGCGACGGCGGCATCGAGTTCGCCTCCCGCGAGCAGGTACGGGATCGGCCAGCCGAGCATGACGATGATCTTGCCGAGGTTGCCGGCGACGGCGAAGCTGACGAATCGGCGTAGGTTGTCGTAGATCACCCGGCCTTCCTCAACGGCGGCGACGATGGTCGCGAAGTTGTCGTCGCGGAGCACCATGCTGGAGGCTTCCTTGGTGACGTCGGTGCCGGTGATGCCCATGGCAACACCGATCTCCGCCTGCTTGAGCGCAGGCGCATCGTTGACGCCGTCTCCGGTCATCGCGACGACCTGGTGCTGCGCCTGGAGCGATCCGACGATGCGGAGCTTGTGTTCGGGTGACACTCGCGCGAACACCGAAACCTCCGAGGCGGCAACCGCGAACTCGGCGTCGGTCAGCTGATCGAGATCGAGTCCTGTCAGCACCCGCTCATCGGTGGCGATCCCGAGCTGTTCGGCGATGGCCTTGGCGGTCAGCGGATGGTCCCCCGTGATCATCACCGGCCGGATGCCCGCGGTGCGGCACACGGCAACGGCGTCTCGAACTTCGCGGCGCGGGGGGTCGATGAGGCCGATGAGGCCGATGATCGTGAGCGAGGTCTCGGCGTCGGTGACCATGGCGGTCGCGGCCACCGCCGGCTCGGCGAAGTCACGGTAGGCGACGCCGAGCACACGCAGCCCCGCGGCAGCCATCTCGTCGTTCGCCGCGAGCAGCGACCCTCGCTGCTGGTCGTTCAAGGGAACGATTCCGTCGACGGTTCGGATGTGGTCCACGTGGGCCACGAGACTATCGATTGCGCCCTTGGTGAATGCGAACGAGCGGGCGGTTTCGATGCCTTCGAGCACCGGGGCGATCGCGGGTGTCGGCGGGCGACCGGCCCATGGACCGTGCTCATACGTTTTCGGCCCGAATCGAACGGGTTCTCGCCGACTCTCGGAACTGCCGCACGAAGGGCCCGCACGTCGAGGCCGGCGTTCGCTGCGAGCTGGAGGAGCGCAGTTTCGGTCGGGTCGCCGATCATCGACCACGTGCCGTCGTCGGAGAGTTCGGCCTCACCGTCGTTGCACAGGGCGACCGCGGCGAGCAGCAGACGCTGTGAGCTGTTCCAACTCGCGAGGTCGATCGCTGCTCCAGGGTCGACGGCTGGCACGCACGCCCTCCACATGGAGTGCCGTCACCGCCATCCTGTTCTGAGTGAGCGTGCCGGTCTTGTCCGAGCAGATCACCGTGACGGAACCAAGCGTCTCGACCGCAGGCAGCTTCCGGATCAGCGCGTTGCGTCGCAGCATCCGTTGCGCTCCGATCGCGAGCGTGAAGGTGACCACGGCGGGCAGACCCTCGGGAATCACCGCAACCGCGACACTGATGGCGGTGAGTGCCAGGTCCGAACGCGGACTCGCCTCCCAACGCGCCCATCGCAACGACGAGCGCGGCGACGGCGATCCCGGCGAGAGCGAGCTGCTTGCCGACGCGATCGAGCCGCACCTGCAACGGCGTTGATTCGATCTTGACACCTTGCAGGAGTGTCGCGATCCGGCCGAGCTCGGTCCGCATGCCGGTGGCCACGACGACACCGAGACCGCGACCCGCCGAGACCTGCGTGCCGCTGAACGCTAGACATCGACGGTCGCCGACGCGACATCTGGCCGATCGATCGGATCGGTGTGCTTGTCGACCGGTTCGGACTCGCCGGTCGAAAGTGGCTTCTTCGATCCGGAGGTTCGCAACCTCGATGAGGCGGAGGTCGGCGGGCACGACGGTGCCGGCCTCGAGTTGCACCACGTCGCCGGGGGCGAGCTGGGCCGCAGGGAGTCCCATCGTCCAACCAGCAGGCGACGCGCTTTGACCGTCGGCACCGACATCTGGCGCAGCGCGGCGATCGCGCGCTCGGCCCGGTACTCCTGGAAGAAGCCCAACAACGTGAACAGCACGATGATCGCGCCGATCGCGCCCGCCTCGAGGAACTTGCCGAGGGCCAGTGAGAGCAGCGCCGCGCCGATGAGGATCAAGACCATCACCGCTGAGATCTGTTGCCAGACGATCTTCAGCGGGTGGCTCGAGCCGCTGTCGATCAACTCGTTCGCACCGAACTCGGCCAGACGCCGCTCAGCATCCTCCGGGTCCAGTCCGTCCAGGGACGACCGCTGCGCCTCCAGCACCGCAATCGCCGACATCTGATACCAGTCGGTGCCCTCGCGAGCGTTGATGCCTGCGGCGTCGGGCGGAGCAGCAGTTGCGTTCATCATCGACGTGCCGAGGCCGGCGCGCGAGCGAGGAGCGCCGCGATGCGGGCCTCGGTCGGCGGGTGTGTGAGGAACAGGTTCGAGAACTTCACCTCACGTCCCGTCAACGGATTCACGATGTAGGCGGTGGCCTGTGCCGGCGTCACGTCCATCGGCACCGCACGGGCGCCACGTTCGAGCTTTGCGAGCGCAGACGCCAGCGGGCGAGGGTCGCCGACGAGTTCAGCACCGACCCGGTCCGCTTCGAACTCGCGTGAGCGTGAAAGCGCCATCTGCATCAAGGAGGCGGCCACGGGAGCGACGAGCGCGAGCACCATGGCGGCCAGCGGGCTCGGTGCTTCGTCATCGTCGGATCCGCCTCCGAACATCGAGGCGAACATCGCCAGGTTCGCCAGCATCGAAATGCCAGTCGCCACGGCCGCAGCGATCGATCCGATCAGGATGTCGCGATGCCGTACGTGCGCTACCTCGTGCGCCACAACGCCACGTACCTCGTCACGGTCAAGCGTCGCGATCAGCCCCCTGGTGACACAGACGACCGCGGTGCGCTCGTTGCGACCGGTGGCGAATGCGTTCGGTTGATCATCGGGTGACACGAACAGGCGTGGGGTCGCCATCCCGGCGCGATCGGCGAGCACAGCCAGGTCGGACTGCAGCCAATCCAGTTGACCAGGGAGGACTTCTAGGGCCTGGGCGGATCGAACGGCCAAACGATCCGAGAACCAGTACGAAGCGCCGACCAATCCGAATCCGAACACGGCACCGATCACGATGCCCGTTGGGCCACCCAGGACCGAGCCGAGCAGGATGAACGCACCGGCGAGGCCGGCCAGCAGCGTGAAGGTCTTGAGAGCGTTGGTGAACACGGGATTCCTTTCAGCACACGACGAAGTTGACGATGCCGAAAGTCTCCCCGTCCGGTTTCTCGGACTGGCCACGCCGGCCCCTTGCGGGACGTCTTGACGACTGGCCTCGAGGGGTACTCCCTTTCAGTGGTCGCGATGATACACGATACGAATCACCTTATATACAACACACTCATAAAATCATATCTATGGCACCCACCGGAAGGTGGAGCAGGTCCTGTGGCCAATTCGAGTCGGTGCCGCCCTCGGAGATGGTGTTCGTCAACATGGGTCAGCCGTCGTGGCGAATCGGACGCCGGCTGACCCGAGGGATACCGGTGCACGGGGCGGCAAGGTCGACGGCCGCTAGATTCCACCCGTGCTGATCGCAGGAACCGATGGATCGGATGCGTCGATCGGGGCGCTGCGTAAGGGGCTGGCGCTCCTCCCCGCCGACGAGGCGTTGGTGATTGCGATCGCCATCGAGCGGGGAGACATCGGTCTGGTGACCGGCAGCGGAATGGCCGGCGGGGTGATGACCGAGGACGAGTTTCGGGCGACCGAAGCGGCGTCAGTCGCCGAAGCCGAGGACGTGCTCCGTGCGACCGGCGCAGGCGTCGAGCGACCTGACGCGGAGACGGTGGTGCTCGACGGACCCGCCGGGAGTGCGCTGTGCGAACTGGCTGCACAGCAGCGGCGCTCGCGATCGTGCTCGGGACACGAGGTCACGGCGGGGTGAAGCGCGCCGTGCTGGGTTCCGTGTCGGACTACGTGGTGCGCAACGCAGGATGCCCAGTCGTGATCACGAGGCCGACCGAATAACGTCGGGGTCCGACCAGCGATCGGTACAACCTCGGCGGAAAGCGCAACTGCTCCCATGACCTCGAAGATCATCTACACCCTGACCGACGAGGCCCCGCTCCTCGCGACGTACTCCTTCCTGCCCATCGTCCAGGCGTTCGCGAAGGCCGCGGGGGTGGAGATCGAGACGCGCGACATCTCGCTCGCGGGGCGCGTCCTGGCGCAGTTCCCTGAGCGCTCTCCCGCGACGGGACGCGGATGGCGGTCACCTTCACCGGCGGCGACGGCCCCGCGGGAATCCTCGACGTCTCCAAGCGCCTGCTGACCGCCAGCAAGAGCTACTACGCCAACTTCCAGGTCTACACGCCGGACAGCAAGCACCTGATCACCTCGTCCAAGGGGGTGCTCTCGGCGCGCGACCCCACCACGGGCAGCGAGCTGGCGACGCTGAGCACCGGCGGCAAGGCGACCATGCCTGACGTCTCGCCCGACGGCAAGAGCCTCGCCTTCGTCCGGCCGGCCCAGCACACCTTCGACTGGGTCTTCTCGGGCGGCAGCATCGTCACCGCGCCGCTGAGCGGCACGACCCTCGGCGCGCCGACGGTCCTGGTGCAGGGCAGCGCCGCGGAGAACAACTACTACCCCGCCTACTCACCCGACGGGCAAGCGATCGTCTTCAACCGCTCCAGCGGAGACAGCTACAGCGACGACGACGCCACGCTGTTCGTCGTGAGCGTCGCCGACGGCGGCCGATCCAGCTGACGCAGGCCAACAGCGGCAGCGGGCTGCGCAACTCCTGGGCCCGCTGGTCACCCTTCGTCCAGACCTACAAGGGGCGCAAGCTGCTCTGGCTCACCTTCTCCTCCACCCGCGATTACGGCACGGCGCTGGTCAACAGCTCGCAGCCCTCCAACCTCCCGGCGCCCGATCGGCAGCAGCAGGCCCAGCAGCAACAATGACGGCAGCAGCGCGCCGCCCGCCTCGCCCGCCACGCTGCAGCCCTCGCCGTTGATCAGGGCCTCCCCGCCGCCCGTCGCGCCGTCGCCCGCGCTCAAGGTGTCGGGGGTCACCCCCGCGTCGGCGTTCGGATCGATCTGCGCATCCGCCTCCGTGCCCCCGCCCGCGTCCGCGCCGCGCCGCGTCGCCGCCGCAGGGTCCTCGTCCACCTCCCCGTCACAGTCGTCGTCCACCCCGTCGCAGCGCTCCTCGCCAGCACGTCGGACTGGAAGGCCGCCTTGAGGTCGCCGCCGTTCTGCGCTGGTAGCTCTTCACGTTGTTCGGCTTGGCCGTGTAGTCGCTCTTCTCGTAGAAGTCGTCGACGTGGGCCACCCAGGCGCGGATGCTCCGGGTGGTCCACGGCGCCGAGGCTCGGCTCTCGGCGGCGACCATGAGCTTCACGCGCTTGGTCTCCCCGGGCGGAGATCGACCCGAGGTTGAGCGTGAAGGTCTTGCCCGGGCTGTCGTGCGGGATCGACTGCAGGTCGTCCGTGTCGTTGACCTTGAACGGCTCGCCGCCGGTCTTCCAGTCGCTGAGAGATGCGCCAGCTCGCGACCTTCACGTGGGGCTCCTGGGCCCAGAGCCCGACCGTCCACGTTCTTGCGCCACCGCGCTGCCGCCGTTCTTCACGTCGACGCTCACGGGCACCTGCTGCCCGCGCCACCAGTCGAAGATCCCTTCGCTCTCGCCCGCCTTGCAGAAGTCGCGCGCCTGCCCCGCGAGCGTGGTCGCCTTGGCCGAGTTGATCGTCAGCTTCGGGAAGGTCGGCTCGTCGCCGCAGGGGCCGCCGCCCGGGCCGCCGCCCCACCACTCCCAGTGCCAGCTCTCGCTGGGCACGGTGCGCTTGAAGCCGTAGCGTCGCCGCCGTGGGCGTTGAGCCAGCTGTAGACGCCCGACGACGAGGTGTTGAGGTCCAGGGCGTGGCCGCTCTGGTGGTTGCTGTAGCCCGGCTTGGCCGCCAGGTTGCAGCTGTTGCAGCTGCAGTTCGTGTAGCAGTTGTAGAGGTAGGTCTGCTCGGCCATGGTGCGGAAGCCGCTGACCACCTTGAGGTTCGACGCCGGCCGCGGCCGCGGCCTGGGCCATCACGTAGTAGGCGTTGGCGGTCTTGGTCTCCACCTTCTTGCCGTCCACGGTGACCACGGTGATGGTGAAGGCCTTGCCGGAGACGTAGCCCGTGGCCTTGGTCTCCGTGCAGTTGATGCTGGAGAGCTCGTGCTGGATCGCGTCGATGCCGTCGGGCGGCCCCTCGGCCTCGGGCTCGAGCTCGCCGCCGCAGGCGCCCAGCGTGAGCAGCGCGAGCAGCACGACAGCACGACGATCGTCGGCGCCCGGGGGATTCTGTCGCCAGGGGTTGCGGGAGCTGGTGTGCAACCTCGCGGCGGCAGCGGCGGCAAGGTGGCGGTTTCTCGAGCTCGTCGAGCTTCGGTCCACGCTGGTTGTGGTCATGGGAAGGAGGAATTGCAAGCGCGGTGCCA